>NZ_JBPCCU010000002.1:0-1450852 GCF_050971785.1 Actinomadura scrupuli | reverse complement strand
TCCTGTTGGCGGAGCGGTTCCTAGACAGCTCCACTCCACAACCGGAGGCCTTCGTCATCACGCAGATTCACACCGTGTCGTCACACAAACTCAACCAACCTGCCTGGGCAGTACAGCTAGCCGTACCGCCGCAGGGGGTCAGTCGCGGGCGAGGACCCGGTTGGAGAGGGTACCGATCGACTCGATCGTCACCGAGACCTGGTCGCCGGCCTCCATCGGGCCGACCCCCTCCGGCGTGCCGGTGAGGATCACGTCACCCGGCAGCAGGGTCATCACCTGGCTGATGTACTCGATCAGCGTCGGAATCGAGTGGATCATCTTCGAGGTGCGCGAGTCCTGCTTGACCTCGCCGTTGAGCAAGGTCTGGATGCGCAGGTCCGAGGGGTCGACGCCGGTGGTGATCCAGGGCCCGAGCGGGCAGAAGGTGTCGAAGCCCTTCGCCCTGGTGTACTGCACGTCGCGCTTCTGCAGGTCGCGTGCGGTCACGTCGTTGGCGCAGGTGTAGCCGAAGATCACGTCCGCCGCCCGGGCGGCCGGGACCTCCCGGCACAGCCGGCCGATGATCACGGCGAGCTCCCCTTCGAAGTCCACCCTGGAGGAGAGCTTCTCCGGATAGCCGATCACCTCGGCGGGCCCGATGACCGCGGTCGACGGCTTCATGAAGATCAGCGGCTCGGCCGGCGGCTCGCCGCCCATCTCCCGGGCGTGATCGGCGTAGTTCTTACCGACGGCGATCACTTTGCTGGGCAGCATCGGCGCCAGCAGCCGTACGTCCTCCAGCCGATGCCTGGCACCCGTGAACTTGATCTCCCCGAAGGGGTGGGCGGAGATCGCGGCGATCGATTCCTCGTCCTCGTCGATCACCCCGAACGACACGCCGCCGTCGCCGGCGAACCTCGCGATACGCATCCCCCGAGCCTAGCCAAGACCTCCACCCCACGTGGCGGCCGCATACCTCCTGGCGTGCCCGGCCGCCAGGGAGCGCCCGCCGCCAGGGAGCGCCTGCCGCCAGGGAGACGCTAGGGAGTGAAGCCGCAGTCGCTGCCGCCGAACCGGCAGCCGGCCGGCATGGAGGGCACCCCGCCCGCGCCGAACCTCACCGTGTACGTCCCGCCGGGCGGGATCGGGCCCGCCGCCGGGTCGTTCCGGATGATCACCTGGGAGCCGGCCTGGACGAGCACGGCGCCCCAGACCGTCCTGACCTGCGCGCCCGGATAGCTGAAGGACAGCTCCCAGGTGGACAGCGGGGCTGCGGTCCGGTTGGTGACCGTGACGGTGCCCTCGAAGTACCCCAGCTCCCGCTGTACGGTCCGATACGGCATCGCGAGACCGTTCGGCAGCGTACCGGCGGCGGGGGCGCCGCCGGGCTGCGGCGGCGCGCTGGAGGCCACCGGCCCGGGCGAGGCGGGCGCGCTCTGCGGCGGGCCGCTGGACCCGCCGGGCGCGGGCACCTGGCGGGACGGGGCGGCACCGGGCGACGGCGTCCCCGCGGGAGAACCCGTGGGAGAGGCGGTGCCGCCCGGGCCCGCGGGGGCGGACCTGGTCACCGCCGCGATCGGGCGCTTGCCGCCGCCTCCCGGCCACAGCATCGCGGCGGCGGCGCCCGCCAGGACCACGACGAGGGCGGCGCCGATCGCGGCGACCATCACCCCGCGCTTGCCGCGCGGCCGGACGGCCGGCGGAGCGGAGGGCGGTCCGGGGGGCCCGAACCCGCCCGGGGGCTGGAACGGCGGCAGGGGGCTCTGGTGGGTCACCTCATCCGCCGACGAGACGGGCGGAGCGGCGAACCCGGCGGCCCCCGGCCAGGGGGCGGCGGCCGCGATGGGCAGCGGCACCCGGTCGGTGGCGTCGTCCGGTCCCGCCTGCGGGAAGTCCGTGGCGGTGTCGCCAGCGTGGCCGGACGCCTTCTCCGGGAGCTCGAGGTCGGAGGTCGGCTCGTGATCCGGAACGTCCGAAGCGTTCAACTCATCACCTTCTAGGGCGGGAACAGAGTCATGTCACTCAGTCCGACGCCGGAGGGGATGGGGTTGTTCGCCCGATTAGAGGTGGATCAGCCGACGGTCAGCGGTTCGATGGCCCGCCGGGCGGCCAGCCGCTGCTGGCGGTTGAGCAGATCGGTGATCAGCTCGACGGCGTCCGGGCTGGTCTTCACCTCGGAGAGCCAGCGTGTCGCCTCGGCCAGCAGCATCTCGGGCGACTGCTTGGTCTTCATGCCCTGCTCGTCCGCGAGACGGCCGAGCACGCCGCCGAGGCGGAGCGCCGCGTCGGGAAAGTCGGCCTCGGCCGCGCAGCGGAACCAGTGCGCGGCGCACTCCAGCTCCCCCTCGCGCTCGCACCACATGCCCAGCTCGTACGCGGCGTGTGCCCGTGAACCGGCGGCGGGACGGCCCTCGGACCCGGGGCCCCAGCGACGTCGGACAGGCATTCGATCACTCCGGTTCGACACGGGGCAGGGCGCGGGCCCTCGGGCGGTAGCGGAGACACCGGGTCGCCCGCAGCGGCGTGAAGCCGTAGACACACATCGTGGCGAGCGCGACGGCGTCTCGCCACCTATTTGATGGCGTTTCACTAACTTTCTGGGTAGTTGAACCATTACCGATGGTTATGGCAACCGGTGCGAGCTGCGATCATCTCACTGCGTGACGGCAAAAGATGACCGCCCAGCCATAATCCTAGGGGCCGCCGCGCGCTGAACGCCATTCCGGTTTTAGGTCATCAATTGACGTCCTTAATGCCAGGAAAGGCGGACTCCTACGGCGGGCACGGCCCCGCCGGGCGTGGCTGAGGCGGATCCGCCCAGGCGGCCGCGTACCGTGAGAACCCCGTCAGGGGTCAGGTCTGACGCGGGTCACTTCTACAAGCGGGTCACTTCTACACAGGGTCACTTCTACAGAGGAGATGTGTGTGCCTTCGGTGGTGAAGATCAACGTGCTGACCGTGAGCGCCGAGATGCGCGAGGAGCTCGAACGCCGCTTCGCCGGGCGAGCCGGGCTGGTGGAGTCCGCCGACGGCTTCGAGCACTTCGAGCTGCTGCGCCCGGTCGACGGCACCGACCGCTACATGGTCTACACCCGCTGGCGGAGCGAGGAGGACTTCCAGCGCTGGACCGAGAGCCAGTCGTTCGCCAAGGGCCACGCGAAGGCGGCCGCCGACGCGCAGGCGGCCGGCGGCGCGGACCGGCAGACCGGCCATGGCCACGGGCACGGCGGCCCGGCGGCCACCGGTTCGGAACTCTGGTCGTTCGAGGTCGTGCAGTCCGCCGATCAGGCCTGAGCCGTTCGGCGGCGGGGGGGGTTCCGCGGGCGGGATCCGGCGGAACACCACCCGGCCGGCCGGGATCAGCCGGCGACCAGATCCTGGTACTCGGGATGCTTGTCGATGAAGGCCTTGATGAAGGGGCACAGCGGCACGGCCGACCGCCCGGTGGACCGCACATCGTCCAGGGCTCCCCGGGCGAGTTCGCCGCCCAGCCCCTGCCCTTCGTGGGACGGATCGACCTCGGTGTGGGTGAAGATCACCCGCCCGTCGCGCAGCCGGTACTCCGCGAAGCCGGCGAGCGAACCGTCCTGATGGAGCTCGTAGCGGTTCTCCGCCGTGTTGTTCGTGATCTTGACACTCATGCTGGGTGTAATGCCCGCGGCGAGGAGAAGATTCCCCCCGGGCGTCACTGCCCGGTGTCGTAGCCGGCCCGGAGCAGGGAGTAGGTCACCGCCTCCTCCAGGGCCTGCCAGGAGGCCGCGATGACGTTCTCGGCGACCCCGACCGTGCCCCACTCGCCGCGGCCGTCGCTGGACTCGATGAGCACCCGGGTGCTGGCCCCGGTGCCGTGCGAGCCCTCCAGGATCCGGACCTTGTAATCGATCAGCTCCAGCTTGGCCAGCTCGGGGTACAGCCGCTCCAGCGCGATGCGCAGCGCGGTGTCCAGGGCGTTGACCGGGCCGTTGCCCTCGCCGGTGGCGACGATGCGCTCGCCCTTGGCGTGCAGCTTGACGGTCGCCTCGCTGACCATCACGCCGTCCGGCCGCCGCTCGACGATGGTCCGCCAGGACTCGACCTGGAAGTAGGTGGTCCGGTCGCCGAACAGCTCACCGCGCAGCAGCAGCTCGAAGGAGGCGTCGGCGGCCTCGAAGGTGTACCCCTCGGCCTCCAGCTCCTTGACCTTGTCGACGACCTCCTTGGCCTTCGGCCCCGTCAGGTCGTAGCCCAGCTCCTTGCCCTTGAGCTCGACCGACGCCCGGCCGGACATGCTGGAGACCAGCATGCGCATGTCGTTGCCGACGCGCAGCGGGTCGATGTGCTGGTAGAGGTCCGGGTCGACCTTGACCGCGGAGGCGTGCAGCCCCGCCTTGTGCGCGAACGCCGAGACGCCGACGTAGGGCTGCTGCGAGCTGGGCGTGAGGTTGGTGATCTCGGAGACCGCGTGCGCGATACGGGTCATCTCGGCAAGCTGAGCGTCGGTGACCACCTGCAGTCCCCGCTTGATCTGCAGGTTGCCCACCACGGTGAACAGGTTGGCGTTGCCGCTGCGCTCGCCGTAGCCGTTCGCGCAGCCCTGGACATGGGTGGCCCCAGCCTGCACCGCGGCGAGGCTGTTGGCCACCGCGCAGCCGGAGTCGTCGTGGCAGTGGATGCCGACCCGGGCACCGACCGACACGACTTCGTGGACGACGTCGGCCAGTTCGTCAGGCAGCATGCCGCCGTTGGTGTCGCAGAGGGCGATCACGTCGGCGCCGGCCTCCGTGGCGGTCCGTACGACCTCCAGCGCGTAGGCGCGATTGGCCTTGTAACCGTCGAAGAAGTGCTCGGCGTCCAGGAAGACCCGCTGCCCCTCCGCACGCAGATGGGAGACCGTGTCGCGGATCATCGCGAGGTTCTCCTCGAGCGTCGTGCGCAGGGCCAGCTCGACGTGCCGGTCGTGACTCTTGGCCCCCAGAGTCACGACCGGCGCGCCGGATTCTCGCAGAGCGGCCACCAGAGGGTCGTCGGCGGCCTTCGCACCGGCCCGGCGGGTCGCGCCGAACGCGGTGAGCTGTGCGTGCTTCAGGTCGAGCTCGGTCCGAGCCAACGCGAAGAATTCGGTGTCCCGGGGGTTCGCGCCAGGCCAGCCCCCCTCGATGAAGCCCACGCCCAGGTCGTCGAGGTGCCGCGCGATGGCCAGTTTGTCGGCCACGCTCAGGTTGAGCCCCTCCTGCTGGGACCCATCACGCAGCGTCGTGTCATAGACGTGGAAGCCGTCGTCGAGCATCGAGCTCTCCTCCATACGGGGCGGCGCTGGCTGACAGGGATGTGAAAGCACCGGAAAAACAAAAGACCCCTCACGGACGTGAGAGGTCTGCGCGCCGGCGGTGTCCTTGATCAGCCGGCGCGCCCGCCGATAATCACCGAAGCGTGGCGCATAACGAATTCAGTGTGCCACACCGAAAACTCACACGTCACATCGGTCTCGCCATCCGAGACATCCTTTACCCGACCTTGGCGATCAGCGCCCGCCGGTCGCCGGGACGCCCCAGGTGATCGGGGGCCGTCCCGGCGCCGGGACGGCGAGCGGGAGAGAATCAGGCGATCTTGTGGATCCAGCCGTACGGGTCGGGCCGCGAGCCGTACTGGATGCCGACCAGCTCCTCCCGGAGCCGCAGCGTCACCGGGCCCGGCTCGCCGGAGCCGACGAGCCACTCCCGGCCGGGGCCCTTGACCCGGCCCACCGGGGTGATCACCGCGGCGGTGCCGCAGGCGAAGACCTCGCTGATGTCGCCGGAGGCGTTGCCCGCCTGCCACTCATCGGTGCTGATCCGGCCCTCCTCCACGGGGATGCCCAGGTCGGGGGCGAGCTTGAGCAGCGAGTCGCGGGTGATGCCGGGCAGCAGGGTGCCGGTCAGCGCGGGGGTGAGCAGCCGGGCCTCCGACCCGGAGCCCTGCACGAAGAACAGGTTCATGCCGCCCATCTCCTCGACCCAGCGGTGCTCCACCGCGTCGAGCCAGACCACCTGGTCACAGCCCTCCCGGACGGCCTCGGCCTGGGCGACGAAGGCGGCCGCGTAGTTGCCGCCGCACTTGGCCTCGCCGGTGCCGCCCTGCGCGGCACGGGTGTAGTCCTCTGACAGCCAGACCGACACCGGCTTGACCCCGCCGGAGAAGTACGCGGTCGAGGGGGAGGCGATCACGATGAAGAGGTACTTCGAGGACGGGCTGTTGACGCCCATCCCGGTCTCCGTGGCGATGATGAAGGGACGCAGGTAGAGGCTGTGCCCCTCCCGGGTCGGCACCCAGTCCTTGTCGGTCGTGACGAGGAGCTCGAGCGAGCGGATGAACAGCTCTTCTGGGAGCGGCGGGATCGCCATCCGCTCACACGACCTGTTGAAGCGGGCGGCGTTGGCCTGCGGGCGGAAGGTGACGATCGACCCGTCCGGCTGCCGGTAGGCCTTGAGCCCCTCGAAGAGCTCCTGGGCGTAGTGGAAGACCTTGGTGGCCGGATCCAGCGAGAGCGGCCCGTACGGCTGGAGGCGCGCGTCGTGCCAGCCCTGCTCGGTGTCCCAGGCGATCGTGATCATGTGTTCGGTGAACAGCTGACCGAAGCCCGGGTCCGCCAGCAACCGCTCGCGTTCGGCGTCGTCGACGCGGTCGGCCGCCAGCTGGATGGCGAAGTCTGTGGTCATTTTACTGGTCCTCTCCCGGATCGCCGGTGCGATCCCGGCATCCCTATTGTCGTCCTTTCTTTCTCCTCAGATCACGGGTACGCACGACAGAACGGGCGCGCCCGTGCGGACGCGCCCGGAGAAAGCTCTGTCACAGCCTTGTGCCAGGCCAGAGCGGCGCGCCCTAGCCGGCTACTCGGGAGGTCTGGGAGCCGGCCCCGGAGGCGACGCGCTTGGCGATCGCGTCCCCGATCTGGCCGGTGCTCCGCGCCGGAGCGCCCTGGCGCTCGGCCAGGTCCTCGGCGACCGCCGCCTCGACACGGCGGGCGGCCTCGGGCGCTCCGAGGTGGTCCAGCAGCATGGCGACGGAGAGGATCGTGGCGGTCGGGTCGGCCTTGCCCTGCCCGGCGATGTCGGGGGCGCTGCCGTGCACCGGCTCGAACATCGAGGGGGCGGTCCGGTCGGGGTTGACGTTGCCGCTGGCCGCCAGCCCGATACCGCCGGCGATGGCCGCGCCGAGGTCGGTGATGATGTCGCCGAAGAGGTTGTCGGTGACGACGACGTCGAAGCGCTGCGGCCGGCTGACGAAGAACATCGTCGCGGCGTCGACATGGCAGTAGTCGGTGGTGACCTCGGGGAACTCCGCGCCGACCTGGCGCAGCAGGCGCTGGTAGAGCTCACCGGCGAAGGTCAGGACGTTGTCCTTGTGCACCAGGGTGAGCTTCTTGCGCGGCCGGGAGGCCGCCGCCTCGAAGGCGTAGCGGATGACCCGCTCCACCCCGAAGGCGGTGTTGACGCTCTCCTGCGTGGCGACCTCGTACGGGGTGCCCTTGCGCACGACACCGCCCACGCCGGTGTACGGCCCCTCGGTGCCCTCCCGGACGACGATCATGTCGATGTCGCCGGGGGCCACGCCGGCCAGCGGGGTCTCGACGCCGGGGAACAGCTTGACCGGCCGCAGGTTGACGTAGTGGTCCAGCTCGAACCGCAGTCGCAGCAGCAGCCCGCGCTCCAGCACACCGCTCGGCACGGTGGGGTCGCCGACGGCGCCCAGCAGGATGGCCTCGTGCGCCCGGATCTCCTCGAGCACGGAGTCCGGCAGCACCTCGCCGGTGCGGTGCCAGCGGGCCGCGCCCAGGTCGTACGGGGTCTGCTCGATCGTCAGGCCGTACGACGGGGCGACGAGGTCCAGGACCTTGAGCCCCTCGGCGACGACCTCGGGGCCGATGCCGTCACCGGCGACGACGGCCAGGCGGATGCTGCGGGAAACCATGGGCTCACCTTACCGAGTCGGTCTCACTTAGCGAAACGGGATCTCACATCCCGGGACCGGGGAGGATGGCCGACGGTCCGGCTTTTCGTCTCAGCATGTGAGAAATATGGCCAGAACGCGGGACAGTTACGTTACGTGCGGGTAACGTCCCTGGTGAGAAGGCTCCAGCACTCACTCTCTGCCGCCACCTCTCAATCGGAGCGTCCATCTCATGAACGACGAACGCGCCTACGCCCTGGCCGACGAAGCTCGGCTGGAGGCCGCGAAGGCCCTGCAGACCGCCCTGGACCGCCGGGACAGCACCTCGCCGCCGGAGAGCCGCCCAGCCACCCGATAGCCGATCCGTTCGAGGTCCTCTCCGCCGTACGGCGACCCCGCGTGATATGCAACCTCTGTGCGGGTAACGGGGGAGGATCGCGTGGGGCTGGACAAGCCGACGGCGAGCACGACGAGCGTGCTGCGAGTGATCAATGAGCGGGCGGTGTACGAGCAGATCCGGCTGAACGGGCCGGTCTCCCGCCCCGAGGTCGCCAAGGCGACCGGGCTCTCCAAGCCGACGATCTCCCTGGCCCTGGCCGACCTCGAGAAGGTCGGGCTGGTCCGCACCGTGGGTCACCGCACCGGCGGCGCCGGCCGCGCGGCCGTCCTCTACGAGATCCACCCCGGGGCGGGCTGGGTCCTCGGCATCGACATCGGCCGCGAATGGGTGCGTGCCGCCCTCGCCGACCTGAGCGGCGAGATCGTGGTCCGCCGGGACGTACGCTCGCAGGCCGCGAACGCCGACGCCCTGGTCGACCAGCTCGAGGCACTCGTCGGCGAGTTCGCCGCCGAGGCGGCGATCAAGACCACCGACGTCACCTACATCGTGGTCGGGACCCCCGGCGTGCACGACACCGAGCAGCAGCGGCTGCGGCTGGCCCCGAACCTGCCGGGGTGGCAGCGCCCGGGGGCCACCGCCCGGCTGGCCGGGCGGCTGCCCGGCGAGTTCGTCATCGAGAACGACATCGCCCTCGCCGCCCTGGGCGAGCAGGCCTACGGGCTCGGCGCCGGGGTCGCCGACTTCGTCTACTTCTCCATCGGCACCGGGGTCGGCATGGGCGTCATCCTGGGCGGCCGGCTGCACCGGGGCGCCAGCGGAGCGGCCGGGGAGGTGGCGTTCCTGCCGCTCGGCGAGTCCGACCCGCTCACCAGCGCACCCGGAGCCCGGCGGCACGGCATGCTGGAGAGCGTGCTGTCCGCCTCCGGCGTGGTGGCGACCGCGCGCCGCTACGGGATGACCGGCCGGCTGACCCCGGAGAAGGTCTGGGACGCGGCGCGGGCCGGGGACACGGCCGCCGTGCAGGCGGTGGAGTACGAGGCGGGCAACGTCAGCCGGGCGCTGGCCAGCGTCACCGCGATCCTCGACCCCCAGCTCGTGGTGATCGGCGGCGGGCTGGGCCGGCACGGCGAGGATGTGCTGCTCGACGTCGTCCGCGACCAGCTCGAGACCATGACCCCGCTGAGCCCGCCGCCCATCGAGGTGTCGACGCTCGGCCGGGAGGCGGTGGTGCTGGGCGCCCTGGCGATCGGCCTGAGCACCGCCCGGGAGATCGTATTCAACCGGGCCGTCGCCGAGCCCGCCGTGAGCTGACCCGATGGCCGATCCGGTGACACGGGCGCTGGCGGAGGTCGCGCGGCTGGGGCCGTTCTTCGCCGTCGCCACCGATCCCGCCGAAGAGGCGGACCCCACCTGGCGGCGGCTCGACGCCCTGGACACCGGGGACCTCGCCCGGCTGATCGCCGCCTACGCGCGGCGGCTGGGCGGAGTCGAGGACCGGGTCGCGGCCTCCATCCTCTTCCAGGCGCTGGCCTCCCGGCTCTGGTCCCCCGTGGTCGCCTGCGCGGCCGGGTACGGAGTCGTACCGGACCTGGCCGGGCTGCACTGGCGCTGGGCGCCGGGCGCGCCGATCGCACTGTGGCTGGCCGATCCGGGCGGCGAGAACACCGCAGAGCCGGCCGCGGTGCACGCCGCGGTGGTGGACGGCGGGTTGCGTCCGCTGCGGGAGACCTTCGGCGCGGTGGTGAAACTGGCGGACGGGCTGCTCTGGGGCAACGCCGCGTCCGCGCTGGTGGGCACCCTGCGTGCCGGGTCGCTGCGCCCGGAGCTCGCCGTGCCCGTCACCGGCCTGGTGCGGGCGCTGCTCACCATGGAGCCGCTCGCGGGCACCGGCACCTTCACGAACCCGCTCCCCGGCACCCCGGCCCCGACACCACCCGCATCCACAGAGCTGGGCACCGGCACATCCACGGGGCCGCTTGGGGACACCGGCGGAGCCGCCGGTTCCTCCCCCGAGCAGGTGCTGCGCCCGGAGATGTTCCGGCGCCGCAGCTGCTGTCTCTACTACCGGGTCCCGCCGGGCGGCGGCATGTGCGGCGACTGCGCCCTCCTGCCCCAAGCGTGATCATGCAATCGTTCGACGAACGATTGCATGATCACGGTGTGAGCCGGGGTCAGCCGTCCAGGTCGATGCGGCGGGCCATGTCGGCGCCGATCGCGCCGGAGATGGCGTCGAGCACCTCGGGAGTGATCGCGGAGTCGACGGTCAGCGCGGTCAGCGCGGTGCCGCCCTTGGTGTTCCGGCCGACCTGCATGCCCGCGATGTTGATGTTGAGGTCGCCGAGCAGCTTGCCGACGATGCCGACGACGCCCGGCCGGTCGACGTAGCCGAAGACGGCCATGTGCTCGGCCGGCACCAGCTCCATGTCGTAGCCGTTGATCTCGACGATGCGCTCGTGGTGCCGGGGCCCGCTGAGCGTGCCGGACACCGAGACGATGGAACCGTCGGCCATCGTGCCCTTGACGGTGACCAGGTTGCGCCAGTCGGGGCTGTCCTCGCTGGTGGTCAGGGTGACCTCGACGCCCCGGTCGCGGGCCAGCAGCGGCGCGTTGACGAAGGTCACCGACTCCTCGATGACGTCGGCGAAGACGCCCTTGAGGGCGGCCAGCTCGAGCACCTTGACGTCGTGGCTGGTGATCTCGCCGCGGACGACGACGTCCAGCCGGACCGGCACCCCGCCGGCGAGCGCGGTGAAGATCCGGCCGAGCTTCTCGGCGAGCGGCAGCCCGGGCTTGACGTCCTCGGCGACCGCGCCGCCCTGCACGTTGACCGCGTCGGGCACGAACTCGCCGGACAGCGCCAGCTTGACCGACTTGGCGACCTGCGTGCCGGCCTTCTCCTGTGCCTCGTGGGTGCTGGCGCCCAGGTGCGGGGTGACCACGATGTTGTCGTGGTGGAACAGCGGGCTGTCGGTGCACGGCTCGGTGCTGAACACGTCGATGCCCGCGCCCGCCACCCGGCCGTCCTTGAGCGCCAGGTCGAGCGCGCCCTCGTCCACGATGCCGCCGCGGGCGGCGTTGACGATCCGCACGCTGGGCTTGACCTCGTGCAGCTCCTTGTCGCCGATGAGGCCGAGGGTCTCGGGCGTCTTCGGCAGGTGCACGGAGATGAAGTCGCTCTCGCGGAGCAGCTCCTCCAGGGAGACCAGCCGGACGCCCAGCTGGGCGGCGCGGGCCGCCTGGACGTACGGGTCGTAGGCGATGATCTCCATGTCGAAGGCCGCCAGCCGCTGCGCGACCAGGACGCCGATGCGACCCAGGCCGAGGACCCCGGCGACCTTGCCCTGGAGCTCGACCCCGGTGTACTTCGAGCGCTTCCACTCGCCCTGCTTGAGCGCCGCGTGGCCCTGTGGCACGTTCCGGGCGGTGGCCAGCAGGAGGGCGATGGCGTGCTCGGCGGCCGTGACGATGTTGGAGGTCGGCGCGTTCACGACCATGACACCGGCCTTGGTGGCCGCCTCCACGTCGACGTTGTCGAGGCCGACGCCGGCGCGGGCCACCACCCGCAGCTTGCGGGCGTGCCCGAAGACCTCGGCGTTGACCTTGGTGGCGCTGCGGACGATCAGAGCGTCCACGTCGGCGACCGCGGGCAGGAGCGCGGTCCGATCCGCCCCATCGACGTGGCGCACCTCGAAGTCGGATTCGAGTACCGCGATACCGGCCGGGGACAGTTCTTCGGCGACGAGGACGACAGGCTTACTCAACGGAAGAATTCCTTCTTTGCTGGGAATGTGTGCTGCTGGAGCCGCGAGTCACCTCCTCGTGCCCTCGCCCACCAAGAAGTCTATCCCCGCGCGTCCGGCGCCCTGACGTCATCCTGGTCATCGTCCGGAATGACCAGGTTCAAGCCTTGGCGTGCATGACCTGCTCGCAGTGGTCCAGCCAGCGGACCTCCGCCTCCGTCTGGAAGATCATCGACTCCAGGACCAGCCGCCACGCCCGGTCGTCCGGCGGGGCGTCCGACCGGAGCCGGGTCAGGTCCCGCAGCGAGCGCAGCGTCGCCCCCCGCTGGGTCTGGAGCACCTCCTGGGCGTCCACCCCGGGCGCGGTGATCGCCAGCGCCAGCTTGACCGCGAGCTCGTCCCGGGGCCGGTCCGTGCGCGCGACCGGCGTGCCGAACCAGCGCAGCGCCTCCCCCTCACCGGCGGCGGTGATCCGGTAGATGAAGCGGCCCTCGTCGTCGGCGCCGACCCGGACGGCCAGCCCGTCGCGCTCCAGCCGGTTCAGCGTCGAGTAGACCTGGCCGATGTTGAGCGGCCAGGTGGCGCCGGTGGAGGACTCGAACTCGGCCCGCAGCTGGTAGCCGTAGCGCGGCCCCTGGGCGAGCAGGGCCAGCAGGCCGTGACGGATCGACATGCCAACGAAGTCTGCATACCGCGTATCCGTCGCGCAATACCGCGTATGCATGATCCACGACACGCGGGGGCCGATGTTCACTCTCGGTGACGACGCCTGGCCCTAACGTGGCTCCGTACTCCCGGCCATCCCTGCCACCCGGTCCGGACAGCGCAGCTCCATCCCGATCCCGCCCCAGGAGACCCCGATGACGCAGCCAGAGGTGAGCGTCCTGCAGGACGTCCTGCGCTTGTACGACCACCGCTTCCTCGAACTCGCCGACGACCAGCGGCGCCGCCTGGTCACCGGGACCAGGCACGTGCTGGGCGAGCGGCTGGCCGACGAGGTGCGCGCCGCCCTGCCCGCCGCCCACCGGCTGCGCGCCTTCTGCATCCAGCGCGGCCTGCACGCGGAGCTGGAACGGCTGATCCGCGAGGAGACCGAGGGGCACCGGGCGGGCGCCGTCGTGGTGGGCGGGCGGGTGTACGCCATGTACCCGTACCTGCGCGGTGTCCCCCGGCACGACGCCGACATCACCGACGAGGTCCGCGTCGAGCACCGGCTGGACGCCCTGGGCTGGGCGGGCGGGCGCGTACGGCTGCACGGGCAGGCCGCGATAGGCCAGGTGGCGGCCCGCGAGGTGGCCGTCGAGGTGATCCTCCGGGAGCGTGCGACGGCCGGCGAGCGGCGGGTCGGCACCTCCCCGCACGGCTCCGGCTTCGAGGCCGTCATCGACCCGGCCGGGCTCGGCCCGGGGAGCTGGGACGTCCATCTGGCCGTCGCGGCCTTCGGGCTGACCAGGGAGGCCGCGTTCGGGGCCGTACGGGACGCACGGCTCAAGACCGGCCCCCGGGAACGCGACGGCGTGATCGTCGCCTTCGGCGAGCGGGGCGACCTGACCATCGACGTCCCTGGAACCCGCCCCACCCCGGGCCGGCTGCGCCGCCTCCTGCGCCGCTCCTGACGCCCGCCGCCCCTGCCTCTCCGTGATCATGCAATCGTTCGTCGAACGATTGCATGATCACGGAGGGCGGGAGGCTCAGTCGTTGAGCCAGCTCATCATGGGCCGGAGCTTGGCACCGGTCTGCTCGATCGGGTGCGAGCCGAGCTCCTCGCGGTACTTCAGGTGGTTGACCTGGCCGCTGTCGAACTCCTCGACCAGCTCGCGGGCGAACTGCCCGGACTGGATCTCGGCGAGGATGCGCTTCATCTCGGCCTTGGTCTCGGCGTTGACCAGGCGCGGGCCCCGGGTGTAGCCGCCGAACTCGGCGGTGTCCGACACCGACCAGTACATCTTCTGGATGCCGCCCTCGTACATGAGGTCGACGATCAGCTTCATCTCGTGCAGGCACTCGAAGTAGGCGACCTCGGGCTGGTAGCCGGCCTCGATCAGGGTCTCGAAGCCCGCCTTGATCAGCTCGGAGACGCCGCCGCAGAGCACCGCCTGCTCACCGAACAGGTCGGTCTCGGTCTCCTCGGTGAAGGTGGTCTTGATCCCGCCGGCGCGCAGGCCGCCGATGCCCTTGGCGTAGGACAGCACCAGCGGCCAGGCGTTGCCGGTCGCGTCCTTCTCCACCGCCACCAGCACCGGGACGCCCCGGCCCGCGGTGAACTGGCGGCGCACCAGGTGGCCCGGGCCCTTGGGCGCGACCATGGCCACGTCGACGCCCTCGGGCGCCTCGATGAGGTCGAAGCGGATGTTCAGGCCGTGGCCGAAGAAGAGGGCGTCGCCCTCGACCAGGGCCGGCTTGATGTGCTCGGTGTAGAGCCCGCGCTGGACGTGGTCGGGCGCCAGGATCATGATCAGGTCGGCCTCTTCGGCCGCCTCGCGCGGGGTGAGCACGCGCAGGCCGTCGGCCTCCGCCTTCTCCCGGCTCTTGGAGCCCTCGAGCAGGCCCACCCGGACGTCGACGCCCGAGTCACGCAGCGAGAGCGCGTGCGCGTGCCCCTGGCTGCCGTATCCGATCACGGCCACGTGCCGGCCCTGGATGATGCTCAGGTCGGCATCGTCGTCGTAGAACATCTCAGCCACTTGCTCTGCCTCTCTTAGTTTCGGTTCCCCCCGTGATCACGCGATCGTTCGTCGAACGAATACATGATCATGGAGGTTGCGGGCTGTCAGGCGCTGCGCTCGAGCGCGCGCAGCGAGCGGTCGGTGATCGAACGGGCACCGCGGCCGATGGCCACCATGCCCGACTGCACCAGTTCCTTGATACCGAACGGCTCGAGCACCCTGATGAGTGCCTCCAGCTTGTCCTTGCTCCCGGTCGCCTCGATGGTGACGGCGTCGGCAGCGACATCGACGACCTTGGCCCGGAACAGCTGGACGGTCTCCAGCACCTGTGACCGGGTCTCGGCGTCCGCGCGCACCTTGACGAGCAGAAGCTCGCGCTGTACGGACGACGTCGGATCGAGCTCGACGATCTTCAGGACGTTGATCAGCTTGTTGAGCTGCTTGGTGACCTGCTCGAGGGGCAGGTCCTCGACGTTGACCACGATCGTCATCCGGGAGATCTCCGGATGCTCGGTCGGGCCGACGGCGAGCGAGTCGATGTTGAAACCACGGCGGGAGAACAGCCCGGCGATGCGGGCGAGCACACCGGGCTTGTTCTCGACCAGCACCGAGAGAGTGTGGCGGCTCATGCTTAGTCTCCAGTCTCCCAGTCGGGGGCCAGGTCACGTGCGTACTTGATCTCGTCGTTGCCGGTGCCGGCGGCGACCATCGGCCACACCATCGCGTCCTGGTGGACGACGAAGTCGATCACGACCGGGGCGTCGTTGATCTCCATGGCCTTGGCGATGGTCGCGTCGACGTCCTCGGCCTTGTCGCAGCGCAGCCCGATGCAGCCGTACGCGTCCGCCAGTTTCACGAAGTCGGGGATCATCGTCTTGCCGGTCGGGTGGGTGGCCGTGGCGGAGTGCTGCGAGTGCAGGTTGGTGTTGGAGTAGCGCTCGTTGTAGAACAGCGTCTGCCACTGCCGGACCATGCCCAGGTTGCCGTTGTTGATCACGGCGACCTTGATCGGGATGCCCTCGATCGCGCAGGTGGCGAGCTCCTGGTTGGTCATCTGGAAGCAGCCGTCGCCGTCGATCGCCCAGACGGTGCTGCCGGGACTGCCGACCTTGACCCCCATCGCGGCGGGCACCGCGAAGCCCATCGTGCCGGCGCCGCCGGAGTTGATGAAGGCGCCGGGACGCTCGTAGCCGATGAACTGGGCCGCCCACATCTGGTGCTGGCCGACGCCCGCGACGTAGTACGCGTCGGGTCCGGCGAGCTTGCCGATCCGCTCGATGACGTACTGCGGCGACAGCTCCCCGCCGGGCGGCACGTCGTAGCCGAGCGGATAGGTCTTCCGCCAGTGCTCGAGCAGCCGCCACCAGGCCGCGTAGTCGCCGGTGTGCCCGGCCGCGTGCTCGCCCTGCACCGCCACGATCAGGTCGCTGATCACCTCCCGGCAGTCCCCCACGATCGGCACGTCCGCGTGCCGGTTCTTGGAGATCTCCGCCGGGTCGATGTCGGCGTGCACGACCCGCGCGTCCGGGGCGAAGGTGTCCAGCCGGCCCGTGACCCGGTCGTCGAACCGGGCGCCGAGCACGACGAGCAGGTCGGCCTTCTGCAGGGCGCCGACCGCGCCGACCGTCCCGTGCATGCCGGGCATGCCCATGTGCTGGTGGTGGCTGTCGGGGAAGGCGCCCTTGGCCATCAGGGTGCTGACGACGGGGGCGCCGGTCAGCTCGGCCAGCACCCGCAGCTCGGCCGAGGCCGACGCCTTGATCACTCCGCCGCCGACGTAGAGCACCGGGCGCTCGGCCTCGACGATCAGTTTGGCCGCCTCCCGCACCTGCTTGGAGTGCGGCCGGGTCACCGGGCGGTAGCCGGGCAGTTGCATCGCCTGCGGCCACACGAAGTCGAAGGTCTTCTGGAGCGCGTCCTTGGAGATGTCGACCAGGACGGGGCCGGGCCGGCCGGTGGCCGCGATGTGGAAGGCCTCGGCGATCGTCCGGCCGATGTCGTTCGGGTCGGTGATCAGGAAGTTGTGCTTGGTGATCGGGAGTGTGATCCCCGAGATGTCCGCCTCCTGGAAGGCGTCGGTCCCGATGGCGCTGCTGGCCACCTGACCGGTGATCGCCACGATCGGCACCGAGTCCATGTAGGCGTCCGCGATCGGGGTCACCAGGTTGGTGGCGCCCGGACCGCTCGTCGCCATGCACACGCCGACCTTGCCGGTGGCCTGGGCGTACCCCTGAGCGGCGTGCCCGGCGCCCTGTTCGTGCCGTACGAGGATGTGACGGACCTGCTCGGAGTCGAAGAGCGGGTCGTACGCGGGGAGGATCGCGCCCCCGGGTATCCCGAACACGGTGTCGACGCCGACGTGCTCCAGTGCTCGCACGAGCGCCTGTGCACCGGTCATCTGCTCGGTCATCTGCTTGTTCCTCTGCGGTGGGGACGTCCGGAGATCAGGGTCAGGCCAACAAAAAACCCCTCTTCGCCGGATGGCGATCGAGGGGCGCGCGCAAGAGGAGTACCTGTCAGCTTGCGCGCCGACCAAGTACTACGAGGATCTCGGGCTTCTTCTGCACGCGTCCACCATGGCCGACTTCTCGCCCGTGGTCAAATCCGTGTTGCGGAATTCTCACAGTGTGGGATCGCCGGCGGTCGCCGATGTGCCCATTTGGCCCTTAACCTGCGGAAACGGGCGAGTCCTGGATGAGGGGGATGCCGCCACCGGACAGGTTCGTGCGCACCAGTGCCTCGACCCGGCTCGGTGCCATCGGCCGCGCCACCAGGAATCCCTGCCCCCGGGGGCAGCCCATCTCGCGCAGCAGCTCCAGCTGCTCGGGACGCTCGATGCCCTCGGCCACCACGGTCAGGCCGAGATCGTGCCCCAGCCGCACGATCGTGCGAGTCAGCAGGGAGAGGGTCTCGTCGCGGCCCAGCCCCGCCACGAAGGACGGGTCGATCTTGATGATGTCCACCGGGAGCTGGCCGAGGTAGGCCAGCGACGCGTAGCCGGTGCCGAAGTCGTCGATGGCCAGGCGTACGCCGAGGTCCCGCAGCGCCGACAGCCGCTCGACGTTGTGCCCGGCGTCCTCGACGAGGACCTCCTCGGTCACCTCCAGGGTGAGGGCGTGCGGCGGCAGCCCGGTCTCCTCCAGCGCCGCGGCGACCGACTCGACGAACCGGGGGGCGGCGATCTGCCGGGCGGTGAAGTTGACCGACAGGCCGATGTCCCAGGAGCCCTCCCGCCAGCGGGCGACCTCCCGGCAGGCCTCGCGCAGCACCCAGTTGCCGAGCGGGATCATCAGCCCGGACTCCTCGGCCGGCCCGATGAACTCCTCCGGCGGTACCGACACCCCGGCGCGGCACCAGCGCACGAGCGCCTCCACCCCGGTGACCCGGGAGGTGGCCAGCTCCACGACCGGCTGGAACTCCACCGCGAACTGCTGCTCGGCGAGCGCCCGCTGGAGGTCGCCGCCGAGCTCCAGGCGGCGTACGACGTCGGCGTGCATGTGGGCGGCGAAGACCTCCACCCGCCCGCCGCCGAGCTCCTTGGCCCGGGCCATCGCCAGGTCGCCGTTGCGGATCAGCTCGGGCGAGCCGACCTCGTCCTCGGCGAAGGCGATGCCGAGGCTCGCGGTGAGGGCGATGCCCCGGCTGCCGACCCGGTAGGGCTCCTCCGACAGCGCCCGCAGCAGCCGTTCGGCCAGGTCGACGACCGCCTGTCCCTCCGCCGCGCTCTGCACCAGGACGGCGAACTCGTCGCCGCCCCACCGGGCCACCGTGTCGTCGGCCTGGACCGCCGCGCGCAGCCGGCGCGCCGCCTGGGCCAGCACCTGGTCGCCGGCGGCGTGACCGGCGGAGTCGTTGACGGCGGTGAAGCCGTCGATGTCGGCGAACAGCACCGCGACCGGCCCGGCGGGACCGGCGGCGGCCTGGCCCTGCCGGGACAGCACCTCCCGGGCCCGCTCCTCGAAGTAGGCGCGGTTCGGCAGCCCGGTCAGCCCGTCGTGGAAGGTCAGGTGGGTGACCTGGCGCTGCAGCGCCGCCTGCTCGCTCAGGTCACGGGTGGTGACCAGCAGGGTGCCGCGGGACTCGTCGGTGGAGCGCGCGTAGCGGGAGATCGTCGACTCGGTCGGCAGCCACGTCCCGTCGGCGGCCCGGAGCCGGCAGGCCAGCCGGAGGACCTCCTGCTCCCCGGCGGTGAACTCGGTGAAGATCTCCTCGACCTTGGGAAGGTCCTCCGGGTGCACGATCTCCTGCAGCGGCCTGCCCAACAGCTCGTCCGGCGGGTAGCTGAAGGTCCGCTGGGCCCCCGCGCTGACGTACTGGACCGTGCCGTCCAGGTCACAGATCAGCACTACGTCGTTGATGCTCTCGGCGAGCGCCCGGAAGTGCTCCTCCCCGGTGTCCACGGCCCGCTGCAGCCGGTCGTTCTCCCGCAGCAGCCCGGCCAGGCGGATCAGCAGGATGAGGGTCGCCGATCCGGCGACCACCGACACCACCGGCTCCAGGCCGTGCCCGTCGGTCAGCGAGTGGCCGGCGATGAACAGCGCCGCCGCCCCGGCCGCGGCGGCGGTGGCGATACCGGGGCCGATCATGCTCCCCCGGGGGTCCTGGTCGTCGGCGTCCTCGTCGTCCCGGGTGCCGCCCTGCGCGATCCACGGCACCGCGCCCAGCAGGATCAGCCCGACGAACCGGGCCACGTCCCCCACGTCGCTCGACACCGCGCCGTTGCGCAGCCGTACGGCCGTCGCCACCACGTCGGCCACCGCCATCGCGAGCAGGGCGACGTAGGCCGGCACCGCCGACCGCCGGTGCCGCCGCCGGGTGCCCAGCACGAAGGGCAGCGCGGCGCAGACCAGCACGATGTCGACCAGCGGATACAGCAGTTCGATCACGAACTCCGCCGTGGACTCCCCGGACAGGTGGTAGAGCGCCCCGAACCGTACGACCCAGCCGAGCACGAACAGGGCGCTCACGCAGACATAGGTGTCGGCGGCGTAGCGGATCCAGGTCCCGGCCGGGCGCGGGAGCCGGATGGGCAGCACGAAACCGGTGGCCAGCGCGACCATCGCGGCCACGAAGAACAGGTCGCCCACCGAGAGCGAGACGACCGCACGACTCAGAACGATCTTGGATATGGCGTTGATCGTGGCACCGGCGCACCAGCACGTCGCGGCGATCGCGAAGCATCGCCACATGGCCCGGTTGATGCGCTCGGCGCCGGCCAGCCGGTGCCCGGCGTAGAACAGGGAGCCCGCCGCGAGACCGGCCGCGACCACCGGGGCCCAGGACGACAGCTCGCCGCCGCCCAGCAGCAGCCGGCCGAGACCGTACACGAGCGTCAGCAGCGCGACGGCGGCGAACGGCAGCGCGCGGCGCGACAGCCGTCGCGCGCCCGGGCCGCTCATGCTGCGCCTCCCGCAGGGGTGACCGCCCCGCGCCGACCGGTACGCATGCCAAGATCGCCTGGCTCCCCGCACGGGCAGGGCAGGCTCCAGATGGCGCGGACGCTCAGGTCAGGCCGGTGCTGTGTGGGCAATGTCGCTTCAATGACGGGGCGACGACCCGCGGGTGCGGATCGCCGGTTATTTTCTGCTGCTCAATGTACGTTCCGTAGGTCACGGAGCGATTGAGGCTGGGCGTCCTCCCGGCGACAACCGAACACGTCGCGTAATCAGCGCCCGGGCGTGTCGTCCCGTATTAGCGGGAAAAGCCCCAGCATCTAGGGGTTCCGACGACGCCCGGTCAGTCCCACCGGAAGAACCAGCCGGCGCTCCCGATCAGGCCTTCGGCGTATTCCTCGAAGGTGACACCACCCTGCCAGAGGGCGTCAGGGGAGAAGGCGTGATGCTCGGCGGTGAGCCGCCGGGCCTGCTCGATCGTGGTGGGCGGCGCGGCCACGGAGAGATACAGCGTGTCGAATCCCACTTTTATGACCCTTATCCCGAATCGGTCCTCCCACGACCGCAGCACCGCCGAGATCTCCTGGGGGTGGCCGGTGTGGTCGCACGGCCCGTCCCAGCCGCAGGCGGCCAGGGTGTCCGCGCCCCGCCCGGCCGGCACCAGCCCGAGCAGCACGCCGTCCGCGGACGACACGCCCCCCAGCCGCGCGGCGTGCGCACGCGCCGTCTCGCCGGGGTCCGCGGGGCCGTCCCCCGGGGCCGCCGGTCCCGGCCAGGAGCGGTACGGAAGCTCCGCGTCGTCCTCGGTCACCTCCGCCCACAACCGGCGGAGGACGCCGTCGGCGGTGAGCGCGTCGACGGCTCCGATCGACCGCGGAGAGAGCTCGCCGGCATGCCAGGGGCGCTCCCCGTCGGCCGGCAGGGTCTCCAGCAGCAGCGGGTAGAGCCCGGTCTCCCGATGTTCGCCGAACAGCCGCCCCCACCGCTCCCCCGCGTCCGGCACGGGCCCGTCCGACACCCACATCACCGGGCGGTCCGCCCACATGTCGTCGGCGAAGTCCAGGTCGGGAACGATCAGACGGCCCGGGGGCAGGCCGTCCGGAAGGGAGTCCAGGGGAGACATGCCGGGAATCTATCCGCCCGCACCCCTCGTCCGCCGCGATCTGGCAGCCCATGCCCCGACGTGTCGCGGACACGCCACTTCCTCACCGTTTCCCCGCCGTTCCCTCGCCGTGATCATGCAATCAACCGGCGATTGATTGCATGATCACGGAGGGGTTCGGGTGGCGGGCCGGCCGAGGTCCCTCTGTCCCGGGGCTGGAGCACGGCGGAGCGGCGGTCTCCGGCGGGTCAGCCGGAGGCGGGGCTGTCTCCGGCGGGTCGGCCGAGGGCGGGGCGATCTCCGGCGGGTCAGCCGGAGGCGGCCAGGCGCTCCAGGATGAGCTCGCGGGCACGGCCGGCGTCGGCCTGGCCACGGCTGGCCTTCATGACCGCGCCGACGAGGGCGCCCGCCGCCGCGACCTTGCCGGACCTGACCTTGTCCGCGACGTCGGCGTTGTCGGCGATCACCTGGTCGATGATCCCGATCAGGGCCCCGTCGTCGCTGACCACCTTCAGGCCGCGGGCGGCAACGACCTCGTCGGGACCGCCCTCACCGGCCAGTACGCCCTCGAACACCTGGCGGGCCAGCTTGTCGTTGAGCTCCCCGGAGTCGACCAGCGCCTGCACGCGGGCCACCTGGGCGGCGGTGATCGGCAGGCTCGCCAGCTCGACGGCCTGCGCGGTGGCCCGGCGGGACAGCTCGTTCATCCACCACTTGCGGGCGGAGCCGGGATCGGCGCCGGCCGCGATGGTCTCCTCGATCAGGTCCAGGGCGCCGGCGTTGACGACGTCCTGCAGTTCCTTGTCGCTGAGGCCCCACTCCCGCTGTACCCGCCGGCGACGGGCCGCGGGCAGTTCCGGCAGGCCCGCCCGGATCTGCTCGACCCACTCCCGGGACGGGGCCATCGGCACCAGGTCGGGCTCGGGGAAGTAGCGGTAGTCCTGCGCCTCCTCCTTGCTGCGCCCGCTGGTGGTCGTGCCGGTGTCCTCGTGGAAGTGCCGGGTCTCCTGGTGGATCCGGCCGCCGTCGGCCAGCACCGCCGCCTGCCGCTCGATCTCGGACCGTACGGCCCGCTCGACCGAGCGCAGCGAGTTGACGTTCTTGGTCTCGGTGCGGGTGCCCCACTCGGCCGCGCCGCGCGGCATGAGCGAGACGTTGACGTCGAAGCGCATGGAGCCCTCCTCCATGCGGACGTCGGAGACGCCGAGGGCGCGGACCAGCTCGCGCAGCTCGGTGCCGTAGGCCTTGGCGACCTCGGGAGCCTTGACCCCCGTGCCCTCGACCGGCTTGGTGACGATCTCGACGAGCGGGATGCCGGCGCGGTTGTAGTCCACCAGCGAGTGGTCGGCGCCCTGGATGCGGCCGGTGGAGCCGCCGACGTGCAGCGACTTGCCGGTGTCCTCCTCCATGTGGACCCGCTCGATCTCGACGCGGTAGGTCTTCCCGTCGACCTCGACGTCGAGATGACCGTCGACGCAGATCGGCTCGTCGTACTGCGAGATCTGGTAGTTCTTCGGCATGTCCGGATAGAAGTAGTTCTTCCGGGCGAACCGGCACCACTCCACGATCGAGCAGTTCAGTGCCAGCCCGATCTTGATGATGCTCTCGATGGCGGCCTGGTTGGCCACCGGCAGCGAGCCGGGCAGTGCCAGGCAGACCGGGCACACCTGGGTGTTGGGCGGTGCGCCGAACGCCGTCGGGCAGCCACAGAACATCTTGGAGTTCGTGCCCAGCTCGATGTGGGTCTCCAGGCCGAGCACCGGGTCGAACCTGGCGAGGGCCTCGTCGTAGGGCATCGTCGTCATGGTGGTCACTTGGCGCCCTCCGCGAGCTCCGGGGCCTTGGCCAGCAGCGGGCCGCCCCAGCGGTCGTTCAGTGCGGCCTCGACGGCCGCGCCGACCCGGTAGACCCGGTCGTCGGCGAGCACTGGGGCCATGATCTGCAGGCCGACCGGCAGCCCGTCCTCGTCGGCCAGCCCGCACGGCACCGAGATGGCGGCGTTGCCGGCCAGGTTGGACGGGATCGTGCACAGGTCGGCGAGGTACATCGCCATCGGGTCGTCGGCGCGCTCCCCGATCGGGAAGGCCGTCGTCGGCGTGGTCGGTGAGATCAGCACGTCGACCTGCTCGAAGGCGGCGTCGAAGTCACGGGTGATCAGCGTGCGGACCTGCTGGGCCCTGCCGTAGTAGGCGTCGTAGTAGCCGCTGGACAGCGCGTAGGTGCCCAGGATGATCCGGCGCTTGACCTCCGCGCCGAAGCCCTCCGCGCGGGTCAGCGCCATGACCTCCTCCGCCGAGCGCGTCCCGTCGTCGCCGACCCGCAGGCCGTAGCGCATGGCGTCGAACCGGGCCAGGTTGGAGGAGCACTCCGACGGCGCGATCAGGTAGTACGCGGGCAGCGCGTAGGTGAACGACGGGCAGGAGACCTCGACGACCTTGGCGCCCAGCGACTCCAGCAGCTCCACCGTCTCGTTGAAGCGCGCCAGGACCCCCGGCTGGTAGCCGTCCGCCGAGGCCCCTCCGAACTCCTTGACCACACCGATGCGCAGGCCGTTCACGTCGGCCTGCCGGGCGGCCGCCACCACCGGCGGCACCGGCGCGTCGATCGAGGTGGAGTCCAGCACGTCGTGCCCGGAGAACGCCTCGTGCAGCAGGGCCGCGTCCAGGACGTTGCGGGCGAACGGCCCGGGGGTGTCCAGTGACGAGGCGAACGCGATCATCCCGTAGCGGGAGGCTCCGCCATAGGTCGGCTTCACCCCGACCAGGCCGGTGACCGCGGCGGGCTGCCGGATGGAGCCGCCGGTGTCGGTGCCGGTGCCCAGCGGCGCCTCGTAGGCGGCGACCGCCGCCGAGGAGCCGCCCGAGGAGCCACCGGGGATCCGGGTGAGGTCCCAGGGGTTGTGCGTGGGGCCGTACGCGCTGTTCTCCGTCGAGGAGCCCATCGCGAACTCGTCCATGTTGGTCTTGCCGAGGATCACCAGCCCGGCGGCCCGCAGCCGCGCGCTGACCGTCGCGTCGTAGGGCGGCCGCCAGCCCTCAAGGATCTTGGAGCCGGCCGTGGTCGGCATGTCCTGGGTGACGAAGACGTCCTTGTGCGCGATCGGGACTCCGGCCAGCGGGCCGAGCTCCTCACCCGCGGCCCGGCGCGCGTCCACGGCCCGGGCCTGCTCCAGGACGTTGTCCGCGTCGACGTGCAGGAACGCGTGGACCTGGTCGTCCACCGCCGTGATCCGGTCCAGGTGCGCCTGGGCCACCTCGACCGCGGAGACCTCGCCCGAGCCGATCATGGCGGCCAGCTCGGTGGCCGTCTTCCTGACGATGCTCACAGCCGCCCCCCGCTCGTGTCCAGAGCGCCCGCGGGCCCCGTCGCCCGTGCCCGGCGCGCGGGCGTCCGCGGCCGGCCGGCCTCGTGACCTTCCAGCTCGCTCACGCTTCCTCCTCCAGGATCCTCGGCACGCGGAAACGCTGTTCCTCGGCGGCCGGCGCGCCGGACAGCGCCTGCGCCGGAGTCAGGCCGGGCCGGGACCGGTCGGGACGGAAGACGTTCGTCAGCGGCACCGCGTGGGAGGTCGGCGGGATGTCCTCCGCCGTCACCTCCTGCACACGGGCGACCGCGGCGATGATCACGTCGAGCTGGGCGGCGAGATGATCTAGCTCGTCATCGCCGAGCGCCAGCCGGGACAGCCGGGCGAGGTGGGCGACCTCGTCACGGGTGATGGACATAGTAGAAACCGTTTCAGAGATCAAGAGATCGAGTGGGTTCACCGTCATCTTAGGCCGTGTGAACAGTGCCGACCCACTCGATTACGCGGTGATGATCGACCCGGCGGCCGGTCAGGCGATGAACTTGGAGTCGATGGTGCGCGGCGGATCGGGTTCCGGAACCGACACCGGCGACGTGGTGGACCGGGCGTGCAGCCAGGACGTCGCGGTCCCGGCGTCCATGGGCCGGCCGAAATGCCAGCCCTGTGCGGCGTCGCAGCCCATGTCGCGCAGGAACTGCGCGGTCCGGGCGTCCTCCACGCCCTCGGCCACCGAGCGCAGCCCGAGGGTCCGGACCAGATCGATGATCGACCGTACGATCACGACATCGTCGGAGTCCCTGTTCTCCCCGCCGTGGCCGCGCACCGCCGGGCCCGCGGCGAGCCGCTGGACGAAGGAGGCGTCGATCTTGATCTCCTCGACCGGCAGCCGCTTGAGCCTGACCAGGGAGGAGTACCCGGTGCCGAAGTCGTCCAGGCTGAGCGGGATGCCGAGCTGGGCCAGCGCCTGCACGGTCTCCCCCGCGTAGGCGGGCTCGTTGACCAGGATCCGCTCGGTGATCTCCAGCTGGAGCGCCTCGGTGGGAAGCCGGTGCCGGGCCAGGCCCGCCGTGATCGTCTCGGCGAGACCGGCGTCCAGCAGGTCCCGGCCGGAGGCGTTGATCGCGACCTGCACGCGCAGCCCCGCCTGCCACCAGGCGGAGGCCTGGGCGAGGGCCATGTCGACCACGTAGTGGGTGATGGCGCGCATGAGGTAGGTCTGCTCGGCGATCGGCAGGAACTCCTGCGGGCCCACCAGCCCGCGCTTGGGGTGCCGCCAGCGCAGCAGCGCCTCCATCCCCACCAGCTGGCCGTCGGTCAGCCCGATCTTGGGCTGGAAGTACAGCTCCAGCTCCTCCCGGTCGATCGCCCGGCGCAGATCCCCGAGCATGCCGAGCCGCGCGGGCGAGTTGCGGTCCTTGATCGGGGAGTAGATCTCGACCCCGGAGCGGCTCTCCTTGGCGACGTACATCGCCACGTCGGCCCGCTGGAGCAGCAGCTCGAAGTCCGGGGCGTGGTCGGGGTGCAGCGCGATGCCGACGCTGGCCTCGAGATCGAAGGTCATGCCGTCCAGCCGCACCGGCTCGCTCAGCGCGGCGCGCAGCCGGGCCGCGACCTCGCGGGCCGCCTGCTCGTCGCGTACCGACGGCAGCAGGACCGCGAACTCGTCGCCGCCGAGCCGGGCGACCAGGTCGCCCGGGCGCACGCTGTGCGTGAGCCGGTGCGCCACCAGCTGCAGCAGCCGGTCGCCGGTCGGGTGGCCCAGCGTGTCGTTGACCTCCTTGAAACGGTCCAGATCGAGCAGGAACAATCCGACCCGCCGGTCCGTGGGCTCACTGGCCGGGCGGCCGCGGACGGCGTGTCCCCGGCCGGCGTGGCCCCGGCCCTGCACGCCCCAGGTGCGCCGGGCCTCCGCCAGCGCCTCCTCGGTGCGGACGATCAGCAGCTTGCGGTTGGGCAGCCCGGTGAGCGCGTCGTGCAGCGCCTGGTGCTCCCGCCGCACCGATCCCGAGGCGTTGAGATAGACCGCGACGAAGGGCAGCACGATCAGCGGCAGGAACGCCGCCGAGCGCGCCATCGCCACGACCACCAGCGGCGAGAGCCCGAGCAGGGCGAGATGCACCAGCAGCTGGTAGGCGAAGTCCAGGCGCAGCGCCTTGCCGAGCGAGATGCGCTCGTGCAGCGCGATGGCTCCGGCGACCATGGTGTCGTTCATGAGGAAGTACGTCGCACCGGCGAGCGCGATGACGGGCAGATCGGCGCCGTGCGGGATCCACGGATGGGCCGCGGAGCCGGCCTTGCCGAAGGCGGTGAGGACCAGCGAAGCCGCCCCCATGCTCACCATGAACTGCGCGGCGTTGAAGAGGTTGCGGTGCGGGGCCCGGCGCCGGAGCACGCCGCAGACCAGCACGGCCACGAGCTGGAGGGCGGCGGCGACCGGCAGCCCGCCGTAGAGCAGCGCGGCGAACGCGAAGGTGGTGGAGGCGGTCGCGCCGTTGTTCTCGTTCAGCCCGGGGGTGATGATCGGCCGGAGCTCGCCGACCACGATGAGGCAGCCCAGCAACCAGAACAGCGGGCTGTGGACGGTGGTCTGCACGTCCTCCGCCGACACCCCGGCGGCCGTCACGGCGACCACGACCATGCCGACGACCGTGACGCACAGGATGTAGATCCACAGTGGGGATCCCCGGCGCGGCACGGTGTCCCGGGTGTTGTTCGGGTCCTTCATCACCATCCTCGTAGGATCCGGAGGCCATCGCACCGGGATTTCCAGGTTCGAGGTGCTGAAGGGAGAGTACGACCTTCGCACAACTTCGCGAAACCGATTGCGCACGTTCTGTTACTTTTCAAGCAAATCGGCATGCACTCCCGTCGGTAGTCACATGATACCGTATAGTAACATTCTCCTGGTCAACCCGCCGATGATCACTCGGCTTGCTCGGCCACGCCGACGGTCGCACTCCTGGCCGCATCCGGTCCGTCGGCGAGCAGAACGCGCAGCCCTTCCTCGTCCAGGACGGGGACTCCGAGCTTGACTGCCTTGTCATATTTCGAGCCGGGGTTCTCGCCGACGACCACGAAGCCCGTCTTCTTGGAGACCGAGCCGCTGACCTTGCCGCCGAGGTTCTGGACGGCCTCGGTGGCGGAGTCGCGGCTGTAGGTCTCCAGCGAGCCGGTGATGACGACGCTGACCCCTTCGAGCGGCCGCGGGCCGTCCACGCCCTCGTCGGCCATCCGGACACCGGCGGCCCGCCACTTGTCGATGATCTCGCGGTGCCAGTCGACGGTGAACCAGTCCCGCACCGAGGCGGCGATCGTCGGCCCGACCCCGTCGACCGCGGCCAGCTCCTCGACACCGGCGTTGGCGATGGCGTCCATGGACCGCAGCTCCCGGGCCAGATCCTGCGCGGCGCTGGGCCCGACGTGCCGGATCGACAAGGCCACCAGCACCCGCCACAGCGGCTGCTGCTTGGCCTTCTCCAGCTCCTCGAACAGTTTGTCGACGGTCTTCTTGGCCTCGCCGACCTTGTTGGCGAAGAACGTGACGACCTTCTGCTCACCCGTCTTGGGATCGATCTTGGGCAGGCCGGTGTCCGGGTCGCGCACCACGCTCTTGATCGGCAGTAGCTGCTCGACCGTGAGATGGAACAGGTCGCCCTCGTTCTTCACCGGCGGGTCGGCGGGCTCCAGCGGCTGCGTCAGCGCCGTCGCCGCGACGTAGCCCAGCACCTCGATGTCGAGCGCGCTGCGGCCCGCGACGAACGCGATCCGCTCCCGGAGCTGCGCCGGGCAGGAGCGGGCGTTGGGACAGCGGATGTCGGCGTCGCCCTCCTTCTGGTAGGCCAGCTCGGTGCCGCACTCGGGGCAGTGGGTGGGCATCACGAACTCGCGCTCGGTGCCGTCCCGCAGCGCGGTGACCGGGGCCACGATCTCCGGGATGACGTCGCCGGCCTTGCGCAGCACGACCGTGTCGCCGATGAGCACGCCCTTGCGCCTGACCTCACCGGCGTTGTGCAGGGTGGCCCGCTCCACCGTCGACCCGGCCACCCTGACCGGCGCCATCACGCCGTACGGCGTCACCCGGCCGGTGCGCCCCACGCCGACCTTGATGTCGAGCAGCTTGGTGTTGACCTCCTCCGGCGGGTACTTGAAGGCGATCGCCCAGCGTGGCGCCCGGCTGGTGGAGCCGAGCCTGCGCTGCACGGCGAGGTCGTCGACCTTGACGACCACGCCGTCGATCTCGTACACCAGCGGCCGGGGGGTGGAGCCCGGCACCGGGTCGGCGGGAAGCTCGCTGTGCCGGTGCTCGCCGTAGAAGGCGATGTACTTCCGCACCGCCGCCAGATCGTCCACCACCTGGTAGCGATCACTGACCGGCAGCCCCCAGCCGCGCATCAGCTCGTACACCCCCGCCTGGCTCCTGGGCGGCGCCCCGCCCTTCCAGGTGCCGAACCCGTGCACGAGCATGCTCAGCGGGCGCTGCGCGGTGATCCTGGGGTCCTTCTGCCGCAGCGAGCCGGCGGCGGCGTTGCGCGGGTTGGCGAACGGCTCCCGGCCGCCTTCGACCAGCCCCGCGTTGAGCTGCTCGAACGCCTCGACCGGCAGATACACCTCGCCCCGGACCTCCAGCAGGTCGGGGACGCCGTCGCCCTCCAGCCGGGTCGGGACGGCGGCGATGGTGCGGATGTTGTTGGTGACGTCCTCACCGGCCCGGCCGTCCCCGCGGGTGACCCCGCGCACCAGCCGGCCCTTCTCGTACAGCAGGGCGATCGCCAGGCCGTCGATCTTGAGCTCGCAGAGATAGCCGGCGACGGAGCCGGCCTCCTTCTCCACCCGGTCGCCCCAGGCGAGCAGCTCGTCCTCGTCCATCGCGTTGTCGAGGCTCTGCATGCGCTCGAGGTGGGCGACCGTCGCGAAGTCAGTGGTGATCGGCGCGCCGACCTTCTGGGTCGGGGAGTCGGGGGTGACGAGCTCGGGGTACCGCTCCTCCAGCTCCTGCAGCTCCCGCATCAGCCGGTCGTAGTCGGCGTCACTGAGCGTCGGGGTGTCGAGCACGTAGTAGCGGTAGTTGGCCTCGTCGATGTCCCGGCTCAGCTCGGCGTGGCGCTCTCTGGCAGCCGTCGGCGCGCTCTCGCTCACGTACGTTCCTCCCTTGCGACCTGCTGTTTCACCTATTCTCGCGCGGGCCACCGACACTTTGCGGGGGCGCCGCGCCCGTCAGTACCACCGTCGCCCGCACCGTCACTCCGGGCCTCACGCAAGCCTCACACGGGGCCTCACGCCGGCCTCACTCGGCGGCCTCATAAAGCATGCGGGCGGCCTCGCGGCAACGCGCCAGCGCGGCCCGGGCATAGCCGGGGGAGGCGCCGGCGAGACCGCACGCCGGGGTGAGGACCACCTGCTCGGGCAGCCGCTCCGGCCGGAAGCCCAGCCGGTTCCACATCTCGCGAACCGGGCGCACGGTCTCGGCCAGCGGGGCCTGCCCGGTGTCGGTACCCGGTACGACGCCCAGCAGCAGCCCGATCCCGTCCTCGATGGCCTCGCCGATGACATCGTCGTTCCGGGTCGGGATCAGGGCGACGTCCACCGAGATCGCCCTGGCCCCGGCGGACCGGATCAGGCCGTACGGCACGGCCCCCGCACAGCAGTGCACCAGCGGGTGGGCGTCGGCGGCGGTCAGCACCCGGCGCAGGCCCTCCTCCGCGTCCTGCGCCGCCACCGCGCGCAACCGGCTGAAGCCGCTGGCCGTCGGGATGTCGCCCGCCAGGACTCCGGGCAGCGCCGGCTCGTCCACCTGCAGCAGGATCCGGGCGCCGGGCACCCGCCGCCGTACGTCCGCGACATGGTCGCGCACCCCCTCCGCCAGGGAGTCGATCAAGTCGCGTACGGCGCCGGGATCGGCGAGCGTACGGTTGCCGTTGCGCAGCTCGATGGAGGAGGCCAGGGTCCACGGCCCGCAGATCTGGATCTTGAGGGGACCCTGGTGGCCGCCCGCCAGCTCCTCCAGGACATCGAGATCGCGGGCGAGGTGGTCGTACCCCCGCCGCATGTCCCGGCCGGGACGGTCGGCGAACCGCCAGCCGGACGGCTGGAGGTCGACGGCCAGGTCGACGAGCAGGCATGCCGCCCGCCCGGCCAGGTCGGCTCCGGGCCCCCGGGCCGGCAACTCCGGCAGGTAGGGCAGCTCGGGCACCTCGCCGAGCACGACCCGCAGAGTCTCCGCGGAATCCGTGCCGGGGTGGGAACCGACGCCGGTGGCGGTGGCGACGGGCCAGGGAAAGCTCTCGGGACTCATGGGATCTGACACCCTTCGCACTCTAGGGTGTAGCGCTATGATCCCCCGCTTCCGCAGGTCATGCCTGGTGCTCGGGTCGCTGGCCCTCACCGTGGCGCTGCCCGCCTGCTCGGCCGGGCGCACCGCGGCGTCGCCCCGCCCGGTCACCGTGCCCAGGCCTGACCTGTGCGCGGCGCTGGACCGCAAGATCGTCGCCGCCGCCCTGCTGGGGAAGGTGAAGGGCTGCGAGCCGGGCGATGGCGCGGACTACCACGCCGTCCGCTTCACCGGCGACGCCGTGGTGCGCCGGCACGTGACCCCGGCCACCCTGATCGTGGCCTACACGGCGCGCTACGAGGCCAAGACCGGCCTGGACCGCTGGGCCGCCCTCGAGCAGCCGCAGCCCGGCAGGGTGCGGATGATCGGGGTCGGTGACCTGGCGGTCTTCGCGGCCGGCGCCGCGCCGTCACCCCAGCTGGCGGCGCTCCGCAAGGACCTGATCCTCACCGTCGCGCTGGAGACGGGAAAGGAGGCCGTCCCGCAGGACAAGCTGCCCGACCACCTGCTGGAGGTGGCCAGGGCCGCCCTCGACGCGCTCCCACGCTAGGCGGCCCGTGGCCGCGGCGGGTCCGGCCCGTCAGGCCCGGTCGGGCCGTCAGCCGATCAGCGCCGCCATCTCGTCCAGCCTCTTCAGGGCCGCGGCCTCCGGCTCGGTCGGGAGACCGAAGAGGATCTCGTCCACCCCGATCTCGGCCAGCCGGGTCACCACGTCGGGCCTGGGCGGCGCCATGTAGATCGTCACCGGAATGTGCTCCCGGCCCCGCTCCGCGCCCCGCCGCCGCAGCTCCGCGATCTGGGCGCCCAGCTCCGCCACGTCACGCTGGTAGACCGGCATCCAGCCGTCGCCGTAGTCCAGGACGCGGTCCAGCGCGACCGGGGCCGCGCCGCCGATCAGGATCGGCGGGTGCGGCCGCTGGACCGGCTTGGGCCAGGAGTACATCGGGCCGAAGTCGACGAACTCCCCGTGGAACTCGGCCTCGTCCTTGGTCCAGATCTCCTTCATCGCCAGGACCCGCTCACGCAGCAGCCTGGTCCGGGTCCTGGGGTCGGTGCCGTGGTCGCGCATCTCCTCGCGGTTCCAGCCGGCCCCCACGCCCAGCACGGCGCGGCCGCCGGATACCAGGTCGAGGCTGGCGACCTCCTTGGCGAGCACGATCGGGTCGCGCTGGATCACCAGGGCGATGCCGGTGCCGAGCGTCAGCCGCTCGGTCACCGCGGCGACGACGGAGAGCGTGACGAGGGGGTCGAGCGTGCGGTAGTAGATCCGCGGCAGCTCACCACCGGCCGGGTAGGGGGTCTCCCTGCTCACGGGGATGTGCGTGTGCTCGGCCAGGTAGAGCGACTGCAGGCCGCGTTCCTCCAGCGCCCGGCCCAGCGGGGCCGGGGCGATGCCCTCGTCGGTCACGAACGTGGCGACGCCGTATCTCATGAGAAACCTCCCCCTCGTCGGCCCCTCGAGTATTCCAGGGCGCCGTGCCGGAGCACCGGGGTGGGGTGATCAGGCGGGCACCCGGTCGGCCACGGCGATGGTCGCCGAGCCCAGCACGACGTCCCCGTCGTAGAGGACGGCCGCCTGTCCTCTGGCCACGCCCTGGGCGGGCCGGTGCAGCCGGATCCGCAGCCGGTCGCCGTCCGGCTCGGCGGTGCAGTCGTGCACCTCCCCGTGAGCCCGCAGCTGCACCTGGCAGCCGAAGGGGCCCGGCGGCGGGGTGGCGGTGAGCCAGACGGGGCGCTCGGCCACGATCTGCGCCACGTCGAGCGCCTCCCGGGGGCCGACGGTGACCGTGTTGCTCACCGGCGAGATGTCCAGCACGTAGCGGGGCCTGCCGTCGGCCGCCGGGTGCCCGATCCGCAGGCCCTTGCGCTGGCCGACGGTGTAGGCGTAGGCGCCGTCGTGCTCGCCGACGACCTCGCCGTCACTGTCGACGATCTTCCCGGGGGCGGTGCCGAGGCGCTGGGCGAGAAAGCCCCGGGTGTCCCCGTCGGAGATGAAGCACACGTCATGGCTGTCGGGCTTGTCGGCCACCTGGAGGCCACGCCGCTCCGCCTCGCGGCGGATCTCGGCCTTGGCGGTGTCGCCGAGCGGGAACATCGCGTGCGCGAGCTGCTCCCGGGTGCACACCGCGAGGACGTACGACTGGTCCTTGCCGGCGTCGGCGCCCCGGCGCAGCACGCCGTCCTCGAGCCGGGCGTAGTGGCCGGTGCAGACGGCGTCGAATCCCAGCGCCAGGGCCTTGTCCAGCAGCGCCTGGAACTTGATCTTCTCGTTGCAGCGCAGACAGGGGTTCGGCGTCCGCCCGGCGGCGTACTCCTGGACGAAGTCCTGGACGACGTCCCGGTCGAACCGCTCGGCCAGATCCCAGACGTAGAAGGGGATCCCGATCACGTCCGCCGCCCGGCGGGCGTCCCGCGAGTCCTCGAGCGTGCAGCAGCCGCGGGCGCCCGAGCGATACGACTGGGGGTTGCTGGACAGGGCCATGTGGACGCCGGTGACATCGTGACCGGCCTCGACGGCCCGGGCAGCGGCCACGGCGGAGTCGACACCGCCCGACATGGCGGCGAGTACGCGCAGAGTCATAACCCCCCAAGGCTACGCGGCCGCGCGAGTCGAAATCGAAATGAGGGCCCCGGTCGCGCCGACATCACCGCGTCCCGGAACGGAACGTCGGTGTTGGCTGGAAAGATAGGAGGATGGGAATCTTCCGCCGCCCTCGCGACATGCCATCCCCGCCGTCCCCGGCGATCGCCGAGTTCTGGGCCTGGTGGGACCAGGCACAGCCCCGCATCGAGGCCGCCCTCACCAGCGGCGGCCAGCAGGACTTCGCCACCGAGCTGGTCGAGGAGCTGTCCCTGCGGGTCCACAAGATCCATTCTGGTCTGCAGTGGGAGATCGGCACCGGCCAGGACGACACGCCGACCCTGACCCTGACCGGCGGCGGCGTCGCCGAGCTGCGCGGGCTCGCGGAGCGCTGGCTGCGGAGCGCTCCGGCCGGCTCCGGCTGGGAGTTCCGGGCCGCCCGGCAGGCCGATCCGGAGATGCTCGGCCAGAAGCTGCAGCTCGCCGACCACGAGTTCGACCTCGGCTACGTACGCCTCGGCATGCGGGCCGACGCGGGGCGGGCCCGGATCCACATCACGGTCTTCCATCCGGACTTCCTCTTCGTCCCGGAGGAGGCGCAGCTCCAGGTCGCCTACCACGTGCTGGACTGGGCGCTGGGCGAGGACGACGTGGCACGCTGGGTCGGCGAGGTCAAGATCGCGACCGACCAGCCCACGGACGCGCTGCCCCCGGGCATGCTGTCCGCCGTGGTGGAGCAGATCTCCGAGCCGTTCCGCGAGCCCGCGTGGCTGAGCGGTGAGGGCCGCACCCCCCGCGGCCACCCGGCCCGGCTGGGCGTGCGTTTCCCGCTGCACCGGCAGGACTACCCGCTGTGCGACCTGCACGTCGAGGTCTCGGTGCCGTACGCCCACAGCAACCCGGACCGGCTGCCGGTCGAGCCGTCCGCGTCGGCCCTGCGCAAGTTCGAGAAGCGCCTGAGCGCGCTCGGTGATCGCGCGGTCCTGGTGGTACGGCAGACCGGCGACGGCCTCCAGGTCTTCCATCTCTACGCCGACCCGGACTCCGGCGTGGTCGCGGAGCTGGACCAGCTCACGGCCGGGTGGTCGGAGGGTCGCGCCAAGGTGGCCTCCGCCCCCGACCCCGGCTGGCGGGCACTAGCGCCCTACCAGCCCTAACCGCGAGGGGCGCGGCGGTGTCTGGACTGAGGAGCGCGCGCAGCGACGAAGGAGCGAGCACGCGACGAGGGAAGACACCGCCCAAAAAGCGCCCCGAGCCGCCGAGCGCAGCGAGGCCATTGAACGCGCTCAGGTCAGGCCGGCGCGCCGGGCGCGTTCCACCACCGGGCCGATGGCCTCGGCCAGTGCCTCCACGTCGGCCGCGACGGAGGTGTGGCCCAGCGTGAAGCGGAGCGAGCCGCGGGCCCGCGCGGAGTCCGCGCCCATGGCGAGCAGCACGTGACTCGGCTGGGAGACCCCGGCCGAGCAGGCCGACCCGGTGGAGCAGGCGATCCCGCGTGCGTCGAGCAGCATGAGCAGCGCGTCACCCTCGCAGCCGGGGAACGAGAAGTGCGCGTTGCCCGGCAGCCGGTCGACGGGGTCTCCGTTGAGGATCGCGTCGGGGACGGCCGCCCGGACCCGGCCGATCAGGTCGTCGCGCAGCACCGCCAGGTCGCGGGCGTGGGCGGCCCGGTCCACGCCGGCGGTGACCTGGACGGCCGCCGCCAGCCCGGCGATCGCCGGGGCGTCGAGGGTGCCGGACCGCACGTCGCGCTCCTGGCCGCCGCCGTGCAGCACCGGGACGGGGGCGACGCCCTTGGTGAGCAGGAGCGCGGCCACCCCCATCGGCCCGCCTATCTTGTGACCGCTGACGGACAGCGCGTCCGCGCCGGAGGCCGCGAAGTCCACCTCGAGGGCGCCGGCCGCCTGGACCGCATCGGTGTGGAAGGGGATGCCGTGCTCGCGGGCGACGGCGGCCAGCTCGGTGACCGGCTGCACCGTGCCCACCTCGTTGTTGGCCCACATGACGGTGATCAGCGCCACGTCGTCCCCGATCATGTCGCGGACGGTCTCCGGGCGTACCCGGCCCAGCTCGTCCACTGGGATCCAGTCGATCCGCGCGCCCTCGTGGTCGGCCAGCCACTGCACCGCGTCCATCACGGCGTGGTGCTCGATGGCGCTGGCCAGCACCCGGGTCCGTCCTGGATCGGCCGCTCGGCGGGCCCAGAAGATGCCCTTGACCGCGAGGTTGTCGGCCTCGGTGCCGCTTCCGGTGAAGACCACTTCGCTGGGGCGGGCGTGGAAGGCCTCCGCGATGATCTCGCGGGACTCCTCGACCACCCGCCGGGCACGACGGCCGGGGGCGTGCAGTGAGGACGCGTTGCCGACCCGGCCGAGCTCGGCCGTCATCGCCTCGATCGCCTCGGGCAGCATCGGGGTGGTCGCCGCGTGGTCGAGATAGGTCACCATGGCGCCCACAGCTTATCCAGGCGGCGCCGCGGTCGTTCGCCCGGCTTGATCAGTGTACCGTCCGGACGGTATAGTATAGGAATCATGAAACGCGAAGCCCTTCTCGACGCCGCGGAGTGCGTGCTCTTCGAGCACGGCACCCAGGCCCTGACCCTCGCCGCGGTGGCGGAGCGGGCCGGCGTCAGCAAGGGCGGGCTCCTCTACCACTTCCCCACCAAGGAAGCCCTGATCAAGGGCCTGGTCGCCCGGGTCATCGAGGAGTTCGACGCACTGGTCGACTCCTATGACGACGGCACTCCCGGCTCCTACAGCCGGGCCTACGTCGAGGCGACGTTCGCGATCATGACCGACGCCGAGGCCACGCGCACCCGGCGCCGCTGGACGGTGATCACGGCCGCCGCGGCCGATCCCGCGCTGATAGCGCCGCTGCGCGAGGCCATGGCCCGCTGGCACCGGCGCGATCCCGGCGAGGCCGTGGATCCGGTCTCCGGGATGGTCGTACGGCTCGCCGCGGAAGGCCTGTGGGAAGTGGCCGTCCACGATCCGGAGCTCTACGACCCGGAGCAGTACGCCGCGCTCCGACGACGGATGCTCGACCTGCTGAAGTCGTAACGGCACGGCCTCCGGGCCCGGATCGGACAGTGCGTCACCTCGGGAACATTCGCGCCCTTCCCGCTCTTCTATCTCCCTGGCGACCTGTGGTCACGCCCTGAACTCCGATCACTCCTGCTCATCCCTCCCCCTGAACTCCACCACGACTCCTGAAAGGAGCCGCGCAATGCTGCGCCGCCGCGCCCTCACGGGCGCTCTGTCCTCCCCGTTCTCCCGGGCCAGGCTGGGGACCTTCCTCACCTTCGCCCTGGGAGGTCTGCTGTGCGGGGTCTGGGTGGCCCGGATGCCGGCGCTGAGCGCCAAGTTCGGCATCGGGGCCGGCGAGATCGGTGTGGTGCTGCTCACCTGGGGAGTCGCCGCGGTCGTCGCCATGCAGGGCCTGCGCGGGGTCATCGCGCGGACCGACAGCCGCACGGTGCTGCGCATCGCGGCCCCGCTGGCCGCCATTACGGCGGCGCTGATGGCACTGGCCCCCACCTATGTTCTGCTGCTCGTCGCGGTCGGGCTGTTCGGCATGGCCTTCGGCGTGATGGACGTCTCGGTGAACGCCCAGGGCAGCGTCGTGGAGCGCGCCTACGGCCGGCCGCTGATGAGCGGCATGCACGCCGGCTGGTGCGCCGGGGCGATGTCCGGTGGCCTGCTCGGCGTGCTCACCGCCGCGGCCGGCCTCTCGTTCACCCCCGCCCTGCTCATCGCCGCTCTGATCGCGCTGCCCGCCACGCTGGCGATCGGCCGGACCTATCTCGCCGAGCCGCCCGCGCTCACGGTCGTCACCGGGCGGGGCCGGCGCGGCCGGCTGCCGATGGCGGTCTACCTGATCGGGACGCTCGCGTTCCTGGCGTTCATGGCCGAGGGGGCGATCGCCGACTGGAGCGGGCTCATGCTGCACGACGAGCTGGGCAGCACCGAGGCCGTCGCGGCACTCGGCTACCCGCTGTTCGAAGCCGCCATGCTCTGCGGGCGGCTCGTCGGGGACCGGCTGCGCAGCCGGCTCGGCACCCGGCGGCTGCTGGGCCTGGCGGGTCTGGGGACGGCGGGCGCGATGAGCGTCGTGCTGCTCGCCCCGTCGACGCCGGTGGCCCTGGCCGGGTTCTTCCTGACCGGGGCGATGGTCTGCACGGTGGTGCCCACCATGATCTCGCTGGCCGGGACGGTGGCGCCGGGACGGTCGGCGGCCTCGGTCGCCCAGGTCGGCGCCATGGGCTACGGCGGGCTGCTGCTCGGCCCGGTGGTCATCGGCTTCATCTCCGAGGCGACGTCCCTGCGGGCCGGGCTGGGCCTGGTGCTCGTCCTGGCCCTGCTGATCGCGGCCGCCACCCGGTTCCTGCCGATCAGCGCGGAGACCGACGTGGCCGTGACCCCGGAGACCGCGCGGCTGCCCGAGCGGGACCTGATCGCCGCCTGACGGGCCGGGCGCGCCTCGCCTGACCCGTCGCCGACGGTGCCGTGGCGGGCTCCGCAGGCCGCGAACGGCAACGCCCCGGTGACACGCGCACGCGTCACCGGGGCGTTCTCGCGGAACCCGCTACTTACGCTTGTTGATCTCTTCGGTGAGCGCGGGGGCCACCTGGAACAGGTCGCCCACCACGCCGAAGTCGACCAGCTCGAAGATGGGCGCCTCGGCGTCCTTGTTGATCGCAATGATCGTCTTCGAGGTCTGCATGCCGGCCCGGTGCTGGATGGCCCCGGAGATGCCGACCGCGATGTAGAGCTGCGGCGATACCGTCTTGCCGGTCTGCCCGACCTGGAACTGGTGCGGGTACCAGCCGGCGTCGGTCGCGGCGCGGGACGCGCCGACGGCCGCGCCGAGCGAGTCGGCGAGCCCTTCAATGATCTTGAAGTTCTCGGCGTTGCCCACACCGCGGCCACCGGAGACGACGATGGCCGCCTCGGTGAGCTCCGGGCGCTCGCCCTTCTCCTGGACGACCTTCTCGACGATCCGCGCGGCCTTGGCGGCGTCCGACAGCGTGACGCTCACCTGCTCCTCGACCGGAGACGAGGGGGCGGCCTCGGGCGCGGTCGAGTTCGGCCGCACCGCGATGATCGGCGTACCGACCTTCACCTTGGAGTGCACGACCGTCGAGCCGCCGAAGATGGACTGCTCGGCGACGAAACCGTCCTCCACCCCGACGGCGTCCGTGATCACGCCAGAGTCGATCTTGATGGAGAGACGACCGGCGATCTCCTTGCCCTCGGCCGTGGCCGGCACGAAGACCGCGGCGGCGGACTTCTCGGTCACCAGCTGGGCCAGCAGTTCGGCCTTCGGTGCCACGACGTAGGAGGTCAGCTCCTCGTCGGCGGCGACGTAGACCTTGGCGGCGCCGTACTCGGCCAGCTTGTCCTTGGCGTTCTCATAGCCCGGACCGATCCACACCGCGGCCGCGTCACCGTGGCGGCGGGCGAGCGTCAGCAGCTCGAACGTGACCTTCTTGACCTCACCGTCGAGGTGGTCGACGAGGACGAGAATCTCAGCCATTTTCCTGCCCTCCCTCAGACGAACTTCTTCGAGGCGAGGAATTCGGCGGCCTTGGCGGCGCCGTCTCCCTCATCGGTCACGATCTGTCCCTTGGCACGCGGCGGGGCCTCGGCGAAGTCCACGACCTCGGTCCAGGCGGCCGCCAGGCCGACCTTCGACGGGTCGATCTCGGCGTCCGCGAGGGACGGCGAGTCGACCGGCTTCTTCTTGGCCGCCATGATCCCCTTGAAGGAGGGGTAGCGGGGCTCGTTGATCTTCTCGACGACGCTCACGACCGCCGGCAGGCTCGCCTCGACCTTGTCGTAGCCGTAGTCGGTCTGCCGCTGGATCCGGATGGTCGAGCCGTCGATCTCGACCTTGTTCGCCAGCGTGACCTGGGCGACGCCGAGCCGCTCGGCCAGCATCGCGGCGAGCAGCCCCGTGCGGGCGTCGGTCGACTCCGAACCCAGGATGACCAGGTCGAACCCGGTCCGGCCGAGCACCTGCTGGATCGCGTAGGACGTCTGCCAGGCATCGGAGCCGTGCAGCGCGTCATCGCTCAGGTGCACCGCCTTGTCCGCGCCCATCGAAAGGGCCTTGCGGATCGTGTCGGTCGCCGCGCCGGGACCCATGGTGAGGATGGTGACCTCACCGCCGTGGGCCTCCTTGATACGCAGCCCCTCTTCGACCGCGTACTCGCACAGCTCGTTCATGAGACCGTCCGCGGCCTCGCGATCGAGCGTGCTGTCACTCGACTTCAACTTTCGCTCGGTCGCCGTGTCGGGGACCTGCTTCACGCAGACGACGATGTTCATGGCCGGTGGCCGACCTCCCTGCATTCAGTGGGCCGCCCTGCTGCGCGGCCAAGGGCGCGCCGCCTCGTGACCGGGGCGGCGCAGAGCTGATGCGTCACAGCCTGCCAAAGACCCGAACCGGTTTCGGTGCCGGGTCCCCGATAGCACGCCGTACGCTGATGTTACCGATCGGTAGCCTAAGTGCAAAACCCAGGCTTCCGCAGACGGTACCCGTATATGCGCGGTCAACCATCACTCCGGACACGGTCACGTCCGGGCGGTGGCCGCGTCGGCTCGGCCCGCTCACGAGCCGTTGCTGCCCAGCTCGTCGATGCCCTCGTGGATCGTGTCGCGCAGGCGGTCGAACGCGGCGTAGGGGTCGTCCAGCGGGACCCAGTGCGGAACGTCCAGCCAGGCGACCAGCAGGACCACGAAGGTGGCGGCCGCGGCCGCCAGCCCGACGGCGGTCATGGTGCGCCGGTCCTGGGCCGTGGCCGACAGCAGCCGGACCAGCTGGCGGCGCGGGCCCATCATCCCCGGCCCCGCCATGATCACGTACGCCCAGGCCGCCAGCCCGAACGAGGCCACGGTCTCGTCGGAGACGCTCTCCGCGCCGGACTCGGCCAGCACCAGCAGGACCAGCATCACCAGCCCGCCGGCCACCGCGGCGTACAGCAGTGACAGTGCCGTCTGCACCGCCGAGCGCGCCATGCTGCCCGGCCACCGGAGGGGCCCCAGCAGCAGATCGTTGGCGCCGCGTACCGGGACCCGCCGGGAGCGTACGGCCGCGTCACCCGAGCGCAGGTACCAGGCGGCCAGCACCGCCACGAAACCGCCCAGCACGGGCAGCTCCGCGGTCACCCCCGTGGCCGCGAAGACCAGCAGATAGGCGACCAGCTTGTACCAGCCGAGATCGATCTGGTCGGCGCCCACCGGGTAGGGCGTCATCGGGCTCGCCGGCGACGGGCCGACCGGGCTCATCGGCACCGGGGTCAGCGGTGGCATCCCCACTGCCGTCCGGGGCATGGGCGGCGGCGTCGGGGTCCGCGCGCCCAGCACGGTCGGCGGCACGGCCGGTGCCGGCTCGCCCGTCTGTAGGTTGCGCAGCCAGCCCGTCAGCTGGGCCGCGGTGGGACGTTCGGCCGGGTCGCGGGCCAGCGCCACCTGCAGGCCGCCGCCGATCTCCGGTGGCACGTCGGTCAGGTCGGCCCGCCCACGTACCACCCGCCCCACGATCGCCTCCAGGGAGCCGCTGCCGAACGGCGAGCGCCCGGTGGCCGCGAAGGCCACCGTGGCCGCCCAGGCGTAGATGTCGACCGCCGGGCCCGGGACCCCGCCGTCGAGGACCTCGGGGGCGAGATAGCCGGGAGTCCCGATGACCATGCCCGCCTGGGTGAGCCGGGTGGAGTCCGCGGCGTGCGCGATGCCGAAGTCGATGACCACCGGCTCACCGTTGACGAGCATGACGTTGTTCGGCTTGAGGTCGCGGTGCACGACCCCGGCGGCGTGGATGGCGATGAGCGCCTCGGCCAGCCCCGCCGCCACCTGCACCAGCAGCCGGCCGGTCAGCGGGCCGGTGGCGCGCACGGTGTCGTCCAGGGCGTGACCGGCCACGTACTGCGTGACGATGTAGGGCCGGGCGCCGTTCAGGTCGGCGTCGATGACCTGGGCGACGTACCGGCTCCGGATCCGCCGCATGGTCTCGACCTCGCGCAGCAGCCGGCGGCGGAACGCCGAGTCCTCGGCGATCTCCGGGCGGAGCACCTTGACCGCGACCTCGTGACCGGCGTCGTCCACCCCGCGGTAGACGACGCCCATCCCGCCCTGCCCCAGTTTCGAGAGCAGGCGGTACGGACCGATCCTCTCCTCCGGGGTCTCCTCGATGGGCATCTTGGGGGGCCTCGCTTCGGGAACTACGGGACGTCAGTCGCCAATGCCGATCCAGCTCTGGATGTCGCTCTTCAAGCCGTTGAGGGTCTTGCTGTCACCGCTGAAGCCCAGCGGCTGCAGATCGGGCGTCTTGCCGGCCGACAGGCCGAACAGCACGACCGCGAACACCGCGAGGCTGAGCATGATGATGGCCGCGGGCTCGGGACGCGGCAGGAACGTCGCCCACATCCGGGCCATCTGCCGGCGCGGCGCCCCACTGCCGGGGCCGAGGAAGTGCAGGGCGATGACGGCCATCGACCCGTACGTGGCCGCCCGCACGACGGTCATGTCCGGGTAGACCACCATCAGCACCAGGACCAGCACCACCCCGGCGAACAGCCCCACCGGGGTCACCAGCAACGTCGTCATCAGGGCGCGCGGCAGCGCCAGTGGCGACTTCAGCACCGCGCCGAAGACGTCGCCGCCGCTCTTGCCCCGGCGGGTGCGCTTGGACTCCAGGCTCTTGGCGGCCCGGTCTCCCGCCCGCAGCACCAGGACCGCCACGACCACGAACATCAGGGTCAGGGTGGGCAGGATCGCCGCGAACCCCAGCACGCAGGCCAGCGCCGCGAGACTGCACAGCCGGTAGAGCCCGTACGGCTTGCGGCGCTCCGGCTGTGGCTGCCGGCCGGGCCCGGCCCCGGCGGGCGACGGGTCGGGCTGGTGCCGGGCGGCGCCGCGCCGTGGCTGCTGCGGCTGGTTGTACGGCGGGTACGGCTGCTGCTGCGGCGGCGGACCCTGGGCGTACGGCGGCGGCTGGGCCGGCTGTGCCTGGGCCTGCTGAGCCGTCCGCTGGCGCCTGGGCTGCGGAGCCGGCGCGGGGGGCGGGGCGGGCGGCGGCGCCGCGGGCGGCAGCAGGCCCTTGAAGTCCTTGGGCTGCTGCAACGGCCGCTGCGGCGGCGGAGTCCGGGCGGGCTCGGGAGGCGGCGGGGTGAACACCTGAAAGGGTGCGTCCACCCTGGTCTGGTCGGTCATCGTGGCGTCCAGGTCGATCCGGCGCGCCAGCTGCACCAGGGTGACGGCGGTCGGCCGCTCCGCGGGATGGTGCGCCATCGCTCCGCGGATCAGCGGCAGCATCGCCTCGGGCACGCCGTCGAGGTCGGGCGTGCCCTGCATGATCTTGTAGAAGATCGACTCGAATGTGCCGGAGCCGAACGGCGGCCGCCCGGTGGCGGCGTAGACCAGGGTGGCGGCCCAGGAGTGCACGTCGGCGGGGGCGCCGGCGTCCTCGCCCTCGATGATCTCGGGGGCGAGATATCCCGGCGTGCCGATGACCAGGCCGGTCGCCGTGAGCCGGGTGGCGTCCATGCCCTGGGCGATCCCGAAGTCGATCAGGACCGGCTCACCGTCGAGGATCATGACGTTGCCGGGCTTGAGGTCACGGTGGATGACCCCGGCGCCGTGGATGGCGGCCAGCGCCGAGGCGAGGCCGGTGGCCAGCCGCTGCAGCGGGCGGCCGCTCATGGGCCCGCCCTCGAAGACCGCCTCCTCCAGCGTGCGGCCCGGCACGTACTGCGTCACGATGTACGGCCGCTCCGCCGTCACGTCGGCGTCGAGGATCTCGGCGACGTGCGGGCTGTGCACCCGCCGCATGGTGTCGACCTCGCGGGCCAGCCGGCGCAGCGCGGTCGCGTCCCCCGCCACCTGCGGCCGGAGGACCTTGATGGCGACCTTGCGCCCCTGCTGATCGGTCGCCAGATGCACGACCCCCATGCCGCCTTCCCCGAGAATCTCGAGCAGGCGGTAGTGGCCGATGCGGTCCCCAGACGTGTTGACCCCCTTCATCGCACGCAACCCTACCCATGCCTTAGGGGCTTAGCGTGACCTAACCGACATCCTGCCCGGGGCCTCATCCGGCCGCGACCGGTGCTGGATCTCCGCACCAGTGCCGGAGGCCGTTGGCGAACCACTGGGCCGGCGGACGGGTCTCGGGATCGCGTCGCAGCGCGAGCCGCAGCAGCGAGGCGAGCGGCTCGGAGATCCCCTCCAGGTCGGCGGACCCGAGCAGGATGCGGAAGCACACCGAGTGCAGCGAGCCGGTCCCGAAGGGCGGCCGGCCGGAGGCGGCATAGGCCAGGGTGGCGGCCCAGGAGAAGACGTCGGCGGCCGGACCCACCGGCTCGCCCTCGATCAGCTCGGGGGCGAGATACGCCGGGGTACCGATCAGCATCCCCGGCCGGGTGGCGTGCGCGGCGGCCACGTCGTGCGCGATGCCGAAGTCGATGATGAGCGGCGAGCCGCCGAGCACCATGACGTTGCCGGGGGCCAGGTCGCGGTGCACGACCCCGGCCTCGTGGACGGCCGCCGTCCCCTCGGCGAACTGCAGGGCGAAGCGCAGCAACGGCGCGCCGCGCAGCGGGCCGTACGAGGCGATGAGGTCGGCCAGCGTCGTGCCCGGCGCGTACTGCGTCACCGCGTACGGCCGCTCGCCGCGCACGTCGCCGTCGATCAGGCGGGCGACGTAGGGGCTGCGCACCTTGCCCTGCGCGACCATCTCCCTGGCCAGCCGGCGGCGGGCGTCCGGATCGGAGGAGTACTCGGGGCGCAGCTCCTTCAGCGCGACCGTGCGTCCCTGGCCGTCCACCGCGCAGTGGACCACCGCCGTGGTGCCCCCGCCGATCCGCTCCACCAGGCGGTACTCCCCCAGTCTTTCCATGCTCTCTTGGACGCCACGAAGTGGAGGAAGGTTCCGGCTCGCCTCATCCGGGTTCGCGGACGCGCCTCTTGGCGATCATGGTGACCTCGGCGATGTAGGGATCCCGGGCGGTGGTCCATCGCCAGGTGAGGACGCCGGTGGCCGCCCCCGTGACGAGGAAGAAGCCGATCGGGAACTTCAGCGACCGGCCGCCGAGCGCCGTGGGGTCGTCCGGGTCGTAGCGGATGTTCACCGTCGAGCCGATACCGCTCTTCACCCCCGGCAGCGGCCCGGAGTAGGTCCGGCCGGCCACGATCCAGGTCCCGTAGCACGTCGTGCTGTGACCGACACGGGCCCGGGTGGTGTGACAGTGCTGGATGCGGGCGGTACCGTCCGCGTTCGCCCGCAGCTCCGCCCAGGCCGCCTGCGTCAGCAGACCGGCGGCGGCCACGGTGAGCAGGGCCGTCAGGTAGGCATAGGCGCCGGTGCCACCGAGCCGCCGGTCACCCGCCAGCTCTTCGGGTCCGACCAGGTCCGACCGCCATTTCGCCAGCGCGTCGCCGGCCCAGCCGTTGCGGAGGCTGACCAGCACGAGCAGCGCGGCACCGCCGGACAGCAGGAGCGCCGCGGCCTTGACCAGATCGAGCCGGTCGTGATCCCGGGCGACCAGCAGGCCCAGCAGCACGGCGGTGCTCACCGCGTAGCCGGTCAGCAGACGCCGTCCGCTGGAGTATCTCCGCAGCACCTTGGCCGCGGCCGCCCGCTTGGCCTCCGAGGTCGTCATGCGCCGAGGATGCCAGGGAGATGGCGATATGTCGCCGGGAGCCGGCGAGGTGACCGCCGGCTCCCGGAGAGCTCCGCGGGCGGCTACGCCTGGCGCGCGGCCTGCCGTGCGCGGCGGGCCTCCCGGCGCTCCTCGAACTTCTTGGCGGCGGCGTCCAGCCCGTCCATGAACTCGCTGAGCTCCTGCCGCGCCTTCTCGCCCTCGTCGCTCAGGCCCTCGAGCTCGAACACGCCCCACTGCCGCAGGATCGGCGCGAGCACGTCGTCGTGGTGCTGCCGCAGGTCGTAGATGCCGGCGTTGGCGATGCTGACCGACTTGCGCAGGAAGTTGTCGATCGTGTAGCCGGGCATCTGGAAGTTCTTCACCACGTCGGTGCAGGCGCGCATGCACTCGTTCGGGCTGATCTGGAAGGCGGTGCCGATCACGTTGCGGTAGAAGAGCATGTGCAGGTTCTCGTCGGCCGCCACCCGGGCCATCATCTGCTCGCACAGCGGGTCGCCGGAGGCCTTGCCGGTGTTGCGGTGCGACACCCGGGTCGCCAGCTCCTGGAACGCGACGTAGGCGACGCCGTGCAGCAGGCTGTCCCCGTGGTCGGGCTCGTAGCCGCCCTGCATGTGCTTCATGCGAGCGCGCTCGAGGGTGTACGGGTCGATGGCGCGGGTGACGGTGAGGTAGTCCCGGATCACGATGCCGTGCCGGTTCTCCTCGGCCGTCCATCGGTTCACCCAGAAGCCCCAGGCGCCATCCTTGCCCATGATGCGGGCGATGGCCGCGTGGTAGCCGGGCAGGTTGTCCTCGGTCAGCAGGTTGACCAGCAGAGCGTCCCGGGACTCGGGCGCGACCTTGGAGTCCCCGGGCTCCCAGCCCTCGCCGTCCAGCACCCCCGCGTACGTCCGCCCCTGGCTGTAGGGCACGTACTCGTGCGGGAACCACTCCTTGGCCATCGTCAGATGACGGTTGACCTCTTTCTCGACGACCGGCTCCAGCTCCAGGAGCAGCTCTTTCTGGGTCTTCGGACCGGAAGTGAGAGGCATACCTGACCCTTCATTCAATGTCTGGCGAACAACTGTGCAGAGGTGCCCGCCGTCCCCGTCGGCGGCACACGGATCACGCCCTCTGAGTCAGAGTGCCCGATGAGCGGCGCGAGTGATAGTTGTGTTACATACAACTTACGCAAGCGTAGGTTGGAGCAGAGCGTCTTGACAAGCCTCCCGGACCGACCTGCGGGTCCGGCCGTGAGCCCTAGTGCGAGTCCGCCGCCTGCCGCCACATCCGCTTGACGGCCGAGCGCACCAGCGGGCGCGGGACCAGCTTCAACGCCGGCATGACCGCCTTGTAGCGCATCCCCGGAACGCACTGTGCCCGCCCGGCGCCGACCGCGTCGAGGCCCGCCCGGGCCACGTCGTCACGGCGCAGCCAGAGCAGGCCGGCCGCCGTGTCCTCGTCCGTGCGGGTGAAGCCCGGGCACAGCGCGGTCACGGTCACCCCGGCGTCGCGCACCTCGGCGTGCAGGCTCTCGCTGAACGACGCCACGAAGGCCTTGGTGGCCCCATAGGTCGCGCTCCCCGGCGAGGGGGCGAACCCGGCGACCGAGGCCACGTTGAGCACCCCGCCGCGGCCCCGCTCGATCATGCCCGGAAGCGCCGCGTACGACAGCCGTACCAGCGCCGTGACGTTGAGGTCGATCTCCTTGAGCTGATCGTCCAGGGGGATCCCGGCGAACGCGCCGAAGGCACCGTATCCGGCGTTGTTCACCAGCAGGTCCACCGGCTCCGCGCGCAGCCGCTCCTCGACCCGGGCCAGTTGCGCAGGGTCGGTGAGATCGGCGGCCAGCACCTCGACGCCGACCTTGCGGGTGCCGCGCAGGTCGTCGGCGAGACCGTCGAGCAGTTCCTCGCGCCGGGCGACGAGCACCAGGTCACAGCCCCGGTCCGCGAGGGTCCGGGCCATGCTCTCCCCGATGCCACTGGAGGCACCGGTCACCAGGGCGCTTCGATACGTCTGCCGCATGGCGGCGATGCTATCGGCCGCGGCAAGGGCGTCAGCGGCCGATGAACTTCGCCTTGCCGGGCCCCTCCTCGAGGAAGCTCTTCATGCCCAGCTTCTGGTCCTCGGTGGCGAACAGGCCGGCGAAGTGCGCGCGCTCGGTCTCCAGGGCGTCCGCCAGCCCGGCCTCCAGCCCGGCGTCGATGGCCTGCTTGGCCGCGCGCAGCGCCAGGGCCGGGCCGCTCACGAAGCTCGCCGCCCACGCCATGGCGACGGTGTAGACGTCGGCGTCCGGGACGACCCTGTCGACCAGGCCGATCCGCTCCGCCTCGGCCGCGGTGAGATGGCGGCCGGAGAAGATGAGGTCCTTGGCCCGGGACGACCCGATGAGCCGGGTCAGCCGCTGGGTGCCGCCCGCGCCCGGGATGATGCCGAGCTGGATCTCCGGCTGGCCGACCTTGGCGCCCTCCCCCGCCACCCGGAAGTCCGCGGTGAGAGCGACCTCCAGCCCTCCGCCGAGGGCGTAGCCGGTGATGGCCGCGATGACCGGCTTGGGGATCGCCGCCAGCGCCGTGGTGAACTTCTGGAGCCGGGCCGAGTGCACGGACATCTCCTCGAAGGACATCTCCGCCATCTCCTTGATGTCCGCCCCGGCCGCGAAGACCCGCTCTCCGCCGTAGAGGATGACCGCCCGGACGTCGTCGTCACCGGTCACCTGCGCGGCGGCGGCCGTCAGCTCGTCCTGCATCCGGGCGTTGAGAGCGTTCAGCTTGGGCCGGTCCAGCCGGATGGTGGCGACACCGTCCTCGATCTCGACCCGTACGAACTCAGCCATGAACGTCTCCTCATCACCATGGAATGAGGCGAGCCTAGCGAGCCGCCCGGACGGATCGAAATCACCCGGAACAGCGGAGTGAGCCGGGTCGTCGGGGCCCGCTGGTAACTTCGGTCCCCTGAGCCGCACCGTCGTCCCGGGGGACCGCACCATGCTCGTCGCGCACGCCACCTGGCACGGTGGCGCGCTGTGCCTGTGGGCCGAGCGCTCCGGCCCGCCCGGCGCCGCGACGGCGGCCCGGCCCCGGCGCGCCGGCGGTGTCCCTCCCCATCCGTACGCCACCAACGACTTCGGCGCGTGCTCCTACGGCCCGCTGGTGCGCGACGCGGTGCGCATCGAGCTGACCATGTCGCTGCCGACCATGCTGCCGCCCAGCGGCCCGGCCCGTCCGCTGCCGTCGCCGGAGCTGGGCTCGGAGCCGTTCGAGGGCGAGCCGGAGCTGCGCCCGTGGCTGGTGCCCGCGCTGGCCCTGGAGCCGTTCCCCGCGATGGCACTGCTGCAGGCCGCCGAGGAGGCCGCCGACGTCGTGCCGGGCACCGACCTGCGCTTCCTGGGTCTGGTCGGCGCGGAGGCCCTGGACCTGGTCGAGCGGGGGCAGGTGCTGCCGGCGCTGCTGCGCGAGGACGGCGATCTCATCGCCCGCTGGCGCCCGGTGATGGACGACCCCAAGCGGTTCCGCACGCTCGCGCTGGCGATGCCGCCCGCCTGCCGGGCCGCCGACGGCGGGCAGCCCGCGGGCCAGGTGCTGCGGGAGGCGCTGGACGGGCTGGCCGACACCGCCGTGCGCGGTGTCGTGCCGCATCCGCTGCTGCCGGTGCGCAAGGGCCGGGTGCCGGACCGGCTCCCCCTGGCCGAGCGCTGGGTGGCGGCGCTGACCGGGCCCGACCCGGTGGTCGTCCGGGAGCCGGGCGACGATCCCGAGTCGCTGACCGCGGAGCTCGACGCCTGGGCCAGGGCCGCCCGGCGCCCGTCCGGGCCGCTGCGCGTCTGCTTCCGGTTGACCGAGCCGCGCGCCGTCCCGGACGCCGATCCGGCGCACGAGCCGCCGCCTCCCGGGGAGCCGTTCGAGGAGCCCGCGGGCGAGCCGCCGGAGGAGACCTGGCGGGTCGAGTTCGCACTGCAGGGCACCGAGGATCTCAGCCTGCTGGTCCCGGCCGCCTCGGTCTGGGCGGGCGAGGCCGCCTCGGTCGCCGGGGCGGAGGAGACCCTGCTGACCGGGCTGGGCCGTGCGCTGCGGTTGTTCCCGGACCTCGCGCCCGCACTGGACACCGCCGTGCCGTACGAGGTCGTGCTCGACACCGCGGGGGCCTTCCGGTTCCTGCGCCAGGCGGCGCCCATGCTGGCCGCGGCGGGCTTCGGGGTGCTGCTGCCGCAGTGGGCGGGCAAGGCCGCCCTGGGCCTGAAACTCACCACCCGCGCCGAGGACGAGCCCGATCCGGGCGCGGCCGTCTCCTCCGGGTTCGGCCTGGACTCCCTGGTGGAGTTCCGCTGGGACCTGGCGATCGGCGGCGACTCCATCGACGAGGAGGAGCTGGCCGAGCTGGCCCGGCTCAAGGCCCCGCTGGTACGGCTGCGCGGGCAGTGGGTGGAGCTCGACGACGAGCAGCTCGCAGCCGCCCTGGAGTTCATGCGGCACCCGCGGACCGGCCGGATGTCCGCCGCCGAGGCGATGCGGGCCACCCTGCACGCCGGAGACGAGTCCCTCCCGCTGCTGGCCGTCGACGCCGACGGCGCTCTCGGGGACCTGCTCTCCGGCGAGGCCGACCGCCGGCTGGAGGCCATGACCACCCCGGAGGGCATCGAGGCGGAGCTACGGCCGTACCAGGAACGCGGCCTGGCCTGGCTGACCTTCATGGACGGGCTCGGGCTCGGCGCCCTGCTCGCGGACGACATGGGCCTGGGCAAGACGATCACCGCGCTGGCACTGATGGTGCACGAGCGGGCCGCCGGCGACGATCCCGGCCCGACACTGGCCGTCCTGCCGATGTCCCTGGTGGGCAACTGGCAGCGGGAGACCGCCCGGTTCGCGCCGAAGCTGCGGGTCTACGTCCACCACGGCACGGGCCGGCACCGCGACGACGACCTGGTCGAGGCCGCCGGGCGGGCCGATCTCGTGCTGACCACGTACGGCACCGCGCTGCGGGACGCCGCGATGCTGCGGCGGATCCCATGGGCGCGGGTGCTGTGCGACGAGGCCCAGGCACTGAAGAACAGCGGCACCCGGCAGGCCAGGGCGGTGCGCTCCATCCCGGCGCGGAGCAGGCTCGCGCTGACCGGGACCCCGGTGGAGAACCACCTCACCGAGCTGTGGTCGATCATGGAGTTCGCCAATCCGGGGCTGCTCGGCCCGCGCCAGTCCTTCCGGGAGCGCTACGCGGTCCCCATCGAGGCACAGGGCGACGAGCGGGCCGCCGCGGCGCTCAAGCGCGCCACCCAGCCGTTCATCCTGCGGCGGCTGAAGACCGACAAGTCGATCATCGACGACCTGCCGGAGAAGCAGGAGATGAAGGTCTTCTGCAACCTGACCCCCGAGCAGGCCTCGCTCTACCAGGCCACCGTGGACGACATGCTGGCACGGATCGCCGAGAGCAAGGACGACACCGAGCGGCGCGGGCTGGTGCTGGGCACGATGGCCAAGCTCAAGCAGGTCTGCAACCACCCCGCGCACCTGCTCAAGGACGGCTCGCGGCTGCCGGGGCGGTCCGGCAAGCTCGAACGCCTGGAGGAGATCTGCGCGGAGATCCTCGACCAGGGCGAGAAGGCGCTGGTGTTCACCCAGTACGCCGAGTTCGGCTCGATGCTCCAGCCGTATCTCGAGAGCCGGCTGGACCGCCCGGTGCTCTGGCTGCACGGCGGCACCCCGAAGAAACGGCGCGACGAGCTCGTCCAGCACTTCCAGCGTGACACCGAGCCGTCGATCTTCCTGCTGTCGCTCAAGGCGGCGGGCACGGGCCTCACCCTGACCGCCGCCAACCATGTCATCCACGTCGACCGGTGGTGGAACCCCGCCGTCGAGGACCAGGCCACCGACCGGGCCTTCCGGATCGGCCAGACCAGGAACGTCCAGGTCCGCAAGTTCATCTGCGTCGGCACGATGGAGGAGCGGATCGACGAGATGATCGAGCGCAAGAAGGCCCTGGCGGAGTCGATCGTCGGCACCGGCGAAGGCTGGCTGACCGAGCTGTCGGTGGCGGAGCTGCGCGACGTGTTCCGGCTGGGCGCCGAGGCGGTGAGCGACTGATGCCGTTCTTCGAGCCGGCCAAGCCCATCCGGGTCGAGGGCGGGATCAAGGCCCGCACCAAGCGCGGCTCGATCGGCGCCGAGTGGTGGTCGCGGCGGTTCATCGACGTGGTGGAGTCCTTCGCCGACACCGGCCGGTTGCAGCGCGGCCGGGCGTACGCCAGGCAGGGGCAGGTGCTGGAGCTGAGCGTCCGGCCGTTCGAGGTGACCGCCAAGGTGCAGGGCTCGCGCGCCCAGCCGTACCGCGTCACCCTGGGCCTCGACGCGATCGGCGAGAGCGGCTGGGCGGACCTCGAGGCGGCGCTCGCCTCCCGGGCGGTGTTCCGGGCGCGGCTGCTGGCCGGGGAGATGCCGCCGGAGATCGAGGAGGTGTTCGGCGAGTTCGGCGTCCCGCTCTTCCCCGCATCGGCCGCCGACCTGCACCTGATGTGCAGCTGCCCCGACTGGGGCGATCCCTGCAAGCACGCCGCCGCCGCCCTCTACGTGCTGGCGGAGGCGTTCGACGACGATCCGTTCCTCATCCTGGCCTGGCACGGCCGCACCAAGGAGCAGCTCCTGACCGCCCTGCGCCGGCGGCCGATCGCGGCCCCGGATCCGCTCGCGGTCGAGGACGTCCCGCTCACGGCCGGGCATTTCTGGACCCCGGCGAGCGGCCTGGCGCGGCTCCGGGAACGGCCGCCGGCTCCGACGGCGCCGCCCGGCCTGCTGCTCCGGCTGGTCGAGCCGCCCGGCGTCAAGGTCCGCCGGCGAGACCTGGCGGACGTCCTCGCCCCGGCATTCGAGGCACTCGCGCAACACTCCAGGAGGCCTGAGGAGTAGTAGTCCTCGAGACAGCGAGGGCAAGGAGAGCTCATGCAGGAGCGGCCCGAGTTCGGGACGTACGCCGCGGGGCGGTCATCACGCCTCCTGCGGACCGCCTACCTGCTGTGCCGGGACTGGGCCACGGCCGAGGATCTCGTCCAGACCGCCCTGACCAAGGCGTGGCTGGCGTGGAGCCGCATCGGCGACGACCCGGATCCGTACGTCTACCGGATCCTGGTCAACACCCACGCCTCCTGGTGGCGGCGGCGCTGGCACGGTGAGACGCCCACGGACCGGCTGCCCGAGGTCGCCGCCGAGACCCCGTACGGCATCGAGGACAGGGACGTGCTGTGGACGGCCCTGGACCGTCTGGGCAAGCGGGAACGGGCGGCCGTCGTGCTGCGCTACTTCGCCGACCTGGACCACGCCACGATCGCGGGCATCCTCGGGTGCTCCCCGGTGACCGTGCGCAGCCAGATCAGCCGGGCCCTCGCCAAGCTCCGCGTCGATCCGGCCCTCAAAGGATCGGTCGTGCTCGTAGGACAGGGGACCTGACATGCCGTTCACCGAAGAGGAGCTGCGCGCCGTGCTCGAAGACAACAGTGCCGAGGTACCGCCGGTGAGCGACCTCACCGGCAATGCCGAACGGCGGGGCCGCAGGGTCCGCCGGCGCCGTTACACCGCCGGGGCGGTCGCCGCGTGCGCGGTCGCGGTCGGCGTCGGCGTGCTGACCCTCCCCGGCCTGGGCGACGACGGCGGCCGCGCCAGGCCCGTCGCGGCCTCGGTGTCCCCCTCGCCCAGGCCGCTCCATGTCGACGCCTCGGTGCTGACCGGCCCGGCCGAGCGCCGCCTGGTCGCCGAGCGCCTCAAGCTGCTCTCCTGGGCGGCGGCGCAGAAGCGCCAGGTCGTGCCGCTGCCCGTGGACCTGGGAGGCGTGTCGTCGCCGTCGGCGATGGCGGCCTTCGCCGACGTCGTGGTGACGGGCACGGTCGAGGGGTTCACGACGGGACAGGCCAGGCTCCCCATGCCCGCCCGCCCGTCCGGAGCCGCCCCGGAGAAGGCCTTGAAGTCCGTGGTGATGCAGGTACGCGTGGACAAGACCCTCAAGGGTTCGGCCCCGGGGCCACGGGTCTACGTCAGGGTCGGGTCGGGCGACGCCGATGCGGCCAGGTTCCAGGCCGCCATCCCGGCCGGCGCCCGGCTCGTCGCCTTCCTCCAGCAGGTGCCGGCTCCGCTGGGCGACGGAGGCGACGGCACGGGGCACCCGGCCGGGACCCCGCTGATGGACCAGCAGCAGGGCCTCGTCTTCGAGGACGCCGGTCCGGCCGGCACGACCCTGGTCGGCGGCCCCTACCTGCAGGCCAAGTACCTCGGCAAGCCCTGGGTCGAAGCCACGACGGTGGACCGGCTCGCCACCCTGCTCCAGACGGTCAAGGACGACTGCACCGCGCTGGGAGACCGGCTGGCCGCCCTGAAGTCCAAGCTCCGGGACCAGCAGGCGGCCGACCCCTCGGGCCGGGCCGTCGCCCGGATCCTGGTCGACCAGCGTGCCCGCTGCGGCAAGCTCGCGATCGTACGGCCGCGTCCGCCCGCCGCCGCGACGCCCACCCCCTGACCCCGGCCCCTTCCGCCCGGCCCGGGACCGCGGGAGCGGCGGGGGCTATCGCAGGTCGCCCTCGGGCATCCCGACGGGAGCGGGCGGGAGGGCCACCAGGCCGAGCTCGGCCCGGTTGGCCAGCCGCTCGTGGTGCGGCACGACCCGGACGCTGTAGCCGAACGCCCCGGTGCGGTCCAGCGGGATCTCGCCGACGTAGCGCAGCCGGCCGTCCTCGGCGACCTCGTCTCCGGTGAGCTCCAGGTAGGCCGGTGAGACGAGCGAGTCGGTCTCGTCGACCCGGCCGTAGACCACCTCGACCGTCACGTCACGGGGTTCGAGCTCGCCGAGCCCGACCAGCGCCCGGATGGTGAGCCGGGCGCCCACGTGCGGGCTGTCGTCGTCCCCGGACTCCAGGCTGGACTCGACGTGGTCGACGCTGACGCCCGGCCAGGCCTTGGCCACCCGGAGCTTCCAGGCGGCCAGGTCGCGGGCCCCCTGGTAACCCCCGGCGGAGATGCCGCGGGCCGCCGTCGCGGCGGGCGCGTACAGCTGCGTGACGTAGTCGTGCAGCATCCGGCCCGCCAGGACCCGCGGGCCAAGCGAGACCAGCGTGTGCTTGACCATCTCCAGCCAGCGGCGGGGCAGCCCGGAGGCGTCGCGGTCGTAGAACATGACCGAGACGTGATCCTCGATCAGCTCGTAGAGCGCCGAGGCCTCCAGGTCGTCGCGGCGGTCCGCGTCCGTGACCCCGTCAGCGGTGGGGATCGCCCAGCCGTTCTGGCCGTCGAACCACTCGTCCCACCAGCCGTCCCGGATGGACAGGTTGAGGCCGCCGTTGAGCGCGGCCTTCATGCCGGAGGTGCCGCACGCCTCCAGGGGCCGCAGCGGGTTGTTCATCCAGACGTCGCAGCCCTGCACCAGGGCCTGGCCGAGCGCCATGTCGTAGTCCGGCAGGAACACGATGCGGTGCCGCACACCGGCGTCGTCGGCGAAACGGACGATCTCCTGGATGAGCCGCTTGCCGCCCTCGTCGGCGGGGTGCGCCTTGCCGGCGATGACGATCTGCACCGGGCGGTCGGGGTCCAGCAGCAGCGCGCGCAGCCTCGCCGGGTCGCGCATCATCAGGGTGAGCCGCTTGTACGAGGGGACCCGGCGGGCGAACCCCATGGTCAGCACGTCCGGGTCGAGCACCTCGTCGACCCAGGACAGCTCGGCCGGGGAGGCGCCACGCTGACGCCAGGACGCGCGCACCCGGCGCCGGGCGTCGTGCACGAGCCGCTCGCGCAGTGTCCGGCGCACCCGCCAGATGTCGGCCTCGGGGATGCGCTGGACGCCCTCCCAGTCCTGACCGGCCTCGAGGACCGAGGGGATCTCCCGGGTGGCCAGCTCGATGACCTCGGGGGCCACCCAGGTCGGTGCGTGCACGCCGTTGGTGATGGAGCCGATCGGCACCTCGTCGACGTCGAACCCGCCCCACAGCCCGCCGAACATCTCCCGGCTGACCGCGCCGTGCAGCCGGCTGACGCCGTTGACCCGCTGGGCGAGCCGCATGCCCATCACGGCCATGTTGAAGACGGTGGGGTCGCCCTCCTCGTAGGTCTCCGCGCCGAGCGCCAGCACGCGCTCGACCGGCACCTGCGCCTCGCCGCCCTGACCACGCCCCGCCTCGCCCGGCTGGGCGGTGCCGAAGTACTTCTGCACGAGCTCCCGGGGGAACCGGTCGATGCCGGCCGGCACCGGGGTGTGCGTGGTGAAGACCGTGCCGGACCGCACGGATTCGAGGGCCTCGTCGAAGGAGAGCGACTGCTCGGTGACCAGCTCCCGGATGCGCTCCAGGCCGAGGAAACCGGCATGGCCCTCGTTGGTGTGGAAGACCTCGGGGGCGGCGTGCCCGGTGATCTCGCAGTACGCCCGGATGGCGCGGACCCCGCCGATGCCGAGCAGCATCTCCTGCAGCAGCCGGTGGTCGGTGCCGCCGCCGTACAGCCGGTCGGTGACGTCCCTGGCCGCGGGGTCGTTCTCCTCCACGTCGGAGTCGAGCAGCAGCAGCGGCACCCGGCCGACCCGGGCCAGCCAGACCTGCGCGTGCAGGTCGCGGCCCTCCGGCAGCCCGATGGTGACGCGCACGGCGGCGCCGCCGGCGTCCTTGAGCAGCGTCAGCGGCAGCCCGTTGGGGTCGATCGAGGGGTAACGCTCGAGCTGCCAGCCGTCCGGGGACAGCGACTGGGAGAAGTAGCCATGGCGGTAGAGCAGCCCGACTCCGACGATGGGGACGCCCATATCGCTGGCGGTCTTGAGGTGGTCGCCGGCCAGGATGCCCAGTCCCCCGGAGTACTGCGGGAGCGCGGCGGCGATGCCGTACTCCGGCGAGAAGTAGGCGATCGCCGCGGGGGGCGGCCCCTCCAGGCTCTGATACCAGCGCGGCGCGGTCATGTAGTCGCGGAGGTCCTCGACCGCGTCGTCGAGCCGGCGCAGGAACCGCTTGTCGGCCGCCAGCACGGCGAGCCGGTCGGCCGGCACCTCGCCGAGCAGCCGGACCGGGTCCTGCCGCACGGCTTCCCAGAGCTCGGGATCCACCGAGCGGAACAGCTCCAGCGTCTCACTGTGCCAGGACCAGCGCAGGTTGAGCACGAGCTCTTCGAGCCCCTGGAGGGGCGCGGGCAGGACGGTGCGGACGGTGAATCGTCGGATGGCCTTCACGCCCAGTAACGCTAGGCGCTTCCGGACCATGCTCGCGACCGTTCCGGGGCACCTGATTGTCTCCGGATAGCGAAAACTAACGATCAAGACCGGTGGTGAGGGTCTTTTCTTCCTGGCGCGTTCCATCGTGATCACTGGTCACGCGTCCCGCGCACCTCCTCTGGTCTCGGAGAGCGGACATTCCACTCGTTTCAATGACGCAGGATTGGTGAGGTTCAGAGGGGGTCCTGATCTGGACCCGGCGAGCAAGCCTGGGGTGAACGATGCAGTCGGATCCGCGCGACCTGACCGAAGAGGCGGTTGATCATTATTTGGGCAAAGTTCACTCCGCCGCCGAGACCGCGTCTGTAGCGTTGCCGCCGATGATCGGACGCATACCCATCCTTGACGTGGAACCGCAGGTCCCGTGCTCCAACGGGGTCGGTGCGCTCTGGCCCGCCAAGGCGAGCGCCGGCGAGACCTTCGAGGTCTCCGCGACGGTGTTCCGTGAGGGCCACGAGATGCTCGGCGCCGGAGTGGTGCTGCGAGATCCCTCCGGCGCGCCCAGGCCGCTGGTGCACATGAGCGAGCGCGTTCCCGGCACCGACCGGCTCGGCGCGGAGGTGACCGTCGGCGAGCCCGGCCTGTGGCACTACCGGGTCGAGGCCTGGGGCGACCCCATCGCGCACTGGCGGCACGACGCGGAGATCAAGATCCCGCGCGGCCAGGACGTGGACCTGATGTTCAAGGAGGGGTCCCTGCTCTTCGCCCGCGCGGCCAAGGGCGCCACCGGCAAGGAACGGTCCAGATTGTCGCGATTGTCGCGCGACTTGATCATCAAGGCCCGTCCGGCCGCCGACCGGCTCGCCGCCGCGGGGGCACCCGAGATCACGGCGGCGCTGCTCCGCCATCCGCTGCGCGACCTGGTGACCACGACCGAGTGGCTCCCCGTCATGGTCCATCGCGAGCGCGCCCTGTACGGCTCGTGGTACGAGTTCTTCCCCCGGTCGGAGGGCGCCTCCTACGACCCGACCGCCCGGCGGCCCCCGCAGTCGGGCACGTTCCGGACCGCGATGAAGCGGCTCCCCGCCGTCGCCGACATGGGCTTCGACGTCCTGTACCTCCCGCCCATCCACCCGATCGGCACGACGTTCCGCAAGGGCCCGAACAACACCCTCAACGCGGGCCCGGACGATCCGGGGGTGCCGTGGGCGATCGGTTCCCGCGACGGCGGCCACGACGCCGTCCACCCCGACCTCGGCACGATCGAGGACTTCGACGCCTTCGTGTCCTACGCCCGGGACCTCGGCCTGGAGATCGCGCTGGACCTCGCGCTGCAGTGCTCCCCCGACCACCCCTGGGTCACCGAGCATCCCGAGTGGTTCAGCGTCCGCGCGGACGGCACGATCGCCTACGCGGAGAACCCGCCGAAGAAGTACCAGGACATCTACCCGATCAACTTCGACCGGGATCCCGAGGGCATCTACCAGGAGGTGCTGCGGGTCGTGCGGCACTGGATGGACCACGGGGTGCGGATCTTCCGGGTGGACAACCCGCACACGAAGCCGGTGGCCTTCTGGGAGCGGCTGCTCGCCGAGATCGCCCGGACCGACCCCGACGTGCTCTTCCTGGCCGAGGCGTTCACCCGGCCGGCGATGATGCACACCCTCGGCAAGATCGGCTTCCACCAGTCGTACACCTACTTCACCTGGCGCAACAGCAAGGACGAGCTCGAGGACTACCTCCGGGAGCTGTCCGGCGACGCGGCGAAGTACATGCGGCCGAACTTCTTCGTCAACACGCCCGACATCCTCAACGAGTACCTCGTGCACGGCGGCCGGCCGGCCTTCGAGATCCGCGCCGTCCTGGCCGCGATGCTCTCCCCGACCTGGGGGGTCTACTCGGGCTACGAGCTGATCGAGAACATTCCGGTCCGGCCCGGCAGCGAGGAGTACCGCGACTCGGAGAAGTACCAGTACCGCCCGCGCGACTGGGAGAAGGCCGAGCGGGAGGGCCGGAGCATCGCACCCCTCATCACCAGGCTCAACATGCTGCGACGAGCTCACCCGGCTCTGGGTAAGCTACGTAACCTGCGGTTTCATCACGTGGACCAGCCCGACATGATCTGCTTCTCCAAACGGGTGGATCCGGGCGGTGACGCACCCGCGGACACGGTGCTGATCGTGGTCAATCTCAACCCGTACCAAGTGCGGGAGGCGACCGTCCATCTCGATCTGCCCGCGCTGGGCGTCGATCCGCACCACCCCGAGTTCGCCGTGACCGACGAACTCTCCGGCGAGTCGTACCAGTGGGGTCAGGCGAACTACGTGCGCCTTGATCCGCATGCACGGCCCGCCCATATTTTCACGCTGGATCGTCCCGGTCCCACCTCCCCGCTCAGGAGCAGCGAGAGTTGACAGTTTCCCAGCCCGCCCCGCCGAATCCCCGGCCTCGGCCTCAGCCACCCGGCGGCACATCAGAGGACTTCGACGGTCCCTTCGACCACGCGATCGGCGCGCCGGTCGACTCCTTCAGCGACGAGACCCCGCGCGACCCCCACTGGTACAAGCGGGCGGTCTTCTACGAGGTGCTCATCCGGGGCTTCGCCGACTCCAGCGACGACGGCACCGGTGACATCCGCGGGCTGATCCAGCGCCTGGACTACCTGCAGTGGCTCGGCATCGACTGCCTCTGGCTGCTGCCGATCTACGAGTCGCCGCTGCGCGACGGCGGCTACGACATCAGCGACTACACCCAGATCCTGCCGGAGTTCGGCGATCTCGGTGACTTCGTGGAGCTGATCGACGAGGCGCACAAGCGCGGCATCCGGGTGATCGCGGACCTGGTCATCAACCACACCAGCGACCAGCACCCGTGGTTCCAGGCGTCCCGGTCCGACCCGGAGGGGCCGTTCGGCGACTTCTACATGTGGTCCGACACCGACGAGCCGTACCCCGACGCCCGGATCATCTTCGTCGACACCGAGACCTCCAACTGGACCTACGACCCGGTGCGCGGGCAGTACTACTGGCACCGCTTCTTCTCGCACCAGCCGGACCTCAACTACGACAACCCGGCCGTCCAGGACGCCATGCTCGAGGTGCTGCGGTTCTGGCTGGACCTCGGCATCGACGGCTTCCGGCTGGACGCGGTGCCCTACCTGTACGCCAGGGAGGGCACCAACTGCGAGAACCTGCCGGAGACCCACGACTACCTCAAGCGGGTCCGCGCTGAGGTGGACCGGCTCTACCCGGACCGGGTGCTGCTGGCCGAGGCCAACCAGTGGCCGGCCGACGTCGTGGAGTACTTCGGGGACCCCTCGGTCGGCGGCGACGAGTGCCACATGGCGTTCCACTTCCCGGTGATGCCGCGCATCTTCATGGCGGTACGGCGGGAACAGCGCTACCCGATCTCGGAGATCATGTCGCAGACTCCGAAGATCCCGGAGAACTGCCAGTGGGGCATCTTCCTGCGCAACCACGACGAGCTCACGCTCGAGATGGTGACCGACGAAGAGCGCGACTACATGTACACCGAGTACGCCAGGGACCCGCGGATGAAGGCCAACGTCGGCATCCGCCGCCGGCTGGCCCCACTGCTGGAGAACGACCGCAACCAGATGGAGCTGTTCACCGCGCTGCTGCTGTCGCTGCCCGGCTCGCCCGTCCTGTACTACGGCGACGAGATCGGCATGGGCGACAACATCTGGCTCGGTGACCGCGACGGCGTCCGGACCCCCATGCAGTGGACCCCGGACCGCAACGCGGGCTTCTCCAGCTGCGACCCGGGCCGACTCTACCTGCCGGTGATCATGGACCCGATCTACGGCTACCAGGCCGTCAACGTCGAGGCCCAGCAGCGCAACCAGGGCTCGCTGCTGCACTGGAACCGCAAGATGATCGAGATCCGCAAGCGGCACCCCGTCTTCGGGCTGGGCTCCTACGTCGAGCTCTCGGCCTCCAACCCCAGCGTGCTGGCCTTCGTGCGGGAGTACGGCGACGACCGCGTGCTCTGCGTCAACAACCTGTCCCGCTTCCCCCAGCCGGTCGAACTCGACCTGCGGAGGTTCGAGGGCTCAGAGCCGGTCGAGTGCATGGGTGGAGTCCAATTTCCGCCCATTGGGGAACTTCCGTATCTTCTGACGCTTCCTGGGCATGGGTTCTACTGGTTCCTGCTCCCGCCCGCCACCACCGAGCCGGAGACGGAATCCCAAGGACCGCCCCCACTGGAGGTGTAGAAGTCAGTGCGACTGCCCGCCGGCCTCGAACAGTCCCTCGCCACCTGGCTCCCCAGGCAACGTTGGTTCGCCGGGAAGGGCAGGGGGGCAGCCCACGTCGAGATCCTCTCCGGCACCGAGCTGGTGCCGGGGGATCCCGGCCTCCACCATCTGATCCTGGGCGTCCGCCAGGGCGACCTGCTGGACCACTACCAGGTGCTGGTGGGGGCGCGCGGCCTGCTGCCGGGGCGGCTGGAGTACGCCGAGATCTGCCCGGAGGCGGGCGGGTTCCACGATCCGCGCGTATACGACGCCGTACATGATCCGGAGCTCACCCGGGTGCTGCTGGCCAAGCTGGCCGGCGACGCCCGGGTGGGGGATCTGTCGTTCCACACGGTCCCCGGCACGCGGATCGAGACGGCACTGGCCAGCCTGGCCAGCCCCGCCGAGCAGAGCAACACCTCGCTCATCTTCGGCGAGACCTACATCTGCAAGCTGTTCCGGCGCCTGACACCCGGGGTCAACCCCGACCTGGAGATGAACCTCGGGCTCTCCGAGGTCGGCTGCGGCGCCATCCCGGAGCTGTACGGCTGGATCGACACGACGCTGGAGGGCGAGCAGACGACCCTCGGCATGCTGTCGCAGTTCCTGTCCTCGGCCACGGACGGCTGGCGGCTGGCGACCACCAGCGTGCGCGACCTGTACGCGCACGCCGCCGACCGGCCCGGGATCCGCGCGGAGGAGGCCGGGGGCGACTTCGCGGCGGAGGCCGAGCGGCTCGGCGCGGCGACCGCGGCGGTGCACCGCGACCTGGCGGTGGCCTTCGACGTCACCCGGCTGCCCGCCGACGAGGTGCGGGCGACCGCCCGGGTGATGCACGACCGGCTGGTGGAGGCCCGGGAGGCGGTGCCCGAGCTGGCGCCCTACAGCGACCTGATCGCGGCCGCCTACGACGACCTGGCCAAGCTCGACGGGCCCCTGCCGGTCCAGCGGATCCACGGTGACTACCACCTGGGCCAGGTCATGCGCACCGAGCATCGCTGGGTGGTGCTGGACTTCGAAGGCGAACCGGCCCGCTCGCTGGCCGAGCGGCGGGCGCCGGGCCACCCGCTGCGCGACGTCGCCGGCATGTTGCGGTCCTTCGAGTACGCGGCGCAGTTCCTGCTCTCCGGCCAGCACAGCCTGCTCTCCGGCCAGCACCAGCCCGGCTCCGTCCCCGACTCCGCCGAGCGGCTGCAGGCCCGGGCCCGCGAATGGGCGGACCGCAACCGCGCGGCGTTCTGCCGTGGATACGCCCAGGCGGGCGGGCCCGACCCGCACGCCCACGAGGTGCTGCTCCGCGCGTTCGAGTTCGACAAGGCCGTCTACGAGGTGCTCTACGAGGCCCGCAACCGGCCGTCGTGGCTGCACATCCCGTTGTCCGGTTTCGCCGCCCATGCCCGATCGCGCGGACGGTAATGATCCCCTTACCGGGCGGAGCCGTACCGGTGACGTAGTTAGGTCTGCGTCACTTTTGGGAGTCCCCCGAAGATTCCTCCAAACATCATGTGGGCGACTGGCATCAAAGAGGTCAGACACCAACCTCCCCGGGGGCTCCACATGAACACGCCTGAACCCCTCACGATCGCCGCCGGCGCCGCTCGTTACGCTCCGGCCCTGAACAGGCACCGGTTCGATGCGTCCCGGCGCCGTACACAGTGGCCCACGGTGACCGCCGTGATCCCCACGCTGAACGAAGCCGACAATCTGCGATGGCTCTTGCCCCGGCTGACCGCGGTGGACGAGGTCGTGATCGTCGATGGCGAGTCCACCGACGGCACGGTCGAGATCGCCCGGCTGCTGCGCCAGGACGCTGTGATCATCGTGGAGCCGCCCACCGGCAAGGGCACCGCGATGCGGGTGGGGATGGCGGCCGCGACCTCCGACGTTCTGATCATGCTGGACGCGGACGGCAGCATGGACCCGGCGGAGTTCGACGCCTTCCTCGCACTGATCTGCCGCGGGTTCGATTTCGTCAAGGGTTCTCGGTATGCCTGCGGGGGCGGCTCCGACGACCTGACCGGGCTGCGCAGCGTCGGCAACAAGGCCCTCACCGGCCTGGCCAACTCGCTCTACCGCACCAACTGGAGTGACCTGTGCTACGGCTACGTCGCGATGCGGCGCTCGGCGGTCGACCGGCTCGAGCTCAAGTCCACGGGGTTCGAGATCGAGACCGAGATGTGCGTCAACGCCATCCGCGCCGGCCTCAAGATGGCCGAGGTGGCCAGCCACGAGAGCAACCGCCGGCACGGGGAGTCCAACCTCAACACCTTCCGCGACGGCTGGCGGGTGCTGCGGACCATGCTGAGCCTGCGTTTCCAGGGCAAGCTGACCGACACCACCGAGCTGACCCAGCCGCTGGAGCCGGTCTCGCCGAGCTGGCGGGCGGCCGCGTTCGCCCACGCGGTCCAGGACGGGGCCCAGAGCAGGTGAAGATCACCCGATGAAGATAGACGTCGCCCACCCGCTCGACCTCGGCGAGACCGAGGTCGAGCGATGGCGGGCTCTGCAACAGGCCGACCCGCTGCTGGGCAACCCGTTCCTCGCACCGGAGTTCACCCTCGGAGTCGGCCGCCTCCGCCCCAACGTCCGGGTCGCCGTCGTCAGCGATGGCCCGGACGTTGTCGCGTTCTTCCCCTACGAGAAGCAGGCACCGGGCATCGGGCACCCGGTCGGCTTCGGCCTCACCGACCTGCAGGGCATCGTCGCCGCCCCCGACCTCGACCTGGACCCGCGGGCGCTGCTGAAGGCGTGCGGGCTGGGCGTGTGGGACTTCGACCACCTGCTCGGCCACCAGCGGATGTTCGCGCCGTACCAGACCGTCAAAAGAGTCGAGCCGATCATCGACCTGAGCGCCGGTTTCGGCGTCTACCAGGAAGAGGCCCGCAAGCTGGCGCCCAAGACGCACAAGACCATCCGCTACAAGGAGCGCAAGCTCGGACGGGAGGAGGGCGAGGTGCGTTACACCTTCTCCTCGGCCGACCCGGCCGAACTCCGCCTGCTGATGGCCTGGAAGTCCGATCAGTACAACCGCACGGGGCGGACCGACCGGTTCGCACGGCCCTTGATAGTGCGGCTGATGGAGCACTTCCACCAGAGCGGATTCGGGGTACTGAGCGTGCTGTCCGCCGGCGACAAGCCGGTGTCGATGCACTTCGGGCTGCGCAACGGGCCCGTGATGGCCGGCTGGTTCCCGGCCTACGACACCGCGTACGCCAGGTACTCCCCCGGCATGATCGGGCACCTGCGGCTGGCCCAGGGCTGCGCCGAGCACGGCGTCACGGAGATCGCCATGGGCCGTGGGGGCAAGGAGTTCAAGGAGTGGCTCAAGAGCCGCGAGATCCCCATCGCCGAGGGCCGGGTGACCCGGCCGTCCGCCGGTGCGGGCGTGCACTGGGTGCGCACCGTGCCGCTCAGCCGCGCCCGCAACGCCGCACTCGACAATCCCCGGCTCTACGCCCGCGCCGACAAGGTCCTCAAGACCTACGCGAAGGCGCGCGCCCTCGTGACGAGGTCCAGGTGACCGTCCCCGTGACCCCCTCCATCTCGGTCGTCATCTGCGTCTTCACCGAGAAGCGCTGGGACGACATCCTCGCCGCGGTCTCGTCCGTCCGCGCCCAGCGCCACCAGCCGTACGAGATCATCGTCTCGGTCGACCACAATCCCGAGCTGTTCGGCAGGCTCCGGCACGCGCTGCCGGACGTGGTCGTCATCGAGAACCAGGAGGGCCGCGGGCTGTCCGGCGGCAAGAACACCGGAGCCGCCCGCGCGGGCGGTGACGTGGTCGCCTACCTCGACGACGACGCGGTGGCCGACCGGGACTGGCTGACCGTCTTCGCGGCCGGGTACGCCGACCAGAAGGTCATGGCGGTCGGCGGGCGCACCCTGTCGCTGTGGCCCGGCTCCCCGACCGCCCGCGAGATCCACCAGGACCAGGCGGGCCTGCTCCGCGAGCACACCGAGGTCGGCCGGCGCCCCCGCTGGTTCCCCGAGGAGTTCGACTGGACCGTCGGCGGCACCTACCGGGGCATGGTGGCCGGTCCGGTCCGCAACGTCCTGGGCGGCAACGCCTCGTTCCGCCGGGAGGCGTTCGAGATCACCGGCGGCTTCCACTCCGGCATCGGCCGCACCCACCACAAGAACCGGCCGCTGGGCTGCGAGGAGACCGAGTTCTGCATCCGGCTGGGCCAGCGCAGCCCCGGCGCGGTGATGCTCTTCGACGACCGCGCGGTGATCTGGCACCGGGTCCCCGCCGAACGCGCCCGCTTCCGCTACTTCCGTACCCGCTGCTTCGCCGAGGGGCTGTCCAAGGCGCTGGTGGCGCAGAGCGTCGGCAGCGGCGACGGCCTGGCCAACGAGCGTGCCCACGCGCTCAGGACGCTGCCCCGGGGCGCGGTACGGGGGGTCGGGGACACCTTCCGCGGCGACCCGGCGGGGCTGGGCCGGGCCGGTGCCATCACCATCGGCCTGGGCTACACCGCCTGGGGCTATGCCGTCGGCACCGTGTCCGCCCGCCGCGCCGGCGCCGCCGGCCACGCCCGGGCGGGCGCGCGCACCGGGGACACCGCGTAATGACCCGGGTCCCGATCCTCATGTACCACTCGATCCACGAGCGGCCGGCGCCCGGGACCGCCCCGCTCGCCGTCCGGCCCGGTGCCTTCGCCGACCAGATGGCCCTGCTCAAGGACCGCGGGTTCACGCCCCTGTCGTTCGGCGGGCTGGCCGCGCTCCTGCGGTCGCCGCAGGACCCTTCCGGTCAGGGGACGGGCTACGGCTCGGGCGGGCGGCTGCCGGACAAGCCGGTGGTCATCACCTTCGACGACGGATACGCCGACTTCTACCAGAACGCGCTCGGCGTGCTCGACGACCTCGGCTTCCCCGCGACCGTGTTCGTCACCACCGGCTGGCTGGCCGACGCGGGCGCGGACGCGGCGGGCCGGCCGCTGGACCGGATGCTGTCGTGGAGCCAGGTGCGTGAGGCCGTCGAGCACGGCGTGGAGATGGGCGGGCACAGCCACAGCCACCCCCAGCTCGACCAGCTCGCCGACGGGCCGCTGAGGGACGAGCTGACCCGCAACAAGGAGGCGCTCGAGGATCGGCTGGGCCGCGCCGTCACCACGATGGCCTACCCCTACGGCTACTCCAGTGCCCGGGTGCGGCGGGAGGTGCGCGCCGCCGGCTACGAGGCCGCCTGCGCGGTCGCCAACGATCTGGCCGCCGGCCGGCACGACGAGCTCGCCCTCCCCCGGCTCACGGTGCGGTGGTCGACGTCCCTGGAGCGCTTCGGCCGGGTCGTGGAGGGCCGGGGCGTCCCGCTGGCGTACCTGCGGGACCGGGCGCTCACGAAGGGATACGCGATCGTGCGCAGAACGCGCTATGCAGTACGCCGGCCGAACCGTCATGGTTGAACCCATGGTGGATCCCGCAGTCGATCCGGTGGGAGCGTCCGATCCGATCCAGGCCCCGCGGCGGCTGTCGGCCCTGCGCGGCGAGCTGGCCAACCCGCTCTTCCGCAACGCCTACGCCCTGATGGCCAACGGCGGGCTCACCGGCCTGCTGGGACTGGCCTACTGGACGCTGGGCGCCGTCGCCTACAGCGACGCCGACGTCGGCCGCAACTGGGCCGAGATCCAGGCGATCATGTTCGTCGGCGGCGTCACGATGCTGAACTTCCTGCTCATCCGGTTCATCCCGCAGAGCGCCAGCAAGACGGGGCTGCTGGTCGCCGGCGCCTATGCCCTGGGGGCCGGCGCCGCCGCGCTGCTCGGCCTGGGATTCCTGCTCACCCTCGACTGGTGGGGCCCCTCGTTCCAGCATCTGCACGGGTTCTGGCCGGGGCTGTGGTTCATCGCCATGGCGGTCGCGTGGAACCTGTTCAACCAGCAGGAGGGGGTCTTCACCGGCCTGCGCCGGGCCGGCTGGGTGCCCGTGGTCAACACCGTGTTCGGCGCCACCAAGCTCGTGCTGCTGCTCGTGCTGGCGATGTCCTTCCCGCACGACGGGGTCGTGCTCTCGTGGTTCATCCCGGTCATGGTCGCCCTGGTGCCGGTGAACGCCTTCATCTTCGGGCGGCTCGTCCCCGCGCACGCCCGGCTGAACTCCGGGCGTGGCGACCGGCCCACCTACCGTGACATCTGGCGGTACCTCGGCGGCGGCTACCTCGGCGGCCTCTTCCAGTACGCCGCCATCAGCCTGATCCCGGTGATCGTGGCGGCGCACATCGACTCCACCAGCAACGCCTACTTCCAGATGGCCTGGGCGCTGGGGATGATGCTCGACCTGCTGGCGCTCACGCTGTCGCTGTCGCTGACGGTGGAGGGCTCCTTCGACGCCACCGTGCTGGCCGGGTCCACCCGGGCGGCGCTGCGCCGCACGTACACGCTGCTGATCCCGGTCATCGTGCTGGTGGTGCTGTGCGCTCCGTTCGCGCTGGGGGTGCTCGGTCACGGCTACGCCGCCAAGGGCGCCCCGCTGCTGCAGATCCTGGCGGTGGCGACCCTGCCGAAGGCGCTGATCGAGCTGTACTGCGGCGTGCTGCGGGTCCAGTCCCGGACCCGCCTGATCGCGCTGCTCCAGGGGCTGCGGTTCCTCGGCGTGCTGGCGCTGGTCTTCGCCTTCATCGACCCGTCCCGGCTGATCACGATCGGCTTCATGGTGCTCGGGGTGAACACGGCCGTCGCCGCCTTCATCTATCCGGCGCTGCGCCGGGCCGCGGCGGCGCCCGCTCCCGGCGACGCGGCCGACGGCTCTGTCGACAGCGGGGGCGACGGCTCTGTCGACGGCGGGGGCGACGCCGGTCCGGGCGACGAGATCGAACCGCGGCCTTCCGCGACCGGACCCGAGCGGGATATCACTTGAGCGTGACGGCTCGCGAGGCTGAGAACGTCGAGGCGGTTCCCTCCAGACCGCCCGACCCCGGCCACCACCACCTCCGCCGCAGACCCGTGCTGGGCGTGAGCCTGCTCGTGGCCGTGGGCACCACGCTGTTCTGGGCCCCGCTGGGCGGCGTGCACCTCGACGCCATGAACGGCTACGGGCTGATCGGGGTGCTGCCGGTCCTCACCCTGCTCGGCGCGGTCCTGCTGGTCCTGGCGTTCCTGCTCACCCTCGGCTTCAGCCGGCCGCACCGGATGCTGCTGACCGTGCAGATCCTGGTGCTGCTGTTCTCCCTGCACACCGTGGCCCAGTCGCTCGAGGCGTACGCCCGGTTCCCCACGGCCTGGCAGCACGCCGGGCTGATCGAGTACATCGCCCGCACGCACACCACCGACGCCCTGCTGGACGCGCGCTTCAGCACCCCGGGCTTCTTCGCGTTCATCGCCTTCCTCATGAAGGCCGTCGGGCAGAACGACATCGAGCCGATCCTGCGCTGGGCCCCGCCGCTGACCGAGCTGATGTACCTGGTCCCGTACATGCTCATCCTGCGGGTGCTGCGGGCCACCTGGCGGGCCAAGTGGTTCGCCGCATGGCTGTTCGTGGTGGCCAACTGGGTGGGCCAGGACTACCTGTCGCCGCAGGCGTTCGCGTACCTGCTCTATCTCTACTTCGTGGCGATCCTGGTCAACTGGTTCCGTCACCAGGACGAGTCGACCCGCCGCTCGGGCCGGCGCCGCAGCGCGGAGACCGCCGAGCGCACCGGGGCGTTCTGGCGGATCTACAACGTGCTCTTCGGGCCCAAGGACCCCGGTGAGCTGCCGGTCCCCCGGGTGCCGTTGCGGGAGCGGCGGATCCTGTTCGTCCTGCTCGTGGTGCTGATCGTGGTCGGCACCGCGGACCACCAGCTCACCCCGTTCCTGATGACGGCGGCCAGCTTCGGGCTGGTGGTGGCCCGCCGGTGCAACCTGCGCGGCCTGCCCTTCCTGACCGGGGTCATCTACGCCGCCTGGGTCAGCTTCATGACCGTCGCCTACTGGTCCAGCCGCAAGGGCGAGCTCCTCGGCGGCCTGGGCAAGTTCTGGCAGAACTTCAACCAGAGCGTCGGCGACCGGATCAGCCAGACCAGCCCGGAGACGGCCGAGGTCCAGAAGCTGCGCATCGTCATCGCGCTGGTGCTGATGCTGCTGGCCGGGTTCGGCCTGCTGCGGCGCCGCTGGCGCGGCATCGACGACCGGGTCGCCCTGGTCCTGATGCTGGTGCCGTTCACCACGCTGGGACTGCAGAACTACGGCGGCGAGCTGGCGCTGCGGATCTACTTCTTCATGCTGCCGGCGGCCTGCCTGCTGATCTCGTACTTGTTCTTCCCCGCGGCCTTCGACGCCCCGGCGGTGCGCGACCCGGCCGTGCGCATCCGGCTGGGCTGGCTGCGGGCCGGACGGCGAAGGCACTGGCCGGCCGTCCTGGCCGCCTCGGTGTTCGGGCTGCTGATGACGTTCGGCTTTCTCACCGTGCGGTACGGCAACGAGGCCTACGAGCAGGTGCATCCCAGTGACGTGAAGGCCTTCGACGTCACGCTGCGCCAGACGAAGGGCGCCGTGGGCATCGTCTGGTACAGCGCGGACGACCCGACGGCGGTGGGCGGGGAACCCGTCATGCCGTGGTCCTACCGGAGCTGGGAGCGGTTCACCAGGACCCCGGTGGTGGTGAACCGCAACAATCCGGCGGACATCACCCGGATCCTGACCCTGATGAAGGCCCAGGGGCCGGGCGGCTTCTTCGTCACCACCCGCAGCCACGAGCAGTACCAGCACCTCACCTCCGGCCTGCCGGCCGACTACGGGACCCGGCTGCGGGCCGCGCTGGCCGCCTCCCCCGAGATCAGGGTGGTCTTCGCGGACCGCGACGCCGCCGTCTACGCGCTGCGCAACCCGCCTGCCGAGCCGAACCCGCCCGTGCCGGCGCCCGCCGGGCTGGGACTGCGGTCCTCGCCGTGGACCCCGGCGGGGCTGATCTATCTGCCGGTGCTGCTCGGCGTGCTGATGGCGCGGGAACTGCGCAGGCTGCGGTTCGTCCCCGCCGAGTACCGGCGGCTCCGCCCGCTGACCGTGGTGACCATCCCGCTGTTCATCGGTGTCCTGGCGGTCATCGTCGAGAGATTCGCGAGCATTTCCTGATGACACTGCTGCTGGTGCTGCTCATCTTCGGCCTGCCGGCCTACGCCTTCTGGTCGCTCGTCCCCGGGCTGGACCCGATCGGCCGGCTGGTCGTCGCCAGCGCGGCCAGCCCCGCCCTGGTCAGCGCGGTGGCCGGGGTGATGCTCGTGACGGGACTCTGGTCGCCCGGCTGGGGGCTCGTCGCCGTCTTCGTGGTCTCCGGCCTCATGCTGCTGGCGGCCCTCGTGCACCGGGCCCGCCGCAGGCCCCCCGTACTCCCGGCGGTCGTCCCCCGCCGGCCAGCCCCCTCGATCCCGGCCGTCCCCGCCGCCGGTCCCGAGGAGAACGACGAGTGGATCTTCCACCCCTGACCCGCATCCCGTCCCGGCCACCCGCCGGACCCGCATCCCGTCCCGGCCACCCGCCGAACGACGAGGTCACGTCGGCCGCGACCAAATCAACCGGCCGAGCGGCCCCAGGCCGCGTATCGGTGGTCAGGGCAAATGCGACGGGAAGACAGCACCCCGCCCCCGCAACATAAGGCGCATCAGAAGGCGAAGGGCTGGCGGACCACTCCGTTGTCGAAGTTGGACAGCAGCAGCTCGGGCTCGCCGGTGGCGCGGATCTCCGGGAGCCGGGTGAACAGCTCACGGAACATGATCTTCAGCTCCATGCGGGCGAGGTTCGCGCCCAGGCACAGGTGCGGACCGGGCCCGCCGAAACCCACGTGCGGGTTGGGCGAGCGGGTGATGTCGAACGCGTCCGGGTCGGTGAACACGTCCTCGTCGCGGTTGGCCGCGAGGTAGAACAGCACCACCTTCTCGCCGGCCTTGAAGGTGTGCCCGCCCAGTTCGTGGTCCTCGGTCAGAGTCCGGCGGAACTGGATGATCGGCGAGACGTAGCGGACGATCTCCTCGATCGCGCCGCCGATCCGCGCCTCGTAGTCCGCCAGCAGCAGGGCCCGCTGGTCCGGGTGGTCGGTGAAGAGCTTCAGCCCGTGGGCCAGGGCGTTGCGGGTCGTCTCGTTGCCCGCCACGAGCAGCAGGTCGAAGAAGGAGCCGAGCTCCTTGACCGACAGCCGCTCACCGTCGACGTTGGCGTTGACCAGGGCCGAGACCAGATCGTCTGCGGGCTCCTCCAGCCGGGCCCGGCCGAGCCGGGCGACCAGCCGGTGCAGGTCGACGATGGCCTTGAGGTTGCCCGCCAGCAGCCGCAGCGTGCGAGGGTGCAGCAGCGATCCGCGCACGCCCGAGTACTCCGTCATCGCGTCGATGCGGTCCAGGACGTACGGCCGCAGGTCCTCGGGGACGCCCATCATCGCGCAGATGACGTTGATGGGCAGCCGCGCGGCGACCTGCTCGACGAAGTCGCCGGCACCGGAGGCGAGGACGTCGTCGACGATGCGGGTGGCGGTGACCTGGATGTCCGCCTCGATCTTCGACAGCATCCGGGGGCTGAAGGCACGGGAGACGATGCGCCGCAACCGGGCATGACGCGGATCGTCCATGTTGACCATGGGGGTACCGAACACGGCCGCCAGCCAGGGGGGCGGCTCCGGTGAGGTCGCGGCGGGCTCGCTGCTGAACACCTTGGCGTTGCGGCTCGCGGCCTGCACGTCCGCGTGCCGGACGAGCGCGTAGAAGCCCTTTCCGGCCCGCAGCAGGGGGATCCGCGGCTCGGCGAAGAACACCGGGCCGTCGTGCGCCCGGAGCCGGGCGAAGGCGGCGTGCCGCTCGGCGGGCGTACGGCCCCAGAACTCCATGCTCACGAGGTCGATGTCCGCGAGCGGGGAGTCCGGCGCCACGGTGGATCTCCTCATCTGCCGATCCAGCGGACCTCGTAGGGGCCGAGGTCGAGCTTCTTGCCGTCGACCTCGCTCGTGGCGGGCCCCTCACCGGTGTTGACGGCCAGTATCTGCCGGGGCGACGCCAGCGTCCGCACCGCGGCATTGCTGCTCTTCACGCCTATCAGTTTGGTGCCCGGGGGGAACCATTTGGCGAAGTTCTGCAACATCGTCAGGGTGGGAGTGCCCTTGCCCCCGGACTGGGCGCCGGAGAACAGGCACCCCGTGCAGTCCGTCGCGGTCGTGGTCTGCGGGCTCCAGTAGAGCGCGGTGGCGGCGCCGCCCCTGATGAGCTCCATCATCGCGGCCGCCTGCACGGCGCCGAGGTGCTCGTCGGTCCAGCCCGCGCCCTCCGGCTCGACGTACCACTCCGCCCACCAGATCGGCAGGTCGCCGGCCAGCCCGCGCAACCACCTGGTGACGTCGGAGAACTTGCTGAGCACGGCGAACTCGTCGATCGGGGCGTCGCGCTGCTCGGGCAGTGACCAGCCGTCGACCGCGAGGAAGTCGGCGCCCTTCTTGTTCTTCATCCAGTACCGCACCGCGTCGACGACCCGCGGGTCGAGGCTCCCCCAGCTGCCGCGGACGGCCGACCGCTCGGGGTGGCTCGGGGCGTTGCTGTTCATGACCATGTACGGTCCGCCGACCTTGATGTCGGAGTTCACCTTCTTCAACGCGGTGTAGACCTTGTTGTAGAACGTCGTGAAGTCCTCGTAGGCCCAGCGGTTGCGGCCGTTGTCGAAGAAGCCCTTGAACTCGTTCCAGACGACGAAGTACTTGACGTCCGGATAGCGCGCGGCGACCTTGGCCGCCAGCTGTGCGAAGTCGTCGTAGTGCTGGGGCGAGGGGGCCGTCTCGAGCTTCGACCAGTCGGTCTGCCCCTGCGCGCCGCCCTTCATCCAGTCGGGTGAGCAGCACAGGGTGATCACCGGTGTGCCCTTGGTGTCACGGATCAGCTGGATGCGCTTGTCCAGGCTGGCGAAGTTGAACGAGCCGTTGGCGGGCTCCGGGTTGTCCGTGCCCCAACCCATGATCGACTGCACCTGCACCAACGGCCGGGCGGCGAGGGCCGCGCGCGCCTGGTCGAAGCCCTGCGGCCCGTCCGCGCTGTTCTGGGTGTGTGTGAAGCCCCAGGCCGGCCAGGACTCGGGCGCTCCGCCGGCGACGGTGCCGACCTCCTTGGCGGCGGTGCCCACCGGGACCTTTTCGTCGTCGTCCCCGGTGAGCGCCAGGAAGACGGCCGCGGCGAGGACCCCGGCCAGGCCGCCGATCAGCGCGACGAAGAACAGCGCGCGCCGGCGGCGTTTCCCGTGCCGGCCCTGCCGGGGCGTGAGCATGGTCACGGGGGTAACGCTAGTCCGGCTGGAGCCGTCCACGGAGCCCTCCTGAGAGCGGGTGGCCCGGCCAGGCGGCCGGATCGTGCCACATCCCTTAGAACGCCCCCGGATCGGTGCAAGTTCGGACTTCGAACTTCACGGTTTGCTGTGAACCGCCGGGACCTTACTCCGGCCGACACTGGTCAGTATCCGCAGTAGCAGGGGTATCTATCGTCCCCGCTGTACCCCGGGGCCCGGTCCGCCCCCGTCAGCGGACCGGGACCCGAGGCGTCACATCTGGTCCTCGCGCATCTGACCGACCAGCAGGTGACGGAGGCCGGAGTGATCGTCCGCGGCGACGGTCATCGCATATCCGGCTTGTAGTTGTGCGTCCGACAGGTCCCCGCTGCGTGTGGCGTACCAGCGACCCGCATCGCTGCGCCACACCAGCCAGCCAGGGAACTCGGCCTCGATGGCGGCCTTGAGATCCTCGAAGTCTCCCATCTGGGTAGTCCCTTCCCCGAGGAATGCCTTCTGTATACGAAAGTGATACACAGACAGAGAGACGTCAAGCTGTCCGTAAGCGGACCATCCCCCCGCCGGTAGCCCGAATCGGAGGTGAGGCCCATGCCGGACCGCCCGGCCTACCACCGGATCGCCGACGAACTCAGGGAGGGGATCCGGGACGGCGGCTATCCCCCCGGGTCCAGGCTGCCGACGATGTCCGCGCTGGCCGCCACCCACGGCGTCTCCGAGATCGTGATCCGGCAGGCCATCGCACTGCTGCGCGGAGAGGGCCTGGTGGAGACCCGCCGTGGCGGCGGCACGATCGTCCAGGTCCGTCCACCGGCCCGCCGGGTCGCCATGGACAGATACCGGGTCGAGACGGGACAGGAGCCCGGCGCGGTGTCACCGCCCCCGGCGCCCGCGACCTCCTTCACCCACGACCAGCGGATCACCTGGCAGGAGTACCGGCTGGACCGCGTCTACTCCCGCGTCCGGGCGGCGGAGGAACTGGCGGCGCTCTTCGAACTGCCGGTGGGCACGGTGCTGCTGCGCCGCCGGTTCGTGTTCTACGCTCGCGGGAACCCGCAGCAGATCTCGGTCAACTACCTCCCGTGGGACGTGGTCGCCGACACTCCCGTGGCGGATCCGGCCCGGGAGCCCTGGCCCGGTGGCACACCCGCCCAGCTGGCCTTCCTCGGCCATCCGGCGACGCGCGTGGAGGAGTCCGTGCGGTCGCGGATGCCCACCCCGGAGGAGGCCGAGACGCTCCGGATGGCCCCCGGCGTCCCCGTCTTCGCCATCACCCGGCGGATGCTGTCCGAGGGCCGGGTGCTGGAGGTCTGCCGCGACATCGTCATCCCTGCCGATCGGGTGATCCTCGACTACTCCATCGACCTGTGACCGGCGAGTGATCGGCCCCTGATCCGGACTCTGACCGGACTCTTGCCAAGAACCCGCAAACCGTACGAAGTGAAACCTGCCGCACAGGGGGCACGGCATAGGTTGAACACCTGATCCTGCGACATCCAGCGATTCACGGACGAGGAGGCCCCCGACGCCATGGCACGGGTCACGCGCGAAGAAATCGACCGGCTGGTCGGCGGCGAGCACCACGATCCGCACGCGATCCTGGGCGCCCACCGGGACCGTGACGGCATCACGGTCCGGGCCCTGAGACCGCTGGCCGAGACCGTCGAGGTCGTCCTGCCCGACGGCGGCCGCCACCCCCTGCGGCACGTGCACGCGGGGGTCTTCGCGGGCACCCTGCCGGAGGGCACGCCCCTGGCGGAGGGCGCGCCGGACGCGGCGCCGCTGGCCGTGCCGGACTACCGGCTGGCCGTGACATACGGGGAGGGACCCGAACTCGTCCAGGACGATCCGTACCGCCACCTGCCGACGCTGGGCGAGCTCGACCTGCACCTGATCAGCGAAGGACGGCACGAGGAGCTCTGGCAGGCGCTCGGTGCCCGCGTCCGCACCTACGCGTCCGCGTTCGGGCCGGTCAGCGGGACGGGCTTCGCGGTGTGGGCGCCGAACGCACGCGGCATCCGGGTCATCGGCGACTTCAACCACTGGGACGGCACCGCCCACCCCATGCGGTCGCTCGGGTCCACCGGCGTGTGGGAGCTGTTCGTGCCCGGCGTCGGCGACGGCGTGGCGTACAAGTTCGAGATCCTCGGCGCCGACGGGGTCTGGAGCCGCAAGGCGGATCCGATGGCTCGGGCCACCGAGGTCCCGCCCAAGACCGCCTCGAGGGTGTTCAGCTCCTCGCACCAGTGGGGCGACGCCGAATGGATGGACGCGCGCAAGGGCCGCTCGTGGGTGGAGGAGCCCATGAGCGTGTACGAGGTGCACCTGGGCTCGTGGCGGCAGGGCCTCGGCTACCGGGAGCTGGCCGAGGAGCTGGTCGGCTACGTGACCGATCTCGGCTTCACCCATGTGGAGTTCCTGCCGGTCGCCGAGCACCCGTACGGGCCGTCCTGGGGCTACCAGGTCACCTCCTACTACGCCCCCACGTCGCGGTTCGGCAGTCCCGACGACTTCCGGTATCTGATCGACCGGCTACACCAGGCCGGCATCGCCGTGATCGTCGACTGGGTGCCCGCGCACTTCCCCAAGGACGAGTGGGCGCTGGCGCGCTTCGACGGCACGCCGCTCTACGAGCACGCCGATCCGCTGCGCGGCGAGCATCCCGACTGGGGCACCTACGTCTTCGACTTCGGGCGCTCGGAGGTGCGCAACTTCCTGGTCGCCAACGCCTCGTACTGGCTGGAGGAGTTCCACATCGACGGGCTGCGGGTGGACGCCGTCGCCTCGATGCTCTACCTCGACTACTCCCGCGAGGAGGGCTCGTGGACGCCCAACGTCTACGGCGGCCGGGAGAACCTGGAGGCGATCTCGTTCCTGCAGGAGATGAACGCCACCTGCTACAAGCGCTCGCCCGGGATCATGACGATCGCCGAGGAGTCCACCGCCTGGCCCGGCGTCTCCCGCCCGACCCATCTGGGCGGTCTCGGCTTCGGCTTCAAGTGGAACATGGGCTGGATGCACGACACGCTCGGCTATCTGGAGCACGAGCCGATCTTCCGCAACTACCACCACGGGGAGATCACCTTCTCGCTGGTCTACGCGTTCTCCGAGAACTACGTGCTGCCGCTGTCCCATGACGAGGTGGTGCACCTCAAGGGGTCGCTGCTGGGGAAGATGCCCGGCGACACCTGGCAGAAGTTCGCCAACCTGCGCACCCTGCTCGCCTACATGTGGGCGCATCCGGGCAAGCAGCTGCTGTTCATGGGCGGTGAGTTCGGCCAGGGCGGCGAATGGGCCGAGGAGCGGTCGCTGGACTGGTGGCTGCTCGACGACTCCTATCACTCCGGCGTGCAGGGCCTGGTCCGCGACCTCAACCGGGCCTACCGGTCGACGCCCGCGCTGTGGACCCGCGACAACGACCCCGAGGGCTTCCGCTGGATCGACGCCAACGACGCCGCCGGCAACGTGCTCTCCTTCCTGCGGTACGGCTCGGACGGCTCCGTGCTCGCCTGCGTCACCAACTTCGCCGGTCAGCCCCACGAGGACTACCGGGTCGGCCTTCCCTCCTCCGGCCGGTGGCGCGAGATCCTCAACACCGACGCCTTCGAGTACGGCGGCAGCGGGGTCGGCAACCTCGGCCAGGTCGAAGCGCTGGACGAGCCCTGGCACGGCCAGCCCGCCTCGGCGGTCCTGCGGGTGCCGCCGCTGGGCGCCGTCTGGCTGGTGCCCGAGTAGGGCCGGCTCGAGACTCCTGCACGACCGGGCGGCGGCCATCCCCCGCCGCCCGGCCACCGCCCGGCCCACCACCACCCGGCCACCACCGCCCGGCCCACCACCGCCCGGCCACCGCCGCCGGGTCGTTCCCCCGGCGCCCGGCCGGCGGTGGCCGTCGGCTCCTGCCCTCAGCGGAGGAACCGCCGCAGGGCCCGGGTGAGGTCGCCCGGGTCCTGCTCGGGCAGCCAGCCCGGCCCGAGCGCGAGACGGGCGAGCCGTTCGGCGATCTGCGCGGGCTGGAACACCGAACCGCGCTCATCGTGGTCCGCGCCCCAGACGAACCAGAAGAACTGCGCGAACACCTGCACCCGGCGGCGCCGGGCGTACCGGTCGTACACCTCCAGGCAGGCCCGCCCCTCCTCGTCGCGGATCGGGGTCACCGTCACCCCGAGCCCCTCCAGATGCCGGTGGAGCTCGGCCAGGCAGGTCTCGATCTGTCGCCGTGCTTCGGCCTCGGACATCGCTGCTCACCTCGGTTCACACGCACCCCCGGACTCTGTGTAGTCGTATGACTACTCAACGTACGATATGCAGGTGCAGGCGCGATATGCAACTGCATCTCGGAACCCCGCGGGAAAGCCCTTGCCGCCGCCGCGCCCGCTCAGCACACTGGCCGTACGACACGGAAGGTGAGCAGGCGATGACGGAACAGAGCCCGACGGTGCGCAAGCTGCGGCTCGGGATCGAGCTGCGCCGGCTCCGCAACCGGTCGGGTCACACGATGCTGGAGGCCGCCGACCAGGTCGCCCGCACGGACTCGACGATCAGCAGGATGGAGACCGGCCAGGTCTCGGTCAGCCAGCGGGTGCTGGAGAAGCTCCTGGAGCTGTACCAGGCCTCCGCCGACGAGCGTCAGGCCCTGCGCGTCCTCGCCAAGGAGGCCCGCCGGCGCAACTGGTGGCACGCCCATGCCGACTCGATGCTCCCGGGCTTCGACGTCTACCTCGGCATGGAGGCCGAGGCCACGACCCAGTGGCTGTACGAGCCGGCGGCCGTGCACGGCCTGCTGCAGACCGAGGAGTACGCCCGGGCGATGGTGCGGGCCGAGCCGTCACCGCCGTCCGAGCGGGAGGCCGCCGGCCGGGTCGCCGTCCGGATGGAGCGCCAGCGGCGGCTGCGCGACGGCACCGGAGCGCGGCTGTCGTTCGTGCTACACGAAGCCGTCCTGCACCACCAGGTGGGCGGCCCCGGCACGATGAGCCGCCAGCTGACGCACCTGCTGGCGGTCTCCCGCGAGCGGAACGTGTCCGTACAGGTGCTGCCGTTCACCGCGGGAGCCCATCCGGCGATGCAGGCGGGCGGCTTCGCGGTCCTGTCCATCCCGATCGGCGGAGACCTCACCTACGACCTCGCCTACCTGGAGCATCGGACCGGCGGCCTCTGCCTGGACAGGCCGGCCGACGTCGAGGACCACAAACGGGCGTTCGAGCATCTGCGTGCCCGGGCACTCGGCCACGACGAGTCCCGGAACCTGGTCAGGCGGGTCGCGACCACCATGGCCGGGGACGACAGGGGCACGGACGACGGGGGGACCCGGGAGTGACCGGTGCCGAACGCCCCCGCGCTGGCTGGCGCAGGTCACGGCGAAGCGGTGGAAACGGCGGTTCCTGCGTCGAGGTGGCCGCGCTGGGGCGCGTGATCGCCGTCCGCGACAGCAAGGACCCCTGCGGCCCCGTGCTCACCTTCGGCCGCCCGGCCTGGAGCCGCTTCCTCGCCGGCCTCCGCCGGGCCGGGCCCCTCGGCTCAGGCGGTGCAGCCCGGCCGGTCCCGGTCTGCTCGGATGGTCCCGGTCGACCCGGCGGGGTCCGGTCAGCTCAGGCGGTACCGGTCAGCTGAGGCGGTCCAGCAGCCAGCCGGGGCCGGTGACCTTGGCCCCCTCGGCCTCGGAGCGGGCCCGCAGCTCCCGGTCGGCGGTCACGACCAGATAGGTGGTGTCCGGTTCCCGCTCGGCGACCAGCTCGACGATCGCGTCGTCGCCGCTGCCCTTGGCCGGGACAACCCGTACCGCCTCGGTGCCGGGAACGTGCCGGGCGGCGCCCTCCACGACCAGTACGACCTCGGGAAACGCCCGGTCGGCCGCGGGGACGCCCGCGGGCAGCCCGGTGACCCCGGAGCCGACCAGCGGGGCGAGCCGGTCGCGCAGCCGCTCGGCGGCGCCGGCGCGGTCACGCCACCAGCCGTCAGGGCGTGAGCCCATGACGTTCGCCGCGTCTACCACCAGCACCAGCCGGGACATCGTGGTCCTGATTCTAGGCCAGGTGGCCTTGAAGGGCGCGAACAGCTTCAGCCCGGCGACCTGGGCGGCGGGCACCCAGGCGGCGTCGCGGGTCTCCATCGAGGCGGGCCCGACGTCCGGGCGGCTCGCCATGGAGGCGACCACGGTGGTGAACCCCCAGCCGCCGCCGTGATCGTCGACGGTGAAGCCATGGATCCGCAGGGCCGTCACGTCGAGGGTGCACTCCTCCGCGGTCTCCCGGAGCGCGGCCGTCACCGGGTCCTCTCCACTGTGCCTGCCGCCGCCGAACATCCCCCAGGTGCCCCCGCCGTTGCACCACCAGGCCCGCTGCTGGAGCAGGACGTACGGTTCACCGGCGGTCTCGCGGTGGAAGACCAGCAGCCCGGCGGCGCCGTACCGCCCCCAGTGCACGTGGCCGAGGTCGCAGCGCGCCCAGCCGTCGCCGTCACCCATGGGACCAGACCCTAGTGGCTCCGCGATCGGCCGCGGCCGTCATCTTCCGGCCACCTCCGGGCCGTCTTCCGGCCACCCTCCGGCCGTCTTCCCGGCCGCCGCCCGGGGATGTGGGCGGTCCGGGACCGGCGAACGACCTTGCGGGGGGCATTTCGACCGGCCGATTCAGTACGGTAGAGAGCGCCGTCGGGGGGTGGCGCAGCTTGAGTCTGAGGAGACCCGTCATGTCCGTGCTTCCGCTGGAGCCCCAGGACCCCCGCAGGCTCGGGCGGTTCCGGATCACCGCTCGGCTCGGCGAGGGCGGCCAGGGCATCGTCTACCTCGGCGTGGACCCCGCCAACGGCGACCAGCAGGTCGCCGTCAAGGTGCTCAAGACCGCCTCCGACCCGGAGGCGCGCAAGCGGCTGAAGAAGGAGATGGCCGCCGCCCAGCAGGTGGACGAGTTCTGCACCGCGCAGGTGCTGGACGGCTCGGTCGACGGCCCGCAGCCGTTCGTGGTCAGCGAGTACGTCGAGGGTCCCTCACTCTACGACCGGGTGCAGGACAGGGGCCCGCTGACCGGAGGGCGGCTCTACCGGCTGGCGGTCGGCACCGCGACGGCCCTCACCGCGATCCACGCCGCCGGCGTGGTGCACCGCGATCTGAAGCCCTCCAACGTGCTGCTGGGCCCGGACGGGCCCGTGGTGGTCGACTTCGGGATCGCCCGGCAGGCCGACTCCGACACCATCACCGGCCAGCTGATCGGTACCCCCTCGTACATGGCTCCCGAGCAGCTGGACGGCAAGCCCGCCTCGCGGGCCTCCGACGTGTTCGCGTGGGCCGGCACCATGGTGTTCGCCGCCACCGGGCGGACCCCGTTCGGCCACGGCCAGAACCTCTCCTCGATCATCGCCGCCATCGTCACCCGGGAACCCGATCTGACCGGGGTGCCGGACAAGCTGCTCACGGTCATCCGGACCTGCCTGGACAAGGACCCGGCCAACCGGCCGACCGCCCGCGCGCTGCTGGACCGGCTGCTCGATCCCTCCGTGGGGCTGGGCCAGGAGGAGGCCGTCGCGCAGGTGGCCCAGGCCGCCCAGAACGCGCTCAACCTGCCGGGCGCCGGGCGGGACGTCACCCAGGTCCCCCAGGAGAGCGACCCTCCCGTCCCGGTGCCGGACTCCGCGCCGCCGGACCAGCCGGTGGACCAGGACCGGCTGCCGTACGCGCCGCCGGTCGGCGCCTTCCCGTACCAGCAGGAGCCCGCTCCGTCCTACCCGCCGGTGAGCGTGCCTCCGCCGGCTCCCCCGCCCGGCCCGCAGGTCCCCTGGAACCAGGGGCTGCTGCGCCCGCAGGGTGTCGATCAGCTCGATGAGACCCGCCCGCCGCGGCGACCGGACGAGCGGCAGGAACGACAGGAACGGCAGGAGGGCGCCGAAGGCGGCAGCCGGTGGGGTGTCATGCTGATGGTGCTGACCCTGCTGGTCGCGGCCGGAATCGGCGGCTGGTACTTCTTCGGCAAGGGCGGCGGCGCGGGCGGTGGGGGGACCGGCGACGGTGTCCCGGCCGCCTACGCGGGCACGTGGACGGGCCAGGTCACCGGCGGGGCGATCAACCGGTCCAGCCAGAACGTCAAGATCGTATTGACCAAGGGGTCCTCGGCGGGCACCTTCTCCACCGGCGCCTGCACCGGGGATCTGAACTTCAGCAGCGACACCGGCTCCGGCATCAACCTGAACCTCGCCGGTGAGACCCAGTGCCCCACCGGCACGGTGACCCTGCAGAGCAACGCCGACGGCACCCTCGCCTACCGGCTCGCCGGGAGCGGCGAGACCTACAGCGGCACCCTCCGCAAGAGCTGACCCGGGCGCAGGGCCGGACATGCGTCGCACGCCCGAAGGCGCGGGGCACGGCCGGGCCCGCGGAGCACGGCCGGAGCCCGGGGCGGGCGGGGCGCGCGTGACGAAGGGCACACCGGGTGCGCCATGAACGGCGTTTACCCTTCGAGGGGAGCAGCCCCGAGCGAGGAGCGTCAGTGAGCGTCGAGCAGGATCTGCAGGACCTGGATCCGGATCTGTGGAACACCCTGAGCGGGGCCGAGCTGATCCGGGCGATCGGGGACGGCCGGTTCCCCGAGATGTCCCATGTGGCGACGCACGTGGGGCAGGTGATCGCGGGGGCCGAGCCGGGGCGGGTGGAGATCTCCTGGACGCCGACCGAGGAGCTCTGCAACCCGGGCGGCACCGTGCACGGCGGCTACATCGCGCTGATCCTGGACAACGCGGTCTGCCTGGCGGGGGCCAGCACCTGCGAGGTGTTCATGCCGATGCTGACCCTCAGCCTGAGCGTCGACTACGTGCGTCCGGTGCGGGCCGGCCAGACCCATACGGTCGTCGGCGTCTGCGTGCATCCGGGCCGTACCCGGATGCTGTGCAACGCCACGGTCACCGACGCGGCCGGAAAACTGGTCGCGCAGGCCACCGCCAGTGTGACGGCGAATCAGGCTTTCGCCCGCCGCTGATGTGCCGGATGACGGAATAGGCTGTTGCGCATGGTGGATCTGGATCCCGGCAAAGTCGTTCACTTCTTCCAGGACGCGCGCGATCGGCGCACCGCCCCTCTGATCCTCGAGCTCGACCTCACCGAGGGGCTGGTCGAAGGCGCTCCCCCGGACCCGCTGGCGGCGCTGCTGAGCATGCGCAAACCGCATCTGCGCGATGTGCTCGACGGGCTGCGCCGGGCCCGCGGCGACACGCGGGTCAAGGCCCTGGTCGTCAAGGTCGGCAGCGGGGTCGGACTGGCCAAGGCCCAGGAGTTGCGCGCGGCCGTCCAGGCGTTCCGGGAGTCCGGCAAGCTCACCGTGGCCTGGGCCGAGACGTTCGGCGAGACCGGGCTCGGTACGGTCCCGTACTACCTGGCGTCCGCGTTCGAGCGGGTGTACGTACAGCCGTCCGGCGACGTGGGGCTCACCGGTGTCTCACTGGAGGAGCCGTTCTTCAAGGGCGCGCTGGACAAGCTGGGCGTCACGCCCCGCTTCATCAAGCGCCACGAGTACAAGACGGCGCCCAACAGCTTCACCGAGACCTCCTACACCCCTGAGCACGCGGAGAGCTCGGCCCGCCTGGTGGCCTCGATCGGCGAGCAGATCGTCGCCGGGGTGGCCGAGTCCCGCAACCTGACCGAGGACAAGGTCCGTGAGCTGATCGACCGCGGCCCGCTGCTCGGCCCGGAGGCGCTCGAGGAGGGGCTGGTCGACCGGCTCGGCTACCGCGACGAGGTCTACGCCGACATCCGGCGCGAGGTGGGCGAGAAGGCGCTGCTGCGCTACGTCTCCCGCTACAACCGCACCCACGGCCTGGTGGAGCGGCTGCCGCACGCCACCCGGCCGGACGTCGTCGCCCTCGTCCAGGGGCACGGGCCGATCCGGCTCGGGCGCAGCGGCCGCAGCCCGCTGCCCGGCCAGAGCAGCGCGATCGGCTCCGACACGATGGCCGCGGCCATCCGTTCGGCCGCCAAGGACGACAAGGTCAAGGCGATCGTGTTCCGGGTGGACAGCCCCGGCGGGTCGTACGTCGCCTCGGACGCCATCTGGCGCGAGGTCGTACGGGCCCGCGAGGCCGGCAAGCCGGTGATCGTCTCCATGGGCGACGTGGCCGCCTCCGGCGGATACTTCGTCGCGATGGCGGCCGATGTGATCGTCGCCCAGCCGGGCACGCTGACCGGCTCGATCGGTGTGTTCGTCGGCAAGCCGGTGATCAGCGACCTGCTGTCCCGGATCGGGGTGGAGATGGGCAGCGTCGAGAGCGGCGCGCATGCCCGGATGTTCACCACCACCCGCGACTTCACCTCCGGCGAGCTGGAGCGGCTCAACCTCTTCATGGACCGGATCTACGACGACTTCACGGCCAAGGCCGCACAGGGCCGCGGCCTGTCCCAGGACCGCGTCCACGAGCTGGCCCGCGGCAGGGTGTGGACGGGCGCGGACGCCAAGGACAACGGCCTGGTGGACGAGCTGGGCGGGCTGGAGCTGGCGGTCGCGCTGGCCCGCAAGAGGGCCGGCCTGGCGGCCGACGCCCCGGTCCGCTCCTATCCGCACAGCTCTCCGCTGGAGCGCCTGCGACCCGCCGAGTCCAGCGAGGACCGCACGGCCGCCCGCGCCCGGCTGGAGGCGTGGGGCCCGATCTCCGGGCTGGCCGCGCGGCTGGGCCTGCCCTCCGCAGGCCCGCTGATGCTGCCCGGCGACTGGACCATCCGCTGAATCCACAGGAGTTCACCGACGCCCTCGCGGGCTTCGCGACCGGGGTGGTCGTGGTGACGGTACGCGACGGCCGCGACGACATCGGCACCACCGTCACCGCCTTCATGTCGGTGTCGGTGGAGCCCCCGATGGTCGCCGTCGCCGTGGACGCGGAGTCCTATCTCGGCGAGGTGCTGCACCGGCAGGACCACTGGGCGGCCACCGTGCTCTCCGCCCGCCAGCGCGCGCTGGCGGGCCGCTTCGCCGCGCAGGGGCGGCCGAGCGCCCGGCTGCTGATCGCCAACGAGGCCCACCACCGGGGCCCGCTCAGCGGCGCCCTGATCGTGGACGGCGGGCTGACCGCGCTGGAGTGCCGCACCCGGCAGCGCGTCCCGGCCGGGGATCATGTGCTGTTCCTCGCCGACGTGCCGGCCATCGACTACATCTCGGGCGGCGAGCCGCTCGTCCGGGTCAACCGCCGCTACCTGTGAGACGAGCGCCCGCGCGGCGAGGCCGGGCGCACCGGCGCCTGCCGGGGTACCCGCGGCAGGCCGGCGCCCGGGGCCCTTGCGGCCCCGGGCGGCCGTGCTCTCCTGCCGCTCGAGTTCTGTTCGAGTTCTGCCTGAGCCCTACTTGATCTCACCCGGGAGGCGTTCCAGCAGGCTGCGCAGGTCGTCGGCGTGCTCCTCCTCCTGGGCGAGGAGCTGCTCGAAGACCCTCCGCGTGGTGGGGTCGCCCTCACCCAGCCACTGCACGATCTCGGTGTACGAGGCGATCGCGACCCGCTCGGCGATCAGATCTTCCTTGATCATCTCGATGAGGTCGGTGCTCGCGTCGTACTCGGCGTGCGATCTGGTGGAGAGCGTGTCCGGGTCGAAATCCGGCTCGCCGCCGAGCTGCACGATGCGCTCGGCCAGCAGGTCGGCGTGCTGCTGTTCCTCCGCGGCGTGCTCGAGGAACTCCGCCGCCACCGTGCCCGCGTGGATGCCGGACGCGGTGTAGTAGTGCCGCTTGTAGCGCAGCACGCAGACGATCTCGGTCGCCAAGGCCTCGTTGAGCACCTGGATGACCCTCGGCAGATCAGCGCCGTACGCCGCCGTTACGGGACCCTTGTCGATCTCCATCCGGGCCCGCTCACGGAGCGTCTTGATATCGGTCAGGAACTCGGCCATCATTCTCTCCCTCGTGATGCCAACGAGATTCCTTCTACCCGGCTGAGCGTATCCATACCTGCCAGGACGAACCGCGCCGGATCACATCGGATCGGCCCTGCCGGTGCCGGGCGGTCCGGCACCGGCCTGGCCTGCGGGTGCGGCCCCGGTGATCAGTGGACGCGGGTACCGGCCTTCCAGACGGCCGCCACCTGCGGCACTCCCGGGCGGTAGGCCAGATGGACGTACGACGGCGCGTCCAGGGCGAGCACGTCCGCCTGGGCGCCGACGCCCAGATGCCCTACGTCCCCGCGGCGCAGTGCGCGGGCGCCGCCCGCGGTCGCCGCCCAGACCGCCTCGGCCGGGGTCATGAACATGTCGCGGACGGCCACCGCGATGCAGAAGGCCATGCTGGAGGTGTAGGAGGACCCGGGGTTGCAGTCGGTGGCCAGCGCCACCGTGGCCCCGGCCTCCAGCAGCCGCCGCGCGTCCGGGTAGGGCTGGCGGGTGGAGAACTCCACTCCGGGCAGCAGGGTGGCCACCGTGGCGGAGCCGGCCAGCGCCGCCACGTCCTCGTAGGACAGGTAGGTGCAGTGGTCCGCCGAGGCCGCGCCGTAGGCGACCGCGATCTGGACCCCCGGGCCGTGGCCGAGCTGGTTGGCGTGCAGCCGCGGGGTGAGCCCGCTCTTCACCCCCGCCTCCAGGATGGCCCTGGTCTGCTCGGCGTCGAAGGCGCCGCTCTCGCAGAAGACGTCGATCCACCGGGCGTGCGGCGCGCAGGCGGCCAGCATGTCCCCGATCACCAGCGAGACGTAGGAGTCCGGGTCGTGGGCGTACTCGCCGGGGACCACGTGAGCACCCAGGAAGGTGACCTCGTCGGCGATCTCCGCGGCGATGCGAAGGGCCCGCTCCTCGTCCGCGACCGTCAGCCCGTACCCGGACTTGCACTCGACGGTCGTCGTGCCCTGCCGCCCCATCTCCTCGACCAGCCGCCGGACGTTGGCGCGCAACTGCCCGTCGGTGGCCGCCCGGGTGGCCGCCACGGTCGTGCGGATGCCGCCCGCGCCGTACGGCTGCCCGGCCATCCGAGCGGCGAACTCCGCGGCCCGCTCCCCAGCGAAGACCAGATGGCCGTGCGAGTCGACGAAGCCCGGCAGCACCGCACGGCCGGCCGCGTCGTAGGCGTGGTCGGCCGCCGGCGCCTGCGCGGAGCCGCCCACCCAGGCGACCCGGCCGGACTGCACGACCAGGGCGGCGTCGTGCAGCAGCCCGAGCGGCCCCTCCCCCAGCCCGGGATCGTTGGTGACCAGCTCCCCGATGTTCCTGATCAGCAGGCTCACGAGCCGCTCTCCCCAGATCGCGGCTCGGCCACCGGTGAGCCGGGCCTATGTGCGGACATGCGTGCGGACTTGCGTGCGGACTTGCCCGCGGACATGCCTGCGGGCTTGCGCGCGGAACGGCGCCCCTCACTCATGTGGTACCCCCGTCACGGCGTCGATCGCGGCCGTCAGGGCCCGGGGGACGTCGTCGATCAGCAGATGACGTCCGTCGCGGACGATCTGGCGACCAGAAACCACAACATTCTGGACATCCGCCGCGGTGGCGGCGAAGACCGCCGACTCGGCGGCGAACGCCGGCTTGGTCCCCGCGAGCCGTACCGAGTCCAGCGACACGGTGACCAGATCGGCGTAGGAGCCCGGTTCGAGCCGGCCGGCCTCGGGCCAGCCCAGGGCGTAGTGGCCGTTGGAGGTGGCGGCGGCCAGCAGTTCGCCCGCGTGCCAGTGGCCGCGCCGGCGGGTCAGCAGCCGCTCGTCCAGCTCCACGGCCCTGGCCTCCTCGAACAGGTCGATCACCGCGTGCTGGTCGGAGCCCAGGCAGATGGGCGCCCCCGCGTCCCTCAGCCGGGCGGCCGGCCCGATGCCGTCGGCGAGGTCGCGCTCGGTGGTCGGGCACATGCAGACGCCGGTCATGGTGGCGCCGAGCAGCCCGATGTCCTCGCCGGAGAGGTGGGTCGCGTGCACGGCGACCGTCCGGGCACCGAGCGCCCCGCTCTCGGCGAGCAGCCGGGTCGGGGTCATCCCGTACGCCTGCAGGCAGTCGTCGTTCTCGGCCGGCTGCTCGGACAGGTGCACGTGCAGCGGTGCGTCGTGCTCCACCGCCCAGCCGCCGACGGCGTGGATCTGCTCACGCGGTACGGCGCGCACCGAGTGGATCGCCGCCCCGATCCGGGCGTGCGGAGTGCCTGCCTTGTGGACGTGGTCGTAGAGCGCGTCCAGGCGCCGTGCCCAGCCGCCCGCCGAGCCGTCCCCGAACCGCAGCTGCGGGCCCTCGAGGGGCCGTCCGATGCCACCGGCGAGATAGCAGGCGTCCAGCAGGGTGATCCTGATCCCGGCGTCGGCGGCGGCCGCGAGCAGCGCCTCGCCCATGGCGTTCGGGTTCCCGTAGGGCACGCCGTCCGGCCCGTGATGGAGGTAGTGGAACTCGCCCACGCAGCTGATCCCGGCCAGCGCCATCTCGGCGTACACGGCCCGGGCCAGGGCGTGGTAGGAGTCCGGATCGAGCCGGGCGGCCACCCGGTACATCTGCTCGCGCCAGGTCCAGAAGGTCCCGCTGCCCACCTGGGCCCGGCCGCGCAGGGTCCGGTGGAAGGCGTGCGAGTGGGCGTCGGCCAGGCCGGGCAGGGTCAGCCCGGGAAGCCTGACGGCCCCCTCGGGAGCCGGCACACCGGCGGCCACGGCCGTGAACCGCTCGCCGCTCGCCTCCAGGAGCACATCGGCGGCGACTTCATCGCCCAGCCAGGCAAGCTCGGCGTGCCACTTCATATCACCCATAATGCGCCTGTTCCTGGCCTTGGTCGCAGGCCAGATCCTCCAGTACGGCCGCCAGCGCCTCGACGCCCGCGAGGCAGTCCGCCATCTCCGCGTACTCCTCCGGCGCGTGGGACACCCCGGTGGGGTTCCGGACGAACAGCATCGCGGTGGGGAGGTGGGCGGACAGGATGCCGGCGTCATGGCCCGCCCCGGTCGGCAGCACCGGCGGGCGGTCCGATCCGGCCGTGCCGTTCGACCCGGCCGTGCCGTTCGGTCCGGCCGTGCCGTTCGGTCCGGCCGGTCCGGCCGATCCGAGCACGCCGGCGATCCGGTCGCGCAGGGCGGTGTTGAAGGCCACCACGGCGGTGTAGGACTCCTCGCCGAGCCGCACCGTGACGCCGTGGTCCCCGGCGGCCAGCTCGGCGGCCCGGGCGATCTCCTCGACCGTGCCGCGCACGGCCCGGTCGTCCGGGCCCCGGGCGTCCAGCCAGGCGGTCACGCTGGAGGGGATCGCGTTGACCCCGCCGGGGACCACCGTGACCTTGCCGACGGTGGCCAGGCTGTCATGGCGTTCGGCGGCGGCCCGGGCGGCCAGCACCGTGTGGGCGAACGGCAGCATCGGGTCGCGCCGGTCGGCGAGCCGGGTCGTACCCGCGTGGTTGCCCTGCCCGCCGAAGTCGAACCGCCACCGGCCGTGCGGCCAGATCGCGCTCGCCACCCCCACCGGGGCGTCCATGGCCCGGCCCTGCTCGACATGCAGCTCCACGAAACACCCGATGCGGCTCAGCAGATCCTCGTCCCTGCCGATCGCCGCCGGGTCGGGCCCGCCGGCCGGCAGACCGGATCCGGCCGCCCACCCGCCGTCGTCACGGGCCAGTGCCTCGCCGAAGCCGATCCCGTCGGCGTCCCGCAGGTCACGGGCCCGCCGCGGGTCGATCGTGCCGGTCAGCAGCCGGGAGCCGAGACAGGCCACCCCGAACCGGGCGCCCTCCTCCTCGGCGAACACGGCGATCCCGATCGGGCGCACGGGCCGTACGCCCCGGGCGCGCATCAGGTCCACCGCCGCCAGCGCGCTCACCACGCCGAGCGGGCCGTCGAACGCTCCCCCGCCCGGGACCGAGTCCAGATGACTGCCCGTGACGACCCCGGCCCGGACTCCGTCCGCGCCCGCGGCCCGCGGGGCGGCGCCGGCCGGATACCACCAGGCGAAGAGGTTGCCGTTGCGGTCCTGCTCGATCTCCAGACCCCGGGCGGCCGCCTCACCCAGGAACCAGGCACGGCATTCCAGCTCGGCCGGCGTCCAGGCGAACCGGTGGTAGCCACCGGTGGCCGCGTCCCGCCCGATCGGCAGCAGCGCCGCCCACATCTTCTCGAAAGTCATCTCTCCCCAGAGTGTTCGGCATGGTGCCCGGTCAGACCCGGCTCCGGCGCGGCGGCTCAGCTGTGCTCCCTGCATACCATTTGCCCTGACCACATGGACGCGGCCGAAGCCGCAGGACCACAAGATCGCAGACCTCAGCGTCCACCGTCGCCCCTCGCCTTCGCTCCTCGCCTTCGCCTTCGCCCCTCCGTGATCACGCAATCGTTCGACGAACGATTGCATGATCACGGAGAGGTTCCGTGCGGGCAGTGGGGCCATCAGCCCCTGGCCACCCGGACGCGGGTCGCGGGCAATCGGGTCGCGGGCCGTCAGGTCGCGGGTCGTCGCGCGCAATCAGGTCGCGGGCCATCGGGTCAGGGCCACCTGGTCGCGGCAGCGGGTCGCTGATCGCGAGTCGCAAGCCGCGAGCCCAGGGCTGCGGGGTGCGGGGTGCGGGTGGCGCGGGGCCGCGTATGGGTGGTCAGGGCAAATGTGCGGCGGCACTCATCCCCCCTCCGCCATGGGGATGCGGACACCGCGCTCGGCGGCGACCTCGGCGGCGCGGTCGTAGCCGGCGTCGACGTGCCGGATGACGCCCATTCCCGGGTCGTTGGTGAGGACCCGGTTGAGCTTCTCCCCGGCCAGCGCGGTGCCGTCGGCGACACAGACCTGGCCGGCGTGGATGGACCGGCCGATCCCGACTCCCCCGCCGTGGTGGATCGACACCCAGGAGGCGCCGGAGGCGGTGTTGACCAGGGCGTTGAGCAGCGGCCAGTCGGCGATGGCGTCGGAGCCGTCGGCCATGCCCTCGGTCTCGCGGTACGGGCTCGCCACGCTGCCGCAGTCGAGGTGGTCACGGCCCAGCACGATCGGTGCGCTGATCTCGCCGCGCGCCACCAGGTCGTTGAAGAGCTCGCCGGCCTTGTCCCGCTCGCCGTACCCCAGCCAGCAGATCCGCGACGGCAGCCCCTGGAAGTGCACCTTCTCGCGGGCCATCCGGATCCACCGGGCGAGCGGCTGGTTGTCGGGGAAGAGGTCGAGGATGGCCTGGTCGGTGCGGGCGATGTCCTGCGGATCGCCGGACAGGGCCGCCCACCGGAACGGTCCCCTGCCCTCGGCGAACAGCGGCCTGATGTAGGCGGGCACGAAGCCGGGGAACTCGAACGCGCGTGCGTAGCCGGCCAGTTCCGCCTCGCCGCGGATCGAGTTGCCGTAGTCGAAGACCTCGGCGCCGCCGTCCTGGAAGCCGACCATGGCCTCGACGTGGACGGCCATGGATTCGCGGGCCCGCACCGTGAGCCCCGCGGGGTCCTTCTCCCGCGCGGCGGCCAGATCCTCGAAGGCCAGCCCCTTCGGGAGGTACATCAGCGGGTCGTGCGCGGAGGTCTGGTCGGTGACGATGTCGATCGGCGCGCCACGGCGCAGCAGCTCCGGTACGACGTCGGCGGCGTTGCCGAGGAGCCCGATCGACAGCGGCCTGCGGGCGGCCTTCGCCTCCTCGGCCAGTCGCAGGGCCTCGTCCAGCGAGTCGACCCGTACGTCGCAGTAGCGGTGCTCGACCCGCCGGTCGATCCTGGACGGGTCGCACTCGACGACGATCACGACCCCGCCGTTCATGGTGACGGCCAGCGGCTGCGCGCCGCCCATCCCGCCGAGCCCGGCGGTGAGGGTGATGGTCCCGGCGAGCGAGCCGCCGAACCTCTTCGCGGCCACGGCGGCGAAGGTCTCGTAGGTGCCCTGCAGGATGCCCTGGGTACCGATGTAGATCCACGAACCGGCGGTCATCTGGCCGTACATGGTCAGGCCGAGCGCCTCCAGCCGCCGGAACTCCTCCCAGTTCGCCCACTGCGGCACCAGGTTGGAGTTGGCGATCAGGACCCGGGGGGCCCATTCGTGGGTACGGAAGATGCCGACCGGCTTGCCGGACTGGACCAGCAGGGTCTCGTCGGCCTCCAGATCGCGCAGGGACCGCACGATGCCGTCGAAGGACGCCCAGTTGCGGGCGGCCTTGCCGGAACCCCCGTAGACGATCAGCTCGTCGGGGTGTTCGGCGACCTCGGGGTCGAGGTTGTTCATGAGCATGCGCAGGGCGCCCTCCTGCTGCCACCCCTTGGTGGTGAGCCGGGAGCCGCGCGGGGCGCGTACGGGACGGGGACCTTGAGACGTCATCTTCGCTCCTGAAGAGGTAGGCGCTCCTACGGCGGAAGCCCGGTCATGGCAGGCGGGTCATGGCAGGCGGGTCATGGCGGGGGGCCGGTCGGGGCGGGGCGGGTCATAGCAGGGGGCCGGTCACGGATTCGGCGGCGGCCACCAGCGAGCCGTCGCGGACGAGCTCGACCGCGGCGGCGATCTCCGGGGCGAGGAACCTGTCGGGCCCCGGGCCGGCGACCCGGGAGCGCAGTGCGGCGACCACGGCGCCGGTCGCGGGCCCGGGGCGCAGCGGGGCGCGCATGTCCAGCGCCCGGGCGGCCGTCAGGATCTCGATGGCCAGCACCTGGGTCAGTCCGTCGACGGCCCAGCGCAGCTTGCGGGCCGCGCTCCAGCCCATGGAGACGTGGTCCTCCTGCATGGCCGAGCTGGGGATGGAGTCGACGCTGGCCGGGGTGGCGAGCCGCTTGAGCTCCGACACCAGCCCGGCCTGGGTGTACTGCGCGATCATGTGCCCGGAGTCGACCCCGGGATCGTCGGCCAGGAAGGGCGGGAGCCCGTGCGAGCGGGCCTTGTCGAGCATCCGGTCGCTGCGCCGCTCCGACATGGACGCCACGTCGGCCACCGGGATGGCCAGGAAGTCCAGGACGTAGCCCACGGGTGCGCCGTGGAAGTTGCCGTTGGACTCCACCCGCCCGTCTCCCAGGACCACCGGGTTGTCCACCGCGCTGGCCAGCTCCCGGCCGGCCACCAGCTGGGCGTGCGCCAGGGTGTCCCGGGCGGCGCCGCTGACCTGCGGCGAGCAGCGCAGGGAGTACGCGTCCTGGACCCGGGTGCAGTCGGGTCCGCGGTGCGACTCCATGATCGCCGAGTCGTCGAGCAGCGCCCGGAGGTTGGCGGCGCTCGCGGCCTGCCCGGGGTGCGGTCGCAGCTCCTGCAGGTCGGCGGCGAAGACCCGGTCGGTGCCGAGCAGCGCCTCGACGCTCATGGCGGTGGCGACGTCGGCGACCTTGAGCAGCTCGCGCAGGTCGGCCATGGCCAGCACCAGCATGCCCAGCATGCCGTCGGTGCCGTTGATCAGCGCCAGTCCCTCCTTGGCGGCAAGCGTGACCGGCTCGATGCCCGCGGCCGCCAGGGCCTGGGCGGCGGGCATCAGGTCACCGGCCGCGTCCCGCACGGGCCCCTCGCCCAGCAGCGCCAGCGCGCAGTGGGCGAGCGGCGCGAGGTCACCGGAGCAGCCCAGGCTGCCGTACTCGTGCACCACCGGGGTGATGCCGGCGTTGAGCAGGGCCGCGAGGGTCATCGCCGTGGCGGGATTGATCCCGGTATGCCCGGTGGCGAGCGTGCGCAGCCGCAGCAGCATCAGCGCGCGGACCACCTCCCGCTCGACCTCGGGACCGCTGCCCGCGGCGTGCGAGCGGATCAGCGACACCTGAAGCTTCGCCCGCAACGCGGGGTCGATGTGCCGGGTCGCGAGCGCGCCGAAGCCGGTCGAGATGCCGTAGACCGGGGTAGCCTGCCGCGCCAGCTCCTCGATGTACGACCGCGACCGGGTCATCGCCGCCAGTGCCGCGTCGGTCAGCCCGATCTTCGCGCCGTCCCGGGCCACCGCCACCACCTGCTCGAGGGTCAGCGGCTCCGGGCCGACCTCGACCAGCGGCCCTTCCCGACCGGACACGGCTGCGTCCCCCATAAGGATCTCCATACCCGCCATTGGAACCCGGCAGGCCGCCCCCGCGGACCGGCGCGATCGGGATTATGTCTCGGATCCGAGACACTCTCCCCGGAGCCCGGCGGCGGGTTGCCCCGGCAAGCGGGATCAGGGTGACCGAACACCGTTCTGTGGCGGCAGAAATACCTGTGATGGGCGGGGTCCCGGTACTTTTCTCGCCACAGAAGGGCGTTCTGGTACGCGGGTCTCGGATGCGAGACGATGGTGAGATGACTCAGGTGCCCGCCGCGCGCAGAGCCCTCGCGGTGCTGCGGCTGCTGGCCTCGTCGGCTCAGCCGCTGGAGGCCTCGGCGATCGCGCGCACGCTGGACCTGCCCAGATCCAGCACGTACCACCTGCTGACCGAGATGGCGGCCGACGGTTTCGTCACGTACCTGCCGGAGGAGCGCCGCTGGGGGCTCGGAGTCGCCGCCTTCGAGATCGGCTCCGCCTACCTGCGCCAGGGACCGCTTGAGCGGCTCGCCCGGCCGCTGCTGCGGCGGCTGGTGGAGCGCACCGGGGAGATCGCCCAGCTCGGCGTGCTGCACGGGGCCGAGACGCTCTACCTGCTCAAGGAACAGCCCCCGCATCACCCGACCCTGGTGACCGACGTGGGCGTACGGCTCCCGGCCCAGCTCACCGCCAGCGGGCGCTCCATGCTCGCCCATCTGCCCGCCGCCCAGGTCCGCGCGCTGTTCCCGGGCCGCCCGGCGGGCCAGTTCATCGACCGGACCGGCCATGGCCCGCGTTCTCTCCCGGAGCTGCGACGACTGCTGGCCGAAGACCTCCGCAGGGGATGGTCGGTGGAGGACGGTCATGTCACCGAAGGGCTCGCCAGCATCGCGGCTTGCAGTCTCGATCACATCGGCCACCCGGTCGCCGCCCTCACCGTGACGTTTCGCCGCGACACCCGACCCGAGGATTCATGGGCAGAACTCGCCACCCAGGTCCGGACGGCCGCCGCCGATCTCACCAGACGGCTCAGCGGCCACGCCCCGTGAGACACGCCCCTGTGCACCCTGGCGGCAGCGGAAGGCCGCAGAAGGAAGGAGGGGGTGCGGCCGACGGCCGCACCCCCCAGTTGTACGGGGCTAATCCAGCCCCTCCACCGCACCCAAGAGATCCGGCAGGTGCCGGCTGACTTCGCTCAGCGCCTTGACCGAGCGCATCGCCATGTCCAGGGCCCTCTCCGAATCGAGGTCCGGCTCGCCGTTGCCCGAACGGGTGATCAGCGAGGCGCCGACATAGCCGAGCACGGTGACCAGCAGCTCACTCGTCCGGGGCAGCTGCTCGGCCAGTACCTTGCGGCTCGCCTCCACGTCGGGACCGTTGTCAGAGGGGTCAGCCTCCTCCAGCCCGGCCACCGCCGTCTCCAGACGACGGATGGCCTCCTTCAGCTCGCGGAGGTCCCTCGTCCACGCCGGTGGCACATTGCCTTCTGGTTCCACATGGGCCATCTCGTTTGTCGGACGCCGTTGACGTCGGCGTCCTCTCCCTTCACCGAGGACGGTCCGAGCCGCCCGGTGAGAGTCAACAGCTCTCACCGGCGAAGTCACCCCGCCCTGGCCGACCAGGTCCGCCTGACCGCCGCCGACCTGACCCGCCGCCTCAGTGGCAACGCCCCCTGAACGGGACACGGGCGCCCAGACGCACGAGGCAGATGCGGTCGGGCGAGCGCGCTGGTCAAGCCGGGCGGTTGTCACCGTGATGCAGTGCGGAGCCGCGCGATGTTGTGGCCATGACATACCACCCGGGGGGCCGGAAGGGAGACAGTCGAGGCATCGCATCCGTGAGGCCCCTGGCCTGCCACCCCCGGAGTACCGATGAGACTCGCCATGCCATCCCCTCAGGCCGCCCTGCGCATGGTCCTGGCGGTGCCGATCACCGCCGCCCTGACGCTGGCCGCCGTAGCCGGCCCCGCGGCGGCCGATCCGCCGGCACCGGGCTCGGTGCCACCGGATCAGGACCCGTTCTATGCCGCCCCGGCCGACATCGCCTCCTACGCGGCGGGCCAGGTGGTGGCGAGCCGCCAGGTCACCCCGAAGGCCGGCGACCTGGCGAACACCACCAACGCCTGGCAGATCTCCTACCGCACCAACGACTCCCATGACCAACCCGAACTGGCGGTCACCTCGCTGCTGGTGCCCAAGGCGGCGTGGACCGGCACCGGCTCCCGGCCCGTGGTGTCGGTGCAGGCTCCCGAGGACTCCACCGGGACCCAGTGCGCCCCGTCCTACGGGCTGTCGTCGGGCAGCGGCTATGCCGCATCGTCCGCCCTGTTCTCCGCTCCGATCCTCAGCAGGGGCTGGGCCGTGGCGATGCCCGACTTCCAGGGTCCGAAGTCGGTGTTCATGGGCGGCGTCCAGGCCGGTCACGCGGTGCTCGACGGCATCCGCGCGGTGAAGAACTTCAGCACCGCGGGCATCGGCCCGAGCAACCCCTGGGCGCTGAACGGCTACTCCGGTGGCGCCCAGGCGACCGGCTGGGGCGCCGAACTCCAGCCGTCGTACGCTCCGGAGATCAAGCTCGTGGGGACCGCCATGGGCGGGACGCCGGCCGACCCCGCCGCGGTTGCCCGGTCGCTGGACGGCGGCCCGTTCTCCGGCTTCGAGGCCGCCGCCACGGTGAGCCTGGCCACGGAGTACCCCGAGATGGACATCGAAGCGATCATCAACGAGCAGGGCAAGGTGGACCTCGAGAAGGCCCGTGACAAGTGCCTGCCCGACCTGATCCTCGCGTTCCCCTTCCGGAAGCTCGCCGACGAGAGCACCGTCCCCGACCCGCTGTCGGTGCCCTCCGTCGCCGCGGTGCTCAAGAAGAACACGCTGGGCTCCGCGGCCCCCGCATCACCGATCTACAACTACCACGCCAACACCGACGAGATCGTGCCCGTCGCCCAGGCCAACACCCTCACCAAGGCCTGGTGCGCCAAGGGGGCCAAGATCCAGGTCGTGCGGGACGCCATCGGCGAGCACGCCCTGGAGATGGTGACCAGGTTGAACGGAGCCATGACCTACCTCGCCGACCGCTTCGCCGGCAAGACCCCGCCCAGTACCTGCTGACAGACCCGCTCCGGCCCGGCGGCCACGTCCGGTAAGGAGGCATGGTGACGGAGGAAGGGGAGCGCGGCCGGCGGCCACGCTCCCCTCGTTCACTCGGACCAGCCCAGTTGCTGCAACGTGCCGTAGAGCCGCTGCAGGCTGCCGCTGATCTCGTGCATCACCTCGAGCAGGTTGATCACCGTGTCGAGGTTCAGCCCGTCGTTCTCCGCCGGCACGGTGATCGCCGTGCCGACCGAGACGAGAATGGCAGCCAGGCGTTTGGTCGCCCGGGGCAGGTGGTGCTGCAGCGCCTGACGGCACTGCAGCGTGCCGGGATCCTTCGCAGAAGGGTCCGCCACCAGCACGGCCACCCATTCCTTGAACAGACCTAGGAGGTTCTCGAAATCGTCGAGCTCCTCGGTCAACTCCTGTGCCTTCTCGCCTCCTCCATCCACACGGGCCATCTTGTTTGTCGGACGCCGTTGACGTCGGCGTCCTCTCCCTTCACCCGAGACGGTCCGAGCCGCGTGGTGAGAGTCCACAACTCTCGTCGGCGAAGTCACCCAGGAGCGGCGGCAGTTCTCCTCATGTCTCCTCATGGAGTAGCGACCCAGAGAAACCAGTGTGTCCCGCACCGCGTGCCTTGCACGGGTACGGGACACACCAGGGTTCAACCAGGCGCTCAGACCAGGCCGGCCTTCTTCAGCCAGTCCTTGGCCACCGTCTCCTGGTCGGCCTTGTCGACCGCGATCTTCGTCATGATGTCGAGCAGGTCGGTGGTGGTGAGCTTGGCCGACACCGCGTTGAGCGCCGCCTGGCCGGTCTCGTTCACCGCCGCCTTGTAGATCAGCGGCGTGACGTTCTGCGAGCTGAAGACGTGCAGCGGGTCTTCGAGCACGACGAACTTGTTGGTCGCGATCGTCGGGTCGGTGGTGAACAGGTCCGCCGCCTGGATCTGGTCGCTCTTGAGCAGCTTGACCAGCGTGGCCTGCGCTCCGGCGTCGAACGGCTGGAACTTCTTGAACTCCAGGCCGTACTTGGCCTTGAGCCCGACCAGACCCTGCTGACGGGTCTTGAACTCCGACGGGCCGGCGATCGTGAGCGACTTCGCCGAGGCCTTGAGGTCACTGATCGACTTGAGGTTGTACTTGGTGGCGGTCTGCGTGTTCACCGTGACCGAGTCCTTGTCCTCGGCCTGGGAGGATTCGAGGATGCCGACGCTCGGGGGCAGCTTGGCCTTGAGCGCGGCGTTGACCTCCTCGGTCGTGACCGCGGTGCTGGCCTTGTCGACCGAGGTGGTGAGCAGGGCGCCGTTGTACTCGGGAATGACGCTGATGCCGCCCTTGACGACCTGGTCGTAGTAGACCTCGCGGGCACCGATGTTGAACTTGCGGGTGACCTTGAGCCCCTTGGCCTCGAGCGCCTGGGCGTAGATCTCACCCAGCACCGCGCTCTCGGGGAAGTTGGCCGAGCCCACGGTGACGGTGCCACCGCCCGAGCTCGCGGCACCTCCGCCCAGGGGGTTGCTCTTGTCGCCGTCGCTGCCGCCGCAGGCGGTCAGTGCCAGGGCGGCGGTCAGGCCGACGACTACGGCGCGGGCAATGCGTTTCATTCCTTGTTTCCTCTCATGGAACCGGGGGTCACGAAGTGCGTGCCGGGCTGTGCAGCCCGGGCGAGACGATGAGGCGTCGCAGCGCCGAGAAGATCAGCTGGACGACGACGGCCAGCGCGACGATGACGACGGTGCCCCCGATGACGAGCTCGTAGTCGTTACGGGCCAGGCCGTCCACGATGTAGCGGCCCAGCCCGCCCAGGCCGGGTACGGCGGCGATCGTGGCGGTGGCCACGATCTGGATCGCGGCCGTGCGCAGGCCGAGCAGGATCAGCGGCAGCGCGATGGGGACCTCGACCCGCCAGAGCACCGCCCAGCCGGTCATGCCCATCCCGCGCGCGGCGTCCTTGGCGTCGGCGTCGACACCACGGATGCCCTCGTAGGTGTTGACCAGGATGGCCGGCACCGCCAGCGCGATCAACGCGACCAGGACCGGCGTCACGCTGAGGCCGACGAGCGTCACGATGAGGACCACCAGGCCGAGGGTGGGCACCGCCCGGGCCAGGTTGGCCAGGCTGGCGACGGCGAACCCGCCGCGCCCGGTGTGCCCGACGACGAGGCCGAGCGCCAGCCCGACCACGGCGGCGAACAGCAGCGACAGCCCGCTGTAGGTCAGGTGCTCCAGGAGCCGGTGCGGGATGCCGTCCTCGCCGTGCCACTGCGCCGACGAGGCCAGCCACTCCCCGACGAGCTTCATCTGGTTCAGGAAGTCGTTCATGCGCTCCTCCCCCGGGCCCGGGACCACGGTGTGAGCAGCCACTGCACCAGCACCAGTATCGCGTCGGTGGCGAGAGCGAGGATGACGATCAGTACGGTCGCGACGATGATGGGCGTGGGGAAGTCGAGCTGCAGGCCCCGGATGATGTAGAAGCCGAGGCCGCCCTGGCCGATGAGCTGGCCCACCGCCACCAGGCTGATCGACGACACCGCCGCGACCCGTACCCCGGCGATGACCACGGGCACGGCGATGGGCAGCTCGACCTGGACCAGCTGGCGCAGCGGCCCGAAGCCCATCGCGGTGGCCGCCTGCCGGACCGGCGCGGAGACCGAGCCCAGGCCGTCCACCACGTTGGGCACCAGCACCGACAGCGTGTAGAGGGTGAGCGGGATCATGACCGTCGACGGATTGAGCCCGGTGTACTGGACGAACACCATGAACAGCGCCAGCGACGGGATGGCGTACAGCGCGTTGGCGCCGGTCAGGACGATCGGGTACGTCCACTGCCAGCGGCGGCAGACCACGCCGAGCGGCAACGAGATGATCAGGCCGAACAGGACCGGCAGCAGGGCCAGCCGCAGGTGGATGAGCGTGTAGTGGGTGAGCTCGGCGGTGTGGTCGCCGATCCAGTTCCACCGGACCAGCGGCTCGCCGTCCGTGGCGGCGGCCAGTGCTGCGATCACCGGGTGTCACCGCCGGCATCCGGGTCGGCGGCGCCGCCGGTATCGTCCCGGGCGCCGGCCTCAGAACCGGCCTTGGTACCGGCCTCGGCACCGGCCTCACTGGCGGCCTCGGCGTCGCCGTCCGCCTCACTGCCGGCCTCGGTGCCGGCCTCGGTGCCGGTGCCGGCCAGGGCGAGGGCGCTGACCAGGTCCTGCTGACCGGCCACCCCGGCGACACCGCCGTCCGCGTCGATGCCGACCGCCAGCCCGGAGGGCGACAGGATCGCCGCGTCCAGGACCGCACGGGCGGAGTCGCCGTCGAGGCCGAAGGTGTGACCGAGCGGCTCGAGCTCGGCGTCGGCGAGGGTGCCGTCCGCGGGCAGGCCCGCGACGCGCGCCCAGCCCACCGGGCGCCTGCCGTCCTCGACCACCAGCACCCAGTCCTGCCCGGTGGCCCGCGCGTCCGCCACCGGGGACGTCAGCGGGAACACCTCGGGCCGGCGCAGGACCAGGTCCGCCGCCTTCACGAAGGACAGCCGGCGGATGCCCCGGTCATGGCCGATGAAGCCGGCCACGAAGTCGTCGGCCGGGCGGGCCAGCAGGTTCTCCGGCGTGTCGAACTGCACCAGCCGGCCGCCGGTCTGGAAGACGGCGATGCGGTCGCCGAGCTTGATGGCCTCGTCGATGTCGTGGGTGACGAAGACGATCGTCTTCTCCAGCTCGGCCTGCAGCCGCAGGAACTCCGCCTGGAGCTCGGCGCGAACCACCGGGTCCACGGCGCTGAACGGCTCGTCCATCAGCATGATCGGCGGATCGGCGGCGAGCGCCCTGGCGACTCCGACCCGCTGCTGCTGACCGCCGGACAGCTGGAAGGGGTAGCGCTTGGCCATGCCCGGCTCCAGGCCGACCCGCTCCATCAGCTCCAGGGCACGCGCCCGGGCCTTCTTCTTGTCCCAGCCCAGGAGATACGGCACGGTCGCCACGTTGTCGACGATGGTGCGGTGCGGGAACAACCCGGCCTGCTGGATGACGTAGCCGATGCTCCGCCGCAGCTCGGCGGGCTTGCTCTCCCGGACGTCCCGGCCGTCGATGAGCACCCGGCCGGTCGTGGGATCGACCATGCGGTTGATGGTGCGCAGCGCGGTGGTCTTGCCTCCGCCCGAGGTGCCGACGAAGACGGTGATCTGCCCGGTCGGGCACTCCAGGCTGACGTCGTCGAGGGCGACGGTGCCATCAGGGAACCGTTTCGTGACGCCGTCAAAGGTGATCAAGCAACTCACATCCTCGCCGGCGCGGGTCTACGCCTGTGTCTGACACGGATGCCAGGATATTGAACAGGGGACATCTCGTGAGCGACCGTACCTAACGGTTACAAGCCCTTCATGAGGCCGTATCCGGCACATCCGTCCCGGGCATCTATGGTGAAAACCATACAGACTGTTGTGCACCATACAGACTGAAATAGTGAGGAATGCAGGAGGCAAGCGGCCATCAGCAACCGAATCGTGATCGACGGCACGACCCTCACGTGTACCGATGTGGCGCGCATCGCCCGTGAGGAGGATCTCGGCGTGGTCGTCGCCGACAGCGGGGTCAAGCGGGCACGAGCGGCCTGGGAGGTCGCCCGGGAGGTGACCAGGACCCAGGCGGTCTACGGCCGGACCACCGGGGTCGGCGCCAACCGGCTCGTGGACGTCGAATGGGACGACGCCGACGCGCACGGACTGCGCCTGCTGCGCAGTCACGCGGCCGGCGCCGGGCCGCTGCTCGGCCAGGAGACGGTCCGCGCCATGCTGGCCGTCCGGGTGAACCAGCTCGCCGCGGGCGGCTCCGGGGTGGACCCGGGGGTGCTGCGCGTCCTGGCCGACGTGCTCAACCTGCGGCTGACACCTCCCATCCCGATGTACGGGGCGATCGGCACCGGAGACCTCACCGCCCTCGCCTCGACGGCACTGTGCCTGCTGGGAGAGCGCCCCTGGATCGGCGGCGAACGCGGCCCCGGCTTCACGCTGCGCTCCTCCGACGCGCTGGCGTTCATCAGCTCCAACGCCGCCACGCTGGGGGAGTCCGCGCTGGCCGTCTCCGATCTGCGGCGGCTGCTGGGCGCGTCCACCGTGATCACGGCCCTGTCGCTGCTCGCCGTGCACGGATCGGCGGAGCCCTACGCGCCGGTCGTGCACGAGGCCTGCCCGCACCCGGGGCAGCAGAAGGTCGCCGCCGACATGCGCGGGCTGCTGCTGTACGAGCGGCCCTCCCCCGGCCGGATCCAGGACCCCTACGGCTACCGAGCGTTTCCGCAGGTCCACGGCCCAGCCATCGAGATCGGCGGCTATGCCGACGACGTGGTGCGGCGGGAGATCAACGCCGCCGCGGAGAATCCGCTGATCGATGTGGCGAGCCGTACGGCGTGGCACAACGGCAACTTCCACACCGCCTACGTGGGGCTGGCGCTGGACGCGGCCCGGGCGGCGTTGTTCCAGACCGTGGCGCTGTCGGCGGCCCGGCTCGGCACGCTCGTCGAGCCCTCCTTCACCGGGCTGCACCCCTTCCTGGCGGCGAGCGAGTCCAGCTCGGGAGTCATGATCTTGGAGTACGTCGCGCACTCCGCGATCGCCGACGTCCGGCGGTTCGCCTCTCCGGCGGCGCTGGGCAGCGCGGTGCTGTCTCGGGGAGTGGAGGATCACGCGGGGTTCTCCACCCAGTCGGCGCGGGCCACCACGGACGCTCTCGGCGCATACCGCATCGCGCTCGGCTGCGAGCTGGTCGCCGGCGTGCGGGCGCTGCGCATGCAGGGCCGCGCTCCGTCCGGCGGGGCGCTGCGGGCGGCCTTCGACGTCGCCGCCGAGATCCTGGACCCGCGGATGGAGGACCGCCCGCTGGACGCCGACATCGCGAGCGCGGCCGACCTGCTCGACCATGAGGCCTTCGCTCCGTTCTGACGAGCGCGCACCGGGCGCCGGCTCACCGGGCACCCGTGCTCACCGGTGGTCGCGGTCACCGGGCGGCGGGGCCGGTGGAGGCGCGGACGCGCAGGCGCGGATCGCAGACCACCCGTTTGCGCCCGGGCCGGTCGTCGATGGCCCCGACCATCACCTTGACGGCCGCCGCGACGACGCCGTCGATGTTCCAGTCCACGCTCGTCAGCGGAGGGGTGAGCAGCGCCGACATCGGATGGTCGTCGTAGCCCGCGACCGACACGTCGCCGGGCACCGCCAGGCCGAGCTCCCGGGTGGCGGCGTAGACCCCGTAGGCGATGGAGTCGGAGAAGCAGAACAGGGCGGTCGGCCGGTCCGGGCCGGACAGCACCGTCAGCGCGGTGTCCGTGGCGGCGTGCAGCGCCTGGGACGAGGTCACCACGGCCACGTCGAGCCCGAGCCGGGCCGCCTCGGCGTCGACGTAGACGTCGGCCGGACGGTCGGGGGTGCTGGCCCGGGTCGGGGTGAGCACCGTGATCCGGCGATGACCGAGGCCGTGCAGGTGCTCCAGCGCCAGCGTGACGCCGTGCCGGTTGTCGAAGATCACCTCGCCCTGCGCGGTGCCGCCGCGCAGCACATCGCCGATCGAGACCACCGGCAGCGTCCCGGCCAGCTCGGCCCAGAACTCCGCGGCCGGGTCCAGCGGCTGGACGATCAGCCCGTCGACCCGCTGGTCGCGCAGCTGCCGGGCGAGGGCGACCTCCCGCTCGGGATCCTCGGCCGCGTCGAGGATGATCGCGTAGCGGTCCTGGGCGAGCAGGCCCCGGCCGATGCCGACCGCCAGCGACTGCTGCCAGAAGTCCTCCAGCGAGCCGCAGAGCAGCCCGACCATGCCGCTGCGGCCGCTGGCCAGGGCCCGGGCGATCGGATGCGCCTCGTAGCCCAGCTCCGCCGCCGCCTTGCGGACCCGCTCCTGGGTGACCTCGGAGGTCTGGATGCCGCGCAGCGCGTACGAGACCGCCGCGGGGGAAAGGCCTGTCGCCTTGGCCACCTCACGAATGGTCGCTCGCTTGCTGCGCTGTGCCACTGACCCAACATTAGCCTCGGGCTCCGACAGAACCCCGTCCCCCGGGACGGGGGTGACCGCCCGCCACGGCCGCCACCTGCGGTCGCAGGACTTGACTACGGCTTACTTAACCGGTTCACTGAAGCGGTTCAGTAAATCGGTTCACCCACTGCCTCACGGGTGATCCGTCTACTGCCCCACCCACTGCCTCATCCACTGACCACATACCGATTCATACAGATTCATACGGATTCACACCGGCTCACCTGCGCTCATTCGGGTGGCCGGTTCATCAGGCGGCCCGGCCCCCGCCGGGGCGGGCGTCTCCGGGAGGAGTGATCGAATGTCTTCAGCCGTTCCGCGGCAGCAACCGAAGTCCGACCGCCCACTCGACAAGCGCGAACTGCGTGACCTCGTCGACGCGCTGGCCGGCCGGCCGGACGAGTGGCGCGACCAGATCGCCTTCCCGGACGGGCAGCGGCACTATGTCTCGCTGCACAGGGACCAGCACGTCGACGTGTGGCTGCTGTGCTGGACCCCCGGCAACGACACCGGCTGGCACGACCACGACATCTCCTCCGGCGCGGTCCACGTGATCAGCGGCGCGCTGAAGGAGTCCAACCCCCGGATCGGCGGCGCCCACCTGGAGACGCTCATGCCGGCCGGTGCGTCCTTCTGCTTCGGACCCGACCACATCCACCGGCTCGTCGGCGCCGCCGACCGCAGCGTGTCCATCCACGCCTACTCCCCGCCGCTGGAGCGGCTCGGCCAGTACTCCATGGACGACGGGGTGCTCCGGCGCATCTCGGTCAGCTACGCCGACGAGCTGAGCCCGATCGGCGACGTGGCCTGACGGCTCAGAGCAGCGGCCGCGCCAGCGAGAGCGAGAAGTCGCCCGCGGGATCGGTCCACCACTGGTCGAGGACCAGGCCCGACTGGGCGAGTTCGTCGGCCAGCCGCTCCCGGCGGAACTTCGCCGAGATCTCGGTGCGCATCTCCTCGCCCGCGGCGAACCGGACCTCGAGGTCGAGCGTCTCGACCCGTACGGTCTGGTCGGCGAGCGAGCGCAGCCGCATCTCGATCCACTCGTTCTCGGCGTCCCAGAGCGCGACGTGCTCGTAGGCGTCCGGCACGAAGTCCGCGCCCAGCTCCCGGTTGATCACGCGGAGCACGTTCTTGTTGAAGGCGGCGGTGACCCCCCGGGCGTCGTCGTAGGCCCGGACCAGCCGCCGGGGATCCTTGACCAGATCCGCGCCGACCAGCAGCGTGTCGCCCTCGCCCATCGTGGCCCGCACGCCGCCGAGGAAGCCGATCCGCTCGGCCGGGGTCATGTTGCCGATCGTGCCGCCCAGGAAGACCAGCAGCCGGTCCGGCCCGCTCGGCAGCAGGTGCAGGTGCCGCTCGTAGTCGGCCACGACGGCGTGCACGGCCAGGCCGGAGTGGTCCCGGGCGATCCGGACGGCCGCGTCGGCCAGGAACTCGCCGCTCACGTCGACCGGGACATAGGTCTTCAGCGTGCCGTCCAGCGCGTCCAGCAGCAGCCGGGTCTTCTCCCCCGACCCCGCGCCGAGCTCCACCAGGATGCGCGCCCGGGTGGCCTCGGCGATGTCGGGTGCGCGCTGGGCGAGGATGGCCCGTTCCCTGCGGGTCGGGTAGTACTCCTCCAGCCTGGTGATCTCCTCGAAGAGGCCGCTGCCCCGCTCGTCGTAGAACCACTTCGGCGGCAGCCGCTTGGGCTCGGCGGTCAGCCCCTGGGCCACGTCCAGCCGCAGGGCCTTCTCGAGGTCGTCAGGGGTCAGGAATTCATCGATGACGGACACGTGTGATCTCCTTCTCTCGGCCCTTCGTGATCATTTGGTCGTGCCGGGGCACGCCGGCGGACCGGCGTGCCTCGGCGACGGCCGTCACGGCGGGGACATCGGGCGAATCTGGATCACCGGGGTGTGGTCCTGCAGGGTGGCGGTCACCACGGAGCCGTCGGGCACGCGCTGCCAGCCCGGGTCGTCGTCGTACGGCTCCGAGGCGATGACCGCGGCATCCGGAAGGGCCCGGACGAACAGCGAGTCCCCCCAGGTGGTGGCGGCGAGGGACCGTCCGTCCGCGGCCAGCAGGTTGTAGCGGCCCAGCGCGAGCGCGGCGATCGAGAGGACGGTGTCGGCCAGGCCGTCCGCGAGGGAACGGCCGGCCCGCCACCGACCCACCGCCATGGCGAACAGCAGCGCGGAGTCGACCGGCGCCCGGGCCTCCGGCACCGCCGACAGATCGCCGGCCAGCTCGCGCAGCTTCGGCTCCACCGAGCCGAAGTCCTCGATCCTGCCGTTATGGCTGAACAGCCACGACTCGCAGCGCAGCGGCTGGGCGCACGACTCGTCGACCGGGAAGCCGACCGTCGCGGACCGGACCGCCGCGAGCACCGAGCCCGCCGAGACGACCTCCGCCACCTCGGCGAACGAGACGTCGGTCCAGATGGGCACCGACCGGCGGTAGCGCACGGTCCGGTCCCCGTCGTGCCACCCGACGCCGAAGCCGTCCGCGTTGAGCACGTTGTAGAGGTTGAACCGCGGGGCGTACGACTGGCGCCGCAGCGAGTGCGGCGGGTCGTACAGCAGGGAGTTCAGCGGAGTCCGCGGGCCGAGGTAGGCCAGATGGCGGCACATCAGAGCGACCTCGCGCAGCGGAAACCAGCGAAGATCTGGCGCCGGACGGGCAGGTCCCAGTTTCGGAACGTGCCACGGGAGACGCTGGGATCGGTCGCCCAGGACCCGCCGCGCAGCACCTTGTACTCGCCGTGCCCGCCGAAGAAGACCTCGGAGTACTCCCGGTAGGGGAAGGCGCGGAATCCGGGATAGCCGTCGAAGTCCGACGACGTCCACTCCCAGACGTCCCCGAGGAGCTGCCGTACCCCGTACGCGGACGCACCGGCCGGGAACGACCCGGCCGCCGCGGGACGCAGCATCCGCTGGCCGAGGTTGGCCTTGCCCTCCTGATAGGAGTCGCCCCAGGGGAACCGCCTCGACCGCGCCGCGGCGGGGTCCCAGCGGGCGGCCTTCTCCCACTCGGCCTCGGTGGGCAGCCGTTTGCCCGCCCACCGGGCGTAGGCGTCCGCCTCGTACCAGCAGACGTGCTGCACGGGTTCGTCCGGCGGCACCTCCTCGACCCGGCCGAAGCGGCGGCGCAGCCATCCCGGGCCGCCGTCGTCGCGCAGCCAGAAGGCGGGCGCCTCGACCTGCTTGGAGGTACGCCACTCCCAGCCGGCCGGATGCCACCAGCGCCGGTCGCCGTAACCGCCGTCCGCCATGAACGCCAGGTAGTCCCCGCAGGTGACGGGCGCGGTGTCGAGGTAGTAGCCGGGCAGGTCCACCACGTGCGCCGGGCGCTCGTTGTCGTAGGCCCAGGGGTCGTCCGAGGTGCCCAGCTCGAAGGGCCCCGCCTCGATCAGCACCTCCCCCGCCGGCCGGTCACCGGAACCGTCGGCCGCCGCGACCGCGCCGGGCGGATCGAGGAGGGCGGGAGCGCCCGTACGGAGCTGGTGGGTGGCGAGCATCGTCTCGTCGTGCTGGTGCTCGTGCTGCACGACCATGCCGTACACGAAACCGCCGGCGGTCAGCGGGTCCTCGGGGCGAAAACGCACCGAGGCCAGCGAGTCGAGCACCTTGGACCGCACGGTCGCGATGTAGGTCCGCGCCTCGCCGGGCGCAAGCAGCGGCAGCGACGGCCGGGTGGCACGCGGATGCTCGAACGCGTCGTAGAGCGTGTCGATCTCGGGCCGCATCGGCTGGACGCCGGCCGCCTCCCGCAGCAGCCACAGTTCCTCGTAGTTGCCCACGTGGGCCAGGTCCCAGACGAGCGGGGACATCAGCGGGGAGATCTGGGCGACCAGCTCGGTCTCGTCGAGCGCCTCGGTGGTCAGGCCGAAGCTGCGATCGCGTACGGCCGTGAGCTCGGCGGCGATCAGCTCTTTGAGCGCCTCCTCGTCGGCTTCGGAGACGGGCGGTACGGAGACGGGCAGGTCGGAGACGGGCACTGCGGGGACGGGCCGGCTCAGCGGTTCCATGACAGATCCTCCTCGACTGGGGCGGCGGGCGTCAGCGTGAGGTCGTCCGCCGGGCACCGCCCGCGCTCGATGTAGCGGTTGTAGTAGTCGTCGACCACCGGGAGCAGGCTCTCCGCGCCCAGCCGGGGCAGCGCGTCGCGGGCGGCCTCGAAACACTCGCGGGCCGCACGGGCGAGATCCCGGTCGGCCAGCGCGTCCCTGGCGGCCTCCCGGTGGCGTCCGGCGACCGGCTCGGCGGCCTCCTCCGCCCGCCGGGAGGCCACCGGGTCGTCCATCAGCGCGGTGACGAGGGCGACCGGCACCGGCCAGTACGGCTCCGGCAGCGCGTCGATCATGCGCAGCTCGTACCAGCCGCGCGGCCGCACCGGCGGGAACAGCGTGGACAGGTGGTAGTCCAGGTCCTCCCAGGTGGGCTCACCGGTCGCCACCCACTCCCGGAAGGTCGTTCCCGGGTCCGCCAGCCAGCCGCCGTCCGGGGTGCGGCGCATCATGACCTTGGCGTCGAGCGCGTAGCGGGCCCAAGCCTCGGCCGGGTCCGCGCCGGCCGGCGCGCCGGTGCGGCCCGGGTCCAGGGCGTTCCAGATCGCCTGCCGGGTCGACTTGAGGCCGGTACGGCGACCGGCCCGCAACGGCGAGTTGGCGAACGCGGCGATCAGGATCGGGCCGAGCGCGTGCGCCAGCCGCCAGCGGCGGACGGCGTCGGCGGAGTCGGCCCCGACGTCCACGCAGACCTGCACCGAGGCGGTCCCGCACATCATCGGCAGCCCGCCCTCCTCGGAGTGGGTGTCGAAGAAGGTGCTCATGCACAGATACCGCTGGTCGCGGGTCTGCATGAAGGGAGCGCGCACTGGGTCGACCCCGTGCCCGGCGAGGGTGAGGTCCCCCAGTGCCTTCCGGACGAACGCCAGGTCGAGCGAGAGCGCCTCGTGCAGCGCGGCGAGCCCGGGCTGCGGGGCGGAGCTGACCTCCAGCTGACCGCCGGGCTCATAGGTGATCAGGCCGCCGGCCGGCAGCGGACCGGCCGCCTCCATCAGGTCGCGCAGGTCGTCCAGGGCGACGTGCGCGCCCGGACGCCGGGGATCGACGACGAGCCACTCGGTCTCGGCCCCGACGACACCGGGCGGACCGGTCTTGAAACACACCCCGTAGCTGTGCTGGTAGACGTCATCCAGCGTCAAATGGGTCACAGCGGACATCTCCTCCCGAGCACGGATACCTGGACATTCCCAGCTGAACCGCATCAGAAATCCACAGAGTTCCCGGAAAATTTCGAGAACGTGAGGTGTCCCACGAAGAACCGATACCCACTTCGCGCCACCTGGGTGGCCTGGCCCTACCTCGGGCACGGGCGGCGACACGGGGCTCCGCCGTCCCGTGTTCCACTTGCATAACGGCTGTGGTTTGACAAGATTTGTGGCGATTGAACGGACTTGGGACGGAGATCGCATGCAGGGAGCCCCGGAGCCGCACGCGCCGCTGTACGACGCGTACGCCGGCCGACTGCACGTCTACTGCTGGTCCCTGGTGGGTGACGACGCCCCGGGTGCCCTGCACGACGCGTTCGTGACGGCGGCCCGGCAGGGCACCCCGCGCGACGGCACCGGCACCCTGCTGTGGCTCTACGGCCTCGCCCGGGTCGCCTGCCTGCGGCGTGGCGCCCTGGACCAGGCGTTCACCCGGATCCGCGACAGCGACCCGCTCCGGCACGCGGCCGCCGGGCTGCGCGCCGACCACCGCGAGGTCCTCGTGCTCTCCGCGGGCGGCTGGCTGGAGATCCCCGACATCGCCCGGTTGCTCGGCGTGGCCACCGACACCGTCGCCCAGCTCATCCGGGCCGCCCGCAAGCGGCTGGAGCGCGGCGTACTCGACGTGCTGCTGCCCGGGCCGATCCGGCCGGAGCACGAGGACGTCATCGCCGCCTTCGAGAAGGGAACGCTGGACGCCCTCCTCGCCCGGCGGGCGCCGTCCTGGCCGCCGGCCGGACTGCGGGCGGACGTGCTGGCGGCGTGCGGGGCGGAGACGGCCCGCGTCCAGCACACCCGGCCGATCCCCGCCGCCCGGGACCAGGGGCCGCTGGTCGTCATCGGCCCCGGCGCCTCGGACCAACTGGCGGCGAGGCGCAGGCCGGGCCGGGCGTTCGTCGGTGCCGTCGGGCTGGCCGCCGCCGCGGCCGCCGCCGTGGGCGTCATCGCGACCCTGCCGGCCGCGGGAGGCAGCGGCGCGCCCCAGAGCAGCGGGCAGAACCTGCTGGTGCCCAGTGCGAGCGGCAGCCGGACCTCCACCGGCGGAGGCGGGTCGGTCACCACGCCGCAGCAGACCGGGGCCTCCCCCGCGACGTCCTCGTCGGCCCCCTACACGGCGCCGTCCGGCGCGGTCACGGCCACTCCGCCGGGAGTGCTCGCGGTCCCGCCCCCCGCCGGCGGCTCCACCACGACCTCCTCCACGCCCTCGGGGCATCTGTCGTCGCCGACCCTGTCGTCCCCGTCGACGCCGGCCGCCACGGCCGCTCCGTCGCAGACCCCCTCGGACCCCGCGCCGAGCACCCCTTCGGACACTCCGTCCGGTACCCCGCAGGCCAGCCCGACGCCGGTCGACTCCCCGACGCCGGAGGCCCCGCCGAGCCCGTGAACTCCCTTGCGGGACGTACTCCCGCAAGGGCTGCATGGCCTGTTCCTGGACGGGCTCGTGCGCGGGCCCGCTCGTTCGCGGGCCCGCTCGTGCGGGCCCGGGTCCTACTCGGGTACGGGCTTGTGCACCGAGGGGAAGTTGACGCCCTCCTCGAGGATGGCGAACGCCTCGTCCACGGCCGCCGAGAGCTTGGTGTAGTGCTGCGGGGAGCTCTCCCACATGTCGGCCACGGCACGGAAGCAGCAGCCCCCCATCGCGGCCACCACGTGCGGGCGCAGGTCCACGGCGGGATCGGTGCCCATGCGCTCGGCGATGATCCGGGTGAGATCGGCCTGCTTCTTCTGTGAGTGCTCCAGGCTGCGGGCCATCAGCGCCGGGCTGCTCGAAATCATCTCCTGGATGCACCGGAAACGGGAGGGGTCGAAGCCGAGCTCGCCCTCCTCGCAGGCCTCGGCGACGCCGACGATCGCCCGGCGCAGCGCCGTGACCACGGGCTCGTCGGCGGGCCTGGCGGCCAGCGCCGCCAGCACGGCCGCGAACTGCTCCTCCTGGAACGTCAGCGCGACGTCCTCCTTGGAGGCGAAGTAGCGGAAGAACGTCCGGGACGAGACGTCCACGGCGTCGGCGATCTCCTCGACCGTGGTCGCCTCGAAGCCCTTAGCCGCGAACAGCTCGAAGGCCGCCTCCGTGAGCGCCTCACGGGTCAGCTGCTTCTTACGCTCGCGCCGCCCTGCGGACGCGGGCGCCGTGTCCTCAGTCGCCATCGCACTCATGGCCGCAGTGTAGCCACCAAGTCACCGGACGACAACAGTCAGAGCGTGACTTCTGTCGTGATCTGAATCATGTCGCTTTGCGACGCTAGTCGTTTGACGACATCTGTCATTCCATGACACTTTAACTCCGAAAGCTGAAGCCGCACGTCAACCACCTGCCTGGAGGCTTTGATGTCACGTTCCTCGAACAGCGCCGTCCTGGATGCGCTTCCCGGCCGGCGTGGGCGGCCCGGGCAGAACGCCCGGGGCAAGCCTCGCGCCGGTCACGGGCATCCCTGGCTGACCCTGGTGGCGGTGGCGCTGGGCGTGATGATGGTCGGCCTCGACGCCACCGTCGTCTCGATCGCCAACCCCGCCATCGCCAAGAGCCTCAACGCCGATCTCGCGGGCCTGCAGTGGGTGACCAACGGCTACCTGCTCGCCCTCGCGGTCGCGCTCATCCCGGCGGGCAAGCTGGCCGACCGGTTCGGGCGCAAGAAGGTCTTCCTCGCCGGCGTCATCGGCTTCGCCCTGGCCTCCATCATGGTCGGCGTCTCCGGCGGCATCGGCATGGTCATCTTCTGGCGGGTCATCCAGGGCTTCGCCGGCGCGCTGCTGCAACCGGCCAGCCTGGCCATCCTGCGCAACACCTTCCCCGCCGAGAAGCTCAACACCGCCATCGGGATCTGGGGCGCCACCGTCGGCATCTCGATCGCGGGCGGCCCCATCGTCGGCGGCCTGCTGGTGGAGAACGTCAACTGGGAGTCGGTGTTCTTCCTCAACGCCCCGCTCGGCCTGATCGCGCTGGCGGTCGGCGCCTGGGTGATCCGTGAGTCCCGGGACGAGCAGGCCGGAGGCTCGTTCGACATACCCGGGGTCGCCCTGCTCAGCGGGGCACTGTTCGCCCTGGTCTGGGGCCTGATCAAGGCCGGTGCGTACGGCTTCGGCGACGCCCTGCCGCTGTGGTCCTTCGCCGCCGCCATCGTGCTGTTCGTGGCCTTCACGGTCCAGGAACTGCGCGCCGAGCACCCGCTGCTGCCGCTGGGCCTGTTCAAGTCCGTCTCGCTGTCGGCGGCCACCGCCCTGATCGTGCTCGGCTTCTTCGCGATGTTCGGCACCATCTTCTTCATCACGCTCTACCTGCAGCAGGTCCACGGCATGAGCCCCGTCGACGCCGGGGTCCGGATGCTGCCGATGACCGCCGTGTTCATCGTCGCCTCGCCCATCGCCGGTGCGCTCACCGCACGCTTCGGCCCGCGCCTGCCGCTCGTCCTCGGCATGGTGTTCACCTCGGTGGCGATGTTCGGGCTGTCGCGGATCGGCGTGGACGCCGCCTACTCCGCCATCTGGCCGTGGTTCCTGCTCGTCGGGCTGGCCTTCGGCATGATCATTGTGGCCGGTACGGAGGCCATCGTCGGCAACGCCCCGGCGCACCTGGCCGGCGTCGCGGGCGGCCTGCAGCAGACCGCCTCGCAGATCGGCGGCGTGCTCGGCACTGCGGTGCTCGGCACCATCCTGTCCACCCGGGTCGGCAACGTGCTCGTCGACCGGCTCACCGGCGCAGGCGTCCCCACCGAGGCCGCCCACCGGCTCGAGGGCGCCACCCAGTACGTCGCCCAGGGCGTCGCCCCGGTGCCCCCCGGCACCCCCGGCCCGCTGGCGCGCTCGATCACCGACGGCAGCCACCTGGCCTTCATGGACGGCTTCCAGAGCTCCATGGTGGTCGCCTCCATGGTCGCGCTGGCCGCGGTGTTCGTCGCCCTTCTCGTCCGTCGCGGCGAGTCCCCCGTAGAAGGCGGCGTCGCCGTCTGATCAACCCGGCGGTACGGGTGACCCACCACCCGTACCGCCCCGCTTCCAGAGCGAGGTGCCCCCATGGCTTCCCTTCTCACGACACCCCCGGACTCCCCCGACCTGTTCCTGCCGGAGAGCGGCTGGGACCTGCACATCGGCCGCGGATCACGCGCCGAGAGCACCGGCTGGCGGCCCGCCCTCGAGGTCCACACCGGCGACGGGCTGATCGACGTGGCCGTGGCCGGCGGCCTCGACCAGACACTGCTGCGCGGCGCCCTGCGAGGCCGCCGGCCTGGACGGCGGGGCATGGGCAGGACGGCGGGCCGCTGGGCGCTGGCCTGGGGACACCTGCCGGCCGGCCCGGACTCCGGTGCGGAGTCCGGTCGGCGGGCGGGTACGCAGGGCGACCTCCAGAGTGGTTCGCTCTCCGGTCCGCTTTCCGGTCCGCACGCTGCTCTGCGGGCCGACCTGCCGGCTGGAACCGATCTCGGTGCCGGTCCCGGTCTCGGGGCCGGTCCCGATCTCGGGGCCGGTCCCGATCTCGGAGCCGGTCCCGCGGATGTTCCGCAGCCTGGGACCGGTTCCGGGAGCATCGAGGTCATCGTCGAGTTCCGTACCCGCCGTACGACCCACCGGGTGAAGGCCACCGCGATCGCCGGGGCCTTCTGGGTGGCCGAGGCACCGGGCGGCTTCCGTTCGGTGGCGGTCAGCACCGGTCCCCGGCGGGCCGCCGCACGGCTGCGCCGCTACCGCCCCGGGCACTGACCACATCCCCTTCACCATCTGCAGCGCATCCCCTTCGCCGAGGCCCCGTCCCCGGCCACCCGTCCCCATGATCATGCGATCGCCCTGGCGATCGCATGATCGGGGGACGCCGCCGTCATCCCTGTCTCCGGTCGCCTCCGCCTCCCGCCGATGGATCTCGGACGGCGAGAGTCTGGGGGAAGAGAGGCGCCAACATTCAGGTTTCATCCAACTTCGCCTCGTAGGCTGCGTCCGTGCTCGGTGGATCCAGCGGCCTCATGCGCCGCTACCCGGTGCCGCTCGGCTATCTGGCCGGGCTTGCCGTCATGTCCACGATCTACAGCTGTGCCCTCTCACCGGCCGGGCAACGATCCCTGGTGGCCTGGGCGAGCACCAACCTGGACCGGCTGCCCGCCAATCCCGTCGGCACCCTGCTGGTCTCCGCGTTCGTCTCCGAGGACTCCGTGATCGGCTGGCTGATCGTGGGTTCGCTGGCGCTCTTCCCGCTGGCCCGCCGGTTCGGCAACCCGCGCGCCGTGCTGCTGGCCGGCGGTGCGCATGTCCTCGGCACCCTGGTCAGCCAGGGCCTGACCGCCTGGCGGGTGTCGATCGGCGCGGTGCCCCCCTCGGTACGCGGCGACGCCGACGTCGGGCCGTCCTACGTCATCGCCGCCGCGTTGATCGCGGTGATCCTGTACGGGCCGGACCGCTGGAGCAGGCTCCCGGCGCTCGCCGGATGGATCGTCCTCGTACCCACGCTGTTCGAGGGCCTGACCTCCCTCGAGGTCGCCGGGGTGGGACATCTGGTCTCCATGCTCGCCGGAGCCGTGATCGGCGGAGCCTTCGTCGCACACGAGACGTCCGGCAGGCGACGCGCCGCAAGCCCCGGCTCCGAGACCGCCGCACCACTCGCGCCTCCCGCCCCGCCCGCCGCTCCCGGGCTCGTACCAGCCCCACGGGCCCGTACCGAGCCCGCACCCGCACCCGAGGAGACTCCCGCGTCCGTCCGGCTGATGCCCCTCCCACCCAAGACCTAAGGCTCCTCGATGATCAGTGCTTTCCTGCGCAGATATCCCGTACCGGTCGCGTACCTGGCCGTGCTCGGCGCGATGTACGCGGTCGTCACCCCCCTCCTGTCCGCGTCGGACCAACGGTTCTTCCTGCGCTGGGCCAGCACCAACCTCGCAAACCTGACCAACCGCCCGGTGTCCGCGCTGGTGGTCTCCGCGTTCGTCAGCGAGGAGACGATGCTGCTGTGGATCGTGCTGACCTCGACCGGCCTGGTGCTGCTCGTACGACGCTTCGGCAACCTGCGGGCGGCGCTCCTGGTGATCATTGCTCACATCGCGGGCACGCTGGTCAGCGAGGGCATCACAGCCGTACGCGTATCGGTGGGGGCGGCGCCCCAGGCCATCCGGCACGCCATCGACGTCGGCCCGTCGTACGTCACCGTCTCCGCGCTGGTGGCCGTCGTGTGCTACGGACGCGGACTCTGGCAGCGCGCCGTGGCGCTGGGCGGCTGCCTCGTCCTGGCACCGTTCCTGTTCGAGGGGATCACGCACTTCGACATCGCCGCCGTGGGCCATGTGGTCTCGATGCTCGCCGGCGTCCTGCTCGGCGCCCTTTTCGCCCGCCACCACCCGCGTGAGCACGCGGAGGCCGGGTCCACAGCAGCGCGTTCGGTGGACGCCGGCCGCTGAGAGGCGCAGCCGAGGTAGATCCGCTGCCGCGGCACATCGGCTCCGCGCCCGGCGCACGTGATCGTGTACGTCGCCGACCTGGCGCTCGTCAGTTCGATCGGACTTTGCCTACGTATTGTCGTTGTGTGGGTACGCAGCGTAGTATTCGAGTATGAGTTCGATTGCGTTGGACCTCGCCGATGCCTCCCCCGCGGAGCTCGTGGGAGCGGTCCAGGCGATCGTCTCCGAGCTCGCCGTCCGTCCGGCACCGCAGGGTGTGGCCGCCATGCAGCTCGCCGAGTCGCTGGGCCGCTGCATCGATGTGTCGGAAGCGGCCCTCGCCCCGCTGGTCGCCCGGGTCGACGCCACCGGGGCGCACGGCGAAGGCGGCTTCAGCTCGACCGGTTCCTGGCTGCGCAACACCCTGGGCATGCGTCACGGCCGCGCGGCCGAACGCGTCACCTTGGCGAGGCAACTGCCTCGCCTGCCCCGGGTCGGGAAACTCCTGACCGGCAGCGCCCTGTCCTTCGGGTACGCCTCGGCCATCTGCCACGCGACGCCGCGTCTGGACGACGAGCAGACCGCGGCCGCCGAGGACATCCTCCTCGGCATGGTCGAGCAGGGATCTCCGGTCGCCCACGTCGCCAAGGCCGCGGACACCATCACCGACCTGATCGCCGAGCAGCAGGGCACGGACCCCGAGCCCGAGCAGTCACGGCGAGGGTTCACCCGCTCGTGGCTCGTCCGGACGAAGTCGCTGGACTCGGGCTCCTGGGTCAAGGCATGGCTCAACCCCGAGCACACCGCGATCTTCGATCAGATCGTCGGCCCGCTGGCGAAACCCAGAGCCCGGGGCGATGACCGCGACCTCGCCCAGCGCACCGCCGACGCCCTGATGTCGGTCATCTCCGAAGGCAACCGCAACGCCGGGGTCACCCTCATCATCGACCTCGCCGCCTACACCGCGGCCACCGGCGACACCGGCCCCTTCGGCCACACTCGTCGCGGTCCTGCCGGCACCGGCGCCCCTTGCTCCGCCCCCACCCGGGAGCATGCAGCAGCTCCACCCGAGACTTCGGCCCAAGCCGACACCGGAACCACAGCGCAGACCGAGCCCGCGGTGGAAACCGAGCCCACGGCAGAGACCCGGCCCCAGGCGGAGACCGGACTCCAGGCCGAGACCGGATCTGAGACAGAGACCAAGTCCGAGACGGTGACCGAGCCCAACGCAGACACCGGACCCGAGTCAGGGAACGAGCTCGAGGCGGCGACCGGACCTGAGGCCGAGACCGGTGGCCCGGTCGAGGCGGCAGCCCCTGCGGAGCCCGACGCCCCAGGCGAGGTGAGGGAACCGTTCCCCGACCTGAGGAAAGAAGCCCTTCAGGGGTTCATCGAGTCGGCGGCCTTCGGGCGAGTGCCCGCCCGGCTGCTGGACGGCACCCCGATCTCTCCTCATGACGCCCGCCGCATCGCCCTCAATGCCGGCATCAGCGGCCTGGTTCTCGGCCGCCACGGGCTACCGCTGTACCTCGGGCGGACCGTCCGCTTTGTCACCCCGGCCCAGCGCAAGCCCCTGCTCGCCCTGTACGAAACCTGCGTCGTCCATGGATGCCACATCCCCGCGCACCTGTGTGAAGTCCACCACCTCGGCGGAGGATGGAAGCTCGGCACTCCCACGGACCTGGACAAGCTCGCCCCCGCCTGCGGGTGGCACAACCGCTGGATCGAAGAGCACGGCGGCCGGATCACCGAGACCCGCGACAGCCGGGGACGGACGGTCCTGAAGATCCTCCCGCTCTGGGACACCCACCGGGACACCGGCACTGCCCACCGTTCCCTGGACGGCACCGCCGACGACTCACGGCAACCGGGCGCGCCTTGACCCGTCCGGAGTTCAAGCCGTGGTCAGAGTCAGGCCTTGGCCAGGATCAGGCCGCTCGTCGGGACGCCGGTGCCCGCGGTGACCAGGACGTTGTGCACGTCGGAGACCTGGTTGACCGAGCTGCCGCGGACCTGGCGGACGCCTTCGGCGATGCCGTTCATCCCGTGGATGTACGCCTCGCCCAGCTGACCCCCATGCGGGTTGAGCGGAAGCCGCCCATCGATCTCGATCCCTCCGTCGGCGATGAAGTCCCGTGCCTCACCGCGCCCGCAGAAGCCCAGCTCCTCCAGCTGGATCAACACAAACGGGGTGAAATGGTCATAGAGGATGGCCGTCTGCACATCCTGTGGCCCGAGGCCAGCGGAGCCCCAGAGCTGTTCACCCACCAGGCCCATGGCGGGCAGGGTGGCGATGTCTCCCTGGTAGTAGCTGAACATCATCATCTGGCCCTGGCCGGAGCCCTGGGCCGCGGCCTGGATGATGACGGGCGGCTGAGCCAGATCACGGGCGCGTTCCGGGGTGGTGACCACGATGGCGACGCCGCCGTCGGACTCCTGGCAGCAGTCGAGCAGGTGCAGCGGCTCGACGATCCACCGGGAGGCCTGGTGCTCCTCCAGCGTGATGGGCCGCTCGTAGAACCACGCTTTGGGGTTGGTGGCGGCGTGCCGGCGCATCGCGACCGCGACCCGGCCGAAGTCCTCGCTGGTGGCGCCGTACAGATGCTGATAGCGCCGCGCCTGCATGGCGACCCAGGCCGCCGGGGTGGCGAAGCCGTACGGCAGGTGCCAGGAGAACTCCAGGCCTTGCGAGGTCGGGGCGTACCCGGCCTTGTTGGCCTGGCCGAACCGGTGTCCGGAACGCTCGTTGAACGCTCGGTAGCAGACCACGACCTCGGCCTGGCCGGTCGCGACGGCCATGGCGGCGTGCGCGACCGTGCCGCAGGCGGCACCCCCGCCGTAGTCCACCCGGGAGAAGAACCGAAGTCCGGGAATGCCCAGCTCACGGGCGACGGCGATCTCGGAGTTGCTGTCCGCGGTGAACGTGACCAGCCCGTCCACGTCGGACGGGGACAGCCCGGCGTCCTTGATCGCGTCCAGGCAGGCTTCGGCCGCGAGCCGCAGCTCGGACCGCCCGGACTCCTTGGAGAACTCGGTGGCGCCGATCCCGGCGATCGCCGCCTTGCCCGACAGCGTGCTCACGCGGCTCCGCCTCTCTCATCGTGGCCGGTGGAACCGTGGCCGGTGGACTGACCGGTGGAGTGGCCGGGGGGACTGCCGACAGGGTGATCGGTGGAACGTCTGGTGGGGTCGGTGGAGTGGCCGCCGGCGAGGCGTACGGTCGCGGTCACGTGGTCGCCGAGGCTGACGGCCCCCCGTACCTCCACGGTGGCGGCCGAGGGCGGCTGCCCGTCGGCGGCCTCGATGACCCGGCCGGTGAGGGTGAGGGTGTCTCCGGCGTACGCGGGGGCACCGAGGCGCACCTTCATGCTCTCCAGGACGGCGCCGGGGATCCGCTCGGTCACGTAGCGCTGTACCAGGCCCATGGTGGTCAGGATGTTGAGGAAGATGTCCTTCGAACCCTGGGCGCGGGCCAGCTCGGTGTCGTGGTGCACCGGCGTGAAGTCACGGGTGGCCAGCGCCGTCGCGATGATGAAGGTCGGGGTCAGCGGGATTGTCAGCGCGGGCAGGCCGCCGGGCTCCGTTGCCGGCTCCCGTACGGACTCCGTTACCGGCACTCCGGCGGCCTCTCTGGTGGCCTCTCTGGCGGCCTCGACGGCGGGCACCGTAGCCGACGCCGTCTCGGCGGGTCGGACCGCGGCGGACTCCGTCTCGGCGGGCTCGGGCGCCGCCGATGCTGCCGGACGCCATTGCGGGAGGGTGACCTCGTCGTCCATCGCCTGGAAGGTGAGCTCGACCGGCATGCCGATGCGCACCTCGGACGGCGGGCAGCCGATGACGTTCCCGACGATCCGTACGCCCTCGTCGAGGTCGACCACGGCCACCACGAACGGTGGCGTACGGCCCGGCACCGGCGGATGGTGGTGCACGACGTAGCTGTAAACCTCACCCCGGCCTGCGGAGACCACATGGTCCCGCTCGGTCGCATGACAGATCGGGCACATCGGGCCGGGTGGGTGCCGCAGCGCGCCACAGCCGGCACAGCGCTGGATCCGCAGCTCGCCCTGGCGCACACCGTCCCAGAAGAACCGGGTGTCCGGCCCGACGGCGGGCGGCAGCGGATACCGGCCGCCGGTCTTCGGGGCGGTGGCGGCCGTCTTCGGGCGGGGCCGGAACTTCAGCACCCGGAAGAGCATTTCGGCGACGCGCCGGCCGTCGGAGTCGTACCAGGTCTGGTACCAGGTGACGAAGTAGCCCTCCCCCAGCCCGGTCTTCTTCGGGCCGGTGATGTCACCGAAGCGCATCGTGTAGGTGAGCGGCTCGCCGAGCCGAAGGTACCGGTCGTAGGTCTGCTCGCAGTTGGTGGCGACCACCCCGGTGAAGCCGCTCTCGTTGAGCAGCCTCAGCGGGTCGTCGGCCACCGAGTCGCCGCGCGCGGCGCCCAGCCCCAGCATCGACCAGACCTGGATCATGGCGGGCGGCGCCGTGGTCTCCCACGCCGGATCGGTGTCGCCGAGCGCCTGGGTCCAGTTGCGGATCATCGCCGCGTTGACCGGGTCCGGGCATGGCGAAGCCGGACTCTCTCCCGCGGCGGCCAGCTTCTCCGCGAGCACCGTGAGCTGCTCGTGAACCGAGGTGTCGGCGGTCATTCTTATCCCTTCTCATTGCCGGCCCGTGACGTGTCCCACGGCGTGTCCCGCATGTCATGACCTGCATGTCATGACCCGCAGGTCATGACCCGCACTGGCGTCCCGTCACGGAGTGCCCGCAGGCCGTGACCCGCGCTGCCATGGGCTCTGTCAACGCGGAGCCCGGGGCAGGCCCAGCCCGATCATCGCGATCAGCTCCCGCTGGACCTCGTTCACGCCGCCGCCGAAGGTCAGGACCATGGCTCCCTTGACGCCGTGGTCGACGCGATCGATGAACTCGGCCGTCGCCGGGTCGCCGGGGTCACCGAACCGGGCCAGCACGTCGCCGACGATCCGGCCGACCTCCTGCATCCGCTCGGAGCCGTAGACCTTGGTGGCCGAGGCGTCCGCCGCACCGAGCCAGCCAAGGTCCATGTTGGCCGCGACCTGCCAGTTGAGGAGTTCGTTGACCCGCAGGTAGCTGTAGACCTGGCCGACCGCGCGGCGTACCGCCGGCTCCTCGATCAGGGCCTTTCCGTCCCGTCCGACGGCCGTACGCGCCCAGTGCTCGAACCGGTCGTAGGTGTGCCCGATGTTGCCCGCCGGGCCGAGCGTCACCCGTTCGTGGTTGAGCTGGTTGACGATGAGGTTCCAGCCCTTGTGCTCCTCGCCGATCAGCATGTCGACGGGGACCTTGACGTCCTGGTAGTACGTCGCGTTCGTGTGGTGCCGGCCGTCCATGGTGACGATCGGCGTCCACGAGAACCCGGGGTCCTTGCAGTCCACGATGAGCATCGAGATGCCCTTGTGCTTCTTGCCGCCCGGGTCGGTGTCGGTACGGGCCGCCAGCCACACGTAGTCGGAGTAGTGCGCACCCGAGGTGAAGATCTTCTGGCCGTTGACGACGTAGTGGTCGCCATCCTTGACCGCGGTGGTCCGCAGGGAGGCCAGGTCGGTGCCCGCGCCCGGCTCGCTGTAACCGATGGCGAAGTGGCACTCGCCCTTGAGGATGCGGGGCAGGAAGAAGTCCTTCTGCGCGTCGGTCCCGTACTGCAGGATCGTGGGAGCGACGCTGTTCAGCGTGATGATGGGGTACGGCACCTCGGCGCGGGCGATCTCGTTGGCGAAGATCTGCTGCTCCAGCGGGCCGAAGCCCCGGCCGCCGTACTCCTTCGGCAAGGCGACGCCGAGCATGCCGTCGCGGCCCAGCCGCTTGCAGTGCTCGATGTACGCGGTCCCGAACGGATCATTCGCGATCTTGTCACGCTGTTCGCCGTTGAGACATGCCCGGAAGTAGTCCCGCAGCTCGGTGCGGAGCTCCTTCTGCTCGTCGGTCAGGTCGATGAACACTGCTGAAGACTCCTTCTCAGACGCTCAAGCTCAGACGCTCATGGAGACGCTGCGGGCGCCGGCCGGGAAGCCGCCGATGAAACCGCCGATCGCGTCGAGTTGTGCCTCGGCGCCACCGAGCAGATGCCCGTAGTGCTTGGCGGCCCCGAAGTAGCGGTGCAGCGGGTAGGTGACGTCCAGGCCGATGCCGCCGTGCAGGTGCTGGCAGGTGTACATCGCCTTGAGGACCGGATCACAGGCGTTGTACGCGGCGATCGCCAGCACCTCGTCGACGTCGGTCTCCTCGCCGTTCCGGGCCTGGTCCAGCCGCCACACCCCGGCCCAGACCGCGACGTCCAGGCCGCGCTTGGCGATGTAGACGTCGGCGACCTGCATGGTGACCGCCTGGAACTGCGCCAGCGCCCGGTCGAACTGCTCCCTGGTCTTGACGTACTCGGTGGTCAGTTTGAGGGCACCGTCGATGACGCCGGAGACGGTGGCGACCGCGCCCGCCACCGCGAACCGCCGCAGGGTGGCCCAGGCGGCGCCGTCCGCGGTCCCGCCGAGCAGCGCGCCGGAACCCACCCGTACGCCGTCGAGCGCGATCCGGGACATGGGCTCGCCGGTGGACGCCGGGTGCGGGGTGAGCGTGACCGCCGACGGCTCGACCAGGAAGACGCCCACGCCCTGGCCCTCGACGTGCGCGGGGATGAGGATGCGCGACGCCTCGGTCGCGTACGGCACGAAGGTCTTCACGCCCGTCAGCAGGTAGCCGTCGCCGTCAGGCCGGGCCGTGGTGGCGAGTCCGTCGCCCTGCTCGCGGTAGGCACCGGTCAGCACCGTCTCGCCCTCGGCGAGCGGGGCCAGCAGCCGCCGCTGCTCCGGTGTGCCGTGCTCGGCGATCGGCAGCGCGGCCAGCGCGAGCGAGGCGTAGGCGGGGACCGGAGCGGCGTGCGCGCCGACGGCACGCAGCACCACGGCGAGCTCCACGGCACCGAGCCCGGCACCGCCGGACTCCTCCGGGAGCGCGATGCCGAGCAGTCCCGCCTGGGCCAGCGCCTTCCACAGCGCCCGGTCATAGGGAGCGCCGCTCTTCTCGTGGGTCTCCAGCCTCCCGGCCGTCGCCTCTCGCGCGAGCAGATCTGTGGCGAGTCCGTCCAGTTCCTTCTGGTCGTCGGTGAGGTTGAAGTCCACTTATCGGTTCCTTTCCAGGTTTTCGGCGGACGCGTGTTGCCCGGACGCGTGTTCCACGGACGCGTGTTCGGCGGACGCGTGTTCGGCGGACGCGCCTCCGGCGGAGAACGGGCCGGGCAGCAGGTGCAGGCGGCCCCGGGTCTCGAACTCGCCGCGCAACCACGTCACGTCGCCGGGGGTCATCAGCCGGTACGTCAGGTCCTTGCCGGGCCGCCACCACACCGGATCGGTGGTGTGCCAGCCCTCCGACGCGAGCCTGCGTTTGAGGATCTTGTTGGAGGCGGTGGCCGGGAGCTCACGGGTCACCCGGACGTAACGCGGCGCCCACTTGGAGCCCAGGTCCCGGCGCCGCTCCAGGTAGCCGGTGAACGCCTCGGGATCGAAGCCGCCGGTGCCCTCGAAGCCCGTGCCCTCGGTGCCGGTGGCTTCGCTGCCGGTGGCTTCGCTGCCGGTGCCCTCGGACAGGACGACCGCGAGCATCACCTGATCGCCGGCGGCCACGTCCGGTACCCCGTACACCGCCAGCCGGGCGATCCCGGGCAGTTCGGCCAGCACCCGCTCGACCTGGGCGGCGCCGAAGTTCTCACCGTCGACGCGCAGCCGGTCCAGGGACCTGCCGGTGAAGAACACGTAGCCGTTCTCGTCCGCGTAGCCGAAGTCGCCGCTCCAGAACATGCCGCCGCGCAGCCGTTCCGCGTCCGCCTCCGAGTCGTTGTAGTAGCCCTCGAAGAGCCCGAGGCCCTGGGTGCCGACCAGCTCGCCGATCGCCTCCTCGCCGTTGGTGAGCCGGCCGTCACCGTCGAGGACGCCGGCCGGGCATTCGGCTCCGGTCTCCGGATTGAGGATCTTGATGCCGTCGGCCAGCCGGCCGAGCGAGCCCGGCGGCCCCAGCGGGTCGGGTGACAGCGAGATGGCGGTCTCGGTGGAGCCGTACGCGTCGATGACCAGGCAGCCGAAGCGGTCGGCGAATGCCTTCTGCTCGCGCGGCGCGGCCTCGTTGCCGAAGGCGATCTTGAGGGGGTTGTCGCGGTCGTCCGGCCGCCCGGGCGTGGCCAGCGCGTAGGACAGGGCCTTGCCGACGTACTGCAGGTACGTGCAGCCGTGGCGGCGGACGTCCGGCAGCAGCCCGGAGGCGGAGAACCTGCGGCGCAGTACGAGCGTCGCGCCGGCGACAAGGGCGGGCGCGTACGCCGCCATGATCGCCCCGGAGTGGAAGAGCGGCATCGGGCAGTAGACGACGTCGTCGGCGGTGAGCAGCCTGCCGGCGAGCGACAGTCCGGGAATCACGATCTTGCGATGGGTGACCCGGACCGCGCGCGGATTCCCGGACGTCCCCGAAGTGAAGATCAGCATCAGCAGGTCCCCGGGGCCGAGGCCCCGCTGGACGACCGGCTCCGCGCCACGATGACGCGCCAGCAGGGCCGGCAGGGCGTCCGCCGGAAGCCGTTCTCCCGGCGTCGCCAGCTCTCCCGCGACCCCGGCGTGGACTGGATCGAAGACGATCAGGTCGCAGTCGGCCCGGGCGGCGTCGGCGGTCAGTTCCGCCGCGCCGCGCGTGGTGTTGAGCGCGACGATGACGGACCCGGACAGGGCCGCGCCGCCCAGCAGGAACAGCAGTTCCGGCACGTTGTCGAACAGCACTCCCAGATGGAGCGGCCGGGACGCCCCGGCCGCACCGCGCAACCGTGCGCGGGTCTCCCGCATCCAGGAGGCCCGTACGGCGCATTCCTGGACGAACTCGCGCCACGTCCAGGACCGGTCGTCATCTACGCAGCGCAATCCCGGACGGTCGTCGGTGGAACGCGCCAGCAGCACGTCCGCCACGGTCGTCGCGTCGTCCACCGTGCTCCACTCCCTCGGCCGCGCTCCGCCACCCCCGGGCGGGAGTACCCTCAGGCGGAAAACTAGAACAGATTCTAGTCTGTGTCCAGAGGGGCGATCATGACCCGGCCAAGGGGGATTGGCCACGCATGTCACGGTTTACTGACGGAGACAGGCTCAGCAAGATCACGTAACGCGGAAGAAATGAGATAACGCGTTCTTGCCAGGGCGGTACGCTATGCGTCGAGAGACAGTCGCGAGACGTCGAGAGACAACGTCGAGACGGTCGAGAGACAGCGGAGGGTGGCGCGGGACGCCACCCGGCATCGAGGGGTACTCCACCGTGAGCGCAGAGCAGGCGACCGGAGTGCGATCCCGCAGCCAGGTTCTGCGCCGCAAGCGCATCGTCCAGGCCGCGGCCGCACTGGCCTCCCGCGGCGGCGTCGAGGCGATGCAGATGCGCACCGTGGCCGAACGCGCCGGAGTCGCCCTCGGCACGCTCTACCGTTACTTCCCCTCCAAGATGGACCTGGTCGTCGCGGTGGTCAGCGAGGAGCTCGACCTGCTGGAGATCAGCATCGAGAAACGCCCGCCGCGGGCGACCTCCGCTCCCGGCCGCGCGGTGGAGGTGCTGATGCGCGCCACCCGCGGCCTGATGCGGGAGCCCGAGCTCGCGGAGGCACTGATCCGCTCGCTGCTGCTGTCGGACGTGAAGACCGACTTCGGGGACCGCATGTCCGGCCTGATGTTGCGCGCCGCCGTCACGCCCGGCGAGGAGATACCCGCCGGGGACCAGCGGCACGTCCTGGTGCGGGCCCTCGCCAGCGTCTGGACCATGGAGATGATCGAGATGCTCCGGGGGCACGCGACCGCCGAGGAGATCCAGGTCCGGCTCGAGACGGCCGCCACCCCGCTGCTCGCCGGCTTCTGACGCAGGACGTCCAGGCGACCGGCACCCGCCCGGGGACACAGCGCCGCCCGGGACACAGCGCCGCCCGGGACACAGCGCCGCCCGGGGACACAGCACCGCCCTGGGGCACACCACCGCCCGGGGACAGCGCCGCCTCGGGACACAGCGCCGCCCGGGGGCACAGCGCCGCCCTGGGACAGCCCGGGCGTGCCACCACGGCCCGTGGAAGACACCCCTGGGCGGGTGGCCGGACAGGACCGCCGGACAGTTGCTCCGGCGGCCCTGTGCCGTGCTCCGGTCAGAGGCGCTGACCGGCCTTGTCGACGATGCCGGCCTTGATCCTGGCGGCGAAGAGCTGGACCGTGCCCTTTTTCACGGTCCAGCTCCCGTCCAGGCCCTTCGAGGTGTGCTGCTTGATCGCGATCGAGCGCTCACCCAGGTAGGTGTAGGTGGTGCGGTCGAGGAGCACCTCCTCGCTCAGCCAGCCCTCCTGCACGCGGCCGAGCGCGAGCGCCGGACGGCCGGCGACGTCCACGGCCCGCGGGACGAGGGTCACACCGGGGATCTGCTTCATCGCCCGGTAGATGGCGGCCTCCACGGCGGGCGGCAGCACACTGTTGCGCAGCACGGTCGTGAGGAGGGTGTACGCCATGGCGTGGTGGCCCTCGGGGGCGTCCCCGCCGAGGCCGCCCATCTCCTTGTCGACCCACTTCAGCAGTGCGGCCGGGTCGGTGGGCAGCGCGGCCAGCGTCGGGTAGTCGGCGGGCGGGGTCAGCCGGCCCGGCTCGTCCTGGATCTGGAGTCGCCCCTTCTCGATCCAGGCCGACCGCTTGCCGTCCGCCCGTCGCCACTGCCGGCTGACGCGCGTCTTCAGCGGGCCTCCCGTGGCCACGCCGCCCGGGCCGCCCGAGGGCGAGGTCTCGCGGTTCTCGAGGTAGGTCCACTGGTCGGGACGGGGCGGTGTGAACGTCCGCGCCTCGGCCGCCGTCGCGGCCCGGTCGAGGGCCTGGGCGGCGTTGGCGACCGGACCCGCCGGCAGGACCGGCACGATCGGCTTCGGCCGGCCGCGCTCGTCGACGCCGCCGAGGTTCTGCGCGACCGTCACCCCCGCGGTGATGGTCACGGCCAGCGCGCCGACCGCCACCAGCCGGACCCCCATCCGCGGCAGCCGGAGCCGCCGCCGGACCCGCCGGGACCGCGAGGCCGCCGCGGCAGGTTCGAGCCCCGTACCTTCCAGAACCGCACGCTCCAGAACCGCACGCTCCAGAACCGCACCGTCCAGCCCCGTACCGTCCAGGCCCGCGCGCTGAAGGCCCGCGCGTTCCAGGCCCGCGCGTTCGAGCACCGCCGCCCGTGCCTGGGCGTACGCGGTGCCGGACGGCGGGGCGGGGGTCCGCCATGCCTCGGTCAGGATCCTCAGGTCGTCCATCGGTCGTCCTCTCCTTGCTGAGTGGGGTCGGCGCCGCCGAGGACGGAGCGCAGCCTGGTACGGGCCCGGTGCAGGCGGGACCGGGCGGTGCCCGCCGGAATGCCGAGGGACTGGGCGGCCTCCTCGCCGTTGAGCCCGGCCCACGCGACGAGCAGCAGCACGTCCCGGTCGGCAGGGGCGATCTCGGCGAGCGCGGCGGCGAGGCGGCCCCGGGTGGACTCGGCGTCGATCCGGACGACCGCGCGGTCCGCCGGCCCGTCCACCGGCCGCTCCGGCCCGACCCGGGCCAGTGCGCGGTACTGGCGCACCTCGGCGCGGTGGTGCCGGGAGATCAGGTTGGAGGCGATCCCGTACAGCCACGGCCGGGCCAGCGGGCGCGACTGGTCGTACCGGGAGCGCCGGTCGAAGGCGATGAGGAACGTCTCCGCGGCCACGTCGTCGGCCAGGCTCGGCCCGAGCCTCCGCGCGGCGTAGCCATGGATCTCCGGGTAGTAACGGTCGAAGATCTCCGCGAAGCGTTCCGGCTCGCGCAGCGACGACCGGATGGTCTCGGCGTCGCTTCCGCCTGCCGGGCCGGCGGCGGGGTTTCCCGGCCTCATCACGGCCGCCATGTGCGGCTCCGTCGGGTCATGTTCCGCCTCTCTCGGGTGGGGGTTCTCCCCTCCTTCGCCGGCGGAAGGTGAAGTGTTCGCGAGCGAGTTCGGGGCGAGGCCCGGGACGCGGGGATAACCTGCTCGCGTGACCGAATCCCACAACGACGACGGTGTCATCATCGAGTTCATCGACGCGGCGGACGTCCCCGATGAGCACCGCAAGGACAACAAGGTGTTCGCCCCCGGCGAGCAGGCGATCCTGATGAAGGACGCCAAGCATCCCGAGGGCCCGGTGCTGTACTTCACCGAGGCCGAGTGGGACGCCTTCATCGGCGGAGTCAAGGACGGCGAGTTCGACGACCTCCTCGACGAGGAGCCCCCGGAGGCCTAGACGGGATGCCGCGCACCTCTCCGGAGGTGCGCGGCCTGACTCGACCCGCCGCGTCCCGGACCGCCCGCGTCCCGGCCTGCCCGTCTACAGCCCGCCCGTCTCAGCCCACCTGCCTACAGCCCACCTGCCTACAGCCCACCTGCCTGCAGCCTGCCCGTCTCAGCCGGACGGCGACGCCGTCTTGGAGTCGCCGATCAGCGAGATCACTCCGCTCTTCACCTCGTAGGCGTAGGTCGTGCCCGCGGCGTTGTCTCCGCTGGCGGCGAACCGCAGCCGCTGGGCCAGCCCGGGAACGTCGAGCGTGGCGAGGCAGGCGTTGATCTCCTCGGCCGTGGACTTGCCGGCCTTGAGAGCGGCGAGTACGGCGCTCGCGGCGTCGTAGCCCTCGGCCGAGTAGTAGGGCGGCGCCTCCCCGTAGACCGACCGGTACCTGCCCGCGAAGTCCCGCACCCGCGACTCCTTCGAGGCCGCCGGGTTCAGGCAGCCGCAGGTCAGGATCGCGCCCTCGGCGTCGCCGCTTCCGGCGGTCTTCACGAAGTCGGCCGCCAGCGAGTAGTCGGTGAGGAAGAAGCGGGCCGTCACACCGGCCGCGCGGGTCTGCTTGATGAGGGTGCCCGCCGGGGTGTAGAAGCCGCCATAGAAGATCGCGTCGGCCCCGCTCTTCTTGAGGGTGGCGACCGCCGCCGAGTGGTCGGAGTCCCTCGAGGAGATCCGTAGCTTGGTGATCGCGATCCCCTTCGCGGTCAGCACGTCACTGACCTGGTTGGCGGTGTCCTGGGTGAAGGTCTCCTCGTCGTCGATCACCAGCACCCGTTCGGGGCCGGTGCGGGCCAGCAGTTCGCCCGTCGCCCGCGCGGTCGCGGTGATGCTCGGCACGATTCGGTGCCAGTACCGCCATCCGTTGGTGGACAGACCCGAGCCGGAGGCCGCCGGCGAGACGCTGGGGACCTTGGCCTGTTCCAGGATCGGGCCCGCCGACTGGCTCTCCCCGCTGAAGCCGGGGCCGACCACGGCGGCGATCCCGTCGGCCACCATCTTGTGCGCGGTCGTCGCGGCGATGGCCGACTCTCCCTGGGTGTCGTACTGCGCGAACTCCGCCGAGATGCGCGGCCGGGTGGCGTTGTACTCGTTGACCGCGAGCTTCGCGCCGCGCTGCAGCGCGAGCCCGATGCTCGCGCTCGGCCCGGTCAGCTGGCCGGCAAAGGCGATCTTCACGGTCTTCACCGGTCCCGGTGCAGCGCTCTCCGCGCTCGTCCCTCTCGTCCCGTCGCCCCCGGCCAGTTGCACGGCCGCCACCGGTACGCCCACGGCCAGCACCACCAGGGCGGCGGCCCCGGCGGCGATCCACGGCCAGATCCGGCGTTTGCCGGGTCCCGGGTGCGGTGCCCCGCCGTGCACCGGCACGGTGCCGTACGAGCCCGGGCCGTAGGGCGTGGTGCCGGGCGGCGGGGCATGCGGTGGGGCGTGCGGTGGCGGCGGCACGGCCGGCGGGGTCCACATCGGGGCCGCCGGGGGCCGGTCCGGACCGGGTCCGCCCGGCCGTGCCCAGCCGGTGGCGGAGAACTGCCCGGTGGCGTAGCCGGCTCCCTGGACGAGCGCAGGTTCGATGCCGGTGTCGGCGGGCGCCGGCGGTGCCACGACGCCCACCTGGCCCAGCAGCCCGAAGAGCAGGTCGGCGGCGGCCGGCCGCTGCTCCGGGTTCTTGGCCAGGCACGCCGCGACCAGTTCGGCCAGTCCGCCGGGCAGGACGCTCACGTCCGCCTCGGAGTACAGCACCCGGTGCATGACCGCCGGGATCGTGTCGGCCCCGAACGGAGCCCGTCCGGTGGCCGCGTACAGGATGGTGGCACCCCAGGCGAAGACGTCCGTCTTCGGGCTGATCATCCCGCCGGCGACCTGCTCGGGCGCCATGTACGCCGGGGTACCGACCACCTGGCTCGACATCGTGGCGCCCGCGTCCAGTGCCCGGGCGATCCCGAAGTCGATGACGCGGGGACCCTCTCGGCTCATCAGGACGTTGGGCGGCTTGAAGTCGCGGTGCACGATCCCGGCCTGGTGGATGGCGGCGAGCGCCGTGGCCGTCCCGATCGCCAGGCGGTGCAGGTCGCTGCCGGACCGCGGGCCCTCCTGCTGCACCTGCGCCAGCAACGACGGGCCGGGGACGTACTCGCTCACGATGTAGGGCCGGTCGCCCGCCACATCGGTGTCGAGGACCTGGGCGGTGCAGAACCCGGCGACCCGTTCGGCGACGCTCGCCTCCCGCACGAACCGGGCCCGGGCCCCCTCGTCCCTGCTCAGCTGGGCGTGCAGGAGCTTCACCGCGACCTGCTCGCCGTCCGGACCGCGGCCGAGGAACACCACGCCCTGGCCGCCCGCGCCCAGCCGCTCGATCAGCTCGTAGTCGCCCAGCCGCTCCGGATCGCCCGGCAGCAGAGGGTCAGCCATGGGTGCTCCATCTCGTGCTCAGCCCGCCCCGACACACTGATCCTCGAACATCGGCACTCGCGACGCCAGGCGAATCCCCCTTTTCCTGCCCTTGCCACCAGATCGGCAGCCCCCGGTCGGCAAGCCCCCTGTTGGCAGACCCTCGATCGGCAGACCCCCGGTCGGCCGGTCCTGCGATCACAACTCCGCGAAGAGCACACCGAGGCTGACGCCGCCGGCCAGGCCGACCAGCGCGACCCGGTCGCCGGGGCCGCAGCGGCCCTCCTCGAGGGCCGTGGCGAGTTGCAGCGGCAGGGTCACCGAGGCGAGGTTGCCGTGGTCGGCGAGCGTGACCACCAGCCTGTCCGCCGGGATGCCGAGGATGCCGCGCAGCATCTCGAGGTAGGGCATCGTCACCTGGTGCACGCAGACGACGGCGAAGTCCTCCCAGGTCAGGCCGGTTTCACGGAGGGCGTCCAGCCACAGGCCCGGGCCTCGGGAGAGGAAGGCGTCCTTCAGCCTGCGGCCGTCTCCGCTGAAGTAGGTGAAGTCCTCGTCTCGCGGGTGCAGGGAACCGCCGCCCGGCAGGGTGCCGATGTCCCAGGCCTGCGACTCGGCGGAGAAGCCGAGATGGAAGATGCCGCCCCCCACCGGCCGGTCCGCCGTCGCCCCGTCCGCCGGCAGTGCCTCGACCAGCATCGCCGCGCCCCCGTCGGACAGGGTGTAGCCGGCGAACGCGTCGACGAACTGCGCCCGATCCCGGACCCGCCAGCGGACGGCCCTGGACGGGGTCTCACCGGAGCAGACCAGCACCCGCCCGTACTGACCCGTACAGATGAGCGCGTCGGCCACCTGGAGCGCGTTGAGGAAGCTGTTGCAGGCGTTCTTGACGTCGAAGACCGGGCAGGCCGCGCCGAGCTTGGCGGCGACGATGTGCGCGGTCGCGGGCTCGACGAGGTCCTGGGAGGCGGAGCCGAAGATCAGCAGATCGAGGTCCCCCGGGGTCAGCCCGTGGTTGGCCAGCAGCTTGCCGGCCGCCGCCACGGCCAGGTCCGAGGCCTGCTGGTCGTCGCGCATGACGTGCCGGGACCGGATGCCGGTCATCCGCTGGACGATGGTGGGGTACGGGACGAACCCGTCGCTCTCCCGGGCGATCCGCCGCTCGACCTCCGCGCTGTCCACCCGGTGTTCCGGCAGGTAGGCCGCCGCCCCCGTGATACGGGCTCTCATGTGGGACCCCTCGTTCGGTGGTTCGCTACCGTCGTGAGCATCCCCGATGCCGGCGGGCGTTCCAAGCGAGAAGGTACTCAGGCGAACGTCCCAGGTGGCTATTTCCCGGTGAGTAACCATACTTAGCCGTCATGGTGACGAGGGTGGCGGCGCGGTTCGAGGCACGGCTGCTGTGGGAGGGCAATCGGGCGCTGTTCGCGCTGCTGGAGGCCGGCCGGTTCACCGGCGGGATCTGCCGGGTGCCCCGGCTCGGCTGGGTGGTCTCCGACCCGGTGCTGGCCCGCCGGGTGCTCAACGACCACGCACACTTCGACATGGTCGGCGAGGGCGGTGTCGGGCACATGTGGACGCAGCTGTTCGGCGCGGAGATGGCGCAGTTCTTCGGCGGCGCCCGGCACGCCGGGCTTCGGACCCGGGCACGCGATCTGTTCACCGAGGAGAGCGCGCGCGAGCTGGTCGAACGCTCGCAGGGCGCGCACTACCGGGCGATGCGGGAACGGCTGGCCGGCGGCGAGACCATCGACATCGCCGACGCCACCCGGGTGCTGGCCGGACGCATGATCGCCGAGCTGCTGGGGCTGGGGCCGGGCTCCGACGACGACGCCCGGCAGGTCTTCGGAGCGGGCGAACGGCTGGCCCGGCTGGCCATGGGCACCGCCACGTCCACCGAGCTCTCCCTCCAGACCCTCGACCAGGCCCGGCTGATCGTCTCCGACATCACCCGCGGGGTCGAGGACGGCTACCGCACGGCGGGACCGGAGACCATCCTCGGCCGCTGCCGCGAGATGGACCTCGGGCCGGACCTGACCCGCGGGCTGGCCACCCTGCTCGCCATCGCGGGCACCGAGACCGGCGCCTCCGGCACCTCCCGTACGGTCGCGCTGCTGCACGACACCGGGCAGCAGCACGCGCTCCTCGCCGACCCCGCACTGATGGAGGGAGCGGTCCGGGAGGGGCTCCGGGTGGCCACCCCGGCGCCGGTGATCGGGCGGCACGTGACCCGTGACCTGGAACTGGCCGGGCGGCGGCTGCGGGCGGGAGAGCGGATCATGCTGCTGACCTATGTCGCCAACAACGGCGCGGGGCCGTTCGACCTCACCCGCGAGTACCTGCCGGAGACCCGCCAGCTGTGGTTCGGCGCCGGCCGGCACCTGTGCCTCGGCGCGGCTGTGGCCCGGGTCCAGGTGACCCGGATGCTGGAGACCCTGACCGCCGGTGGCCGTCCCTGGCGGGTGGAGTCCCGCCGGGCGGCCCGCCGGGTCCTGGTCCCCTCGTACGCCTCGCTCCGGGTACGCCTGGCACCGGGCGCCGGCGACCGATCGGGACTGAACTAGAACAAGTTCTAGGCGTGCCGTTCCAAGGGTGTCCCTCTGCGGGTGCCGTTCTACGGGTGCCGCGCGAGGGATGCCACCCTACGGATGCCGTTCTACGGATGCCGCTACGAGTGCCGCGTCATGGGTGATAGGCGCGCTTGCCCGACAGATAGACCCGTGCTCCGGCCCCGGCGACGGTGTCGGTGGCCGGGTCGGTCGCCGCCGCGCCGCACCGGGCGTCCACGCCGCGCCGGAACCGGTCCACCAGCCGGTCGGGCGGCACCACGGCGAAGGCGTCGTCGGCGGCCCGGGCGTTCTTCAGCATGTCGAGGGCCGCGGTCCAGCGCTGCCGATCCGTCATCCGGGCCGACCACTCGGCACAGCTCGTGCGGTCGTAGGACTTGCTCCAGGTCTGCACGTAGCGCGACATCACGGTGGTCTGCTCGGCGGTGGGGCTCTTCCCGCCCTCGGCCTGGGCGCCACAGGCGGCGACCGAGGCCAGCCCGGCCAGCCCCGCAAGGCCCATGCCCAGCAGGCGCAGCCGGTCATGGGCCGTCCCGGCCAGGCGGGCGCGCGCAGGCGAAGTTCGAGTCACGTTGACCAACCCTAGGAGGGCCCTCGAGCCGTCCCGACGAGAGAAGCGTCACCCGTGACGTCTCCCACATCACCCGGCGGGTCCGGCCGCGGAGGGCGGAACGCGCCGGGAGTTCCCAGCTCACCGCGGCGGGCGCGGCTCCCGGCGCTCAGCCCGGCGCACGCACGGCGCACGCACGGCGCACGCACGGCGCACGCACGGCGGACGGCACGGCGCACGGTGGGGCCCCGGCACGCCTCCGCTACGGGGCGGGCTTCCACCGGAAATTAGAACACGTTACAGTCGTTAACAAGAATGACGTTCTAAAAGGAGGACTCATGGGGACCCCCGTGATCGTCGAGGCCGTACGCACCCCGCAGGGCAAGCGCGGCGGCTGGCTGGCCGGGCTGAAGCCGCAGGCGGTGCTGGCGCACGCCCAGAAGGCGCTGATCGAACGTTCCGGCATCGATCCGATCGAGGTCGAGCAGGTGTTCGCCGGATGTGTGACGCAGGCCGGTGAACAGGGCGGCCATGTGGGGCGGTACGCCTGGCTGTACGCGGGCCTGCCCTGGCAGACCGGGGTCACCACGATCGACGCGCAGTGCGGCTCGGCCCAGCAGGCGGTGCACCTGGCGGCGGCGCTGGTCGCACAGGACGTGGTGGGCGCCGCGATCGGCTGCGGCGTCGAGGTCATGAGCCGGGCGCCGCTGGGCACCAACGTGCTGCCGGCCAATCCCCGGCCGGACGACTGGTCGATCGACATGCCCAACCAGTTCGAGGCCGCCGAGCGCATCGCCACCCGGCGCGGTCTCACCCGGGAGGAGCTCGACGCCTTCGGCGCCCGCTCGCAGCACCTGGCCGCCAAGGCGTGGGCCGACGGCCGGTTCGACCGCGAGATCGCCCCCATCGAGGCGCCGGTCCTGGACGGCGAGGGCGCGCCGACCGGCGAGACCCGGGTCGTCACCCGCGACCAGGGGCTGCGGGAGACCAGCGTCGAGAAGCTCGCCGGGCTCCGCCCCGTCCTGGGCGAGCAGGCCCGGCACACCGCGGGCAACTCCTCGCAGATCTCCGACGGAGCCGCGGGCGTGCTGCTCATGTCGCGGGAGAGGGCCGAGCGGTACGGACTGCGGCCGCGCGCCCGGATCGTGGCCCAGGCGCTCGTCGGCTCGGAGCCGTACTACCACCTGGACGGCCCGGTGCAGGCCACCGAGCGGATCCTCGCCTCCTCCGGGATGACCATGGGCGACATCGACCTGGTCGAGATCAACGAGGCCTTCGCGTCGGTCGTGCTCTCCTGGGCCTCGGTGCACAAGCCGGACATGGACAAGGTCAACGTCAACGGCGGGGCGATCGCGCTGGGTCACCCGGTCGGCGCGACCGGCGCCCGGCTGATCACCAGCGCCCTGCACGAGCTCGAGCGCCGCGACGCCTCCACCGCTCTGATCACCATGTGCTGCGGCGGCGCCCTGTCCACTGCAACGATCATCGAACGCATCTGACAGCATTTACCGGTAGCTGTTTCCCGGTAACTGTCATCCGTTCCCGGTATCCGTCTATCGGTATCTGTCGGCAACTGACGGAACCATCACAAAGCTCCGGCATACCCGTGCCGGCCCCCTGACCCCCTGCGCTCCGCGATGGATCACCGCGGTGACCACGGAGGGGATGATGCGAAACGAGGATCCGCGTGCGCAAGACACCTGTTCCCGAGGACCTGGGCGGCGGGATTTGGAGCGTTCCCGTACCCATCCCCGGCAACCCGCTCGCCTACACGCTGGTCTACGCGGTGGAGAGCGAGCGCGGGCCCGTCCTCATCGACGCGGGCTGGCAGCACGAGGACGCGTGGGCCGCGTTGCGGGACGGCCTGGGCTCGCTGGGCCTGAACGTCGCCGACGTCAGCGGTGTGGTGGTCACGCACCACCACCCCGACCACGCCGGGCTGGCGGGCCGGGTCCGGGAGGCCTCGGGCGCCTGGATCGCGATGCACCACAACGACGCCCAGATCGTCCGAATATTCCGTGACCTCGTCGCCCAGGACGTGGACCGCGGCTGGCAGCTCAACGCCATGCAGCGGGCCGGTGCGGGCCCCGGTGAGCTGAACGCACAGCAGCACCGCACCGAGTACCCCGATCCCCCGGCCGTGCCCGACCGCGAGCTGGCCGACGGCGACCTGGTGGACCTGCCAGGGCGCAAGCTCCGGGTGATCTGGACCCCGGGCCACTCGCCCGGGCACATCTGCCTGCATCTGGAGGACGGCGACCGGATCTTCACCGGCGACCACGTGCTGCCGCGGATCACCCCGCACATCGGGCTCTACCCCTACGACCAGCCGGACGTGGACCCGCTCGGGGACTACCTGGACTCCCTCGGCCGGGTGGCCGAGATCGACGCGGGTGAGGTGCTGCCCGCCCATCAGTACCGTTTCAACGGCCTCGCCAAGCGGGCCGGCGAGATCTCCGCCCACCACGAGGAGCGGCTGACCGAGATCACCGGCCTGCTGTCCCGGGACGCCCGGACGCTGTGGGAGGTGACCGGCGGAATGGTCTGGCGGCAGTCCTGGGACGACATGCCGGTCACGGCGCGGCAGATGGCGGCAGCGGAGGCCGCGGCCCATCTGCGGACGCTGGAGAGTCGGGGGGTCGCGCGCCGGTACGGCACCGAGGATCCGCTCCGCTTCGTCCTGACCTGACACGTCTTCAACTGACACGTCTTCACTGACACGCCTTCGCTGGCGCGTCTTCACCGGCGCGTCTTAACCGACGCCTGTTAGCCGGCGCACCCTATCTGGCGTGTCCTTATCCGGCATGTCCCATCCGCTGTGTCCTATTTGGCGTGTCTTATCTCGGCTTGCCCCTTCGACGAGCCTTGACCTGATCCTTCCTGGCCTGACCGCCCCTCCCGCGCTCCCGCCCTCCACAGTACGGAGTCGTACGGCTGCGCACTGAGGTGCGACACATGTCACTACCGGCACCCGGCCCCTTGATGAGACTCGAGTCTCATGTTAGAACTCGTTCCAGACCAAGCAAGCGCTCAGTCGTATGGAACCTGCCTCATCTCGCGGTGCGCGGCCGCTGGTGGAGGACGAAGGGAAGGCCGTGACCGATCAGTCGACATCCCTCGACGGCAGGGTGGCCGTGGTCACCGGAGCCGGTCAGGGGCTCGGGCGGGCGGAGGCACTGGCGCTGGCCAGGGCCGGCGCCCGGCTGGTGCTGAACGACCTGCCCGGCGAGGCCGTGCACGCCGTGGCCGAGGAGATCCGGCAGGCGGGCGGCGAGGCCGCCGTGCACCCGGGCGACATCGCCGACTGGGCGACCGGTGAGGGGCTGCTCAAGACCGCGCTCGGCACCTACGGCTCGCTGGAGATCCTGGTCAACAACGCCGGTTTCACCCGCGACCGGATGCTGTTCAACATGTCCGAGGAGGACTGGGACGCCGTCGTCCGGGTCCACCTCAAGGGGCATTTCGTCACCTCCCGGCAGGCCGCCGCCCACTGGAGGGACCGGTCCAAGCAGGAGGGCGCACCGGTCTACGCCCGCGTGATCAACACCTCCTCGGAGGCCTTCCTGCTGGGCGCCCCCGGGCAGCCCAACTACGCCGCCGCCAAAGCCGGCGTCGCGGCCCTGACCCTGTCCACCGCGCAGGGGTGCGGGCGCTACGGCGTGCGCGCCAACGCGATCTGCCCGCGCGCCCGGACCGCCATGACCGCCGCGATGTTCGGCTCCGCGCCCGAGGACGGCCCCGATCCGCTCTCTGTGGACCACGTCGCCCCGCTGGTCGCCTATCTCGCCGCACCGGCGGCGGAGCGGGTCACCGGCCAGGTCTTCGTGGTCTACGGCGGCACCGTCGCGGTCATGGCCCCTCCGTCGGTGGCGCACCTGGCGAGGATCGACGGCCTCTGGACCGCGGACGGGCTCGCCGCCGAGCTCGGCCCGCACCTCTCGACCGGCACCGCAGGATTCAGCGCCGCCGAGGCGCTCACGTTCAGTTGATCCCACCCCGCTGTCCGCTTCCCCGACAGGAGCGCATGTGACCACCCCTGAGATCGACATCATCGACCCGAGTGTTTACGAGCGTGGCGGCATCCCGCACGAGCAGTTCTCCTGGCTGCGCGACAACGACCCCGTGCACTGGCACTACGACCCCAACGACGGCGTGCCCGGCTTCTGGGCGATCACCAGGCACGAGCACGTCGTGCACGTCTCGCGGCACCCGGAGCTGTTCTCCTCGCACACCCGGACGTCGATGTTCGAGGAGTTCACCGAGGACGAGATCCTGATGTACGGGATGATGATGCTGTTCCAGGATCCGCCGGACCACACCAAGAACCGGGCCAAGGTCAACAGGGGGTTCACCCCCCGGATGATCAAGCAGCTCGAGGGGCACATCCGCGACATCTGCAACGACCTGATCGACGAGGTCGCGACCCTCGGCGAGACCGACTTCGTCGAGCACTTCGCCGCCCCCCTCCCGCTGTACGTGATCTGCGAGCTGCTGGGCGCGCCCGTCGAGGACCGCGGCAAGCTCTTCGAATGGTCCAACAAGCTGGTCGGTTTCAACGATCCCGAGTACACCGGCGCGGTGCAGGACGCCGCCGTGGTCGCCGGCGAGCTCATGGCGTACGCCGGCGCGCTGGCCGCCGAGCGCAGGAGCAGCCCGCGCGACGACATCGCCACCCAGCTGCTCAAGCCCGACGAGAACGGGGAGCGCCTCAGCGACGAGGAGTTCCAGCTCTTCGTGATGATGCTGGTCATCGCGGGCACCGAGACCACCCGTACGGCCTCCGCGGGCGGCATGCTCGCCTTCTTCGAGCACCCGGAGCAGTGGCGGCGGCTGCAGGAGGACCGGAGCCTGCTGCGCACCGCCCCCGACGAGATCGTCCGCTGGACCAGCCCGATCAACCTGTTCCGCCGTACGGCCACCCAGGACACCGAGCTCGGCGGCAGGCGGATCCGGCAGGGGGACAAGGTCGTGCTGTTCTACGGCTCGGCCAACCGTGACGAGCGGGTCATCGAGGACCCCTTCACGTTCGACATCTCCCGTGCGGTCAACCCGCACGTCGGGTTCGGCGGCGGTGGACCGCACTTCTGCCTGGGCACCCATCTGGCCCGCATGAACCTGGCGGTCCTGTTCGAGACCGTTCTCGACCGGATGCCCGACATCCGGCTCGCCGGCCCGGCCCGGCGGCTGCGCTCCAACTTCGTCAACGGGATCAAGGAAATGCCCGTTCGCTTCACCCCGTCCGCCAAGCTCGGCTGACCCCACCCCCCTTCCGTGATCATGCAATCGATCGTCGATGGATTGCATGATCACGGCGGGAGATCCTGCAACTCCGCCAGGAGGTACGGCAATGACGCCCCCCGAGATCGACCTCGTCGACCAGGATCTGTACGCCCGCGACGGCGTACCGCACGACCAGCTCAAGTGGCTCCGGGAGAACGCCCCGGTCTACTGGCATCACGGTGACCGCGAACGCGGCTGGCCGGGATTCTGGGCCATCACCCGGCACGAGGACGTCACCCACGTCTCCCGCCATCCGGAGATCTTCTCCTCGCACCGCCGGCTGGCGCTGTTCGACGAGCCACCAGAGGAGCACCTCGTCATGCAGCGGATGATGATGCTCAATCAGGACCCGCCCGACCACACGCGCAAGCGGGGATTCGTGAACCGGGGCTTCACTCCCCGCGCCATCGGAGTACTGGAACAGCACATTCGCGACATCTGCGTCCAGCTCATCAATGAGGTGGGAACGGAGGCCGACTTCGTCCACGACCTCGCCGCGCCGCTGCCGCTCTATGTGATCTGCGAACTGCTCGGCGCCCCCGTCGAGGACAGGGAGAAGATCTTCGATTGGTCCAACAAGCTGATCGGCTACGACGACCCCGACTTCCAGGGATCGCCCGACGACGGGCAGCTCGCCGCGGGCGAGATCTACGCCTACGCCGAGCAGCTGGCGGCCGAGCGCCGGGACAACCCCCGCGACGACATCGTCTCCAAGCTGCTGGAGCCCGATGATCGTGGCGACCGGCTCTCCACGGACGAGTTCGACCTGTTCGTGCTGCTGCTGACGGTGGCCGGCAACGAGACCACCCGCAACGCCGCGTCCGGGGGGATGCTCGCGTTCTTCGAGCATCCCGACCAGTGGCAGCGCCTGCTCGCCGACCAGAGCCTGGTCCGGACCGCGGTGGACGAGATCGTCCGGTGGGTGACCCCGGTCAACCTGTTCCGCCGTACGGCCGTTCAGGACACCGAGTTGCGCGGCCAGAAGATCAAAGAAGGCGACAAGGTCGTCGTGTTCTACAGCTCCGCCAACCGGGACGAAGCGCTCTTCACCGACCCCTACCTCTTTGACGTGGGAAGGAACCCGAATCCGCACATAGGCTTCGGTGGCGGCGGACCGCACTTCTGCCTGGGCGCCCATCTCGCCCGGCTGGAGCTGCGTGTACTTTTTGAAACGCTTTCGACGTTGATGCCCACCATTGAACTGACGGGTAACGTACGCAAGCTAAGGTCTAACTTCATCAACGGGATCAAGGAGATGCCGGTGCGCCATACGCCCACCGCCTCCCATGGCTGAGAGGGGTGGTGCGTGAGCAGAGTCACGCCGGATGACGAGCCGTTGCGGGTGGCTCTGCTTTCGTACCGGAGTAAGCCGCACTGCGGGGGCCAGGGCGTCTATCTCCGGCACCTGAGTCGCGAACTGTCCGATCTGGGACATCGGGTGGAGGTGTTCTCCGGCCAGCCGTACCCCGAGCTGGACCGGGAGGACATCATCCTGACCAAGGTCCCCAGCCTCGACCTGTACCGCGACGAGGATCCGTTCCGGATCCCGAAGCCGGGCGAGTTCCGGGACTGGATCGACGTCCTGGAGTTCGCCCACATGAAGACCGGCGGCTTCCCCGAGCCGCTGACCTTCAGCCTGCGGGTCCTGCGCGAGCTCCGCAGACGGCGCCTGGACTTCGACGTCGTGCACGACAACCAGGTGCTGGGCTACGGCAACCTCGGAATCCCCCGTCTCGGGCTGCCGCTGGTCACCAGCATCCACCACCCGATCAGCGTGGACCGCCGGATCGAGATCGAGGCGGCCAAGGGCCTCAAGCAGCACTTCGGCAAGCGCCGCTGGTACGGGTTCGTACGGATGCAGGCGCAGGTCACCCAGCGCATCGGCCGGATCCTCACGGTGTCGGGGTCGTCCAAGGTCGACATCGTCAAGGACTTCCGGGCCCGGCCGGAGAACGTGCACATCCTGCCGCTGGGCGTCGACACCGAGGTCTTCCATCCGCGTGCGGCCCCCCGGGTGCCGGGCCGGATCGTGGCCATGGCCAGTGCCGACTCCCCGCTCAAGGGCGTCGACGTGCTGCTGCGCGCGGTGGCCAAGGTCGCCACCGAGCGCGACGTCCACGTCGTGATCGTCAGCAGGCCGACCAAGGACGGCCCCACCGCCAAGCTGGTCCGCGAGCTGGCCCTCGGCGAACGGGTGCGGTTCGTCAGCGGCATCTCCGACGACGAGCTGGGCGAGCTGCTGGCCGGCGCGGAGGTCGCCGTGGTGCCCTCGCGCTACGAGGGCTTCTCCCTGCCGGCGGTCGAGCACATGGCCTCCGGCACCCCGCTGGTCGCCAGCCGGGCCGGGGCGCTGCCCGAGGTGGTCGGTGACGCGGCGGTGCTGGTGGAGCCCGGCGACGTCGAGGAGCTGGCCGCCACCCTGCGCCGGCTGCACGACTCCCCCGCGGAACGCGCCCGGATCGGCGAGGCCGGTTACCAGCGAGTCCAGGAGCGTTTCACCTGGCGGGCCGTGGCCATCGCCACGGTCGAGCACTACCGGGCCGCCGTCAAGGCGGCCGGGCACCCGTAAGCCGACATCGTCCGCGCCTCCGCGCGGACGGCCCTAGGAAGGAGCACCGCCCTGCTTACCGTTGACTTCCAGCGGTTCCCCGTCTCACCGGGCGATCACATTCTGGACATGGGGTGCGGAGCCGGGCGGCATGCCTTCGAGCTTTACCGCCGGGGCGCCCACGTCGTGGCATTCGACATGGACCAGCAGGAGCTGGACGGCGTCGAGAAGATGTTCGGCGCCATGCGGCTGGCGGGTGAGGCCCCCGAGGGCGCCACGGCCAAGACCGTGCAGGGCGACGCCCTGAAGCTGCCGTTCGAGGACGACACGTTCCACAAGATCATCGCCTCTGAGGTCCTGGAGCACATCCCGGACGACATGCGGGCGATGTCCGAGCTGATGCGCGTGCTCAAGCCGGGCGGCCAGCTCGCCGTGACGGTGCCGAGCTGGCTGCCGGAGCGGATCTGCTGGGCGCTGTCGGAGGACTACCACACCGCTCCCGGCGGGCATGTCCGCATCTACACGCTGGCGGAGCTGCAGGCCAAGCTGAAGTCCACCGGCTTCCGGGTGGACGGTCACCACCACGCGCACGGGCTGCACGCCCCCTACTGGTGGATCAAGTGCGCGGTGGGGGTCGACAACGGTGACAACCCGCTCGCCAAGGCCTACCACCAGGTCCTGGTCTGGGACATCATGAAGCGCCCCCTCGCGACCCGACTGGCCGAACGTGCGCTCAACCCGCTCATCGGCAAGAGCGTCGTGACGTACTTCACCAAACCGGCCCGCTCCGAAGGCCGGGCTAAGGAGTCGGCGGATGCGGCCTGAGCCTGCCGTGATCCCGTCCGTGCACGATGTGGTGACCTCCGCCGACATCGTGGCCACCGCCCAGAGCATCGTCCGGCAGCAGGACCCCTCCGGTGCGATCCCGTGGTTCGCCGCCGCCCATGTGGACGGCCAGGACCTGCCGCCCGGCCACGTGGACGCCTGGAACCACATCGAGGCCGCGATGGCGCTCACGGTGGCGGGGCTGACCGAGCCCGCCCGGCGGGCGTACGAGTGGCTGCGCGGCGAGCAGCGGCCCGACGGCTCCTGGCCGGCCAAGTGGATCGCCGGCGAGGTGATCGAGGCGGGCGGTGAGTCCAACCATGCGGCCTACGTGGCCGTCGGGGTGTGGCATGAGCTCCTCGTCACCGGCGACGAGGAGTTCGTGGCCCGGATGTGGCCGAGCGTGCGCCGGGCGATCGACTTCGTGCTCGGCCTGCAGACCGCCCGCGGCGAGGTCATCTGGATCCGGCACCCGGACGGGCAGCCGAGCGACCACGCGCTGCTGACCGGCTGCTCGTCGATCTACCAGTCGCTGCGCTGCGCCGTGGCGCTGGCCGAGCACCTGGACGAGCCGCAGCCGGACTGGGAGCTCGCGGCGGACCAGCTGGGCCATGTGATCGCCGCGCATCCAGAGGCCTTCGCCGACAAGAGCCGCTGGTCGATGGACTGGTACTACCCGGTGCTCACGGGCCCGGTCCGCGGCCGGGGCGCCCACCAGCGGATCAGCGCCCAGTGGGACACCTTCGTGGTCGGTGACCTCGGCTGCCGTTGTGTCTCCGACCAGCCCTGGGTGACCGGCGCGGAGACCTGTGAGCTGGTGATGGCGCTCGACTCCATCGGCGACCGGGATCGCGCGCTGGAGCTGTTCACCAAGATGCAGTTCCTGCGGCACGAGGACGGGTCGTACTGGACGGGCTACCAGTTCGTCAACGACCGGCACTTCCCCGGCGACCGGTCGACCTACACGGCCGCCGCGGTGATCCTCGCGGCCGACACGCTGAGCGGCGCCACCCCGGGCGCGGAGATCTTCAAGGAGATCGCCGGCCGTCCGCTGGGGCCCAGCGCCTCGGCCGACCCCGCCGCCTGCGGCTGTGAGACCGCGCAGATTCCGCGCATCGTACGAAGCTCCGCCGACCGCTGACCGCTACCTTTCCCTCCCCACCCACCAGCCCCCCGCGCTCCGGCCCCTCCGGCCCCGTGGCCCGGCACACTCGCGCCTCCGCACCTCTACCGTGATCATGCAATCAGTCGTCGAACGATTGCGTGATCACGGGAGGTGATCAGGGGGCGGGTGAGAGCGAGGGTGGGTCAGGCGCTGAGGGGGTCGGCGTCGGAGGTGCGCTCGAGGACGCGGAGGGAGCCCTCGGCCCGGCGTTCTTCGAAGGCGCCGCTCGCCAGGGCCCGCTGATAGACGTGGTACGGGGCCTGGCCGCCGTCGGCGGGGTCGGCGAAGACATCGTGGATGACCAGGGCCCCGCCGGTCATCACCCAGGGGGCCCAGCCGGTGTAGTCGCCCTGGGCGTGCTCCTCCGCGTGGCCTCCGTCGATGAACAGCAGGCCCAGCGGCGTGCGCCAGAGCACCGCGACGGTCCTGGAGGCGCCCACGACTGCGATCACGTGGTCTTCCAGTCCCGCGGAGCCGATCGTCTTGCGGAAGGTCGGCAGCGTGTCCATGCGGCCCGTGCAAGGGTCCACCAGCGACGGGTCGTGGTGCTCCCAGCCGGCCTGGTTCTCCTCGGAGCCGTGATGGTGGTCGACGGTGACCAGCACGGTGCCCGCCTCGCGGGCGGCGGCCCCCAGGTAGATCGCGGACTTGCCGCAGTAGGTGCCGACCTCCAGGAGCGGCCCCCGCGTGCCGTACTCCAGCGCGGTCTCGTACAGCACGCGGCCCTCGGGCCGGGGCATGAAGCCCTTCGCCGCCTCGGCCGCCCGGACGAGGTGCGCGGGCATCGCACGCTCGGGCCGGGGATCGGCGGGAAGGGTCTCCCCCTCACCTGGCCCTGCCGTGGTCATCTCAGTCATCGATCTCCTCCGCGCGCACTGTATCTCCCCGGCGGTGCCGCTCAGATCACCCACTGCCCCGCACTCCTCCTCAACCCTCAACGATGCGGTCGCCCGGTGACATTTCACCCACCTCCCTCCCACGTTCAGGTTGCGCGGAGGTGTCGGCCGGAGGTGTCGGCCGGAGGTGTCGGCCGCCCGTCCCGGACGGCGGCCGGCAGTCTCGGCGACATCGTGACCGATCCCCTCTTGCCGCCTCAGACTGAAACGTGTTCTACTTTTCCGGTGAGCGAGCGCAAGCGGATTTCCATGTCCGAAAAAGAGGTGTCTGCCCTGATCGAGGGCCAGCGCAAGCTGCAACTCGGCACGATCAATCCGGACGGCACACCCCATCTGGTGACCATGTTCTACGGACTGGTCGGCGACCAGATCGGGTTCTGGACCTACCGCACCTCCCAGAAGGCCCGGAACATCGAGCGGGACCCGCGGATCACCTGCCTGATCGAGGCCGGAGAGGACTACTTCGAGCTGCGCGGCGCACTGATCTACGGCACGGCCGAGATCGTCACTGATCCGAACAGGATTCGGTATGTTGGCAGTGAAGTGGTCCGGCGCATGATGGACATCCAGGACGAGGCCGAGATCGCGCCGTTCGTCGAGCACACGGCGGCCAAACGCTACGCGTACGTCGTCAACGTCTCCCGCGTCGCGTCCTGGGACCACGCCAAGCTGGCCTGACAAGCTGGCCCGAGACGCGAACCCGGCGACCGTGGCCGGACTCGCGCACGGCCCCGCAATCAAGGAGCGCGCGATGGAAGTACGAGTGGACCCGCTGGTGTGCGAGGCCAACGCCGTGTGCATGGGTCTCGCCCCCGAGGTGTTCGAGCTGGACGACGAGGACAACCTCGAGATCCTGCAGCCGAATCCCCCCGCGGAGCTCGTCGACAAGGTACGGCATGCCGTCCGGTCCTGCCCCAAGGCGGCCCTGACGCTCACCGAATGACCGGAGCGAACAACCGGCAGGTCACCCAACCACCCTCGACGCCCGGCTCCCGCGCCCGTTCCGGCGGCGGGGACGGCGTCTCCCCCTGGAGGAACGCATGGCGCGTGCCGCGGTACTGCATCAGGTAGGCGACAAGGAACTCGATCTGCGTGACGACGTCACCACGATCGAACCGGGCCCGGCCCAGGTGAAGATCAAAATCAAGGCGACCGGCGTCTGTCACTCCGACCTGTCGTCGATGACCGGCGTGCTGCCGGTCATGCCCCCGACCGTCATCGGCCACGAGGGCTCCGGCGTCGTCGTCGAGGCGGGCGACCACGTCACCAACGTGAAGGTCGGCGACCACGTCGTCGTCAACTGGAGCCCGGACTGCGGCTACTGCGCCGAGTGCCTCCGCGGCGAGCCGTACCTGTGCATGACCTTCATCGGTGAGGCGTTCAGCGTCCCGCGCTTCCTGCTCGGCGACGGCAGCCCCGCGTTCGGCATGGCCGGGGTCGGCACCTGGGCCGAGGAGATGGTGGTCCCGTCCCAGGCCGCGATCAAGGTCGCCGACGACGTGCCGTTCGAGTACGCGGCGCTGCTCGGCTGCGGCATTCCCACCGGGGTCGGCGCGGTGTTCAACACCGCGAAGGTCACCCCGGGCGCCAAGGTGGCCGTGGTCGGCGCCGGCGGCGTCGGGCTCTCGGTCATCCAGGGCGCGCGCATCGCCGGTGCGTCGACCATCCTGGCCATCGACCCCAACGAGGCCAAGCACGAGATCGCCAAGCACTTCGGCGCCACGCACACCGCGACCCTGGACAACGTGGCCGAGACCACCGGCCTGCTCACCGGAGGCGGCTTCGACTACGTCTTCGAGGTCGTCGGCAAGTCCGCGGCGATCCAGACCGCCTGGACCGCCACGCGGCGCGGCGGAGACGTGATCGTGGTCGGCGCGGGCGCGGGCGATGACAACTGGACGCAGAACGCGTTCTCGCTGCTGTTCGACGGCAAGAGCCTGAAAGCCTCGCTGTACGGCGGCTGCGACCTCAAGCGCGACGTTCCGCTCTTCGTCGACCTGTGGCGGGCCGGCAAGCTCGACCTGGAGAGCCTGATCAGCCGGCGCATCAAGTTCGAAGAGCTCAACGACGCCGTCGAGGCGCTGACCGGCGGCGACGTCATCCGCCAGGTCGTGCTCTTCGACTGAGCCCCGCCGAGTCCGCTCCGGCCCGGCCCGGCCGGCTTCGCTCGAGGCTGCCCCGGTCCGACCGGGTCCGGCCGGGTCGCACTGCGCCGTACCGGGTCACACCGCCGGGACGTCCGGCCGGCGAGGGTCCCCGCACGAGGTCGCGTGCGGGGACCCTCGCCGGCCGCTGGTCATCTCCGGGGCCGTGATGTTACCGTGATCGACACGTACGGTAATTGTGATTTTCGCCCGCGTTCCGACGGACCTCCGTCGTGTCGTTCATGGAGGGCCGGTGACCTACGCACGACTCCGGCGGCGCGGACCCGGCCGGCTGCTCTGCGGTTGCCTCGCGGCCGGGCTCACCGTGGTCCTCCTGCCGGGGACCGGTGACGCCGCTCCCGTTCCCGTGGCCCCTCGCATCCACGACATCCAGGGCGCGGCCCAGCTCTCCCCGCTGGCGGGCCAACAAGTCGGCCAGGTCCCGGGCGTGGTCACCGCCGTCACCGCCAACGGCTTCTGGGCTCAGGACCCCCGGCCCGACCACGACGACGCCACGTCCGAGGGCATCTTCGTCTTCACCCGGACCCGGCCGTCCGCGGTGCCGTCGGACTCGGTGCTGATCGACGGAGTGGTCGCGGAGTTCCGTCCCGGTGGCGACACCTCGGCCAACCTGACCCGCACCGAGCTGGACGCGAGCGCGGTCACGGTGGTCGCCCATGGCGTGCCGCTGCCGCCCGCCGTGGTCGTCGGACCGCACGGGCGCAGGCCACCAGGAACGGTCATCGAGGACGACGCCACGGGCGACGTGGAGATCTCGGGCACGTTCGATCCGGGCAAGGACGGCATCGACTTCTACGAGTCGCTGGAGAGCATGCGGGTCGTGGTGGACGACGCGGTCGTGGTCGGCCCCCGGACCCAGTTCGGCGAGGTCCCGGTGCTGCCCGAGCGCGGCGCGGGAGCGACCGTACGGTCCCGTCGCGGCGGCCTGGTCCTGCGCCCGGGAGACGCCGACCCCGAACGCCTGATCGTCGACGACACGCTCGTGAGCGTGCCGGCGGTCAACGTCGGCGATCGCTTCGCCGGGCGGTCCACGGGTGTGCTGGACTACGCGTTCGGCGGCTTCAAGCTGTTCCTCACCGCGACCCCGCAGGTCGTGACGGGGCCGATCGCCCGCGAGTCGGCGCGGCCCGCCCGCGCCGGCGAGCTCGCGCTGGCGACGGCGAACATGGCGAACCTCGACCCGTCCGATCCTCCGGCGAAGTTCCAGGGGCTGGCGCAGGAGATCGTCGGCGGTCTCGGATCACCGGACGTGCTGGCCCTGGAGGAGGTGCAGGACAACAGCGGTCCCGACGACGACGGGACCGTCGCCGCCGACCAGACGGTGGCACAGCTGGTCACCGCCATCAGCGCCGCGGGCGGCCCGGCCTACGACTGGCGCTCCATCCCGCCGCAGAACAACGCCGACGGCGGGGAGCCCGGCGGCAACATCCGGGTCGGTTTCCTGTTCCGCACCGATCGGGGGCTTTCCTTCGTCGACCGGCCCGGCGGCGACGCGGCCACCCCGGTGACCGCCGTGGACGACGGGACCGGGCGGGCCCGGCTGAGCGTGAGCCCCGGCCGGGTCGATCCGCTCGGCCCGGCGTGGGCGAACTCCCGCAAGCCGCTCGCCGGGGAGTTCTCGTGGCACGGCGTACGCGTCATCGTCGTCGCCGGCCACTGGAACTCTAGGGGCGGCGACGATCCGCTGTTCGGCCGCTACCAGCCGCCGCGCCTGCCCAGCCAGGTGCAGCGGCAGGCACAGGCCGAGGCCATGGCCGGCTTCGTGAACTCGATACGCGCCGTCGATCCGCGTGCCCGGGTCATCGTGGCCGGAGATCTCAACGACTTCGAGTTCTCCGCCCCGCTGAAGACGCTGACGACCGGCACCGGGCTAAGCGATCTGGCCGCGGGCCTGCCGGTGGACGATCGCTACACCTACGACCACGAGGGCAACTCACAGGTGCTCGACCACATCCTGCTCAGCCCGGAGCTGACCCGGCAGCGCTATGTGTACGACATCGTCCATATGAACGCCGAGTTCGCCGACCAGATCAGCGACCACGACCCCAGCGTCGTACGGCTCCGTCTCGGCTGAACATCCGGCCTGACCTGGGCATGTGCCCGGACGGGAGAAGGCGCCCGCCACCCGGGCCGGCCTCCCGGCGCCGACCCGGAGATGGGCCGAGTTTGACCTTCGTTTCACCGGGCATCTGCCAGGCGTTCCACTGACATGATCGAGAGGAGACGCCTGCCATGGCGTACCACTATCGAAGCCGGGGCATCAGCCTCATCGGCCTCATATACATCATCATCGGAATCTTCGTGGCCTGGGACAAGGGCTACCTCAACGCCGATCTGCTCCGCCGGGTGGCCAGCGCGCTGCTCGCCATCTTCCTGTGGTTCCTGGTGCTGCTCGGCGTCGATCTGCACATCCACACCTGACCGTGAACAGGCTCGACCGGTACAAGCTCGACCGGTGAACAGCTGCAAGATCATGACCCTGGGGCCTTGGTCTTGCAGCTGTTCCTCGGGGGACCCGCTCCACGCACGACATCACGAATCAGAACAGGATCACAGCAGGATCAGGGCACCTGGGTGCGCCACAACGTGGTCGTGTCACCCAGGTGGTCCCCGCTGACGCCCACGGCGAGCAGATCCGCACCGACCGTGGTCAGTGCGGTCAGCCGTTGCGCGCCATGCCCGTCCAGGCCGTTTCCGTGCGGCCGGCTCCGCTGCCAGGCACGCCCGTCCGCCGAGCCGTAGAGCACGACATCGGTACGCCCGGGGGCGCCCGTCACCGCGGCCACCAGGAAGCCCTTGCCGGTCGGCGTCGCGGAGGTGAACTCCCCGTCTCCCGGCAGCAGCCGGGGCTGCCACTGCCGGCCCCCGTCGGCCGAGACCGCCGCGACGACCTGCGGCCGGCCGCCCGCCGTCGCCGATCCCACGGCCACCAGCTCCGCACCCCGCGCGAGGACCCGGGAGAAGGCGGCCGTGGCCGCCCCGGGCGGCGGCGCGACCGGCGCCGCGGCGGTCCACTTCTTCCCGTCCGCGGAGGTCCATCCGGCCGGCTGCGCGCCGGCCCCCGCACCGGCCCGGCCGCCGCCCACCGCGACGTAGCCCGTGGCCGTCGCCGTGACGTCGCTCATCCACCGGCCGTCGGCCAGGTCGCCCGAGGCCCGCTGCCAGGTCTTGAGATCGGCCGACCACCACGCGGCCGGCTTTCCGCCCGCCTTGCCGACCACGACGTAACCGGCCGGACCGTACGTCACCGCGGCGGGCACGACGTCGTCACCGCCCGGGAACCCGGCGGCCGGCTGCCAGCCGGCTCCGTCGCCGGAGGTCAGGACCAGCGGCTGCGCGGGCACGGCGCCCGCGGATCCGGACCCGCCGCCGGAGGATCCGACCACCACCCAGCCCTTCGGGCCGTGCACGGCCGCGCTGAGCCGCCGCGGGCCGGTGCCCCGGGGGATCGGCGCGCGCTGCCAGGTCCGGCCGTCCGCCGTGGTCCACACCGCGGCGTCGCCGTTGCCGCTTCCCACCGCGACGGTCTGCACGCCGGAGGTGGCCAGCGCGGCGACCGTGCGGTCCGGATGGACCATGCCCGGGATCTTCCTCAGGTCGACGTCCCCGCCTCCGCCGAGCACCGACAGGTAGGCGTCTCCGGTGCCCTGCCGGCCGGCCACGACGGTCGCCGACGGCAGCACGGCCAGTCCGGTGAGGTTCTTTGCCAGCTCGGGCGACAACAGGCCGTCACCGAGCCGCTGCCAGGTCCGGCCGTCGGTGCTGCGCAGCACGACCGGTTTCCCGCCGGTGGTCCGCATCAACGCCGACAGGCCGGTGTCCGAACCACCGAACCGGTCCAGCCCGGCATAGTCGGGCTGCCCGATCTGACCCGTCTCCGACCAGGTCGTCCCGTCCGGTGAGGTGACGAGCACCGCGGAACGCACCGTCTTCTGGCGCTTCTTGGAGCCCGCCGTGCGGGAGACCTCCCACACGCCGACGAACCCCCCGGGGCCGGAGACCAGGCGGACGGGAGTGGCGAGGGCACCGGCGGGCTGCGGGACGTTCACCGCGCTCCAGCTGCGCCCGCCGTCGGCCGACCGCCAGAACGCACCCGACAGGACGGTGCTGGAGACCTTCCTCCTCTTCTTGCCCTTCTTCTTCACGGTCTTGGTGACGGTCCGCGCGGCGGTGCCGCGGACGATCACGGTGTCGCCCTTGGCCGCGACCCGGTCGATCGCCGTCACGGCGCCGAGCCCGAGGCGGTCCGCCCCGCTGCGCTGCCAGGTTTCGCCGTCCGCGGTGGTCCAGACGACCCCCTGGGTCTTGCCCGCCGTGCCGGTGACCCCGACCGCGAGGAAGCCCGAGGCCGTCCGCACCAAGCCGTACACCTGGTCGGACGGGCCGAGCACCGAGACCGGCACATCGGGCCGGCGGATCCAGGCACGGCCGTCGCGGCTGGTCCAGACGGCCGTGCCGCCGAGGGCCAGCCAGCCGCCGGCGCCGCCGGTGATCCTGCTGGGCACCTGTCCCGGTGCCGGCTCGTCGCCGTCCGGCGCGCGCACCGGCGCGACCTGCCAGCTGCGCCCGCCGTCCGCCGACGTGACGAACCGGCTGCGCGGGGGCACCCCCTGCTCCGAACCGATCGCCACCACGGTCGAGCCGGCCGCCGCGACACCGGTGAGTTCCTGCACCCGGCCGTCGGTGGTCGCGGCCGGGTCCAGCGCGAACATCGGGTCGGCGGTGACCGCGACCGGCGTCTTCGGTGCGTGCTTCTCGTCCCCGCTCAGCAGGGCGTACGTCACCGCGGCCGCCACCAGCAGCACGGAGAGGGCGATCGGCAGCGCGCGCCCGAGGCGCGAACTCCGGCGTCGTGGCCCGGCGCCCTCCGCCGCCGGCCGCTTTTTCGCGGGCACCGGACCGCCGCCGGTGGCGCCGCCTGCGTCCCTGTCGGCGTTCCTGTCGACGGCACTGTCGGCGTCGCTCTCGACGGCATCGCCACCGCGGGTGCCGGTGCTCGTGCCGGTCTCGGTGCCCGTGCCGTTGTCGGTGCCCGTCTCGGTCTCGGTGGCAAGACCCGTGCCGTTCTCGGTCTCGGTGGCAAGACCCGTGCCGTTCTCGGTCTCGGTGCCGGGGTGGGTGACGGTGCCGGGGTGGGTCCAGTCGATGCCGGCCGCCTGCCAGACCGCCAGGGAACGCTGCCACGGCGAAGCGTTGCGCAGCAACGGTGCCCTGATCTCGGTGACCCGTGCGGGCACCGGAGATCTGCGGAGGGCGGCCGACGCGGCCTGCGAGGGCTCCTGCTGAGCGCCGCGCAGCGCTGGAGGACCGAGTCCCTCCTGTTGGTCTGTCACGCTCACGCTACGCCGCCCTCCCCACCGAACCTCCCCGTGAGGAGGCCTTTGCGTCCATGAAAGCGCGCCGGCCCTGATCGCCGTGGCACGTCTGCTTGATCAACAGCAAATCGTCTCGCAGACCATCCCATACCGCCACAAAAATCGGTTGCCAGAGTGCGACATTTGGGGAAAGGGCTATCGGGACTCCGAGGGACTGGTCCGGGTGTCCACGGAGCCCTTGTAGGCGAAACCGCGGACGACGACGGTCGGCGCGTTCGGGGCGGGGTCGGTGTGCACCTCGGCGGAGGCGCCGAAGCCGCTGAGCTCCACCCGGACCCCCGGCGGGACGATGATCTCCACATCCGACTTGTAGGCCACCACGAAGATGGTCGTGACGGGACCGTCGAGCTCCGCTGCCCGCAGGTCCAGCCGGCAGTGGCCCTTGTAGATCAGGGCGCTGTAGCGCTCGGGCACCCGCCAGCGTCCGCCGCGCCGTACCGAGTTCTTGTAGGCGACCTGGAAGCGGCCGACCGGGCGTCCCGCCACCGGCGGAGCGGTCCGGGAGGCGGCCGCGGCGTCCGTTCCGGCGTCCGCCGGGAGATCGGTGAACAGCACGTCCAGATCGCGGTGGGTCCGGGCGGCCAGTGCCGCCCGCATCCGCTCGTCGAACTCCTCGTCGGTCAGCCGTCCCTCCCCGAAGGCGACCTGCAGCCGCTGCAGCGCGGCGTCCCGCTCCCGGTCCGAGGCACGGATGACCGGCGCATTCCCCTGCTCGACGTCCATGGCACTCCACCTCGCCGGGTCCGGGCACTCCACCCGGACTCGCGATGTATCTTAACTCGACTTCACTCGGATTTCGAGAGGGTGGCGGCGGACACGCCCGGCGCACGGGCACCGAGCCCGGCGCCGGACCCGTGCGGGGCGTGGCCGAACCGTCACCGAACCCGCCGGCGGGCCGCGTGCCGAACTCCATGGCCTCCGGCTACGTCATAGATCCTCGAAGGACGCCTGGACAGGACGACCGGTTCATCCTTTGATAACGACTACAAGCCGTATCCGCGGCATGCAGCGACTAGCGGCGTAAAACCCGCGACAATACGGTCAAATCAGACTGGCGTGGAGAGGTGACCTGCGGGTGGAAAGTCAGCGGCGTGCGGGGGCGGCGGGCCCCCTGCTGCCCCAGGATCCAGAGCGCGTGGGGTCGTACACGATCCTCGGGCGGATCGGCGAGGGTGGCATGGGCGCCGTATACCTCGGCCGCGCCCCGGACGGCCGTAAGGTCGCGGTGAAAGTGGTCCGGTCCGAGCTCGCCCGGGACGCGGGCTTCGTCGCGCGCTTCCAGGACGAGGTGGCCAACGCCCAGCGGGTGGCCTCCTTCTGCACCGCCCAGGTGCTCGACCACGGCGAGTCCGACGGCCGCGCCTACATGGTGACGGAGTTCATCGACGGGGTCTCGCTGCTGGAGTACGTCAACGAGAACGGCCAGTTGTCCCCGGGAATGCTGCAGGGGGTGGCGGTCGGGGTGGCGGCGGCGCTGGTCGCCATCCACTCCGCCGGGCTGATCCACCGCGATCTCAAGCCCGCCAACGTGCTGCTGTCCTACTCCGGGCCCCGGGTCATCGACTTCGGGATCGCCCGCGCGCTGGACGCGGCCACCAACCACACGATGACCGGGCAGCTGGTCGGCAGCCCCGGCTGGATGGCACCGGAGCAGATCCTGCAGCAGCCGGTGACCACGGCGGTCGACATCTTCTCCTGGGGGTGCCTGGTCGCGTACGCCGCGAACGGCATCAACCCGTTCGGCCGTGGCGACTTCTCGGTCATGTCGGCCCGGCTGCTGCACGGCGACCCGCAGGTGGGGGTGTTGCCGGCCCCGCTGGACCGGCTGGTGCGGTCGGCCCTGGACAAGGACCCGCGCAACCGCCCGAGCGCCAAGGACCTGCTGCTCACCATGGTCGGCGGGGAGAGCGCCGAAGCCGCGGTGCTGGGCACCCTTACCCCCTCCTGGCAGCCGCCGGTCCCCCCCGGGGCGCAGGATGAGACGCGGCCCGCCGAGGAGCCGACCCAGGCGAGGCGGCCGTCCTCCCCCGGCGTTCCGGCGCCGTACCCGGTGCCCTCCTCGGCGCCGACGCCCGCTTCGGGGCAGGCATCGCCCGGGTACGGGTCCGCGCGCACCGATCCGCTCCAGGGCGGGCCGGGCTACGAGGCGGCCCCGACCAACCTGGTCGGGGCGCCCACCCTGCCGGCCGGACCGCCCCATGGGCACCCTGCGGGGGCTCCGCCGTTCAGACCGCCGGGCCAGGGCAGGCGGCGCGCGCTGCTGGCCGCCGCCGTCGCGGCGATCCTCGCCGCCGGCCTGGTCACCGGCGGGCTGATCCTCACCTCGGGCGGCACGCCCACCCCCAAGAGCTCCGGCCAGGCGTCCGCGGGACCCGCTGCCCTGCCGGCGGACCCGCTCCTGGTCCGGGTCGACACACGGCCCGGCTGGCCCAAGGACTGCTACGGGAACATCGGCCTGCTGAAGCCGATGGCGACCACGCCCACGGTGCTGCTCGACGCCCCGGGAAAGTGCGACATCCTCCCCCAGTGGTCTCCGGACCACCAGCGCATCGCCTTCACCCGTTTCACGGACCCCGGCGCCGAGCTCTGGGTCATGAACGCGGACGCGTCCGCCCCCCGCATGATCAGCGACAGGCTCGCCGGGAAGACCCGGGTGGCCTGGTCGAAGGACGGCACGCGGATCGCGGGCATGGGCAAACAGGGCTCGGTGAGCCAGATCTTCGTGTTCGACCTCGGTGCCCCCGGGTCCCCGAAGCAGATCACCACCGACGGCTCGAACAAGGACGACCCGGCCTGGTGCGGGAGCAAGCTGGCGTTCTGGAGTGACAAGGGCGGCACCCAGCAGATCTACACCACCGACGCCGCGACGGCGGGCGGCGCATGGACCCAGGTGACCCACGAGGACCACAGCGTCAACGACCCGGCGTGGTCGCCGGACTGCTCGAAGATCGCCTACACCGACCAGCCGAACAAGGACGACCGGCACATCTGGGTCATCGGTGCCGACGGTTCCGGCAAGACGCAGCTCACCCCGGACGCCACCCGGGACATGGACCCCAACTGGTCGAAGGACGGAACCTGGATCGCCTTCGTGCGGGGCAGCACCCAGCATCCGAAGATCTGGGCGGTCCGGGCGAACGGCAAGGACGAACTGTGCATCGCCCCCAAGGACCGGGACATCGGTCATCCGGACTGGTACTGAGCACCCGTTCGACCGAGTGCCGCCGCCGCCCGGCAAGATCGGCCTGGCTAGGCTGGACGGATGCTGCTGCTGACCACGCTCGACGCCTGGCGGACCCGGACCGAGGAGCGGTTCGTGCTCGGTGACGACTCCGCCTGGGCACCCGATGAGAAGTCCGCGCTGGCCATCGCCGACGAGATGTTCGCCGGCGGCGGCCAGTCCGGCGAGCAGGCCATCGTGCTGACCCTGGACCCGGTGCCGCCCCCGGCGGGCGTCATCGACCGCGGGCAGGTCGCGGAGGTGCGGTACGCCCGCCGGAGTCCCGAGGGCCGGCATGTGGCACTGCTCCGCCGCCCGCCCGTGGCCGACAGCCTGGACCTGCTGCCGCATCCCGAGGGCGGCTGGTACCGGGAGACCTGGGCGACCCGTCCGCGGTTCACCCCGCCGGGCTATCCGGGCGAGCGGGTCAGCGCCACCGGCATCTACTTCCTGCTGCCGCCCGGCGAGGAGTCGGTGTGGCACCTGGTCCGCTCGGACGAGATGTGGTTCTGGCATCGCGGCGGCCCGCTGACGCTCCTGCTCGGCGGCGACGGCGGGAGCCCGGCGCGGACGGGCGACGACGGCCTGCGGACCGTCACGCTGGGTCCCGGGGTCGAGCGGGGCCAGCGGCCGCAGGCGCTGGTCCCGGCGGGGGTGTGGCAGGCCGCCCGGCCCGCAGCCGACGAGGAGGTCCTCGTCAGCTGCGTGGTCTCACCGGGCTTCGACTTCGCCGACTTCCGAGTGGTCTGAATGCTCCTGGAAGCCGGTGGTCCGGGACGGCCTGCCAGCACAGGTGGTCTGCCCCGGCCCGGTCAGGACACCGGGGCCGAGCGGCGGCTGATCGAGCTCATGACGTGCTCGACCAGCGTGATCAGGGCCTGCTTGGCCGACTCCTTCTGCCGCACGTCGCACAGCACGATCGGCACGTCGGGTTCCAGGTCCAGCGCGATCCGCACGTCCCTGGGATCGACGCGGACCGCCCCGTCGAAGCAGTTCACCGCGATGATGAAGGGCAGCCCGCGCCGCTCGAAGTAGTCGATGGAGGCGAAGCAGTCGCCCAGCCGGCGGGTGTCCACCAGCACGATCGCGCCGAGGGCCCCCTGGGCGAGCTCGTCCCACATGAACCAGAACCGGTCCTGGCCCGGCGTGCCGAACAGATACAGGCTGAGCCCGGTACGCAGCGAGGCCCGGCCGAAGTCCATCGCCACGGTCGTCGTCGTCTTCTGCTCGACGAACGCCGTGTCGTCGACGCCGATGCTCTTCTCGGTGAGCCGCTCCTCCGTACGGAGCGGGCGGATGTCGCTGACGGAGCCGACGAAGGTTGTCTTGCCGACACCGAAGCCGCCGGCGATCAGAATCTTGACCGCGAGCGAGGCGCCCGGGTCAGAGCGCATGGAGTCCATCGATCACTTCCTTGAGCACGCCCACGCTGGGGAACTGAGCCACCGGCGCGGGCTGACGTACGAGGATGAGGCCGTCGTCGAGCAGATCGCCGAGCAGCACCCGGACGACGCCCACGGCGAGGTCCATTTCCGCCGCGACCTCGGCCACTGACAGCGGAGCCAGGCAGAGCACCAGAATGCGCTCCTGCTCGGGTCCGAGCACCAGGGCGTCGGGCAACGGAACGTCGGCTGTCTCGACGATGGCGATCAGGTCGAATTCACCGGCACCGTGCTCGGTCCGGCCGCCGGTCACCGCGTAGGGACGTACGACCGGGCCGGCCGCCTCGTCTATCCACTCGTGCTCCGGCGACGCCATCCTCACTCACCGCCACGCTCGACGGTCCGTGGGTGCGCCGAAAGATGGCGGCCGACTCTGGTGACGAGCATTGCCATCTCGTAGGCGATGACCCCGACGTCCGCGTCGGCGCCGGCCAGGACCGCGAGACACGCGCCCTGGCCCGCCGCCGTCACGAACAGGAAGGCCGACTCCATCTCCACGATCGTCTGCCGGACCGAGCCGCCGCCGAACTGCTGTCCGGCGCCCCGGGCCAGGCTCTGGAAGCCGGAGGCGACCGCCGCCAGGTGCTCGGCGTCCTCCCGGCTCAGCCCGCGGGAAGAGGCGATCCGCAGGCCGTCGCTGGAGAGCACCAGCCCATGGCGTACGTGCGCCACCCTGTCGACCAGCCCGTCGAGTAGCCAGTTCAGCTCGCCGGTCGGGCTCGATACCTCTGTCATGGGGTGTCCTCCTCTTTCGCCGGTCGTACCGCCGGTCCCACCGGGACCTCCGACGTCCGGCCGTCCGGCCGCTCGGCCGCCGGATCGGTCGTCGCGTCGGCGACGCTGCGTCCTCGCTGCCAGCCGCTCTGCATGGCGGCCATTCTCGCGCGTAGCGCTTCGGGTGATCGATCAGACCCCGAATCGTTTTTCACTTCATCTTCCGTAGGCTCCCATGAGTCGCTGCGCAGTTGTGGGGCCAGACTGGCCTGCCGGGTCCGCCGGGGCATCCCCAGGTGGGTGTCCTGACCGTCCCCGGCGCCCCCGGTCGTGGCCGCGGGTGCGGCCGCGGGCGAAGCCCCGGGTGCGGCTGCGGGCGAGGCCCCGGGCGCGGGTGCCGCGGGCGCCGCCGGAGCGCTCTCCTGGGCACCGGCCCAGGTGCCCGCCGTGGCCGCCTCGGCGCCGGCCCGCACATCGGCGTCGAAGCCGGCCGGGGCCGGCTCACCGGGTGGACGGGCGGCCTTGCGCCTGCGGCGGGGCATGCCCAGATGGGTGCCCGCCTCGGCTCCGGAGGGATCCCCCGGCACGCTCTCCACGGGCCTACGGCTCACCGGCGCGCGCTCCGCGAACGCACCGGCGGCCGGGTCCGGGGCGCGGCCGGGAGCCGTACGGTCCGGTGGCGCGCCGTCCCCGGACACACGGTCCGCGGGCGCGCCCGGCTCCTGCCTGCGGGCGGCGTCGATGATGAACGACGGCACCGTGGAGTCGGCCGCGTCGACGGCCTGCACCGGTTCCGGCGCCACCGAGATGGACTTCAGGCCCTCCGCGCCGTCGGCCACCTCGGCCATCGGTGCCGGGACGACCAGGTTCTCGCTGACGATGAGCGTGCCGGGGATGAGCACGATGGCGGTGGTCCCGCCGTACGGCGACGGACGCAGCGCGACCTGGACGTCGTGCCGGTGGGCCAGCCGGGCGACGACGAACATGCCGAGCCGCGCGCTGTCGAACAGGTCGAACTCGGGCGCCTCAGCGAGCCGACCGTTGAGCTCGGCCATCAGGTCCGGGGTCATGCCCAGCCCGCGGTCCTCGATCTCCACGGCGAACCCGTTGGGCACGGCGTGACCGGTCACCTGGACGGGCGCGTGCGGCGGGGAGAACATCGCGGCGTTCTCGATGAGCTCGGCGAGCAGGTGGATGGTGTCGGCCACGGCCGTACCGGTCAGGGCGGCGCGCGGCATGGGCAGCACCTGTACCCGGGTGTAGTCCTCGACCTCGGCGACGGCGCCCCGGACCACGTCGATGAGCGGGACTGGGGTGCGCCAGGTCCGGCCGGCGGTCCGGCCGGCCAGGATGACCAGCCCTTCCGCGTGCCGCCGCATGCAGGTCGCGAGATGGTCGAGCCGGAACAGCTCGTCGAGGTCCTGCGGATCCTCGACCCGTCGTTCCATGGCGTCCAGCAGCCCGAGCTGGCGGTGCAGCAGAGCCTGGTTGCGACGGGCCAGGTTGACGAAGACCTCGCTGACGCCCTTACGGGCCGCGGCCTCACCGCGGGCTCCGGCCACGACGGCCCGCCGGGCGTCGTCGAAGGCGTCGGAGAGCCGGTCGATCTCGCTGATGCCGAAGGCCATCTCCGGGTAGTTCTCGCCCTCCTCGATCGGCTCGCCCTGCCGCAACCGCTCGGCGAGCTCCGGCAGCCGCTGGGTGGTGAAGTCCTCGACCACGCCGGACAGGGTCCTGACCTCACCGATCACCTTGCGGGCGATGCGGACGGCGATGACGACCGAGGCGACGAGCGCGAGGAGCCCCAGCCCGCCGGTGAGGCCGAGCCGGATGAGCACGCCGACGGCGATGCTGCGCGCCCGCTCGGCCGTGTTGTCGGTCGCCAGCAGCCCCAGCTCGTTGAACCGGTGCAGGATCTGCGTGGCCGCCGTGTCCCACGCGCCCGCCTGCGCGGGCGGCCGCTCGGTCCTGCCGCCGCGCACGAGCGAGTCCTCGAGCGCCCGGAACCGCAGGAACTCCGGGGACTGCATGAACGCCTGGAAGCGGGCCCGGTCCGCCGCGGCCAGCAGGGGGACGGTCTCGGTGTACTGGAACCGCTGGGAGCCGACGAGCTGGGCGATCGCGTCGTGCTCGGCCGGAGTGATCCGGCGGGCGGCCAGCGCCCCGGTGACCAGGGCGTCCTCGCGGGAGAGCAGCTCCCTGGCCCGGCCGAGCGAGGTCAGGGTCCGGACATCCCGCGCGATCTCCGCGTTGCCGGTCGACACCGCGTTGTAGATCGCGAAGGCCGCGTCGATGATCGAGTCGAACTCGCTGAGTGCGGCGGGCCGGGCGATGCCCGTGATGTCGACCGCCCCGCGCAGGGCGTCGAGCTGGCCGAGACGGCCGGAGAGACCGTCCATCCGCCCCGTCAGGTCGGCGGAGAGGCCGTCGCGCAGGCCGTCGTCGGTAACCTCGCGCTGGAAGGCGGCGCGGGCCGCGTTGGTCTGGTTCCGCTGTGCCGCCAGCGCCGAACGGTCCGTCTCGTGGCCGGCGCCCAGAGCCGCGAGGGACAGCCGCCGTTCGCTCTGGAGCGCGGTGATCAGGGCCTGGGTGGGCCGGATGACCTTGCTGTCCACGCTCTTGGCCTTCAGCAGGAGCATGGTGTCACCGAAGCTGCTGCTCGCCGCGAAAACCCACAGCATCAGCAGAGCTGCCAGTGGCACGACCAGCAACAGGATGATCTTTACTTTGATCGACTGCTGGCGGGACGCCATCACACCTCGCGGGACGGATATGGGGGACTCCCGAGTGCGCAGCGCGAGCGGGAGAGAGCTGGATGGTACTACGCAACAACTCGATTACGGTGATCTTCTTCCGATATCGGGTGTTATTCGTTGCACTCCGGCCGTCGTTCACCGCGGCCGACGGCCGTTAAGTCCCAAGGTGTCCGAGAGACTCGAGGGGACGGGGTTACGATCTCACTCGTGACCCCCGACAACGATGTGCCCCAGCCACTGCCGGCCCGACGGCGTCGCACCCGCCCCGGCGGCCGCCATCGCGGCGGAGACTCGTTCGCCGTGCCGTCCGACGCGCCGGCCCTCATCCTGGCCGCTCACGGAGCCTCGGGCAACGCCGGGGCTCAAGTGATCGCCGACCTCGCCTCGCTCACCGAGGCGGCACACCCGGGCCTCGCCGTCCGCACCGTCCAGCTCGGCGACGACACCGAGGGCCTGGTGACCGTTCTCGGCGCCCTCGGCGCGGAGTCCCCGCCGGGCCAGGAGATCGGCGTCAACGCGGTCGTGGTGCCCCTGCTGACCGGCCCGCACCCGGAGTTCGAGGAGTCCCTGCGCAAGGCGGTGGCCGGGACGCCCGCCAGCGTCTCCGCGGTGGTCGCCCAGCCGCTGGGCCCGCACCCGGTGATCGCGCAGGCACTGCACACGCGGCTCACCGAGGCCGGGCTGGCCCGCGCCGACCGGGTCCGGCTGCTGACCATGGTCACCGCCGCGGACGGCGTCATCGTCGGCGTCACCGGAGGGCCCAACGCGGTGAGCGATGCCGAGATCACCAGTGTGCTGCTCGCCTCCCGGCTGGCCGTGCCGGTGCTCCCCGTCCTGCTCGACGGCAGCAGCGGTGTCGCCGCGGCGGCCGCCCAGTTGCGCGGCGCGGGTTCGGCCAGGGTCGCCCTCGCTCCCTGCGTGATCGGCCCCGAGTCCGACCCCGGACTGATCGCCCGTGCGGCCGCCGAGGCCGGCACCGAGTGCGCCGAGCCGATCGGCGCTCATCCGGCGCTGGTCCAGCTCATCGCCGTCCGCTACGCCGAGGCCCTCGAGCGCGCCTGGGCCGCCGAGTAGCACTCCCCGCCGTTCCGGCACCGCCGTTCCGACGACCGGCGGCGGGCACGATCGGGCGTGGACATGGCCGCCGGGGGCACGACGGGCGGTGGGGCGGCGGCCCGTCCGCCGCTCAGGGACCGGGGCGGACGAGCGCGGCGCGCAGCCGGTCCAGGACGTCCTCGCCGACACCCGCGTCACGCAGCACCGCGGTCATGCTGCCGTGCCGGGCCCGCAGATGGGCGATCAGATCCCGCATCGTCTCGTCGTCCGCGGTCATCGCGTCGCGGGGCACGTACTGGTAGGCGTTCTCGTACGCCGCGTGGCGCCGCAGCCGGGCGTCGATGGCGGACAGGTTCCGGCCGGTCATCGCGTAGTCGGCGATGATGTCCTCGTCGGAGACGCCGAGCGCGCCGAGCACGACGGCGCTCACCATGCCGGTCCGGTCCTTGCCGGCCGCACAGTGGAACACCGCCGCTCCGGGAGCGTCCGCGATCGCGGTCACCGTGTCGGCCAGCGCGGTCCCCGTGGCCTCGATGATCTTGGCGTAGCGCTGGGCCAGGCTGAGCCCGCCGTCGACCATGAAGGCGCCGTTGGCCTCGTTGATGATCGGCGCGTGGACGAAGGTCACCTGGCGACGCTCGGCGACCGCCACGGACTCCGGGTCCGCCGCGGCGAGCGGGTGGGACACCGCCCCGTCGTGGCCCCGCTCAAAGTCCGAGCGCAGGTCGATCACGGTCGTGAGGCCGAGGTCGGTCAGCCGGGCCACGTCCGCCGGGGTCAGCTCGTGCAGCGCGTCGCTGCGGAACAGCCGCCGCCAGGCGATGTGACCGCCGTCGGCCGGATAACCCCCGACGTCGCGGAAGTTGGCGCAGCCCTCCAGAGCGATCTCCCGCTCCACGGTCTCCCCCTCGTACGTCGTCGGCCCGCGCGGGACCGGGCCCCCGCATGATCGGCCGTGTCATCGACTCGTGGCGTGCCCCGGGAACCCGGCGGACCGGGGGGACACGCCACGAGTCAACAGCATGGCTCAGCGGTTGTTGAACTTGGGGGCGCGCTTCTCCGCCGCGGCCATCAGCCCCTCGGCGAAGTCCTCGGTGAAGAAGGCCATCGTCTGGGTCCGGTTCTCGACCGCCATGTGCTGCCGCAGGCCGGGTGCGTCCAGCGACAGGTTGAGCAGTTCCTTGGTGTGCCGCAGGCCGTACGGCGACTTGGTGAGCAGTTCGTCGGCGAGCCGCAGCGCGGCGTCCAGGTCGGTGCCCTCGTCGGCCATCTCGGTGACCAGGCCGAGGGTGTAGAGCTGTTCGGCCCGCAGGGTCTGCGACCGGTAGAGGATCTCGGCGGCCTTCGCCGGGCCGACCACCCGGGGCAGCAGCCAGGACAGCCCCAGGTCGCCGCCGGAGAGCCCGAGGTTGGTGAACGGGGAGACGAACTTCGTCGTCGGGTCGGCCACCCGCAGGTCACAGGCGAGGGCGAAGGACATGCCCATGCCGGCGACCGGGCCGTGCAGGGCGCCGATCACCGGCTGGGGAATCTCCCGCAGCTTGGCCACCGCCTCCCCGCCCCGGGAGATGCCACGGAAGATCCGCTGCATCCGGCCCTCGGACGACTGGACGGAGGAGGGATCGCCGCCCTGGATGTCCATCCCGGCGCAGAACCCCCGGCCCGCGCCGGTCAGCACGACCACCCAGGTCTCGGTGTCGACCGCCAGCTCGTCGAGGGCCGCGTGCAGCTCCTCGACCATCGCCGGGCTGACCGCGTTCAGCCGCTCCGGGCGGGACAGGGTGATGATCGCCACCCTGTCCCGCCGCTCGAAGACCACGTTCTGCATGACCTGGTCCGGCATTACTTGAGGGCCTCGATCAGCGGGCCCATCTGCTCGGCGGGATTGGCCGGCACGATGTACGGGGTCTCGGCGTTGATGGCGGTCCAGTTCTCCGCGACGTCCTCGACGCTCAGCCCGTCCTTCTTGACCCAGCCCGGCCCCTCCGCGACGAAGGCGCGGGCGATGCGGCCGCCGCCCACGGTGTAGGTCTGGCCGGTGGACTCGTTGCTCTCGTGAGCGAGGAAGACCACCAGCGGGGTGACCTTCTCGACGCCCAGGGTGTCGGCGAACTCGGCCGGGAACAGGTCGGAGGTCATCCGGGTGTAGGCCACCGGGGCGATCGCGTTGGCCTTGATGCCGTACTTGGCGCCCTCGATGCCGAGCGTCTTGGTGAATCCGACCAGCCCCATCTTGGCGGTGGAGTAGTTGGCCTGGCCGAAGTTGCCGAACAGCCCCGCGGGCGAGGAGGTGTTGATGATCCGGCCGTACGACTGGTTGCGCAGGTGATCCCACGCGGCCTGGGCGACCAGGAACGAGCCGCGCAGGTGGACGGCGATGACTCCGTCGAACTCGGCGGCGCTCATGTTCCGGAACGACTTGTCGCGCAGGATGCCGGCGTTGTTGATCACGATGTCGATCTTGCCGAAGGCGTCGAGGGCGCTCTGCACGATGGAACGCGCGCCCTCCTCGGTCGCCACGTTCCCGCCGTTGGCGACCGCCTGGCCGCCGTTCTTGTTGATCTCCTCGACGACCTCCTGCGCGGGCCCGCTGGAGGCTCCCTCGCCGGCGACGTCACCGCCCAGGTCGTTGACGACGACCTTCGCCCCCCGCGCGGCGAGCTCGAGCGCGTGCTGCCGGCCCAGGCCGTGGCCCGCACCGGTGACGATCGCGACCCGCCCGTCGAACCGCAGTTCCGTCATGCCCTGTCTCCTCATCGTCACATCGACCGAATCGTCACATCGACCGACCTCGTAGGCATCATGCCCCAGAGCACCGGCCCGGCCGCCAGGCGGCGACCTTGAATCACACCCAGTGGTACCACCTAACCGAATGTCGCTCGGTATGGGCCCCCGGCGCAACCACCGGGCCGGACACGGCCGGGCAGGGCAGGGCAACCCCGGGCAGGGCAGCGCCGGGCAGGGCAGCGCGCACCGCATGGCGACGGCGACGGCGACGGCGGGCGAAGGGGTGACGAGAAAGGGGAGCGCCGAGCGCTCAGGCGTCGGGCGTGGCCGCGGCGGACTCGGCGGGGAGGGCCTCGGTCATCGCCAGGGCGATCGCCGGCTCCGCGCCGGAGAGCCCGGCCTCGGCCAGTGCGTCCTCGACGAGCTCGTCGGCGACCGAGCCGTCCACGGAGGCCTCGCGCCGGTGCTTGCGGACGCTCCACACCACCAGGGAGATCACGGCGACGACCGCCACCGCGGCGGCCGCCCAGCGGCCGACCACCTTGGCGGTGTGCTCGAAGGCCTCTCCCGCGTAGTAGCCGCCCAGCGTGAACAGGGTGCCCCAGATGACGCCACCGATGATGTTGAAGACCAGGAAGCGGTGGTAGGGCATCTTCGAGCTGCCGACGAGCGCGGGCATCAGCGCCCGCAGCAGCGCGGTGAACCGGCCGATGAAGACCGCGAAGGGGCCGCGGCGCCGGATCAGATCCTGGGCTTTGCCGACCTTGCCCTGGTATTTACGCATGGCCCGGGTCTGCAGCAGCCGGTCACCGTACCGCCGTCCGATCTCGTAGCCGACCGAGTCCCCGACGACCGCGGCGACCACCACGATGCCCAGCAGCAGGGGAAGTGATACCTGCCCCTGGCTGGCCAGCACCCCGCCGACGACGATCGCGGTCTCCCCGGGCAGCACGAATCCGAAGAACAGCGCCGCTTCGCCGAAGACCAGCGCGGCCACGATCACATAGATCACCGGGCCGTGGAGTCCCAGCAGGAAGTCGGTGATTCCAGACACCTGTTCACCACCCCGAGGCTCGGTTGTGTCCCATCGATCGTATCCATGCCGCCGGGCCCCCTACATCCGACCTTCGGCGGATCGCCCCGGCGACCTCCGGGGGATCCGCCGCCCGGGAACCACCGGGCGACCTGCCCCGTCACTATCGTTGTCCGCCGCCACGAGATGTCCGGCCGGATACCCGGCCCCCGAGATGACCGGCTTCGAAACCCGGCGAGAGAAGGTCCCTGTGCGTAGTTCGTTCTTCGGGAACATGGAGCAGCAGCAGTTGCCCGGCCATTTCGTCCTGCAGAACTCCAAGATGCTCCGGGTCCACCTGAACGGCGAGATGCTGGCGCGCCAGGGCGCCATGGTGGCGTTCCAGGGCCAGATGGACTTCGACTACGAGGGGTCCGGCGGCGTCGGCCGGTTCCTGAAGAAGGCGCTCACCGGCGAGGGCACCCCGCTGATGCGCTGCCGGGGCCAGGGGCTGCTGTTCCTCGCCTCCGACGCGCACGACATCCACCTGTTCTACCTGGAGAACGAGGCGCTGACGGTCAACGGCGCCAACCTGCTGGCCTTCGACCAGAGCCTCGGCTGGGACATCCAGCGGGTCCAGGGGGCGGGCATCGCCACCGGAGGCCTGTTCAACACCACGATCACCGGCACCGGCTGGGTGGCGATCACCGCGCACGGCACCCCGGTCCTGCTCGACACCGGCCGGGCGCCGACGTTCGCGGACGCCCAGTCGGCGGTCTGCTGGAGCAACAGCCTCCAGGTCGGCGTCAACCGGACCATGAAGGCCGGCGCGCTGATCGGCCGGGGCAGCGGCGAGGCCATGCAGCTCGCTTTCCGGGGACAGGGTTTCGTACTTGTCCAGGCCAGTGAGGGCCCCACCGTTCCGGCGCACAATCACAGCTGAGCAGGGACGACCGCCTGGATATGATCATGGCCGAATGTGGAAAAGATCCTTGATGGACCGGGCTAGAGCACTCTTGTCACCGAGGTGTGCCTCAGTGGCCTGGGGCAGCGAGTAGCCTTGACTGATTCCAGAAACCCTTGCGAGCTGCGGAAGAGGGCGATCTCCGCCGTGTCGACAGAGTCGTCGCGTACAAGTGCCGACCCCAAGCACCCAGATTTCGGCGCCAACGAGTGGCTGGTCGACGAGCTGTACCAGAAGTACCTCGAAGACCCGAACTCCGTTGACCAGGCCTGGTGGAACTTCTTCGCCGACTACCAGCCGGACTCCCGGCCGGTCGCGAAGACCACCACCACCGCCGCGCCGAAGCCGGTCAACAACGGCGCCGCACCCGCGGCGGCTCCGCCGACAGCCACGCCGGCCGGCCCCGCCGTGCCGCCACAGCAGGCTGCCCCGGCGAAGGCCGCCCCGGCCAAGCAGGCCCCGAAGCCGGCCGTGGCCGCGCCACCGGTCCCGCCGGGTGCGCAGGAGGTGCGCCTCAAGGGCGTGGCCGCCCGCACCGTGGCGAACATGGAGGCCAGCCTGGCGGTGCCGACCGCGACGAGCGTGCGCGCGGTGCCGGCCAAACTGCTGATCGACAACCGCATCGTGATCAACAACCACCTCAAGCGCGGCCGCGGCGGCAAGGTCTCCTTCACCCACCTGCTCGGCTACGCGATCGTGCGGGCGCTGCGGGCGATGCCGGAGATGAACGCCGGCTACGCCGAGGTCGACGGCAAGCCGATGCTGGTCCGGCCGGAGCACGTCAACCTGGGCCTGGCCATCGACGTCAAGAAGGACGACGGGCAGCGGCAGCTCGTGGTGCCCAGCATCAAGGCCGCCGAGGCCCTCGACTTCCGCCAGTTCTGGGCGGCGTACGAGGAGGTCGTGCGCAAGGCGCGCAACAACAAGCTGACGCTGGAGGACTTCCAGGGCACCACGATCAGCCTGACCAACCCGGGCACCATCGGCACGGTCCATTCCGTGCCGCGGCTGATGCCCGGGCAGGGCTGCATCATCGGCGCCGGGGCCATGGACTACCCGGCGGAGTACTCCGGCGCCAACCCCGAGACGCTGGCCCGGCTCGGCATCAGCAAGACCATGACGCTGACGTCGACCTACGACCACCGGATCATCCAGGGCGCCCAGTCGGGCGACTTCCTGCGCCGGATCCACCAGCTGCTGCTCGGCGAGGACCGCTTCTACGACGAGATCTTCGAGGCGCTGCGGATCCCGTACGAGCCCGTGCGCTGGGTGCAGGACATCACCGCCTCCCACGACGACGACGTGGCCAAGATCGCCCGCGTGCACGAGCTGATCCACGCCTACCGGGTGCGCGGCCACCTGATGGCCGACACCGACCCGCTGGAGTACAAGCAGCGCCGCCACCCCGACCTCGACATCCTCCAGCACGGCCTCACCCTGTGGGACCTGGAGCGCGAGTTCGCCACCGGCGGCTTCGGCGGCAAGGCCACCATGAAGCTGCGCGACATCCTCGGGGTGCTGCGCGCCTCCTACTGCCGTACGGTCGGCATCGAGTACATGCACATCCAGGACCCGGAGGAACGGGCCTGGATCCAGGAGCGCATCGAGATCCCGCACGCCAAGCCGGACCGCGAGGAGCAGCTGCACATCCTGCGGCGGCTCAACAGCGCCGAGGCCTTCGAGACGTTCCTGCAGACCAAGTTCGTCGGGCAGAAGCGGTTCTCGCTGGAGGGCGGCGAGTCGCTGATCCCGCTGCTCGACTCCGTGATCACCAGCGCCGCCGAGTGGCACCTCGACGAGGTCGTCATCGGCATGGCCCACCGCGGCCGGCTCAACGTGCTGGCCAACATCGTCGGCAAGTCCTACGGCCAGATCTTCGGCGAGTTCGAGGGCAACCTCGACCCGCGCAGCGCCCAGGGCTCCGGTGACGTGAAGTACCACCTGGGCGCCGAGGGCGACTTCGTCGCCCCGGACGGCGCGAAGATCCGCACCTCGCTGGTGGCCAACCCGTCGCACCTGGAGGCCGTCGACCCGGTCGCCGAGGGCGTCGTCCGCGCCAAGCAGGACATCCTGGACGTCGGTGAGGCGGGCTTCACGGTGCTGCCGATCCTGATCCACGGTGACGCGGCGTTCGCCGGGCAGGGAGTGGTCGCCGAGACCCTCAACCTGTCCCAGCTGCGCGGCTACCGCACCGGCGGCACCGTGCACGTGGTGGTCAACAACCAGGTCGGTTTCACCACCGCCCCGGAGTACTCGCGCTCCAGCGTGTACAGCACCGACGTGGCCCGGATGATCCAGGCGCCGATCTTCCACGTCAACGGCGACGACCCCGAGCAGTGCGCGTGGATCGCCCGGTTCGCGTTCGAGTACCGGCAGGCGTTCAAGAAGGACGTCGTGATCGACCTGGTCTGCTACCGGCGGCGCGGGCACAACGAGGCCGACAACCCCTCGTTCACCCAGCCGCTGATGTACGACCTGATCGACGCCAAGCGCTCGGTCCGCAAGCTCTACACCGAGGCCCTGATCGGCCGGGGCGACATCACGGTCGAGGAGGCCGAGCAGGCCCTCCGCGACTACCAGGAACAGCTCGAGCGGGCCTTCGCCGAGACCCGCGAGGCGGTCAAGCGCCCGCTGGAGCCCGGCTCGGTGGTGCGCCCGGCGGACGAGGAGCGGATCCCGGTCGACCACGGCACGGCCGGCTCGGCGATCCCGGAGGAGACGGTCAAGCGGGTCATCGAGTCCCAGCTCAACCTGCCCGACGGGTTCACCGTGCACCCGCGGCTCCAGCCCATGCTGACCCGCCGCGCGCAGATGATCGAGGACAACGCGATCGACTGGGCCACCGGCGAACTGCTGGCGTTCGGCTCCCTGCTGATCGACGGCCATCCCGTACGGCTCGTCGGGCAGGACAGCCGGCGCGGCACCTTCGGCCAGCGCCACGCGGTGCTGGTGGACCGCAAGACCGGCGAGGAGTACTCCCCGCTCCGGCAGTTCGGCCAAGGGGTCTCGAAGTTCTACGCCCACGACTCGCTGCTCAGCGAGTTCGCCGCGATGGGCTTCGAGTACGGCTACTCGCTCACCCGGCCGGACGCGCTGGTGCTGTGGGAGGCCCAGTTCGGTGACTTCGCCGACGGCGCCCAGACGATCGTCGACGAGTTCATCTCCTCCGGTGAGCAGAAGTGGGGCCAGCGGTCCTCGCTCGTCCTGCTGCTGCCGCACGGGTACGAGGGGCAGGGCCCGGACCACTCCTCAGCGCGCATCGAGCGTTACCTGCAGATGTGCGCCCAGGACAACATGACGGTCGCCTACCCGACGACCCCGTCGAACTACTTCCACCTGCTGCGGTGGCAGATCCGGTCGGGGCGGCGCAAGCCGCTGATCGTCTTCACGCCGAAGTCGCTGCTGCGGCACAAGGCGGCGACCTCGCCGACGTCGGAGTTCACCTCGGGCAAGTTCCTGCCGGTGATCCCCGACTCCGGCTCGATCGATCCGGCCGGTGTCCGTAAGGTCCTGCTCACCACGGGCAAGATCTACTACGACATCGTGGCCCGCCGGGAGGCCGCCCGCGCCACCGACACGGCCATCGTCCGGGTGGAGCGGCTCTACCCGCCGCCGATCGACGAGATCAAGGCCGAGCTGGCCAAGTACCCGTCGGACGCCGAGGTCGTCTGGGTGCAGGACGAGCCGAAGAACATGGGCGGCTGGCCCTTCTTCGGACTGGTACTGCCCCAGCACCTGGAGGGCAGGTCGCTCAGCAAGGTGACCCGGCCCGCCTCCTCGTCGCCCGCGGTGGGGTCCGCCAAGCTGCATCAGGCCGAGCAGGAGGACATGCTCGTCCGTCTCTTCGGCGAGGTCTGACGCTCCAGCACCGCCGTGATCTTGTGCTGCGTCCCCCGGGACGCAGCACAAGATCACGGCGGTTTCGTCTTCGGAGAGAGAAACATGTACTTCACTGATCGGGGTATTGAGGAGCTGACAGAGCGTCGTGGCGCCGAGGAGGTCACCCTGACCTGGGTGGCCGAGCGGTTGCGCGAGTTCGTCGACCTCAACCCGGAGTTCGAGACGCCCGTCGAGCGGCTGGCCACCTGGCTGGCCAGGCTGGACGACGACGAAGAGGACTGAACCGGGAACACCGGGCGGACGGCCTGCCGTACTCCGCCCCTGACGGCCCGCTGAGACGCGATACATCTTGACTTTCCCCAAACGCGATATATCGTCTTGAGGGGGAGCCGTCTTCGCCCCCCATGGATCGTGCCCGCAGGAAAGGTCGAAAGTGATGTCGCGTTGGACGATCGACGAGCCGACCACCCTCGACTTCGACGGCGTGGTCATGCTGAAGGCCACCCTGGTGGCGGGGAGCATCTCCGTGCTCGCCACCGACGACCGCCCGTCCGTCCACGTGGGCGACGTGACCGGCCGTCCGCTGCTGGTCAGCCATGACGCGGGCATGCTCACCATCAACCACGAGGTGCTGGAGGGCGTGCTCGGCTGGCTGCGTCACGAGCGGACCAGCGTGACCATCACGGTGATGGTGCCGCGCGAATGCCCGGTGCAGCTCAACCTGGTGAGCGCCGATGCCGTCATCACCGGCCTGTCCGCGCGTACGTCCATCAAGACCGGGTCGGGCGACATCACCCTCGACGGCGTCACCGGGCAGATCGACGCGAACACCGTCTCGGGGGGCGTCGAGACGCAGGGCCTCGACGGCACGGTCCGCTTCAACTCCCTCTCCGGCGACCTGGCGCTGGCCGGCGGCTCGCTGGACCGGCTGGCCGCCCGGTCGGTGAGCGGGAAGATCGCCGCCGACATCGAGCTGGGCCGGGGCAGCAAGGTCCAGGTGAACACGGTCTCCGGCGAGGTGGCACTGCGGCTGCCCGTCTCGACCTCGGCCGAGGTCGACCTGAACTCGGCGGCCGGCCGGGTCGAGACCGCCTTCCCCGAGCTGCAGCGGTCGGAGCGGCCGGTGTCCAGAGGCGTGACCGGCACCCTGGGCGACGGCTCGGGACGTTTGTCCGTCAACACCGTCTCCGGCAGCGTCACACTGCTCAGTAGACCCGACCCCGCTCCCCTCGCGGGCACTGATGTGGAGGTTTGATGGCCCCCGTCTTCGGCCATGGCCGGCTCCGGCTCTACCTGCTGAAGCTGCTGGAGGAGAGCCCCCGGCACGGCTATGAGGTGATCCGGCTGCTTCAGGACCGGTTCCTCGGGATCTACTCCCCCTCCCCCGGCACGATCTATCCCCGCCTGGCCCGCCTGGAGGAGGAGGGGCTGGTCACCCACGAGGTCGTCAAGGGCAAGAAGGTGTACTCGATCACCGACAAGGGCCGCGCCGAGCTGGAACGCCGGATGGACGAGCTGGCCGAGCTCGAGGACGAGATCTCCGCCTCGGCCCAGTCGTTCGCCCGTGAGGTCCAGGAGGACGTCCGGCACACCGTGCGTTCGCTGCGCGAGGAGCTCACCCAGGCGGCCAAGGACATCCGCGGCAAGGGCCGTGCGACCTCCAAGGACGCCTGGAAGGAGAGCGCCGAGCGGCCGAAGGAGGAGTGGCGGCGGCAGAAGGAGTACTGGCAGGAGCAGAGCCGCGCCTGGAAGGAGGAGTGGCGGCACACCTGGGAGGACGCCTGGAAGACCGCGATCGGCTCCCAGGAGGAGGTCGCCGCGCTCAAGCTGGACCGGGCGCTGCGCCAGTTCGTCGAGGACGTCCGCCGCGCCGCGCACGGCGCCGACTTCGACCGGGAGAAGCTGGCCGCCGCCCAGGCCGTGCTGGAGGAGACCGCCGAACGGCTGCGCAGAGAGGTCTTCCGCCGGCCGCCCGCGGAGTGAAGCCGACGACCGGTGACGGCGATCACGGAGCGAAGACGATCACCGGGAGAAGGCGATCACCGGGTCGGGACGGTCAGGGAGTGAAGACGATCAGGGAGTGAAGACGGTCAGGGAGTGAAGACGGTCACGGGGTAAAAACGATCTTCCCGAAGACGTCGCCCCCGGCCATCGCGGCGAACCCGTCCCGTGCCTGGGCCAGCGGGAGCGTACGGTCGATCACCGGGCGCACTCCCGTGGTGGCGCAGAACCGGGCGAGCCGTACCAGCTGGTCGCGGGTGCCCATCGTCGAGCCGACGACCGACAGCTGCAGGAAGAACACCCGGGTCAGCTCAGCTGGCGGCATCGGGCCGCTGGTCGCCCCGCAGACGACGATGCGCCCGCCGGGCCGCAGGGACTTCACCGAGTGCGCCCAGGTCGCCTCTCCGACCGTCTCCATGACCGCGTCGACCCGCTCCGGCAGCCGCGCCCCCGGCTCGAACGCCGCGGCGGCGCCGAGCCCGACGGCGTGCTCCCGCTTGGCCTCGGTCCGGCTGGTCGCCCACACCCGGTACCCGGCGGCGCTGCCCAGGACGATGAGGGCGGTCGCGACCCCGCCTCCGGCGCCCTGTACCAGGATGGTCGAGCCGGGCTGCAGGCCCGACTTGTCGAACAGCATCCGGTAGGCCGTGAGCCAGGCGGTCGGCAGGCAGGACGCCTCCTCGAACGACAGCTCCGCGGGCTTGGGCACCAGGTTGCGCCGGGGCACCGTCAGGCGCTCGGCGAACGTGCCGTCGTGGACCTCCGACAGCAGGGACCGCTTGGGGTCCAGGGTCTCGTCGCCGCCGCCCCGGTCGGGATCGCCGAGCACCGCGTGCACGATGACCTCGTTGCCGTCCTCGTCCACACCGGCCGCGTCGCAGCCGAGCACCAGCGGCAGTTGCTCCGGGCGGATCCCCACGCCCTTGAGCGTCCACAGATCGTGGTGGTTGAGCGAGGCGGCCTTCACCGTGACGGTGGTCCACCCGTCCCGGACGGCCGGTTCGGGGCGCTCCCCCAGCTCCAGCCCGTCGAGGGGATCGGCTGCGTCGATACGTGCGGCGGTGACGGCGAACATGCCGTCACCCTAGAGCAGTACGGCCCGTGCCCCCGTGGCGGGGGTACGGGCCGTACGCAAGCCCGGCCGGAGAACCAGCGCGCCGCGGTCAGCGGTCAGAGGTCAGAGGTCAGAGGTCAGAGGACCTTGGACAGGAAGTCCTGGGTGCGGGGGTGCTGGGGGTTGCTGAGCAACTCGCGCGGCACTCCCTTCTCCACGACGACGCCGTAGTCCATGAAGACCAGCGAGTCGCCGACCTCCCGGGCGAAGCCCATCTCGTGCGTGACGACGACCATGGTCATGCCGTCGAGCGCCAGCTGCTTCATGACCTCGAGGACCTCACCGACCAGCTCCGGGTCGAGCGCCGAGGTGGGCTCGTCGAAGAGCATGAGCTTGGGCTCCATGGCCAGCGCCCGGGCGATCGCGACGCGCTGCTGCTGGCCGCCGGAGAGCTGGTTGGGGTAGCCGTCGGCCTTGTCGGCCAGCCCCACCCGGTCGAGCAGCTTGAGCGCCCGGTCCCGTACGACGCCCTTGGGCTCCTTCTTCACCCGGAGCGGCGCCTCCATGACGTTGCCCAGCGCCGTCATGTGCGGGAAGAGGTTGAACCGCTGGAAGACCATGCCGATGTCGCTGCGCTGGGCCGCCACCTCCCGCTCGCGCAGCTCGTAGATCTTGCCGCCCTTCTGCCGGTAGCCGACCAGGTGACCGTCCACCCACAGCCGGCCGCCGTTGATCTTCTCCAGGTGGTTGATGCACCGCAGGAAGGTCGACTTGCCCGATCCGGAGGGGCCGACGATGCACATGACCTCCCCGGACTTGACCTCGAGGTCGATGCCCTTGAGCACCTCCAGCCGGCCGAAGCTCTTGTGCACCCCCTCCGCCTTGACCATGAACTCCGACGTGCCGTGGTCCGACGTGCCGTGGTCCGACGCGCCGCTGTCCGGCTCGCTCATCGGGCATCACTCCTCGAGACGCGGAACGTGCGCAGGTTGCTCCACAGCCGCTCGACCATGGTCTGGCGCTGGGCGGTGCCCCTGCCGAAGTAACGCTCCAGGTAGAACTGGCCGACGGTCAGGATCGAGGTCATGATCAGGTACCAGATGCAGGCGACGAACAGCATCGGGATGGTCTGGTACGTGCGGCCGTAGATGATCTGCACCGAGTACAGCAGGTCCGAGACCGCGATCACGCTGACCAGCGACGACGTCTTGAGCATGGAGATCGTCTCGTTGCCGGTCGGAGGAATGATCACCCTCATGGCCTGCGGGAGGACGATCCGCCGCATGGTCTGCGTACGGCTCATGCCGAGCGCGCCGGACGCCTCCGCCTGGCCGGGATCCACGGACAGGATGCCGGCCCGCACGATCTCCGACATGTACGCGGCCTCGTTGAGGCCCAGCCCGAGGCAGCCCGCGATGAAGGGGGTGATGAGGGAGTTGGCCTCGAAGCTCGCGAACGTCGGGCCGAAGGGGATCCCGATCGAGATCTTGGGGAGCAGCACGCTGATGAAGCCCCAGAGCAGGATCTGGACCAGCACCGGGGTACCGCGGAACAGGCAGATGTACAGCCACGAGCTACCGGAGATCAGCGGGTTGGGCGACAACCGCATGACGGCCAGGATGACCCCGCCCACCACCCCCATGAGCATGGCGATGACGGTGAGCTCCAGCGTCGTCCAGATGCCGGTCAGCACGGTGTCGGTGGTCAGGTAGTCCCCGATGACGTCCCAGCCGAACCGCTCGTTGCCGGCGACGCTGTAGATCGCCCACACAGCGAGGTAGGCGATGACCAGGGCGGCGATCCACCGGCCGTAGTGGCGGACGGGGACGGCCCGGATCTCGTCGGGCCGTCCCTTCGTCACCGCCTCGTCGTTGAGGGTCATGCACTCATCCCGCGCCGTTGATCACTGGGTTGGTGAGCGCGCCGCTCTCGATGCCCCACTTCTGCAGCACCTTGGTGTAGGTCCCGTCGGTCTGCAGGGCCTTGAGCGCCCCGAGGACCGCCTCCTTGGTCTGGCCGAGGCTCTTGGCGATCGCGATGCCGTACGGCGCGGTGTCGTAGGTGGCACCGGAGACCTCGAACTGGCCGTTCGACTGCTTGGCCGCGTAGTCGATGACCGGGGAGTCGGCCAGCACCGCGTCGGCCCGGTTGCTCGACAGGGCCAGGTTGGCCGCGTTCTGCTCCGGGTACGGCTGGGCGATCGGCGCCGGCTTGCCGCCGTCCTTGCACTTCTTGGTCCGGGCGCCGAGCCCCTTGGCCACGTCGACCGTGGGCGAGAGCTCGTCGAGCTGGACGGTGCCCTTCTCGACGGCGACCTTCTTGCCGCACAGCGAGAGGTCGTCCGGCTTGAGGCCCTGCGGGTTGCCCTTCTTGACCATCAGCGAGGAGCCGGCGGTGAAGTAGGTGACGAAGTCGACCGTCTTCTCGCGCTCCTTGTTGTCGGTGAACGACGACATGCCGAGCTGGTACTGACCGCCCTTCAGGCCCGGGATGATCGCGTCGAAGCCGGCCTTCTGGAAGTTGAAGTCGACTCCCAGCTTCTTGCCCAGTGCCTTGCCGAGATCGAGGTCGAACCCGATCATCGTCTTGTTGTCGGTGTCATAGAACTCGTTGGGCGCGTATGACGGGTCCGTGGCGACGGTGAGCTTGCCGGCCGTCTTGATCTCCGCGGGCAGCATCTCGTGCAGCTTCGGGTCCTGCTGGATCCCGGTGAAGATGTCTCCCACGCTCTTGCCGCCCTGCGGGGTTCCGCCGCCGGTGTCCTTCTTGTCGGAACCGCAGGCGGAGAGCGCGAGGGCGCCCGTGAGTACTACCGCGCAGATCCCTACAGCGCGACGACGCGTCTGACCACTGGTCACGGCGTCCCCCTTCGGCTAGTCGAATGCATCGAGAATATGTGGATGGCTGGTGGCCATCTTGGCCTACACCTGGTGTGATCTCGATTAAGGGTGCAACACGATCGGACAACAGGTACCGAAAGTACCTTGTACAGTCACAGTCTGTTATGATTAGATTACTGTGTGTTCTGTCCAGAGGGATTACGCTGACCGACTGTGGGCGCGGAGCTCGCGGCAAGGTGTGGCACAATCGGACAACGGGTGACCCCCGTACGTCGAGAGACGACCACCTGATGCCACCACCTAGACCGGCGTCGCCGAGTGGCGTCTGCCCGAATGTCTCCTCGCGCCACCGGCGCGTTCGGACGCACTACATCTCACTGGGGTCGCTGTGGCTACTGAGTCAGGTTCCAACCATTTCGACTACGAGAACGACCCTGCCTTCCTCCTGCACCGGGGCGGCAAGCTCGAGGTCCGTTCGACGATTCCGGTCCGCAACAAAGACGACCTGTCGCTGGCGTACACGCCCGGCGTGGCCCGGGTCTGCAGCGCCATCGCGGAGAACCCGGAGCTCGCCCACGAGTACACCTGGACCTCCAAGGTGGTCGCGGTCGTGACCGACGGCACCGCCGTGCTGGGGCTGGGCGACATCGGGCCGGCCGCCTCCATGCCGGTCATGGAGGGCAAGGCCCTGCTGTTCAAGGAGTTCGCCGGGGTCGACTCCGTGCCGATCGCCCTCGCCACCACCGATACCGAAGAGATCATCGAGACCGTGATCCGGCTCGCACCCAGCTTCGGCGGTATCAACCTCGAGGACATCAGCGCGCCCCGCTGCTTCGAGATCGAGGATCGGCTGCGGGCCGCCCTCGACATCCCGGTCTTCCACGACGACCAGCACGGCACCGCGATCGTCGTGCTGGCCGCGCTGCGCAACGCGGCCAGGCTGGTCGGCAAGGACCTGTCCGAGCTGCGCGCCGTGGTGGCCGGCGCCGGAGCATCCGGCATCGCCGTGTCGAAGATCCTCATCAACGCGGGGATCGGCGACATCGCGCTGTCCGACAGCAAGGGCCTGATCTACGACGGCCGCGACGGGCTCAACCCGATCAAGCAGGCGCTGGCGGGTTCGACCAACAAGACCGGCCTCAAGGGCTCGACCGAGGAGGCGCTCCGGGGCGCCGACGTGTTCGTCGGCCTGTCCGGCAGCACGGTCACCGAGGAGGCGATCGCCTCGATGGCCGACGACGCCATCGTGTTCGCGCTGTCCAACCCGACCCCCGAGGTCCATCCCGAGATCGCCCGTGCGCACGCCCGGGTGGTCGCCACGGGTCGCAGCGACTTCCCCAACCAGATCAACAACGTGCTGGCGTTCCCGGGCATCTTCCGCGGCGCCATGGACGTCCGGGCGCACTCGATCACCGAGGGCATGAAGCTCGCCGCCGCGGAGGCGCTCGCCGCCGTCGTCGGTGACGACCTCACCGCCGACTACGTGATCCCCAGCCCCTTCGACGAGCGGGTCGCCCCGGCCGTCATCAAGGCCGTGTCCGAGCAGGCCCGCGCGGAGGGCGTCAACCGGATCTGAGCACCGTCCCGCCGCCGGCGGGCGAGCGGAGCATCCGCCCGTGCCCGGATCGGGCACGCGCACCGCACGAGGAACGGCCCGTATCCCCGGCCCGGGGTGCGGGCCGTTCCCGCCTTTTCCGTTCGGGTTCACTTCGGGCAGTGGAACAGTGAAAAGATTCGCCGCCCGGACACGTTCGCGGCCAAAGTGTCAGGTGTGTAGTGGGAAGCGCGGCAAAATCAATAGGTCACCTCGCGGTGAACCCGGCTCTGGGAACGCCCATCGTGTAATACTCGATGCGGGGGAATGACTCTTACGTGCGGTCGATTCCGTGAGGAGCGCATGTGGACCTCGCCTCTTACGCAGATCTGGTGATAGAGCTCGTGAACACCCAGGATCCCGCCGAGGATTCGCTCCGTGATCTCGACGCGCTGCGGGATCTGCTCACCATCCGGCCCCATCTGAGCGGCCGGGTGACCCGCGAGACCCTCGAGGCCATGCGCGATCTGCGCACCGAGCTGCATGCGATCTTCGTCGCGGCGGCCACCGGCGACGAGGACCGCGCGATCGAGCGGCTGAACACGCTGCTCATCCAGCACCCGGTGCATCCGCAGATCTCCAACCACGACGGCCAGCGCTGGCATCTGCATCTCACCGAGAGCGGTTCGGTGCCGGACCGCTACGCGGCCGGCGCCGCGATGGGGCTGGCGGTGAAGATCAGCGATCAGGGCATCGACCGGCTGGGGATCTGCCGGGCGGACTCCTGCAGCAACATCTACTTCGACACGACCACCAACAAGTCCCGGCGATATTGCTCGGACCGCTGCGCCAGCCGTGCCAACGTGGCCGCCTACCGCAGCCGCCGCCGGGCGAGCGCGGACGCCGAGATCGACGGCCAGTAGCGCAGCACCGCACGGCCCACGACGAGCCGGTCGGGGACCGCGCCGAAGTCCCAGCTGTCCTGCCGCCCGGAGGCGCGCTGGTTGTCGCTCTCCAGCCACCAGCCGTCCGCGTCACGGTGCGTGACCCGCTTGACGATGAGCCTCCCGGGCTCCAGCGGGTGACCGGCGATCACGATGTCGCCCGCCCCTATCCGCGCGCCCGGCCGTACCAGCAGCCGGTCGCCGGGCCGCAGCCAGGGCAGCATGGACTCCCCCGCCACCTGCACGGCCATCAGCGGTCGGCGCACGTGCATACCTCTCTGCTCGCTGGATAGGTCAGCAAGAGTAATGTCGGTTCCTGAGAGCATGATCCGATACGAAGGAAGGGACCATGCAGGTGCTCGCTAACCTTCTGCGTCCGAAGACCACGGTGTCCGCTCACTGCGACCTGCCCTGTGGCGTGTACGACCCGGCCCAGGCCCGTATCGAGGCCGAGTCGGTCAAGGCCATCGTCGAGAAGTACGCGGCCAACGACGACCCGCTCTTCCGGGCCCGGGCCCTCCAGATCAAGGAAGAGCGGTCCGACCTCGTCAAGCACCACCTGTGGGTGCTGTGGACGGACTACTTCAAGCCGCCGCACTTCGAGCGGTACCCGCAGTTGCACGAACTGTTCAACGAGGCCACCAAGCTCGCGGGAGCCGGCGGCACGAAGGGCAGCGTCGACGTCAAGGTGGCCGACGACCTCCTTGCCAAGATCGCGGAGATCGACAAGATCTTCTGGGAGACCAAGCAGGCCGCCTGAGGCCCGCCGATCTCCCACGACAGGGGCCGGGGCCCGCGACCGCGGGCCCCGGCCCCTGTCGTGTCCGCGCGGGGCCGTCCCGCCCCTTAACCTGTGGGGGTGATCCGTACTGCCACCCCCGGCGACGTGCCGGCCATCCACCGCTTCATCGGCGAGCTCGCGGAGTACGAGCACGCCTCCCATGAGGTGGTGGCCACCGAGGAGGATCTGCGCCGGGACCTCTTCGGTGACGATCCGGCGGTCTTCGCGCACCTGGCCGTGGACGACGACGGCGAGGCCGTGGGGTTCGCCCTGTGGTTCCTGAGCTACTCCACCTGGCGGGGCCGGCACGGCATCTATCTCGAGGACCTGTACGTCACCCCCGCCGCCCGCGGTGAGGGGCACGGCAAGGCCCTGCTGACGGAGCTGGCCAGGATCGCCGACGAGCGCGGGTACGGCCGGTTCGAGTGGGCGGTGCTCGACTGGAACAAGCCCGCCATCGGCTTCTACGAGTCCCTCGGTGCGCGGCCCCAGGACGAGTGGACCGTCTACCGGGTGGCCGGCCGGTCGCTGCGCGAGCTGGGCCGCGCATGAGCTTTTCCAGTTCTTGACGGTGTTTGATCTAAGACACCCCTTGTCATGCTTGCCCGTGTCCGGATCCATGCGCGGCGAACGCACGAAAGAGTCCCGGCACGCGGTACGTTCAAATCAGCGGGCTGACCCGAAAAGGGAGTGACGTGACTGAGGAGACCGCTGCTATGCCGGCCAGTACGAAGCTGACTCTGCGTGACGTGGTGACCGTGAGGCTGCCCGCCGCGAGTGCCTACCTGTCCGTGCTGAGGACGGCCACCGCCGGGCTGGCGGCACGGCTGGACTTCACCCTCGACGAGATCGAGGATCTTCGCATCGCCGTGGACGAGGCCTGCGCGATGCTGCTCGCCCAGGCGGTTCCCGGCACCGACCTGGAGTGCGAGTTCGAGCTGACCGGCGACGCCATGCGCATCGCCGTCTCGGTGCTCACCGTGGACGGTCTCGAACCGAGTCGTGACACCTTCGCCTGGACCGTCCTGTCATCGCTGGCCGGTGACGTGGACTCCATGGTCGGTGCCGATGACCGGGTGACGGTCGTGCTGCAGAAGCGGCGGGGCGCGGCGGGGGCTCCGTGACCGAGAAGACCACGGTGGAGGAGGACAACCAGCCGCCCGAGAGCACGGACCTGGCGGATCTCGTCGATCGTCCGCAGCGCTCCGGTGTGCCGGATCGCAGCCGCGCCCGGCGGCTGTTCGAACGCCTGCACGAGCTGCCCGAGGGCGACCCGGAGCGGCAGCGCATCCGCGACCAGCTGGTCGAGATGCACCTGCCGCTGGTGGAGTACCTCGCGCGCCGGTTCCGCAACCGCGGCGAATGGCTCGACGACCTCATCCAGGTCGCGACGATCGGCCTGATCAAGTCGATCGACCGGTTCGACCTCGAGCGCGGCGTCGAGTTCTCGACCTACGCCACTCCCACGATCGTCGGCGAGATCAAGCGGCACTTCCGGGACAAGGGCTGGGCCGTCCGCGTGCCGCGGCGGCTCCAGGAGCTCAAGCTCTCGCTCACCAAGGCGATCAGCGAGCTGGCCCAGCGGAACGGCCGCGCCCCGACGGTGGGCGAGCTGGCGAGCCATCTGCAGATGACCGAGGAGGAGGTGCTCGAGGGCCTGGAGTCGGCGAACGCCTATTCCACGGTGTCCCTCGACGCGCCCGACTCCGGTGACGAGGACGCTCCCGCGGTCGCCGACTCGCTGGGCATCATCGACGAGGCGCTGGAGGGCGTGGAATACCGCGAGTCCCTCAAGCCGCTGCTGGAGAAGCTGCCGCCCCGGGAGAAGAAGATCCTGCTGCTGCGGTTCTTCGGGAACATGACGCAGTCGCAGATCGCCACCGAACTCGGCATCTCCCAGATGCACGTGTCCCGGCTGCTCGCACGGACGCTGACGCAGCTCCGCGAGGGCCTCACCAGCGAGGAGTGACAGGAACCTCCGCAACCCGGTGTCCCCCGCCGGGGGCCGGAGCGAGCCCACCCCATTCCGTGATCATGCAATCAATCGACGATTGATTGCATGATCACGGAGGGGGACGCGCAGGTGCGGGAGGCGGGATCAGGGAGGTCCGGTCTCGCCGGTGGAGTCTTTGGGGTCCGTGGAGTCTTTGGGGTCGGTGGGGTCCTCGGTGAACAGGGCCTTCGTGGTGGGGGCGCTGAGCAGGGCGACCAGGGCGATGACGGCGCCGGCGGCGAGCGGCACTCCGTACCCCGGCTGCTCCGACTGGATCAGGTTCCAGGCCACGAAGAGGGCGAAGAGCTGGGTCACCACCGCCGGGGAGCGGCTCCACCGCTGCATCCGCAGGAGCCCTCTCGCCACCGCCAGCATGCCGAGACCGCCCAGCAGGGCGAGTACGGCCACGCCGATGGCGCTGGCCAGATCGAGCGGCTTGCCGACGACCGTCTCCCAGCCGACGAAGAGACCGAACACGAGCCCGGCGAAACCCTCGGCGGCCTCGATGGCGGCGCTGATGATCAAAGTGAACGGCCGGCGACGGGAAGACATGGCTCGCAACCTATCGCCTGCGGTCCATCTCCTCGGCCGCGCCGTGTCGCTCCCGAGCCGGTCGAGGTCACCGGGCCGTCCCACGCTGGGTACTCTGGCGCCGTGCGCGCGATGCTCATCGCCAATCCCAAGGCGACCTCCACCACTCGTCGAGTCCGTGATCTTCTGGTCCGGACCTTCTCCGGCGACCTCGATCTGGAGCTCGCCGAGACCGCGCACCGCGACCACGCCACGCAGCTGGCCCGGCGGGCCGCCGACGACTACTACGACGTGGTGGTGGCGCTCGGCGGCGACGGCACCGTCAACGAGGTGGTCAACGGCCTGCTGACGCAGGGGCCCTCCGACGGGCTGCCCGCGCTGGCGGTGCTGCCCTGCGGGAGCGCCAACGTCTTCGCCCGGGCGCTGGGGCTGACCAACGATCCGGTCCAGGCCACCCGCATGATCCTCGACGCCCTGCGGGCCGGCCGGTACCGCACCGTCGGCCTCGGCCAGGCCGACGAACGGTACTTCACCTTCTGCTCGGGGCTCGGGCTGGACGCCGAAGTCGTCCGCGTCGTCGAAGAACTGCGCCATTCCGGGTCCCGCGCCAACCCGGCGCTCTACGTACGTGCCGCGCTCCGGCAGTTCTTCTCGATAAGCGACCGCCGCCGGCCCGCGCTGATGCTGGAACGGCCGGGGCTCGCGCCGGTGCGGGATATGTTTCTCGCCATCGTGTCCAATACCTCGCCCTGGACCTATCTCGGCAGCCGGCCGGTCTTCCCCAGCCCCCGGGCGGATTTCAATTCCGGGCTGGATGTGTTCGGCACTCACCGCCTCGACACCGTGAACACCGTGCTCATGCTCACGCAAATGCTGTTCCCGCTCACCGACCGGCTGCGCGGCGGGCACGTGGTCAACGTGCACGATGCGACAGAGATCACTCTCAGCTCGTCGCGCCCCATCGCCTTCCAGCTCGACGGCGACTACCTTGGAGAACGCGAGGGCGTGACGTTCCGCTCCGTGCCCAAAGCGATACGCATCGTCATATAGCAGTACGGGAAAGTACTTTTAACGGACAAGTAACGCGCTTGAACCACTGATGTGACACATACGACACTCATACTTTGGGAAACTTTTCTCAAAGCTCTTGCGTCGGCCTGGGCGGCCCTGACACGCTCAAAGTGCGCCCAGCGAGGAGCCAGGCACCGCCGCCTCCAGCACAGCGCAGAACAACCCCCGGACTCGTCACCGTCAGGTCCGGGTTGTGCGCGACATCGTGAAACCGTTCACAAGTGGAGCCACCGCTCCACGCTGACGAAGGAGTGGACCGCATGGACTGGCGCCACCGCGCAGCCTGCCGTGACGTGGACCCCGAGCTGTTCTTTCCCATCGGCAACACGGGTCCGGCGCTGCTGCAGATCGAAGAGGCCAAGCAGGTCTGCCGCCGTTGCACCGTGACCGAAGGGTGCCTGCGCTGGGCCATCGAGTCCGGTCAGGACGCCGGCGTGTGGGGTGGCATGAGCGAGGACGAGCGCCGCGCACTCAAGCGCCGCAACGCCCGCGCCCGTACCAGGGCCAACGTCTGAGCCCTCCGCCTCACCGCGAACACCGCAGACACAGCACACAGCACACAGCACACCGAGGTCTGACGCCGCCGAGCCCCCGGGTCGGCAGGCACCCGACGGACCTCACCCGATCTTCGAACACCCGCGGCCCTGCCGCGGGTGTTCTGCATGCCGGGCCACCGACCCGCTGCCAGCCCACTCCGCCGTCCCACTCCGCCGTCCCACCACTCCCGTCTCACCGGCCACCTGGTTCTCACCGGTCATCTGGTCTCACCGGGGGTCTCACGGGCACGGCCGTCCGGGGGCGTTCCGGGAAGACGCCCGTCCACGGGCACGTCCACGACGACCTCGGTGCCGCCGCCCTCGCGCGCCCGGAACTCCAGCCGCCCGTTCAGCTCCCCGACGACGAGCGTCCGCACGATCTGCAGCCCGAGGCTGGTGGAGGACTCCACTTCGAAGTCCGCCGGCAGCCCCACCCCGTCGTCCGCGACGACCGTGATCAGCCGGTCGTCGCCCCGGGTGGCGGTCACCTCCAGCAGCCCGAACCGGCCGGGCAAGCCATGCTGGAGGGCGTTCTGCAACAGCTCGGTCAGCACCATCGCGACCGGGGTGGCGATCGCGGCCGGGAGCACCCCGAAGCTTCCCGTCCGCTTGGGGATGATCCGGGTCTCCGCCGTCGACACCTCCCCCACCATCATGATCACCCGATCCACGATGTCGTCGAAGTCGATCAGCTCCTCGGGGGTGTGCGACAGCGTCTCGTGCACGATCGCGATGGACCCGACCCGGCGTACGGCCTCGTCCAGGGCCGCCCGGGCCTCCGGGATCCGCAGCCGCCGGGACTGCAGGCGGAGCAGCGCCGCCACGGTCTGCAGGTTGTTCTTCACCCGGTGGTGGATCTCCCGGATGGTGGCGTCCTTGGTCATCAGCTCGCGATCCCGCCAGCGCAGCTCGGTGACGTCCCTCAGCAGCACCACCGCACCGATCCGCGCCGCGTCGACGATCAGCGGGATGGTGCGCAGCTGGACCACCGAGCCGTTCGACTCCACCTCCGCCTCCCGGGGCGCACGGCCGCTCAGGATGCTGATCAGCGACTCGTCGACCGGCTCCCCGGTGTCGCGCAGCCGCGCGGTGGTCTCGCCGAGATGCGTGTCGGTCAGGTCGGTCGCCAGCCCCAGCCGGCGGAAGGCCGACTGCGCGTTGGGGCTGGCGTAGATGACCCGGCCGGCCCGGTCCAGCCGCAGCAACCCGTCACCGACCCGCGGTGAGCGCACGAGGTTGGGCTCACCGCCCGGCAGCGGGAACCGCCCCCGGCAGATCATCTGGGCCAGCACGCTCGCGATGTCGAGATAGGTGAGCTCCAGCCGCGAGGGGGTGCGCACGGAGCTGAGGTTGGTGCTGCGCTGGATGACCCCCAGCATCTTGTTCCCCCGCATGACCGGGATGGACTCCTCCCGGACCGGGATGCCGCTGCCCCACTCCGGGTCGCCCTCCCGGACGATGCGCCGCTCCCGCCAGGCGACGTCGATCAGGCCCCGCCGGCCGCTCCGGACGACGGATCCGACCAGGTCCTGCGGGTAGGCCGTCGGGCCGGTGGTCGGCCGCATCTGCGCGATGGCCACCCAGGCCGCCACCGTGCCGCCCTCGCCCGCGTCACCGGGCGCGGCCTGCGGCTCCGCGCCGTCGGCCGGGCGGCCCGAGGAGAGCGGCACCCAGAGGATCAGGTCGGCGAAGGACAGGTCGGCCAGCAGCAGCCAGTCCGATACCAGGGCGTGCAGCCACTCCAGATCGGCATCGTCCAGGTCGGTCCGCTTTCGTACCAGATCAGTCAACGTGGGCACCCGACCATCATCGCAGGCCGGACCCCCTGCGAAGATGCGGGCGTAGAGCGCACCGGAGTGAAGCGGAGGCCACGGACGCGTGGACAAGAGCACAGCAGATCCCCTCGGACGGCTTCGGGCGGCGGCCCGGGAGCGGCAGGCGGCGGGGCTGCGCCGCCGGCTCCGGCCCCGGACGGCCGAGCACGACGACCTGATCGACCTGGCCTCCAACGACTACCTCGGGCTGTCCCGGGATCCCCGGCTGATCGAGGGCGCGATCCGGGCCGCCCGCGAGTGGGGGGTCGGCTCCGGCGGCTCCCGCCTGGTCACCGGCACCACCGAACTGCACGCGGCGCTGGACGCGCGGCTGGCCGAGTTCGTCGGCGTCCCGGCCGGGCTGGTCTTCTCCTCCGGTTATCTCGCCAACCTCGGCGCGATCACCGCGCTCTCCGGTCCCGGCACCCTCGTGGTCTCCGACCAGGTCAACCACGCCTCGATCGTGGACGCCTGCCGGCTCTCCCGGTCACGGGTGGTGATCACCCCGCACCGCGACGTCGCGGCGGTGGAACTGGCGCTGGCCGAACGTGACGAGGACCACGCCGTGGTCGTGACGGACGCGGTGTTCTCGGTGGACGGCGACCTGGCCCCGCTGCGCGAACTGCACGCGGTCGTCCGGCGGTACGGCGCGCTGCTGGTCGTCGACGAGGCCCACGCGCTGGGCGTGGTCGGGCCCCTCGGCCAGGGCGGCGCCCAGCAGGCGGGGATCGCGGGAGAGCCCGACGTCGTGCTCACGCTCACCCTGTCCAAGTCGCTGGCGACCCAGGGCGGCGCGGTCCTGGGCGCGCCCGAGGTGATCGAGACCCTCGTCGACACCGGCCGCGCGTTCATCTTCGACACCGGCCTGGCCCCGCCGTCGGCCGGGGCCGCGCTGGCCGCCCTGGACGTGCTCGCCGCCGAGCCGGGGCTTCCGGCCAGGGCGCGGGAGCGGGCCCGCCGGATCGCCGCGACCGCGGCGGCCCTGGGCCTGGAGACCACCGTGCCCGCCGCGGCGGTGGTGCCCGTCGTGCTGGGTGAGCCGCACGCCGCCCTGCGCGCCACCGAGATCTGCCGGGAGCACGGCGCGCGGGTCGGCTGCTTCCGGCCGCCGTCGGTGCCCAAGGGGCGCGCATGCCTGCGGATCACCGCCCGCGCCTCTCTCACCGAGTCCGAACTCACAACTCTTGGCGATGCCCTGAAGGCCGTTGCGGAGGAAACCAACCCGTACCCTGCTTGCGTAACATCTAGGCCAACCTGCAGTGAACGTGAGGAGAGCGCACGTGACGGCTGAGCGGGCGCCTTCGGGGGCGGCGGGGCGGATACGTGCGAGCGAGATGCTGGGAGACCATCGGCGGTCCTCCCCTGCCGGGGGGCCGCGGATCCCGAAGTACTACAAGCTCAAGGAGCTGCTGGTCGAGCTCACCCGGTCACTGGCCCCGGGCAGCCCGCTGCCCCCGGAACGCACCCTCGCCGAGCGCTACGGCACCTCCCGCACGACGGTACGGCAGGCGCTCGCCGAGCTCGTCGTGGAGGGGCGGCTCAACCGGATCCAGGGCAAGGGCACCTTCGTCGCCAAGCCCAAGGTGGCCCATGAGCTGCAGCTGATGGGCTACACCGAGGACATGCGCCACCACGGGCTGCACCCCGAGACCAAGATCCTCGACATCGACTACGTCAGTGCCGACGAGCGGCTCGCCGGCCTGCTCGCCATCCGGCCCGGCGGCCGGGTGCTCCGCATCCACCGGCTGAGGTACGCCGACGGGGAGACCATGTCCGTCGACACCTCGCACCTGCCGGCGCGCAGGTTCCCGGGGTTGCGCAAGGAGCTGCCGCGCCACCTGTCGCTGTACCAGACCCTCGCCACGGCGTACGACGTGCACCTGCACGAGGCCGAGGAGACGATCGAGACGGTGCTCGCCACCCCCCACGACGCGCAGTTGCTCGGCATGGACGTCGGGTTGCCGATGCTGCTGCTGTCCCGGCACTCCTTCGACGCCTCCGGCGCACCGGTCGAGTGGGCGCAGTCGCTCTACCGTGGCGACCGCTACAAGTTCGTCACCCGGCTGCGCCGCCCCGCTCCCCCCGCCCGCTGAGGCTCCCGGTCGGAAACGCCGTTCTGGGTACGCTGGGAACAGGTCTTCCCTACGACGACCGGACCCGAACGTCAGGGAGGAGGCACCGGCGTGAGCATCACCACCGAAGCCCGCCTCGGCGTCCAGCTGCCCGACACGCCCTATGCCCTGTGGGCCCGGGGCGAGCTGGACGACCACCTCCACCTCCCCGATCGGTACTTCACGGTCGAGATCATCGACGGGGAGATCGTCGCGTCACCGGCACCGGCGCTCGGACACGGCGCCATCGTCCACGACCTCGCGAAAGTGCTCGTCCAGGCCCGCCTCGTCGAGCCGGCGTTCTCCTGGAAGTGCCTCCAGCGCACGGGGCTGAACCTCGTCGGCATCCGGGACGGGTACGTCCCGGACCTCATGGTCCTCGACACGGAGATCTTCGCCAGGGCTCGGCAGACCCAGCTGTCCTGCCTGGTCCCCGGCCAGGTCGAACTCGTCGTCGAGGTCACCTCACCGTCGAACGCCGCCCATGACCGGCAGCCGGCCGGGGACCATCCCAGGACCACCAAGTGGACCGGCTACGCCCGCGTGGGGATCCCGTACTACCTGCTGGTGGACCGGGAGCCGAAGATCGCGCGGACCACCCTCTTCACCGGCCCGGACCAGAGCACGGGCGCCTACCTCCGCCGGGAGTCCTGGGGGTTCGGCGAGACGGTCCGCCTGCCGGACCCGTTCCGGCTGGAGATTCCCACCGCCGGGTGGCGGGCCTGGGACTGATCGCCATACTCCCCGTACAAAAACAGCACCGCGAACACTGTCGGAATCCTCGCCGGTGGCCGTAGCGGAGCCACGCTAACCTGCGGAACGTGAGTGTGCTCGTGGTCACCGGAACCGACACCGGCGTGGGGAAGACCGTCGTGACCGCCGCGCTGGCGACCCTGGCGCGCGCCCGCGGCTCCTCCGTGGCGGTGGTCAAACCGGGGCAGACCGGAGTGGGTCCCGGCGAGCCAGGTGATCTTCAGGACGTACGGCGGCTGGCGGGCATCGACGACCTCCACGAGCTGGCCCGATTCCCGGATCCGCTGTCCCCCGCCGCCGCCGCCCGGCACGCCGAGCTGCCCCCGGTCAGCCTGGCGCACGCCGCCGAGCGGATCCGCGAACTCGCCGAGGACCACCGCCTGGTGCTCGTCGAGGGCGCCGGCGGCCTGCTGGTGCGCTTCGACGAGGAGGGCGCCACCATCGCCGATCTGGCCCGCTGGCTGGGCGCCGCGGTGGTGGTCGTGACCCGGCCCGATCTCGGCACCCTCAACCACACCGCGCTGACCCTGGAGGCCATGGCGCACCGCGGCGTACAGCTCGCCGGCGTGGTGGTCGGCTCCTGGCCGGACGATCCCGATCTGGCCATGCTCAGCAACATCCGGGACCTCGAGACGGTGGCCGCCCGGCCGCTGGCGGGGGTGCTGCCGGCCGGATCGGGGGCCCTCGACCCCGCGGAGTTCCTGGTCGTGGCACGCCAGGGGCTGTCCCCGGCGCTCGGCGGCATTTTCGACGCTGGTACGTTCCGGGAGGCCTGCGCCGTGGCCACCTCGCACCACCATTCAGCCCCCGACAAGGAGAAATCGTGACCGACATCCTCGACGTCGCCCGCCGCCAGGTGCTCGACGAGGGCAAGGGGCTCTCCGCGGAACAGGCCCTGGAGTGCCTCACGCTGCCCGGCGACCGGGTCGAGGACCTGCTCGCGCTGGCCCACGAGGTGCGGATGCGCTGGTGCGGCCCGGAGGTCGAGGTCGAGGGCATCGTGTCGCTGAAGACCGGCGGCTGCCCGGAGGACTGCCACTTCTGCTCCCAGTCCGGGACGTTCGAGTCGCCGGTGCGCTCGGTCTGGCTGAACATCCCCGAGCTGGTCCAGGCGGCCAAGGAGACCGCGGCGAGCGGCGCCACCGAGTTCTGCATCGTCGCCGCCGTGCGCGGCCCGGACGAACGGCTCATGGCCCAGGTCCGCGAGGGCATCAAGGCGATCAACGACGCCGTCGAGATCAACATCGCGCTGTCCCTGGGGATGCTCACCCAGGAGCTCGTGGACGAGATGGTCTCCCTGGGCGTGCACCGCTACAACCACAACCTCGAGACGGCCAGGTCCCACTTCGGCAACGTCGTCACCACCCACTCGTGGGAGGAGCGCTGGGAGACCTGCCTCATGGTCCGGGAGGCCGGCATGGAGCTGTGCTGCGGCGGGCTGATCGGCATGGGCGAGACGATCGAGCAGCGCGCCGAGTTCGCCGGTCAGCTGTCGGAGCTGCAGCCCGACGAGGTGCCGCTGAACTTCCTCAACCCGCGGCCGGGCACGCCGTTCGGGACGTTCCCCCTGGTGGAGGGGGTGGAGGCGCTCAAGACGATCGGCACCTTCCGGCTGGCACTGCCGCGCACCATCCTGCGGTACGCCGGCGGCCGGGAGCTCACCCTCGGTGACCTCGGCACGCGTGCGGGCATGCTCGGCGGCATCAATGCGATCATCGTCGGCAACTACCTCACCACCCTCGGCCGCCCGGCCCAGCAGGATCTCGACCTGCTCGTCGAGCTCCAGATGCCGATCAGGGCCCTCTCCCAGACCCTCTGAGGACCCGCCGAGGGTCCGCCGGAGCCGCTGAGGATCCGCTGAACCCGCTGAGGCCCTCTGGGGACACCGATGCCCGTCCGGGGCCGCGCATCCCGCACCATGGAGAGAGAGCGTCCGGGACGCCCAGCAGCGGGCACCGCGCACCGCTCCGGCGCGTCTAAGACGCGACCGAGCCGGTAGCGGCTTGGATGGTCGCCGTGAGGATCACCATGCGTAACGTGACGGGCCTGGCACTGATCACCGGGGTCGCGCTGCTGACCGGGTGCGGTTCGGCGTCCGGGACCCCGGGAGACGACCCCTCCCGGCCCTCGACGACGGTCAGCGGTCCCGGGTCCGGGGGTCCGGCGGGCTCCACTCCGCCCGGCGGGCGCCGGCTGGTGCTGCGCGCGTGGATCAGCGGTGGCATCGCGGGGCGTGGTGGCCCCGGAGCCCTCCCCGAGTTCTCGCTGTACGACGACGCCAGCGCGATCGCGCCCAAGGGCGGCATCAGCAGCCCGCTCCAGCCGCTGGAGTACCGGTTGACCCGGGCGGCCCTGCAGCGGCTGGTCGACGAGGCCCACGCGGCCGGCCTGGCCCGGTCGCGGACCGTCGACCGGTCAGGGGTGGCGGACGCCACCTACCTGACCCTGATGTTCCGGGTGGGCGACCGCACGGCGACCACCCGGATCATCGAGGTGGGCACCGAGAACCACCCCGCGGAGCGCTTCTGGAGGCGGCTGCACGCCCAGGGCGCCGCGGGCGGTATCGGCTTCGCCCCCTCCGACCTGGCGCGCGATCCGGTTCCGTACCGGCCCGCCCGGCTGGCGGTGCTCGCCGCGGACCTCGGGCCGGGCACGGGCGAGACGCCGGAGAACTGGCCGTTCAGCCCGCTGGGCAACGGAGAGCGCGTGGGCGGCTGGTCGTGCACCGTGCTGACCGGCGACGCACAGACCCGGGCCACGAAGCTCCTCACCGCCGCACCGGACGTGCGGTGGCGCAGCGGCGGCCTGACCTACCGCGTGATCCCCCGGCCGCTGCTCCCCGACGAGCCCGGCTGCCGGGCGCTCAACACGCCCTGACGGCCGATCGGGAGGCCCGGCCGCCACCGACCAAGTGATCGCTCGTTCGCCTCGGCGTTTGCCATACCGCTTGACCTGCGTTGTACGCTCCCATCCATGCCGATCCGCGACAGCGCCTGGTCCGCCGAGGACCAGGACGCCATGGAAGCCGTGACGATCAGGCCTGCCCGGCCGGAGGAGTACGAGGCGGTCGGTGATCTCACGGTCGCCGCGTATCTCGAGGACGGCCTGATCTCTCCGACGTCGTCCTACATCAGCATTCTGCGGGACGCCGCCGACCGGGCGGCCGAGGCGGAGCTGCTGGTGGCCGAGCTCGCGGGCGAGCTGGTCGGCGCGGTGTCGTACTGCCCGCCCGACAGCATCTACGCCGAGATCGCCGCCCCGCACGAGGGGGAGTTCCGGATGCTCGCCGTCGTCGCCACGGCACGCGGCAAGGGAGTGGGTGGAGCGCTCATCCAGACCTGCATCGACCGGGCCCGGGAGTCGGGCTTGACCGGGCTACGGCTGTCCAGCCAGCGCAACATGGGCGCGGCGCACCGGATCTACGAGCGCATCGGTTTCCAGCGCACGCCGGACCGCGACTGGTCGCCGGTGCCCGGTGTGGACCTGATCACCTACGCCCTGGAGTTCTGACCTGGCGCCGGTAGCGGCTCGGAGGATCCTCGCACCGCCGCCCGGCGGGCGCGCCGGCCCGCGACCACGATGGCGGCCGTGACCAGGCCGAAGAGGATCCCGGTCGTCGGGTAGAGGTAGGACTCGTTCTCGTCCAGCCGCGGCGGAGTCCAGCCGGCCGGATCCTCCACGATGGTGATCCGCTGCCCCTGCCGGGTCTGGCCGCAGTCGTCCTCGCCCATCTGGAACTTCACCGGTGTCCCGTCGGGGCGGCGCAGCGCGCACTCCCAGCGCACCTCCTTGGCCTGCCGCGGCACCTTGGCCGCGACGACGGCCTCGGTACGGACGCCGCGGGTGTCGGAGACGTAGACGCGGAACGCCGGACCCGCGAACATCGCCAGGCCCAGCCCGCCGACCAGCACGACCACCATCAGGCCGAAGCGCTCCCAGGCCATCAGCAGCCCGCACCCGAACAGCCAGGCGCCGACCGCGACGATCACACCTGCCCAGAACAGCGGTGGATGGCTGGCGATCGCGGTCCCGCCGACGATGACCGCCGGTACGCCCAGCGCGGCCAGCGTCAGCCGCCAGGCACCGGGCCTGGCGGGCGGGACGGAGAGGGATCGGGCCGGTTCTGGGCGGGCGGGATCCGGGGGACCGAACCGCACGATGGACTCCTACTCGTCAGGCCTGCGTCAGGCCGAGGCCAGCACACCGTGTTCGGCGCAGCGGGCGGTCCAGCCGGTGGGCGTCACCTGGACGACCATCCGGCGCCGGCATCCGGCGCAGTAACGCGGTGGCTCCATCCGCAGGGCGGCCCGGCAGGCCTCGTGGCCCGCCTCCCCGGCGGGGTCCCCGCAGTGCTCGCAGTAGGTCTCACTCACGGCTGAAGACTACTCCTCGGTCCGGCCGGCGACGGGGCTCGCAGCGAGCCGCTATTCGATGACGGCGATCAGGTCGCCCTCCTGGATGACGTCGCCCTCCGCCACCCTGAGCTGAGCGACCATCCCGGCATCCTCGGCGAGGACGGGGATCTCCATCTTCATCGACTCCAGGATGACGAGGGTGTCCCCGTCCTGCACCCGCTCACCCTCGGCGACGACGACCTTCCACACGTTCGCCACCATCTCCGCACGGACCTCGGCCACGACGACCCCTCTCTCGAACCGGCCGGACCCACCGCCCGGATCACCGTTGGCAAACCTCAGAAGTGACTCTGGCAGCTCAGGACGCGCGCATCCGGTCGACCAGACCGGTGTCGTAGGCTCCGCTCTCGAACTCGGCGTTGCCGAGCAGCTCGGTGAAGAACGGCAGATTGGTCCTGAGCCCCTCGATACGGAAGGCGGCGACCGCCTCCCGGGCCAGGACGAGCGCGGCCCCGCGGTCTGCGGCGCGCACGCAGAGCTTGGCGAGCAGCGGGTCGTAGAACGGGGTGACCTTGTTGCCCTCGGCGTAGCCCGCGTCGATCCGGATGCGCGGGGTCACGGCGTCCTCGTCGTTGGCCGTGCCCTCGACCACGGGCTCCTCCCACACCGTGATGTCACCGGGGGCGGGCAGGAAGCGCTGGGGGTCCTCGGCGTACACGCGGAACTCGATCGCGTGGCCTTCCGCCCGGTGCCCGTCGAAGGACACCGGCTTGCCTGCGGCGATCAGCAGTTGCTGCTCGACCAGGTCGATCCCGGTGACCAGCTCGGTGATCGGGTGCTCGACCTGCAGCCGGGTGTTCATCTCCAGGAACACGAAGTCCTGGGCGTCGGCGTCGACGAGGCACTCGACCGTCCCGGCACCGCGGTAGCCGACCGCCTCCCCCGCCCGTACGGCGGCGGCCAGCATGCGGGCCCGGAGCTCGGGGGTGATGCCCGGCGACGGGGTCTCCTCGACGACCTTCTGATGGCGCCGCTGGACCGAGCACTCCCGCTCGCCCAGCGCGATCACCGTGCCGTCGGCCAGCCCGAGGATCTGTACCTCGACGTGCCGGGCCCGTTCGAGGTACCGCTCGAGCAGCATGTCGGGACTGCCGAAGAAGCGCTCGGCCCGGGCCCGCGCGGTCTCGAACGCGGCGCGCAGCCCGGCCTCGTCACGGGCGACGCTCATGCCGATGCCACCACCGCCACCGGCCGCCTTGACCATCACCGGATAGCCGATCCCCGCGGCCGCGGCGACCGCCTCGTCGGTGGTCGCGACCGGCTCCCGGGTGCCTCGGGCGACGGGCACGCCCGCCTTCTCCATCAGGTTACGTGCGTTGATCTTGTCGCCCATCTGCACGATGGCCTGCGGAGGCGGCCCGATCCACACCAGGCCCGCCTCGATGACCCGCTGCGCGAAGGCCGCGTTCTCGGACAGGAATCCGTAGCCCGGGTGGACGGCCTGGGCGTTGGTGCGCTCGGCCGCCTCCATGATCGCGTCTGCGTCGAGGTAGCTCTTGGCCGGCTGGGCCGGGCCGATGAGGATCGCCTCGTCGGCCTCGGTCACGAAGGGCAGGCCGGCGTCCGCCTCGGAGTGCACGGCGATGGCCTTGAGGCCCATCGCGCGTACGGTGCCGATGACCCGGCTGGCGATCTCACCGCGGTTCGCGATGAGCACGGACTCGAACACCTCGACCCCTTTTCGTACGAGCGACAGTCGCCGAACGCCGCCGACACTAGTGCGCGGACCATCGGGCCACTGATGGCGTGGGCGACAAATACCCACTCGTAATTTTGTCCGCCAGGCGCGGACGCCGGTCAACGGCGCAGGTGCGCACCCCGGCCGATGACGCGGGCGAGGGACTCGACCACGGCGGGGTCGTACTCCGAGGCCGAGTCGAGCCGCAGCCGCTCCAGGACGGCGGCGGAGCGGTCCCGGTCCGCGGAGTCGCCGACCAGGTCGTCGTAGGCGTTGGCGACCTTGATGATCCTGCTGCCCAGCGGCGGCGCGGTCGGGGCCGCGGGGGGCTTGCCGTCCGGCGTCTCCTGCTCCGCCGCCTCCCGGCTCGGCTTGGGGACCCGGTAGGAGTCGGACTGCCGGCGCACCAGCTCGACCACCCGCGACAGCACCCCGGTCTGCTCGATCACGCTGGCGCCGAGCTCGGCGATACGGCGCTGCTCGCTCGGCGAGGCCAGCACGGTCGCGCCGCCGGGGATGGGGTCTCCGAGGGAGAGCTGGCCGATGTCGTGCATGAGCGCCGCGTACTCCAGGTCCAGCAGCTCGGGCTCGGACATGCCCAGCTCCCGGCCCATCGCCACCGACAGCTGGGAGACCCGCCTGGAGTGACCGGCCTCGACGTACCCGCCGACCTCGGTGACCCGCGACAGCGCCCGCACCGTCTGCAGGTACGTGCCGAGGATGCCGGCGTACCGGCGGAACGCGAACTGGGTCACCAGGATCGGCGCGGTGAACACCAGCAGCGCGGTGAGCCCCATGACCGAGGTGGCGACCGCGATGAGCATGCCGGTGGTGCCGGTGGCCGCGCACAGGGCCGTCTTGACCCGGATCTCGTCGGCCAGCGCGATGCCGAAGCGCGCCCGGACCGCCTCCGCCCGGATCACCGCCGCGATCACCACGTCGACCGAGCAGGCGATGACCACCACGACGGCCATCAGGGAGAGCACCATCGGCCAGTCGGCCGACTTCGGCAGGTTGTCGTCGATCAGCCGGAAGACGAACGCGGCCACGGTCACGGTGAGCAGCCGCCGGGCCATCGCCTCCACGTGCGGGGACCGGCCGACGGCGATGTGCGGCAGCGAGCCGATGAGCATTCCCGACGCGGTCACGGCGACCACCTGCGACGGCGAATGCCCGGCGGTCTGGTCCCCGACCTTCAGCAGCAGGGCGTACCCGAGTGCCCCGGCGGTGCCGATCGGGGCCACCTCACGGTCGCCCGGCATCACCATGCGGGCGAGCTCCCCCAGGGCGACGAGCACACCGAAGATGACGGCGGTGTCCGGATGGACCACGCCGACGGCCGCCACCTGCGTGACGGCGCCGATCACCACCAGCCCGGCGATCGAGATCAGCAGCAGCTGACCGGAGTCGATGGTCTGCCAGGCGGGGCGCTGCGCGGTGCTCACCATCAGCGGGCACCCTCGCCGAAGACCCGCAGCGGAACGGTCGGATCGTCGTGGTCCTGCTGGGTCGTCTCGACCACGTCGTCGTCGGGGAGCGTCACCGGCTCGGGCGGCTCCCAGCCCACCGTCTCCAGCGCTTTGACGAACGCGTCGACCATCTGGGGGTCGAAGTCGCTGCCGGCGCACTTGCGCAGCTCGGCCACCGCCTCCTCGCGCGACCGCGCCCCGCGATAGGAGCGGTCCGAGGTCATGGAGTCGAAGGCGTCGGCCACCGAGATGGCCCGGGCAAACTCGGGGATCTCGTCGCCGGCCAGGCCCATCGGGTAGCCGCGGCCGTTCATCTTCTCGTGGTGGTGCATGATCCCGTTGAGCGCCTCGTCGAGAAAGCCGATCTCCCGTACGATCTCGAGCCCGCGCATCGGATGCAGCTGGATCGCGGCGTACTCCTCCTCGGTGAGGCCGCCGGACTTCTGCAGCACCTTGGTGGGGACACCGAGCTTGCCCACGTCGTGCAGCATGCCCGCGTACCGGATGGCGGTGATCCGCTCGGCCCGCATGCCGATCTCTTCCGCGATCATCACCGAGCCCCGGCTGACCCGCTCACTGTGCCCGCGGGTGTAGTAGTCCTTGGTCTCGACCGCCTGGCACAGGGCCGCGATGGTCGCGTCGTAGGCCTTCTGCTGGGCCCGGGTCAGCGCGAACGCCCAGCGGGCGATGAACAACGGCAGCAGGACCAGCAGCGCGGAGGACACCCCCACCTCGGACCACAGCGCCGCGATGAGCAGGCCGAACATGCCGTAACCCAGGCAGCCGAAGGCCAGCGTGGCGATCGGGCCCCACCGCAGGTCCTGCACCGAGCCCTGCTTGGCGGTCACCAGGATGCCGCCGATCAGCAGCAGGTTCACCGCCACGAACGTGATGTCGGCCGCGATGAAGGGCCCCAGCGTCCGCGAGACGGAGTTGTGCGACACCCCGGAGGCCCAGGGGGTCCCGCCGGTGTGCACGAAGACCTGGCCCGCGACGTAGCCGCACAGGGCGAACTGGGCCGCGTTGAACAGGCGCTTCTCCGGCCCCAGATGACGCTGCCCGGTGACGACCGCGCAGGCGCCGACCAGCGCGGCACCGGCCGGGCCGAGCAGCACCACCGACGCCAGGGTGGCCGAGAAGCTCACCGAGACCCTGACCCGCTCGCTGTTGAGCAGGGCCGGCGCGGAGTCGCACACCAGGAACAGCACCGCGAGCACCCCGAAGGTGCTGCCTTGAAACCCCGCGAAGGACGCCGTCGCGACCAGGCCGGCCGCCAAGGCGACCACCCCTACGACGTACGCCCAGGCAGCGAGGGGAAGTCCACGCATTGCCGCCCCCTTGGGAGTCGACGATGAGCGGGCCACTGCCCGGCTCGATCTGGCTCGTACCAGCCTCAAGCCCAGGAGACGCCCGAGGGATGTGGTAGCAGCGCCATGACGACGATGGCGATCAGATAAAGCGCCACCATTACACGATTGAGCATTTCCCTTTCCCCCCTGTGCCCGATCACTCGGGTCAGCAATGCTCCCCGCCGCTGAATTACGGCACCACACTAACGCGGGAGCCCCTGATCACACAGGAAAGAAAGGAATCGTGAGCAAAGCGTGAACAAATCGTCACCTTGTGCGATCACCGTGCGATCGGCGGTGACGCTCAGCGGCTGCGCGCCCAGGCCACGGTGGCGGCCAGACCCTCGCGCAGGCCGGTGACGGGCTCCCAGCCGAGGCCGTCGCGGGCGGGCCCGGGGTCGATCGACATCGCGGGCAGGTCACCGAGCCGGGGCGGCGCGAAACCGGGATCGTCGGCGACGCCGACGACCTCCGCGACCAGGCTGTGCAGGTCACGGTCGGTGGTCTGCACCCCGGTGCCGATGTTGAACCGCCGCCCGCCGCCCCGCTCCCCGCACGCCCTGGCGAAGGCGTCCACGACGTCCCCGACGTAGACGTAGTCCCGGGTCTGCTTCCCCTCGCCGTACACCTGGGTCGGCCGGCCGGCGAGCAGCCCCGCCGAGAAGATCGAGACGACTCCGGCCTCGCCCTCCGGGGTCTGCCGGGGGCCGTAGACGTTGGCCAGGGTGAGGGTGGTGTAGTCGAGGCCGTGCAGGGCGCGGTACGTCTCGAGGTAGACCTCGCCGCTCACCTTGGAGGCCGCGTACGGCGACCGGGGATCCAGGGACGCGTCCACCGGCACCGGAAGCCCCGCGGGCACGCCGTAGACCGCGCAGCTGGAGGTGAAGACCACCTTGCGGGCCCCGGCGGCCCGGGCCGCCTCCAGCACGTTGACGGTGCCGAGCACGTTGACCCGGGCGTCGTGCAGGGGGTCGGCCACGCTGGCCCGCACGCTCACCTGGGCGGCCAGGTGGCAGATCACCTCGGGGCGGCGATCGGCGACTAGGGCGCCCAGCGCGGGATCGGCCACGTCCATCTCGACCAGCTCGGCGCCCTCCCTGAGGTTGGCGCCGGAGGACAGGTCGTCGACCCCGACGACCTCATGGCCGTCGGCGATCAGCCGGTCGACGAGATGGGACCCGATGAAGCCGGCCGCGCCGGTGACCAATACGAGCACAAGCGAACCATACCGACCCGATGCCGGCCGTGCGCGATCCGCGGGACGGGCCGGCTCAGGCGGTCTCGGAGGTCTCCGTCTCGACGATCTCGGCGCGCAGCGCCTGGATCCGGCCCAGCACCTTCGACCGCAGGTCGCCGGGGACCGGGTCGCAGCCGCAGGACTTGCCGACGAGCTTCTTCACGACCTCTTCCAGGCCGTACTCCCGGAGGCAGGGGCCGCACTCGTCGAGGTGCTGCCTGACCTCGGCGCAGCCGCCCTGGTCGAGCTCGCCGTCGAGATAGGTGTAGATCCGGTCGAGCACCTCTACGCACGGTGTGTCGTGGTGGTTGCCGCAGCTCATGCCGAGTCCTCCCTGGGCTGAGCCCCCGTACGCGAGAGGCCGCGGTCCTGAGCGTAGTCCTCGAGCATGGTCCGCAACTGCCGTCTGCCACGATGCAGCCGGGACATCACCGTGCCGATCGGCGTGCCCATGATGTCGGCGATCTCCTTGTACGCGAAGCCTTCCACGTCGGCCAGGTAGACCGCGATCCGGAACTCCTCGGGGAGCTCCTGGAGGGCCCGCTTCACGTCGGAGTCCGGCAGGTGCTCCAGCGCCTCCGCCTCGGCGGACTTGAGCCCGCTGGAGGTGTGCGACTCCGCCCTGGCGAGCTGCCAGTCCTCCACCTCCTCGGAGGCGGACTGCTTGGGCTCGCGCTGCTTCTTGCGGTACGAGTTGATGAAGGTGTTGGTCAGGATTCGGTACAGCCAGGCCTTGAGGTTGGTGCCTTCCTTGAACTGGTGGAAGGACGCGAACGCCTTGGCGAACGTCTCCTGAACGAGATCCTCCGCGTCGGCCGGATTGCGCGTCATCCTCAGCGCGGCCGAGTACAGCTGGTCCAGGAAGGGGAGCACATCGCGCTGGAACCTGTCACCACGCTGCTCCGCCGTCTCCACGGTGCCCGGTACCGAACCCACCCCCTCGATCAAGGCGGTACCCGTGGTACCGCTCCCGAACGACGATATAGGGCCGCGCCCGCGGATCATGACGGTGCCCCTCATATCATCGGCGGCCACCCGTGGACTCGGGGCGGAGCCGCGCGGGTGGAGCACAGTGGTCATCGACTGCACCTCGTCCTTTCGCAGAGCGTTACAGGACGCTGCAACGTCATGGCCGCCCGTAGGATTCCCTGATCGGGAAGACGAAGACAGGTAAATGTCCGGCAGGGCCCGCACCCACCCCGACCCGTCCCGTACGGACGGTGATACGGGGTTGCCAACGGGGAAAGATGTCACGTACACGGCGAGAACAGGAGCCACGACCCTTGCTGCCGGCGAGACCCTCGACCCCTTCCGTGGTCAGCCTGCGCCATGATTCAGGCGACGTTGACTCCCTGGCGAGCTACTGGACCTTCTACTGGGCCGTCTCCGCGGCGCAGCTGAGCCGCTGGCTTCCCCGCCGGCCCGCCCGGCTCCTCGACATCTCCGGCCTGCGGGCCCGCTGCGCCCCCCAGGCGGCGGCCGCCGGTCACACCGTCATCGAGCTGCTCGCCCGGCCGCCCGAGGACCCGCCGCAGGCCGGCATCCACCCCGTGGTGGGGGACGCCGCGTCACTGGGCTTCCTCACCGACGGCTGCCTGGACGGGGTGATCGCGGAGGATCGGGTGCTCTCGCGGCACCTGGTCACCGAGGCGACGGTCGCCGAGATCGCCCGGGTGCTGCGGCCCGGCGGCAGGGTGCTGCTCTGCGTGGACTCGCTGATGCTCGGCATGGCGATCCTGGCCGAGCAGAACTGCTGGGCCCAGCTTTCCGACGTGCCCAGCGCCGAGGTGGTCCTGGTGCCCTGGCCGGACGGCACCATCACCCGGTGCTTCTGGTCCGAGCAGCTCCGCGAACTGCTGGCCGAGGCGGGCCTGGAGGTCGAGTGGATCCGGCCGCGCACCACCCTGTCCCCCTCGACGGTCGAGCACATCCTCGCCAACGACCCCGGCGGGCTGGCCCGCCTGGTGCGCACCGAGATGGCCGCCCCGGTCGGCGACGAGTCCGTCGGCATCCACCTGATCGCCAGCGCCCGCCGCCCCCGGTGATCTCTCGCCCCGGCGGCCCCGGGCACCCGCGGTCTGCGCGGGGGCTCGATCAGCGCAGGGACTTGTCGTACTGGGCCTGGCAGGCCACGCAGCGGGCGGCGTCGGGACGCGCCTCCAGCCGGCCCTCCGGGACGGGCTTGCCGCAGCCGACGCACCGCCCGTACTCGCCGCCCTCCAGCCGCCGCAGCGCCGCCAGCACCGCCGACCGCTGCCGCTCCATCGCCTGCTGCGCCGCCTCGCTGCGATCGGCGTCCGAGAGGCTGGTGCCCGCATCCGCCGGGTGGTGGTCGTAGTCGGGGGCGTCGGGCTCCGGAGACTCGCCCTTCAGGATCGAGATGGAACGATCCAGGTCGGCGAGCATTCCCTCCAGGCGCTTGCGAGCGGTGGCGGTGTCCACGATGGTCGGCGCTCCTCTTCTTCTCCCTCGGACCCGGTCCCGCCGCGCCCGGCGGGCACCGGCGGGTCAGAACAAGGTTTCTGATTCTTTTGAAATATCCCCATTCGGCAACGGTTGTATGAGCTCTGGGCCGTTGTTTCTGACATTCCCCACGGACTTGGACACCGGATAGGCCTCCATCGTTCCCGCCATTGCCGGTACGAGGAGCTTTCGCACCTCGTCGGGCTCGGTACGGGCCGGATCCAGCCAGGCGTCCCAGCGCTCCGGTTCCACGATCATCGGCATCCGGTCATGGATCCGGCCGAGGTCGTCGGTGGCCTCGGTGGTGATCACGGTGCAGGTCGGGACCCATTCGCCGTCCGGCGAGCGCCAGAACTCGTACAGCCCCGCCATCGCCATGACCTGCCCGTCGCGGGGGCGGATGAAGAACGGCTGCTTGGCTGGCCTGCCGTCGGCGTCCTCGAGCGCGTACCACTCGAAGTAGCCGTCGGCCGGCAGCAGGCAGCGGCGCTTGGCGAACGCCCTGCGGAACGCCGGCTTCTCGTGCACCGTCTCCACCCGGGCGTTGATCATCCTGTTGCCGATGGACAGGTCCTTGGCCCAGGAGGGGACCAGCCCCCAGCGGAGCATGCGCAACTGGCGCACGACCTCTTCCTTCGGGGCCTCCTGGGGGGCGCGTTCCAGGACGACGGGCACCGGCTTGGTGGGGGCGACGTTGTAGTCGGGCTCGAGGGCCTCCTCGGTGGCGTCCAGGCCGATCTCGAACTCGTCCAGCAGTTCCTGACGCTGGCGCGCCGTGGCATAGCGACCGCACATGCTCGTCTTCCTCCCTGCCCCTGAAGGGCGGACCCACGGGTACATACTGCCGAATGCCGTGAGCGTGCGTGACCCGTCGATCCGTGGGCAAGTAGATCTGCATGCGACCCTTCAGTACCCTTGCCCGTTCCCTCGTGGCGGCCCCGTTCGTGGTCACCGGCATCGAGAACCTGCGCAACCCCGGCCCGCGGGCCGACCAGGTCGGGCCGGTCATGAAGCCGATCGTCGACCGGCTGGACTGGCTGCCGACCAAGGATCCGGAGAGCCTGGTCCGGTTGCAGGGCGCTCTCAGCCTCAGCGCCGGCGCGCTCCTGACGCTCGGCAGGTTCAAGCGGCTGAGCACGCTGCTGCTCGCCGCCCAGATGGTGCCGGTGCTGCTCACCGAGCACCACTACTGGACCGAGGACGACCCCGAGCGCCGTGCCGACCAGCGCTCCCAGCTGCTCAAGAGCGCCAGCCTGTTCGGCGCCCTGCTGCTGGTGGCCACCGAGCCGCGCAAGCACCCCCGGGTGCAGGCCCTGCGCCGGCAGGCCCACGACACCCGGGTCAAGGCCGGCGCCGAGGCCCGGCACCTGCGCAAGCACGCGGCCTCGGAGATCAAGCACACCCGCAAGGAGGCCGCCCTCCAGGTCCGGGAGGCCCGCAGGGAGGCCGCCCAGAAGGCCCGCAAGGCCGTACGCCGCTAACCGGCGTCCCGCTCCTTCCCTCCTCCGGGTGCGAAGGGGCCGTCCGGCCTGCCCGCCGCGTCCCCGGGTTCGGCGATGGTGAACATCCGGACCTTGCGGAGCGGCGGGACCGGGCCGTCATGTCCCGAGCGCACCCAGACGGTGCGGATCGTGAGCGTCAGCAGCCGCCAGGCGGTGAAGAACATCAGCGCCGCCAGCGGCAGCTCGCCGAGCAGCGCCGTGGCGAGGGTGACCGGCAGATCGTCTCTGCCCCAGGACAGGCTGACGTCGAACCACGCGTCGCAGCTGAGCAGGGTGCCGGAGACGACGACGCCGACGACCGCGAGCTGGCGCCTGCGCCAGACCGCCCACGCCGTGCCGCCGAGCGCGGCCAGCAGCCCGATGTCGAACCCGATCCAGGCCAGCTGCCACTGTTCCGCGGCGTACTGCCTGGGCAGGTTCACGGCGAGGAAGACGATCCATCCGGCCAGGACCAGGCAGCAGACGGTGAGGATGGTGAGGAACCCCGCCCTGCGCTGCCGGTTGAGCGGATCGGCGTACGGATCCGCCCCGGCGAGGCCGGTGAGGGCCCGCATCAGCGCTGCCCGCTCCCGCCCGTCCATGCGCTGGAGATCCTCTGGAGTGAACACGATCGTTCTCCCTACGAACGCGGTGCCACGTCGATCCCGGTGTTGGAGACCCGGTGTCCTGAAGATCCGGCGTCCTGAAGATCCGGCGTCCTGGAGATCCGGTGTCCTGAAGATCCGGGGTCCCGTCGATCCGGGTGTCATGTCGATCAGACAATCGATCGCCCGATCATGCAACAGGCCGCCGGGCGGGAAGATCACGAAGATCACAGTGTGCCGGGAGCCGGTAACCTGCGGTACATGGAAAACGCCGCCTCCTGGTCAGCTCCCCGTGCGGACGGCCCGGTCGACGCCGAGGTCACGCTGCCCGGTTCCAAGTCGATGACCAACCGGGCCCTGGTCCTGGCCGCGCTGGCCACCGGCCCCACGGTGATCCGGCGGCCGCTGCGCAGCCGCGACACCCTGCTCATGGCGGAGGCGCTGCGAGGGCTGGGCGTGCGGGTCGGCGAGCGCGGGCCGGACTGGGAGGTCGTGCCCGGCGGCCTCGGCGGCCCGGCCCGGGTCGACGTCGGCCTCGCGGGCACGGTCATGCGGTTCCTCCCGCCGGTGGCGGCGCTGGCCGGCGGCGACATCCGGTTCGACGGGGACCCGCGGGCCCGGGAACGGCCGATGCGCCCGTTGCTCACGGCCCTGCGCACCCTCGGGGTGGAGATCGACGACGAGGGCCGTGGCGGGCTGCCCTTCGTGGTCCGGGGCCGCTCCGCGGTGCCGGGCGGGGCGGTGGTGATCGACGCGTCCGGCTCCTCCCAGCTGCTCTCCGGCCTGCTGCTGTCCGCTCCGCGCTTCGACAAGGGGATCGAGGTCCGGCACGAGGGCGCCAGGGTGCCCTCGGCCCCGCACCTGGCGATGACGGTCGAGATGCTGCGCGCGGCGGGCGCCACGGTCGAGACCGGTGAGAACACCTGGCGGGTGGCGCCCGGGCCGATCAGCGGCGGGACCTCCCCCATCGAGCCTGACCTGTCCAACGCCGCGCCGTTCGTGGCGGCCGCCCTGGTGACGGGCGGCCGAGTGACCGTCCGCGACTGGCCGGCCGAGACCACCCAGCCGGGTGACGGGCTGCGCGACCTGGTGGCCGCCCTAGGCGGTACGGTCTCCCGCGACGAGCACGGGGTCACCTTCCGGGGCGGCGGCGCCGTCCACGGCATCGACGCCGACCTGGGCGACGTCAACGAGCTCACCTGCGTGATCGCCGCGCTGGCGGCCGTCGCCGACGGCCCGTCGCGGCTGACCGGGATCGCGCACATGCGCGGGCACGAGACCGACCGGCTGGCCGCCCTGGTCGCCGAGATCAACGCGCTCGGCGGGGACGCCCGTGAGCTGGCGGACGGGCTGGAGATCCGCCCGCGCCCGCTGCACGGCGGGGTGTTCCACACCTACCACGACCACCGGATGGTGATGGCCGGGGCCGTGCTGGGCCTCGCCGTCCCGGGAATCGACGTGGAGAACGTGGCCACGGTGGGCAAAACCATGCCAGAGTTCACCGAACTGTGGACCGGCATGCTGGCCGGCGCGTAAAGGGACGGGGTCGTGCCGAAGGCTCGTGATTGGAAACGCCTGGACGAGGACGACGTCCGGGTGCGTCCCGGGCGCCGGGGCTCCCGGCCGCGGACCCGCAAGCGCCCCGCGCACGAGGGCGCCATCGCCGGTTTCGTGACGGCCGTGGACCGCGGCCGTTACCGCTGCCTGGTGGACGAGACGATGGTCACCGCGATGCGCGCCCGTGAGCTGGGCCGCAAGGGCGTGGTGGTGGGCGACCGGGTCGCCCTCGTCGGCGACGTCTCCGGCGAGCCCGACGCCCTCGCCCGGGTGGTAAGGGTCGAACCGCGCTCGTCCACGCTCCGCCGTACCGCCGACGACACCGATCCCGTCGAGCGGATCCTGGTCTCCAACGCGGACCAGCTGGTGATCGTCACCGCGCTGGCCGACCCGGAGCCCCGGCCCAGGATGATCGACCGCTGCCTGGTCGCCGCGTACGACGCCGGGCTGGAACCGCTGCTCTGCCTGACCAAGGCCGATCTCGCCGCCCCGGACGACCTGCTGGGCGCGTACGCCCCCATGGGGGTGCCGTATGTGGTCACCGAGCGCGGCGGCCCGCTGGACGAGGTGCGGGAGCGGCTCACCGGCACGATGAGCGTGCTCGTCGGCCACTCGGGGGTCGGAAAGTCGACGCTGGTGAACGCCCTGGTCCCGGACGCGCGCCGGGCGGTCAGCCATGTGAACGCGGTCACCGGGCGGGGACGGCACACCTCCTCGTCCGCGATCGCCCTGGCGCTGCCGGACGGTGGCTGGATCATCGACACCCCGGGGGTGCGCAGCTTCGGCCTGGCGCACGTCGACCCCGCCGATCTGGTCGGTTACTTCCCCGACCTGGCCGAGGGCGCCGCCGAATGCCCGCGCGGCTGCACCCACCTGCAGGCCGACTGCGCGCTGGACGCCTGGGTCGCGGCCGGCCACGCCGACGAGGCCCGGCTGGACTCGCTGCGCCGCCTGCTCACCGCCCGGGAGGAGGCCGACGACACCTGATCAGGTGTGGCTCACGGTCTGGCAGCCGGGGCCGGGGTCCTCGTTCAGGTCATACGGGTCGACGGGCGCACCGGTGCGATCGGTCAGGTCCGGCGGCGAGCCGGCGAAGAACGGGTGGACGTAGCCGTCCTCCACATCGCACCGGGCATTGGCGGTGGAGGACTCCCAGCGGTAGATCCAGGTCCACTCCCCCCGTGCGTCCCGGGAGTGGAACACCTCGCCCCTGAGGTGGGCGATGACCGGGATGGTGGTGGCGGGAAGGCCCGGCCGGTGCACCGGGTAGACGAAGACGTAGTTCACCTTCACCAGGGCGCCGCGATGTCCCTGGCGAGTCGCCTGGGCCAGCGTGGTGGCGCCGTGCACCTTGACGACCGATCCGGTGGGCTCGGCGGTCCCGGGCGCGAAGTTCATCAGCCAGGACCGGAGGTTCCTCGTCGGGTCCCGGCTGCGGAGACTGCGGGTGAAGGCCGAGCGCTGCTCCGGATCGAGCCGGCGGGTGAACGTGTCGGTGCGGCCGCCGAACAGGGTGCCGGGATCCAGGTGCGAGGCCGTCAGCAGCGCCCGGGTCCTGGCCAGCAGGAGCCGGATCTCCGCCGCGGAGAAGCCCGCCGTCGCCCGGGCCGCGGGGAAGGTGAAGCCCGCCGCTCCGTCGGCGTACGACTGCGCGGGTGAACCCGCGAACGCCTCCCCCGGGCCGGTGCCCGCGTCACCGGGCGCCGGGGACAGGACCGGGGCCGGTACGAGGGTCAGCGGCGCCGTGCCGGCCGGGCGGGGCGGCCGCATGCCGAGGGGATCGGCCTCCGCCAACACCGCGCCGGCCGCCACCACCCCCACGACCAGGGCGACCGTGAGGGCTCGTGCGCCGGGCCTGCCTCTGGCGGACCGCGGGACCCGCCATTGCCTGATCATCTCCTTGCGCCGCCGTCGCTCGGCGAGCCGGCGGGTGAGCGGATTCCCCCGGCGTTCCCGCGCGGACGGCTCCTTGATGCCGGCCGAGGCCACGAAGGCCTCGTCGAAGACAAAGCGCCCCTCCGGGTCCTCCGACGACGTGCCCATGCCATCCCGCCCATGCTTGATCGAATCGGGACAACATAGACCATGTCCGTGAACGACGGATCTTCCGGATGGCCGAAGCGGGGCCGGCGCGGGGCGGCGCGGGCCGGTTCAGGCCGGTCACCATCCCGGACGCGTGGCACAGCGGCTGACGGCCCCGGCGGGGCGGCGGTCAGATCCGGGCGCGCGGGTCGGCTATCCCGCGATGACCTCGTCCAGGAGGGTCATCGCCCGCGACTCGGCCTCGTTGAGGACCTTGATGTGGGAGGGTGCCAGCGTCTCGACGCACTCGGTCATCTCGGCGGTGACCTGGCTGAACGCGGTCTCCTCCGCGGCCCGCAGCGCGGCCCGGACGATCGCTGCCCGGGAGCCGAGCATCGCCCACTCCATCTCCAGCCGGGCGACGGTCTTGTGGTAGGAGTCCGCGGTCCCAGAGGCCGCCTCGCGCAGCGGCCCGGGCACCTCCTGACGTCCGTCGCGCAGCTCGCGTATCTTCGCCGCCAGCCCGGAGATCCGGCCGGCCAGGCCCAGCCCCTCGTGTGCGAGCGGCAGCACGTCGTGGATCAGGTTCGTCACCGCAACGGCCAGCTCCTCGACCCGGGACAGCAGGGTCTGCGTCGCGACCTCCAGAGCCACTGCAGTCCGCTCGCCGACCTCCTCGGCGATGCTGCGCTCCTGCTTGCGCAGGGCGGGGATCACGTCGGCCTCCAGCCGCCCCCGCAGGGCGCTCTCCCGCTCCCCCGGGGCCCGGTCCTGCCACGCGGCCCAGACCCGGTCCAGCCGCTGCTGCCCGGAGGCCACGATCTCCCTGGTGACCTCGCCGAACGCCTCGTCCGCGCGGTTCTTCAGCCGCTCGACGCGGTCGTAGACCGCCTCGCGCTTGAACGGCTCGTTCAGCTCGTTGAGCAGGGCCTGCAACCGCCGCGACACGTCGATGGAGTGCTCGGCGAGAGGTACGAGGCGGTCCGCGAGCTCATCGAGCGTGGTCGCCCGGCAGGGGTCGGTCAGCTCCGCAACCCAGGCAGGCAGGTCTTGTGACATGGGGCCATGTTCCCACCATGCGATCGTCTAGAAGCCCGTAACACCACGACCGGACGGGGAGTGCGTGCCATGCCGCGCGGGCTCCCCGCAGGCCCGGCAGACCATCACCGGGTCCAGGAACTCCCCGCAGGAGTGCCGCCACCGCACCGGCGGGTCGCCGTTCGCGAGGTGGCGGTCCCCCCACGCCACCAGCGCGGTCATCACGTCCGAGAGATCCTTGCCGGCCGGCGTGAGGTGGTACTCGTAGCGGACCGGCCGGTCGCTGTACGGACGGCGCTCGATGATGCCGTGGTCCTCCAGCTTGCGCAGCCGGGTGGTCAGGATGTCGCGGGAGGCCCCGGTGTTGGAGGCGATCTGATCGAACCGGCGCACCCCATGGAACAGCTCGCGGATCGCCAGCAGTGACCAGCGCTCCCCGATCACTTCGAGCGTCATGGCGATCGAGCACTCTCGCGGTCTCGCGTCCCTGGGCATGACTCCAGATTAGGACACTGGGTTGTGTTTTCAAACTGATTGCTCGGCCGGTGCGGGGACGAGACCGGGCGCCACGGACGGCTGGTGGTGGTGGTGGTGGACCGGGCCGATGGCGAACCCGGCCACGGCGGCCAGGGTGCCCGAGGCCACGAGGAACAGCCAGCCGTCCTGGAAGGGCCCGACCGGATCCGCCGCACCGCCGTCGCCGAGGATCGCCACCAGGATCGCGACCCCGAGCACCGAGCCGATCTGACGCGACATGGTGAGCACCGCGGACCCGGTGGCGAAGCGCCCGGGCGGCAGGGACGCCGCGGCCGCGCTCGCGAGCGACGGCAGCACCATGCCGACTCCGGCGCCCCCGATCAGGAGTCCGGGCAGCATGGCACCGGCCCAGTTCGCGGAGGCGTCCACCCGCCACAGCCACCAGCACGCGCCGAGGACGAACAGCAGGCAACCGGCCCCGGCCAGCAGGTGCTGACCGAAGCGCCCGGCCAGCCGGCCGCTGGGCACGGCCAGCAACGCGGCCATCAGCGGACCCGGTGCCAGTTGCAGGCCCGCCCGCAGCACCGAGTCGTGCCAGACGCCGGTCATGAACAGCACGTTGCTCAGCAGCATCACCGAGAAGCTCACCGTGAACAGCAGCCCGGCGGTGTTGGCCAGGGCGAAGGACCGTACCCGCAGCATGGACGGGTCGATCACCGGCGAGGGGTGCCGGGCGCAGCGGAACCAGAACGCCGCCAGGAGGACGACGGCTCCGGCCAGGCAGCCGAGCGTACGCGGGTCGCCCCAGTGCCAGTCGGGGGCCTGTACCAGCCCGAGCGCGAGCAGCCCGATGGCGGCGGTGAGGACCAGGGTGCCGAGCAGGTCGGGCCAGCGGGTCCGCGCCTCCTCCCGGCTCTCGTTCAGCAGCCGCACGGCGAACACCAGGGCCACGATCCCCACGGGCACGTTGACCCAGAACACCCACCGCCAGGACGCCTCGACCAGCAGCCCCCCGACGGGCGGGCCGAAGGCCGCCGCGACACCGCCCACCGCGGCCCAGACACCGATCGCCGCGGCGCGTTCCCGGGCCGGGAACTCGGGCAGCAGCAGGGCGAGCGAGGTGGGCATCAGCAGGGCCGCCCCGATCGCCTGCGCCACCCGCGCGGCGATGAGCGTCTCGATGGAGGGGGCCACCCCGCACAGCACCGAGCCGATGACGAACAGGGCGAGTCCGGCCAGGAAGACGCGCCGCCGCCCGAGCCGGTCGGCCAGCCGGCCGCCCGGCACCAGGAGCGCCGCGAAGACGATCGCGTAGCCGTTGAGCACCCAGGACACCGTCGCGGCGCCGGCGCCGTCGAAGTCCCGCTGGATGTCGGGGAAGGCGATGTTGACGATGAAGAGGTCGAGGCTCGCCATGAAGACGGCGACCGAGACCACGGCGAGGATCTGCCAGCGGCGTGCCATCGCTAGTTCCCCCCGCCGGATGCGGCCGGGCGGAGCGGGAACACGGGCGGAGCGAGCATGAAGCGGTACGCCTTCCGGGGTCGGGGATCCCGCGGCTCCCTCGGGAGGGAGCCGCCGGGGGGCAGGGAGGTCGTGGGGGCTAGAGCAGTTCGAGGACGGTGGCGTTGGCGAGCCCGCCGGCCTCGCACATGGTCTGCAGGCCGAGCCGGGCGCCGCGGTCCTCCATGGCGTGCAGCAGGGTGGTCATGATGCGGGTGCCGCTGCCGCCGAGGGGATGGCCGATGGCGATCGCTCCGCCGCGTACGTTGACCTTGTCCAGGGAGGCGCCGGTCTCGCGCTGCCAGGCGAGGACGACCGAGGCGAACGCCTCGTTGACCTCGAACAGGTCGATGTCCTCCAGCCGCAGCCCGGAACGCGCCAGCACCTTGGCGGTGGCGGGCACGATCGCGGTGAGCATGAGCAGCGGATCGTCACCGACCACCGCGAAGGAGTGGAACCGGGCCCGGGGCCGCAGGCCGAGCCGCGCCGCCACCGCGGCGCCACCGCGGCGTCCATGATCAGCACCGCCGCGGCGCCGTCGTTGATCGGTGAACTGTTGCCGGCGGTCACCTGCCAGCCGATCTCCGGGAACCGCTCCTCGAGCACCGGATCGTAGAAGGCCGGCTTCAGCCCGGCGAGCGCCGCCATGGACGTGCCGGGCCGTACGGTCTCGTCGCGCGCGGACCACGCCAGCTCACGGGTGAACTCGCCGCGGTCCCAGGCGCCGGCGGCGCGCAGGTGGGATTCCAGCGCGAAGGCGTCCTGCTCCTCCCGGCTAATCTTCCAGCGGGCGGCGATGAGCTCGGCGCCGATGCCCTGCCCGACCAGTCCCTCCGGGTAGCGTGTGGCCAGCGGGGCCAGCGGGTTCGAACCGGGCAGCACGGACGAGCCCATCGGCACCCGGGACATGGACTCCACGCCGCAGGCGATCGCGATGTCGTAGGCCCCGCTGAGAATCCCCTGGGCGGCGATGTGGGCGGCCTGCTGGGAGGAGCCGCACTGCCGGTCCACGGTCATGGCGGGCACGCTCTCGGGGAAGCCCGCCGCGAGGACCGCCGTCCGGGTGAGGTTGATCGCCTGGTCGCCCACCTGCGTGACACATCCGCCGACGACGTCGTCCACCAGCGCCGGGTCCAGACCGGTGCGCTCGATGAGCTCCCGGAGCGTACGGGCGAGCAGGTCCACCGGGTGCTCTCCCGCCAGGGCACCGTTCGCCTTGCCCTTGCCGACCGGTGTGCGCACCGCCTCGACGATCACCGCGTCCCGCATCACGCCTCCTAGCGAATTGGATTCTCCAACTCACTATCCCAGTACAAGGTTGGAATTCACAACCCACCGGTCGGCCGTCCACGGTGACGTACGTCGCACCGGCGGCGCCCTTGACCGCGGGGCACACCCCGGAGGTCGGCCTGCGTCCATGGCACGCCGGGGCGAGGAGCGGTGAGGCGAGGAGCAGTGAGGCGAGGCCGGGTCAGAGGGCCAGGCGCAGGCCGAGTTCGTCGAGCCGGGTCAGCATGTCGAGCGGGTCCCGGTAGACCCGGAAGGCCCCCGCGCGCTCCAGCTCCTCCCGGCCGTACCCGCCGGACATCATCCCGACGCCGAGCGAGCCGGCCCGCCGCGCGGCCAGCAGATCCCAGACGCTGTCACCGACCACCAGCGCGTGCCGGGGGTCGGTGTCCAGCCGGGCCGCCGCGGCGAGGAACAGGTCGGGGTCGGGCTTGGCGTGCTTGACCTGGTCACGAGTGATCATCGGCGTGTCCTCGGGCAGCCCGAGCAGGCCCAGGGCGGAGCGGGCGGTCTCCGCGCGACCGCTGGTGGCGATCGCCCAGGGCACGCCCACGTCGGTGAGGAGGGCCAGCAGGTCCTCCGAGCCGGGCAGCGGGCGCACCGTGTCCAGCTGGGCGAGATACGCCTTGGCGTGGATCTTCTGCAGCTCGTCGACCTCGTCCTCGGTCAGCGATACGCCGGTCTCCCGCAGCAACGCCGAGACGAACAGCCCGCCGCTCATCCCGATCCGGCGATGGATCCGCCAGACCGAGAGGTCGATGCCCACGCTGGCGAGCGCGGACCGCCACGCGATCACATGCTGATAGACGCTGTCGATCAAAGTGCCGTCAAGGTCGAAAAGGAGGGCCGGGGTCGGCAGCTCCGGATATGTCGAGTCGTCCATACTTCACAGTCTGTCGCTGTACGCCGTGATCGCGGTAGCGTGGCCCGTCGTGGCGGGCTACTCCGACGATCTGCGTCTCGCGCACGTACTGGCGGACGCGGCCGATGACATCACGAGCCGGCGGTTCCGGGCTCTCGACCTGCGGATCGAGACCAAGCCGGATCTGACCCCGGTGAGTGATGCCGACCGGATGGTCGAGGATCAGATCCGCGGCACCCTCAAGCGCGCCCGCCCCCGTGACGCCGTGCTGGGCGAGGAGTACGGGAAGACCGGCTACGGAGCCCGCTGCTGGGTGATCGACCCGATCGACGCCACCAAGAACTTCGTGCGGGGCGTGCCCGTGTGGGCCACCCTGATCGCGCTGATGGAGCAGGACCGGGTCGTCGTCGGACTGGTCTCGGCCCCCGCCCTCGGGCGCCGCTGGTGGGCGGCGCGCGACGGCGGCGCCTGGACCGGCCGGAGCCTGGCCAAGGCCAGCCGGCTGCGGGTCTCCTCGGTGACGGACCTGTCGGACGCCTCCCTGTCGTTCTCCAGCCTTCGCGGCTGGGAGGAGGAGGGCAGGCTCGACGGTTTCATGTCGCTCACCCGTTCGGTGTGGCGCACCCGTGCCTTCGGTGACTTCTGGTCGCACATGATGGTCGCGGAGGGTGCCGTCGACATCGCCACCGAGCCCGCGGGAGTCGATCTGTGGGATCTGGCGGCCCTCCAGGTCATCGTGGAGGAGGCCGGAGGGGTCTTCACCGACCTGGCCGGTGTGCCCAGCCCCGGCGGCGGCAGCGTCGTCTGCACGAACGCCCACCTGCACGACGAGGTGCTGCACCTGCTCGGCGGCGGCCACTGACCCGCCGGTCCGCCCCGTCTGATCTGCCCGAAGACCGCCGCCCGGCGAAGACAACGCGAGATTCGCGATATATCGTGGAACCGCCATCAGGTCGCAGCCGTTCTCTGGGTAGCAGCTCTCGCGGAAGGTTGGGCGCACATGTCCTCGCGTACAAAGGTCGTCATCGGCGGGGTGGCCATCGGGCTGCTCGCCTACCTGATCCTGCCCTGGTGGATCTCGGCTTTGATCATCCTCGGCGCGATCGTGCTGCCGGTCGGCAGCTACCTCATGCTCGATCCCTCGCAGCGCAAGCGCGTGCGGGCGCAGGGCCGCAAGCGCCTCGGCCGCTGATCGGGGCCCGGCGGGCACCTGATCGCCGGCCCCGGGAGCCGGGGTCACGGCCGGTTCCGCCACGGGTTACGTTCGTCGCGTGACCGAACCCCGTATCGGCGTCGTGGGCGCCGGCATCCTCGGCCTGGCGGTGGCCCGCCGGCTCGGCGCGCAGGTGACCGTCCTGGACAAGGAGGACCGGGTCGCCGCGCACCAGACCGGCCACAACAGCGGGGTGGCGCATGCCGGCCTGTACTACGCGCCCGGCTCCCTGAAGGCCCGGCTGTGCCGGCGCGGGATCGGGCTGCTGGCGAGGTTCTGCGCCGAGCACGACCTGCCCTACGACGAGTGCGGCAAGCTGGTGGTGGCTCGCACGGAGGCCGAGCTGCCGGCTCTGCGGGAGATCCGGCGCCGGGCCACCGAGAACGGCGTGCCGGATCTGCGGTGGCTGGAGGCCGGCCAGCTCCCCGAGGTCGAGCCGCACGTCACCGGGGTCGCCGCGCTCCACTCGCCCCGTACCGCGATCGTCGACTTCCCGGCCGTCACCCGGGCGCTGGCCGCCGAGGTGGCGGCCGCGGGCGGCTCGGTGCGGCTGGGTTTCGAGGTCGTACGGATCAGGCCCACCGGCTCCGAGGTCGTCGTCACCTCCGCGCGGCAGGAGAGCCTGACCTTCGACCGCCTGGTGGTGTGCGCCGGGTTGCAGTCCGACCGGGTGGCACGCCTGGCCGGGGACCTCGACGGTCCGGCGATCGTGCCGTTCCGCGGCGAGTACTACCGCCTGGTGCCCGACCGCACCGGCCTGGTACGCGGGCTGATCTATCCCGTGCCGGACCCGCGCTATCCCTTCCTCGGCGTGCACTTCACCCGCCGCGTGGACGGTGGCGTGGACATCGGCCCCAACGCCGTCCTCGCGCTGGCCCGCGAGGGCTACCGCCGCCGTGACCTGAGCGCACGCGACGTCTGGGAGACGCTGAGCTGGCCGGGCTTCCGGCCGCTGACCCGGCGGCACTGGCGGACCGGCCTCAAGGAGCTGTACGGCTCGGTCTCCAAGCGCGCCTTCGTCGCCGAGGCCCGGTCGTTCGTGCCCGGCCTGACGACCGCCGACGTCGTGCCCGCTCCGGCGGGGGTGCGCGCCCAGGCCGTCGACAGAGACGGCTCGCTGGTGGACGACTTCCGCATCGGCCGGGCCGGCCGGGTGGTGACCGTCCGCAACGCCCCCTCCCCCGCCGCCACCTCCGCACTGGCGATCGCCGAGTACGTCGCCGAGCAGGTCCTCCAAGACTGACCCGAGCCGGGGGCCGCCGAGGTGAGGCGGGGCGGGATGGTGCGGGGGTCAGTGGGAGGGGTGCCAGAGCAGGCGGTCGGCGGCTCGCGGGTCGTTGACGACCTTGTCGCCGGCGCCGTCGAAGACCTTCACCGGGCGGGTCTCCGGATCGAAGCGCGGCCAGCCGGGGTCCGCGTGGGCGGCGAAGCCGATCCAGGCGCGGTGCATCGCCGTGGCGAGGTCCTGCGGCGGCGTGGGACCGGCCATCGCGGCGCCCTCGGGCATGTGCAGGTTGTCGAAGACGAATCCGAGCTCGAGCGCGTGGCAGGCGCCCATGTCCCGCTCCGGTGTCCGCCAGGCGAACTCGTACATGTAGGTCGGCGCGCCCTGCGGTGAGGCGGCGCGGCCCTCGGCGACCCGGTGCGCCGGTACCCGGAAGAAGCCGTCGGTGATGATCGCGCACAACGCGTCGCCGGGGGCGCCGCCCGGGACGGTCGCCTGGTAGGCGGCGGCCAGCGCCGGGTCCATGCCCATGCCGTTGAGGATTGCCGCGGCGATGTCCGCGTTCACGACCTTGGTCAGCCCGGTCGGCACCAGGAAGAGCCGGAACTCCTCGGAGGTGTAACCGATCAGCAGGTCGACGTCGCCGCCCGCTCCGTCGGCGATGGCGTCCACCGGACGGCGGGTCAGCAGCTCACCGTCCAGGATCGGCATCAGCGACATGCCGCTGGCGGCCGTCGTCCTTCCCCACCTCCCGGGGTCGGGCAGCGCGGTGACCTCGGCGGCGACAGCGGCCTGGACCTGCACGATCTCCGCGGGGTCGCGGGTGGCGAACGCCTCGGCGGTCGGGTCGACGCCGAGGCGCGCGGCGATCTCCTTGGTGACGAGCATGGCGTCCGCGGGGTCCTGGGCGATCTCGCCCGCACCGCTCTGCGCGATCGCCCGGCGGAACAGCCCCTGCTCCCGGCCCAGGTCCAGGGAGAGCAGGGTGGTGACGCTCATGGCGCCCGCCGACTCCCCGAAGACGGTGATGTTGGCCGGGTCGCCGCCGAACGCCGCGATGTTGTCCCGTACCCAGGTCAGCGCGGCGATCTGGTCGAGCAGCCCGCGGTTGGACGGCGCCCCCGGCAGGTAGGCGAAGCCCTCCACCCCGAGCCGGTAGTTGAGGGTCACGCAGACCACGCCGTCGCGGGCGAAGTGCGTGCCGTCGTAGATCGGCACCGCCCCTGAGCCGTTGCGGAAGGCCCCGCCGTGGATCCACACCATCACCGGAAGCCCGGCAGCGCCCACATCCGGTGTCCACACGTTGAGGTTCAGGCAGTCCTCGCCGGGGATCTCCGGGTCCGGCAGCAGCTCGTCGAACGGCCGCGCGTAGCCCGGCTTGGGCGCGGTCGGCCCGAACGCCACGGCGTCACGGACCCCGTCCCACGGCTGTACGGGCCGGGGCGGAGCGAACCGGTGGGCACCGAACGGCGCCGCCGCGTAGGGGATGCCGAGGAACGCGGTCACGCCGTCGCGGGCGCGGCCCCGTAGTCTGCCCTGGGCTGTCCCGACGATCGCTTCCATGCGCACCCTTTGATCACAACGAGGTTCGGTCCCCTAGAGCTTATGGCCGGTCGATCGCCGCGTCTTTATCAGCCCCGCACAGCGTCTTTATCAGATCAGGACATGGACAGTGACCCGGTGACTGGGGCACGGTGTGACTTCGTGCGGTGATGGACCGTAACAACGCAGGACCGGAGGGCGACAGGCCGATGAGAGAGCCGCTGACCGGCAAGGTCGTGTTCATCACCGGGGCGGCCCGCGGCATCGGCGCCGAGACCGCGCGGGCCGCCGCGGCCCGCGGGGCCCGGCTCGCGTTGACCGGGCTGGAGCCGGAGCTGCTGGAGGCGCTGGCGGCGGAGCTGAGCGCCGACGGCGGGCAGCACGTGTGGTACCGGTGCGACGTCACCGACCAGGCCGCCCTGTACGAGGCCGCGGCGCGGACCGCCGAGGATCTCGGCGGCATCGACGTGGTCGTCGCCAACGCGGGCATCGCCAACATGAGCACCGTCGCGGTCAGCCGGCCCGACGAGCTCATCAAGGTCATCGACGTCAACCTCAACGGCGTGATCCGGACGGTCAGCGCCACCCTGCCCTACGTGACCGAGGCCGAGGGCTTCTTCCTGCTCGTCTCGTCCGCCTCCTCCTTCAGCGCGCTGCCCGCGATGGCCGCCTACTCGGCGTCCAAGGCCGGGATCGAGCATTTCGGCAGCGCCCTGCGGCTGGAGCTGGCGCACAAGGGGGTGGGCGTCGGCACCGTGCACCCCGCCTGGATCGACACCGACATGGTCCGCGAGATACGCGCGGACCTGCACTCCTTCAACGACATCTTCCATCGGATGCCAGGCCCGCTGGGCACCTACAGCTCGGCGGAGCGGTGCGCGGAGGCGATGATCAAGGGCATCGAGAAGCGGCGGCGGCGGATCTACGTGCCGCGGTCGGTGGCCCTGCTGCAGGCCATGCGGTGGGTGTTCCTCAGCCACGTCACCGACGCGTACATGCGGGTCGCGATGCCGGGCGTGGTGCCGAACATCGAGAGCGAGGTCGAGGCGCTGGGCCGCAGGTTCTCCGAGCGCACGCTGACCGAGCACGCCCTCACGGCCCCGCCCCCCGCGGACCCGCCGCTCGCCGCCGGGCCGGAGGGCGGCCCGTCAGTGCCCGGCCGGGGCGGGACCGAAGCGGGCGAGCACGGCCGCCTCGACGACCCCGACCAGGGCATAGGCGAGCAGTGACACGACGGTCACCAGCACGACGGCGGTCCACAGGGCGTCGTAGTGGAAGGTGCTGCCGTCCCTGAGCATGGCGTAGCCGAGCCCCTTGCCGGTGGCCAGCCACTCCGCGAGCAGCGCGCCGACCAGCGAGCCCGGCGCGGAGATCCGGACCGAGGCGAAGAACGCCGGCAGCGCGCTGGGCACCATGACCTTGCGCATCGTCGTCCACCCGGTCCCGCCGTACGCCCGGACCAGGTCGGCGGCCTGCGGGGAGGCCGACCGGAGCCCGAACACGATGTTCACCAGCGCGGGGAAGAACACCACGATCCCGGAGATGACGGTGGTCGCCAGCAGGTCGCGGCCGAAGACCAGGGTGAGTACGGGGGTCATGGCGATCAGCGGTACGGACCGGACGACCATGGCGATCGGCATGAACGAGCGTTCCACCGACCGGGACAGCACGAACAGCATGGCGACCGCCGAGGCCGCGGCCAGGCCGGCGACCAGGCCGAGGCCCGCGTCCTGCAGAGTGATCCACAGCCCGTCGAGGACGGTGCGGCGCTGCTCGGGCACCGTCAGGTAGTGCCAGACCGCCTGCGGGTCCTTAGCGACCATGGGGTTGACGTCCATGACCTCGAGGAAGCCGATCCAGGCGGCGATGACGACCGCGGCCGACACGGCGGCCGAGAGCAGGGTGCCGGCCAGTCGTCTCATCGCCCGCCCTCCGATCGTGGTGCCCACGGGGCCGCGAACCTCGCGATGAGCCCGATCAGGGCGTAGCCGAGCCCGGCGATCGCGCCCGAGACCAGGGCGACGCCCCAGGTGCGGTCGACGTCGAGTTGCTGCTGGGAGACGACCATCGCCAGGCCGAGCCCGTACGGCACCCGGCCGAGGAACTCGCCGATGATCGCCCCGAGGACCGCGGCGGGGGCCGCGATCTTCAGGGCGGCGAAGGTGCTGGGCAGCGCCGCCGCGAGCCGTACCCTGCGCAACTGCTGCCAGCGTCCGCCACCGTACGCCCTGACCAGGTCGAGGCTGGTGCGGTCGGCCGCCCGCAGCCCGGCCAGCGCGCCGATCAGCGTGGTGAAGAAGACCGACAGGGCGGCCAGCGCGACCATCGGGGTGTCGCCGTCGAAGACCACGGTGAGGATGGGCCCGACCGCGATGACGGGCAGGCAGTAGCTCGTCACGGCCAGCTGGGTGATCAGGCGTTCGAGCGGCGGGATCAGGATGACGACCACGGCCATCGCGAGCGCGAGCCCGTTGCCCCAGAAGTAGCCGCGCAGTGCCTCCCATCCGGTGCCCTTGACATGCGGCCAGTAGAACGACCAGCCGTCCCGCCCGAAGCCGGTGAGGACGGCGAGCGGCGTCGGCACCGCCCGGCCGTCGTGGAAGACCGTCGCGGCGAGCAGCCACCACACCGCGACCACGATGGCCGACCCGGCGGCACCGCCGAGCCCGCCCCTGAGCCGGCTCACCCCCCGGCTCCGTCGTCCCGGCCCTCGCGCTTGCCGTCGTCATGGCCGTCACCGCCGAAGAGGATCTCCGACAGCCGATCCTGGAGGGCGTGGAACTCCGGGGTGCGCAGCATCTCCGGGGTACGCGGCCGGGGCAGGTCGATCGGCACGATGGCGGCGATCTTCCCCGGACGGGGCGTCATCACCGCGACGGTGTCGGACAGGAACACCGCCTCGGAGATGGCGTGGGTGACCAGCAGGGTGGTGGTGGCGCGCTCGGTCCAGATCCGCAGCAGTTCCAGGTTGAGGCGCTGGCGCGTCATGTCGTCGAGCGCCCCGAAAGGCTCGTCGAGCAGCAGCACCCTCGGCTCGACGACGAGCGACCGGGCGATGGCGACGCGCTGCCGCATGCCCCCCGAGAGCTGGGCCGGCCGGGCCTTCTCGAAGCCCTCCAGGCCGACCAGCGCGATGAGGTCCTGGACCTTCGCCCGGTCCGGCCTGATCCCGGCCACCTCCAGGGGCAGCCGGATGTTGGCCTCGACCGAGCGCCACGGCAGCAGCGCCGAGTCCTGGAAGGCGATCCCCAGGTGGTGGCCGGCCCGCGCCTGCTCCGGGGGCTCACCGTGCAGCAAGGCCTCGCCGGCGGTGGGGGTCTCCAGGCCGGCGAGGATGCGCAGCACGGTCGACTTTCCGCAGCCGGACGGGCCGAGCAGCGCCAGGAACGATCCCTCCTCGGTGTGCAGGTCCACCCCGGCCAGCGCGGTGACGGACCTGCGGCCCAGCCGGAAGTCCTTCCACAACCCGGTCAGGCTGATGCCGGTTCCCTCCTGTCCGGCCGGGGGGCCGGCCGAGGGGCCGGCCGGGGCCTCGGGAGGCCGGGCGGCGGGGTGGGAGACCGCACTCTCGGACACGCTCTCAGACAAGAGACGGGTCTTCCTTGTAGATCTCGTTGATGACGGACAGGTCGAACAGCTGCTGGGCGGTGACGTTCACGTTCGCGAACTTGAGGGTCTGGATGTTGGACTCGACCAGGGCCGGTGACATCGTGAAGATCCCGTTCTTCCTGGTCTCGTCGGTGAGGATCAGCTTGTTCTGGTCCTTGGACTCCAGGGTCTGCTCCTCGGTCTTGAGACCCAGTCCCTTGCCGTAGACCTCGGCGGCGAGCCTGGCGCCCGCCGCGGGATCGGCGAGACTGTCCTTCCAGCCCTTGATCTCCGCCCGGAGCAGCGCCTTCACCTTGGCACGTTCCTTCTTGAGCGCCTGGTCGGTGACGACGTACGACTCGCCGACGAGCGGATAACCCTGGTCGGCCAGCAGGAACGTCTCGACCTTGAAACCCTTGAGCCGCAGGTCGTTGGGCTCGTTGGTGATGTAGCTCATCCAGCCGTCCACCGTGCCGGTGGTCAGCGGGAGCGGGTCGAACTGCACCGGCACCTTGGTGATGCTCTTGGGATCCAGCTTGTTGGCCCGGAGGAAGGCCTCCCAGACGGCCTCGTTGGTGGCCTGCACACCGATCTTCTTGCCGACCATGTCCTTGGCGGACCTGATGGGCTTGTCGGCCATCGACATGATCGCGAAGGGGTTCTTCTGGTACTGCGTCGCCACGATCTTGATCGGAGCGCCCTGCTGGATGGCCTGCCCGACCCGGTCCGGGGAGGTGAGCCCGGCGAAGGCCTTGCCGGTCACCACGTCGGTCTCGGCGGGGGTGGCCGTCGGGCCGCCCGTGATCAGGTTGACCGAGCTGAAGCCCTCGGCCTTGTAGTAGCCCTTGCTGTCGGCGATGTACGAGCCGGCGAACTCCACGTTCTTGATCCAGGCGAACCGCAGGCCGACGGTGCCGAGGCCCTTGCCCGCACCGCCGCCGCTGTCGTCGCCGTCGTCGCCACCGCACGCGGCCAGCACCGGCGCCGCCAGGACCAGACCGGACGCCTGCAGGCCACGGAGGAGAAGGGTGCGGCGATCCAGCTGGGAGGGCATGAGGGTCCGGCGGGACGGATGGGACATACATGCTCCGATCAACGGGTCTCTGCGTTGCCGTGAACGTAGGGAGAGCGCGTTGCGACGGAGTAGCCGGATGTTTTCCTCGGTGTTACGTCCGTCACCGTGCCCGGCGCCGCAGCCGGCCCCGGTCGGCGGCGGTGAGCGGCCGGTAACCACCGGCCGCCTCCCGGTAGAACGCGGCGGACGCCGGGATCCCCTCGTCGCGGAGCGACGCGGTCAGCAGCCGATGGCAGTCGGTGACCGGGATCTCCTCGACGATCCGGACCAGCGCGGGCCGCATCTGCGGCGGCACCGCCAGGAACGCCTCGGTGAGGTCCACCGCCCGGAGTTTCGCGCCGGGCCGCAGCGTCACGGCCGCCGCCGCGAGTTCCATCCCGTCGACCGGGACGCCGTAGGCGACCGCGAGATCGACGGCCGGCAGGTCCCCGAGCGCGTTCCGGATGGGGCCGGGCGGCACGATGCCCCCGGCGGTCCTGATCAGCTCGGCCGCCTGGCCGAGCAGCCAGAAGTCCCCGTCGGCGTCCCGCTCGAACAGGTCTCCCGTGGCCACCCAGGCGTCCCCGGCGGCGAACACGCCGCGCAGCACCCGGGCCGGGCCCGCGACCGGCGTGCGGACCCTGGCCAGCAGCATCCCCACCTGGTCGGGCCCGCACTCGACGGCGAACCCGTCCGCACCCTCGGCCGGCCGGCCGTGTTCGAGGTCGTAGACGGCCAGCCGCACCTCCGCGCTGCCCGGCAGCGGCCGGCCCAGCGATCCGGTCTTCTTGCCGCTCAGGTTGACCAGGACCGCCTCACCTTGGGTCGAGGCGTAGAACTCCAGTACCCGGGCGGGGGCGAAGCGCCGCTCGACCCGCCGCCACAGCCCGCTCGGCATCCCCGAGCCGATGAACAGGCGTACGGAGTGGTGCCGCTCGCCGGGGTCGGGCGGGGCGTTGACGAGCGCGGCCGTGAGGGTCCAGGTATAGGAGACGACCGTCGCTCCGTACCGGCGCACCTCGTCCCAGAAGGTGGCCGGGTCGAACGCCGTGGCCAGCGCCACCCGCGCGCCGCCGGCGACGGCCCCGCCGATCGTCATGAGCAGCGCGGACGGGTGGTGCAGCGGGGTGGGGCTGTAGACGGTGTCGGCCGGTGACAGCGCCGCCGACGACGCGGTGCCGAACGCCGACAGCGCCCAGCGGCGGTTGGTGATCCGGCCCGCCCGGGTCCGCTCGCCCTCGCCGGTGAACAGGATGAACGCCAGGTCGCCCGCCCGCCCCGGATTGGGGCGGTACCAGCCGGGCAGCTCGACCTCGTCCGGGTCGATCCGCTCCATGTCGAGCAGGGGCAGCCCCAGGTCGCGTACGCTCGCGCCGCCGCCGAGCAGGCAGACCTCGAGGTCGGGGAAGACGCTCTCGAGCTCCACCGCACGGGCCGCGTGCTCCGGATCGGCGATGATCCTGCCGACCTGGCCCAGCCGCACCTCGTCAGCCAGATCGCCGTCCGGGCGGAGCAGCACGGCGACCGCGCCCAGCCGGTTGAGCGCGGCGAGCGCCGCCAGGGCGCTGGGCCGGGTCCCCATCAGCACGCCGACCTGGTCGCCCTGCCGGACGCCGATCTCGATGAGGCCGCGGACGACGCTGTCGATGCGATGCTTGGCCGCGGCCTGCGTGTGGCCCCGGCCGTCGAAGAGGAAGAACACGTCGTCCGGGGCCCGCCGCGCCTGCTCGTCGAGGAGCAGGCCCAGCGACATCGGGGTGTCCGGCTGGATCCGCTCCAGCCGTGCCAGCCGGGGAAGCTGGGCGGCCGCCGCGCCGGTGAGGTGGCGGGCGCCGCGTACCGCCCGCGCCGTGGCCGTCACCACCGAGCGCGCGGCGTCCACCCCGACACCGGCGGCCAGCTTCAGGCCGTAGCTCGCGTGTCCCTGGCCCTCCGGCGGCTCGAGGTCCTCGTCGCCGACCGGGTGGATCAGGCCCGGCAGCTCGGCCTCCCCGGCCCTCCAGTGCAGCCAGCCGGCCACGGCCGGCCAGGTCACCCCGGCCGACTGCGACCCGGCGACCAGCCCGAAGTGACCGGTGCGCACCGTCGCCTCGTACACCTCCGCGCGGGGCGCGGCACGGCGGATCCCGCGCACGGCCGCGGGGGCGGCGATCTCGTCGGCCGCGCCGACGAACGTCAGCACGGGGCAGGCGATGTCGGCGAGCGTGACGAGCCGGTCGCCGATGAGGAACCCGCCGGTGAGCATGCGGTTGTGACCGACGAACTGGCGGACGAACTCCGCCAGCGCCGGGCCCGGCCAGGCGACCCAGCCCTCGCTCTGCATGAACCGCCGCTGCCGCTCCCTGGGCGCCAGGACCTCCCGGTCGTGCAGCTGGCGGATGAAGTCGACCCGGTTGCGCACCGACTTCACCGGGCTGAGCAGCTGGAAGCCGGTCCGGGTGACCCAGCCCGGCACCGCCCAGTCGCCCAGGGCCCAGTCGGGGACCAGCTTGGTGGTCTCGCCGACGAGCCGGCCCGGCAGCCCGAAGGGCAGCCCGGCGTGGGTGTCGGCGGGGGAACCGAAGGTCACCACCGACTCGATGCCCTCGCCGCGCCGGTACGCCGCCGCCTGGTAGCAGAACATGCCGCCCTGCGAGTAGCCGGCCAGGTGCACGTCCCGGCCGGTGATCTCGCGGACCCGGTCGACGGCGTCGCTGACCGCCAGCACATGGTCGGTGAGCGTGCGCTCCAGGCCACCGGGCTCGCGCTCCGGGGCGCCGAAGTCCACCACCCACGGATCGATGCCCTGCCGGTACAGCACCCCGACCGCGCTGACCTGCGGAGAGATGTCGTAGACCTCCGCCGTGATCATCAGCGGCGGGACCAGCAGGACGATCGGGCGGTCCCCGGCCTCCCCGGCCTCCCCGGTCTCCTCAGGAAGGTCCGGTCCGTCCTGGCGGGCGGGGAAGTAGTGCCGCAGCCGGTAGACGCGCTGCCGGCAGACCACCTCGTACGGCGAGGCCGCCTCGTCGGTGTCGAGCCCTCCGAACCGGGCCACCTCGAGCGCGTTCTGCGCCGTGGCACCCAGCCGGGAACCCAGGCTGACCAGCGCCTTCGGAATGATGGGCATCGTTGACCTCCGAGACAGACAGTGACATGTTCACCGCTGTCGGGCACCGTGGTCAACACGGCGCCGGCCCGCCCCGCGAGGTGCGATCTGCTGGATCGGGTGAGGTCAGGGCGCGGGGACGACGGTGGCGCCCTCCATCTTCCCGGACTTCAGGCGCTCCCACATGTAGCGGCGGCGGGGCTTGCCGCTGGAGGTCCGCTGGATGAGGCCGTGCCCGATGACGATGGTGATGTCGACGTCGTCGCCCAGCCGGCGGCCCAGCACCCGGCGGGCGTCGCCTGCCCACGGCGCCGCACCGGTCTCGGCGAACAGCGCCACCCCCTTGCTCCCGGCCCCCGGGACGCTGACGATGACGATGCGGCCCTTGCCCAGCCTGGTCACCTCGGCCAGCCGGGACTCGAGGTCCTCGACGTACACCGACCTGCCCCGGACCTTGATGCTGTCGCCCATCCGGCCCAGCACGAACAGCTGTCCGTCGTGGAAGAACCCGGCGTCCCCGGTGTAGACCTTGCCGTCCATGAACCGGGTCGACTTGCCCTCGGCACCGGCGTGGTAGCCCTCGCAGACCGACGCGCCGCCGACGACGATCTCGCCCAGGTGCCCGGCGGGCAGTTCCCGGAGGTCGTCGTCGACGATCGTCACCGAGACGTCCTCCTCGGGCGCCCCGCAGCCGACCACCCAGCCGGTCTTGGCACCGACCGACGCGGGGCCGAGGGAGTGCTGCTCCAGGATGCGGACCGGCTGCCCGAACGCCAGCGAATGGTCGTCGGGCCGGACGGCGAGCGGATCCCGCTGCACGTTGTCCAGCGTCACCAGCAGCGTGGTCTCGGCCATCCCGTACGCGGGCTTGAAGGCGTGCCGGGAGAAGCCGTACGGCTCGGTCAGCCTGGCGAAGACCTCCAGCGAGTGCGGATCGATGGGCTCGGCCCCGATGAGCGCCGTCTTCCAGCCGGACAGGTCCAGGCCCTCCAGCTGCTCGGGCTTGACCCGGCGGGCGGCGTAGGCGTAGGCGAACGGCGGCGCGGCCGTGTGCCTGGCCCGGTTGAAGCACTCCAGCCAGCGTGCGGGGTCGCGGATGAAGTGGTCCGGCCGCATCAGCCACAGGTCCGCCTGGTTGGCCACCGGGGTGAGAAAGCAGCCGATGAGACCCATGTCGTGGTACAGCGGCAGCCACGAGGCGACGTCGTCGTCCTCGTGGAACCCCGCCACGCGGGCGATCAGCTCGGTGTTGGCCTCGAGGTTCTCCCACGAGACCCGTACGCCGCGCGGCTCCCCGCTGGAACCCGAGGTGAACTGCAGGATGGCCAGCTCGCCGGTCTCGGCCAGGTCGGCCTCCGTGCCCTCGCGCGGCTCCCAGGGCGCGCCGGGCAGTCCCGCCGCCTCCAGCGCGCGGGCCGCCATCGGTACGAGGTCGCCGGAGGCGATGGTGAGCTTCGGGTCGGCCTGCCGGAGGATCGCCGCCACGTGCGCGACGTAGTCGTCGCCGTCCTGGAAGAGCGGCGGGGTGATGAGGCACATGGTCGCACCGGCGGCCCAGACCCCGAAGTAGGTCTCGACACAGGTGAAGTCGGTGGGGATGATCGCGCAGACCACGTCGCCCGGCCGGACCCCGTCCGCGATGAGCGCGCCCGCCACCCGGCGTGCGGCCGAGGCTATCTCGCTGTACTCCCGGAACTCCCAGCCGCCGTCGTCGGCGGCGAGATGGACACCGCGCCCAGCTCGCGGCTTGTCCAGCCAGTCCCGCAGCGTAGAAGCCATCCCATGTCCTCTCCCAAGTCCGGCGTCCCCCGCGGATGAACAGCACGACGGCCCGCCGGTTGGACCGGCCGGCCGGGTGCCGTCACTGATGTGACCCGGGGGTAACTTCACCAGCGAGCCCGTATCTTCGTCAACCTGTGAGAAGCGTGAAGTTCGTGTTGCCGCCCTTGCGCACGAGGCCTGCGCGGGCCGCCGGCCCCGTGCGCGACCCCCGATCGAGGCATGAGACCATCGATGTCGCATGTCTCTCCCGCCTCTCACCCCCGGTGGTCGCTCATGACGGACTCGGCCGACGTCCGCGAGGTCGTCCCCCTCGGGCCCGACTCGCTGACGTGGCGCTTCTTCGGTGACACCCGGATGGCCCTGACCGGTGTGCGGGCTCCGGTGCTGCAGAACATGCTGCCGGCGCTCGGCCAGGGTGTTCTCGAGCACTCGGTGATCTTCAAGGACACGCTGGCGCGCTTCCGGCGCTCGGCCGGGCCGATCATGGACACCGTGTACGGCGGGGACCGGGCGAACGAGACCGGGAGACGGGTCCGCGACTTCCACACCGGAATCAAGGGCGAACTGCCGGACGGCACGCGGTACCACGCGCTGGACCCGGAGACCTACTTCTGGGCGCACACGACGTTCCTCGACACCCTGCTCTACGGGGTCGAGACGTTCATCCGGCCGCTCAGCGAGGCGGAGAAGCGCCAGATCTACGCCGAGTCCAAGACGTGGTTCCGCCTGTACGGCGTCAGCGACCGGGCGATGCCGGAGGACTGGGAGGGCTTCCAGGCGTACTGGCGGCGCATGCTCGACGAGGAGCTGGTGGCGCACCGGACCGCCCGCTACGGCGTCGGCTACGTGACCAAGGGCCTCCCCCGGCCCGGCCGGATGCCCGCGCCGATCTGGCGGGTCCTGCACCCGCCGCTGCACGCCGTGGCACGGCTGCTGTCGGTGGGCGGGCTGCCGCCTCGTGCCCGCGAGCTGCTGGGGCTGTCCTGGAGCGCCGCCGACGAGCGCCGGTACCGGCGGTTCGCCGCCGGGGTCCGCCGGCTGGGCCGGGTCTGGCCGCTGCTGCCGGAGGCGGTCCGCTTCCTTCCGCAGGCCCGGCGCGCCTTCGCCCGCGACGGACACCCCCGCCCCACCCCCTAGTGGGGTGGGGCGGGCGTCGGTGGGGTGGGGGCTAGCGGTAGCAGGGGGCCTTGAGGTCGTAGGCCTGGGCGGTCGGCCCGGTGAAGAAGTCCTTGACCACCTTCACGCCGGTGTACTCCGCCGTGGCCGGGCGGTCGATGACCGTCTGGCGGAAGGCGCCGGTGTTCGGGGCGCCGGTGAAGTTACCGGCCTGGGCGGGCAGGATCCCCTCGTAGTCGATCTTGGTGATTCCCTTGGCCGCCTTGAACACGCCGGCCCGGGTGAGCTCCTTGTTCGCCGCCGCCTTCTGCAGCACCGCCTTGAGCGGATACGAGAACGCCCAGCCGGAGGTGTAGGAGTCGGAGCTGTCGATGTGCCCGAGGGCCTTGCGCATGGCGGAGTGACCGGGGGAATCCGTGGCGAACGGCTTCCAGGGGGCCGACACGAGGAACTGCTCCTTGAGCGCGGGTCCGGCCGGCCCGCTGAGGAGTTCCTTGGACCAGCTCGGGCCGGTGCCCACATAGTGCCCGCGGAAGCCCCGGGCATAGGCCTGGGCGACGATCGTGCCGGCGTCCGCGGGCCCGGTGGTGAGGATGACGAGATCGGGCTTGCCCTTGATCAGCGCGTTGACCGCGGCGGCCTGCTTGTCCTTGCCCTGCCCGGTCGGCTGGTCGGTGAACGGCAGCCGACGCGCCCGGGCCGCGATCTTCGCCCCGGCCGCGGCGTCGCCGCCGTAGTCCCCCGGATAGTGCAGGGCCATGATGCTCCTGATCCGGTAGGTGTCGACGGCGTAGTCGACGGCGTTCATCGACTCGAAGCAGTAGCTGGCGCCCGACTCGAGGATGTTGTCCTCGAAGCTCCACTGCGAGGTCCACGACAGCGGCACGGCGATGGTCTTGCTCGCCCGCAGGTCGGGCAGGATCGCGGCGGTCTGCGGTGACCCGAGCGTCTGCGCGAACGCCAGCACCTTGTCCTTGATCGCCTGGTACTGCTGTTTCTGTGTGGCGACGTCGTACCTGTTGTCCCGCAGGTAGGTGGTGACGTCGATGTCGTAGCCGCCGATGCCGCCCTGCTCGTTGACCCGGCGCCAGAAGGCCTGCTGTGCCTGGACGGACGGCACCGCGATCGGAGTGAACGGCCCCACGGTGAGGTCCGACAGGCTGCCGAGGTAGATGCAGCCGTGCCCGGCGTTCACCGCGTGCGGGCACGGCTTCTTGGTGACGCCGGGTGACGCGGCCGGGTCGAGGTCGTTCCCCGAGGTGCTCCCGCAACCGGACAGGCCCAGGATCACCGCCGCCAGCACCGCTCCGAACCTTCGGGTACGTCGTGTCACGACCGCCTCCTGTGCTTCCATCCCGGCGTCCTTGTCAGAGCGCATGGAGTCCATCGATCACTTGCTGGAGCACACTGGTGCTCGGGGAGCCGGTCACCGGCGCGGGCCGCCGCACGTTGATCAGGCGCTGGTCGGCCAGGTCGCCGAGCAGGACCCGCACCACGTCGACCGGGAGGTCCAGCTCGGCGGCGACCTCCGCCACCGACAGGGCGGACCTGCACAGCCGCAGGATCGTGCGGTGCTCCGGGCCGTTCTGCACGCGCTCCGCTGGGTGGCCGTCCGCCGTCTCGACCATGGCGATCAGGTCGAATCCGCCGGAGTCGTGACGGGTCCGCCCGCCGGTGAGGGCGTAGGGGCGGACGATGGGTCCGGCCTCGAGATCTGTCCACTCCGGCTCGTCATCCGGCGGTGGCATCGTCACCCACCGGCTGCGCACCGTTCCGGGAGGAGGTCACCACCTCCACGGAGGAGTTCTCGTCCGGGACGACGGTGACGATCGAGGCGGGGAGCAGGACGATGGCCGTGGTGCCGCCGTAGGCCGATCGGCGCAGGGTGACCCTGATCCCGTGCCGCTGGGCGAGTCTGGCCACCACGAAGAGACCCAGCCGGGCACTGTCGAACAGGTCGAACTCGGGCGGATCGGCCAGCCGCTCGTTGATCTGGGCCAGCGTCTCGTCGTCGCTGACGCCCAGCCCGCGATCCTCGATCTCGAGCACGAATCCGTGCACGACCAGCTCACCCCTCACCTGCACCGAGAGGTCCGGCGGAGAGAAGACGGTGGCGTTCTCGATCAGCTCGGCGAGCAGATGGATGATGTCCGCGGCGGCGGCCCCGACCAGGGCGACCGACGGCAGCGGGGAGACGTCGACCCGGGTGTAGTCCTCGATCTCGGCGACCGCGGCGCGCGTCACGTCGACGACCGGCACCGGGCGGCGCCAGGTGCGGCCCGCCGGTCTGCCGGACAGGATGACCAGGCCCTCCGCGTGCCTGCGCATACGGGTGGCGAGATGGTCCAGCCGGAACAGGTCGGCCAGCTCGTCGGCGTCGTCCACCCGCCGTTCCATGTCGTCGAGCAGGCGCAGCAGCCGGTGCAGCAGGACCTGGTTGCGCCGGGCGAGGTTCACGAAGACCTCGCTGAGGCCCCTTCTGGCCGCCGCCTCGCTCACGGTCGCGGTGATGACCGCCCGGCGGGCCTGGAGGAAGGCGTCGTAGATGCGCCGGACCTCGCTGACGGTGAAGTCGAAGACCGGAGCGCCGTGGTCGGGATCGATCTTCTCTCCGCGCCGGATCAGCTCGGTGACCTCCGGAAGCCGGTCGTGGGCGAACTCGTCGACCGCCCCGGCCATGCTGCGGCTCTCCCCGATCAGCCGCCGGCCCAGCCGGAAGGCGATGACCGTGGACACGACGACGGCGATCAGGCCGAGCCCGCCCGCCAGCGCGAGCCGGAGGATCACCCAGGCGGCGTGCGACTCGGCGCGCTCGGACGTGCCCTCCCGGGCGGACGTCTCGAGATCGACCAGGCTCGTCACCACCGACTCCGAGGCCGTGTGCCACGACCCGACGTCGACGGGCAGCCCCCTGGCGGTCACGGGGCTGTTCACCAGGGCGTCCTCGATCGTACGGAACCGGCCGAGCTCGGGACCGGCGTTGAACCCCTCGAACCGCGAGCGGTCCGCGGCGGGCAACGCCCGGACCGCGTCCTGGTAGAGGAACCGCTGGGCGCCGACGAGCTGGACGAACTGGGCGTGCTCCGCCACGGTGAACCGGCCCGCGGCCAGTGCGCCGGTCAGCAGCGCGTCCTCCCGGGAGAGGTTCTCCCGGGCGCGTTCCAGTTCGATGAGGGTCCACGTCTGCTTGGCGATCACGGGGTCGTCCGGGGACGCCCCGTCGAAGATCCCGGAGGCGTCGTCGACCAGCGAGTTGAACTGGGCGAGTGCCTGCGACCGGTCGATGGACCGTCCGTCGACCAGGCGGCGCAGGCCGTCGAGCTCGTACAGCCGCCGCGCCAGCGCGTCGAGCCGGCGCCTGGTCTCGGCGGTGGCGGCGCTTCGCGCGTCGCCGTCGGCGGCGGACCGCCGGAAGTCCGCACGGGCCTGGTCGGTGCGCTTGCGCTGCGCCTCGAACCCCTCCCGGCCGACCGTGATATCACCGCCCAGATAGGCGAGCGACTGCCTGCGTTCGTTCTGCAGGTTGCTGATCAGCGCCTCCGTCGGCCGCACGACCTTGGAGTCGAAGGTCGTGGCCTGGAGCGACCGCAGGCTGTCCCCGAGGGTGACGGCCACGGCGAAACCCCACAGCGCCACCAGCGCGACCAGCGGCACGACCAGCAGGAAGAAGATCTTCGCTTTGATCGAACGGCTTCTGGCTCGCAGGCGTCCGAGCAACCGCGCACGGGGAAAACGCGACATGAGAGCAGCCTCCCGGAGCGCAACATCGTTCTCACCAAAGTGAGCGGATCGTACTGCCGTGTCCCCTGATCAGCATGGTTCTTACGGCGCGCCGGTAGTGATCGTTGCATCTGTGTTACCTACGTCACGAAAGCCACGGCATGTCCGCATACGAAACGTGACCGACATCTGCGGGGTATCAGACGGTTTCAGCCCGCAGAGTTCCGTTCGACGGAGTTTCGGTTGCAGGGAGTTTCGGTTGCACAAAGTCTTGGATCCACAGAGTTTCGCCAAGAACGTCTCCTAGCTTCTGCGGCGTACCCCCCGGATGAGGAGGCAGAAGATGACACGCAAGATCCTGGCCGGCGTCGGGCTGGCCACCGTGCTCACCCTGAGCGCCGCCGCTCCGGCCGCGCTCGCGGACTCCCCCACGCCCACCCCCTCGGCCCCCGGACCGCAGGCCGGGCCGGATCTGACCAAGCGGGCGGCGCGGCTGTGCAAGCGAGTGCCCAAGGTCCAGCAGCGGGTGACCCGCCTGACCGCCAGGTTCTCGGGCGACGCCAAGACCCGTGGCTCGGTCCAGTGGCTGCAGGCGAGGGCGAACCGGGTGCGGGCCAAGGACCCGGCGCTGGCGGCCATCATCGACGGCCGGGCGAAGATCCGGCAGTCCCGGCTGGCCACGCTCAAGCTCCGCGCGGACCAGCTGCCGAAGGTCGCCGCCTGGTGCAAGGCGCACGGCCGATGAGCCGCCGCGCGCTCTTCACGGGAGCACTGACCACCGCCCTGCTGCTCACCGGCTGCGGCGGCGCAGACAACCAGACGTCCCCTCCCCCCGCCCGCACGACCACGGGCACGACCGGCACGACCGGCACGACCGGCGGCGGGCTGTCCGACCGGGAGGTCGCCGAGCTGGAGAAGATCGTGTCCGGGGCGGAGAGCGCCGCGGACCAGGCCGAGGCCACCGACGAGTGATCCGGTCCGTCGCGGCAGGGGCGCGTGGCATGCGGGCCGCGCGCCCCGTCACGGCGCCGCGATGCCGGGCCCCGGCGTACCCGGCGTTACGTACTGTGGTGAGCCACCTCGCGTTCCACCCGGGAGCACTCCATGCAGCGGATTCTCGCCGTCGACGACGACCCGGCGATCCTGCGCGCGCTGCGGCGCGGGCTGGCGCTGGAAGGGTTCGCGGTGGACACCGCCGAGTCGGGAAAGGACGCGCTGGCGCGGATCGCGGACGTCCCGCCCGACGCGGTCGTCCTGGACGTCTCCATGCCGGAGATGTCGGGCATCGCGGTGTGCACCTCGCTGCGCGAGCGCGGCACCGAGGTGCCGATCCTGATGCTGTCGGCTCTGGACGACGTCACCGACCGGGTCGCCGGCCTGGCCGCCGGTGCGGACGACTACCTGGTCAAGCCCTTCGACCTGCGTGAACTGGCCCTGCGGTTGCACGCGCTGCTGCGCCGCGTCCGCCCGGCCGCCGACTCCGGCCGGATCCGCGTCGGCCCGCTGACGATCGACACCGGCGCCCGGCGGGTCGCCGTCGACGGCCAGGAGGTGGAGCTGACCCGGCGCGAGTTCGACCTTCTGGAGGTCCTGGCCGTGAACGCGGGCATCGTGCTCTCCCGCTCGGTGCTGCTGGAGCGGGTCTGGGGCTATGACTTCGACGTCACCAGCAACGCCGTCGACACCTTCGCCGGGTATCTGCGGCGCAAGCTGGAGGCGGGCGGTTCCCCGCGCCTGCTGCACACGGTGCGCGGGGTCGGCTTCGTCCTGCGGTCCGGCTCATGAGGCTCTCCACGCGGTTCGCGATCGCCGTCGCCGTCCTGGTCCCGCTGCTGGTGCTGCTGGCCGGGCTGCTCGTGCTGCGGCTGGCCTCGCACGATCTGCGGGCCGAACGAGACCGGCAGCTCGTGGGCCGGCTGCAGGCCCTCACCCCGCTCGCGACGGCGTACGCCCAGCGCACCCGGCGCCAGCGGGTGTTGCCCGCGGAGGCGACGGCCGATCAGCTGGCGAAGGCCGCGGTGGGCAGCGGCGGGTTGTACCTGCGGGTGGCGGGCGGCGATCCGCTGATCATCGGCTCCGTCCCCGCCCCGGCCGCCCTTCCCGAGACGGCGCGGGGCCCGGCCACCTTCTCCGGACCGGGAGACCGGAGGTGGCGGTTCGTCGCGGCCGACCTGGGCAGGCGCGGCAACGCCGCGAGGATGTGGGTGGTGGAGCCGGAGTCCCGGCTGGCCGCCCGGATGAGCCTGCTCCGGCACCGGCTGCTGCTGGCGGTCCTGCTCGCGGCGGTGGCCGGCGCGGCGGCGGGCTTCGCACTCGGACGGGTGGCGAGCCGCCCGCTGACCGCGCTGCGCCGGCAGGCACAGCTGATCGACACGCCGCCGTACGCGGGGAACCGGCTGGCGACCGGCTCGGGGGTCGTGGAGGTCGACGATCTGGCCCGGCTGGTGAACGCGCTGCTCGATCGCCGGGACACGGCGGTGGCCCGGACCGGCGAGGCGCTGGAGACCGCCCGTGCCTTCGCGGCGACGGCCGCCCACGAGCTGCGCACCCCGCTGACCAGCATGGGCACCAACCTCAGCCTGCTGGCCCACCCCGGCCTCCCGGCCGACCAGCGGGACGAGGTCGTCGCCGACCTCAGCGCCGAGCACGCCCGGATGCAGGGACTGATCACGATTCTGCGCCATCTGGCCCAGGCGGAGCTGATCGACCCGGCGACCTTCACCACCGTGGACCTCGCGGAGCTGGTCGAGGCCGCCGCCGAGGACGCCCGGCGCCGCCACCACCACGCCACGATCGAGGTCTCCTTCGTCGGGGACGTCATGGTGCGCGGCTGGCTCGACGGCCTCCGGATGATCGTCGACAACCTCCTCGACAACGCCGCGATCCACGGTGCCGGGGGCCATGGCCGGGCGGCGATCACCGTGGACGTACGGTGCGCGGAGCCGTACGCCGTGCTCACCGTGGACGACGCCGGGCCGGGCGTGCCGCCCGAGCAGCGCCAGGCGGTCTTCGGCCGGTTCACCCGGCGCCGCGGCAGCCCCGGATCGGGGCTCGGCCTCACCCTGGTGCACCAGCAGGCCGCACTGCACGGGGGGACCGTGCGGATCACCGCCCCGCCGTCCGGCCCCGGCACCCGGATCGAGCTCCGCCTGCCGCTCGTCGGCAGGCCCACCGTCCCGCTCGACACCCGCTCCTGGCTGGCCGGCGCCCGGTAGTCCCTGTCTCCAGGCCTGGGCAGGTGGAAGAGGAATAACCACTCAGGCTGGGTATAAGAGACAGAACGGCCCTGGTGGATATGGGGGGAATTACCGCTCCGGGTGGGTATGAGGGAATTCAACCCGACGCAGGGATACCTGAATCACCCTGGTCCGTCCCGGTGGGCACGGAGTTCGCTCCGGCGCTCACGGAGACGGACAGGCCGGGGAGGAACGCTCATGAGCGATATCCCGCCGCCACGCCGAGGAGTGGGCGGAGCGGTCGGCTACGCGGTCGGGCTGGGAATCGCCGCGATCCTGGGCCTGTCGGCGGTGCAGCCGCTGGTGACCGGCAACCCCCCGGCCGTGACCGCCGAGCCGCTGGTCCAGAGCACCGTTCCGAGCGGCAGACGTCCCGGCGTGGCCAACATCGACACCGTGCTGGGCTTCCGCAACGCACGGGCCGCCGGCACCGGCATCGTGCTCGACGCCACGGGCACCGTACTGACCAACAACCACGTCATCCAGGGCGCCACCCGCATCAAGGTGACCGACACCGACAACGGCCGGTCCTACTCCGCCCGGGTGCTCGGCTACTCCCGGACCGCCGACATCGCCGTGCTCCGGCTCCGCAACGCGACGAAGCTCAAGCCGGCCAGGCTCGGTGACTCCTCGAAGGTCGGCCAGGGCGACGTGGTCACCGCCGTCGGCAACGCGGGCGGCAGGGGCGGGCCGCCGACCGTGGTCACCGGCACCGTGATGGGGATGAACGAGTCGATCATCGCCACGGACCAGAGCGACGGCAGCACCGAGCGGCTGAGCGGGCTGATCAGGACCAGCGCCCCGATCCAGCCCGGCGACTCGGGAGGCCCGCTGCTGGACACGGCGGGCCGGGTCATCGGCATCGACACCGCCGCGTCGTACGGCTACCACATGAAGCTGGGCACCGGCGAGGGGTACTCCATCCCGATCAACCGCGCGATGCCGGTCATCCGCCAGATCCTCAAGGGCACCGCGTCCCCGGACGTCCACATCGGGCGTACCGCCCTGCTCGGCGTGCAGGTGCAGGCCTCCACCGCCACCGGCCGGGGGGCGGCCGTCACCCGGGTGTTCCCCCGCACTCCGGCGGCGTCGGCGGGCCTGCTCCCGGGCGCCGTGATCGACTCCGTGGACGGGGAGTCCGTCGACTCCCCGGGCAAGCTCACCGGGCTGCTGCTCCGGCACCATCCGGACGACACCGTCCGGATCGGCTGGATGGACGCCCTGGGCCGACATCACATGGCCAACGTCCGCCTCGCGGAGGGCCCCGCCCAGTGACGCCCGCCCACCGGCAGTCCGGCATGCGCAGGGCCGCGGCCGGCAACCTCCGGATCAGTCCCGGTAGTCACGACCGGAGGGCGAATCGCCGACGACCATGACCCACACGACGTAACTCAGCAGGAGCCCGCCGAGCAGGCCGCCGAAGACGGTCCCGGAACCGAACCCGGAACCGAACGACTTCGGGGTCGCCGCGGCGGTACAGATGCCGTGGCTGCACACCGCGTCCTTGTGACGCTCGCGCCATTCGGCGGTAGGCGAGCTCACCTGGACGTGCGGGGCCCCAGCGATGAGCACGGCGGTCTGCCGGACGCCGTCCTCCACCGCGGTGGCCCCCGGCCGGAACGCGGCACCGGCATGGATCTTCGAACTGTCACCGTAGACGGCGTTAATGGCCTTGGCCTCGAACCATGACCGGTTGGCGAAGCAGATGAGCCCGACGACCCCGAGAATCACCACGAGCACGATCTGCGCGAGCAGTCCGCCGCAGGACATTCTGCTGACACGGTAGTAGGGCATACCCAATATCTGTACGTAACCGGGGCGCACGGGCAACCCACCGGCCGAAATCCCCGCAAGCCCGTTGCCGACCAGCGGACCTGTGGGACTGTCAACAGCGTCACCGGCCACGGACGCCAGGGCCACTCCGCTGCCGGCCGGTGGACGGGGCCGGACCGTCGGTGGCGGCGACGGGCACCGGCACCCGATGCCCCGGGACGAAAGGAATGATGCGGCGTGGAGCACAACCTCCTCGGCAGCCCCCTCGAAGCGCTCCATGCGGCCTATCTCGATCTGACGACCAAGATCGAGGCCAATGTCATCAGCCTCGACGAGGCGATCCTCCAGATCCAGGACAAGGAGGTCGTGGACGCCGCCGGCCACACCTGGCGGATCGACCCGGTCACCCAGTCGTTCATCCGGCGCGCCCCCGGCCCGGACGGGCAGTGGAAACCCGCCGATCCGTCGGAGTACGCCTTCACGGCTCCGCAGGGCCCGGCGGACCCCCGTGACCAGCCGTTCGCCGCGACGGGCGGGCAACCGGTGATCCCCGACGCCCCCGCCGTTCAGCCCGCTCCGCCCGGCCCGCCCGGCCCGCCCGGGCCCGGTGGCGGGCCGGGCACCCCGCCCGGCGGCCTGGACACCCTGCTCGGCCCTCGTGGCCTGCCCGCGGCACGCGATCTTGGCAAGGGCGGGCGCAAGCCGCGCTGGCCGAAGTACGCCATCGCCGGGGCGGCGGGCACGGCGATCGTGGTCGTGGCGGTCGTCATCGTGGCCGTCACCGTGTCGGGATCCTCGCCCACCCCGAAGGACAGCACGGCACCGGCCGGCAAGAAGGGCGGGGCCGCCTCGTCGGCGCCGGCCAAGCCGACCCCCGGCCCCGTGCTCGCGAAGGGCTATCCCGTGCCGTCCGCGACCTCGTACACCTCCGCGGTGACCGAGGTCACCTCGGGCGACCTGAGCCGGATCAGCAGTGTGGTCGAGAAGAGCCAGTACAGCCCGGTCGGCCAGCGGCTGTACGCGGCGACCTTCGCGGGATGGGTGAACTACGGGTTCACCGTCAAGCCGGGCCAGCCGATGGGCGACGCGTCGGGACTGACCGCCACCCAGGTGTGGGAACTGCGGGACGAGGACGAGGTGCTCGCCGCCGCCACCGTCGACTGGCACCGGGCGACCCGGACGAGCCCGTGGCGGCTGGCCAGGTGGCCGCAGTTCCGCATGGCCGGCTGACCCCGGTCGGCCGACCACCGTCACCGGGCCGGCCCGCACCCCTCGGGGTGCGGGCCGGCTTCTTTTGTGCCTGGTCCGTGCCGGCGGAGTGGTCGAAGCGGCGGGCGCGGTCGTACCGGCCGGCACCTCCGGTTGCCCGCCGCGGTCCGGCGCACACGGTCGTCACTGAGGCCGACACCAGATCGGCTACAAACAAAATGTGGAGAACACGTGCCACTACATCACCCACTGATGATCGCACTGATCATCATCACCGAAGGTGCCGCGTTATGGCTGGCGTTCCGGCTCGGCCAGAACTCCAAGTCCGGCAAGGCATCGCTGGATGATCTCACCGGTCTGCCGAACCGGCGGGCCCTGGAGAAGCGGCTCAAGCGGGAGAAGAGCGGCCATTGGGTCCTGCTCCTGCTCGACCTCAACGAGTTCAAGCCGGTCAACGACCAGCATGGTCACGGCACCGGGGACGAGTTGTTGAAGGTCGTCGCGGGCCGGCTCAGGGCAGTCGGTTCGGACTGCCCGGTGTACCGCCTCGGCGGTGACGAGTTCGTCACCATCGCGGGCCCTTACAGCACCTCCGAGGAGGCGGAACACGCCGGACTCGAACTGGCGAGGGACATCGCCCAGGCGATCGCAGAACCGATCACCCTGGGCGGCGGCATCGTCGCCGAGGTGACGGCGAGCATCGGTATCGCCGAAGGCGTGCGCTCCTACGCACGTCTCGGTGACGCCGACGCGGCCATGTACCTGGCCAAGGAGCTCTACCAGGGGGGGAACCCGCCATCGGCGGGCATCCTGTTCCGTCCGGGGATGATCAAGAAGATCACTCCGGTAGAGCCGACTGACCGCCGCCGCTTCCGGCACGCCCGGAGGCGGTAGCACATCGCGGGGCGGGTGGATCCCAGTGATCCACCCGCGCCTTTCGCATGCGCTCGCGACACGCCCCGAGCGCCCGACCGGCCATTGCGCTGCAGGAGCACGCGCGGACGGTCCTCACCGCGGTGAAGACCGTGAAGTACAAACAACAGAGAGGGGACCTCGCATGGACGAGGGAACCAAACGCCGCTGGCTCGCCAAGGAGTTGGTCCTGGAGCTGGCACCCGGCAAGCCGGTCGCGTTCCACTACCTGGACATGACGGTCGGGCACGTCCTGGAGGTGTGGGAACTCAGCCACCTCTGTAAGGCCGTGCTGACGCGCGCCAGCGCGCTCATCCGCCCGGTCCTGGCCGGCGGCTTGCCCGCCAAGGTCCTGATGTTCCCGACCAGCAGCGGTGGGGTGTGCGTGCAGGTCCTCGACCTGCACATCACCGATGTCCCCGCCGGGGCCGAGGACGGCTACATGCCGATGCCCGGCGGTCCCGGCGTGGTCAGGTGGTTCGTCGTCGAACCGCCTGCCTCGCAGGGCGACACCACTGCGCCTCCTGAGGGGCGGCACCACGTCTCCTAAGCAGGGGCGACACCACAGCCGCTGACGCTCTCGCGAGCTGACGCGACCATCACACGGCCGGCCCTCACCCTTCGCGGGGTGGGGGCCGGCTTCTTGTCGTCTCCACGTCGCCGACCTCGAACGGGCCGTGATCACCCCCCTTGACCCGACTCCGCGGGTACGGACGGTACGCACCGTAAGGCCGCACAAGGCGGCAACGGCAAAAGCCGTGACAAACCAGAGAAAGGGGCCACTCGCATGGACGAGGAACCCTTCATCCATCCGCACGACCCGAACGCCCGCTGGGCGGTGTTCCCGATGGGGCCCGCGCTCGGTGCCCTCGCGGCAATGCGCGCGCTCGTGGGCGAAGCCCTGCGTGTGTGGAACCTGGCGTACCTCTCCGACGAGGTGACGCTGGTGGTCACCGAACTGGTGACCAACGCCGCCCGATCGGGGCAGCCGTTCCACGTGAGGTTCGGCGCGGTCCAGGACGGCACCTCGGTGTACGTCGAGGTGTTCGACACGATGCCGGCGATGCCCGGACCGTCGGCCGTGCCGGACCCCTGGGCCGAGCACGGCCGGGGTCTGCCCATCATCGAGGCGTACTCCGCCGAGCACGGGGCGCGCCCCGTTCCCGGCGGAAAGGTCGTGTGGGCCCTGATCGGCCCGCGCGCCCGCCACTGAGGCACCACCTGCGCCTGAGCCCTTCGCGGGCTGAGGCGTGACACCGGACCGGCCTTCGCCCCCTCGCGGGGTGGAGGCCGGTTTCTTTGCTGCCCTGACCCGCACCGGGGGACGGTACCGAGCGCGGTACCGACCGCGAAACACAAACGAGAAAGGGGAAGCTCGCATGGACGAGGGACCCGACACCGAAAGGCGGAGCCGGCCGGACGTAATGCGGCTGGACTTCGCTCTGACCTCCGCGGGTACGCCCGTGGCGATCGAGGCGCTGCTCCGTGAAGGCCCGCGGGAATGGGGCCTGCTGGAGCGGTTCGAGGAGGCGGTGAAAGTCTTCACCGACCTCCTGCGCTTCGCGCTCGCGTCCGGAGGAGTCGATGTGAAGCTCAGTGTCGACAGGCGCGAGCCGAGCCTGCACTTCGAGGTCCTGGACGTGGGCCTGGAACTGCCCGCCGCACTGCGTGATCGCATCGAGGCCATCACCGGAGGGCTCTGGAGCCGGCATGACCTGGACGGCGGGCACCTGGTGAAGGCGACGGTCAGCCGCACCGGCGGTCCGGACGCACCACCGCTCTGAGGCTCTCGTGAGCTGACGGGCTGAAACCGGAACCGGCCTTCACCCCCCTGCGGGGGGTGGGGGCCGGTTTCTTCATTGCCATGACTCCTCCCGCACGGACGGTTCCGACCGCGGAACCGACCGTGCAACACACAAACCAGAAAGGCGGAAACTCGCATGGACGAGCCGACCCCCGAAACGGCACCGAGCCCCCCGGGCGTGATCAACTTGGGGCTCTCGCTGGACCCCACACGCATCATGGGCGAAACGGAGAACCTGCTCCGCATGGCGCTCTGCGCCCTGGACATGCAGGCCCTGTTCCTCGACGCGATGAACGTCATCGCCGAACTCGGGCACTTCGCGCTCCCGTTCGGGGAGATCGCGACGAAGCTCCGCGTGGAGCGGGGCGAGCTGAGCTTCGTGCGCATCGAGATGTCGCACGCCGGCCCGGAACTGCCCGATGAACTGGGCGCCCGTCTCGAGTCCCTCACCGGAGGCGACTGGAGCCAGGAGCACCTGAACAGCGGACGCGTGGTACGCGCTACGGTCCATCTCCCCGGCGTCCAATACACCGGGACGCACCACCGCTCTGAGGCTCCTTCCGAGCCGACGGGCTGAAACCGGAGCCGGCCTTCACCCCCCTGTGGGGGTGCGGGCCGGCTTCTCTCAGTCCCGGAGCCGGACCCGGCAGGCCAGGTGCAGGGCGAAGCCGGTGTCCGGATCGGTCAGGTCCGAGCCGAGCCGCTCCGTGATCTTCCTGATGCGGTAGTTCACCGCGTTGGGATGCAGCCGCAGCCGGGCGGCCGCCCCCTTGAGCGAGCCACGGGCGTCGAGGTAGGCGCAGAGCGTTCTGATCGCCTCGGTGGACCGGACCGGGCCGAGCGCGTCCAGCGGGCCGAGCAGGTCGTCGACCACCCGGCGGCTGAGCGGCGAGCCGGCGATCCCGGCCAGGATGCGGTTGATCCCCGTGGCGTCGAAGATCCTGATCAGCTGGCCGGACCGGGCCGCGATCGCCGCCGCGGCGCGTGCCTCCATCGCCGACTGGCGTAGCCCGTCGACGCCCCGCTGGGGGCTGCCGATGCCGGACCGCAGCACCACACCGGGGTGCTCGGCGGCGACCGCGGCGTGCATCGAAGTGATCATCTGGCGGGCGGCGGACACCCGGACCTCGGTACGGGCCGTACCGACCAGCACGATGTCGTCGGCGAGCCTGGCGAGGTTCCACATCTCACCCGGCACATGGTGCGTGTGCAGGGTGAGGGTGTCGAAGACCCGCCGCCGCTCCGCCAGCTCGGCCGGATCCGCGCCCGCCGGGCGGCCGGAGGTCATCCACACGACGGTGTGCAGTTCGTCGACGGCGAACCCGAGGACCCGGGCCCGGTCGGCCAGCATGCCGGCCTGCTCGCGCTCGGCCACGATGAGCTCGGTGAGGATGTCCGACCGGGTCTGGCCCGGCGCGGTCGCGTGCTCCAGGGCGATCCCCTTCAGCCGCCCGACCGCGGCGGCGAGCGCCGGCAGCACGAGGCGGACGGCGTCGTCGCGCGGCCCGGCGAGCGAGCCGTGCCGCCGCCCCGCGATCCAGATGGCCTCGCCCTCGTCGTCGTCCCGCGCCGAGATGTTGCGGCCGAGCGCGATGCCCACCCGTTCCAGCAGGTCCGCCTCCGCCGTGCCGGGGCCCGCCTCCCCGATGATCCGCAGAGCCGCCTGGGCCCGGGCGAGCGAGTCGGCCGCGCCGCCCCGGATGACCTGGTCGAGATGCAGGACGACGTCGGCGACGTCGCAGTCCTCGGGGGCGGAGAGCACGGCCAGCGCGGCGCGGCCCGCCAGCCGGGTGGCGGTGACCGGCAGGTGGTCCCCGCCGATCAGCACGAGCGCGGACAGGTCCCGTTCGGCGGCGGTCCGGATCGCGATGTCGACCTCGTAGGCGGCGGCGCGGGACGAGGCCCGGCCGGTGACGACCGTGAGCGCCCCGGACGGCGCCCGCCGGAGCCCGTCGAAGGTCTCGACCGCGGTGACGAACGTGAGCGGCGCGGCGTCGGCCGGCCCGGCGAGCAGCGTGAACGGGATGCGCGAGCCCGGTTGAAGCAGATCTGCGACATGTGGCACGACCCGATTGTGCCACTGACACAAATGAATGAGAAAGCTTGTGTTGCGCCTCCTTCCTCCCTGTTCTCGGTTCGGCGATTCTTCCTACATGCAGAAGATACGTTCGCGGATCGATCAGATAACGCTGGATGACTTGCCAGCACTCGCCCGCGGCTGCGCGATCCTCGGCACAGGGGGCGGCGGCCAGGTGGAGACCGGAAGCCTGACGGCGGCACGAGCGATCCGGGAGTACGGCGATGTACCGCTCATCGCGCTCTCGGACGTACCCGAGGACGGCCTGATCCTTCCACTGTCCGGGATCGGGGCGCCCACCGTCGCGCACGAGATGCTGATGAGCGGAGAGGAGCCCGTGCTCATCCGCGACGAGGTCGAGTCGCTGCTCGGCCGCCGGGTCGCCGCGGTGATGTCCTGCGAGATCGGGGGCTCCAACGGGGTCGGGCCGGTCGGCTGGGCGGCCCGGCTGGGCCTGCCGCTGGTGGACGCCGACGGCATGGGGCGGGCCTTCCCCGAGGTCCAGATGGTCGCCATGTACGTCGCCGGCCGTCCCGTGAACATCGCCATCCTCGCCGACGTGCAGGGCAACGTCACCACGATCCGCCCCGTCGACGGGCTGTGGTCCGAGCGCATCGCCCGCGCCGTCTGTGTCGCCAACGGCGCGTCCGCGCTGATGGCCGACTACGTCCTGACCGGCGCGGAGGCCCGCGGGGCGGTCATCGAGGGCACGGTGAGCGCCGCGCTCGCGATCGGGCACGTCGTGGAGGACGAGCCCGACCCGGTCGGCGCCCTGCGCGACATCCTCGGCGCGATCGTCCTGATCAACGGCAAGGTCGTCGACGTGGACCGGCGGACCGGCGGCGGGTTCGTCCGCGGCAGCCTGGTCGTGGACGGCACCGGGGACGACCGCGGCCGGCTGCTCCGCGTCGAGATCCAGAATGAGAACCTCATCGCGTTGGAGGACGGCCGGCTGCGCGCGTCCGTCCCCGACCTGATCACCGTCGTCGACGCGCAGACCGGAGACGCGATCTCCACCGAGGCACTGCGGTACGGGCAGCGAGTGTCGGTCCTGTCCTGGCCGTGCGACCCGATCTGGCGGACCGAGCGTGGCATCGCGACGGCCGGCCCCCGGGCGTTCGGCTACGACCTCGACTACACGCCCGTGGAGGAACTGACCCGTGTCTGAGTCGACCGAGGAGGGACGATCCCCCATGCCCCCCGAAAACCACCCCGCCGGTTCCGCGGTCCGCGACCTGCGCATCGGCATCGACGTCGGCGGTACGAACACCGACGCGGTCGTCCTGGACAACCAGAGCCGGGTGCTGACCTACACCAAGCAGCCGACCAGCGCCGACGTCACCACCGGCCTGCAGGCGGCGCTGACGGTCATCCTGGACGCGCTCGGTGACGACATCGGCCGCGTCGGCCGCGTCATGCTCGGTACCACCCACGCCACCAACGCGATCCTGGAACGCCGCGGGCTCGGCAAGGTCGCCGCCATCCGGCTCGGCGCCCCGGCCACCACCTCGGTCCCACCGCTGGAGTCGTGGCCGGCCGACCTGTCGGCCGCGATCGCCGCCGGCTCGGCGGTGCTGCCCGGCGGGCACTACGTCGACGGAACGCCGCTCGCCCCCCTGGACACCGGGGCGCTGCGCGCCTGCCTGGCCAAGGTGGCCGGCAAGGCCGACGCCGTCGCACTGACCAGCGTGTTCAGCCCGGCCTTCGCCGACCAGGAGCTCCAGGCCGCCGAGATCGTGCGCGCCGAGCTCGGCGACGGCGTGGCGGTGTCGATGAGCCACGAGATCGGCACGCTCGGCCTGCTGGAGCGGGAGAACGCCACCATCCTGAACGCCGCCCTCTACCAGGTCATCGGCGGGGTACGGGACGGCCTGCACCAGACGCTCGCGGCCCGGCAACTGGACGTGGCCAGCTACTTCGCGCAGAACGACGGCACGCTGATGGCGATCGACTACGCCGCCAGCTACCCCGTCCTGACGATCGGCTCCGGCCCGTCGAACTCGATCCGCGGAGCGGCGTTCCTGTCCGGTCTCACCGACGCGATCGTCGCCGACGTCGGGGGCACCTCCACCGACCTCGGCGTGCTGTCGGCCGGATTCCCCCGGGAGTCCGCGGCCGGGGTCGAGATCGGCGGGGTACGGACCAACTTCCGGATGCCCGACATCCTCGCCCTGGCACTCGGCGGCGGGACGGTCATCGGCGCCGACGGATCGGTGGGTCCGCGTTCCGTCGGCTACCGCATCACCAAGGAGGCGTACGCCTTCGGCGGCAGCACCCCGACGCTGACCGACGCGGGCGTGGTGGCCGGCCGGTCGGACCTGGACGGGTCGTCGATCCCCTCGTCGCTGCACGGGGCCCTGGCCGAGGCGCTGAGCATCAGCGACCTGATGCTCACCGACGCGGTCGACCGCATGACGCTCGGCAAGGTCGACAAGCCCCTGATCGTCGTCGGTGGTGGCGCGTTCCTGGTCCCGTCCGAGCTGGCGGGGGTCGCCGAAGTGATCCACCCCGATCACGGAGATGTCGCCAACGCGGTCGGCGCCGCCATCGCCCTGGTCAGTGGCACCATCGAGACCATCATTCCGGCCGGTGACGGCCGTCGTGACGCCATCGACGCCGCCTGCGACCACGCCCGCCGCCGCGCGGTCCAGGCCGGGGCCGACCCCGCCCAGGTCGACGTCGTCGAGATCACCGAAGTCCCCATGAGCTACCTGCCCGAACCCGCACTGCGACTGCGCGTCAAGGCCGCCGGCCCGCTCGGCAGCCTGTAACGCACCCGAGACCCTCCCACCCCCCACTCCAATCCGGCCCGACCCCGCAAGGAGACCTACATGTCCTGGCGCATAAGAGCGTTGGCGATCACGGCGGGCCTCGCCGTGACGGCCACCGGCTGTTCTGGCGGAACCGTCCGAAAGTCGGCTCCCCCCGTCTCCCGCCCGTTCGTCTACTCCTTCAACCTCAACGTCGTCACCGACTGGGATCCGGCGACCTCGTACTCCAACGAGATCATCGCGATGCAGAACATCTACGAGTCGCTGACCCGTTACGACACCGCCGCCAAGACCGTCAAACCACTGCTCGCCACCAAGTGGAACTCGTCCGCGGACGGCAAGACGTGGACGTTCACCCTCCGCGACGGGGTGAAGTTCCACACCGGCACCCCGGTCACCTCCACGGCGGCCAAGGCGGCGATCGAGCGCACGATCAAGCTGGAAGGCGGCTCCGCGTACATCTGGAGTGCGGTCAAGACGATCGACACCCCGGACCCGAAGACGCTGGTGTTCCACCTGAAGTACGCCGCGCCGCTCGACCTCATCTCCGCCTCCGACTACGGTGCCTACATCTACGACACCTCGGTGCCCGGCGGAGCCGAGCTCAAGAGCTGGCTCGGGAAGGGGCACGACACCGGCACCGGCCCGTACACCGTCGCCTCGTGGAACAAGGGCCAGGAGACCGAGCTCCGGCTGGGCCAGGTCAAGGACTACTGGGGCGGATGGAGCGGCTCGCACTACACCAGCGTCGAGTTCCGCGACACCCCGCAGGTCACCACCGCCTGGCAGCAGCTGCAGACCGGCGGGGTGAGCTTCGTCAACCGGCTCAACCCGCAGTTGTTCGCCCAGGCGAAGAACACCCGGGGCGTGCAGACCCAGTCGACGCCCTCGTTCCAGAACCTCCTGGCGCTGTTCAACACCACGGCCGGGCCGCTCAAGGACGTCAACCTCCGCAAGGCGATCCAGGCCGCCATCGACTACGACGGCCTGGCGGCGGCGCTGAAGGGCTCGGTGACGCCCGCGACCGGCATCGTCCCGAACGGGCTGGTCGGAGCCGACCCCAGCCTGGCGATGCACCAGAACACGGCGCAGCTCACCCAGCTGCTCAACCAGGCGGGGTACGGCCCCGGTAAGAAGGAACTGCGGCTCGACCTCACCTACGCGCAGGGCGACGCCGACCAGCAGACCGCGGTGACGCTGCTCAGCTCCACACTGAAGTCCGTCAACGTGACGCTGGACGCCAAGCCGATGCAGTGGGACGCCCAGTGGACCCGCGCCAAGGGCAACGATCCGGCCAAGCGCCAGGACATCTTCCTGATGTACTGGTACCCGGACTACCCCGACGCCTACAGCTGGTTCCTCAACGTGTTCCGCTCCGCCAACCCGGTCAGCTTCAACCTCACCTATCTCAAGGACTCCGGCATCGACAGCACGATCGACAAGCTGCCGGAGCTCACCGCCACGAACAGGACCACGGCACAGACGACCTACACCGATCTGCAGAAGAAGCTGCTGACCGACCAGGCCGTCGCCGCTCCCCTGTACGTCCAGCAGTACCAGCGGGCCTACGCCAAGACAGTCGGCGGCTACGTCGACAACCCGGCGTACCCGAACGTGGTCTTCGTGCACGAGTTGCGGCCGACCGCGTGAGCATGGCCCGCTACCTGCTTCGCCGACTGGCCCAGGCCGCCCTCGTGGTGGCCGGGGTCGTCGTGCTCACCTTCGTGGTGATGCGGTTGGTACCCGGGGATCCGGCGGTCACCTACGCCGGCCCCCGGGCCTCCGCCGCCCAGCTGGCGGAGGTACGCGAGCAGCTCGCGCTCGACCGGCCGTTCCTGGTCCAGTTGCTCGACTACCTCACCGCGCTGTTCCAGGGCGACTGGGGCACCAGCCTGCGCACCCATCAGAGCGTGCTGAGCGACATCTCGACCGCGTTCCCGGCCTCCCTCGAGCTGGTCGGCACCGCGATGATCATCGCCGTGCTCGTCGGTCTGCCGCTCGGCATGATCGGCGCGTACTTCCAGCGCGGTCCCACCGACGCCTCGGTCCGCATCAGCTCGATGCTCGCCGTGTCGATCCCGGTGTTCTGGCTGGCGCTCGCCGCGCAGAACGTGTTCGCCACCCTGCTGGGCTGGCTGCCGGTCGCCGGGGAGTACGACTCGAACCTCGACTCGACCAGCCCGTTGCACGTCTACACCAACATCACCGCGTTCGACGCGCTGATCACCGGGAACTGGCCGGTCCTCGGCAGCACCCTGCGGCATCTGGTGCTGCCCGCCCTCGCCATCGCCGCCTACCCGATCGGCGTCGTCGCCCAGATGACCCGGGCGTCCCTCATCGAGGAGTCCTCGCAGAACCACGCGCGGCTGGAACGCGCGCTCGGCTTCTCCCGCTGGCAGGTGCTGACCAGGTTCTCGCTGCGCCCGGCCTTCGGCCCGGTGCTGGCACTGCTCGCTCTGGTGTTCGCGTTCTCCCTGGTCAACGCCTTCCTGGTCGAATCCATCTTCGACTGGCCGGGCCTGGGCCGGTACGCCGCGGACTCCATCCGGTCCTCCGACACTCCCGCCATCGCCGGCGTGACCATCGGCGTCGCGCTGACGTACGTCCTGGTCAACCTGCTCGTGGATCTCGCGCAGGCGGCCATCGACCCCCGGGTGAGGCTCTCATGACCACCCCCGAAACCAGCCCCGACACCGCCCACGGCACGCCGGTGCAGGCCGCCGGGAACCACTCCGCGGGCACGGGGGACACCTCCGCGAGCGCCGGGAGCATCTTCATGGCCGCCGACGACCGTGTCCCGCAATCCACCGGCGAGCAGGCGAGCGGCGTGCCGTACCGGCGCACGCCGCTGCACCGGCTGGCCCGGATCGCGCGGACCGAGCACCTCGCACGGCTGGCGCGGGCAGACCTGCTGGCCGCGAGCGGCGCCGTGGTCCTCGTCGTGATCGTGCTGGCCGCCCTCGCGGCTCCGCTGATCTCGCCGTACCCGGCCGACGGCACCACCGCCACGCACCCGCTGCAGACGCTCCTGCCGCCCAGCGGGACCCACTGGTTCGGCACCGACGGGGTCGGCCGGGACGTGTTCACCCGGGTCCTCTACGGTGCGCGCACCTCCCTGACCATCGCCTTCGCCGTGCTCAGCATCTCCGCCGTCATCGGCGTGCTGCTGGGGGTCATCGCCGGGTACGCCGGCGGGCTCGTCAAAGACGTGATCATGCGGATCACCGACGTGTTCCTCGCCTTCCCGGCGCTGCTGCTGTCGGTCGCGCTGGTGACCGTGCTCCGTCCCGGCATGCAGGGCGCCATCATCGCCATCACGGCCGCGTGGTGGCCCTGGTACGCGCGGATGGCCGCGGTCGCCGCCACCTCCATCCGGGGCCGGGGTTTCATCGACGCCGCCCGGTGCCTCGGGGTCTCGCGGGTACGCATCGTCACCCGCCACGTGCTGCCCAACTCGCTGACCCCGGTGCTGGTCCAGCTCTCCCTGGACGCCGGTGGCGTCATCCTCACCGCCGCCGCCCTGTCCTACCTCGGGCTCGGGCCGCAGGAGCCCACCAGTGAGTGGGGACTGATGGTCCAGCAGGGCCAGAGCCTGTTCACCACAGACTGGTGGGTCGTCACCTTCCCCGGCCTGGCCATCGTGATTGCGGCGTTCTGCTTCAACGTGCTCGGCGAGGGGCTGCGCGCCGCCCTCGACCCCCGACGGGAGATCACCCGATGAGCCTGCTCACAGTGGAGAACCTCAGGGTGTACGCCGGTGACCGGCTGCTCGCCTCCCTCGACGAGCTGGAGGTCGGTCGCGGCGAGTGCGCGGCCATCGTCGGCGAGAGCGGCTCGGGAAAGACCACGGCACTGCAGGCGATGCTCGGGCTGACCGACGGCCTGCGGGTGACGGGCCGGATCGTCACCGGCGGGGTGAACGTCCTGGAGGCCGGCGAGCGGCAGCTCTGCCGGATCCGCGGCTCCGCGATCGCGCTGATCAGCCAGAGCCCGCAGGCCTCCCTCAACCCGACGATGCGGCTCGGCACGCTGCTGCGGCGCGCGCTCGCCCGGCACGGCGTACGCGGCGCCGAGGCCCGCAGCCGGACCGACGAGGCGCTGCGCAGCGTACTGCTCGACCCCGACCTGCTGCGGCGCTATCCGCACCAGATCTCCGGCGGCCAGGCACAGCGTTTCGCCATCGCCCTGGCGGTCGCGCTGCGCGCCGACGTCATCCTCGCCGACGAGCCGACCAGCGCACTCGACGTCACCGTGCAGGCCGCGGTCATGGACCTGCTCGCGCAGCTGCAACACGAGCACGGCATCGCCCTGATCCTGGTCTCGCACGACCTGGCCATCGTGTCCAACATCGCCGGCCGGGTCATCGTGATGCGCGACGGCCGGGTGGTGGAGTCCGGACCCGCCACCGACGTGCTCACCACCCCGTCCGCCGCCTACACCCGGGAACTGCTCGACGCCGTCCCGACGATCGGAAAGTGACCATGCTTCGCGCGGAGAGCCTCACCGTCAGCTACGGCCGCACCACCGTCGTCGACGACGTGACCCTGGAACTGCCGCAGACGCCCGGCGGCGTCGCGCTCATCGGCGAGAGCGGCTCCGGGAAGACCACCATCGCCCGGGCCCTGCTCGGCCTGGTCAAGCCCGAGCAGGGCCGGGTGCTGTTCCGCGACACGGAGATCGGGCGCCTGTCCCGGGCCGACCGGGCCCGCTACCGGTCGCAGGTACAGCCGGTCTTCCAGGACGGCAGCGAGGCCCTCGACCCGCGGATGCGCATCGGCACCTCGATCACCGAGGCGCTGCGGATGCGCGGGCGCGACGCCATCGGCCCGAGCGTGGCGGCCCTGCTCGACGACGTCGGCCTGGAGCCCGGCCTGGCCGACCGCCGTCCGCACCAGCTCTCCGGCGGGCAACGCCAGCGTGTCATCATCGCCCGGGCGCTGGCCGTCGACCCGCAGCTGCTCATCCTGGACGAGCCGACCAGCGCACTCGACGTCACCGTGCAGGCCCGCATCCTGGACCTGCTGGTCAACCTGCGGGCCGAGCACGGCCTCAGCTACCTGCTCATCACGCACAACCTGGCCATCGTCGAACGGCTCTGCGACACCGTGCACGTGCTGTTCGCCGGCCGGGTCATCGAGTCCGGACCCGCCCACACCGTGCTGAACGCGCCCGTGCACCCGTACACCATGGCGTTGCGCGACGCGGTGCCGCAGATCGGCGAGGAGCACCGGCACACCGACCGCCCGGACGCCCGCCCCGCGACCAGCGGCTGCCCGTTCCGCCATCGCTGCCCCATCGCCGTCGACCGCTGCGCCACCGAGAACCCCCAGCGGCTCCCCGTCGCCGACGGCCATGACGTCGCGTGCCATCTGGCCACGAAGGACTCCGAGCCGCCCCGCTGACCCCGCGCCGGGCGCGGTCCCGGCGCCGGTGGGACCCGCCCCGGTCACCCGCCGGGGTGGTCCGCCGTCCCGGCCGGAGAGGCCCGGCCGCCCTGCGCCGTCGGGAAGGTCCATCCGCCGCCGCGGACGCGGCGGGCCGACCTCCCACAAGGACAAGAGGTCTTCCCGCCGTTCCGCGTGCCCCTGCCGACGGTTAGCGAGGCCGCCGCTTTCCAGGAGGGGCTTCCGCGCGGCCGAGTTTAGCCAGCTCACCGGGGTGTCTGCCACCGCGCCCCCGGAGTTCACCGCGCGGCCACCTGACGATGGCTCTGTACAGGGTGCCGTCACCAGAACTTCCGATCGCCTTCACCGGCTGTGATCGAGCCCCTGCGAGTGTGGAGATCAACAACTCCACAAAAAAGAGCCGCCCGGCTCTCGGAGTTGCGCCTGTCCTCACAGGCGCGACGAGGGGCCGGGCTAGCTACCCATGCCCCTTGTGCGCGCCATGCACACAAGGAGTTTCTCTCATGTCCAACCAAAAATATGTTCCCCGGCACCAGCCGGGCGGTACATCCGGGCGGAGGCCGATTCTCGGCACCGCCCTCACTTTGGCCGGCCGGTTGAGCGCCATCGGCGGAGGCGTCGTCTCCGTCTGGCTGCTGACCGTCCTGCCGCCGCTGGTCATCGCCGGCCTGGAGGCCGGCGTAGGCGCGGTCATGCTTCTGCTCTGGAGCCTCAGGAGCCCGGTAAGGGACTTCCTCCGCCAGATCAAGCGACACGTCGACCGGGCGCTGCGATCCACGACCGCGTCGATCCTCGCTCTCGCCCTCACCAACGTGGGGGTGAAGGTGGGGTTCGTCTACGCCGTGGCGAGCATCCCGCTCGGTATGGTCAACGCCCTCTACTACTCGGCGCCGCTGATCGTGTCGGTGATCGAGGGGTGGCGACGCGACTCCGGCAGGGCTCAGGCACTCGCCTGGCCGCTGCTGGCCGCCACCGGCGTCGCCGTGCTCACCGAGTTCTGGACCGGGGACGTCAACCTGTTCGGCATCGTCTGCGGCCTGATCGCCGGAGTCTGCCGGGCGCTGTCTCTTCCGATCTCCCGTAGCCACATACGCAAGGGCAAGGAAGAGATCTACACGGCGGCGGCCACGGCCATCAGCGCGGCCGCGATCCTCATCTGGGCCCTCCTCATGGGCGAGGGCCTCGCGCCCGCCTGGGCCACCGGCACGGTCGGTCTCGTGCTGATCTGCGCGGCGATCTCCACGTTCGTCCCGCAGCTGCTGCAGCTGACCGCCCGCCGGTTCGTCTCCGACAGCGTGTACGGGATCCTGCTGTGCCTGAGCCCCGTGCTCGGGGCCGTCCTGGGCCTGCTGTTCCTGCACCAGCCGGTGACCCTCGTCCAGGGGATCGGCATCATCACCATCACCGTCGCCGCCATCGGCGCGGTACGACACGACAGCAGGTAACCCCCCGCTGTCCCCAACCGCGGCGGGGGGTCACTCCCCCGCCGCCCTTCTGCCGCGGCACGTCGAGTGCCGCGGTGACCGACGGCGGTGAGGATCACTCCTCCCCGCCGTTTCTCGCGTTTCGGCGCGGGTGATGCCCGCTCCGCCGCCAGGTGATCTCCCACCTGCCTCCGGCCGGCACCCCGAACGACTCCTGATCGTGGCCCGTGCACGCTTGCCGCCCACGTTGACAGGCACACGGTCATCGGTGCCCGGTTCTCGGAACCGGGCCGTCCGCGCGCAGCGCGCGGGCGCGTACAACCAAGAGAAGAGGTGACATCGTGTCATCCGACAACGGCGATTCCATTCGCTATCTGGTGGTCGGGAGGCATCCGCTCGACCCGGCCATCCCGGTCCTGTCCCCCCTGTCGCTGAAGTCCGGCGAGACGGAGTTCGTCACGGGCTGGCTCCACGAGCACCGCGACGACCTCCGGAGCGGATCGAATGTCCACCGCCTGGGGAGCCTTCCCTGGCACAAGGTGGATGCTCTGATCAGCGCCCTGGGGTTGGAGGACGCCTCGGTCACGGGAGATCTCATCCGTGAGATCACCTCCGGCATCGACCTGGCCTACGCCGGGATCACGTGCGGTGCCGGCCGCGACCACTGGGCGATCGAAGGTGATGTCCGCTGGGCCCTCGGGTCCGACCCGGGCTTCACCGTGGTCTCGGGCGCCAGCCTGAGCACCAAGATCGACATGCTCGCGCACACGTCGACGCGGTCGTTCCCGCTGGCCGAGCTGGCATCGGAGCAGATGCTGGCCCAACTCGCCGAGCGGGGCGAACGCGTGATCTCCGTGACGTACGCGGAGCAGGGTCTTTCGCTCGATGAGCTGGAGACCGTCCAACGCCTCGCCAGCACGATCGCCAAGCTGATCCTCGGCAGGCCGGAGTGGGTCCGCGGCAACACGCGGATCCGGCTCGACATCCCGTGCGAGCAACACTGGCTGGCCGTGCTGGACGCGGCACAGCAGGGACTCATCTCATCGGAGGTGTGCCTCGCCTGGTTCGACCGGGTGAAGGCGCACAGCCTCCTCCTGGAGCAGCACTTCACCACGCTCCTGGAGCGGATGCTGGGTTCGCACTTCCATCAGGTCCTTTCGTACCACGAACTGCACCTCGCTGGGCGGTACCTCTACGGTGCCTTCCGGCAGGGGTCCGTTCCCCAGTTGGAGAACGTGCTCCTGGCCTTGTCCAGGGGCAGCCGGCTCTGGCGCTGGGCACTGCACTCCGGAGTCCAGCGGGACGTCGGCCCCGAGTTCGGCGGGTCTATCGACACGGTCAGCCGGCTGATCGACATGGCCGGCATGGTCACGCTGATGAGCACGGCGGCGGACGGCGCGGTCATCGCGGTGGACGCCCCCGAGCCCACGGCACGGACGATGGCCTTCGTCAAGGCCTACGGCCTGCACATCAACGCCCGGGATCCTGAGCTCCTCTTCAGGGTCGTCGCGGTGTACCCGCTCCCGAAGATCTTCGGGAACCTGCGGGCCGATCCCGCTTCGTACCACCCGGGCGGCGGTCCGGGCGCCGGCGACGGCACCCGGCAGGTCCTCCGCAACAACGGCGGCGGTCTGTGGTCCTTCGACTTCATGCTCGCCGCGACCTACCCCGTGTAGCCGCACCCCGGTGCCGGCTGCGTAGGGCGTACGACGGTGTCCCGGCGGGGCGGCTCATGCCGCTCCCGCCGGGACATTCTTCGTTCCTGGGCCCCCGGTGTCCTTGTTCCGGCCCGGACCACGCGGACGGTACGACCCGCAACCTACAAACCAGAGAGGAGTAGGCCTGATGGATCGGGCTTTCACCAAAGGACGCCGGCGGCTGAAGCTGACGTACCACGACGAGGACCGGATGGCCATGAGCCGGCTCGTTCTCGACACCACTCTCAGGTCCTGGGGAATGTCGCAGTACGGCAACGCGGCCATCGCCTTGGTCATGGCGATGTTCCCCGTGGTGCGGATCGAAGGCATGCGCAGCCTCACCGTGCGGGCCTTCGACGTCTACGAGGGCGGCGACAGGCAGCACCTGGTCATCGCGGTCAGGGCGACCGGGCCTGTGCCTGAGCTCTCCGCGACGGAGCGCGCCACCATCACCGGGAGCGAAGGAGCGGCCCGCTACAACGGCCAATTCACCTTCCCCCAGTACACGCGTGCCGTCTCGGTGCGACTCCGGGTCGACGCCTGGACCGAGGACGGATAGCCACGCTGCCACACGACCGGCTCTCGACCCCGACGGGGTGGGGAGCCGGTTTCTTGCTCGGCCCGCGTGCCTCCACCGGTCTCGGCCAGGAACGCCGGCGCTTCCGGTTGCCGAACGGCCGGCACCCGGGCACGGTCCCGATCATGACTACAAACAAGAATTCCGATAGGAAAGGTTCGGTATCCGGACCTCTCCTGGTCGTGCTGGCGCTGACCAGCCAACAGGGCGGAGCCGCGTTCGCGGTTCTGCTGTCCGATCACGTGTCGCCGCTCATGGCCTCGGCCCTGAGCATCGGCGCCGGCGCCTTCTCCCTCCTGCTGTGGACGGGGCGGAGGCACATCCGACCCGCTCTGAAGTGGGCGTACGCGCGCCTCGGTGCGTTCCTGACGCGAAGGCGCGAGCAGATCTCCTACGTCCTCTCGCGGATCAAGGGCCTCGGCCCAGCGCTGCTGCTGATGGTCGCCGCTCTCGCGATCGGCAACGCGATCTCCAACGCCTCGTACCTGTACGCGGCGCAGAAACTGCCGCTGGGAACCACGGCCGCGCTGTCGTTCCTCGGCCCGCTCGGCGTCGCGGCCGTCAAGTCGTACCGCGCCGGGACCGGTTCCCGACGGCTCACGGCTCTGCTCTGGCCACTGCTGGCCGGGGGCGGAGTGTTCGTTCTCACCAACCCGTTGCAGGGGGAGATCGACGGCTGGGGTGTGCTGTTCGCACTCGTCAGTGCCGCCTGCTGGGCCAACTTCCTCATCATCATGGGGCACATCACGCAGGTGTCCCGGCACGCCGTCCACGGTGAGAAGGTCGTCGCCGCGGCCACCACGATCAGTGCGATCGTCCTGTTCTCGTCGGCGCTCATCTTCATGAACGACGACTGGGCGAACCCGCACGTGCTCGTCTGGGCCATGGCGTCCGGCTTCGCCGGGTCCGGCGTTCCGCAACTCCTGCAGATCGCGGCTCTGCGACGGATCTCGCAGAGCACGAACGGGGTCCTGCTGGGCCTCGAACCGGCGATCAGCTCCCTCATAGGGCTGATCGCGCTGTCCCAGCAGCCTTCCGCCCTGGAAATGTGCGGCATCGCGCTGGTCTGCATGGCCGGAATCGGTGTCTCGCGGGCGGAGAGTCGCGGCAAGACCTCATCAGCGCGGCGTTGAAAGGCGCCGCAACCCACCCGACGGTGGGGAGGATCATTCCTCCCCACCGTTCGTCTTTCCGGCCCCGCCCGGTGCTCCCGGTACTCCCCAGGGGTCTCACGGCCGGACCTGCGGCCCGCCGCCCTCTCCACACGGTCATTCGTACCCGGTTCCCGGAACCGGGTCGCCCGCGCGGTGCGCGGACGGAACAAAACAGGAAGAGGTGAAAAGTGATCAGACCCTACCGAGCGAGGACGGACGGCGGCGTCCTCGCACTCCATCACTGGTCGCCGGGAGGCAAGGACCTCCCTGACGGCCTGCACCATGACCGCCCCCGCACGCCGGACGGCCGCCCGGTCGCCGACGTGCCCGGCGCCGACGAGGTCCGCGAGGACCTGGCGGCGCTGCTCGCCTCCATCGGCTCCAGGGCCGAGGTCGGGGACGACGTCGTCTACGACACCAGGTCCGCTGTCCGGGCCTATGCCGGAGTCACGTTCGCCCACGGCCTCCAGCACTGGGCCATGGGGAATGCGGCCGTGCACCCGGCCTCGCGGCCCGGAGCATTCATCACCTTCGTCACCGGCATGTGGCCGAACGCGGAGGTGTTCACCGAGCCACTGCTGTCCCCCGACGAATGGGCCACGATCCAGCAGCTCGCCCACGGAACCGTCAGCCTGGTCCGCAGCCTGGGAGGTCTCCTGCCCAGCCCGCAGATCCGTCTCGACACGTCTCCGGTACCGGCGATGCTGCGCGTACTGGACGCGGCCCAGGGGGGCGCTCTCACCCCGGACGAATGCATCCGCCGGCTCGACCAGGTGGTGGCACGTGCCCGGCTCGTGGAAGAGCGCTATCGCCTCGTCATCGACGAGATGATGGACTCCCACGGCGCCGAGGTTCGCGTCTACGTGAGCGACCGGCTCGTTCACCTCGGGCAGCGTCTCTATCAGCACCTCACGCGGGGTCGCGTACCGACCCTACGGGAAGTGGTCGACGAGGTACTGCTCGAACATCCCGGTCCGTTCCACGCCTTCGCACCGGAGCCGGTCCAGGGATCGCCGCACACAGCACCCACCCTCATCGAGGCGGCCCGCACGGCCGACCTGGAACGGGACGCGCTCAGCGGCCCCGTCATCCGGGTGGATGCGCCCAGCGGGGCGGAACTCCCCACAGGGTTCGACGAGCTGCAGCAGAGCCTCCCGTTCCGGGTGCTGACCATGCATCCGTTCCCGAGGATTCTGGGACTGGAGACGGCCACCGGCCTTCTCACCGCGCAGCCCGACGACCTACAGGTTCGAGTCACCGAACCGGATCTTTCTGACACTCGCGTGCCTTTCGGCCGCCTGCTCCGGGAGATCTACGCCAGGTAGCCGCCCCGGCGGCCGCGTGGCCGAACGAACCGTGTCCCGGTGGGGCGGCCGCACGCCGCCCCACCGGGACATTCCGCTCTCACCCGGCGATCACTGATCAACCCCATGAGCTTGCCGTACGCCTCCGCCCTCACACGGTCACCCCTGCCTGGTTCTCGGAGCCAGGCCGCCCGCGCGCAGTGCGCGGGCGGATCACAACCCAGAAAGGCGGCACTGTGTCATCAGATGGCGGCGAACTCGTTCGCCCCCTACCGGGTGGGGATCCACGGAACCCCACCGCCACCCCGCCCCGGCCGCGGACCGGTCCACGTGAGGGAATCCTCTCCGACTGGATCCACCAGCCGTCCGGCGGGCTGACCGCGTCCGGCCCCTGGGGCCAGACATGGTGGCAGATGAACGCCCTGCTCGGCGGCCTGGGCATCCAGGGTTCGGTCATGGACGAACTCATCCGCCACCGTTCCAGCGGCACCGAGTACGTCGGAGTCAAAGTCGGCTCCTACCACGGCCACTGGGCGATCAGCGGCGAAGTCGACCTGGCGTTCCGCGCCGGCTCGGACCTCATCACGTTCGTGCCCTGGGTGAACCTCGGGGCCGACTTCGACGACCTGGCGTCCGGAGGGTCGAAGGTCTCGCTCGAAGAACTGGCGGAGATCCAGCTCAACGCCAGCACGCTCGCCGTGCTTCTCAGCGGCGCGCCGGCCGGCCGGAGGAAGATCCCGATCCGCATCGGAATTCCGCGCCAACAGCGCTGGCTTCGGATGATCGACGGGCTGCACCAGGGCGCCATCTCCCACGAGGACTACCTCGCGTACGTGGAGCTGGTGTCGCGGAGCAGCCTCTTCGCGGAGGACTTCTTCCGCGACCTCCTGCGCGAGATGCTGGGGGACGGACACGGGCGCGTCCGCGTGTCCGCCCACGACGAGCTCCTGCTCGCCGGCCGGCATCTCTCCACGGCCCTCGGGAAGGATCGGGTCCCGTCCCTGGACGACCTGGTCGGCGTCATGCGCCACAGCGCCAACACGGTGTGGACGCACGCGCTCGATCCGGAACTCCGGGAAATGGCCGGCCTCCCGGGGACGATCGGCACCATGGACGAGCTCATCCTGACGGCCCACGCCGTCACGCTGGCCGGGGCGGCAAGAGACGGCCTGGCCATCGCGGTGGGCTTCCCGGATCCTACGGGCGACACGCTGGTGCTCGCCCAGGACCTGGTCCGAGCGATCACCGTTGACAGCGGTGAACCGCAGCGGTGGCTTGGGGCGCTCCAGGTGAACCCGCTCCACCGCACGATCTCCACGTTGCTGCCCCGTGCGACCGCGGTCGCGGGGCTGAAGATCACGTAACGTGACGGCGCTGTCCCGGTAGAACGGCCATCCGCCGGTCTACCGGGACGCGAGGCTGCGTGACGTGACAACGATGTCCCGGTGGACGGCTCCATGCCGTTCCACCGGGACATTCGCTTACCCCGGCCATTCAGCCCGCCTCACCAGATCGGCACGGTCGTAGCGGCCTCGTGCCGTCGCTCACCGCAGATCGCCTCCGTTGCCTCGGTCGCCCCACTCGGCACGGTCACCACTGCCCGGTTCTCGGAACCGGCGCGCACGGGCTCAACGTCCGCGCGAAACAAACGAGAAAGGAACTTGGCGTCATGCCAGAGAACATCCGAAGGGCGGGGCGATCCTTCAGCCTCGGCCTCACCGTCCTCGCCTTCGTCGTCGTACTCGGCGTGCTCATCACCGCGCAGTTCATCGCGGCGGCAGCGGCGGGGCTGATCGGGCCCGCGCCGTTGATGGTGGTGGCTCTGCAGACCATCGGCGGCACCGTGCTGCTCCTGCTCACCTCGAAGCCGGAGGCGTCGGTGGGCGCCGGCACTCCCGTGGCACGGACGGCCGTCCTCCGCATCTCCATCGCGGTCGCCATGGCCACCACGTTCGTGATCGGCCACAGGCTGCCGTTCGGCTACGGAATCGCGCTGGCGCTGGCCGGTTGCACGATCTACTGGTTCTGGTACTCCGTGCCCGCCGAGCACGACTCCAGCCTGCTCCGGTTCGCGGTCCTCCTGCTGATCGGAATGGGCGTGCTCCTGCTCAGCGACCCGTGGCACCACGTTCTCGGCAGCGAGGGTGTGGCGAGCGCGTCCCTGTGCGGTATCTGCATCTCGATCCTCACCGAGATCGCGAGGCGCAAGGCACGCGCCGGGCACGACAGTGCCTTCCCGGCCTTCGGCTGGATGGCCCTGACGGTCCTGGCGGTGCCGGTCCTGACCGCGCATGACCCGACCTGGGCGACCCTGCTGCTGGCCGGGTTCGCCTTCGTCACCGGCCTGCTGTGGGTGTGCCTGATCACGCTCCTGGCGCACCTGCGCAAGGCCCGGTCACAGCCGACCAGTTCGGCGATGGTGCGCTCCGTGCCGGTGCTCGCACCGGTGCTGGCCACCACGGCCGAGCTGTTCGGCCTGGCCCAGTGGATGACCCCGCTGAACGTGGCCGGGATCATCCTGGTCTGCATGGCGGCGTCCGCCGGCTGGGCCGTACGTCCGACACGGCGCTGAACGGCGCCACAACCAATCACGGCGGGGAGGAGCGATCCTCCCCGCCGTTTTCGCATGCCCGGCACGGGCTGCGCGGCGCGTCCGACAACCGCGTGACCTCGTAAGACCTCGTTTTTGGCACGTTCCCAAGACCCCTCATGTTGCGGTCGCGTCCAGGTTCCGCACGGTCACCTCTGCCTGGTTCTCGGAACCGGGTCGCCCCGGCAAGAGCCGTGGCGCGCACAACCGAGAAAGGTGGCTCATGTCATCGAAGAACAGCGGAATCATCCGCTGGTCGACGGAGTTGGACCCCGACGGGCCCAACACCTCCCGCGTCACCCCCCACTTCCTGGCGGGTGAGCCGGTCCAGATCACTCGGGACTGGCTCTACTCGCCCGAGCCGATCAGCGGCACCCACGACGGTGTCCTGTACGGCGAGGGGGGCGGTGCGACCAAGAACGCCCGAAGGCTGGAGGCCCTGATCCAGGGTCTCGGCCTGCGGAACGTCGCGGTGTCGCCCAGCGTGATGTACGAACTCCGCAGTAGGGAGGACAAGCGCTACGTCCAGTCGGCCTTCACGGGCCTCGGGACGGGCGCTGCCCAGGAGCACTTCGCCGTTCACGGCGATGTGGAGCAGGCCTTCGCAACGAGGCCGGCCCACGTCACCATCGTGACCGGAGGATGCCTGGGCTCCAACCAGGGCACGGTCGCGGAAACGCGACTGGGCCTCTTCCGACGGGGTAGGGCGCCCTTCCAGCTCGGCTCACACGGCGCGGACGAGCACACCGTCAGCCGCCTGCTCTCCGCCGGGTTCGTCCCGGATCTCGTGTTCTACGAGTTGGAGAACGCGTGGCGGTCGGCTTGCGCGATCGCAAAGGTGATCTCCCGCTCGCCGGGAGAGACCCGCTTTACGATCAACCTGAACGTTCCGCGCGAGGAGTACTACACGTACATCCTGCGCTACGCTCAGGCCAAGAAGATCTCGCGGGATGCGTCCATCGCCTGGTTCGACCAGGACGATGAGCGCAACGCCATGGACAGGGCCTTCTTCCGCCAGTTGCTCCAGGAAATGCTGGGCAACCGGTACAAGAAGATCAAGATCGTCGAGAAGGACGAGCTCGCGCCGGTCGGCGAGATCCTCCGCGGGAGGATCAGACGCCGGTTCAAGCGCGAGGTCAACCTTCAGGACCTGGTCGATGTCATGCGCAACCAGGGGGACCCCATCTGGGACGCGCTGCTGTCACCGGCCCTCCGTCCGGAGGTTCACCTCCAACGGAAGCCCTTGACGCCCTACCTCCAGACTGTGCAGGAGCTCTGCGGAGCCTCCTACACGGCCGCCGTTCTCAGAGCAAGTCAGAACGGCCCGGTGATCTCGATCAACGACTACGTCGAGAGCACCATCCAGGCTTCCGTGGACGCGTTCACTCCGGTGATCGCCAAGCGTTGGGGCCTGGAGTTCCACGGAGCGGTCGCCCTGTTCCCCTACGGGAAGATCATCCCCTCCACGGGTGTGATGTACCGGCAGGATCCGGGCAGGGACGTCATCTTCCACAACCCGAGCGGCGTGAGGGTCAGCCATCCCACAGAGATGGAGACCGTCACCCTCAGGGACAGGGAAGTGACGCGACTCAGGACGATGCGGGACGGCGAAAGGTTCGACCTCGCCGGCCTGCTCCCGTCGCTCTACGCCGTGTAGCCTAACGGCTTCGCGGGGTAGACCACCAGTGTCCGGGCGGGGGCGGCTCCACGCCGCTCCCGTTCGGGCACGACCTGCCCCGCGTGGTCGTCACAACGACCGCGCGGGGTGAGCTCCGGTGTCCCGGCACGGGGCGGCTTCACGCCGTCACGTGCCGGGACACACTTTGTGTTTGTGCCCATCGGCAGGAAAAGGGTGCCTCGCCGGTCGACGAGGCACCCCATGGTTCCGAACGGTCACGGACGGAGGCCCGTCCGTGACGTGTCAGGCCTGGCCGCCCAGATCCCGCCAGGCACCGGCCGGGTGGTCACCCCACGGGAGGGCGAGGTCCGGCTGGCCACCGGGCGTCCCGGCATGGCCCTCCTCGCCGGGGAAGATCCCCTGTCCGTCGGCCCAGACGAGCTGCCGGTATTCGGGGAGCGCTCCGGCGTAGAACACGGAGGGAGTCCGCATCAGGCCGGTCCCATGCCAGCTCTCGTCGACACGACCGACCTTGACGTGCGGCCACGCCACCTCCCGGTCCACCTGCCCGACCTGGAGGAGGCCGTAGTCCAGAGCCAGGCGGGCCTGGCTGAGGGTCGCGGTCCGCCCGGGGCGGTCCTGACCGCAGACCAGCAGTTCCGGCAGACCGAAGGTGTGCCACAGGCCCACGGTGAGGGCCCAGGACGGAAGACCGTCGCCGCCTTCGTGGCTGATGGCCCAGAAGTGGCCGCGAACCTTCTCGAGTAAACGATCCACCACCTGGTCACCAGTCTTCAGACCCTGGTGAATCAGACACGAACACGGCCTTCGAGCAGCGTTCATCGTGCTCTCCTCTTGTTTGTAGGGGCTTACCGAGAGGACCGTCCACGCGCCCTCGGTGGTCGCCAGCTCCCCGGACCGGGACAGGGACCGGGTCCGGGTGCGGGCAACGAGAAAAGGCACCCCGCATCACGCGAGGTGCCTTCTGCCTCCTGACGGTCCCGCGGGCCGGAGTCCGCGGGGACCGCTACTACGGCCGGTGCCCCAGCCGCGGCCAGACGCCGGGCCGATGGTCAGGCCACGGCACGGCGAGGTCCGGCTGAGCCTCCAGGAGCTTCTCGTCGAAGCCGTTGTCACCTGGAAAGTTCCCGTCCGCATCGGTCCAGACCAGCTGACAGTGCGGGGGGACATCGCTCCGGTAGAACGCGGCGGACTGTTCCAGCAGACGAGTGGCTCCCCAGCCGGGGTCCACCTCCGTCAACTTGATGAACAGCAACCCCAGTTCAAGGTCGACGTCGCCGGACCAGCCCTGCTTGTGCTCCATGGCCAGGACCGCCTGGCCGAGCAACGTGGCCCGCCAGTCACTGTCCATACCGCAGATCACCAGCTCGGGCCAGCCCTGGTGGTGCCACAGGCCCACCGTGTACGACCAGGACGGGCGTCCGCTGTCGCCGTTGTCGACCACGGTCCATCCCTCGTCCATGATCGTGGGAACGTGACCGTCCACGACCGGATCGTCACTGCGCGATCCCGTACAGATCAGGCAGGAGCAAGCCCTTCGGGGTCGGCTCATCGCACCCTCCTCTCGTTTGTAGGGACTTACGGACACGACCGTCCGGGCGGTGCACCGGAGGGCCAAGCCTCATCACCGTCGTCGCCGCCCTCCCGCCCGATCACCGGAGCCGACGACCACCGCCGCTCGCGGGGGGCGGGCACCCCCGTGGCGCCGCCGGTACGGCGCCGAACGCAGCATTAGCCGTGTGACCAGCAAATCGACGCAAAAAAGGGGCTTCGTGGTAGGTTGCGGCCGACTATCACGTGTTAACCGCCATAATTCGTGAAAGGGCTTCATGGGCCTCCCCAGCGCCGGACCGCCGGCGCCATGAGCCGGTCCGCGCGGCTGACCCTGTGCACGTGGGCCGGAGCCCTCTGCCTGTACGCGGGCGCGTGGAGCCTCACCGACGACCCCCGCCCCGACAACTGGTGGACGGCGGCCACGCTGACGGCCGCCTTCGGGCTCGCCCGGGCCGGGCGCTCCCGATCGGACGGGCCCACCGGTCAGCTGACGGTGTCGGTCATGGCCTTCGTCACGCCGATCGGCTACTGCCTGGTCCCGGTGCCGGTGCTGGTCGCCGCGAGCGTCGTCGCCGTCCTCCTGGTGGACGGCCTGCTGCGACGGACCTGGGGCAGGGCGGTGTCCGACGCGGCCCGCGGCGCCCTCGTCCTGGCCGCGGCGGGTCTGCCGGTCGCCGCGAGCGGCCTGCCCTCGACGACGCCCGGCACGTGGCAGGTCGGGGCGCTCGTCGTCGCCGGCGTGCTGATCGGCTGCCTGACGGACTCGCCCGCGGCACGCCGGCCGGGACCGTACGCGCGCGGCTGGAGCTGCCTGGCGGAGGCGGGCTGTGCCGTCGCGTTCGCCGTCCTCATCCTCCAGGCCGCGCACACGGGCCGGGTGCTGTGGGGGCTGCTCGCCCTGCTCGCCCTGTTCGCCTACTACCTGGAGACCGACGACGCCCTCGCCAAGGACGGCGCGCTGGGCATCGCGCAGCAGCTGCTGGAGCTGCCGCACGTCATGGCCGTGCGGATGACGACCGCCGCGGACCTCACCTCCTTCAGCACGGACCTGCGCCGCATCCTGCGCGCCGACCAGCTCTGGCTGCACACGAGCCTGCCCGCCGGAGAGGTCTGGCTGCTGGCGACGCTCACGGACGGCTGCACCGTGCACGACCGGCCACCGCCCGGCCACCAGACCTTCGCCGGCCTCGGCCGGGCCGGACGGCCGGCGCTCATCCCGCGGTGGGTACGGCCCGCGGGCTGGCGGGCCGGCGTGCACACTCCGCTGCGCGCCCCGGACGGCCGGGACATCGGGTACCTGCTGCTCGGCTGGACGCGGCGCGGCGGCTCGTACAACGCCTCCCGGATGACCTCCGGTGTCCTCGGCGGAGCACTGACCAGCACCGCCCGGGCCCTGGGCGCGCTCTGGGCCAACCAGCGGTCGGCGCACGCACTGGAGCAGGAGCGCTCCCGGCTCAGCGCGGTGATCGACCACTCCGACGTCGCGATCCTCGCCATCGATCCGGCGGGCAGGATCGCCGTGTGGAACGTGGCAATGTCGCATCTGACCGGCATCGCGTCCCGGGACGCCCTCGGGAAACGCGACGACGACCTGTTCTTCCTCTACGACGAGGAGGAGTCCCGGGTGCGCCTCGCCGATTCGCCCCGCGGCAGCGTACGGCTGGTCACGCACGCCGGCCGGTCCCTGTGGGTACAGGTCTCATCCTCGACTCCGGCCGATCCGTCGGCGCGCGAGCTCCTCACCGCGGTGTTCGTGGACGAGTCGGCGCAGCGGCAGCTCGAATCCATGCGCCACCTGCTGCTGAACTCCGTCCATCACGAGCTGCACGGCCCGCTGACGGCCATCCGCGGTCACGCCCAGCTGCTCGGCGAGAGCCTGCCGGCCCAGGAGGCCACCACGGGATCCCTGGAGGCGATCCTCGACGCCGTGGAGATGATGCAGCACGTCATCGGCGACATGGTGCTCGTCATCGACGCCGACCCCGCCGCCGCGCCGGCGACGAGGGCCGTACCCGTCGACGTCGCCTCGGTGCTGCGCAGGACCCTGCGGGGCATCCCGTCCGTGGCGGCGCGCGCGGAGCTCGACGCACCGGCCGGCACCGTCGTCTCGGGGGATCCGGTACGGCTCCGGCAGTGCATCATGCTGGTGCTCGGCAACGCCGAGAAGTACGCCCCCACCGGCAAGATCACCCTGACCGTACGCGAACGTGACGGCCGCTACGGCGTGATCAGTATCGCCGACGAGGGGCCCGGCATCCCCGCCGAGGAACAGCGCCTGGTCCTCAAGCCGTACTACCGCTCCGCCGCGGAGCACCTTCCCGGCTCGGGAATGGGCCTGCACATCGCCAACGTGATGATGACGGCCATGCACGGCCGGATCGAGCTGGCGACCGCCCCCTCGGGCGGCCTGCGGGTGAGCCTGTGGCTGCCCCTCGCCACCGGCTGACCGCCCCCCGGGCCTGCCGCCGCCGAGGATCAGCACGAGAACGTGGTTGCGCCTCCCCACCGTCCACCGAACAGTCGTGGGCAGTGGTCGTACAAACAAGAAGGAGTATCGAAGTGGAACTCGAATTCCGCCACACCTCTGCCGCGGTGCTGGAGAGGGAGCACCTCCTTCCCGCTCGCCAGCAAGGCTCGTACGCTACCTGCGACCTCTGGCAGACCCAGGGAGGCCAGTGGGACGGGGAGCCGGGCTGGGGCGCGTCTGCCCTGGTCGTGGACGGCCGTGTCAAGGTCGTCTACCTCTACTACAAGTCGACCGACCGACGTGCTCGGCTGCACGCCGATGGTCCGATCGAGCTTTCGTTCGAGGCGCTGGAGCGCGTCGCGCGGGAGCTGACCGCCGGTCAGGCGGTGGCCGAGGCGAGGACCTTCGCGGAGCGCCTCCAAGCGCTCTGCTGAGACCGATCCCGCCCGCGGCACGCGAGCGAGATCAGCATCACCTGGAGGGCCCGCAGCGCGGGCCCTCCATCTTCTGACAGGTCCCGTCCCGCCGACCGGCTTCTGCTCATCCGGCCGCGAGTTCGGCGAGCAGCGCGCGGAACTCGGCGAGGTCGAAGGGCTTGGCCACGACGCGGGTGGGCCCGCCGTCGTCCAGCCGGGCCGACCGGTGTGCCGCGGCGGTCAGCAGCAGCACCGGCAGATCCCTGGTGCGCTCCTCCTCACGCAGCCGCCGCAGCAGATCGGCGCCGTCCATGTCCGGCAGCATCCGGTCCAGGATCAGCACGTCCGGCGGCAGGGGCCCGGTGAGCGTACGCCAACCGTCCGCGCCGTCCCCGGCCAGCGTCACCTCGTGACCCTCGCCCTCCACGATCATCCGGAGCAGCCGCCGGATCGCGGCGTCATCGTCGATGATCAGCACACGCATGAAACCGTCCGATCCGCTGGTATTCCGGCCAGCGAACCTACCAATCCCTGCCAACCCGGTCGGGCACCCGCGGCGGTTCCACGGACGGTTCACAGATGAACCGGTCCCGTGCGGCGGTGTACGGGAGCGACCGATGACGAATGAGACCCATGGGAAACGACGAGCAACCCGACTATTACGAGATCCTCGGGATCGCGCGGTCCGCGACGTCCGAAGAGATCACGCGGGCCTATCGCAAGACGATGCGTGCCGTGCATCCCGACACCAGCGGGACCACCGGCCTGTTCCGCCTCGTCAAGACCGCGCACGAGACCCTGAAGGACCCGCTGGCCCGCGCCGCGTACGACGCCCGCGGCACCTGGTCACCGCCGAGCCCTCCGCCGCCGAGCCCACCGCCACCGAGCCCACCGCCCCCGGACCCGCCGGGACCGCGACCACCCCGGCCCGGGGCCCCGGGCGAACCGGACGGAGCCTCGGCCGCCGGAGAGTCGCCGGCGTCCGATCCGTGGGCCAAGGGGGACCCCTGGACCCAGGAGGATCTCTGGAAGAAGGGGAGCCGCTCGAAGAAGGCGGGCCGCTGGAAGAGGGCGGCGCGCTGGACCAAGGCGGCGCGCTGGACCAAAGCGGCGCGCTGGAGGAAGGCGGCGCGCTGGACGAAGGTGAGGCCGGGAGCCAAGGGCAAGGCGGGCGCGGCCCCTGACACGGAGCCGGCCGTCCGGGTACGCCCGCGGTTCGGTGCGCACTGGACCCTGGTGCTGGCGGCGGCGATCTGGTGCGTGGTCTGCCTGGTGGCGGTGTACGCGCTGTGGCCCGCGGGGCTCCCGCTGAATCTCGGGCTGCTGCTGCTCCTGCCCGTCGTGGCGGCACCGATCATCTCCACCCAGGCCGCGCTGCGCTCACGGACCTGGCCATGGGCGGTGTGCGTGGCGATCTTCGCACTCACCGCCGTGCTCACCGCCCTCGACGCCGGGGGGACCGACTCCTGGGCGCTCTGCCTGGCGCTGACCGGGCTCTTCACGGCCGGCGCCGGTCTCGCGGCCGGACCGTACATCGTCCGGCGAGGCCGCGAACTCGACAGCCTGGTCGGCCCCGACTCCCTCGGCTACCAGATCTTCAACGTTCCCGGAGCAGGTCTGACCAGCGCGGCCGCCCGCCAGAACGCCCAAGCCAGCGCGGAACACCTGGAAGGCCTGCACAGCCTGCCGGGCACCCGGATCGTGCATTCCCTCATCCCGCCACAGCTGCCGGGCCAGGCCCGCTGTCACGTGGACCACGCCGTCCTTCGCGACAACCGGCTCGCACTGATCATGGTGCGATGCTGGCCCGCCGCCACCTACACGTGGACCGATCGCGGAGCGCTGCTCGCCGACGGCCAGCGCTTTCCCGGCGGTGACACCGGCATCACCGGCGCGGTGAAGTCGATGCGCTCGGCCGTGCCCCGCGGCGTCCAGGTCCGCGGATTCGTCTACGTACAGCCCGACGGCCTGGAGCAGACCGCCCGGTTCGAGGCGGCGCGGGCTTCGCGGGGCGCCGCGTTCGCCGGGTCACCGGCGGACGTGTACGGGCAACTGTTCCAATGGCTGAGTGAGGCCGAGCCGGTGGTGCACCGGCGGATGTTCGCCGCGCTGCTGCCGCACGTCCGCCGCCCCGAGAACGCCTGACTCGCCTGACGTCGTCGGGTGAGATGTCGCCGAGGTCGAGGTCCATGAGCTCGTCGGGCCGCACCCTGCTCCGGTGACCGGGCGGCACGTCAGCAGATCGTCGCGTGGCCACCGTGGGCGCACAGCCATCTGACCGCCTCGGCCACCGAGCCGACCGCGACGACGGACGTCGCGGTGCCGCGGGCCGCGCGCACGGCCTGGTCGCGTTCGAGAGCCGGCACGAAGAAGACACCGGCGCCCTCCGACGCCGCGGCCTTCACCTTCACGCCGACCTCGCCCACGGTGGTCACGGTGCCGTCGAGGCTGATCGAACCGGTCCCGGCGATGCGGCGCCCGCCCGTCAGGTCCCCCTCGGTGAGCGCGTCGAGGCGGGCCAGCGCCAGGATGAGGCCGGCCGACGAGCCCTCGATCTCCCCGAGGCGGTACGCGACGGCGGAGACCTCCGGCACGGCGTGCAGCAGCGCCAGCCGGGAGCCGGGCACCCGCCTGGTCTCGGCCGCGCCCCACGAGCCGTCGGCGGCCCTGGGCACGACCAGGACGCTCAGGGACTCCCCCGGGCGCCCGGCGGCCACCGGCAGGTCCGACGCCGCGCGCAGCGGCGTCAGGGCCACGGTGTCCCCGGCGGCCAGCACGATGTCACCCGGCTGCAGCCCCGCGGAGGCGTCGGTGACCTGCAGCCCGGCGGCGCCGACCGGGATGCGCCTCGCCGCCAGCTGAGCGGCGACCAGCGTCGCGCTGGTCTGCGCGCCGTCCATCGCCGCGTGCTGCGCCACCGCCGGGCCGCCGCCCGCCCGGACCAGGCGCTCTCCGGTGAGCTCCGCCGCCGCCCACTGGAACCAGGTGGTGTCCCTGACCCGCACCGTGGTGACGGACCAGCGCCCACCCGCCGCCGGGCCGACCTGGACCACCGGGCCGGCGCCGACGCGGTAATACGGTGCGGTGCCCACCCCGAATCCCGCCACCATGATCAGGGACAGGGTCACCCCGCAGCAGAGAGCCCATCGGCGCACTGTGATCTCTCCCAAATACCCGTTTTATCCGCCTACATAGATTTATGGGCCGTTACCATACAAACGTGGCACGGATCTTGGTCGTAGATGATGATCCGCGACTCATCAAGGCCGTCGCGAAGCTGTTGCGGCAGCGTGGTCATCTGGTGGAGTCGGTGCCCACCGGTGAGCTCGCGCATCAGACGCTGCGTCGCGGCGGCATCGACATCGTCCTGCTGGACATCAACCTGCCCGGCATCGACGGGCTCTCGCTGGTCCACCTGCTGCGCGAGGAGGGCAACAGCACTCCGCTCATCCTGCTGAGCTCGCGGGCGGAGGCGCACGAGCAGGCACTCGGCCTGCGGCTCGGCAGCGACGACTACATCGCCAAGCCGTTCAACCCCGAGGTGCTGCTCGCCCGCATCCAGGCCGTGCTGCGGCGCAGCACGCCCGCCACGGCCGCGCGCACCGAGACCGTCCGGCGCAACCTGCTCGAGATCAAACCGATCGAGGTGGACTTCACCGCGCGGCAGGTGTTCAAGAACGGCGTGCCCGTGCGGCTGGCCCCCATGGAGTACGCCGTCCTGGAGTTCCTGGTCGCCAACCGGGGCCGGGCCGTCTCCAAGGACGAGCTCATGCTGCACGTGTGGGGCAGCAGACGGGCCTCGCGGACGCTCGCCGAGCACGTCTCCCGGCTGCGCCGCAAGCTCGGCGAGGAGCTGATCGTCACCCAGAGCGGCTTCGGCTATCTCGTGCCCTCGGCACCGCCCGCCGGTCCCGCGGCGGATTCCGCAACCAGAGCTCGGTGACGAGCGTGCGGCCGTCCTCGACACGGCACCACATCTGGTGACCGTGGGCCTCGACGGTGGCACGCCAGCGGGCCAGCCCGAGGTCCGGGCCGAGCCCGGTCTCGGTACGGGCCGGCCACGGTAGCCCGATCCGGCCCCGAACGCGTTCCAGATCGTCGCCCTGGAGCTCGCCGGAGACCGACCGCACGGTGTGCAGCGCGAAGTCCTCGTGCTCACGGCAGGAGATCTGCTGGTCGGTGACCCTGCCGAGGAGCACCAGGTGGGTCCGTGCCGCGTCGGCCACGATCTGGCCGAGATCGGCCGTGGCCTCCGCCCGCTCGAGGTCGCCGAGCAGCCGCATGAGCCCGTCGATCGCCGAGCCCAGCAGCTCCTCGTCCTCCCCGGCGTCGCCCGTGTCCGCGGCGGCGGCCCCCAGGAGGCCGGCGGTCACGGACGCGATGGTGAGCTCGCCCGCCATCCGGTGCGCGAGGCCGCGGGCGAACCTGTCGTGCCACTGCTCGGCGCCGGCGCGAGGGCGGTCGGCGAGCACCAGCGCGCTGGCGCCGGTCAGCGGGACGGCCATGACCGGGCCGCTGCTGAAGGTCGACTGCCAGGTCAGTGCCTGGCCGACCGTGACCAGCGCCGCCTGGTCCAGGGACGCTCCGTCCCCGCCGTTCAGATCCTGTACACCGCGCGGCGGGAGCCCCGCCCGCGAATGCACGACCAAGGGTCGCATCGGCTACCGCTCAGGTGGTCTCGGCGGCGGCCCGGTCGGCTTGGAGCTTGGTGAGCGCCGCCCGGAGGTCGGTGCCGCCCTTGACCACGCGTACGTACAGGCCGGTCAGGCGGCCGGCGAGCTGAGCGTTCAGGCCGCCCTCGCCGATGCCACCGGACAGCTGATGCGTCTCGACGGCCGCCACCGCGTTGTCGCCCTCGACCAGGACACCGGTGACCTGCACCGGGTTCATCGCGTTGACCAGGAAGGCCGCCCGGTCGCTGGAGTACTCGATGATCTCGAGCTTCTCCCTGCCGAAGCTGCGGTTGAGCAGGCTCTCGGCTCCCTTGAGGCGGCTCGCTCCGCGCCCGATGCACGCGCCCTTCGCCTCGACGCCCGGCCTGGTGGGGGCGACGGCGATCTTCGTCTTGGCCCCGGGGACCCGGGCGACGCCCTTGATGACGACGTCTCCGGTGAGGATCTCGTCCACGAACCCCGACAGGATCCGTTCGACCAGCTCCGGGGTGGTGGCCGACAGCATCAGGCGTTCGGTGCCCGCCTGCGCCGCGTCCGGGGCGGCGGCGTCGGGCACCACGCTGCTCACGCCGACGACCAGCGCGATGACGGTGTCGCCCGCCTTCAGCCTGGGCGGCGCGACGCCCTCGGGAAGGTTGTAGGCGTCGGCACGCGGCAGCACCGCTTCGCGGCCCTGCCCGGTGGCCGCGTCGTAGACCGTGCACATGAGCCCGTCGCGACCACTCGACTTGATATGCGCGGTCACCGCCATGCCGACGAGCGGTGACTCGAGGCCGAGATCACTCAGGATCGTTCGCACTGGCCCATTCCTCTCGTTGCTGGCGAGCAGCCGCCGCACCGCTTCCCATTCTCTACTGAACGTCCGGGCACCGGCGAATCGGCAACTTACAGAAGCGAACCGGCCGGCGGTTCCACTGAAGTTCGCATCAGCAGGACACCGTCTGATCTCCTTCACCGCAACAGAAAGCCGACGTCATGTCAATTTTATGTCAACGGAGGCCTCCGCCGCCGAGACTCCCTCAGGGCCCGGCAGGCCGGTGACCAGGCGAACGACCCCGTGGGGGGTACCCCTTTATCACAGCGATCGAACCGGGACGAGTACCCATCATGTCAACGCCCCGATCGGGCTCGGAGGGTTAACGGCATGGTCTCCCTTAAGCGCAGCAGTGAGCCACGCGAAGGGGACCAATATGGACATCGTGCAGCCGCCTGGTGAGAGCCGACCGACAAGCGACGACTTTCGTGCCCGCAACGACGAACTGTTCGCCCGGCGTAGGGAACTCCAGGAGCGGCTCACCGTGTTGCGCGCCAGCGTCGGCGCAGGTGAGGGGGGCGAGGTGGACATGCTCGCGGAGCTCGCGTTGCGGAGAGCCGAGCGGGAGTTCGAGAACCTGACGTACGAAATCATGGTGGCGAACTACGGCCTGGTCCGCAGGTATGTGTCCATGTTCACCTCCAAGTCCACCGAACACAGTGAGGATTTCGAGAGCGCCGGCAAGGTCGGGCTGTTGTGGGCCATCTCCTCCTATGACCCGGCCAAGGGTCCTTTTTCCAGCTGGGCCTTCAAGCCCATTCAGCGTGAGGTCCTGCGTGCCGTCCGTGACGCGGATCACCCCAACCTCAACCCGGGCGACTTCGAGAAGCGCCCCGCGATCCTGGCCGCCGAGCGGGCCTACCTGGAGGAGGCGGCACAGGACGTTCCGCTGGACTACGCCGAGATAGCCAGGCGCGCCGGGGTGACCGAGGCCCAGGTGCGCAGGGTCGTGGACGCCCCGCGGCTCGACAGCCTGCACACGCCCGGCGGGAGCCACGGCGAGGACGAGGTCCCCTGGGAGGAGCGGCTGGCGGACCCGTCGCTGAACATCGAGGACGAGGTCCTGCACCGGTTCGATCTCCGTGCCATCAGCAAGTACTGGCTGCCCAGCCTCGACGCGCGGGAACGCTACGTGCTGATGCGCCGGTTCGGGCTGGACGGCGAGCCGGAGCAGTCGCTGCGCGTGATCGGTGACGGTCTCGGGCTGTCCCGCGAGGGGGTACGGCAGATCCAGCAGAAGGCGCTGGCGAAGCTGAACCAGCCGATGAGCAACGGGACGCCCGCACCTGGCTGCTCCGCCCCGGCCTCGTCGCGTCACGACGGCCTGGAGCCCCGCATCGACTCCATCGCGTCCATCGCGGATGCGGTCTGAGCCGACCTCCGGACGGTCTGACTCAGACCAATCGAAGGACGGACAGGTGAACGCAGATCACGGACAGGAACCGCCGTCGAGCCCGTCTGCCGACCCGGCCGACACGTGGATCCTGATCGACGACACCGAGGAAGCGGAACCGCCGGCCGCCGACCCCGGGGATTTCTGGACCCAGAGCACCACCTGGGGCGCCCCGTCCGCCGGAGGGCCCGACGAGTCCGCCAAGGCCACCGAGCCCCAGGAGCCCCCCGCCGGACCCGGGCCCGGCCCGCAGAGCCAGGACCGGGGTCAGGGCGAGGAACGCGGCCCAGGCAGGCAGCAGGGCCAGAAGCAGGAACAAGGCCAGGAGCAGGGCCAGGGGTGGGATTCCTTCGCGTCGGCCGGCACCTGGAACGGCATGCGGGCCTCGGCCCCCGGTGCGCCGGGCGGCTGGGGGGCACCGCAGTACGACTCCGGTCAGCCGAAGGGCGCGGGCCAGACGCACGACGCCGGTCAGAGCCGGCCGGAGGAGCCCGCGCAGGACCCCTGGTTCGCCGAGGACGACCTCGTGGGCGACTTCGCCGACGACGACGCCCCCGCGTCCGGGAGCGTCGCGACGCTGACCGACCGGCTGCCGTCGCTGAGCCTGTCGTTCGGGCCCGGCTTCGTGACCTTCGTCGTCATCTGCGGAAGCGTCCTGCTGACGATCTCGTCGATCATCTGGCATCCGCGCGTCCCCTGAAGGGGAACCCCCGCCGGGCTTCCGGGCGCCGGTCACGGCGCCCGCCAAGCAGCCCACCACGCAGCCGCCACCTGACCGGCCGCACCGTCGGCTACGTCGCGTTCTTCTCCCAGAGCCGTTTCATGGTCTGCTCCGCCTCGGCGGCCGAGCCGAACACGCGCGGCGCCCGCCGGAGCACCTCCCGCAGGTCCTTCTTGGCACAGACCCACACCCCTTGCTCGGTGCTGAACGGCCGGTTGGACATGCCGGGGACGCACACCACGGCCAGGACGGCCTTGCGGCCCAGCATCCGCGACAGCCTGCGCGCCTGGTCGCCCGCCTGCGCGGTCGGGCTCTTCTGCAGCCGCCGGGTGCCCACCCGCATCGTGCCGTTCTCGAGGGTGACCACACCGTGCCCGGTCTTCACCTCGATGGCCACGGCGCCCCCCTCGCGGGTGAAGACCACCACGTCGCAGTCGCCGGCCCGCTCCCCCAGCTTGAGCCCGTACGCGGCGGCCACGACCGAGTTCGTACCGCGGAGCACGCTCCGCACCTCGCGCTCCGACCTGACGCCCACGGAGGCCTGGCCGGCCTGCTTGAGGGCGTCCCGCGCCCCGGCCCACAGGTACCAGCAGCCGGCCGCGGAGGCCGCTCCCGCCACCGCCGCCAGCGCGCGCCACACCGGTGCGCCGGCGAGCGCCACGGCGACGAAGGAGGCCGCCGCGGCGACTCCCAGCAGCACCGCCCCGGCCGCGCGCAGTGACCCGGAGGCCCGCCGTTTCCACTTCTGCCCGATGACCCACTCTCCGGGACTGCCGACCTCATACATGGCCCATGCCCTCCACACGTTCGGGGAACAACCAGCCGCGGAACTGGTTGGGAGCCCTGGTCTGGATCAGGACGTGCCCGGGCCCGCGGAACTCACCGACCAGGAACTCACCGGTCAGTACGGAGCGGAGCGGCCCGCCGAGCGGCCCGATCTTCATCTTCATCCCGGCCGACCAGGCCACCAGGTGGCCGGAGTCGATGATCACCGTCTCGCCGGGGGCCAGTTCGAGGTGCTCGATGCCCCCGTAGGTGCACAGCGCGATCTCACCGGTCCCGGTCAGGCCGACGGCGACCGCACCACCGTGCAGGATCAGCGGGGCGGCCCCGGACGGGCGGGTGGTGACCTCGACCGTCGTCGCGTAGGCCAGCACAGCCCCGGAGAGGGCCTTCAGCGGCCCGGTCACGCCGATGTCGACCACGGCGATGTCACCGGGGAACGACGGGGCGGCGCGCACCCATCCGCCGCCCCGGGCGGCGGTGTACTTGGCGACGATGAGGGTCTGCTCGGTCAGCAATCGGCGGGTGAGGCCTCTGACCAGGCCACCGCCGCCGAGAGTGGCGGTCACCGACACGTTGCCGGAGAGCGCGGCCAGGGCCGCGCGCTCGACGAACACCGATTCGTTGCCGTCGAGATGGCAGACCGCCGCCGCGTAGGCGGGACCGCACGAGACATCGATGTGCACAGCTCTCCTAGACTCCGGTCAGCGCTCTCGCGGGCTCTGGTCAGGTCCGGGCACGCGGCCGGTCGCGGCGGGCCCGTTGTGCGTCCGCCCGGCGCGGGGTCGGCCGGCCCTTCGGGTCCTGCGGCCCGCGCGGCACGCTGGGCGCCCGTCTCCCGGCACGGCGGCGCCAGGCGGCCACGGCCGCCCGGATCCACACGACGCTCTGCTCCGAGCTGTCCCGGAGTACGTTCCCGACCGCCCTGAAGGTGGCCAGCGCTAGGCCGGCGAGCATGAAGTTGAGCACGGCCGCCACCCCTCCGACCTGGCCCCACGCGGCCGCCTCCTGCACCCCGCACCGTCCCGAGCCGGGCAGGTCGCCCGGGCAGGTCGCGGGGACCAGCACGACGAGGGCTCCGGTGACGCCGGCCAGCGCGCACAGCGCCGCCGCCGCGGTGAACCGGCCGATGGCGGCCTTCCAGCGGCGGTGCAGCCGCACCGTGGCGCGCACGACCGCCGCGACCACGACCCCGAAGAGCCCGACGGTGAGCAGGTCCCCGGCCCCGAACCGCAGCCCCCCGTACTGGAGGGTGAGCAGGCCGATCGAGGCCCCCGCGAGGACGACCGCGAGCAGGACGACGATGACCGTCTCCCGGGCGATCGCGCGTGCCCGCGGCCGCGGCCGCGGGCTATCGGTTGTCCTGGTCTTCGACATGCCGCCCCTCCACCGTCTCGCCCACCAGTTCGCACAGGAACTCGACGATCACGGTGGACTGGGCCTCCCGGATCACCATGTCGCCGTCTCCGTCGCCGTCCAGCATGGCCGCCGACAGGTTCTCCTCCCGCAGCAGATCCTTGGCGGCGGCGACCCGGCAGGCCGGGGTGGGATCGGTGATGTCGTCGAGGATCGTGCGGACCGGATCCTCGGAGACCACCAACCCGGCGCCCGCGCTCGTGCACAGTCGCTCCAGCGCGTCGGCCAGCGCGATGATCTTGTGGCGTCCGGCCGCGGAGGCCGGCACGGCCAGCATCATGCGCCGGGCGAAGGCGGCGGTGACCCGCCCGACCTGGGTCCACTCCGGCACCTGGAGGAACCGGGCGAGGTCGGGGTGGATGACGAGTCGCGCACCGTCACGGGCCCGGTCGAACACCCGGCCCACGCCGGAGTCCTCTTCGGCGACGGCCGCCAGGCCGGTGGCGATCCGGGCCGCGCGCAGCGAGGTGACCCGCTCGCCGCCGGTCGTCTCCCAGCGCCCGAACCAGTCGAGTGCCGCGGCCAGCGTCAGGGTGTGCCGCTCCAGGGCGGCGACGCGTTGCCTCAGCTCGGCGAGCTCGTCGTCGGGATCGGCGTCCACCTTGGCCTCCTGGAAGTCCGGTTGAAATCTCATACCTGCTGGTCCTCGTACCAGGTCAGCTCCTGGGTTCGCATCGGCATGCACACGTAGGCGACCCTGCTCTCGGGCTTGTTGACCCGCAGGTAGCCTTCGCCGGTGCCCAGGTCCCGGAGTTCCTTCGCGGTGACGATGAATTCCTCTTTCATGGCGACGGTGCCCACCTCGACGGTCTGACCGTCGACCACCCGCTGGGACAGCTGGTTGTTGTCCCGCTCGCCGAGGAACTCGGCGCACTTCTCTGCGGACTCCGGTGAGGACTGCGCCATGGCGATCAGCCAGTTGATGTTCTGCGTCAGCCGCGACCAGTCATCGCCGTCGGCGTCGATCCAGTCCGTCGGGCCCTGGGTGCAGAGGATCATGTTGAAGAGCGCGGACCGCACCCGGGAGAGCATGTTCATGGCGATGTCGCGGGCGATGAAGTTCGCCTCGTCGACCACGATCAGCCGTGGGCGGTCCTTGGGGGCGCGGCCCTGGATGCGCTGGGCGGCGTAGACCGACAGGCGCTGCAGCGCGGACGAGGAGAGGATCTTGGCCATGTCCGGCTGGCCGAGCGAGTTCAGCCCGACGTAGGTCAGCCCGCCGAGCCGCACATCGATCATCTTCCGGTCGCCGCCGGGAACGAGGATGCGCCGCCCCGCGGTGGAGTCGTACAGACCGGTCAGTTTGGTGCCGAAGCTTCCAGCCGACTTGGCCTCGTCGTCGCTCGGGGTCAGTACGTTGGTGTACCTGTTCTTGCAGTACCCGAATCCCTCGGCCGCGTCGATCGCGTTGACCCGATCCTTGACGGCGGCCTTCATGTTCCTGCCCTGCTCCATGATCTTGCCGAGCTCGAGCATGGTCGGCGGCGTGAACCGCTCCGGTGCCACCTCGGCGGCCTGGTGACAGAGCTGGATGACCTGCTGCAGAACCTTGCGGTTCAGGGCCTTCCAGTAGGCGTCGTCGAACTCGACCAGGGACATGATCGTGTCGAAGGACTCGTCCGCGGTCATGTCCGCGAGCACGTTGAACCAGTAGCTCGGCTGCTCGTCGCCGAGGGCGATCTCCTGCAGCGGCACCTGGTGCATCGACGAGTACGCCCGCAGGAAGTCGCGCAGGCCACCCGGCTCGGTGTCCTCCTTCATGTCGAGGACGGTGACGTCGAAGCCCATGTCCAGGGCCGCCCCGATGATCCACATCAGGGTGATGGTCTTTCCGCTTCCGGTGGATCCGACGACACAGCCGTGCATGCCCATCTCGCGGGTGCTCAGCCGGATGAGCCGGCCCCGCATGCCCAGGCCGAGGGGGATGGTCTTGGCCTTGAGCGGCAGTTTCCGGCTCTTCTCGGTCGCGTAGGGACCGCGGATGGCCGGGATCTCGCGCATCGGCACGTTCTTGGCCACCCGGCGTTTCAGCGATTCCCGCCGGCTCTTCTTCGGCGTGATCGAGTCCTCGACCAGTTTCTTCCTGCGGAAGAGGGAACCGGCGTCGGGGACCTGCGCGGCTATCGACGAGCCGAGCACCGCGCCGCTGATGCCCGCGAACACCGCTCCCAGGCAGAGCAGCACCGTGACGGGCACCTGGCCGGGCGAGGACTCCCCCACATTGAGGAAGCTCAGCAGCCACCAGCCGTACCCGAGGGCGTTGTCCTGCAGATACCAGGAGAAGCCGATGATGCCCGCGAGAGCCACGATGACCCAGTCCCGGCGGCCCAGGAACGGGCGCAGCGTGAAAAAGATCAACGCTGCGCACACCACGGGCACCAAGGCCACGATGCAGAGGGCGAGGCCCGCCAGGATCACAGCCAGGATGAGAAAGGCAACGCTGTCCGACGTCTCTCCCGGCGCGTTCCCAGGTCCGGCACCGTTCGCCATCGCTCCTCCTCGTTCCGGGGTCCGTCCTCCGTCAGCCTGTGACGGTGGTGACGCTCGAGAAGACCTTCTCCACCAGGCCGCCCATGCTCTTGGCCCCGGAGATGGTCAGGTTCAGGTTGAACAGCAGGCCCGCGATGAGCAGGCCGAACACGAGGACCTTGAAGCCCTCGCCCGGCTTGCCACCGCTCACGTGCTTGACCATCCGCATGATGCAGATGACCGCGACGACGATGCCGAACGCTCCGCAGAGGCCGACCACCGCGGTGCCGATCGAGGACTTGAGGAAGTTGTTGGCGCCGTCCTCGCCGGTCCCGATGGCGAGTACGTGGAGCTGAGCTGCAGCGGGATGGATCAGGTTCATGTCACGTCTCCTTTGTGTGTGGTTGGTGATCAGGAGGTCAGGGCGTTGGAGTACGGCTCCAGCTCAGCCGCGGACCCCGCGGGTCCCCACGCGAGAATCAGGGGTCGTGCTCCGTTCGGCGCCGCCACGAGCAGGTCGAAGTCCGCGAAGGTGACGAACTGCTGGGCGGTGCCGTTAGAGACCGTGCCGCCCGGGGCCGCCCTGGCAAGCAGAACTCTCGCCCGGACGACCAGTTGTCCTTTGTCGGCCTTGATCGCCGACAGGACCTGCACGGCGTTGCCCGTGTCGGGCAGCGTGAACCCGGACAGGCCGAGGTAGCGATGGTTGGTGTTCTGGTCCGCCGTGAGGGTCAGCAGCCCGGCCGAGTCGCCGGTGACGTACGCCTTCGCCCACGCGGCGATCTGGCCCTTCGCCTCGTCACTGACCTCCGTGACGAGGGTCGTGTAGTTGGTGTAGTCCCCCGCTCCCGCCGAGCGGCCGACCCCGCCGGTCCAGACCGAGAGGGCGGGCGCGGCGGCGAGCCGCGGCCCCTCCTCGGTGGCGAGCACGGTCACGTCCACCTGCACCACGTTGTCGGCGGGCACCGGGGTGTTGTTCTTGTCCACGCTCGTCTGGCCCGGCGACGGTGAGGCCGAGGGGGACGGTGACTGCACGGCGGGCGTCGGTGACCCGCTGGGATCGACGGGGGTCGCCGGGGTCGCCGGGGTCACGGCGCCCTGGTCGGTCGGCTGGGCCGTCGGTGTGGCCGCGGCCGTGGCCGGGGTGGACGGCCGCGTCGTGACGGCCGTCTGCGGGTTAGCGTCCTTCGGCTTCGCCTTCCCGCCCTGCGGGACGATGCCCGGCGGGCTGCCCAGCACGACGAGGAAGTGGTGCACCTCGAAGTCGGTGAAGCCGGCCTTCGCGGAGCCGAAGTGCTGCACGGAGAACCCGGTCCAGGTCAGCGACTGGTAGGCCAGCGGCACCGGTGCGGCACCGGAGTTCGGTCCGAGCGAGGCCTTGGCGGCCTCCTCCGGATCGAACGACGTCGCGTGCGGCACCTTCTGCGGGATGCCGGACAGGAAGTTCACCGCCGCCGTGTAGGCCAGGTCCCGTCCCTTGGGATCGACCGTCGACAGATCCGCCTTGGGCTTCGACTTGGCCATGGCGACGCCGACCGCGATGACGCTGAGGCTCGCGGCCAGGAACAACGCGGCCAGGATTCGCCTGGCCCGCTTACGGGCCGTCGGCTCACTGGATCGCCTGGCCGGCACCATGGTGAAACGGGTAGGTGACTCTTCTGGCATGTGCCTCTCCTGTTGTTCTCCACCCGGCCAGGGAGGACCGTTCGGCAGGCGCGGGGATCCGCAAGGGGCCGGCGACGCGAAGCGGGCCGAGCGGCGCTCACTTGCGCCGTCCGCTGCTCCGCCGCTTCCGCCCGGCGCGAAGGTTCTGGCTGGACATCTGGGTGGACGCGGTCAGCTTGGCGGCGCTGCCGGCGCGGCCGTTGATCCGCTCTGTCACGGGGATCTCCTGCTGCGGAATGCCCCGCTCGTCCCAGCGGACGGCGTCGACCGGGACCCCTCCGGGGATCATCCGGATGGTTCCCGCGGCCGTACGGCGAAGCGGCGCGATGCCCACGTAGAGCCGGACCGGCTCCCCGTCGACGAGCAGCTTCCGCTTGCGGGAGCTGTTCGCCTGCAGGCCGATCCACTTGGCCAGTGACTCTCCCGGCAGCGGGGAGAAGTTGGAGGCGGCCCACCCGATCGCGCCGCCGAGCGTCGGGCCGTACATGAGAGCCTCGAGACTCGGGCCGACGATGAACAGCGCCAGGATGAACCCGAGCACCGTCCCGACGCCCATGGCGACGACCGTGGTCAGCTTGAGCGTCCGGGGCAGCGTGATGTCCTTGTTCAGGCTTCCGATGACGGCCGGCGGCGGCTTGAGCATGTTGGTGGCCGCGAGCATCACCGGCCCGCGTACCCGGTTGTCGGATTCTTCGCTCATGGCACCGACCGTGCGCGCCTTGGCGCACATGGCCACAGCCCTCGCCCACCGAGTCCCGCACCGGCCGGTCCACCCGGGGGGCGCCCAGCGAGGTCGTGCGCAGTAGTCGCCGCCGGGGGGTTGCCCACCGGTCCCGCCCGCCGACGGTCGACACCATGCCGAAGATGACCGACTACGTACGCGAGGGCTTCCAGAAGCGGCGGCGTCCCTGGGAGACGGCCGAGCTGCCCGAGTGGTGGAACCTCATGGTCTGGGTGGGCCTGGCCGTGGTCGGGGGGATCCTGGTGGTCGGCATGATCCTCGCCGACGGGTCATCGCCGAAGGTGGGGCAGTCCCCCCGCAGGTACGCGGTGGAGACGTTGAACCCGTACTCCCCCACCGCGGCGCCCTCCGCACCGGCGACCGGATCCGTCACGGGCCCGGCCACCGCGCCCCCGGCGGGCCCCGGCCCCGTTCCGACGGCGTTCACCGCGGCGGACTTCGCCGCGACCGCACCGGCTCAGGTGCCGCTCACCGGCGGCGGGTCCACGGTCGTGCCGACCGGTGCCCGCAACGTGGGGGTGGCGGCGGCCAAGGCGGAGGCGACCGGTGACTGGACGGGAATTCCGCTCGCCGGCGCGGCCAAGCCGCCGAAGCGGGCCAGGACACCGGGCGGAGTGGTGGTCGGGCAGGTCACCGTCACCGACCCCTCGGTGACCGGCACCAACACGTACATGTTCAGCGCGACGGTCAGCCACGACGGCGGCGCGAAGCCCTACCTCGTGCAGCTCACGGTCGAACGCACTTCCCGCGGTTACGCGATCAGGACGGCGCAATAGCACGCAGGACGTTGCCCGCGGATCAGGGCGGCGGACGGTCATCACCGATCAGGCTTTCTGATCGGTAATCGGCCAGTCGACACCCGTGAGGTACCGCGTGAGCGAGGCGGACAACACACCGCAGCATCCCACCGATCCGGCTTCGGTGTCCGGTCTCCCGGACGATGCGGTTCCCCCCTCTGCCTACGGCACGGGCTCCACCGCCGACGGCGAGGCAGGCTTCGAACTCGACACCGGGACCGGCGACGAATCCGCCTTCGAACTCGACACCGGAACCGGCGAGTCCGCCTTCGAACTCGTCGGCGAGCCCGTCTTCGAGCCCACCGGTGAGCCAGTCCTCGAGCCCACCGGTGAGGTCGTGCTCGAGCCCACCGGCGAGCCTGCCGATGCGGTCGTCCTCGAGCCGGATGCCGAGCCGGTCGTCGAGGACGATGGGGACACCTCGGATCCCCGCATGCTGGCGTCAGAGCAGTCCCCGCAGCGTGCCGCCGATCTCATCGCGCAGAACAACACCTCATCGGAACCGGCGGGCGGCCTCGCCGACGGCGAGACGTGGCCGGTCGAGGTGGAGATCGGGCCGCCGGCCGGGACGTCCGTGGATCCCGGCGGTGCCACCTCGGACCTGGCCGCCGGGAGACCGGAGGAGAACCCGCTGAAGTCCGGCGCCGCCGGGCGCCGGGACGAGGACCAGCTCTCCACCGAACCGGCCGCCGCACCCGCAGCGGCATCGGACCCCGGCACGGGCGACGACGCCGGGCGCGGCAAGGACCCGCGGCGCACCGGCTCGGAGAGCGCCGCCCCAGCGGGATTCGGCGGAGGCACCAGCGCGGCCGGAGCGGCGGGCAGCCTCGCGGGCGGAGCCCTGGGTGCCGGCGCGGCCGGCCTCGCGGGCAGCGTGCTCGGTGGGGCCGCGGGCGGGGCGGCGGGCGACGCCGCCAGTGGCAAGAAGGCCGCGGACGACGAACAGGCCGCGGCCGACGCGGCCAAGAAGAAGAAGCGGCGCAGGTTCCGGTCGTCGAAGTCCACGGCCGCCGCGGCGGGCCCCGGCGCCACCAAGAAGGACACGAAAGAAAAGAAGAAGGACGAAAAGAAGGCACCCGGTGGGGAGAAGGAGGGCGGTGGCAAGGGCAAGTACGTCGTGGCCCTGGCCGTCGGCCTGCCGATCCTGCTCCCGGTCGCCCTCATCTTCCTGCTCATCATGATGATCATGGCGACCGAGGTGACCGCCAACCAGACGGAGGTGCAGCCGGACGACAAGTCCAACGCCAAGGTCGCGCAGTACATACCGAAGGGCTGGCAGGAGGTTCTCAAGGCCGCGGCGGAGAGGACCTCCCAGCAGCCCGACTACGCGATCGTGCCCTGGACGATCCTGGCCGGCCTCGTCCAGGTACAGACCGACTTCGGCCGCTACAGCCCGTACGACAACGTCGACCGCGACCCCGGGCGCGCGGTCACCGTGATCGGCGGCGGGGGCAACGTCGGCGACGGGACGATCATCGGTAACACCACCGGGGCAGGCCCGGGGCCGGTGGCCGGCGTCAGCGGTGAGGGCAGCACCGCGTCGATGTCACCGTCGCACCCCGCGCCGCCCGCGGGAAACCTCAGCCAGCAGCTCGGCTGGTATCTGTGGGCGCTGCGCATGCACGAGTCGAACGGCAACTACAACTCCGGCCACCCGAAGGGCAGCGACGCCTGCGGCGCCTACCAGTACCTGACGAGCACCTGGAACAACTACGGCGGGTACGCCACGGCGTGCGACGCACCGCCGAGCGTCCAGGACCGCCGGAAGATCGAGGACACCCTCAGGAGCTGGAACAAGTACCACAACTGGCAGCAGGTCATCGTCTCCCACTTCTATCCGATCTGGGCGCCCACGCCCGCGCAGTGGGGCCGGTGCCCGAACGACAACTGCAGCATCAACCCGACCGTCTGGGGCTTCGTCGATGACGTGATCAAGCGGATGCAGAAGGCGGCGCAGAGCCACCCGGCCACCGCCACGCAGCCGGCCGCCTACCCGATGCCCCGCACCCCCGCCGGTCCCGTGGTCTCCAATGCTTCGGGCGGTCCGGGCGGTTCGGGCGGTCCCAGCGGTCCGGGCGCTCTCGGCACCGGCCTGTACGCCGACGGCTGCCCGGTCCCCAACCCGAGCCCCGTCATCGGCGGAAAGAGCGGTCAGGGCACCGGGCCGTACCTGCTCAGCCCGGCGGCGGCGGCCGACATGCGAAACCAGGACCTGGACCCCAACAACCCATGCGATTCCTCGGCGTACGCCGCCCGGAAGCTCTCCGAAGCGGCCCGCCGCGTCGCCGGCGACCCGGAGAGCCCCAAGTGGGTGCCCGACGGCACGCCCAAGGACCAGGAGAACGCGCGCAAGTACTGGAGCAAGGCCATCGGCGTGTCCGGCATCTTCATGGACCGCAGCGCCCAGCCCGGCCAGCCGTGCGCGCTGCCGCCGGAGGAGCCGGACAAGCCATACTCGGTCAGCTTCAAGATCATTTATATCTGGCGCTGCGCGACCAACCGCGTCGCCGAGCTCTCCGTCGTCACCGGCGGCAAGTACGTCGACGACAAGTTCGTCTACACCATCGAGACCGACCGGTTCGCCGCCGCCGAGCTCCTGGTCAACGAGGCCCTGGCGGTCAGTTACGGGGCCGGGAAGTGGAAGACCGAGGGCTGCGACAACGGCAAGGACTCGGCACAGGGCATCTTCCCGATGACCAAGCAGGAGGCCGAGGCGGCCAAGGTGACCGACCGGTGCGACGTGGCGAAGAACATCGAAGGGGCCGCCACGCTCGTGCTGTCCACGGAGCAGATAGAGCCCGCGAAGCGCGCCCACGACCTCGGGGTCTTCCAGCCGATGGCCGGCGGCTGGCAGAACCTGCACATCGCCATGGGCGACGATCTCAAGCTCTTCTCGGCGGTCGGCCCCGGGGCGTCGTTCACCGCCTCGCCCGAGTGCACCAAGGTGATGACCAGGTTCCTGAAGGCGATCGCTCCGCAGGCCTCCGCGTTCGCGGCGTTGCACGACCCGCCCAAGGCGGCCGAGCTGAGCACCTGGCAGCAGAAGCTGACGGCGCTGGAGACCGCGAGCGATCTCACCGATCCCGGGTACACCACCGAGTGCGTGATCGGGTCGTGGGCGCCGGGATTCAACTCGACGATGGCGCAGGTCACCGCCGACCTGGCCGGCACCGACACCGCGAACGCCGCCAACCTCAACGGGCTCGGGAACTTCTACCTGGCCGCGGAGCAGGCGCTCGAGCCGATCGATCCGGTCGTCGGCCAGGACACCCTGGTCATCCCGCGACTCGCGCTGCGCCCGCTGAAGGAGATCGACGCCCCGATCGCTCCGGACGCGACCGACGTGTGGTCCAAGCTCGGCTCGAACAGCGGTGTCTCCATCCCCGTAGAGCAGCTCGCCATCGAGTACGCCTGGTTCTTCGGCGGCGTGATCTCACCGTTCAACAGCGCGGGTCAGCGGATCGGCTCACTGGCGACCGCCACGACTTCGGAGGGCACCCCCGGCACGACCCAGCAGACGATCGGACCGGACGGCTGCCCGACGAACGCCCCGCAGAACACGCTGCGGGCGGGCTCCGACAAGATCGGTATACATCAGCTGTGCGTCGACTCGGTGGCCAAGGCCGGAACCCCGCAGGCCGCGATGGCGATCAAGTGGGCGTTGTCGCACCTCGGCTGGGTTTACAGCATGGAGCGCCGCAACGAGCCCAACATTGCCGACTGCTCGAGTTTCGTCTCGCGCGCCTACCGGGACAGCGGTGCGATCCCGAACCTCTACCGGGGCAACGCGCCGACCACGGGCACGTTCCGGGTGGTCCGGTGGATGAAACAGATCTCGCTGAGCCAGGCGCAGCCCGGCGACCTGGTGGAGCCGCACTCGGGCCATGTGGCCATGCAGCTCGCGGACGGCTACAAGGTGCACACCAACACGCGCACTGACGTCTCCAGGGTCGAGCGCGCGTACAGCTCGGCCTACTGGGTCGGCAAGGTCGTCCCCAGCGCGGTGTGACGACCGGCTCCCGGGCGGAGGATCCATCGACCGCCCGGGAGCCCACCGGCGGTCTGCCGGCCCGTCTGCCGAGTACACGGTGGTCTCCCGGGTGCGCGGGTGGTTCCCCACGCACCCGGGCGGTTCCCCCGGTACGCGGGCGGTCTCCCGAGTACGCGGCGCGGACCGTCCAGCGAGCTCGACGGCACATCGGGCGGGCCGGCCCCGCGCCCTCAAGCCCGCACGAGGACTCTCAGCGGTGACGCCCAGAGCCCGGCGCTCTCCGGCGACGGGCCGGCCGGACACCGCCACCGGACCCGCTCGGCCGCCGCTACGGGGTGGACACCCGGTCGGACTCGGCCCGGTGCTGGTCGGCCAGGATGTCGTGGACGCTGCGCATCCGTGTCCGGACCCTGCGCGGATCGGCGATCGCCTGCCGGTTCTCGAACAGCGTCTGCGCCTCGCTCAGCTCCCGGAGGACGTCCTCGTTGTTCTTCCGCTCGGCGTCGATCTGGTCGCTCACCAGCTTCCGCAGGTCGTTCAGCGCCTTGTACACCTCGTCGGCCTGCGCTTGGTCGGCCGGCACCCGGGAGAGACCGCCGATCTGCTTGTCGATCAGCTTGTGCAGGGCGTCCTGCTGCCGCTGCACCTCCTCGTTGAGCTTCTTCGCCGCCGCCGTCACCTGGGTGGAGTCCAGGCTCACGGTGGGATCGACCATCTCGACGCGCAGCTGGGTGACGCTGCGGGCCGCCGAGGAGACGTCGATGGCGTCGCGCAGTGCCGTGCTCAGCCCGTCGATGTCCTGCGCGCCGGACCGGAGTTCGATCTGGAGGTCCGGCGTGATGGAGCCCCCATGCTCGTAGAGGTCCCTTACCTGCTGGACGACGCTCTCCATGTCCTGGAACTTCCGGTCGAGCTCGACGTGGATCTGGCCGGCGGTCGTCTCGCTGCCGTCCAGCCGCTCCACCTTGATCGTGCCGAAGTCGCCGATCTCCCGCTGGGCGGTCTCCATCAGCACGTTCACCGACTGGGCGTTGCGCTCCTGGAACACCTGCAGCTTCGGTCCCTGTGCCTCCGCCCACTCGCGGGCCGCGGCCACGGCCACGTCCTCCGAGCGGCGGGCGGTAACGACGATCTTCGACAGTTCCTCGTCCTTGCTACCGGAGATGAAGGCCGCGATCCGCTCGCGCGTCTTCGGATCGCGCGAGTCGTACCCGTGCGCCGCGAAGACGTCGACGAACTCGCCGTTGTCGGTCACGTAACCGCGCTCCCGGAGCTGGGTCGTGATGCGCACGATGTACTGGTCGTCGTTCTCCTCGACACCGTCGATCTTCTGCCGCCGGAGGGTGTACCGGTCGAGGTAGTGGATCGGGTGCGAGGCCTGTTCGATGCTGATGCCCGGCGGGAACACCCGCTGGCCACGGTGGTCGACGAAGGCGGGGGTCGGGATGGCCAGCCCGTGGCTGCCGACCAGGAGCTGGTCCTCCGGCACGCCCATGGCCTCGGCCAGGTCACCTCGCGCCCGCATCATCTCGTCGGTGTTGGCGAACCCGGCGAACTCCGCGTTGAGCCCGTTCTCGTAGCCGGCACCCCACTGGCGGGCCCGTTGCAGGTCGAGCGTCTGGTTCGTGCGCGCGCCCTCCAGCTCCTTGCGGTCGGCCAGCGGGACCTTGCTGATCCGGCGGTGCCAGATGTCGGCGTGCCGGGCCGCCGTCCGGTCGTTCTTGGTCAGCGCGATGCCCGCCGCGGAGTCGGGGTCGTAGCCGCCGAGGCCGGTCGGTCCGTCGCCGATCCCGGGGCGCGGGCGGATCCTGCGCCACCCCGCCTGGGCACCGCTGCCCATCGCGGCGAGACCGGTACCCGCCATCAGCGGCACCGTGGCGATGCCCGCGGCGGGCGCCACCAGCGTGCCCGCGGCCAGACCCGCCGTCACCGCGCCGTAGGCGGCCGCGCGTTTCGCCGGTGATCCCGACACCGCCGCGCGTTGCAGGGCGTGCGACGCCCTGAGCAGGCCCGCGCGGCCGGACTCGTAGGTGTCGCCCACCTTGGCGGTGATCGGCCGGGCGAGGCGTCTCACCCCGCGGCCGACCAGCGACTGGGACCCGAGCATGCGGTTCTCCAGCGACTGCTCGGTCAGCCCGTTGAGCCGCCTGGTGCCGGCGGTCAGGAAACCGGTCGCACCGGACCAGCCGCGCTCGGCGGCGGCGGAGGTCTCCCGGTCACCGGTGGCCTTCAGCGCGGCGGCCCCGGCGAACCCGAGGGCTCCGGACAGGCTGGAGATGTTCCCCAGGCCGACGGCCTTACTGAGCTTCTTGAAGATGAACAGGGCGACCAATGGCGTCGCGCCCTGCAGCATCTGTTCGGTGAAGCTCGGTGGATCATCACCGAGGGCGGCGTTGATCGCCGCGTAGCTGATCTGGATGAACATCATCAGGAAGGTCAGGGCCACGCCGAAGATGAACTTCCCGGCCGCGGCCGCCCCGGTGAGCTTGATGAGCCGCTTGCCCGAGTCCTTGCCCAGGGCGAGCAGGAGCAGGGTGATCGCGAGTAGGACGACCAGGATGGCGAGGGCGTCGCTGATGACCATGAGGCCGATCGCCATCGGGCCGAGCGCGAGCAGGAAGACGATCGCCACGATCAGCGACATCATGCCCTGGGTCAGCCGCTCGGCCTTGTTGGCGCCCAGCCAGCCGTCGACGAAGTCCCAGTCGTACCTGCACTCCACCTTGGTCGTCACACAGTCGCCGAGCTTGTCGCTCAGCTCGTCGCCTCCGTTGAAGTAGAAGGCGTCCAGATCGCCGGCACCGGTGAAGAGCTGCTTCAGGAATCCCTTCACGCCGTTCGGGTTGTCGCCGCTGTAGAGCCTGCCGCAGGACTTCGCCTTGTTGGGCATCCCCGTGGCGGCGTCCCACTGCGGGATCGTGTGCGAGCTGCCGCGGCCGTTGTCGTCTCCCTTGCACGCCCCCCACGCGACCATGACGGTCTGTTCTCCGTCCGGTGGGGCGATGAAGAACCCGCGCCAGGTGTTCTTGTTCGTGGTGCCGACCGCGTTACCGGTCGACAGGTCGTAGGCCTCGTACTTCTTGTCGTTGCTGACGTCCGCGTGCGCCTCGAGCATCCGGCAGGCGGCGTGCGCGGGCGAGGGGTAGGCCGTCGTGCCCTCCCCGAACTGCGCCGCGGTCCAGGAGCGGACCAGGGAGACCTCCCAGATCTTGCTCAACTGTGCCATCACGGCGGAACCACCGGTACCGAGGTCCGTGTGCCCGTTGTCGCTGATGTACCGCGTGTACAGCGCGGCGTCGAGTTTGGCGCAGGTCACGTTGCCGGCCGTCGCCGGGTCGGTGTCGTAGAAGGCGCTTCCCCGGTCGCTGGACTGGACCTTCGACAGATCACCCAGCCTGAGCAGCGAAGCGGACGCCTCGCCGAAGTAGCTCTGCACCTTCGCGGCCATCCACGGCCCGGTGTACGGGGACAACGGATCCTGCTGGTGCTTGTTGGACTGGTCCGCCAGGAAGAAGATCGCGCCGGTCGCCACCAGGAACACCACGATCAGGCGGATGGCTCCCCAGGGGCCCTTGTTCACGCCGGTGCTGTACTTGTCGGTGGCCCGCTTCGCGGCCGCCACGAGCACGATCAACCATGCCGGGATCATGAACCACGCGGCGTACTCCGCGATCATCCCGGCCGCCGTGTTGATCGGATCCGCGGCGGAGCAGACCATGTCGTAGGAGTAGCTGAAGCCCATGACCATGCCGATGAGCCGCCAGATCAGCGCGGCCGCCATGAACATCAGGCTGGCGATCATCGTCATGAACAACCGCGTCTTGATGATCCTGGCATTGTCGACCACGGCCAGGTCGAAGGACGTCCACCGGTGCATGGGCAGGAAGTCGGTGTTCTCCTTCTGCGTGGAGCACACCGTGTTGAGCGGACGGCCCCAGCCCGAGACGTCCGCGGCGAGCACCCGGCCCCCCGCGGAGCCCCCCGCGCCGGCCGCCGCGGAGCCCGGCGTGGTGACCGACGGTGCGGTGGTGACCGGCGTGGTGGCGGCCGGTGCGGCGGTGGGCCGCTCGCTCGCCATGGAGACCACGGATCCGGCCGCCGGGCCGCCGCCCCCGGACCCACCGGCCTGATCGGCGAGCACGGCGAAGCCGGAGAACACGCCGGCGACCAGCACCCACACCAGCAGCTGGAGACGACGGCGCGGCACGGCTGTTCGGGTGCGCATCGAGTGTGACCCCCTGGTACGCGACGGGCGGGACGTGGCTGTTCCAGGACCGTCCGGGGCGGGGCCCGGACGGCACCCGGCCCGGCTCAGTCGAGCTGCCATGAGCCCGACATGTCGTCCGCTCCGGCCGCTGCGAGCACCGCGGCGTTGTGCGCCTCGCGTTCGGCCTGTTCCCTGGCCAGCCTCGTCTGTTCGCGCTTCTGGCGGTCCTGCGGGTTGGTGCTGTACGCGGCCGCGGCGTCCGGAGGCGTCGGCCCCAGGACCACCTGGGCGTGCCTGCCGTTCAGGTCGCGGAAGATGCCACGGGCCCACCTGGCCGGCTTGCCCCGCTCCGGCGGCAGCGGCCCGAACTCGCGCAGTTCGGCGAGCCGGCTGGGCGTCGCCTGCAGGCCGCACAGCCGCAGTGCCGTCTCGGCCTCCTTCTTCTCGTTCAGCTTCAGCACCAGGACGCGGCTGAGGTAGGACTCCAGGTCCTTGGTCACCACGTCGGCGATCCGCTGGGTGAGGAACACCGGCAGGACGTTCAGGGACCGGCCCTCACGGGAGATGCGCTGCAGCGAGGCCAGCCCCTCCGCCTGGGACAGGAACGTCCACGCCTCGTCCACCAGCAGCAGGCCGGACCGGTTGGCGATCAGGATCTCCAGCGAGGCCCGGATCACCAGGCGCACGGCCGCCAGCGCGATCCGTTCCGACACCGAGTACTCGCTCGGGGTCTTGCCGTCGGGCAGGCCCAGCTCCCGGTCGAAGTCGACCAGGGTGAGGCGCTGGGTCACGTCCAGCCGGGGCAGCGGCTGCACCGCGACGCCCAGCGAGAACATGCTGGACGCCTCCATCTGCTGCTGCACCAGGTCACGGAGGCGATCCGCCTCGGTTCCCGGCACGTACTGCAGGGCGTCCCAGACGCACAGCGCGCCGTTCATCGCGCCCCGCTTGAGCCCGGAGCCCAGGGCGAGCCGTTCGGGCAGGGTGAGTCCGTCCCGGGAGTCGTCCAGGGCCGACAGGATGTGCACGTTGGCGATCTCCGCCGCGATCAGCGGCGGGGCGTACCGGAACGGGTCGAAGGCCCCCGGCGACTCCTCCAGCGCGGACATGGACACCCGGCCCGCGGGCACCCCCAGGCTCTGCGCGTAGTCGACCATCCCGTACAGCGAGTCGCCGCCCTTGGGGTTGACGAAGATGACCGGGAGGCCCTGCAGCGCGGCCTGGACGGCGAGGGACTGCGCGAAGAACGTCTTTCCGCTGCCGGGGTCACCGAAGATCCCGAAGACCGGCGGCAGGTTCCGGCGGGGAGCGCCCAGCGGATCGATGAAGAACGGGGAGCCGTCCGGGTCGATGAGCCCGCCGAAGACCCCGGTGTCATCGCCCAGGTTGGAGAACGACTGCAGCCCCGCGTGCGAGACCATCGGCACGTTGACGTCCTGCAGGAACGGGTTCACCCGCACCGAGGAGCAGGGCAGGGTCTCCTCCAGCGCCTGGATCTGCCGGTGCTCCAGCGCCTTCATCTGGATGCCGTAGTTCTGGCCGAGGAACTCCAGGTAGGTCTCGGTCGCCTCGGTCACCTCGCGACCCATGATGAAGCTGCAGTTGGCCAGGATGGGCTGGTTGGAGTTGGCGAGGTAGTCCTCGACCTCCTTGGCCTGCTTGAAGGTCTGCGAGAGCTCGACCTTCTCCAGGTCCTGGGTCTTGCGCTCCTCCTCCATGTTGCTCATGATCCGGCGCTGCGCCCGGCGGGCCCGGGCCCGCGTCAGGTTGGGCGGCTCCAATTCGGCGCGGATCGAGATGACGTGCGGCGCGTCACCGGGGTGGCTGATCGCGTCCAGCGCCCACTGGGCGTAGGGCGACGGCATCATCGGCTGGTCGAACCGCATGACGGCGGCCATCTCCAGCTCCCCGATACCGCTCACGACCAGGCGCGTCGGCCGTTCCTCGATCACCGCGTCCGAACCGCGCCCGAGGTTGTACCAGGACTCCAGCTGGTCCATCTCCATCCGGGTCGGCAGCTCCGCGTTGCTCCGGTCGAAGATCGACGTGATCAGCTCGATGTCCTTCTCGTACGGCACCAGGTCCGGGACGTCCTCGGTGATGGACTCCTTCACCAGTTCCGTCATCGCCTTGAGCATGGACATGCTTCCCGCGCCATCGCTCTTCTTGGTCGCCTTGGTCCGCAGGGAGGACCTGAGCTGGACGCCGACGAACAGCACGCGCTTGGGCGCCAGGAACCCGAAGGCACCGGCCTGGTAGGAGCGCAGCGCCTCGGAGTTGTCCTTCGGCGGCGTGACCAGGTCCTCCCAGGTGATCGACACCAGATGGATGGACCGGTTGTTGGACAGCGTCGCCAGACCTCCGATGGGCTGCCTCGACGTCCCGCCCAGATCACCGATGAGCCTCGAGAGCGGCGCGGCCAGCGCGAGTTGCTGTTCCGGGTCCTCCCACTTCATGGGCGACAGCCGTACGGTGCGGTACATCCACACTTCGCCGTTGTGCCCGACGTAGATCCCGTCGGCGGTCCGCCACGCGTACGGAGTTGTCCACATGGTGGCCGTGTCGGCCTCGGACCGGCCGGCGCGGCTGGTCCCCGTGAGTCGCCCGAACGTGGCTCTCAAGTTGCCCATGTGCGTTCTCTCCCCAGACTGCCTCATCTTTTTTTGCCTGCGCTGGAGACAGTCCGCACTCCGATCCTGGCCGCAGCCGCTGTTGTCCGTACGGTCGGTTTCAAAGACCGCCCACTCCTCGGGTCGGCCGACAAGCAGAGCACTTAGGACACTGTGATGACTACAGCCCCGAACCTCGTTGTGGCCGGGGATCCGGTCGTCGCCCGGAAACTGCAGGAAACCGGCCGGTTTCAGGCGGTGTTCGACGCGGCATCCGCAACGGAACTTCGTGACCTGTCCAAGAGCGGCCAGGTCACGCCCCCTGCGGCGTTCATGTTCGCCCCGGGCTTCACCGAGGACATCCCCGGTGCCGGGGTCGCCGAACTGGCCAACGGACTGGCCGGCAACGGATTCACCGTGCTGGTCCACAGTTCGTACGCCGCACGTGGCGACGTCTTCAACGACCAGGTGAAGGTCACCGGCCGGAAACTGGTGCTGTCGGACCTGCTGGCGACGCTCGGCGCCGCCGACCCGGCTCCCCGGCCGGCGGCCGAAGCGGCGCCCCCGGCGCCCCCGGCGCCCGGTCCGGTGCCCCCGGCGCCCGGGCCGGTGAACGGGCCGATGAACGGGCCGGTGCCTGGTCCGGTGCCTGGGCCGATGAACGGAACAGCGCCCGCACCGATGAACGGGTCGGCGCACGGGCCGGTGAACGGGTCGGCGCCCGCACCGGTATCGGCGCCCCTCCCCGCGCCGGTGTCCGCGCCGCTCCCGGCTCCGGTGTCCGCGCCGCTCCCGGCTCCGGTCTCCGCTCCGCTTCCGGCTCCGGTGGCGCCGCCCTTTCCGGTGCCGGTTCCGACGTCGAACGGCTGGCCGGGGCCGCAGCCGGTGCCCGTCAATCCCTGGGCCGCGGCGGCCACCGCCGTCGAGCGCAGGCGCGGCCGGGTCATCGCGGTCGCCTCCGCGAAGGGCGGAGTCGGCAAGACCAGCACGACCGTGAACCTGTCGGTCTACGCGGCCAGGATCCTGCAGGCGGCCGGCCGGCCGGGGTCCGTGGTGCTGGTGGACACCAACTTCCAGCAGGCCGACGTCGCCCGTTACCTCGATCTGGAGTCGCCGACGATCCTGGACCTGTTCCAGACCCCCGGAGCACTGACCCCGGGAACCGTGCGCAACCACCTCGCGCACATCCCGTCGATCAACCTGTACGCGCTGCTCGGGCCGCCGGACGCGATCACGGCGGATCCGGCGTTGATCAATTCGCTGTTGTACCAGCGGATCCTCAAGGTGCTGCGGGACACCTTCGACTACGTGTTCATCGACACGCCGGTCGCCGAGCTGTACCACACGACGTTCACGGACCTGATCCTGCCCGAGGCGGACGCCATCCTGGTCCCGGTCGAGCCCAACCGGGTGACGCTGGCGGCGGCCCGCTCCTGGTTGCAGGCGATCACGTTGCCCCAGCACGCCCGGGGTGGCGGAGTCGATCCCGCGAAGCTGTCGCTGATCCTCAACCGGGCGCGCATGGACGTCGACTGCAGCCCGGAGGAGGTCATGGACCTGATGCCGGGCTGGCGGTTCATCGGCATGATCCCGGAGAACGAGGAATGGATGCAGGCGGTGAACAACCACCAGCTCCTCGCCATGGAGGCCAACCCGGCGCTCGAGTCGACCTTCCGCAACATCCTCCAGGTGATCACCAACGAACCGGTGTTCACGGCCGCGCTGGGCGCGGGCCCGGCACCCGGCTGGCGCAAGTGGAAGAAGCTGCTCGGCCTGAAGCCCGCCTGATCGTCGCCGAATCCGGCTCCCCACCAGACCTCTCACGAAAGGACATGAATCTCCATGGCAACTGAGACTCGGCCCGGAGCTGACTTCTGGGCGAACCTCGGCGTCGGCCAAGAGAACTCCGCGAGCTCCAAGGACACCGCGGCCCAGCAGCCGGCCTCGCCCCCCGCCGGGCAGCCCGAGCAGGAGGCGGCGGAGGCGCAGCAGCAATGGGGCTCCATGTTCTCCACCTGGAAGCCGCCCGCCGGAACGGACCAGGCCGCAGCGGAGAGCGCACAGCCCGCCCCGCCCCAGACCGCCCCCGCGGACGATCCCGCCGCGACGTGGTTCGACAAGGCCACCGCCGCCACCGCCACCGCCGCGACCGCACCCGCACCGGCCGAGTCGCGCGCCTCCGCCCCCGCCCCGGCCGTGCCCGCACCCGCCGCACCCGTGGCGGCACCGCCCGCCAAGACCACCGCGCCGGCGGGAAAGGCCGCGTCCTCGTCCGGCAAGGTCATCGCACCGGCCGCCAAGAGCACGGCGGCGCCCGACAAGGCCAAGGGCCCGGCCAAACCGCGTACCCCGGCCCCGGCCCAGAACTCCCCGGCCGCTCCGGCGGCCCCCGTCACGGACGCGACGAAGGACGCCGCCCGGCCGGCCCGGCCACGCACCCCGGCCCCCGCCGAGACCTCCCAGACCGCCGCCCCCGCGTCGCCGAAGGACGCCGCGCGGCCGGCCGGGTCCCGTACAACGCCCGAGGCCGAGCTCGCCTGGGTGACCGCGGAGCGGATCGCCGAGGCGCTCCGCCCGCGGGTCGTCGTCGAACTGGCGGACGGCGAGACCGAACTGCGGCAGCAGGAGGCCTGGCGCGGCATGCTCACCCAGTACGCCGGCGGGGACGGCGCGCTCGCCGACATGGTCTACGACGTGCTCACCGGCTGGCACCTGCTCGGCCGGCTGTGGCGCGACGAGAACGTCGGCGAGGTGCACGTCCGCGGCGTGCAGGTGACCGTCGTCGGCACGCACGGCGTGCAGCAGGTCCCCGGCTTCCTCGACCTCGCCACCGCCCGGCGGACCCTGGAGACGATCACGAGGGGACAGGCCGACGCGGGTGCCACCGTCACCGAGATCGGCGGCTCCATCGTGGTGAGCCGCAGGTACGGCAGCCGGCCCGACACGAGCGCCCTGCTGGCCGGCGGGGTCGTCTCCGCGAAGCTGCTGTCCGAGGTCGAGCGGGCACTGGAGCGGACGGGGTCCGTCGTCATCACGGGCGCGGCGGCACCGGGCATCGCGCGGGCGTTCGCCTCGCTCATCCCCGCGGGCAGCCGGATCTTCGAAGGCCCCTACGGTGTGCTGCCCGCCGGCTGCGTCGCCGCGGCGAGCCCGCTGGACGCCGACTACGTGGTGGGGGTCCGCCCCGGCCTCCTCGCGGAGGAGATGGCGGCGGCGGGACAGGTCGGCGCCATCATCGCCAACCCCGAGTCCTCGTTCCAGGCGACGGTGCGGCTGACCGTCACCGGCCGGACCTGCGCGCCGGGGAAGGTGACGGCGCTCAAGCCCGATCCGGCCGCGTGACCTGAGCGTCCGCGCGAGGGCTCCCCGCCGCGGGGGCCCTTCGCGCCGGCTCCCGCGCTACCCGAGGTGGGCGCGCGGGCGGTCATCGCAGCACGCGAACAGCAGGCGGGCGCTGCGCCGCCGTGCTTTTCATGATCTGATCGCCGCCCGTGCGGGCCTCACGGCCCGTCCACCGGGTGCTCGTACACTGCCAGCACCCTGGCGCGGGCGGCGGCCTCCACCAGCGGGACGATCAGATCGGTCAGCGGCACCCGGCGGGCCGTCGCCCCGGGCATCTGCGGCAGCTCGGTGACCCGCTGCACGCCGCTCTTGCCGTGCAGCTCGAACCCGCGCACCGGATGCGCCCAGATCCTGCCGCGCGGATCGTCCAGCACCGGCACCGGATCGTCGCCCGGAGCGGCCGTCAGCTCGTCCAGCGCCCACCCGGAGCTGCGCGCGGCGTCCGCGAAAGCGATGATCTGCTCGAGGTCGCGCCGCAGCCTGCGCAGGCTTCCGCCCTCGAACACCGTGGGCAGCTTGCGGAGCGTGAGCGCGCCGACGCATCCCAGCCGGGCGTCGAGGTCGGCCACCCGGTCCAGCACACTGCGGTGGATCAGCCCGGCCGCGTCGCCGTCGACGGCGAGGAGCACCATCCCCAACCGGTCCGGAGGTCCGGGCGGGCGCTGGTCGGGCATCGGTGCTCCTTGTCCACGACGTCGCTCCGGGGTGCCGGCTCAGCCCACGTGCCGGGTGTCCACTACCCTCGTCGAGTCCAGGATGAAACTCACGGCCTCGTCCGGAGTCAGGCCGAGCACGTCCACGACGAGCCGGGTGGAACCGACCTTCTCGGCGTCACAGCGCGGGCACCTGGTCCGGTTGTCGCCGGACACCCGCATCGACGGATTCTGGTCGCCGTTGGTGTGGTTCCACGGGCGGGGGCAGTGCCACAGCCCGCGTTCGTCGCTGGAGGAGCCCAGCCGCCGCAGCACCTCCTTGATGTCGGACGCGTTGGCGGTGGAGATCCGCTGGTCGCGCGGCGAGACGGGGACCGGCGTAACGATCTCGGCCCCGGCGCGTTCCGCCCGCAGTTCCTGCCGGTACTGTCCCGCCTCCCGCCGCAGGAGCTCCAGGTCGACCCCCTGGCGCTTGTCGTCCTTGCTGACCGGGACGGGTTCGGTCCCGGTGGACAGGAACGGGAACCGGTCCTCGGTCCGCCGTCGTACCGCCGCGATGAGGACGAAGGCCGCCAGGGCGTCCCGCGACGAGGCCGGGGGGACCATGCGCAGCCGCGCCGCGTACCGGATGATCGAGGCGGCCTCCGGGGCGACCAGTCCCTCCTCGGGTCCCGAGCCGATGTGCACGGTCGGAATCCCCTCCGCCTCCGGGCCGCCGACCTGCGCCCACATCAGGTGCTCCGGGGGTCTGCCCGCGTCCTTGAACACCCCGCCGTGCTGGTCCAGCCGGGAGAACTCCAGGACCGTGCCGTCGGCGTACGCGTCGATCCGGCGGCCCGCGAATCCGCACAGCGCCGCGTACGGCACGATGGCGGTCGGGCCTTCGGGGGCCAGGTAGATGACGCGCGACCGGAAGTCGGCGGCCTTCAGGCCGCTCGCCCGCAGTCCACTGATCGTCGAGGATATGACGTCGTCGCCCTCGCCGGGGATGAGGTCGACCGTCGTGACGCCCTCGGGCGCCGGCGGCGCGCCGGCGGCCCGGATGGCGAGCACATAGTCGGTTATCTGGTGCATCGGTCTCCTCCGCGCTGTCTCACCGGATCGTTTATCTCACACCGGCGTACTCATATGCTCACGACAGTGCCGGTTGAGGGTCGTCACGCACGCGCCTCCTGCGCCGAGCAGGTTGCCGATCCGCTCCCGTCCCAGACGATCCAGGAGTAGGGAACATCGGCGTTGACCCGCCGGTGCGACGCCTGGTCGGACCTTGCCAGGCGTCTGACGTTACCGGGGGCCATTCGACCGGCCCCCGGCAGGATACGGAAAAGGTGCATGGTGACTCGCACTAGTCAGACCAAGGAAGAATTCTACGTCCGGCAGCGCTTCGATGACGAGATCCCGGTTTTCGTGGACGCCACGAAGTGCGTCAAGCTGAATCTTCCCTATGCGCTCAGCGCGAAGAAGTCACTGAAAGCGACCTGCGGAGTACGTACCGACAACGAGGTCGTCGCCTTCAGCCTGCGCAACTACACCAGCAAGCAGGCCGAGAAGGAGATCGAGAACGTCGAGTCCACCGAGGCCGGCAAGGTCACCTCGAAGAACCTGCTCCGTCCGCGCATGCCCCGCAAGACCCTGCACGCCCTGAACGAGACGGCGCGCGCCCTCTCCTCCGTCCTGGGCGACGATGTCATCGCCGAGCTGAACGACGAGCTGTACGTGCTGTCACTGACGCGCTCGGGGAACGAGGGCCGGCTGCAGCTCACCGGCACACTGGCCGCCACGGAGACCGGTTACCAGCGGTCCGCGACCGACCAGGAGGACGTGCAGTTCGAACTGCCGATCACCGGTATCCGGCTCCGCGTGTTCCTGCGGTCGCCGATCAGGGACCGCGTCCTCGCCTACGGTTTCAGCGGCTACCTCACCCGCAAGCCCGGTGAGATGGAGACGGTGACCCGGGCGACCGCGCTGGCGCTCAACAACCTCCTCGGCCTCGCGACCTTCAAGATGCTGTCCGGGCTGGACCAGGTCGACGTCCCGGTGCTCTCGGTCGGCGGCGCCGTCCGTTCCCGCAAGCCCGCCGAGCGGGTGACCTTCCGCGTGCCGGTGATGCTGTTCACCGCCGACGGAACTCCCGCGGCCCGCGGCCACCTCAGCGCGGAGATCGACCTGGATCACATCGACCCGATCACCGGGAGCCTGAAGTTCCACCTCAAGGAGAGCGAGCCGCTGGAGTGGAATCCCGAGGTGGCCGCGACCGTCGGCCCGCCGGAGGTACGGCTGCGCGCCTACGAGCGGGTGCTCGGCGAGACCATCGCCGCGGTGGTCCACTCCGTCCTGGGCGCGGAGACCGCGCGGGACATCGCCTACGACATCATGCTGTCCGACCTCGGCGGTGAGTCCGTGACGGCCCTGCGCGCCGCGACGGAGGGCTTCCCCGGCCTGGCCGCCAAGCCCGACCAGGCCGAGGTCCGTTCGATGCCACCGGCGCCTCGCCAGCCCGTCGCCTGACGGACCGGCCCCGGCCCGCCGGCACCTGGTGACCGGCGGGCCGACGGTGCCCGGCCACGCCCACCGTGGCCCGCGTTCCGCGCACCGGCCGCGGCCCGCGACGGATCCGGCCGCGGTCCGGCCTCCGGATCGACGGCGGCCGCGCGAGGACGCCGTTCCACCGCGGCCGGATCCGGTCAGCATCCGGCGGGCGGCGGCCCTCCGGTACGGCCCGCACCGCGACGACCTCCCTGTCTCCGACCGCGCGGATGACTCCCCGTGCGGCCGGGGACAAGAGTCGCCAGGCAAGCCATTGATCGGCCCCCGGAACGCCCTACAGTTGTCCCTCGGTGTACGCGGGCGGCTTCTGACGTACTCGTCTGTGCGGAGGGAGAACACCATGGGGAATCGTCCGGACCAGCCACGCGAAACCGAGGGCCGAAATGTCGGCAGCACCTCCCCCGGAGCAGCCGGAAGAGCTCCATCGGCCCGGTGACGGTCACCCGCCCGGCGCGGGGGCGGCCGGCCGGCGCCGGCGGCTGATCGGCGCGTTCGCCCGGGTCGCCGCCGAGCACGGCTACTCGCGGACCACCATCGCCCAGGTCACCGAGGCGGCCGGAGTCCCCGAGCAGGCCTTCTACGCCCATTTCGGCGATCTCGAAGACTGCTTCCTCGCCGCCTACGACCACGGCGCCGGAATACTGCTCGCCCGGATGCACGCGGCCCGGCTGGCGCAGCCCGGCTGGCGTGACGCCCTGCGGGCCGGTCTGCGGGTGCTGTTCGAGGCGATGGCCGCCGAACCCGCGTTCGCCCGGATCGCCGTCATCGAGACCGGCTCCGCCGGGCCGCGGGTCCGCCGGGCCCGTCTCTCGACGATGGCGAACTTCCGCGGCTTCTTCAGCGGACCCGATATGCCCCCCATACCGGGCACGGTGCGCGACGCCCTCATCGGCGGGATCTACACCACCATCTACAGCTACGTCGAGTCGGACCGTACCGCCGAACTTCCCGAACTGCTGCCCGCGATGAGCTTCTTCGCACTGCTGCCCTTCGTCAGCAGGGACGAGGCGGCCGAGGAGCTACTCGGGCACTGAGGAGATGCGCGCCGCCTCGTGCCTGCCCAGCAGCGGCAGCAGCGCGAAGTACGTCAGTGAGGGGAGCAGCGCCGGCAGCTCGCTGGTCTCGCCGGCCTCGACCCGGACATAGATCGCTCCGTAGACACCGCCCACCACCGCGTCCACGACGACGGCGGGGACGGACGGAAGCCCGTCGCCGGGATCGGCGAAGAAGGCCCGGAAGCCTTCGAGGTAGCGGCTCCGCGCGCTGCGCACCCGCGGACCGGCGGCGTTGATCTCCACCACCGAGGCGCGGGTGAAGGGCTCCTCGGCCGCCAGCACCTTGAGCATGACCCGCAGGGCCGCCCGGATCCCCTCGGGCCAGGACGGCGCGGCCCGGTAGGAACGGGTCATCAGCGCCAGCACCATGCCGGTGCCGTACTCGTAGGCGGCGAGAAAGCAGTCGTCCAGGCTCGCGAAGTGATCGTAGAAGGCCTTCTTGGTGACGCCGGCGGCCTCGGTGACCTTGCTGATCGTCACCGCGGAGTAGCCGTGCTCCGCGACCACGAGGACGAACCCGTCGATGAGCCGGTCCCGCTGGATCTGCGCGACCTTCTCCGGCGGCAGCCCGTGGCGGCCCGGCTTGATGGCCCGCCCTGGGTCGAGTGCCGACCGGGACCCGGGCAGGACGAGCTCCGCCGGCTCCGGGGAAGACTGCCTTGGCATCGAAGACCCTACCTACTCACCGTCAGAAGCACGATACCTCCCGTACGCAGGCGGCAACGAGGCGCGACGATTACGGTTCATGTCACACTTCCGGCCCCCGCCCACCAGGATCAGCATGCAGGATCCGGGCCGTCATGTCTCCCACCAGGCACCAAGGCACCATCGGTCACCCGGAGACCGATATATCCGGCGCCCCTTGCATAGGCTCCGGTCATCACCGAGGGGTGGCTACGGTAGGACCATCGACAACGGAGGTTGCCCGCGTGCGACATCAGCCGGCCATCGGCGGGGTCATCCTGGCCCTGACGCTGGGAATCCTCGCCGGATGCGGAGGCGGTGCCACCCCCAGGACACCGGCGGCCGCGCCACCCCGCGCCGACGGCACGCCCACCGGCCAGAGCACCCCGCAGAGCTCGGGGGACGGATCCCTGGCGGGCCGGACCATCGTGCTCGACCCAGGCCACAACGGCGGCAACGGAAGCCATCCGGCCGAGATCCGCAAGCAGGTCGACATCATCAACGGCCACAAGGAGTGCGACACCGCCGGGGCCGACACCAAGGCGGGCTACCCCGAGCACGCCTTCACCTGGGACGTCGCCAAGCGCCTGGAGAAACTCCTGAAGGCACGGGGCGCCACGGTGCTCCTCACCCGGCCCAACGACACCGGGGTCGGCCCCTGCATCACCGAGCGGGCGGCGGCCGGCAACCGCGCGCATGCCGACGCGGCGCTCTCCATCCACGCGGACGGCGCTCCCGCCAGCGGGCACGGCTTCCACATCATCCAGCCCAGCGCCATCCCCGGCCACAACGCCAAGATCGTGCCCGCCTCGGACCGGCTGGCCCTGGCGCTGCGCGACGCCTTCCACGAGGGCACCGGCACCGCGTACTCCAGCTACATCGGCAAGAAGGCCCTCGACCGGCGGAGCGACCTGGGCGGCCTCAACCTCTCCACGGCGCCCAAGGTGTTCATCGAATGCGGCAACATGCGCAATCCGGGTGACGCCGCGAAGCTCACCGATCCGCGGTTCCGCCAGCGGATCGCCGAATCCCTGGCCGCCGGGTTCGAGGCGTACTTTTCCTGAACCCGGAGGGCGCCGGCTGGATAACGTGAGGGGCATGGAGCAGAGCGAGCCGACCCGCCGCCGGGCACTGTGGGCGCTGGGCGCGGCGGGCCTGGCCGCGGTGACCGCGGGCGACGGCGCGCATCGCACGGCCCGGGAGTTCGCCGCCGCTCCGGCCGGCCGGCGGCGCGCGCTCGTCCGCCCGCCGGTCCAGCCCCCGGGCTGGACCCGGACCCCGCTCACGGCGAGCCACCAGCCCGTCCGCACCCTGCACGACCTCCTCCCGGCCGCGCCCGCCAACGCCATCTCACTGACCATCGACGACGGGCCGCACCCCGAGTGGACGCCCAGGATGCTCGACCTGCTGGCCGAGCATCAGGTGCACGCGACGTTCTCACTGATCGGCCTGGAGGTGAAGCGGTTCCCCAAGCTCGCCGAGCGCATCGCCACCGCCGGGCACCAGCTGTGCAATCACACGATGAACCACCCGATCCCGTTCAACGCGCTGCCCCACCGGCGCCTGGTGTCCGAGGTGACCGAGGCGCGCGTGCGCATCGCCGACGCGACCGGGATCACGCCCAGGTTCTTCCGGGCACCGGGAGGCTCCTGGTCACCGTCCATCGTGCACACCGCGCACGGCCAGGACATGATCTGCATCGACTGGGACATCGACCCCCGCGACTGGGCGCGGCCGGGCACCACGCACATCACCAAGGCCATGCTGCGCTGCGCCCCGGGCGACATCCTGCTCTGCCACGACGGCGGCGGCGACCGCTCCGAGACCATCAAGGCGCTGCGCACCGTCATCCCCCGCCTCAAGCAGCGCGGGATGGCCTTCGTCTCGCTCTGAGCCCGGCCGCCCCGCCGGGCCCGGGGCACACCGCCGCGAGTGCGATGCCAGGAATACATCCACTACGCTGGCGGTTCACAACGTGCAGTTGAAAGTTAAACTACTTCGGGAAGGGTCGCCATGCAGTTCGGGATCTTCACTGTCGGTGACGTCACCACCGACCCGACGACCGGCCGTACACCGTCCGAGGCGGAGCGCATCACCTCGATGGTCACGATCGCCCGCAAGGCGGAGGAGGTGGGCCTGGACGTCTTCGCCACCGGCGAGCACCACAACCCGCCCTTCGTGCCGTCGTCGCCGACCACGATGCTGGGCTTCATCGCCGCCCGTACCGAGCGGATCATCCTGTCGACCGCCACGACGCTGATCACCACCAACGACCCGGTGAAGATCGCCGAGGACTTCGCGATGCTGCAGCACCTGGCCGGCGGCCGGGTCGACCTGATGATGGGCCGCGGCAACACCGGCCCGGTGTACCCCTGGTTCGGCCAGGACATCCGGCAGGGCATCCCGCTCGCCCTGGAGAACTACAACCTGCTGCACCGGCTGTGGCGCGAGGACATCGTGGACTGGGAGGGCAAGTTCCGTACCCCGCTCCAGGGCTTCACCTCGACGCCGCGGCCGCTCGACGGGGTGCCGCCGTTCGTCTGGCACGGCTCCATCCGCAGCCCGGAGATCGCCGAGCAGGCCGCCTACTACGGCGACGGGTTCTTCGCCAACCACATCTTCTGGCCGAAGGAGCACTTCATGCGCCTCATCGGCCTGTATCGCAAGCGCTTCGAGCACTACGGCCACGGCCGCGCCGACCAGGCGATCGTGGGCCTGGGCGGCCAGGTGTTCATGCGCCGCAACTCACAGGACGCCGTGGCCGAGTTCCGGCCGTACTTCGACAACGCCCCCGTGTACGGGCACGGCCCGTCGCTGGAGGAGTTCACCGAGCAGACCCCGCTCACCGTGGGCAGCCCGCAGGAAGTGATCGACAAGACCCTGACCTTCCGCGAGCACTTCGGCGACTACCAGCGGCAGCTCTTCCTCATGGACCACGCCGGCCTTCCCCTCAAGACCGTGCTGGAGCAGCTCGACCTGCTGGGCGAGGAGGTCGTGCCGGTCCTGCGCAAGGAACTCGACGCGCTGCGGCCCGCGCACGTCCCGGACGCGCCGACGCACGCGAGCCTCCTCCGGGCGGCCACGGCCACCCGGGACGACGCCCGGGACGGCACTCGGGACGACAACGCCAAGGACAGCGAGGTGACCCCATGACGCGCAGGCTCGCCGTGGTGTCGGCGGGGCTCAGCGAGCCCTCGTCGACCCGGCTGCTGGCCGACCGGCTCGCGACGGCCACGACCAGAACGCTGAGCGAGCGGGGACTCGACGTCGAGGTCGAGGTGGTCGAGTTGCGGGATCACGCTCACGACCTGGCCAACAACCTGCTCACCGGCTTTCCCGCCGGGAACCTGCGGCACGCCGTCGAGAGCGTGACCGGCGCGGACGGGCTGATCGCGGTCAGCCCGATCTTCAACGCCTCCTACAGCGGGCTGTTCAAGTCGTTCTTCGACGTCCTCGATGAGGGCTCGCTGGCCGGCAAGCCCGTGCTGATCGCGGCCACCGGCGGTACGGCCCGTCACTCGCTGGCGCTGGAGCACGCCATGCGCCCGATGTTCGCCTACCTGCGCTCGGTCGTCGTGCCCACGGCGGTGTACGCCGCCTCCGCGGACTGGGGAGCCGGCAGCGACGACGGGCACGCGCTGATCGAACGCATCGACCGGGCGGCCGGTGAACTCGCCGCCCTGATCGGCGCCCTCGCCCCGGCCGCCCGGCCCGACCCCTTCGACGAACCGACCCCCTTCGAGGAACTGCTGGCCCGCGGCTGACCCCGCTCCTTACCCGGGCGGCACATTAATCCAGCTTTCCGGAGATCGCTTATTGTAGTCATTTACTTACTATAAGTGATATACCTAGAGCGGAGCTCGCTCCCGCGCAGGTCAGCCCCACTGATCCGCCGACGAGCACGCCATCCCGCTCGGGCGTTTCGACGAGCGGGCCCCGGCACGTCGCCTCTTCCCGGTGACAGGCGCGAGCGACAGCCAGTGATCGTCCGCAGAAGGAGCCCGATGAGTCCTCGTAGGTCACCTGACGAGTCACCGGACGCGAGCGCCGAGCAGGTGGCGTCTCCGCTCTCGCTCGCCCCGCCGCCCCCCTCCCGCGGCCGGTTCGCGCCCCGCACCACCGCGATGTGGGCCATCGGCGCCGTGACCGCCCTGCTGGGGCTGCTGGTGGTGCGGCGGCGCCGCCGCACCCGCTGACCGCAGCGCGTATCAGGCCGGCCCGCCGTGCCGGCCCGACCCCTCAGCCCCGCGTACCCAGGAGACCGTCATGCGCGCCGACGATGCCGCCGTCCCTGACCCGGCCGGCACCGACAACGCCCATCCCGGGCACCAACCCCGGGATCGCTCCGAACGGCCCTTACCCGACGACTCCGCCGCCGGCGTACGGTTCACCTCACCGAACGAAGCACCCTACGGTGCGGCCCTGCGGGCGCTGCGGCGGGCCGCGACCGAGCTCGCCGAGGTCGCCGACGAGCTCCGTGAGATCTCCGTGCGCACCACCGCCGCCCTCACCGACGGCGCGGTGGCCGCGGCCACGTTGCGGGCACCGCGCACCGGCCTGCCCGCCCAGCGCAGCCTGCTCCGGGCCCTGACCAACCCGTCGGGTCTGGGCTTCGCGCCGGCCGGCGGGCGGCTGGGCACCCCCGCGGCCAGGCTCGGCGAGATGATGGGAAAAGAGAGCCTCGCCGTGCTCGTCCTGGTGACGTCGCTGCGGCTGCGCATCGCGGGCCTGACGCTCGCCCACCCGGAGCTGGCCAGGGATCCGCTGCTGCGCCGGCTGATCGAGGCGGTCGGCGCCGACCGGGACATCGAGACCGTACGCGCGGTGCGCGCCCTGTTCGGGCAACGTGGCGCGGCGAAGGCGCTCAGCGACATCGCGCCGATGTTCGCCGAGATCACCTCGATGAAGGCCCTCCTCGACGAGAACCCCCTCAACGACGCGGCGGCCTGGGCCATCGCGACCGGCAGGGCCCAGCCGGGCGCCGATCCGGTCACCGGCCTGCCGAACACCGTCGTCGCCATGCTGGACACCGGGCCGGGCGCGGCCCGGCCGATCGAGCTGCCCCTGCGCGAGGCCGCCGAGATCCGGACCGAGGGCTCGCTGGTCGCCTTCCTCCACAACATCCGCGTGATCGGCACCACCGGGCGGATGCTGATCCAGAGCGTGTACGGACCCGACGGCGAGACCAGGTACGTCGTGCAGGCACCCGGGATGCGGGCCGGCCGCCCCCGCACCGACTCCCCGCAGGACCTCGTGGGGGCCTTCCGCAGCACGCTGCTCGACGACTCCCCCTACACCGGCGCGATCATGCGGGCGGTCGAGCACTTCGGCATCCCCGAAGGCGCGGAGATCGCCCTGATCGGCCACAGCGCGGGCGGCGCGGCGGTCATGAACGTGGCACAGAACACCGAGTTCTGCCGGCGCTACACGGTGACCCACGTCGTCGCCGTCGGATCCCCGATCGACTTCAAGTCACCGGCCGACCCGGGCACCTGGGTCGCCTCGATCACCAATCAGCACGATCTCGTCCCGTCGCTGGACGGCCAGGGTGCGGGCACCCGCGCCGATCCGCGTCCCGGCTGGTGCGTGGTCGACTACACCGACGCGACCCACGAGTTCCCCGGCTGTCACGCCATCGAGCACTACCTGGCCAACCTCGAGAACGACCTGCCCGAGGCCCGGGAGTACATCGACGGCCGGCTGACGGCCTACCACGGCGGCACGACCCGGTCCCAGGCCTACCGGCTCCTCGACCGGGCGGCACCGCCGGACGGCTTCCCGTTCCTCACCGTCCCCGCCCACCCCGTGACCACCACCGAGGGGCCGGTCGAGCTGCCGGTCCTGTGCCACCAGGGCAGCGCCGTGGTCGCGCTGTTCACCGCCGACGCGGCCGCCGCCGAGCGCTGCCTCACCGGAGCGTTCGCCGGGCGGGCGCTGCGTATCGGTGACCGCGCGCTGGTCGCGGTGGCCGGCTCCCGCCACCTCCGCACCGGCCTCGGCCCGTACAACGAGGTCGGCGTGCACGTCTTCGTGCACGACCCCTGGCACCGGCAGGCGATCAGAGCCTGGACGGAGCTCTTGGCCAGGGCCGACCTGCGCCGCTCCGGGTCCTGTGTCATCGACCTGCCCGTCACCTCGGCGAAGGCGCACGCCGCTGGGCGGGAGATCTGGGGGCACCCCACGTTCCTCACCCCGGTCGAGGTGGACCTCGGGCGCGAGGAGCTGTCGGTGACCGTCCACGACCCCGGCCAGGGGTCACCGATCATGACCCTCGCGGGGCCCCTCGGGCTCGGCCTGCCCGGCCCGCTGCTGGACCAGGTCCGCTACTCCCGGCTCGGCACCGAGACGCTGCGCACACTCGTGCACACCCGGGGCGCCGTACGCGCCCATCTCGCCGCGCGGGCCCGGCTCACTGTGGGCGCGTCCGGCCATCCCATGGCGCGGCGCCTGCGTGACCTCCGCCTCGACGGTGCCCGCCCGTTCGCCGTGCTGTCCGCCCCCGCGTACCAGGCCCGCTGGGGCGCCGGAGTGCCCGTTCTCCTCCACTGACCGGACCACCAGCCGGCTCCCGCCGCCCCCGTACCGCCTCCAAACCACCCGCACCGAGCCGACCACCCCGCCCCAGCGACACCGAACCGGAGAGGTCCATGCCCGCCGACCCCTCGGCCATCGCCGCCCACGCCACGACCCTGCACACCGATTCCGGCTCGCTCGCCGCATGCGCCGCGCGGCTGGGCGACATCGCCCGCGGCCTGGCGGAGACCGCCGCCGCACCCGCCTGGCTCGAGGACGTGCTGCACGGCCACGTCACCCGCTGCCTCGCCGCCTCCGCGGACCTGGCCACGGCCGCCGCCCGGCTCGAGGAGCACGGCCGCGCCGTCGCCCTGCCTCCCGCTCCCTGACCCGACGACGAGAGGACCGTCATCGTGCACAACCTGCCATCGGCCACTCCCTCCGAAATGACCGCCGCGGGCGCCCTGACCCCCGGCGCGGGCACCAGGGTCGACCCGGACCTGGTCGCCGCCGTGGAAGAGTCCACCGAGCGGACCGCCTCCCCCAAACGCGTCCTGATCATCGGCGCGGGGATGGCCGGGCTGGTCGCCGCCTACGAGCTCGCCCGGCAGGGCCATGACCCGATCCTGCTGGAGGCGCAGAGCCGGGTCGGCGGCCGCGTCCACACCCTGCGGAGCTTCGCCCCCGGCCTGTACGCCGAGGCGGGAGCGATGCGCATTCCCCGGGTGCACGACCTCACGCTGGCGTACTGCCGCAGGTTCGGGCTGCGGCTACGGCCGTTCACCATGGACAATCCCGACTCCCTGGTCTACATCCAGGGGCGCCGGCTGACCATGCGGGAGCTCAACGCGCACCCGGACCGGCTCGACTTCGACCTGGCCGCTCACGAGCGCGGACGGACCTACAACGATCTGTGGGGCACCGCCACCGAGGAGATCCGGGAGCTCTACCGGCAGGAGGGCGAGTTCGCCCTCGACCGGCTCTGCGCGGAGTACGACCGCTACTCCATCCGGAGCTTCCTGCAGGAGCGCGGGTTCTCACCGGGCGCCATCGAGCTCTACGGGATCATGAGCTTCCGGGAGTCCAACCTCAACGCCGCCGTGATCGAGCAGTTCCGGGAGATCATCGGGCGGGCGTTCGAGGACATGCAGGAGATCGTCGGCGGTGCGGACCAGCTCCCCCGGGCCTTCTACCAGGAGATCTCGGACCGGGTACGGCTCGGCCACGAGGTGCACGCCATCGAGCAGAACGACGAAGAGGTCGTGCTGCACGTACGCACCGCCGCCGGGCGCACCCGGCTGAGGGCCGACTACGCGATCTGCACCATCCCGTTCTCGGTGCTGCGCGACATCGAGGTGATCCCCGCCTTCTCCCGGCCCAAGCAACGGGCGATCCGGGAGCTCAACTACAACGCCTCGACCAAGATCCTTTTTCAGGTGCGCGAGCGCTTCTGGGAGCGGACCGACGGGATCGTCGGCGGCACCACGGTCACCGATCTGCCGATCCGGCGGATCTGCTATCCCTCCTACTCCGATCCGGACGAGCGGCGGGCCGTGCTGCTGGCCAGCTACACCTGGGGTCAGGACGCGCTGCGCTGGGGAGCGATGAGCCCCGAGCGCCGCATCGAGCAGGCCCTCGAGGACGTCGCCAAGATTCATCCCCAGATCCGTGAGGTGTTCGAGTTCGGCGCCAGCCACGCCTGGTACGACGATCCCTTCGCGGCGGGAGCCTTCGCGCTCTTCGAGCCGCATCAGCAGACCGCCCTGCACGCGCACATCCTCGAGCCCGAGGGGCGCGTCCACTTCGCCGGCGAGCACTGCTCCCTCTGGCACGCCTGGATAGAGGGGGCACTCGAATCCGGGCTCCGCGCCGCCCACGCCGTCCACCGGGCACCGGCTCCGGCACCTACATCCGACCCGCATGTTCCCGTGCCCCGCGTCGGCAGCGATCGACCCGGCGCCTCGCCCGGCGAGTCCGGCACTCACACTCACTGACCCGCGAGGTCACCGATGTCAGAACAGGGGGCACCCATGGATTTTCTCGAGGAGTACGACGCGGCGGCCGCCGAGGGGCCGGCGCGCCAAGGTGCTCTGCTGGCCCAGTGGCTCACCACCGACCGGCGGGCGTTCTACGCCCGGCTCTGCAGGGACCGGCCCGTCCTGGTCACCCCTTTCGGGGTCTTCGTCACCCGGTTCGCCGACGTCACCGAGGTGCTGTCGCGGAGCGAGGTGTTCACGGTCCGCGCGTACGCGCCGATGATGGACGTGGTGCTGGACGGGCCCTTCATCCTGTCCCGGGACGGCCGTGAGCACCGGGCGGAGCGGGGCGTGGCGCAGGCGGTCCTGCTGCCGCACGACGCGCAGCACGTACGGGAACTGGCCGGCGGGTTCGCCGACGCCGCGCTGGACGGCCTGCTGGAGCGGGCCCGAGCCCGCGGCGAGGACCGGATCGATCTCGTCAGGGACTTCGCCCGGCGCGTTCCGCTGAAGATCTGCGGTGCCTATCTCGGCTTCCCCGGCCCGGACGAGGAGAGCATGACCCGCTGGTCCCAGGCCAGCCAGATCGCGATCTTCCGGAACCCGCGGCGCGATCCGGAGCCGAACGCCGCGGCGGCCGCCGCCGGGAAGGAGATGCGCGCCTACCTGGCCGGGCTGATCGCCGAACGCCGCGCGTCCCTCCAGGACCGGCCCGAGGAGGTGCCCCAGGACGTCCTCGGCAGGCTGCTGCGCCTGTGCCCGCCCGCTGAGCTGTCCTTCGACGATCACCGGGTGGCGGCCAATCTCGCCGGGATGCTCATCGGCTATCTCGAGAACACCGCGCAGTCGGTGGTCCAGGTGATCGAGCAGCTCATGCTGCGCCCCGGCGTCCGCCGCGAGGCGGAGCGGGCGGCGGCCGACGACCCGGCGCTGTTCGACCGCTACGTCTGGGAGGCCCTCCGGCTGAACCCGTTCGCGGCGTACGTCTTCCGGCTGTGCGAGGAGACCTACACGCTCGCGTCCGGCACCCCCCGGGAGACGGTCATCCCGGCCGGCACGGTCGTCATGGCCTGCCATCCCGCCGCCATGTCCGACCCGGCCGTGGTGCCCGAGCCCGACGCCTTCCGGATCGACCGGCCCGCCTTCGCCTACCTGCACTTCGGCCACGGGGTGCACGACTGCGTGGGCGGCTACGCCGGCGCGGCGACCATCACGGAGATGGTCCGGCGGGTCCTTCTCCGCCCGGAGCTCCAGTTGCTGCCCCCACCCGACGGAGCCATCGGCTTCGACGGCACGGCGTTCCCCACCCGGTTCGCCCTCGCCGTCGGCTCGTCCGCCGGCCGGCGCCAGGAGGCCCTGACATGACCACGGAGACCAGGGAGCCGGGCACCGCGACGGACCACCGCGGACGGCGGGACACCTCCCGCGACGGCCTGCGCAACCGGCTGGAGGCGTACGCGCTCGGCCACGGCGAGCCGATCTGGCGGGCCCTGCAAGGCCATCCGTCGGTGCGGCGGGCGGCCAACCGGGCACTGATCAACAGCGGTGTCCGCAAGATGCCCGCCCGCCCCAATCCGCTCAGCACGATGAGCGCCTACACCTCGTGGGCCTCGCTGATCGACCGGACCTACTCCTCCCGGCACCTGCCGCCGGTCCCCGACCAGGAGAGCGGCCGGCCCGGCGTCGACGAGGTCGCGAAGCTGTTCGCCCGGGAGGGCCGGACCAAGCTCTGTCCCCGGTCCACGGTGCTCTTCCCCGCCTTCGCCCAGTGGTTCACCGACGGCTTCCTGCGCGGCGAGACCAGGGACGGACGCGATCCGCGCCGCACGCTGTCCCCCCATGAGATCGACCTGTGCCAGCTGTACGGGCTCGACGACGAGGTCACCGCCTGCCTGCGCACCTTCTCCGGCGGCCGGCTCAAGAGCCGGCTGATCAACGGCGCGGAGTTCCCGCCCGCGCTGTGCGAGCACGGAGCCGTCAAGCCGGAGTTCTCCGCCCTGTCGGTCGCGCACTTCGACCAGGTGCCGGCCGACCGGCGCGACGACCTGTTCGCGGCCGGGAGCGACCGGGCCAACTCCAACCTCGGGCCGATGATGATGAACGTGCTCTTCCTCCGGGAGCACAACCGCATCGCCGGAGAGCTGGCCGAAGGCCACCCCCGCTGGGACGACGAGCGGATCTTCCAGACCACCCGCAACATCCTGATCGTGATGCTGATCAGGATCGTGCTGGAGGAGTACATCAACCACATCACGCCGTACCACTTCCGCTTCGTCCTGGACCACCGGATCGCGGCCACGGCCCGGTGGAACCGGCAGAACTGGGCGTCCGTGGAGTTCAACCTGCTCTACCGGTGGCACGGCCTGGTGCCCTCGACGGTGCTGGTGGGCGGGCGGCCGGTCCCGCTGGCGGAGACCCTGCACAACGGGCGGATGCTGGTCGAGCGCGGTCTCGGCCCGGCCATGGCCGACGCCTCGGCCCAGCCCGCAGGCCGGATCGGCCTGTTCAACACCGATCCGGTCCTCCTGCCGGTCGAGACCGCGAGCCTGGCCGAGGGCCGGGCGGTGCAGCTGGCCTCCTACAACGACTACCGCGCCTACTGCGGCTTCCCGCGGGTGACCGACGTCGGCCAGATCTCCGGGGACCCGCAGGTCCAGGAAGGACTGCGGGCCACCTACCGGAGCGTGGCGGACATCGAGCTGTACACCGGGCTCTTCGCCGAGGAACCTCGCGAGGGCGGGGTCCTCGGACGGCTCCTCGGCCGGATCGTCACGGTCGACGCGCTCTCGCAGGCCCTCACCAATCCGCTGCTGGCGCCCCGGATCTTCACCCCGGAGACCTTCTCCCCGATCGGCATGCGCATCCTGCGCGGCACCCGCTGCCTCTCCGACGTCCTGCACCGCAACATCCCCGAGGATCCCGGGCGGTACGACATCGCGATGGGCCGCGGCGGCAAGCACGCGCCGCGGGCAGGGAGATCCTCGTGACCCCCTCGGTGCCGGAGACCCGGGTGGCGGAGTTCCAGCCGCCCGGCATGGTGCCGGCCACGACCGGACGCCGGATCGGCTTCCTGATCACACTGCTGGTGCTGCCCGTGCTCGCCCTGGCCGCCGCGGTCCCGGCGCTGTGGCAGTGGGGCCTCGGCTGGCACGACGTGGTGATCGCGGTGCTGATGTACCTCCTCAGCATCTTCGGGATCACCATCGGATACCACCGCTACTTCACCCATCGGGCCTTCAAGTGCGGCAGGCGACTGCGGATCGCCCTGGCCGTCGTCGGCGGCGTCGCGCTGGAGGGACCGGTCACGCTGTGGGTGGCCGAGCACCGGCGGCACCACAAGTTCGCGGACCGTCCCGGCGACCCGCATTCGCCGTGGCGGTTCGGGGACAGCGGGTTCGCGCTGCTCAAGGGCCTGCTCTGGGCCCAGATCGGCTGGTTCTTCGCCGCCCGGTACCGTTCCGACCGCGAGCACTGGGCACCCGACCTCCTCGCCGATCCGGCGATCCGGCGGCTCGACGCCCTCTACCCGCTGATCGCGGCAGGGTCCCTGCTGCTGCCCGCCGTGATCGGCGGTCTGTGGGCGCTCTCGTGGCACGGCGCGCTGACCGCCCTGTTCTGGGGCGGGTTCGTCCGCTACGCCGTCGTGCACCATGTCACCTGGTCGGTGAACTCCATCGCGCACACCTTCGGCGAGCAGCACTTCGTGACCCGGGACCAGTCCCGCGACGTGCGCTGGGTGGCCCTGCTCACCCTGGGCGAGGGGTGGCACAACTGGCACCACGCGGATCCGACCTCCGCCCGGCACGGAGTCCTCAAGGGGCAGCTCGATCCCAGTGCCCGCCTGATCCGGGTGCTGGAGCGGCTCGGCTGGGTCCACGACGTACGCTGGCCCGACCCCCGCCGCATCGCCGCCCGCCGGGCCGGGTGACCACCCCACCGGCCGCCCGGGCAGGCGTCCGCAGGCCGGCGGGGACGGTAGCGCGTGCCCGCCAAGCGGACCTCACCCGCGCTCGGCCGGTGAACCCCGCCGAGAACCTTCGGCAGTGTCGATTTTCCGGCGCCGTTCTCCCTCACCACGGCGTGCACCTCACCGGGCCGGATGTCGCCGTGTTCCGTGAATGAAGTCAGGAGTCCGGTGGCCACGGGCTGGCTCTAGGCTGTCCAGCGAGAGGCAGGTACGAGCACTCCCGTGGACGGTTCTCACTCGGTGGACATCAGGCAGGTCGCGCAGCGGGCGGGTGTCTCACCCGGAACGGTGTCGAACGTGCTCAACCGGCCGGAGCGGGTCGCCGCCGCCACCCGGGTTCGGGTCCTCGATGCCATTCGGGAGCTTGGATTCGTCCGCAACGCCTCCGCGTCGAGCCTGCGCGCCGGGCAGAGCCGCACCGTCGGATTGATGATCCTGGATTTGGGAAATCCGTTCTTCACCGACATGGCCCGAGGCGTCGAGGACGCTCTCAGCGAACGTGGGTACGCGGTCATTCTGTGCAGCTCGAACACCTCTCGAGAACGCGAGAGGCGCAACCTCCTGATGCTCGCCGAACAGCAGGTGCGCGGCGTTCTGGTCACCCCGGTGAGCGACGATCCCGCCCCCTTGGACGTTCTGCGCGAGCGGGGGGTCGCCACCGTGATGCTGGACCATCCCGCGACGCAGTCCGACCAGTGCTCGGTGACCGTTGACGACGTGGCCGGCGGCCGGCTCGCCATGGGTCATCTGCTGGAGAACGGTGCGCGGGACGTGGCGTATGTGAGCGGCCAGTTGTCCATCCGGCAGTGCATGGACCGGCTCACCGGCGCACGGCAGGCGGTGGCGGCCGTGGGAACCGGCACGCTCCGCGAGATCGTCGTTCCCGCGATGACCGCACGGGCCGGGCAGGAGGCGGCCGAGACGTTGCTCGGCGAGCTACCGGAAGCGATCTTCTGCGCGAACGACCTGCTGGCCCTGGGGATGCTTCGTACGCTCATCCAGCGAGACGTACGCGTCCCCAAGGACGTCGCCTTGATCGGATATGACGACATCGAGTTCACCGCCGCGGCGGCGGTGCCGCTCAGTTCGATACGGCAGCCGACCTATCAACTCGGCCGGATCGCCGCCGAACTGCTGCTCGACGAGTGCGACAGCCCCGGGGGACACGCCCACCAGCAGATCATGTTCCAGCCGGAACTGATCGTCCGGGAGTCCACGCCCTCCTGACGACCGAGCTTTCAGTTGTCGTGGGCCGGGCTGAGCGCCGCGGCGTGGTCCCGGACGAAGTCGGCGATATCGCGCGGGGGGTGGCCGAGAAGGTCGGCGACCGTATCGGTGGTGAAGTCGCCCCAGCCGGAGACGTACGCCTGCGCGTACTCCTCGACCATGTCGGCGATCCATTTCGGAACGCCGTAGCCGAGTAGTGTCTTCCGCTTGGTGTCGTCGCTTACCGGCAGGTACGTGATGGGCCTGCCGAGAGCGAGACTCAATTGATCGGCGACGTCCTCAAAGGTCAGCGAGCGCGGGCCGGTGAGGGTGTACGTCCGGCCGTGGTGGCGGTCGGGGTCGTCGAGGAGCACACGGGCGGCGCACTCGGCGATGTCGCGTACGTCGATCATGCCGATGCGCGCCGCGGCCATGTTCAGCGAGAAGGTGCCGGTGGCGGAGATGTCGCGCGCCTCGTTCAGCAGGTTCTGCATGAACCAGAGTGGACGCAGGATCGTCCAGCGCACGCCGCACCGTTCGGTCTCCCGGTCGGACAGCGCGTGCAGCCTGCCGCTGCGGTTCGGTGCGTCGTGTGCCGCGCCGACGACGGACAAGCGCACGATGCGCTCCACACCGGCTTGGCGTGCTGCCCAGACGGCGTTCATGTTGTTCTCCGGAGCGCGCGGGCCGTTCGGGGTGAGCAGCCACACGTCCTGCACGCCCTCGAAGGCGGGCGGCAGCGACCGGGCGTCGTCGAGGTCACCGACGAAGACCTCGGCGTTCTGCTCGCGCGGGCCGTCCGCTTTGGACTCTTCGCGGACGAGAGCACGAAGGTTCACATCGGCCCCTCGCAGCGCACTCATGAGTGCGGTGGACACGGTTCCGGTGGCTCCGGTGATCAGCACGGTGCGCGACACGCTCATTCTCCCTGGGCTCTTTGGATCAGTTGGTCGAGGTGGCCGGTGCGGGGTCATGGCCTTGGTGAACCGAGGGCTTCGCCGCGGCCCGGTCGATGGTGATGCGCTCCAGGACCCAGAGCGCGACGGTCCCGGCCGCGAGGATGGCGCCCAGGGTGCACACGCCGGTCCAGCCGCCGTGCGCCCAGGCCACCGAAGTCAGCGCGGAGCCCGCCGCGCCGCCGGCGAAGAAGGAGGTCGTGAAGGCGGAGTTGATCCGGTTGCGGGCCTCCGGCCGGAGCGCGTAGATGACGTTCTGGTTGCTGTTGAGCACCGCCTTGTGCGCCAGGTCCAGCACGATCACGCCGACGAGCAGCCAGACCAGCGAGTGCGCCCCCACAGCGATCGCCGGCCAGGACGCCACCAGCAGGACGGTCCCGGCGCCGGTCACGATCTGTACGTGCCCGCGGTCGGCCAGCCGCCCCGTTACCGAGGCGGTCAGCGCACCCGCGGCGCCGACCAGGCTGAACAGTCCGACAGCCGACTCCGACCAGCCGTACGGCGACCGCACCAGCAGGAAGGTCAGCGCCGTCCACAGGACGCTGAACGAAGCCATGCTCAAGGCGGCGATACCCGCCCGCCACCGCAGCAGCGGCTCGTACCGGAACATCGCCACCGTGGAGCGCAGCAGACCAGCGTAGGACAGGCGTGCCCGGTCGCCGCCGAGCCGAGGCAGGAAGACACGCAGCAGCACGGCCATCAGCGCCATCAGAGCCGCGTTGACCCAGTAGACCGTCCGCCAGCCGCCCAGCTCCGACAACGCTCCGGACGCGGTGCGCGCCAGCAACGCACCGAGCAGCAGCCCGGTCATCACCGTGCCGACCACCCGGCCACGCTCGGCCGGGGCCGCCAGCGTCACCGCGAACGGCACCACGACCTGCGCTCCCACCGAGGTCAGCGCGGTCAGGGCCGTACTGGCCAGGAGCACGGTGCCGTTGGCCGCGGTGGCCGACACCAGCAGGAACACCGCGGTCACCGCGTAGAGGGACACGGTAAGCCGCCGCCGCTCCACGAGGTCACCGAGCGGCACCAGCAGGATCAGCCCCAGTGCGTACCCGCCCTGCGCGGCCGTCACCGTCAGCGCCGCCAGCGAGGGCCCAAGCCTCAGTTCCCGGCCGATCAGGTCAAGCAGCGGCTGCGTGAAGTAGTTGCCCGCGACCGCCAGCCCGGTCGCCACCGACATGAGCAGGAGCAGCCCGCGCGACATACCGCGGTCCGGGTGAAGTCTCGTCGCCGTCATGCGCCCAGCCTCGGCGATGGACGATCAATGAGTCCAACACATGTTTGTCATCCGAACAATCGTGTATCACGATTGATTCATGGAGCTTCAGCAGATGCGTTACGTCGTCGCGGTCGCGGAGACGAGCAACTTCACCCGCGCCGCCGAGCAGTGCCTTGTCGTCCAGTCCGCGCTGAGCCACCAGATCGCCCGGCTGGAACGTGAGCTGGGCGCCAAGCTTTTCGCCCGCACCAGCCGCCGCGTCCGGTTGACCCCGGCCGGCGAGGCGTTTCTCCCCGCTGCACGGCAGGCACTCGACGCCGCCGAGCGGGCCCGCGCCGAGGTGGCTGCCGCCGCCGGTGAGATCCGCGGCCGGCTCGCCATCGGCGCCATCTCCACCGTCGCCGCAGTCGATCTTCCAGCTGTGCTGAAACAATTCCGCCTGCGCCATCGAGCGGTACGGATCAGCCTCCGCTCGGGTCCCAGCGAGGAGCTGATCGAACGGGTGCGGCAGGGCACTCTGGACGCCGCCTTCCTGGGGCTTCCACTGGGCGTACGACCCCAGGGCGTCCGCGGCCGCGAACTGGCGCGCGGTGACTTCGTCGCCGTGGTGGCGCCCGACCACCCGCTGGCGGGCGAGGAACACGTGGACCTGCGCCGGCTGGCGGACGAACCCTTCGTCGACTTCCCCGCAGGCACCGCCGGGCGGACCTATGCGGACGCGGCCTTCGCAGCGGCCGGACTGCGGCGCGAGGTCGCCTTCGAAGTGACGTCCGCTGACTTCATGGCTCGCCTGATCCGGCAGGGCCTGGGGATCGGGATGCTGCCCGCCGCCTTCGCGTCCGAACTCCCCGACCTGCCCATCGTCCGGCTTCGTGACACTCCGACCCGCATAGAGCATCTCATCTGGAGTCGCTTCCAGCCCTCACCCGCTGCCGCGGCCTTCCTGTCCGCGCTGGGGATCTCGGCAGCGGACCCGAGCCCATCAGCATGATCTGAGGACCGGCCACCGCACGTTGAACCGTCTGTCGGCTCGGCCCAGGCATGGGCCACCAATGGCGTTCGATTCCACGGGCGAACCACGGACGAACGATCGAAAGGCCGGTCCCAGACTCTGGGAACCGGCCTCTGACCTGCTACTTCTTGGTAGCGGGGGTAGGATTTGAACCTACGACCTCTGGGTTATGAGCCCAGCGAGCTACCGAACTGCTCCACCCCGCGGCGATGCCCCAACTGTAAGGGGCCCGGCACCCTTAGGCAAATCCGTTGCCGCACGGTGCCGGGCCCCCACGCTCAGCTCTTGGGGGTCGCGGTCGGCGTCGCCGACGGCGTGGCCGGGGGCGACGAGGTGGCCGGGGTGGGTGAGGCCGCCGGCTGCTTCGCCGCGGCCTGCTGGGCCTTGTTCAGCTGGTCCAGCGCTGCCTGCAGCCGCTTCTGGGCCTCGCCGTACGCCGCCCAGTCCTGCTTCTTCAGGGCCTCCTGGCCTTCGGTGAAGGCCTTGCCCGCGGCGTCGATGGCCTTGCGGACCTGCTCGGAGAGAGCGCCGGTCCCGGCGCCGGCCGGCGGGCTGCCGTTCGGCGGCGGCGCGGCCGTGCCACCGCCCTTGAGGACTTGGTCGAGGGCCTCCTGGAACGTCGGCGCGAACCCGATGGTGTCACCGAACGACACCAGCACCCGTTTCAGCAGCGGGTAGGTCTCGCCGTTGGAGGCCTGCACGTACACCGGCTCCACGTAGAGGAACCCGCCGCCCAGCGGCAGCGTGAGCAGGTTGCCGAAACGTACCTGTGAGCCCTTGCCCGCCAGCAGGGTGAGCTGCTGGGAGGCCGTCGGATTGTTCTGGAAGGTGTTCTGCACCTGGCCGGGCCCCGCGATCACCTGGCCGCGCGGCACCTGCAGGATGCGGATCTGACCGTACGTCGGGCTGGTGGGCACGCTGTCCACGGCCATGTACGAGGCCAGGTTGGGCCGGCCCTTGGGCACGAACGTCGAGGTCAGCGAGAACGCCGCGGCGGACTGCTCGGGCATCTTGACGCTCAGGTAGTACGGCGGCTCGGTGAACCCCTCCTTGGTGGGGTCGTCCGGGATCTGCCAGAAGTCCTGCCCGCTGTAGAAGGCCTGCGGGTTGGTGACGTGGTAACGCGACAGGACGCGGCGCTGCACCTTGAACAGGTCCTCGGGGTAGCGCAGGTGCGCCAGCAGCTCGGGGCTGATGGCCGACTTGGGCTTGACCGTGCCGGGGAAGACCTTCTCCCAGGTCCGCAGGACCGGGTCGGACTCGTCCCACTTGTAGAGGTTGACGGTGCCGTCGTAGGCGTCCACGGTCGCCTTGACCGAGTTGCGGATGTAGTTGATGCGGTCGCTGGACTGCGCGGCGACCGAGGGGCGCACCGTGTTGGTGTCCCTGGTCGCGTCCGCGAGGCTGGTCCGCTCGGAGTACGGGTAGCCGTCCGAGGTGGTGTAGCCGTCGACGATCCAGACCATCCGGCCGCCGACGACCGCCGGGTAGATGTTGCCGTCCACGGTGAGCCACGGGGCGGCCTTCTCCACGCGCTCCCGCGGCGTACGGTCATAAAGGATCTTGGACTGGGAGTTGATCGCCCCGGAGAGCAGGAGGTTCTTCTCCCTGAACTTCAGCGAGTACAGCATCCGGTTGAGGAAGGAGCCCAGCGGCACGCCGCCCCGGCCCGCGTAGGCGTTGTTGGCCTGACCCGACGGGCTCTTGTCGTCGGGGTAGTCCAGCTCACGCGCCCTCGCCCCGCCGACGATCGAGTAGTACGTCGACCGCTCCCCGAAGTAGACCCTCGGCTGGGTGATGTTGAGCGCGCCCTTGGGCGGAATTCCGCCCTCGCTGAAGATCGGGGCGCCCTGCGAGTCGACCTGGTTGCCCGGCGCGCCGACGAAGCCGAAGCCGTGCGTGTAGACCAGATGCGAGTTGATCCAGTTGGCGTCGCCCTGCGGCGGGCCCCCGAGCTCGCGGACGGCCACGACCGAGTCGCGCAGCGCCCCGCCGTCGATCGGATACCGGTCGATGTCCACCGGGTCGGCGAACTTGTAGAAGCCCCTGATCTGCTGGAGCTGCTGGTAGGTGGCGGAGACGACGGCGGGGTCCAGCAGCCGGACGTTGGGCAGGGTCGTGGTGTCGTCCTTGACCTGCTCCGGGGACAGCTGGGTGGAGGCGTTGTACTCGCTGACCTTGGCGCCCGCCACGCCGTAGGCGTCCCGGGTGGCGACGATGTTGCGGCCGATGTACGGAGTCTCCTTGTCGACCTCGTTCGGGCGCACCTGGAACTGCTGGATGAGCAGCGGGTAGACCCCGCCGACCAGGATCGCCGACAGCACCAGCAGGGCCAGGCCCACACCGGGCAGCGTCATCCCCCGCCGCACGATGTTCACCAGGAACAGTGCGGCGCAGATCAACGCGATCACGGCGAGGATGGTCTTGGCCGGGAGCACGGCGTTGACGTCGGTGTAGGACGGCCCGGTCACCACGCCGCGTTCGGACTGCGCCAGACCCCACCGGTCGAACCAGTAGCCGACGGCCTTCAGCAGCACGAACACCCCGACCAGCACCGACAGGTGGGCCCGCGCGGGCGGGCTGGCCTTGTCACCGGGGCCCTGCAGCCGCAGGCCGCCGTACAGGTAGTGGACGACCAGCGAGACCAGCACCGAAAGGATCACCGTGGCGAAGATGTAGCCCAGGATCAGCCGCAGGAACGGGTAGGTGAAGACGAAGAACGAGATGTCCTTGTGGAACTGCGGATCCTTCACCCCGAAGGACGTGCGGTTCATGAAGGCGAGCCAGATCCGCCACTGCCCCGAGGCCGACGAACCGGTGAGCAGCGCCAGCAGCGCGAGCAGGCCGCCGCCGATCAGCCTCCGGTGCGGATCGATGACCGAGCGATACCGCTCCAGTCCCTGCTGCTCGACCGACAGCGGCCGGTACGCGGGCCGCAGCCGGTAGGCGGTCACCATGTTGGCGCCCACCACGATGGCCATCAGGATCCCGGCGCCGATGAACAGCAGCACCTTCGTCCGCAGCTGGGTGGTGTAGACCGACGAGAAGCCGAGGGAGCGATACCACAGCAGATCGGTCCAGATGGCGGTGAACACCAGGAAGAGCACGAGGAGAACCGCGAGCACCACCAGCGTGGGTATGAGCACCCGTGATCGGCCGGCGCCTAGACGGCGTCCGAAACCAGGAGTCCGGAAGGTCAACTCTCCACCTCGTTCTTCGCAAGCTGGTGCTTCCTGTGCAACTTACCGAGCATGCCGTCAGTTCCCGGCGTTAGCCGGGCCGATTGCCTGGAAAGATGATGGCGTGACCCACTTGGAAGAAGTCGTACGGGATCTCGAGCGGCACACGGCCGAGGAGGGCTGGGACGCGCCGCCCCGCCTGTACGCACTGGTCGAGAGCACTGAACTGCGCCGCCAGGAGCCCGGACTGGCCGAACAGCTCGGGCTCTCCGCCGACACCGACACGATCGCGGCACTGGAACAGCCGCCGCTGCCCGAGGCGGTCTCCATCGAGGACGCCCTGGCCACGATCGTCTGGCCGGAGGCCGTCACCGGCTGCGCGCTGGTCGTCGAGCGGGTCGTGCTGCCGCCGGAGGTCGAGGAGCAGATGCCCGAGGACGACGGCGAGGCACTGGCCTGGCTGGCCGAGCATCCGCTCCGCGAGGACGTACGGATGGTGGTCGGGGTGCTGCGGGACGGCAGCCGGCACTCGGCGCTCCGGCTCCGCAAGCACGACTCGGCCGACGAGGTGCTCTCCGAGGCCGATCTGGTCCCGGCATTGGCCGACGCCCTCGCGGCCACCCTCGAACCCGAGACGGAGCACTGACCGGCCCGGGCGGCCCTCATGATCGCGGGCAGGCGGGCAGCGAGCCCTGGCCGGTGCGCAGGGCGTCCAGCGACTTGATCGCGCTGTCGAGGGTGTCGGCCCGGACCAGCCGCAGCCCCTTGGGCACGGTGGCCACCGCGTCCTTGCAGTTGTCCGCGGGGGTGAAGAAGATCGTCGCCCCGGCGTTGCGGGCGCCGATCAGCTTCTGCTGGATGCCGCCGATCGGGCCGACCTTGCCGTCGGGGGTGATGGTGCCGGTCCCGGCGATGAACTTGCCGGCGGTGAGGCTGCCGGGCGTGAGCTTGTCGTAGATGCCCAGTGAGAACATCAGGCCCGCGCTGGGCCCGCCGACGTCCCCCACGCTGATCTTGACGGTGAACGGGAAGGTGTAGTCGTCCCGGAGGATCACGCCCATCACGGCCCGGGTCGGATCGCCCGGCGCGGCCACGGTCTTGATCTCGACCGGCTGCTGCTTGGAGGCGCGGTCGATCACCAGCTTCACCGTGTCGCCCGGCTTGTGCTTCTTCATGATCGTGGTGACCGAGGTCATGTCGGCCGCCTTGGCCCCGTCGATCGAGATGATCTTGTCGTCCGGGCGCAGCAGGCCGTCCGCGGGCAGGCCCTTGGTCACCGAGCCGATCGCGGTGACGGTGGTCACCGGCACCTTGAGCTGCTTCAGCGCCGCCGCGATGGCGTCCTGCTGGGAGCTGCGCATCTGCTGGGTGTTCTCCTGCTCGACCTTCTGCGCGCTCTCGTCCTTGGGGAAGATCGCCTCCTGCGGCACCACCGAGGTCGAGTCGTTGAGCCAGCCGCGCAGGGCGGTGAGCAGGCCGAGCGGCTGGGCCGGGCCGCCCTGGTAGGAGACCGTGGTGAAGTTGAGATGGCCCTCGTCGTCATAGACGGGGTGACCCTGGATCTGGATCAGCGGGGTCTTCTTGTCCGAGGTGGTGCCCAGCGTGTTGGTCGTGGGTCCCGGATTCAGCGCGACGTACGGCACCGGCATGAGGGAACCGACCGCGCCCAGCACCAGGATGAGCACGCTGACGACGACGAGGGTCAGGCCACGACGAGACATGGGTCCGAGCGTAATCCGTTCTCAGCAGGCTCCGACCCACTCTGTGTCACCATCGGCGAAGACTTGGTGTTTCCAGATCGGCACCTGCGCCTTGAGATCATCGATCAGCCGCCGGCAGGCCTCGAAGGCCTCGCCCCGGTGCGGGCAGGCCGCGGCGACGACCACCGCCAGGTCACCGATCTCCAGGTCCCCCACCCGGTGGACGGCGGCGAGGGCCTTGATCGGGAAGTCGGCCACGATCTTGTCCATCACCGCGCGGAGCTCCCGCTCGACGCTCGGATGGGCGCTGTAGGAGAGCCGGGTCACCGGCCGGTCGTGGTCCTGCTCGCGGACGGTCCCGACGAACAGCGCGGTGCCGCCCGCGCCCGGATCACCCACGGCCCGCAGCACCTCGTCGACCGACAGCGGAGTGTCGCGGATCCCGACCAGCCGAATGACGTCCACCCGAAAGAATCTACCCGGCCGCCACAAGGCCGTGTCCACGGGACCGGAAGGGCGGTCAGCCCCGGCGCTTGCGCCGCGCCCGCACGACGGCGGCCGCGCCGATCACGGCGGCGGTGGCCCCCGCGGCGGTCGCCATCGTCGCCTCCTTGCCGCCCAGCCTGCGGCCCGCGACGGCGTACCGGCCGGCGGTCTCCTCGAGGAGAGCGGTGAGCACGGCGGCGTTGTCGTGCGACGGCTTCCAGCCGGCCGCGCGCAGCGACGCGCAGTCCAGCACCCAGGGGTAGACGACATAGTGCAGCTCGGCCGCCGGCGCCGGGGTGATGCCCAGCCGGTAGAGCCGCTCCGCGGTGCCGAAGGTGACCGCGGCGGGCAGCTCGAGCCTGCGCTTGCCGGTGATCTGCTCGACCTCCTGCTGCTGGAGCCAGCCGTCGCTGCCGACGGCCACCGCGGAGAACCGGTCGTACGGGGCCTCGCCCGCCGCTCCGGAGACCTTGCCGAGGACCACCAGCTCCAGCGCCGACACCAGGTCGTCGACATGGCAGAACTGCCAGCGCGGGGAGGACCCCCGGACGCCCAGCAGCCGGGGCGACTCGAAATGCCGGCTCACGATCGTGTCCATGCCCGGCCCGACCAGCGCGGCGGGCCGTACCGCCGTGACCTTCATGCCCGGGTGGCTCAGCGGCGCGATCTGGGCAAGATCCTCGATCTCCAGGAAGTCGCCGATGAGGCTGGCGTTGCGCTCGGCGCGCAGCGGAGCGTCCTCGGGCAGGGGCACCGTGTTCTCCGGGGACGCGCCGTAGACCGCGGCGCTGGTGACGAGGACCACGTGCCGGACCCGGGCGGCGCCCGCGGCGGTCAGGACGGTCTGCGCGCCCCGCACGTTGCGGGTCCGGCGCTCCCGGGGGTCGGCCTCCGGGGACCGCTCGACGTCGAGGTGGACGATCACGTCCACGTCGGCGAGCCGGCCGGACAGCAGCGGATCTCGTACGTCGACGACGCGCCAGGTCACCCCGGGCACGTCCCCTCGATGATCGTCGAGCGCGACCACTTTGCGGATCTGCCCCGACTGGGCGAGCCTGATGGCCAGGGCACGTCCGGCTCCCGTCGCGGCGCCGGTGACGGCGACGACGGGACCCGTGCTACGCCGAGCGCGAATACTCACAGCCGAGTCATCCCCCCTTTGGCAGGACCGACTAACGTGAGCGTATGACCCATCTTCCGGCCTGTGGTCACCACCATGAGTAACACACCTTTCGGCTTCGGGCGCCCCAGCGACGAGGGCGACGACAAACCCGGTCAGCCCAACGACCCCTTCGCCGCCATGGGCGGCGACATGGGGCAGTTCGCGGACATGCTGCACCGCTTCGCCGACATGCTCGGCAGCCAGGGCGGTGCGGGCGAGGGCCCGCTCAACTGGGACCTCGCCAAGAACATCGCCCGGCACACGGTCACCGAGCAGGGCGATCCGTCGATCGTCAGCGCCGAACGCCGGCAGGTGGAGGACGCGCTGCGGCTGGCCGACCTGTGGCTCGACGAGGGCACCACCCTGCCCGCGGGCATCCGGACGCCCCAGGCGTGGAGCCGGTCGGAGTGGATCGAGAACACGCTCCCCGTCTGGTCCACGGTCTGCGACCCGATCGCGGCCCGCATGGTCGACTCCATGGGCGGTGCGCTGGGCGGCGGTGACCTGCCGCAGGAGATGCAGGCCATGACCGGCCCGCTGCTGGGCATGATCCGGCAGATGGCGGGCGCGATGGTGGGCGGCCAGGCCGGTCAGGCGCTGGGCACCCTCGCCCGTGACGTCGTCGGCTCCACCGACGTGGGCCTGCCGTTGGCGCCCGAGGGCGTCGGCGCCCTGCTGCCCGCCGGGGTCACCGCCTTCGGGGCCGGGCTGGAGATCCCGGAGGACGAGGTACGGCTGTATCTCGCGCTGCGGGAGGCCGCGCACCAGCGGCTGTTCGCCCACGTGCCGTGGTTGCGGTCGCACCTGCTGGGCGCCGTCGAGGACTACTCCCGCGGCATCACCGTCGACCTGAGCGGCATCGAGCAGGCCGTCGCGGGCCTGGACCTCAGCGACCCGGAGGCCCTGCAGCAGGCGCTCGGCGGGGAGCTGCAGCTTCAGCCCGAGGAGACCCCCCAGCAGAAGGCCGCGCTCACCCGGCTGGAGACCGCGCTCGCGCTGGTGGAGGGCTGGGTCGACACGGTGGTCAACTCCGTCGCCGAGGGCCGGCTGCCCGAGGCGGCCAGGCTCGCCGAGGCCGTACGCCGCCGCCGTGCCACCGGAGGGCCCGCGGAGCAGACGTTCGCCACGCTGGTCGGGCTGGAGCTGCGGCCCCGCCGGCTGCGTGAGGCCGGTGCGCTCTGGCGGGCGCTGACCGACGTCCGGGGGCAGGACGGCCGCGACGCGGTCTGGGAGCACCCCGACCTGATGCCCACGGCGGGTGACCTCGACGATCCCGAGTCGTTCGTCCACGAGAAGCCGTCCGACCTGGACCTCTCCCAGCTCACCGAGGGCCCGGACGCCCCCTCCGGAGACGCCCCCGAGGACGGCTCCGGAGACGGCTCCGGAGACAAGGGCAAGGACGACCCCGCATGATCCCTTCCCCCAGCCGCGCCCGGGTCGCCGGGCGCCGACGGATTGCATGATCACCAACGCGAACGACACGTTGCACGCGGACGCGGTGCGGGTGCTCACGAGGTGGCGGGCCCCCGACGCCGACCAGGAGCGCGCCCGCCGGGAGTTCCTGGAGCATCTCGCCGCCCATCCCGACGGCATGTGGCGGGAGTGCGCGGCCGGGCACATCACCGCCAGCACGGTGGTGCTGGACGAGTCCCGCGCACGGGTGCTGCTGACCCTGCACAGCAAGGTGAAGGCGTGGCTGCAGCTCGGCGGTCACTGTGAGCCCGCCGACGTGAGCCTGTCCCAGGCCGCGCTGCGGGAGGCCACCGAGGAGTCCGGCATCGCCGGGCTGCGGTTGCTGCCCGGCCCGCTCCAGATCGACCGGCATTTCGTGCGCTGCCATCCGGAGGGCTCCTACCACCTGGACGTGCAGTACGCGGCGATAGCCCCCGCCGGAGCCCGTCACCAGATCAGCGACGAGTCCGAGGACCTGCGCTGGTTCGAGATCGGCGCGCTTCCGGTGCCGACGGACGAGGCCCTGCGGCGCCTCGTCGGCAGGGCGACCGGCCGATGACCCTGGGCACGGTCGTGCTGACCGGGGCGGCCGGCCGGATCGGCACGCTGCTCCGGCCGCTGCTGCGCACGGACACCGCCCGGCTGGTGCTCGTGGACCGGGTGCCGCTGACCGCCGAGACACCGGCCGAGGACGTCCGGCGCTCGGAGCTCACCGGACCCGCCGAGATCGCGGCGCTCGTCGGGGGAGCCGACGGGATCGTGCATCTGGCCGGGGTCTCGGACGAGGCGCCGCTGGCGGAACTCCTCGAAGGCAACGTGCTCGGCACCCACCACGTGCTGGAGGCCGCTCGCCGCACCGGCGTACGGCGGGTGGTCCTGGCCAGCAGCAACCGGCTCACCGGCTGCTACCCCGTCACCCAGCGCGTCTCGCCGGAGATGCCCCCGCGGCCGGACGGCCTGTACGGGGTGAGCAAGGTGGCCGTGGAGGCCCTCGGCCGGCTGTACGCCGAGAAGTTCGGCCTGGAGGTGGTCTGCCTGCGCATCGGCAGCTTCGAGGCGGAACCCACCCAGCCCCGGCATCTCGCCACCTGGCTGAGCCCGCGTGACTGCGCCGGTTTCGTACGGGCCGCGCTCACCGCCCCGCTGACCGGCTTCCACGCCGTGTACGCGATCTCCGGCAACACCAGGCGGTTCTGGAGCCTGGACGACACCGTCGGCTACCGTCCCCTCGACGACGCCGAGGCGTACGCCGACCGGATCCCGGACGCCGACGAGTTCTTCGCCGCCGGCGGACCGCAGGGCGGTGCCTTCGCCAGCCGCGAGTTCACCCTCCGCCACATCGAACCCTGACCCACGCCCATCACCCCCGCGCCCACCCGCACCCAGGGATTGCATGATCACGGAGGGGTGGAGGGTACGGGTGCGAGACGTCCGGGCTCAGCCGCCGAGCAGCACCCGGGTGTTGTCCCAGCCCTCCAGGCCGGGATCGAGCAGCGCCACGTCGGCGGGCCGGCGCAGCCGGTGCCAGCCCGGGCCCGACTGGACCAGGCCGGGGCGGGGAGCGGCGGCGCGCAGCAGCGCGAAGGCGTCCGGGGTGTCGAGATCCACGGTCGCCAGCGCGGTGCGCAGCCAGTCCGGGAGCGGCAGCCAGACCGCCAGGGCCACCAGGCCGCTGTCGGCGGGGCAGGCCGCCGCCGGTGCGTGGCTCAGCGCGCGGAACAGCTTGCCGATGAGGAGCGGCGGCAGATCGGGGGCGTCCGCCGCGATGATCGCCGCCTGCTCGGCCCCCAGCCGGTGCAGCCCGGTGAAGGCCTCCGCCAGCCCCTCGGCCGGCACGATCGGTGTCCCCGGCCAGGTGATCGATTCGAGCTCCGGAGGGACCGGAGGGGCCGCGACCAGGGCGGGGGTCACCAGGTCGAGGCCCGCGGCGACCTCGTAGGTGTCCTCCAGGAGGGCGAGCCGGAACTCGGCCGGATCGATGCCCGGCGGGCTCGCGTGCCCGGTCGGGTCGGCCAGCACCGCCACGAAGCGGCTCGTCACCCGGCGACCTCGTGCTGAAGCTCGCCGTCTGCCTGAGGCCCGTCCTCACCCAGCGCGTCGTCGTCCCCGGCCTGCAGCTCGTGATCGGCCGGTAGGTGCATCGCGGCCGCGACCCCCTCGAGGTAGCCGCGGGCGCGCTCGGCCTTGGGATATCCGGCCACGAGCTCCCAGAACCGGGGACCGTGACCGGGGACGAGCAGATGTGCCAGCTCATGGACGAGGACGTAGTCGGTCACCCAGCTCGGCATGCCGCGCAGCCGGGTGGAGAGCCTGATCGTCCCATCGTCCGGCGTGCATGACCCCCAGCGGCTGCGCTGGTTGTCCACCCACCGGACACTCGCCGGCTCCGGGTGCCCGGGCAGATAGCGGCGCGACAGGTCGCGGGCCCGCTCCAGAAGGGCCTCGTCGCTGGGGCGTCTGCGGCGCTCCCGCTCGGCGAGCCGTTCGAGGATCGTGGCGACCCATTGCTCTTCCTCGGCCTGGGTCAGACGGGAGGGCACCAGGACGACGGTCTTGTCACCGTCGCGGTAGGCGGAAACGGTCCGTCTGCGTCGGGCGCTGCGGCGGACCTCGACGTTGGGGGGCACGGCAAGAACCGTACCGAAAAATTTGCTTTCTCCACAGGGGGTAGATCGTATTTCACCAGGTCAGCTCGGATTTTTTAGGTTCTCCCCAGAACTTTCCACAGGCCCCGGCCCGGTTTTCCACAGATACGGGCCGCGCTTCCACCCCGCCCGCCTCCTCGTCCACAGGAGCCGTCTCACTCCTCGGACACCCCTGATGCCTCATCCGCCCGGTTCGGGCCCGTCACCCCTGGATCTCAACGGCCGCTGAAGTCCGGGCGGCGTCCGTCGCGCTGGGCGGCCAGGCCCTCCAGCAGATCCCGCGAGGTCATGGTCACCGGCTGGGCGAGTGACTCCCAGCGCAGCGCGGCCTCCAGGCTCGGTGGCCCCCCGTCGGACAGCGCCACCTTGGTGAGCCGGGTGGCCACCGGTGCCTGCGCCGCGATCTCCCCGGCGATCTCCAGCGCCTCCTGGAGCACCCGGTCCCGCGGCACGGCCCGGTTGACCAGTCCGATGGACTCCGCCTGCGCGCCGGTCACCGTACGGCCGGTGAACAGCAGCTCGCGGGCGCGCGGCAGGCCGACGGCCTCGGGGAACAGGAACGTCGCCGCCATGCCCGGATGCAGGCCCAGCGCGGTGAAGGGCGCCAGCAGTTTGGCGTCGTCGGCCACGTAACGCAGGTCACAGGCGAGGGCGAGGCACAGCCCCGCGCCGACCGCATGGCCGTTGACGGCGGCGATCGTCGGCACCTCGAGCCGCCGGATCGCCAGCCAGCTCCGGTAGAACTCCAGCATGTGATCACGGAGGGCCGGCAGCTCGACGTCGTTGCGCTCCGCGAGCCAGGACAGGTTGCCGCCGGAGGAGAAGGCGCTCCCGGCGCCGGTGACCACGACGCAGCGCAGCGCCGGGTCGGTCCCCAGCTCGGCCATGGTCTGTTTCCAGGCCGCGGTCATCTCGTCCGACATGGCGTTGCGGCGCGCGGGGTCGTTCAGTGTGAGGACGACGATCCCGTCGGGGCGGCGGTCCACGCTCAGCTGTTCGTACATGCCAGGAGGCTATCCACGCCCGCCCGGGGCGGCCGGACCGGCCGGGGCGGTCCGCCGATCACCATCGGAGCGGCCCGCGTACGTCGCGAGCCGGTCGTTCACGGCCGTACGGAACTCGCAAGGCGGATCATGTCAAGAGCCCGCAGGGTTCGTGAGAAACGCCACCGGGCAAACATTTCGCCAGGTGGCTCGCCGCGTGACAAAGCCCTGCCCAGGATTCGTCAAGGTCGTTGTGGCGTAAACGACCACTTATCGCGGAGAATGGGCCGGTGACCGATCTCCCTCGCCGCGCGGTGACGCGGACGGCAAAGCTAGCGACCCTGCCCATCGGATTCGCCGGGCGTAGCGCTCTCGGCCTCGGCAAGCGCACCATCGGCCGGCCCGCCGAGCTCGTCGCCCAGGAGATTCAGACCCGCACCGCCGAGCAGCTGTTCAAGGTTCTGGGCGAGCTCAAGGGCGGGGCGATGAAGGTCGGCCAGATGCTCTCGATCTTCGAGGCGGCACTGCCTCCGGAGATCGCGGGCCCCTACCGCAGCATGCTGACCAAGCTGCAGGACTCCGCTCCCCCGATGCCCGCACGCACCGTGCACGCGGTGCTGGCGGAGAACCTGGGACCGGACTGGCGCGAGCAGTTCACCGAGTTCGACGACAGGCCCGCCGCGTCGGCGTCGATCGGGCAGGTGCACAAGGCCGTCTGGCACGACGGCCGCACCGTCGCGGTCAAGGTGCAGTATCCCGGCGCGGGCAAGGCCCTGATCAGCGACTTCAACCAGCTCGCCCGGATCGGCAAGCTGTTCGGGGTGCTGATGCCCGGGCTGGACATCAAGACGATGCTCGCCGAGCTCAAGGAACGCGTGGTCGAGGAGCTCGACTACTCCATCGAGGCCGAGTCGCAGGCGATCTTCCACAAGGCCTACCTCGACGACCCCGACTTCTTCATCCCCGAGGTGATCTCACAGTCGGGGAACGTGCTGGTCACCGAGTGGATGGAGAGCGGCCTTCCGCTCTCAAAGATCATCAACGAGGGCACCCAGGAGCAGCGTGACCATGCCGGGCTGCTCTACTGCCGGTTTCTGTTCTCCGGGCCGGCCCGCAGCGGCCTGCTGCACGGCGACCCGCATCCGGGCAACTTCCGGTTGCTCGACGACGGCCGGCTGGGCGTCCTGGACTTCGGCGCGGTCGACCGGCTGCCCGGCGGCTTCCACCGCCGCATCGGCCGGCTGATGCGGATCGGCACCATGCTGGACATCGAGGAGATCGAGCGCACGCTCCGCGAGGAGGACTTCCTCCGCGAGGGCGTCACGGTCGACCCGGAGGGCCTGCGGTCCTTCATCGCGCCGATCGCCGAGCCGCTCATCGAGGACACGTTCAAGTTCAGCCGGGAATGGCTGCGCGAACAGGCCGCCCGGGTCACCGACCTGCGCCCGACCAACGTCGTCCGGCAGCTCAACCTGCCGCCGTCGTACGTGATCATCCACCGGGTGGTGTCGGCCGGCACCGGGGTGCTGTGCCAGCTCGAAGCCGAGGGCCCGTTCCGCGGCGAGGCGCTCCAGTGGGTGCCCGGCTTCGCCGACGACGCGGACGACGCCTCCGCCGACGACGAGGAAGAGCTCACCGGCTGACCACGGCCCCGCTCCCTCCGTGATCATGCAATCAATGGTCGATTGATTGCATGATCACGGAGGGGATGACGGAAAGCCGGGATGACGGAAAGCGGGGCCCCTGCCTGTGGCAGGGGCCCCGCTTTTCTGTGCTCGTCCGGGAACCACCGGACCGGCAAACCATCCAAGAAGGCCGGCCGGCGGTTCTGCTACCGGCATACCACCGGGCTTACCGGGCGAGCAGGAGGCGGCGCACTCGCAGCGCCCGTACCCGGGCGTCGCGGCGGGCGCGCCTGACGGCGCGGACCCTGGCGGCCGCATGGACGTTCTGGACGATCTCCCTGTCCAGGGAGCGTATTCGCTCCCTGGACAGTTCGACGCTGAGCAAGCTCACCTTGCGCTCCTTGATCGCGGAGGGGTTGAGTCCCTCCGGACGGCTGATGGTGGGGACGGCGATCGGCGTGGTGCCGATCGTGGAGACGGTGCTCATACAGTGACCTCGTTGGCCTCGCGAGCGTCCTTCCGCGGCCGGCCCCGGGGCCGCTTGCGCGCCACGATCTCGCCGCGTACGAACAGCTCACCACCCCAGACGCCCCACGGCTCCTGCCGCTCGAGCGCTCCGGCCAGGCAGGCCTTGCGGATCGGGCAGTCCAAGCAGAGCGCCTTGGCCAGCTCGACGTCGGCGGGCGCCTCGGCGAAGAACAGGTCCGAGTCGGTCCGGCACGGGAGCAGCAGGTCCTCCGCGTTGGCGGTGAGGGCCAGCTCCTGCATCGGTGTCACCCCATTTTCCTCTCGTTGGATCTCAACGGGTTCAGTCGGTATTGGTCGTCCGGCCAAATAAAGAAGGCCGCGGATCCGATGTGCTGGATCCGCGGCCTGGGGGCTAACCGGTGCTTGTTAGACCGGTGGCCTCCAGGGGTACGGACCCGACACGCCAGGCTTGATGGCGCCCATGTGGGCCGTCGGAGCGATCGGGCCGGTGGCGGAGAAGACACTCCGCCCCTGCTCGTCCTGGCGCTGCCTGCGCAGGGCAGACTGCAGCTCATCGCGCAGTCGCTCCCCATTGACGGAGAGCGGTTCGCCGACGGACACGAGCTGGTTCTGGACATCCCACGACGTCAAGAACGCCGGCTCGGGCGCGAAGGCTTTGGGCGCGAGGGCATAGGAGCCAGGGCAGGTGTCGGCCCAGGTCGGCTCTTGCTGCATGAAGATTCTCACCGGATCGGACACCACCTTCCTGGCTCTCTGGCCGCACGCACCGGGCGCTCGGCTGCTGAAGTGATGAGTAGAGCGTACGAGGAGGACCCGAAATCAATCAAGGCATTTTTGACCTGCGATTTTGTGCAGGATTCCACGGAACCGGCCGGCCTTCTCCTACGTCGGTGCTCCGGGTCGGTTCGCGGCCCCCCGCGCGCCACGCCGGGTCATCGCTCCGGTGGGGCGGGTGAGTCCTCCTGAGTCCTCCGCGCAGGGCCGCCGGCCGATGCCGGAACCCCTGGCATCCAGCACCACAGGCGAACCGATCGGAGGTGATATTTAACTTCACCGACGAACAGTGGTGTCAAACCCGTCTATGCACCTTGATCTGCCATCATTTGCCTCCAATTGATCAGATGGAGCGCTCCAATGGCAGATGTCCACTACTTCACCTATGGCTGGCTGACCCCCGTCCTCGCCTACGGGATGTCGTTCATAGGCTCCCTGCTGGGGCTGGAGTTCGCCTCCCGGGCCCGGGGCATGGCGGGTGGCAGCCGGGCCCGCTGGCTGGCCGGCGCGGCGGTGGCCATCGGCGGCACCGGGATCTGGGTGATGCACTTCATCGCCATGCTGGGCTTCACGGTCACGGGAGTACCGATCCGCTACGACGTCCCGCTGACCCTCGCCAGCGCGGTCGCCGCCGTGGTCGTGACGGGTGCCGGTCTGTTCATCATCGGGTTCACGAAGCCGCGCCTGGTACCACTGCTGCTGGGCGGGCTGGTCACCGGCTCCGGGGTGGCGGCCATGCACTTCATGGGGATGGCGGCCCTTCATGTCGGCGCGAAGGTGCACTATGACGCGACGTTGGTCGCCCTGTCCGTGCTGATCGCCATCGTGGCCGCCACCGCCGCGCTGTGGGCGGCCCTGTGGGTCCGGGGTCTGCCCGCCACCCTCGGCGCGGCCGCCATCATGGCGTTCGCGGTGAGCGGCATGCACTACACGGGGATGGCGGCGATGCAGGTGCACAGCGGGATGACCATGGACACGCCCGCGGGCTCGCCCGCCCTCGACCTGCTGCTGCCGCTCATCCTGGGGGTCAGCGTGGTGACGGCGGGCCTGCTGCTCACGATCGGGGTCCTGCCCAGCGAGACCGAGCGGCGCTCCGAGGAGGAACTCCGGGAGCGCATCGGCCGCCGCTGGAACGGTCCGAACGGGTGCCATACGAGTCCGGGGAGTTCGGCCGGGGCGCATCCGGCGGTCAGGGAGGCGATCAGTCGGTGACCCGGACCAGGCCCTCCTGCATGACCGAGACGACGAGTTGCCCGTCCTGGGTGAAGACCTGACCGTGGGCAAGCCCCCGGGCGCCACCGGCGAAGGGCGTGTCCTGGGCGTACAGCAGCCACTGGTCGGCGCGGAAGGGCCGGTGGAACCACATGGCGTGGTCCAGGCTGGCCCCCATGGTGCGCTGGTCGCCCCAGGCCAGCCCGTGGTTGAGCAGCACGGTGTCGAGCAGCGTCATGTCGGAGGCGTAGGTCATCAGGCAGACGTGCAGCAGCGGGTCGTCGGGCAGATCCCCATCGATCTTCAGCCACACCTTGGACTCGGGGGTGGTCAGCGCCGGATCCTTGGCCGCCTCCCAGGTCATCGGAGTGGCGTGCCGGAGGTCGAAGGGACGGCGGCGGGTGAACTCGTCGGCGAAGCGCTCACCGAACAGCGGGACGAGCCGGTCCCGGTTGGTGGGCAGCGTCTCCGGGTCGGGTGCGTCCGGCATCGCCGCGTGGTGCTCGGGCCCGTCCTCGGCCACCTGGAAGGAGGCCGACAGGGTGAAGATCGCCTTGCCGTGCTGAATGGCGGCCACCCGCCGGGTGGTGAACGAACGCCCGTCGCGGATCCGGTCCACGGTGTAGACGATCGGCACCAGCGGATCTCCGGGCCGGATGAAGTACGCGTGCAGCGAGTGCACGGGCCGGTTGACCGGGACCGTACGGCCGGCCGCCACCAGTGCCTGCCCGGCCACCTGCCCGCCGAAGACCCGCTGCTGGCGGTCCTCCGGGCTGCGCCCCCGGAAGATGTCGTTCTCGATCTGCTCGAGATCGAGGATCTCCAGCAGTTCCTTGAGCGCAGCGCTCATGGTTGGCTCCGCTCACCCTGCGCCGTCCGGCGCGCTTGCGACACGACGTGTTTCACGCCGGTCAGTTTCCCAAATCGACCAGTGTGGGCGGTGTCTCCCCCCGGCCCAGTGCCAGTATGGCGGCACCATAACGCTCCAGCTTCACCGCGCCCACGCCGGGGATGCCGGAAAGGTCCTGTTCAACGACGGGCTTGCGCTCGGCGATGGCCTGCAGGGTCGCGTCGGTGAACACGACGTACGCGGGCACCTTCAAAGCCTTGGACACCTCCACCCGCCACTCCTTGAGCCGGGTGAACAGCGCCTCGTCCAGATCAGCGGGACACGACTGGCAGCGCGCCAGCTTGCGCTCCAGCGCGGCCGTCAGCGGACGCCCGCACACCCGGCATGGCTGGGGGCCGCTGCGGCCGCCGCCGCGCTTGGCCCGGTCGACCCGGGCCGGGGTGGGGGTCGAGGTGTGCGGGGCGAGCCCGTCCAGGAACCGCGACGGCCGGCGCGCCTTCCTGGCCCCCGGCGCCCGTGCCAGGGCCCACGACAGCGAGAGGTGCTCCCTGGCCCGGGTGATCCCGACGTAGAGCAGCCGCCGTTCTTCCTCGATCTGCGCGGGCGTCTCCGCGTAGATGATCGGCAGGGTGCCGTCGACCAGGCCGATGAGGAACACCGCGTCCCACTCCAGGCCCTTGGCCGCGTGCAGCGAGGCGAGCGTCACGCCCTCCAGCGGCGGCGCGTGCTGCACCTGGGCGCGCTCCTCGAGCTCGGCGACGAACTCCGCCAGACCGGCCTTCGGATCGGCCGCCGCCATGTCCTCGGCGAGCTGTGCCAGTGCGGCCAGGGACTCCCACTTCTCCCGCGCCGCCCCGGCGCCCTCGGGCGCCTGGTCGGTGAACCCGCTGCCCGACAGCACGTGGCGCACGGTCGCGATCAGCCCGGTGCCGTCGGTCTCCGCGTCCGCCCCGGCCCGCGCCGCGCCGCGCAGCCGCACGACGGCCTCGCGCACGGCGGGCCGCTCGAAGAACCGCTCGGCGCCGCGCAGGACGTACGGTATGCCCGCGTCGGTGAAGGCCTGCTCGTACGCCTCCGACTGGGCGTTGATCCGGAACAGCACCGCGATGTCGCGGGCGGGCACGCCGTTCTCGATGAGCTTGCGCGCCTTGCGGGCGACGTCGTCGGCCTCGGCCACCTCGTCGTCGTACTCGGCGAAGGCCGGCTCGGGGCCGTCCTCGCGCTGCGCGATCAGCTCCAGCCGGTGCTGGCGCCCCTCTCCCCTGGCCGCCTCCAGCACGCCGTTGGCCAGCCGGACGACCTGCGGGGTCGAGCGGTAGTCGCGGACCAGCTTGACCACCGTCGCCCGCGGGTGGTCCTTGGTGAAGTCGAGGAGATAGGACGGGCTGGCACCGGTGAAGGAGTAGATCGTCTGGCTGGGGTCACCGACCACGCAGAGCTCGTCGCGGCCGCCCAGCCAGGTGTCGAGCAGCAGCTTCTGCAGCGGGTTGACGTCCTGGAACTCGTCCACCACGAAATGGCGGTACTGGTCGCGCACCTGCTCGGCGACCTCACGGTGCTCGGTGAGCACGGCGGCGGTGAGCTCCAGCATCCCCTCGAAGTCGAGCAGGTTGCGCTCGCGCCGGAGCGTTTCGTACATCGTGTAGACGCGGGCCACGTCGACCGGGTCCACCGGGGCCTTCCGCGCGGTGCGGACCATCGCCCCGGGGTAGTCCTCGGGCCGGAGCTGGGTGACCTTGGCCCACTCGATCTCGCCGGCGATGTCGCGCAGCTCGGTGCGGCCGAACGTCAGCCGGCAGCCGCGGGCGGCGTCGGCGACCAGGCCGATCTTGGACTCGACGATCCTAGGCGGCTCGCCGCCGATGACCCGCGGCCAGAAGTAGGTGAGCTGGCGCAGCGCCGCCGCGTGGAAGGTGCGGGCCTGCACCGCCGGGGCGCCCAGCGCGCGGAGCCGCCCGCGCAGCTCGCCCGCCGCGCGGGTGGTGAACGTCACGGCCAGCACCCGCTGCGGTGCCATGACCCCGGTCAGCGTGGCGTAGGCGATCCGGTGGGTGATCGCCCGGGTCTTGCCCGTGCCCGCACCGGCGAGCACGCACACCGGCCCGCGCACGGCCTCGGCGACCGCGCGCTGCTCCGGATCGAGCCCCTCCAGCACCGCCTCGGCATCCATGTCACACATCCTTGCAGGAGCCACAGACGGATTGGTCGCTACGCGGCAACCTGTGGATGACGTGCTCGTCACCCTCCGGCCGCCGCAGAGCCCGCCCGAGACCCGCCGGAGACCGGCCCGAGACCCGCCGCGAGCCCCGCCCGCGGCGCGACGGGAACCGCCGGAATGTAGTTCGGGAGCAGAGCGTTGCGCTCTGTACGGTTCCCGGATCGACCGCGGAACGGCGACGGACCCCACCTCGAGGAGCGGCACGCGATGTCCACTGTCCCCACCGGCCGGCTGACGATGTACACCACGACCTGGTGTGGCTTCTGCCGGCGGCTCAAGAGCCAGCTGGCCCGTGAGGGCATTCACATGGTGGAGATCGACATCGAGCGCGACACCTCCGCCGCGGAGTACGTCATGAGCGTCAACGGCGGCAACATGACCGTTCCCACGGTGGTCTTCCCGGACGGCACCGCCGTGACCAACCCGAGCGCCAAGTTCGTCAAGGCCCGGCTGGCCACCCTGTCCTGATCCGCGCCCCGGGGCGGCCCGGGGCGGCCCCCGGGCCCCGGGCCGGGGCCCGGTCAGGGGAGGCGCGAGCCCCGGAAGCGGGAGACCTCGCCGCCGTACCACCTGCTGATCATCCGGCTGGCGATGGAGAGCCTGCCGGGAGCCATGATCTCGCCCGCCTGGACCGCCGCGCCGAACTCCTCCCGGGTGTACCACGCGGCGTCGAGGATCTCCGTCGGGTCCGGCCGCAGGTCCTCGGACGGGGTCGCGCTCTCGTCGACCCGGCAGAAGAAGCCGAGCATGAGACTCTGCGGCAGCGGCCACGGCTGGCTGCCGACGTAGCGGATGTCGTGCACCACCAGCCCCACCTCCTCGTGCACCTCCCGGGCGACCGCCTGCTCGAGGGACTCCCCCGGCTCGACGAACCCGGCCAGCACGGACCGCATCGCCTCGGGCCAGGCGGGGCCGCGGGCCAGCAGGATCCGGTCGGCGGCGTCGGTGATCAGCATGATCACGGCGGGGTCCAGGCGCGGGAAGTGCTCTGATCCGTCGACGGGACAGACCCGTACGTGCCCGGCCGCCGCGAGTTCGGTGCGGGCGCCGCAGCGCGGGCAGTGCTGGTGCGTCGCGTGCCAGTGCTCCAGGGCGACCGCGTGGGTGAGCAGCCCGGAGTCGCGGTCGTTCAGGAGCGCTCCGATCTGCCGCAGGTCCGCCCGCTCGGCCCCCTCGATGACCGGCAACGCACCGGAGACCGCGAAGTAGGCGACCCCGTCGGTGTCGACCCCCATCAGGTAGCGCTCGCCGGTCTCGGTCAGCTCCGCGGCCGGGACCAGCACCAGGGAAGGGACGTCCTGGACCTGGACGAGCGCCTGCCCCTTCTCGACGGCGAAGACCCGGCTGCGCGGATCGGCCCAGATCTCGGCCAGCCACGCGTCGTCCCTGCGCCGCTCGGCCATCCGGTCGAGGGTGCCGCGCGCCAGTGCCAGCCAGCCCAGTTCGGTCACGAAGGTCCCTTCACTCGTTCGTTCCGCTCGCGGCGTCCCCGGCGGATCCAACCGGTCGCCGCAGGCTCCCGGCGCCATGCCCCGGAGCGGCAGGTGCCCGCAGGCTCGCCGCGAGCTCGTCCCAGAGGTACGCGGCCGACTCCGCCCCCTTGAGCAGCAACGGCATCTCGACCTTCTCGTTGGGCGCGTGGGCGCGGTCGTCGCCCAGGCCGACCGCCAGGAACACCAGCGGGGCCTCCAGGATGTCGGCCAGATCGGCCTCGGGGCCGCTGCCGCCCTCCCGGGTGAACAGCACCTCCGTGCCGAAGGCCCGCTCCATCGCCCGCCTGGCGGCCTGCACCGCGGGAGAGCCGATCGGCGAGAAGCAGGGCCGCACCCCGGCGCCGGAGAGGGTCACCGTGGCCCGGACGCCCGGCGGGAGGTGCGTGGCGACGTACGCCTCCAGGGACTGCTGGACCTTCAGCGGCTCCTGGCCGGCGACCAGCCGGAAGGAGAGCTTGGCGTGCGCCTCCCTGCCGATGATCGTCTTGCCGCCGGGGCCGGTGTGGCCGCCCCACATGCCGTTGATCTCGGCGGTGGGCCGGGCCCAGATCCGCTCCAGCGTGGTGAAGCCGCGCTCTCCGTACGCCGCCAGGCTGTTGCCGGCGGTCTTCAGCCAGGCTGCCTCGTCGAAGGGCAGCCGGGCGAACAGCTCGCGTTCCTCGTCGGTGAGCTCGACCACGTCGTCGTAGAAGCCGGGCAGCGTGACCCGCCCGTCCGCGTCGTGCAGCCCGGCGAGCAGCGCGGCCATCGCGTGCAGCGGGTTGGGCACCCCGCCGCCGAACGAGCCGGAGTGCAGATCCACCTCGGGGCCGTACAGGCCGATCTCGGCCTCGGTGACTCCGCGCATGCCGACGCACATGGACGGGACGTCGCTCGCCCACATGGAGGTGTCGCTGATGACGATCACGTCGCAGGCGAGCCGGTCGCGTTCCCTGGTGAGCAGGTCGGGGAAGTGCACCGAACCGGACTCCTCCTCGCCCTCGACGAGGAGCTTGAGGTGCACCGGCGGGGCGGTGGCGCCGCGCGCCGCCAGGTTGGCCCGCAGCCCGAGGGTGTGGAACAGGACCTGGCCCTTGTCGTCGGAGGCGCCCCGGCCGATGAGCTGCTCGCCGCGCTCGACGGGCTCGAACGGCGCGGTCAGCCATTCGCCGGCCGGTTCGCCCGGCTGTACGTCGTGATGCCCGTACACCAGTACGGCGGGCGCGGCCGGATTCTCGGCCGGCCACTCCGCGAAGACCGCCGGCAGTCCCGGGGTCTCCCACACCTCCACGGTCGGGAAGCCGGCCTCGCGCAGGTACCGCGCCAGCCACTGCGCCGAGCGGTGCACGTCGCCGTGGTGCGCGGGGTCTCCGGAGACCGACGGGATCGCCAGCCACTGCTTCAGGTCCGCGAAGAACCCGCTCGCGCCGGCCTCGACGAAGTCACGAACGTTCACTCCATGCCCCTTCGCATGTCGTCAGGCGTGTCACTCTAGTTCGGGGGCCGTCCGGGTCCCGCAGGGAGGGAGCGCAGTGATCTTCATCGACCCGCCGCTGTGGCCGACGCGCGGTCGTGTCTGGTCTCACCTGGTCAGCGACGAGTCCTTCGAGGAACTGCATCTGTTCGCGGCCCGGCTCGGCATGCCGCCCCGGGCGTTCGAGCGCGACCACTACGACGTGCCCGGCGAGCTGTACGACGCGGCGGTCGAGCTGGGCGCCGCGCCGGTCGGCTGCCAGGAACTGCTCCGGCGTCTCACGGCGTCCGGCCTGCGCCGCCCCAAGCACCGGCCCGCCCCCGCCCAGTGATCCTGGGACGGCCCGCCGGCCGGTAGCCGGCGCACGGACGTGCTCACGGCGTGGGCCGGGCGCGCAGGAGAGTGAGCTCGGTCTCCACGTTGTGGCGGGCCTTCTCCTCGAAGCGGTCCCGGGCCGCCGGCGTACGGAAGAGCGCGGGCAGCGCGAGCAGGCTCCGCAGCACCTCGGCCCGTCCCGCGGCGAAGAGGTCCTCCGGCACGAAGGCGTACTCCTCCCGTACCGCCGACGCGTACGCCGCGTAGTCGGCGGGCGCGGCCGCGAGCACGGCCAGATCCGCGTCGCAGAGCACCTCCCCGTTGGCGTCCCCCGGCTCGGGGGCGTGAGTGGCCGTCAGCCGTACCAGCCGGGCCACCTCGGCGATCGTCTCCGGCGGCAGGTCGGTGTCGGCCAGCATCCGCTCGGCCAGCCGGGCGCTGCGTTCCTCGTTGTCGCCGCGTTCGGGGTCGTAGACGGCGTCGTGGAACCACGCCGCCAGCCGTACCGCGTCGGCGTCGGCGGCGTGCCCGGCGAGCTCCTCCACCAGGCCCAGCACCGCGGTGAGGTGCTCGGCGGTGTGATAGCGCCGGTGCGCCTCGCCGTAGCGCGCGACGAGATCGTCCCCGAGCCGTCTCGTCTCCGGGCCCGCCAGGGCGTCCCACCGCTGTATGAGGTCCATGACAGCCATCTTGGCCGACCCGCTCCGGCCCCGCACCCGGCGGCGCGGAAGCGTGGCACGTCGCCCGGTTTCCGGGCGCGGGGCCCGCCCGCGCACTAAGGTGATCGACTTAGGCAAGGCTTACCTCACTTCAGTTCGTTCCCTCTCGGTGACTCGGCGCAGTCCCGGGGGCTCGTCTCGATCCGGAAGGGTGTGCGCGTGCGGCTCTATCTCGTCGCGGGCAAGGTGACCGACTCGGTGACGCGGGGATTCCTGCCCGCCGCCGCCCGGCTGGGTCTCGAGGTCGTCGTGCTCACCGACCGGCCGTCCGACCACGAGCGGGCGTACGGCTCCGGCCGGGCACCGGAGGGGGCCGCCGGCCTCGGCCACGTCCAGGTGACTGGGTGTGCGGTCACCGACTTCCGCGAGATCATCGAGCACGCCCGCAGGCCGGACGCGATCTTCTCCAACAGCGACCATCTGCAGGCGCCCACTGCCCTCGCCGCCGCCTACTTCGGGCTGCCGGCCAAGGACTGGCAGGCCGCCACCCGCACCAAGAACAAGGCGCTCATGCGGCGGCACCTCGCGGACCTCGGCCTGGACCGGGTCGCCACCGGAGACCCCGCCGACGCCCCGCTGCCTCCCGCCGTGCCGTTTCCCGCCGTGCTCAAGCCCCGGGAGGGCGTGGCCAGCGAGGACGTCTTCCTGGTCAGTGACGCCACCGAGCTGTCGGGCCGGGTGGCGGAGATCCGCCGGCACCGGGCGGATCCGCTCGTCCTGGAGGAGTACCTGCCCGGCCCGCTGCACACCCTGGAGACCCTCGGCGACGGGCGGGGCCTCGCCGTCCTCGGTTCCTTCCGTACGGCGCTGTCGCCGCCGCCGTTCTTCGTCGAGGAGCGGCTCGACTGGGCCCCGCCGCCACCGGAGACCGGCCAGGTGCTGACCCAGCTCGCCGCCCTGGGCGTCGGGTTCGGGGCCTGCCACACCGAGTTCGTCGTGCACGAGGGCCGGGCCCGGCTGATCGAGGTCAACTACCGGATCATCGGTGACCACGGCGACTTCCTGCTCGCCGACCTCCTCGGGGTACCGGTCTTCGAGTACGTACTGCGCCTGCATCTCGGCGAGCCGCTCGACGACCTGCTCCGCCGGGCTCCCGCACCGGGAGACGGCGCCCCGGTCACGTTGCCTGCGGGCGCCGCCCCCAGGAGCCCCGGGCGCGACACCATGATCATGGCGGCGGGGATTCCGTGGCGCGGCTCCGCGGGCGCCGCGCGGCATGCGGCCGTGGACAACGTGCTGGCCGAGCGCTCCGGGACGCTCACGGCCGCCCCGGGCCCGCTGGACCGGGAGACCGGCGGCGTCCGGCTCACGTACCGGCCGCTGCGCGCCCCCGGGGACCGGATCACGCTGACCCGGACCAACCGCGACTACCTCGGCATCATCCAGGTCATCGCGCCCAGCCCGGCGGCGGTCGAGACCGCACTGCGGGCCTTCCGGGCCGAGCACACCTGGGAGATCAGGTGATCGAGGCGCACCTGGCCACCCGGGTGCTCGGCGCCCTCGTCCGGGAGGACTACGGCGGGCTGCGGCGTCTCGTCGCCTCCGGCGGCCACCTGCCGCCGGGCTCCCCCCGCCCCGGCACCGCCCCGTGGCCCGGCGGGATCCTGTCGAGACCGGCGGCGATACCCGGACTGCGGCTGGACGGGGTGCTCGCCCTGGTACGGCGGGTGGCCGATCCGCGCGACGACGTCACGGCGTTCGAGCGCGAGTGCCGGGAGTCCCTCACCACAGAACTGCTGCACGACGCGGTCCACGCCGAGGTCCTGCGGACCCTGCCGCGCGACGAACGGTCCGTCACCGGACCGGGGGTCTTCTACGACACGCTGGCCGCCTACGCCGACCATCCCGTGCATCCGGCCGGGCGCTGCCGGCTGGGGCTGAGCGAGCAGGACCTGCGGCGGTACGCCCCCGAGTTCCATCCGGCGTTCCCGCTCCGCTGGGCCGCCGTGCCGCGGCGGCGGGTGACCTCGGCCGGCGAGCCGCCGGCCTGGTGGCCGTCCGCCGCGGACGTCGGGCTCGGACCCGACCCGTCCCGGGTGCTGTTCCCCGTGCATCCGCTCACTGCGCGGGCCGCCGGTCACGGGGTGCGCCAAGACCGGTCCGGCCGGTCCGCCGGCACCGGCGGGCAGCCCGTGGCCGGAGTCGCGCTCGCGGGTGGCCCGGGGGTCCCGGCGATGCGCTTGGAGACGGCCCGGGCCGCCGGACCGGCGGGTCTGCCGGCCGGGTGCGTGCTCGCGCCCGAGCCGTACCTCCAGGTCAGGCCGACCCTGTCGATGCGGACGGTCTGTGTGGTGGCGGATCCGCTGACCCACGTGAAGGTGCCGTTGCCGACCAGCACCCTGGGCCTGCGCAACCGCCGCTCGATCGTGCCCCGGACACTGCCGGACGGCGCGCAGGTCCAGCGGGTGCTGCGCCGGGTGCTCGACCGCGAACCCGGGCTGCCGGTGCTGCTCGCCGACGAGCAGACCTACGGGCACGCCGGCGACCCGTACCTCGGCTACCTGGTGCGGCGGTTTCCCGCCGGGACCGCCGGCGCCCGGGTCGTCCCGGTCGCGGCCCTGCTGGCCCGCTCGCCGACCGGCCGGTACGTCGTCGAGGACCTGACCGACGACCTCGGCGGGTTCTTCAGCCGCTACCTGCGGGCGCTGTTCGCGTGGAACGTCACCCTGTTCGTCCGGTACGGCATCGCGCTGGAGGCCCACCAGCAGAACGTCTCGGTGGTGCTGCGTCCCGGCACTCTCGAGCTGCTGCTCAAGGACAACGACAGCCCGCTGGTCGATCCCGGCCGGCTCCGCGACGCCCTCGGTGTCGCCTTCGAGCCCGCCGACCGGCGGCTGCTCAGCACCGGCCCGGAGGCGCTCGCCAGGGTCTTCGTCACGATCACCCTGCATCTGTGCGCGGGGGCGATCGCCTTCGGCCTGGCCGATCGCGGGCTGCTGCCGCTCTCCACCGGGCTGGCGCTGATCCGTACCCGGCTCGACGAGGCGCTGGGAGCCTTCGGGACGCGGGCGGCGTTCCTGCGCGAGCGGACCCTGGACGCCGAGACGCTGCCGGTCAAGGCGATGCTCACCGCCGGAACCCTGGTCGACAAGGCCCGCACCGGCGCGGCCGACATCAACAAGCACTACGGGCCGCCCGCACCCAACTACCTGCGCGACGCCTGATCACGCGTCGCATGACCGGGCCGTGCCGGGCGGATCTGCCGGTACATAGCGAAATGAATTGCGGGTAGGGCAGCCTGCATCGCGGTGGACGGGGCTCATTCCGGCGGGCTCGGGTGGGCGGGTCAAAGGGAGTTCCTCAGTGCTGGTCGACCGGGTTCGCAGACTGGGACAGGCGATGGCGGAGCGGCCGCAGCGGTACGCGGTGCTCGGAGCGGAGGTCCTGCGCGGCGCCTGGAACTCCAGGCTGGTGCGGCCCGTCCGGCCGGACCGGGCCGTGCGCCTGCTCTTCCCCGTCGCCCGGTTCGGCATGACCCCGGCCACGGCGGGCGCGATGGCGGCGCTGCGCCATCCCGGCCGCACCGCCGTGATCGACGAGCGCGGCTCCCTGACGTTCGCCGAGCTCGAGCACCGCGCGGCGGCGCTGGCCACCGCACTGCGCACGCGCGTCGGGGAGGGACGGCGGCTCGGCATCCTGTGCCGTAACCACCGGGGATTCGTCGAGGCCGCACTGGCCGGTTCGCGGCTCGGCCACGACGTCGTCTTCCTCAACACCGACTTCTCCGCCAGGCAGCTGAGCGAGGTCCTCGACCGGGAGAACATCGGCGCGCTCGTGCTGGACGAGGAGTTCGACGCGCTGCTCGACGACGCGTCCTTCACGGGCGCGCGGGTGACCGCCTGGCACGACGGCCCGGCCCGCAATCCCACGATCGACGAGCTGGTGGCGGCGACCGAGCCGGAACCGCTGGTCGCCGGGCGCACCGCACGCATGATCATCCTGACGTCCGGGACCACCGGGACGCCGAAGGGCGCCCAGCACGATCTGTCGATCGGCGCCATCGTCCCGGCGATGCTCACTCACCTGGTGCGGGTACCGCTCCGTTCCGGGGAGCCGATCGTCATCGGGCCGCCGCTGTTCCACGTGCTCGGCCTCGCCTACCTGATGACCGGCCTGGGCCTCGGCCTGCCGGTGGTGCTGCACCGGAAGTTCGAGGCCGGGCAGGCGCTGGAGGCCGTCGCGCGGCACCGGGCGGGCGCGCTGGTCGTGGTCCCGGTGATGCTGCGCCGCATCCTGGAGGTGCCGCCGTCCGCCCGGCCCGCCACGCCCTCGCTGCGCGTGGTGATCTGCGGCGGGGCGGCGCTGCACACCGAGCTGTCCCAGGCGTTCATGGACGCGTTCGGCGACGTGCTGCACAACGTGTACGGCGCGACCGAGACCGGTTGGGCCACCATCTCCACCCCGGCGGATCTGCGGGCCGCCCCGGGCACGGTCGGCAGGCCCTCCCTCGGCCTCACGCTGCGCATCCTCAAGCCGGAGGGAGGCGAGGCGGCCACCGGCGAGACGGGTGAGATCTTCGTCGGCGGCGGGCTGAAGTTCGCGGGCTACACCGGAGGCGGCGGCAAGGAGGTCCGCGACGGCCTCACCGGCACCGGCGACCTCGGTCATCTGGACGAGGAGGGCCGGCTGTTCATCGACGGCCGCGCCGACGACATGATCGTCTCAGGTGGTGAGAACGTCTTCCCCGGCGAGGTCGAGGACCTGCTGGAAGGCCACGAGGGCGTCGCCGAGGTAGCGGTGGTGGGGGTCGACGACGAGAAGTTCGGCCAGCGCCTGGTCGCCCATGTCGTGCGGGCCGGCGACTCCGGGAACGGCCAGGTCACCGAGGACGACCTCAAGGACCATGTACGGCGGCACCTGGCGCGCTACAAGGTGCCACGGGACATCGTCTTCGTGGACGAGCTTCCCCGCACCACCACCGGCAAGATCAAGCACCGCGCGCTGAGCAGCTGAGGAACGGGCCGGCTCAGGACCCCGACTCCTTGACCGCCAGGCAGATCCGCGCCAGGTCCCGCAACGCGTCGGCCCGGCGCTCGTCCAGGTCCCGCGTGTCACCGGGCTCCGCGGCGCTCAGCGTGTCCAGCACCAGCGAGAACACCGGCCACTCGGCGGGACCGATGTAGCCCTCGATGTCGAACCCGCCCTCGGCGGCCTCCTCGAGGTCGATGTTGCGGGCGAACGTGGCGAACGCGGCCTCGGCCGCGACCACGCCGATCCGCATCGCGAGCACCGAGGGGGAGGTCTCCTGCCGTCCGTCGGCCTGACCGGGCGAGGGGCGAACACCAGTCATAGAACCCATGTTCGAAGCCTAGCGTTCCCCGCGGCGAGATGTCGAACGTTTGCTCGACGAGCCTGGTCAGGAGGCACGGCCGCCGGAGAGAAGGCCGAAGGCCGCTCAGGAGGCGGTGGCCGCCAGGAAGACATGGGAGTGGGTGAACGAGAGCTCGCCATCGGCGATCTCGGGACGCAGCCCGGTGGGCGGCCCGCCCGCCAGCTCGGCCGTGAGCTCGGCCCGGATCTGCTCGGCCGCGTCCGGCGGCGTCCGCGACTGCTCCAGCCACTGGCCCACCGGGCGCAGGACCTCGAACGTCTCCCGCCGCTTCACCTCCGCGCCGGCCTCGGTGAGCAGGCCGGCGATCTGGTCGGCGGTCAGCAGGGCGGCGTGCGAGGGGTCGCGCAGCCGCTCGATGACATCCGGGTCACCGGGGCCCTCCGAGCGGACGATGTCCGCCACGATCAGGCCGGCACCGGGCCGGCTCACGCGGACCATCTCCCGCAACGCCCCCAGCGGGTCGCTGAAGTGGTGCAGCGAGAAGCGCGTCACCGTCAGGGTGAAGGAGCGATCGAGGTAGGGCAGGTCGGCGGCATCGCCCCTGGCGAAGGTGACGTTGGTGATCCCGTCGCGGTCGGCCCGCCGCTTGCCCTCCTCGAGCATGGCGGTCGACGCGTCGATCGCGGTCACGTGCCGGACCCGGCGTCCGATGGCCCGGGCCACCAGCCCGGTCCAGCAGGCGACCTCCAGGACGACGTCCTCCTGGTCGAGCTCGGGTTCGGCGAAGAACATCAGGCGGCCGAGCGCCTCCGTGACCTCCCACGCGACCTTGTCCTGGGGCGTCACCGTCACACCGACCTCCCTGCGTCGTTCCCGGGATCATCTCTGTAACCACGCGGTTAGACCAGCGAGAGTGACCCAGATCACACTCTCGTCTCGACCGAGCCCGACGCCGGGCGGACCGGCCCCGTACGGCCAACGGCCCATGGCCCGTGCCCGGCGAGCTGCGCCACCTCTGCCACGACCCGTTGTGCCGGCGGGGTACGGGTTCAGACGGCCGGGACCTGGTCGAGGAGGGCGGCGAGGCCGGCCTCGTCGAGCAGGTCGGCGGGCCGGACCGTGACACCGGCGGACACGTAGTGGAAGGCGGCGCTGACCGTCTCCAGCGGCACCCCCTGGAGGGCGGCCCACGCCAGCCGGTAGGCCGCCAGCTGGACCGCGACGAACTCCGCCTCGGCGCCCGACGGCGGCGCGCCGGTCTTCCAGTCGACGACCTCGTGCCCGTCCGCGGTCTTGAAGACCGCGTCCATCCGGCCCCTGACCAGGCGATCACCGATCACCATCTCGAACGGCACCTCGACGTCGAGCGGCTCGCGCGAGGCCCACTCCGAGGCCTCGAACTTCTGCTGCAGCGAGGCCAGGAACGCGTCGTCCGCCGCACCCTCGTCGGCGGCGCCGGGCAGTTCGTCGGGGTCGAGCAGCCGTTGCTGGCCCCACCGCGACTCCAGCCAGCGGTGGAAGGCGGTGCCGCGGCGGGCGTACGGGGCGGGCGGGCGGGGCATCGGCCGGCGGATGTGCCGGGCCAGTGCCTCGGGGTCGCGGGCCAGCGACACCAGCGACGAGACCGACAGGTTGCCGGGGAGTTCCACCTGCAGGCCGTCGCCGGAACGGCCGCGGTCCCGCTCGGCGAGCAGCAGTTCGACATCGCGCGCCCAGGCCGACATCCGGCCCCGGTCCGCGTCGGTCAGCCCCTCGTCGCCCGCCCAGCCTCCGGTACGGCCGGTCATGGCCGCCTCGACCATCCGGGCGCCCTCGTTGATCGCCGCGTACCGCTCGCCGTCCGGGGTGACCGGCCAGGCGCGGTGCTCGGGCTCGGCGAGCAGCGGGTTGTCCGTCCCGTCCTCGGGCGGGTCGGCCCAGGCCGCGACCGAGCCCGCCCCCGCCACGCAGACCTCGCGGATCTCCTCGAGGAACGGCGAGGGCTCCAGCGGCCGGGTCGCCGAGCCCCATCGGTAGCCGGTGGCGATGAGCAGCGAGCGTGCCCGGGTGACCGCGACGTAGGCCAGCCGCCGCTCCTCGCGCAGGTCCCGTTCGGCGCAGGCCTCGTCGAAGGCCGCCAGCTGGTCCTTGTCGAGCCCGGCCAGCCGTGGCAGGTCGCCGGCGTCCCCGCGCAGCGGGAACGGCAGCATCCGCGGATTGGTGGTCCACTTCGAGGATCTCTGTGGCGGTGACGGGAAGATCGACCCCTTGCCCGGGGAGCCGTTCTTGAGGGGTGCGTACGCCAGCCCCGGCACGACGACGACCTGCCACTCCAGGCCCTTGGAGGCGTGCACGGTCAGCAGCTTGACGCTGTTGGTCTCCCCGACCCGGCCCGCCTCCAGGCCGAACTCCTCGGCCTCGGCCGCCTTGAGGTAGGCCAGGAACGCGCCCAGGGTGGGGTCCTCGGCGTCGCCCGCGAACCGCGCGGCCGCGTCGACGAACGCGTCGAGATCGGCGCGGGCGGTCACCGGGTCGAGCCCGGAACGGGCCGCCACCTCGATGTCCAGGCCGAGTGTCCGCTCCACCTCGGTGACCAGATCGGGCAACGGCAGCCCGACCTGGCGGCGGAGACCGCGCAGCTCGTCGCGGAGCCGGGCGAGCCGGCCGAACCCCTCCGGTGAGAAGGCGTCCGGCGCGCCGAGATCGTCGAGCGCGTCCACCAGGCTGCCGGTCTCCTGGGACAGCTCGTTCACCATCGCCCGCAGCGGATCGACGTCCGCGAGACCGGGCGTCGCGTCCGCCGCCGTGGCGTCCTGCCGAAGCCCCCCCGCGTGGTCCTCCGCCTGACCGGACGTACGCTCCCGGCCGGCGGACGCCTCGGGGACCATCACGTCCCGGGAGGACTCGCGGGCCAGCTCGCGGGCCCGGCGACCGAGCACCACGAGGTCTCGCGGGCCCATCCGCCAGCGAGGTCCGGTGAGCAGCCGCGCCAGCGCCGCACCGGCCGTCGGGTCGTGCACCACCCGCAGGGTGGCCACCACGTCCTGGACCTCCGGGACGGTCAGCAGCCCGCCCAGCCCGACCACCTCCACCGGGATGCCGCGTGCCTCCAGAGCCCGGCGGATCAGCGGGAACTGGGATCGCTTGCGGGCCAGCACCGCGATGTCCGAGCACTGCAGCCCGGCCTCCGCACCGGAGCCCGGCTGCTCGGCGGGTCCGCCGTCCGGCGCGGTCTCCGCCGGGGCGGCGAGCAGATGGCCGATCCGGGTGGCGATGCGTTCGGCCTCCTGCTCGACGGTCTCGAAGAGCCCGCACTCGACCCGGCCGCGGCCCCGCCGGTTCTCCCCCGGCCCGAGCGGCGGCACGGATCGCATGTCGGCGCGCAGTTCGAGCTGCACCCTGGCCGCCGCCTCCAGGATGTGCTCACCGTTGCGGAAGCTCATGGCCAGCTCCGCCATCCGCGCCGGAGTCTGCTCGCGGATCGGGAAGTCCTGCGGGAAGCGGAGCAGGTTGCCGGCGCTGGCCCCCCGCCACCCGTAGATCGACTGGCAGGGGTCGCCCACCGCGGTCACCGGATGGCCGCCGCCGAACAGCGACCTGAGCAGGACGAGCTGCGCCTGGCTGGTGTCCTGGTACTCGTCGAGGAGTACGACCGCGTAGCGCGAGCGCTCGATCATCCCGACCTCGGGATGGCCGGCCGCGATCCGGGCGGCGAGCGCCATCTGGTCGCCGTGGTCGACGACCTCGCGCCGGACCTTGGCCCGCCGGTACGCCTCCACCAGCGGCAGCAACTGCTCGCGTACCGCCTGCCCGGCCAGGATGTCGCGCTGGGCCTTCAGCGGCTTGGGCAGCTTCGCGAACCGCTCCGCCAGCCACCCGCCCACCCGGCGTACGTCGTCGGGGGTCCGCAGGTGCTCGGAGAGGTCCCCGGCCAGGTCCATCATCGCCTTGGTGACCGAGTCCGGCGTCCACTCGATCTTGTCCATCGGCCCGTCGTAGGAGTCCACGACCCGGGAGGCGATCTGCCAGGAGACCGCCGGGCTGATGAGCCGCATCGTCGGCTCCAGCGCCTCCCTGAGCGCGTGGTCGCCGAAGAGCCGGGCGGCGTAGGAGTGGTAGGTCGACACGGTGGGCTCACCGTCGAACACCGCGGCGCCGCCCAGCCGTTCCAGCTCGTCCTCGGCCAGCTTGTCCCGGAGCTGGTCCAGCCGCCTGCGGACCCGTACGCCCAGCTCGGCGGCGGCCTTCCTGGTGAAGGTCAGCCCCAGCACCCGCTCGGGCCGGACGAAGCCGTTGGCGACCAGCCACACCACCCGCGCGGCCATGGTCTCGCTCTTTCCCGAACCGGCCCCGGCGACCACCGCCATCGGCGCCAGCGGTGCCTCGATGACCCGCGCCTGCTCGGCCGTCGGCTCCGGGATCTCCAGCAACCGCGCCAGCTCACCGGGGCTGACCAGGGCCATCTCCACCGCCTTCCAGCTCGAAGGTTCGAGCGTACTTCCCCCGCCGCCCGCACAGACGCGCGTTCAGAAGGAAGCATCGAAGCCGGATTTCACGAACTTGCAGGAATCCATTGCCAGGTTTGCGGACGGAAGGAGGTAAATGCCAGCAATTTGCAGACGCTCCACCCCACCCCCCAGTCCCCCACGGCGGGTGGGGCGGGGGGTCACTCGCCGACCTGGCCGCCCTCGTCGTGGACGGGACAGCAGGACCGCACCGGGCAGGTCCGGCAGCCGTCGTTGGCCCTCGCTTCGAAGACCGGGTTGCCCATGCCCTCGGCGACCCGGTCGACGAGCTTCTTCGTCCACTCCGGATCCTCGTCGGCCGCGGGCTCCTCCTGCCGCTGAACACCCTTGCTCTTGATCCGGAACCCGTTGCCGACCTGGACCAGCTCCGCGCCGCCGGGCTCGATCAGCCCGTGCCGCTGGAAGGCGCCGAGCATCACGGCGTACTGGTAGACGCCGAGCTGCGGATGGCGGGGCAGGTCCTTGTCCGGCACCGCGGTGCCGGTGGTCTTGATATCGATGATCACGGCCCGGCCGTCGCTGTCGCGTTCCGCCCGGTCGATCCGGCCCTTGATGACGACCCGCCCCAGGTCGACCTTGAAGGACTCCTCGATGGCCACGATCTCCCGGGGGTTCTCGCGGTGCCAGGCCAGGAACCGGTCCACCATCTTCTCGGCCGTCTGCCGCTGCTTCTTCGCGTACCACGCACTGCGGAAGTCCAGCTCGTCCCAGATCTCGTCCAGCCGCTTGGCCACGTCGACCTCGGTGACCACCTGGTCCTCACCGGCCAGCTCGGCCACCGCGTGGATGACCTTGCCCATCTGGCTGTACTCGTTGTTGCCGCCGTCCTGGGCACCGACCGCCATGGACAGCAGCCAGCGCAGACCGCACTTCTCGAAGGTCTCCACCTGTGACGGCGAGATGGTGACCTGCTCCTCGTCGCGGAACGCCGGGCCCTCGTCGGACAGCGAGGTGATCGCGTACCACGCCGACGGCTTGGCGCCGCGTACGCCCGCACGGGCGAGCCGGGCCAGGTGGCCGGCGGCCGCACGGCGCATCGGCACCGGCCGCCCCGGGTCGGCGACCACCGAGCGCAGGTCGGCGACCAGCGCGGACAGCGACAGCCAGCGGGTCTTCTCGTCCAGGGTGGACTGCTCGAACGCGCCGGGCAGCAACTCGTTGAGGAACCGGGACGGCCGGTCCTCGCTGTCGGCGCCACCGACGGCGGTGGCGATGAGCCGCTTGCGGGCCCGGGTGGCGGCGACGTAGAACAGCCGGCGTTCCTCGTCGAGCAGCTTGGCGCTGACCGAGGCGCCGAAGACCTCGCCGGTCAGCGGGTCCCCGCCGCCGGCCAGCTCGACGAGGTCCTCGATGCCGAGCAGGGAACCGCGCATCCGCAGGTCGGGCCACACGCCCTCCTGGACGCCGGCGACGATCACGACGTCCCACTCCAGGCCCTTCGACCGGTGCGCGGTCAGGATCCGTACGGCGTCGCCCTCGGGCGCGCGCTCGGCCAGTGAGTCACCGGGGATCTCCTGGGCGGCCAGGTCGTCGACGAACAGCTCGGGGCCCGCCTGGGGCAGCCGGTCGACGAACCGGGCGGCGTGGTCGAACAGCGCGACGACGGCGTCGAGGTCCCGGTCCGCGGCCGCGCCCCGCCCGCCGCCCTTGCCGAGCTGCTCGAGCAGCAGGTCGGCCTGCCCGCTCTGCTGCCAGACCGCCCACAGCACGTCCTCGGCGCTGCCGCCCTGGCGCGCGCTCTCCCGCACGGTCTCGATCAGGTTCGCCACCCGCTCGGCGGGCTCCCGGACCCTCGGATGCACCAGCAGCAGCTCGCGCGCGTCGTTCAGCGCGGCCACGAGCAGCTCGCTCGGCGAGCGCGGCTCGGCGCCGTTCTCCCGGGGCACCAGCGTCTCCAGGTCCCGCAGCGCCCGCTTGAGGCGCCGCAGGGCGAGGGCGTCGGCGCCGCCGAGCGGCCCCGCGAGCAGTTCCTCGGCGGTCTCCTCGTCGAGGTGGTCCTTCTTGAGCGCGCAGCGCAGCAGCAGGAGCAGGGGCCGTACGGCGGGTTCCTGCTGGAGCGGAACCTCGTCGCCGGCCACGACCACCGGCACCCCGGCCTGGCTCAGCGCCCGCCGCAACACCGGGACCTGGCGGACGGCGCTTCGCACCAGCACGGCCATCTTGGACCACGGCACGCCGTCGAGCAGGTGGGCCCGGCGCAGCTCGTCGGCGACCAGCGCCGACTCCTGGCTGGGGCTGTCGGCGATGATGACGTGGACCTCGCCCTCCTCGGCGGTGTCCGGCGACCGCAGCTCGCGGTGCGCCACCATCCCGGGGAGCCGTCGCGCGACGCGCCGGGAGGCCTCCAGGATGGCCGGGCCCATGCGCCTGCAGGTCTGCAGGGCGACGACCGGGGCGGGGTCTCCGTCGATGGTGGGGAACCGGCGCCGGAACTCGAGGATGCCCCGGACGTCGGCGCCCCGGAACCCGTAGATCGACTGGTCGGGGTCACCGACCGCGATGAGGTCCCGGCCCTCCCCCGCGAGCTGCTGGAGGAGATGCTCCTGGGCCGGGTCTGTGTCCTGGTACTCGTCGACGAAGACGATGTCGTACGCCTCGCGCTCGCGGAGCCGTACCTCCTCCTCCGACAGCAGCCCGGCGGCCGCCCGGATCAGCTCGGCGTAGTCGAAGGAGGGCACCGGATCGAGGTCGAAGCGCTCGGCGTAACGGTCCATGAAGTGGCCGATCGCGGCCCAGTCCGGTCGCCCGTGCAGCCGGGCGAGGTCGCGCAGGTCGTCCGGCCCGTAACCGCGTTCGGCGGCCCGGAGACAGAAGTCCCTGAGCTCGTCCGCGAAGCCCCGGGTGCCCAGGGTCTCGTGCAGGTTGCCGGGCCAGCCGCGGGCGCCGTCCTCGCGCTCGCCCTCCAGCAGCCTGCGCACCTCGAGAAGCTGCTCGGGGCCCGACAGCAGCCGTGGCGGCAGGTCGTCGGCGAGCACCGCGTCTCGTCGCAGCAGCGCGTACGCGTAGCTGTGAAAGGTGAGCGCCAGGGGCGTGCGCGTGGTCCGGTGGAGCCTGCCGGTGATGCGCTCCCGGAGCTCCACGGCGGCCTTGCGGCTGAAGGTGAGGACCAGGATCTTCTCCGGGTCCACGCCGCGGTTCTCGATGCGGTCGACGACCGCCTCGACGATCGTGGTGGTCTTGCCGGTACCCGGACCGGCGAGCACCAGCATCGGTCCCCGCTCGTGCTCGACCACCCGCCGCTGCTGCTCGTCGAGCAGGGGCGGCAGCGCCTTGGCGTGACTGCCGCGGCGTACGAGACGGTAGGGGGCTACTGGCACAACAGATGATTCCAGCAGAAGATCGGCCCCATACCGACCAGGTCGGCGGCATGTCGCGAAATGCCCGTTGCCGGTCGCCTGCCGCCGCGAGGGATGTGACCATCTCACCGAGGTGGGTCGCACCCCGCGCACCGCCGTGGGCGGCGCGGCCGGTGAACCACCGTCGGTGGCCCACCGTCACAGTGGGTGGACGCGCCGGTACTGCCGGCCGCGTTCACCGACGACGACGGCGCGACCAGGACGGGGGAACGGTGAATCCGAAACGGCTGGTGGACGTCCGGGCCGGCAACGCCGAGCGGACCTTCGGCAGCGGGTCCGGGTACCTCATCGGGCCTTCGCTGGTGCTCACGGCCAGGCACGTGCTGGTCGACGAGGACGACCGCCCGTGGGAGCGCGTGGACGTGCGGATCGGCGTTCCCGCGGACGGGCCGCCGCAGCATGTCAAGGGCGCCCGGATGTGCTGGCACCGCGGCGACGTGGCCCTGCTGGAGATCGATCCGGGACCGGCACCCGGCCCGGCCGTGCAGTGGGGACGGCCGATCACCACCATGCCTCTTGACTACCGGGGCCTGGGCTTCCCCTCGTTCGCGGGGCGGTACGAGGGTGATCGCGGCGTGGAGGAGCTCCAGGGGGTCATCCAGCCGCTGTCGTTCGGTGCGGGTCCGACCGGCCGGCTGTACGCACTGGACCAGAGCGCCTTCCCGGACGACCGGAGCGACTGGGGCGGGGCCTCGGGGGCGGCGGTGTTCCACGGGCGGCTGCTGATCGGCGTGCTCGTGCTCAGCCCGGGTCACCTGGGTGGCCGGCGCCTGGGGGCCGTGCCCGCGCACGACTTCGTCTCCGATCCCGGGTTCGTACGGCTGGTCACGGCCGGCACCGGAGCGGCTCCCCTGGCGGAGCCGGTGGAGCTGAGCAGGTTCTTCGATGTGCGCCGCGAGCCGGTCCGCGCCGCCACGCCCGGCTCGCTGCTGGACGCCTCGGTGCGCGCGGTGTCGTTCACCGAGACCGCGCGAGCCGACGGCCTGTACCGGTGGCGGGACGACCCCGACCTCGCGTTCTCCGTCAGGCTGATGACCGGTGGCGGGGGTGAGGGCAAGACCCGGCTCGCGCAGCGGCTGGCCGAGTTGAGCCGGGGCTCGGGCTGGGTCACCGGATTCGCCGACGACGACTGGCCGATCGACCCGGACCGCCCCGACCCGGCCGATCTGACGGGGGTGCTGGAGGACAGCACGGCCGACGTGCTGATCGTGATCGACCATGCCGACCGCCACCAGGAACTCGTCCTGTCGATCGGCCGGGAACTGGTGCGCCGATCCCCGTCGTCCAGGGTGCGGCTGCTCCTGCTGAGCAGGCAGGCCGGCGGCTGGTGGGCGGAGCTGCGGGAACGGCTCGGCGATGGGGTCACCACCGAGTTCGTGCTGGGCAGGCTGCCCGACACCCCGTCCTCGCGCGCCGACATCTACCGCAGGTCGGTCCGCGAGCTGGGCGTACACCTCGGTGAGCTGCCCTATCCGCCGGTCACCGGCCCGCTCCCGGACTGGCCCGGTACGGTCGAGCGGCTGCTCGCCGATCCCCGGGAGCCGGCCGGAGAGTCGTTCGGCAGAGTCCTCTCCCTGCAGACGGCGGCACTGGTCGACCTGCTGACACTGGCCGAGGGCGGTGACCTGCTGCCGGACGACCGGCTGGAACAGGCGCTCGTCGACTACGAGTACGACTACCTCATGCGGGCGGCGGAACGGCACGGGCTGCCCCGCGGCGGTCCGCTCGACCGTGCGCTGGCCGCGCTCATCCTGCTCGGACCGTGCCAGGGGGCCGAGGCCCGGATCGTGGCGAGCTTCGCGGAACCGGCACCAGCCGGGCAGGTCCAGTCCTGGCTCCGCACGCTCTACCCGCCGCCCGGCGGGTACGGCTGGGAACTGGGCAAGGTGCTGCCGAGCCGGCTCGGGGAACTGCTGCTCGGCGACATCCTGTTCCAGCGCGGGCAGGAGGACGTGCCCGTACGGCTCGCGGAGCTGACCACGGACCGGGTCATGGCGCGCAGGGTGTTGATCCCACTGGCCCGTACCGCCACGCACGACCGCTTCCGGGACCCGGCCGAGGAGCGGATCCCGGAGCTGCTGGCCACCGACCTCGGTTCCTACAGCCGGGCCGCGCTGTCGCTGCTGCGCAGCGGCGAGCTACGCCGGCCCGTCGCCGCGGGCATGTCCCGCTACATGCGCCGGTCGATCGTCGAACTCCGCGACCGTATCGCCGGGGCCGCCAGAGAGTTCCCCGCCCTGGAGTTCGTCTCGCACATCCACGAGGCGCTGGCCGACACCGGCTCCGAAGAGGAACTGCACCGCCTTGCCGGTTACCAGCACGAGCTGGCCGGCCGGCTGCCGCGCGGGCCCTGGTTGCGGCGGGCCGTGACCGAGGCCGAGCGATCCGCCGACGAGCGCCGGCTCAACGGGGAGGACCCGCAGTCGTTCGTGCCCGAGTACGTCGAGACCGCCACCATGCTGGGCCGGGTTGCCCTCGACGACGGCCGCTTCCGGGACGCGGCCATGCACCTGACGTACGCCTACCTGCTGGGCCGGCAGTTGCCCGCCGACGCGCAGGGCTTCACCGCATGGGCCATGGACGAGCTGCGGCGAACGTACACGGCGGCCCCCGAGCCGGTGGCGGCGGAGTACTCCGAGATCACCGGCGAGCCCGTGCCCGGCTGGATGAAGGAACCACCCGAGACCGCAGAGTAGCCGAGCCACCCGAGACCGCCGGAGGATCGGCACGGGATGGTCACCACGGAAGGCCGGCCGCAGCGGGAAAGCGTTACCGCGGCGGAAGCCGCTCGGACGCGGCGAGATCGTGCTTCCTTGGCCTTCGCGCGATGGTCATAAGGGCTGTTCTTCCGGCCCGACGTGGTGTCGTTCGCCGCTGGGAGTCGTCCAGACATGGTGCCCGGGTTCGAGCTGGTCGAGCCGCCACCCCTTGGCCTGCTTGATGCGATGGTGTCTGCGGCACAGCGGCTGGAGGTTACAACCGCAGGTGATGGCCTGGTCATGGGTGCCATAGGGCACGCAGTGATCAAGATCGCAGGCCCGGGCCGGGCGGCGGCACTGGGGGAAGACGCAGACCGGGTTGCGTGCCTCGATCTTGCGGCGAAGGGCGGGCCCCGGCCGGTAACGGGTCTCACCATGCTGGATGGGTCGGCCCTCATCGTCCAGGACGGTGATGCACCAGGCGGTGCCGGGGCGGGTGGCGTTGTCGGCGAGGATCCGAGCGACAGCGGCCAGCAGTGGCCCGTATCCGGGGATGTCGGCGGGAGCCTGCCCCAACCCGAGGTAGGTGGTGAGCGGGATGGTGAGGTTCACCGTCCCGATTCGGGCGCCGGCACGGGCGGCGATCTCCGCGTCACGGTGGGCCGGCAGATCGTCGCCCTGTTCGTACGGGTCGTGGGTCAGATCTTGTTCGGCCGCCTCGTACCACGGCACGGGATCCTGCCCGCCGTGCCGGTCACCGTCCTCCGGGCGGGACGGGCCCGGTGGATCGTCTCCCACCCGGTCGCTGGGGCCACGAGGCCGCCCCGGTCCACCGGGATGCCCCGGGCCGGTGGCCGCGGAGGTTCCGGACGAGGCTGGGCGGCCCTCGCCGGGATCACCGGGTGGGGGCGATGATCGGCCGGAAGCGTGCTCCGGCCCGGCGTGGGGCCGCAGGTCGGCGGGCAGCAGGCCCAGCATCATCGCCAGGAGAACATCCGCGCGGATGGCCCCCAGGCGGCGGGAGTCGCCGTCGGCTTTCAACCCCCGCGCGATCGCGTTCAACCGGTTCGCCGCGGCGATCGCCTGGTCGGCCGGCAGGTGGCGCCCCGAAATGGTCGCGGTCCCCGACCCGTCGCGCTCCTCGTGGCACCGCACGTCGCGCTGCCCCTCGGCCGCCTCGCGGCGCCTCTCCGCCGCCTGCGGATCCGCAGCGATCACCGCACGAGCCACCTTGGACCGCAACTGCGACGTGGTCAGATCGGGCGCCTTCCCCAGAACCTGGGCCTCCACCCGTGCCGCGACCTCCGCCGTCACAGCGGACGTGCCCTGCGCCATCACCCTCGCCTTGGCCGAATCGACGAGCCCTGCCCGCAGCGCCCCCAGCGTGGCCGGTAGCCGCTCGCACAGAGCCAGTGCCAGATCCACCAGGCACGCCGCGCCGGTCCCGGTGAGGGTGAGCGCCATCTCGACCTCGTCGACCAGGAACTCGGTCACCGGCGACGCCTCGTTCACCGATCGCTCGTGAGCCCCCGCCGGACGCCGTCGTGCCAGCTCCGCGATGATTTCCAGCTCACCCGCCTGTGCCCACGAGACCAGCCGCCGGAACGCCCGCAACGCACCGATCAGCTCCCGGTCCTCCAGCGTGAACGGGATCAATGACTCCAGCACACCCGCCAGCCGGGCACCCGGAGGAAGCGACAATGCCTCCGCTGTTGTCTCGGCCTCGCACGAGACATTGCCGGCGACCTCCATGGGAACCACCTCCAACCCCAAGCTCTATTCGAACGTTACTTTGTATCTGCTCGAAACTCCAGAACAATAAGAATGATTCTTTGGCACCATCCAACCAGCTCAGAGCGTTGCGGATCAGCCGCGCCAACGATCAGATTGATCACCGGAAAGGACTTTTACTAAATGGACTTTCCTTCATTTCCACACAAACTCACCCAGGCCGGGCCGAACGGAGGCGCCCCAGATATGCCGATCGGCTCCACCGCACTGTCACGGATGCGACGATTCGTCCACGGATGGTTACCGACAGGGGGTCGTCGATGAGTCAGATCGGGCTGACAGAGGCCATCGAGCGACTCCGCGAGGAACTGGGCGCCGCGCAGGACGCCGGGGCGAACCAGCAGCTGCGTTTCGAGGTCGTCGAGGTCGAGATGGAACTGCTCGTCGAGCTGCGCAAGGAGGGCGGCGGCAAGGTCGACTTCAAGGTCGTCGGCGCGGACGGAAAGATCTCCAGCAGTACCAGCCACAAGCTGAAACTCAGGCTCAACGTGAAGGACGCGGCCCGCGGCAACGCCTCGCTGGAGGTCGGCGACCGCAGCGAACGACCCTGGGAGGACTGACGAAGCCGGTCCCCGCTCGCAACCGGTCGCCCTGGCCTGCCCAGAACGCCACCTTCCCTTGGACCGGTCCGCGGGTAGTATGAGTTTCAACTACTTGGACATGGCGCGGACACGGTGAGGTGGGGATCATGATCGATCTGGCTGCGATCGAGGCCGAACGGTCCCGGATCCGGGAGACGTACCTCCGCGGGGACCGGCCGGTCAGCTCCGCCCGGGGCCTGCACCACTTCGCGATGCTCTCCTCGGACGTCGAGCGCACGGTGCGCTTCTACCAGGATCTGCTGGAGTTCCCGCTCACCGAGATCTTCGAGAACCGTGACTACAAGGGCTCCAACCACTTCTTCTTCGACATCGGCAACGGCAACCTGCTGGCGTTCTTCGACTTTCCCGGGCTGGACCTGGGGCCCTACCAGGAGGTGCTGGGCGGTCTGCACCATGTCGCCATCTCGGTCGAGCGGACGGTCTGGGAACGGCTGCGCGGCAAGCTGGACGCGGCCGGGGTCGAGTACCACGTGGAGAGCGACGCCTCGATCTACTTCCGCGACCCCGACGGAGCACGACTCGAACTGCTCGCCAACCCCCTCGGGGAGATGTACGGCCACCGTGTGATGTGAGACCGCCTGGGCCCCTGCTTCCAGAGGGATCCAGGCTAGCGCGGCGTGGCCGGGCCGGGTTCGAACGGCGCACCGTGCCCGGGGATGATCAATGCGGGCCGGAGGGCCAGCACCTGCTCCCTGGACGCGCGCAGTACGGCCGGGTCCGGAGCGTACGGATCCTCGGCCGGGCCTTCGGCCGTCCACCACAGGTGGGTCAGCACGATCAGCCCCGCGGCGGTGTCCACGAGGGTGCTGATGTCCTGTGGGGTGTGGCCCGGCGTGGTCATCAGCCGTACGGACTCCGAGAGCGCGAAGCCGTCGGCGTCCCGATCGGACCAGACGTCGTCCTTGTAGACGGCCATGAAGTCGTGGTAGCGGGCGTCGGGGAAGAGCGCGGCATTGAGCGTGTGGTCGGGATGATGGTGGCTGAAGATCACATCAGTGACCTCATCGGGCCGGACGCCGTACCCGGCCAGCGGATCGAGGATCAGCCGGCGGTCGGCGACCATCCCGGGATCGACGACGGCCACCGTCTCGCCCTCGCGGAGCAGCGTCACCGTCCCGGCCACCCGGTCGCCGACGTACCCCACGGTCAGGACCTTCAGTTCCGCACTCACGGTCCCCCTCCAAACGAAGATCATCGTCGGCCCGGGCCCGGTGCGCCGGGGCGGAATCAGGGCAGGATGGCGTTCACATACCCGCCGTCCACCCGCAACGCGCCGCCGGTCGTGGCCGAGGCCTGTTCCGAACTGAGATAGACCACCATGTTGGCGATCTCTTCCGGCTCGATGAACCGGCGTAGCAGCGAGTCGGGGCGGTACTCGGCCATGAACCGCCGCTGTGCGTCGTCCCAGGGCACGTCCGCGCCCACCAGTCCGGTGACGAACTGCTCGACTCCCCCGGTGTGCGTCGGGCCCGCGATGACGGAGTTCACGGTCACCCCGGTGCCCGCGACGGCCTTCGCGTAGCCACGGGAGACGGCCAGCAGCGCCGTCTTGGTCATCCCGTAGTGCACCATCTCGGCGGGGATCGCCACGGCGGAGTCACTGGCGATGAACTGCACCCGGCCCCAGCCACGCTCGGTCATTCCGGGCAGGTACTGACGCGCCAGCCGGATCCCGGACAGCACGTTGACCTCGAAGTAACGACGCCACTCGTCGTCGTCGATCTCCAGTGCGGGCCGTGACTCGAAGATCCCCAGATTGTTGACCAGGATGTCGACGGCGGGCAGCTGGTCGAACACCTGCCGGGCGCCCTCGGCGGTCGCGACGTCCGCGGTCGCGCCGCTCACGGCGGCCCCCGGGATCTCCTCCAGGAGCTCGCGCACCGTGGCGTCCACACGCTGCGCATCCCGGCCGTTGACCACCGTGGTGGCCCCGGCGCGGGCGAGTCCCGCGACGATCGCCCGGCCGATCCCCTTGGTCGATCCGCTGACGAAGGCGGTACGTCCGGTCAGGTCGATGTCCATGACCACCATTGTTTCCGATGGCGGCTCGTCGCCCTCGCACGGCACCCTCGCAGAAATGTGTTGATCTCCCTGCCATCGGATCAGGACGATGGGCACACCGGCGCGACCTGGCCGGCAGGGCCGCCCCTTCGAGAAGGACTGATCATGACGAAGATCGCCGTTACCGGCGTCACCGGGAACCTCGGGCGGATCGCCCTGGAGGACCTGCTCACCAGGACCGCGCCGGGCGAGGTCGTCGCGATCGCCCGCACCCCGGGCAAGGCGGCGGACCTCACCGAACGCGGGGTCACGGTGCGCCACGGCGACTACGACGACGCCGCCTCCCTGGACACGGCGTTCGCCGGAGTGGAGGTCCTGCTGCTCGTCTCCGGTCCCGACGTGACCCCGGGCGTACGCGTGGCGCAGCACCAGACCGCCGTCACGGCCGCCGTCCGGGCGGGGGTGAAGCGGATCGTCTACACCAGTGCAGTCGGCGCCGAGGCCGGTACGGGATTTCTCGCGGACCACACCGCCACCGAGGAGGCGATCGTGCGATCCGGCCTGAGCCACACCTTCCTGCGCAACGCCTTCTACACCGAGGCGTTCGTGGGCACGGCCCTGGCCCAGGCCCGGGAGACCGGCGAGGTGACCTCGTCCACCTCGGGCCGGCCGCTGAACACCGCGACGCTCCGCGATCTGGCGCTCGCGGCCGCGGCGACGCTGACCGGCTCGGAACACGACAACGTGATCTACGAGTTGCGCGGGCCGTTGTGGACCTACCCGGAGCTGGCCGACACTCTCACGAGGGCGCTGGGCAGGCCGATCCCCCACCGAGAGGTGACCGACGCGGAGGCCGGCCGACTGGGATCGCTGTTCCCGATAGTGCGCGCCGGGGCCTTCGCCCGGACCGGGCCCGACCTCCCCCGGCTGCTCGGCCGCCCGGCGACCGGTCTCGACGCCGCCGTCACCGCCCTGCTGCGGAGACGATGACGACCGTCCGCTCCTCGCCGGCCTACTTGGAAGACGACGGCCCCTCCGCCGGGCTTAGGACCGGGGTTCGCGGGACCGCCGGCCCAGGGTGAAGGCGATCACCTCGTCGAACCCACGGACGGCGAGCGGACCGACCTGGCTCAGCTTGAACCGGCGGCGGCCGGTGAGGCCCGCGCTCATCTGCGCGTCCACCAGTACCTGGTCCGGTGCCGCCAGTGCGGTGAGCCTGCTCGCCAGGTTCACGGTGCTGCCGAAGACGTCTCCCATCCGCGCGAGCACCGGGCCCAGCGCGACACCGACCCGTACCGGCGGGACGGTCCGCTCCCCGGCGTGCACCTCCACGAGCTGGAGCGCGATCTCCGCCGCCTCCGGGGCCGAGTCGGCGACGAACATCACCGAATCCCCCAGGGTCTTCACCACCCGGCCGCGCCCGGCGGTCACCAGGTCGGCGGATCTGCCCTCGAACCGGTCGACCAGCCGGGCGAGGTCCAGCTCGTCCAGGTGGCGGCTCAGCCGGGTGAACCCGACCAGGTCCGCGAAACCCACGGCCAGCCGGGTGGCACGGGCCTCCTGGTCGGTCTGCATCACCCGCCCCACCGAGGCGGCGAGCTGCCTGCGCCAGGTGTACGCCAGCAGCCGCTCGAGGTCCGGCATCAGGTCGGGCACCGTACGGCTCAGGACCTGGGCGCGTTCGTCGGCCGCCACCCCGACGTGGTCGAGCAGTTCCATGCTGAGTTCCGCCTGGGACTCGGCCAGCCGCGCGGCCGCACGCCCCAGCGACCTGGCCAGCAGCAGCGCGTGATGTTCTTCGAACACTCCCTCGGCGACGAGCCGCAGCAGCACCACCAGGGCGTCCACGTCCGCGTCGGTGAACTCCACCGCCTCGTCGCCGACGTTCGCGAAGCCCAGCGCACGCCAGAATCGGCGCGCCCGGTAGACGGGCACACCGGCCAGACCGGCCACCTCTCTGCTGGTGTACCGGCGGCGATGCTGCAAGATCAGATCCGCTAGCTCATCCGCCGCTGGATCTTCTGCTGCCATCACTCCACCCAGCTCCGCGCCGACGTGGCCCAAACCATGGCAAACATTACGCTCGACCGGCCGCCGGTATTCCGCTCGGGGACACCCCGAGCCGCCACCCTCCGTGTCCGAGCCGGTCTGATCCGCAGCCGCCCGGCCGGCTGCGCGGGCACGGGGGACCCCGGTGCCGGGCGGCGGCAAGACCGTATGGATACTCGATCACGCTCGTCAGACCAGCGGAACGAGGAGGGGCCGACCATGCCGACCGAGGTTCTCGGAGTCGACGATCGGGACAGGATCCGTACGCTCACGTTCCAGCGGCCGGAGGCGGCCAACGCCTTCAACGAAGATCTCTACCTCGCCCTCGCCGGCGCACTCGAGACGGCGGCCGCCGACGACGCGGTGTCGGTCGTGCTGCTCACCGGCGCCGGGAAGGCGTTCTCCTCGGGCACCGACCTGAACGAGATGGCCGCCATCGCCCAGGCGCACGCAGCCGGTGAGAGCTCCGCGGACGCCGGCAAGGGCTTCGGCACCCTACTGGACGTGCTGATCGCCTTCCCCAAGCCCCTGCTGGCCGCGGTGAACGGTTCCGGGGTCGGGCTCGGCCTCACGATGCTGGCCCACTGCGACCTGGTCCTGATCGCCGAACACGCCCGGCTGCTGGCGCCGTTCACCGCGATGGGCGTCGCCCCCGAGGCGGCCAGCAGCTACCTGCTGCCGTTGCGGATGGGGCACCAGCAGGCCGCCCTGGCGCTGTACGCCTCCCGCTGGATCACCGCGGACGAGGCCGTGGCCTCCGGCCTGGCGCTCCGGACGTGCCCCGCCGAGACCTTGCTGGAGACGACGTACGAGCTGGCCCGGGAGATCGCGGCCAAGCCGCTGGCGTCGCTGCTGGCCACCAAACGGCTCGTCGGCGACGCCCACCGGGACCGGATCCTGCGCGCCCAGCAGCAGGAGGACGCCGCGTTCGCCGAGCTCCTGCGCGGCCCGGGACTGGACGACGGCCTGCGCGACCGGCTCGGCGGCGGCCACTGAGCGGGCAGGCCGCTCGGCCGGTCCCCCTCGCCCAGCCCACTGCGCTCACCGCCCCGCCGCGACCCGGCGGGGATGGACCACGTCCTCCGGCCGGTGCGGGTGAGCCCGCACCGGCCGGGTGACGCCCCCGTGCCCGACCCGGTCAGGAGAGCGGATCGAGATCGGCGTGCTTGTCGAAGCCGACGTAGATCCGCGCGGAGGCGGTGGTGGCCAGCCGGGAGAGCGTCTCCAGCTCGCGGACCCGCAGCAGCACGGGGTGCTCGGAGTAGGCCGACGCGGCGTCGGCGTGCATCCGCAGCGCCTTGGCCTCGGCCTCGGCCCGGATGCGGTGGGCCTCCGCCTCGCTCTCGGCCGCCATCCGCTCGGCCTCCCGCCGGGACTGCGCGGCGATCCGCTCGGTCTCGGCGCGGGACCTGGCCTCGATGGTCTCCCGCTCGGCCTTCGTGCGCGCGTCGACGAGGTGGGCCTCGCTGAGCCGCTCGGCGGTGAGCACCCGGTTCATGATCTCCTGGAGGTTGCCGGGGAACACCAGGTCTTTGACATCGGCCCGGAGAATGGCGACTCCATAACCGGCCGCGGCGTCGGTGACATCGCTGAGAATGTCCTCGCTGAGCTGATTGCGATTGGTGAGAATGGCCTCCAGCGTCATGGACGCCAGCGAACGGCGCGCGGCGAGCTGGACGTCGCTGTAAAGCCGGTCCTCGTAGGAGGCCACCTTCTCCAGCGCCGCGACGGGATCGACGACCCGGAACAGCGTGATGATGCTGACCCGTACCGCGACCTTGTCCGAGGTGAGGATCTCCTGGCCCTTGAGGGTCAGCTCGCGCTCACGCATGTCGACCAGCACGATCTCGGTGACGGGCACGCGCTTGCGCCACGTCGAGGCCTGCGGCAGCTCGTAGCGGCCGGCCTCGAGCACGCCCGTCAGCCGGCCGTCCTCGTAACGCAGGCCACGGTGCGTGGACTTGATGATGACATCGCTGGTCTGGGTCATGACGTTCTCCCGTCTTTCACAGAGAGGGAACCGCCCCGAATCAGGTCCCGATATGAAGGACGAGCTTTCGGATGGGAAACCAGTTATCACAGGATGACTGTTCCGAATGCACGGCTTCCGTAAGGCCGCTCGCTCCTGAGCCTGCCGGGGCGGCCCATAAAGACGATAAAGGACCATCAATGAAAGGTCACTCGATTTATTCGAGCCAGGGCGTGGTCTTGCGGAACTCCTTGGCCGCGAGTTCCACGACATGCTGGATGGTCGTGATGCCGTAGCCGTCGGTGGGGTTGTGCCAGGTGAGGACCGCGATGAGGAAGTCATGACCGTGCCCCTTGACCCGGCCGATGCTGTCGATGACCCAGCGCTCGCCGTCACGCTCCAGGGTCATCCAGCCGTTCTTCAGCGCGACCTCGTCGCCCTTGCGGGCGGCGGCGCTGATCCCCCACGACTCCGCCTTGACGACCTTCCCCATCAGGCCCAGGACGTAGTTGCGGTTCTTGGCGTTCAGCGCGCTCTTGGTGCTGAGCAGCGCCTCCAGCAGCCGCCGCTGGTCCTTCGCCGTGGTCCGGGTGAGGCTCCAGCACAGCAGGTCCTTGCACTTGCCGTCGACGGGCTCGGTGTCGGTCAGATGAAACTTGCGGTTGGCGGCGGCGACTCCGCTCGCGCCGCCGACCTTCACGTACAGCCTGTCGGCGGCGTGGTTGTCGCTGTAGCGGATCATGAGGTCGGCGTCCGCGCGCTCCGCGGCGGTGAGCGAGCGGTGCTTGCGCTGCCGCTGGAGCAGCAGCGTCATGAGGATGTCGACCTTGACGGCACTGGCCGTGACGTACTCGCCGCCGGGGCGGTAGCGGAAGAAGGCCCCGGTCGCACGGTCCACCATCTCGACCGTCACCGCGCTCGACCGGCCGGCCAGATAGGCGTCGATCGCCTTGGCCAGCTTCTTGCGGTTCAGCGGCGCGGGTGTGGGCGGGACGGAGGGTTCTGCGGTGGGGCCGGGCGTACCGGACGGCGTGACCGACGGGGAGGCCCGGGTCGGCGTGGCCGCCGCCGACTCGTCGTCACCCGAGCAACCGGCGAGCAGCGTTCCGATCGTGAGCAGCAGCGCGGCGGCGGCCAGCAACCTGACGAGACGTCCAGGCACGTCAGGCACCGTCCCAGCGGGCCCGCCGCATGTCGACCCGGGTGCCGTCGGGGCGCAACGGCGTGCCCTCTTCGCGGTAGTGCTCCAGAGCCCGCCGCTCGTGGCCGGTCGGCGGGCCGCCGTCGGCACGGATCACCCGCCACCAGGGAAGCCCGCCACCGCTCATCGACATCACCCTGCCGACCTGCCGGGGACCACCGAGCCCGAGGAACTCCGCGACGTCTCCGTACGACATGACCCGTCCCGGCGGGATGCGCTCCACCACCTCGGATACGAGCTCGGCATAATCATCGGAATCCGTCGGCATCGGCCGATTCTCGCGTCAAAACGTCTCCCGGCGCCACTGTCCGCTCACCGATCAGGGTCTCTTCCCGGGAGAGCGTCTCCCGGGCCGCGTTCGTCACCGGCGGCGCCACCACCGGGCGGCCCTCCCGGCGGAGCATCCGGAGACAGCGGGTCCGGAGACAGGCCGTCCTGAGACGGAGCGTCCCCCGGCGTGGGAGGCACGGCGTCAGGGGACTCCGGGGTGGACAGCGGTGCCGGAGACCCCGCGCCGACGGCCGTGGCGCGGCGCCGGCCGCGGATCGCCAGGAACAGCGCCAGCATGACGGCCAGGAGCCCGGCCGCGGCGAGCCCGCCGAACCCGGCCAGCAGGCCCTGGTCGTGCCGTACGGCCTGGATCCTCGCGGGCGGGTGCCCTCCGAAGCGTGCCGTGTCGGCGATCGCTCCCCGGCCGCCGGTGACGGGCGGCTTGTCCTCCAGCGCCTGCGCCGCCTTCAGGGCGCCGATGGGGTTGATGATCCCGTAACCGGTCTCGGTGTCGTAGCCGGACTTGGGGTGGTGGGCCGACGAGGTGATCGCCTGCGCGACCAGGGCCTGGGACAGCTTGGGATGCTCCGCCCGGACCATGGCCGCGGTCGAGGCCACCCAGGCGATGGCGGGCAGGGTGCCCTTCATGGTCCACAGCGTGTTCCCCGGGCCGATGGAGGGGAAGGCGAAGCCCGGTGCCCCGACGAGGACCGAGCTGTTCTTGCCGGAGAACTTGGCGATCCGATGGCCTTTGAGGTCGAGGGCGCCGACGCCGATGACCCCCGGCTCAGCGGCCGGATAGATCGCGCTGGTCTCGTCGTCGCCGATCCTGGCGGCGCCGGCGACGACCGTCGCGTTCTTCGACAGCGCATAGGCGACGGCTGTCCGAACCGGCGTGTACGCGTTTCCCCACGAGTAGGGATCGATACAGATGACCTGGGCGCCGTGGTCGGCCGCGTACCGGATCCCCTTCGCCTGGATCTCACTGAAGTCCTCGCGTTCGTAGAACGCCTTGCCGCCCGGCTCGTCGGGCTCGGGCGCGATCCGGATCGGCAGGATGTCCGCACCGGAGGCGAGGCCCCGCATGCCGACCGGGGAGTAGTGGGTGAGGCCGGCTCCCGCGACCAGCGAGGCGAGCAGGGTGCCTGTGGTCCTGTCGGCATGGTCGTTGTTCACGAAATCCTTGCCGGGTTTCACCTTGCCGCGCAGCGAGCCGACCGATTTGTCCACTCCGGTGCTGACGATCGCGACGGTCACGCCCCGGCCTTTGGTGATCCGCCGAGCCGCGTCCAGATCGCGGGCGAGTTGCCTGAGCACTGAGAGATCATCGGCCTGGGCGACGGGAGCGGCGAGGACGGTGGCGGGCAACATGCTCGCGAGCAGCCCTGCGCACAGGGTGACGCGCTTCAGCACTGGATCTCCTTGGCCTTGCAGGGCACGGCGTTGCGGGCGAGACGTCCGATCACGGTCGTCAGGATCTCGGTGGTGAAGTTGAAATCCTCCACTCGATCGCCCGGCTTGACCTTCGGGCGGCCATCGGTCCAGCCCTCGGCGGAAAGGAACAGGTAGGAGGTGTGATTCGTCTGCATGGTCAGCAGCTGGCGCTGAGCATCGCCGAACCGCTCGGCCGCGGTATCCGGAAAGGCCACCGGACGGATGCCCCAGCGATCGCCGGTGCCGTGCAGCGCGGATTCGGCCGCGTCCGCCTTGTCCTCGTCGGGCATCACGGCGATACCGAGCGTCATCAGCAGGGTGCCCGACTGATCCGCGTAAGTGGCCCGCAGGACCGTGACACAGCCGTGCCGGGCCACCACCTGGGCCACCTCCCGGTCCAGAGCCTGCGCGCAGCCCGCAGCCGGGGCGATCCCGATCCGGCGGGCGGTCCGCTTGTCGCCGGTCCAGCCGTTCATGTACGGGACGGTCGCCGGGAAGATCTCACCGGCCGATCGGAAGCGCCACCTCAACCGGGTCTCGGCATCGCCCGCCGCGGTGACCTCGGCGGTGGTCGGAGGGCGGGTCAGCTCCCGGACGACGGCGAAGCCCCCGCCGCCGAGCGCCCCCAGCCCCAGGACCCCCAGTGCGATGAGCGCGCTCGTACGGATCCAGCGGCGCCGCCGAGGCGGCGGCCCTTCCTGGGGGGACATATCCGGGGGCGGTGCAGGCTCCTGGCCGCCGTCAACCGTCTCATCACCATTTGACACGGAAGGCAACGTATCGGAAAGGATCTTCGTCCGGAACAGGTTTATGATCTTGCGGGGCGCCGGGCCACCAGGAAGCCCACCGCCACGGTCAGGCCCACCAGGCCGAGCAGTCCGACGACGCTCCAGGTCACCAGCACGCCGTTGTCGCGATGGACGACCTGGATCGGCGGGACCGCGCCATCGCCGGTCAGCGGCCGGCCGGCGTCCTGTCCGGCCCCGGTCATCTTGGCGCCGGTGAGCCGCTGGGCGGCGGCGAGCGCGGCGGCCGCGTCCACCTCTCCGAAGCCGACGCCCGGGTCGTAGCCGCTGGAGGGCCGGTTGGCGGTGCTCGCCACGATCGCCTGGGTGACCAGGGCGGGCTGGAGGCCGGGGTACCGGGACCGGATCAGCGCCACCACCCCGGAGACGAACGCGGTCGCCGGGCTGGTCCCGTCCCCGACCCAGTAGGTGTCGTCCGGGCCGGCTCCGATCACCTTCACCCCGGGCGCGGAGACCACGACGGCCGAGTTGCGGTTGGAGAAGCCGGCGTGCCGGTGGGCGGCGTCGACCGCCGCCACCGCGATGACGCCGGGGTAGGAGGCCGGATACGAGTACGGGGCGTGACCGTCCCGGCGGGCCGTCCGGCTGGCGCCCTGGTTTCCCGCCGCGGCGACGATCACCACGCCCTTGGAGACCGCGTAGTCGACGGCCTGCCGGTCCTGCTTGGTGGACTCCGCCTTGCCGAGCGACATGTTGATCACTTTGGCGCCGTGATCGACCGCGTAGCGGATGCCCTTGGCGATCGAGCCGTCGAAGCGTTCGTTGCCGTTGAAGATCTGGAACCCCGGCTCGTCGTTCTCCAGGACCACCCGGACCGACAGGATCCTCGCCTCGGGAGCGACGCCGATGATCCCGTCGGCGCCACCGGGACCATGGCCGTGACCCGCGATGATCGACGCCATGTTGGTGCCGTGCAGCCGCTTGGGGAGCACGCCGGGCGGGTTGGCGCCCTGGGTGTAGTCGGGACCGGCGGTGACCGAGCCCGCCAGATCCTGCTGGTCCTCGTCGACGCCCGAGTCGAGCACCGCGACGGTGACGCCGCCGCCCCGGCTGACGTTCCAGGCCTGCTGGGCCCGGACGGCGGTGAGCAGCGACTCCTCGTCGTCGCGCACCTGGTCGGCCCGGGCCGTGCCCGGCACCGTGGCCGCGCCGAGCAGCAGAGCGGTGGCCAGGAGCGCCAGCGGGCGCCTCAGCATGACCAGTCCGGCTGGGCGCAGTCGACCCGGGCCGGGGTGGCCAGCGGGGTGAGCACGGCCTTGGCCAGGTCGTCGGCCACGTCGGGCAGGAGCCCGCCCTGGCGGTCGCGGGGAGGCGGCCGGCCGTCGGCATAGCCGATCACCGCGAACGCGACGTACGGCCCGCCCTGCGCCCCCGGGGCCGACCTCTGGACGGCCGCGTCGGTGAACCTGGCCACCGCGGAGTCGGGGAACGCCAGCGCCCTGAGCCGTGCCGGGCCCTTCACCGCCCGGAGGCCGGTCTTGGCGAGCGCCGCGGATCGCTCGTCCGGGAAGACCGCCACCCCCACGGTCATCGCCGAGCCCTGGCTCTTGTCGAGGTAGGTGGCGCGCAGCACCGCGCGGCAGCCGTACGCCCGTACGGCGGCGGCAGCGGCGGGATTCAGGCCCGTGTCGCAGGAGGCGGCGGTGCCGATGCCGACGAGCCTGGCGGTCTCCGGGCCGCCCTCCTCCAGGGTGTAGCCCACCCCGGCCGGGAAGATCTTGCCCGCGGGCCAGGTCTGCCACCGCCGGGCGACCTCGAGGACGCCGGCCTGCCGCAGTTCGGCCGGGTGCGGGCCACGGGTCAGTTCCCCGGTGAGCCGGACGCCCGCGAGCACCAGGGCGGCGAGGCAGACCACGGCGGCCAGTGCCGCCGGGAGCATCCGGCTCCGGCCTCTCGGAGCGCCGGTGGTCGGGGCGGGCCACTCATCCACGATGTCGACTTCTGGCACGAATGCGAAGGGTAGCCGACCTTGTTGTGCTGGGACGGCTTTGCCCCGAGATGGGAGCTCAGGAAAGGGGCGGGGGGCTCAGGAAAGGGCCCCGGGAGGCGCTCCCGGCGGGGGCGGGCCGGGGTCGCGCCGGGCGACCCGCCGGAACAGCAGCCCCCCGGTCAGCATCGCGCCGAACAGGCCGGCCAGGCTCACGAGCCCGACGGTGAAGACGCCGCCGGTGAACCACGCGGGGCGGGGGATGACCTGCACCGGGCCCGGCTTCTTCGTGACGAACCGGCCTCCCGCCGCGACCCCCGTCCTGCTGGTCGAGGTGTAGCCGGCGAGCCTGCCCGCCGCCTCCAGCGCCCGCGCCGCGTTGATCTCGCCGTACCCGACGTCGGCGTCATAGCCGCTTCCCGGCCGGTGCGCCGTCCCGGACAATAGGGCCTGTGCCACCAGGGGCGGTGCCAGCTTGCGGTAACGGGCGCGGATCAGGGCCGCGGTCCCCGAGACCAGGGCGGTGGCCGGGCTGGTGCCGGAGACGAGTTCGTAGCCGTTGCCGGGCAGCCCCGCCGGGAGGTTCGCGCCGGGAGCCGCCACCAGCGCGGAGTAGTTGCGGTTGGAGAAGTAGGCCCGCTCGTGGTCGGGGTCGGTGGCCGCCACGCCGATGACGCCCGGGTACGCCGCCGGATAGCTGTAGGGGGCGAAGCCGTTCTCGTCGACCTTGCGGTGACTGTCACCGTCATTGCCCACGGCCGCGACGACGACCACGTTGTGGGCGATGGCGTAGGCGACGGCCCGGCGGATGTCGCCGCCCCGGCCGTACGAGCCCAGCGACAGGTTGATCACGTCGGCGCCGTGGTCGACGACGTACCTGATCCCGTTGGAGATCGCGGCCGATTCCAGCTCGAGGTCGTCCTGGTAGGCCCCGAAGCTCGCGTCCTCCTTCTCGCCAAGGGCCCGTACGGCGATGACCCGGGCCTCGGGGGCGACCCCCACGACTCCGTCGCGGTTGCCGGCGCCGTGCCCGCGGCCCGCGATCAGCGAGGCCATCGCCGTCCCGTGCAACCGCTTGGGCGCGGACTTGCCGTCGATGGTCTGCAGGAAGTTGGGCCCGGTGGTCACCGCGCCCTTGAAGTCGCGGTTGCCGGCGTCCACGCCGGTGTCCACGACCCCGACCGTCACGCCCCTGCCGCGCGTGGTGCGCCAGGCCGTGGAGAGGTCGAGGGTGGTGATCATGGGCTGCTGCCGGTCCCGGATGTCGTCGGCGGACGCGGTACGGGACGGCAGGCCGGGGGCCACGACGAGCACCGCGGCGACCAGGACCGACAGCGAGCGTCTCAGCACGTCCACTCCTCGGCCTTGCAGTCCGGCAGTGACCGCTGCGCCAGCGGCACCCCGATCGCGTGCGCGAGCTGCGGCGCCACGTCGAAGATCCCCGCCCGGCCCTTCCGGACCGTGACGGCCGGGCGCCCGTCGGCCTGCCCGGCCGTGGTGAGGATGATGTACGGTCCGGCCCGCTCGCCCGACCCGTCCTGCCGCGCGGGGTCGGTGAACCGGGCGGCCGGGGTGCCCGGCAGCGGCAGCGCGCGCAGGGTCGTCGGGTCGGTGGGCAGCTCCCGGCGCGCCTGGTAGGCCGCCTGCTCGTCCGGGAAGGCCACCACGCCGACCGTGATCACGATGCCCTGGAGCTGGTCCAGGTAGGTGGCGCGCAGCACCGCCCGGCAACCGTGCCGGACCAGGATCGGGACGATCGTCTCGTCGACCCCGCCGGCGCAGTCCGTGCGGGAGTCCATGCCGACCCGGCGGGCGTATTCGCCCTCCCCCACGACCTCGTAGGGCACCTGGTCAGGGAAGATCCGGCCGGCCCGCCATGCCTGCCAGCGGCCCGCGACCTCGACGTTCGCCGCCTGCTGGAGCTCGGCGTTGGTGGGCGCGCGGTGCAGCTCGGCCCAGAGGCCGGTGAGGGCGACGGTGCTCACCAGAAGATAACCGGCGGCGACGCAGGCGGCGACGATCAGCCACTGCCTGCCCCCGAGTCCCAGAACGCGATCCGCCACAGTTGGAGCGTATCCGCCGCCCCCGGTTTCCCGCTCGGTCGCCTCCCCTCCGCCGCGATCATGCGATCGACCGCATGATCGCGGCGGGGCGAGGTCAGGCGGAGGCCGACTCGAGCCGGGGCGGCGTGTCGCCCCTCGGCCGGTCGAGGGCGGCGTCCTCCGGGCCGCCCTCCCTGATCCCGTAGCGGGTGTAGACCTTGCCCAGCGGGCCGGGCGCCCACCAGTTGGCGCGGCCGAGCACCCGCATCGTGGCGGGCACCAGCACCGCCCGGACGATCGTCACGTCGACGAGCAAGGCGATGATCATCCCGACGCCGGTGAGCTTGATGAAGGAGATGCCCGAGCCGGAGAAGGCCCCGATCACCACGAGCAGCAGCAGCGCGGCGCTGGTGATGATCCCGCCGGTCCGCTGGAGGCCCTCCGCGACCGCCCGGGTGTTGTCACCGGTCGCGTCGTACCGCTCGCGGACCCGGGACAGCAGGAACACCTCGTAGTCCATGGACAGGCCGAACACCAGTGCCAGCAGGACGATGGGCATCGCGGGGGCCATGCTCCCGGTCGCGGTGAAGTCCAGCAGCCCGGACAGATGACCGTCCTGGAAGATCCACACCAGCACGCCGTACATCGCCGACAGGGACAGCAAGTTCATGATCATCGCCTTGATCGGCAGCACCACCGAGCCGAAGGCCAGGAAGAGCAGCAGGAACGTGCCGGCTCCCACCACCAGGCCCAGCCAGGGCAGGTTGGCCCCCAGGCTGTCGAGCTGGTCGGCCATCTCCGCGGTCTGACCGCCGACGTACGCCTCGGTGCCGGCCGGCGGCGGGACGTCGCGTACCTTCGCCACGATGCCGCGGGCCTGGTCGGACAGGGTCTCGCCCTGGTACGTCAGGGAGATCCGCGAGGTGCCGCCGCGGGCGCCGGTCACCTGCGCGCCGGTGACACCCGGCACCTGCCGGAGCCGGTCGGCGTACGGTCCGGCCTGGTCCGGGCGCCCGGTCAGCACCACCTGGATGGGGCTGGTGGCGTTGCGGGTGAAGTCCCGGTCCAGCGTCTCCGCGACCACCCGGGACTCGGTGCCGGCGGGCAGCACCCGGGAGTCCACGCCGCCCCAGGTGATGTGCAGGAACGGCAGGCCCAGGGCCAGCAGCAGCGCGACCGTGCCCGCGATGGCCAGGAACGGGCGCCGCATCACGCCGTGCGCGAACCTGAACCACACGCCCTCCTCCGCGGTCCGGGTGGTGCCCTGCGCGCGGGTCTGCGCGGTGGTCCGTGGCGTACGGCGGCGGAAGGGCAGCCGCAGCGAATCGACCCGGGGGCCCAGCACCGCCAGCAGGGCGGGCATGATCGTGAGCGCCGCCAGCATGTCCACGGCCACCGTGGCGATCCCGCCGAACCCCATCGAGCGCAGGAACAGCATGGGGAAGAGCAGCAGCCCGGCCATCGACACCGCGACCGTCACTCCGGAGACCGCGACGGTGCGCCCGGCGGTGGCCATCGTGCGCGCCAGCGCCTCCTCGGTGTCACCGGACCGGCGCAGCTCCTCCCGGAATCTCGCCACCATGAACAGGCCGTAGTCGATGGCCAGCCCCAGCCCGAGGAAGATCGTGATGTTGATGGCGAAGATCGAGACGTCCGTGCCGTAGGTCAGCAGGCGCAGCGCCGTGAAGGAGCCCAGGATGGCCGTGGCCCCGATGGCCAGCGGAAGACTCGCCGCCGCCAGGCCCCCGAGGATGACCACCAGCAGGATCAGCAGCACCGGGAACGAGATCGCGTCGGCCTTGGCGATGTCACCGCTCACCTGACTGTTGATCTTTTCCGCGGTCGGCACGCTCCCGCCGATCCGGGTGGTGAGGCCCGGCGCGCCCAGCCTGTCCTTGATGGCGTCGTAGTTGTCCTGGCGGACCTGGTCGTCGGCGCCGGTCAGCTGCAGCACCGCGTAGGTGGCGGTGCGGTCCCTGCTCACCAGGGCGGGCGCGCCGGCCGACCAGAAGGTCGTGGTGGCGGCCACCTTGTCCGCGGGCAGCGCGCCGAGGGTGCCGGTGACGGCCGCCTTGTAGGCGGGGTCGTCGACCGTGCGGCCGGCCGGGTCGCGGTAGAGCACCACCACGTCGGCCTCAGAGCGGCCCAGGTCGCGCTGGGCGGTCTCGGAGGCCTTGATGCTGCCGCTGCCCGGCACGTCGAATCCGCCGGTCGACTGCAGAGCGCCGAACACCCCCGTGCCCCAGACCGCCATGAACACGATGGCGGCGAACGCCACCGCGAGGATCGGCCACCTTCGCCGGTGCACGAACCGGCCCCATGCCTCGAACATCGCTTCCTCCCAGAAGCCGCTACTCACCGTCATGGAAATGAACGCCGTTTACTGCGAACAGTGTTAACCTCGCATACGGCGTTCACTTCCGTCAATAGTGTTCGTCGGGCATGATGCGGGAACGTTCGGTGGCATCACCGGGCCGAGCCCGGGAAGGAGGTGACGTCATGGAGCAGACCGGGACCAGGCGCGACCGCCTGCGCGCGGCGACCGTGCGCGAGATCACCCAGACGGCGCGGCGCATCCTCGTCGAGCAGGGCGCGGAGGCGGTGACCCTCCGTGCGATCGCCCGCGAGATGGGGATGACGGCGCCCGCGCTCTACCGGTACTTCGACAGCCACCAGGAGCTGCTGCGACACCTCGCCGGCGACCTGTTCACCGAACTCACCGACAACATCGAGGGCGCGATCCGGGAGGTGCCCGCGGACTCGCTCAAGGGCAAGTTCCTCGCGGCGTCCATCGAGTTCCGGAACTGGGCGCTCGAGCACCGGCGCGAGTACACGATGCTCTTCGGCACGCCCCTGCCCGGCGGCGAGGCCGGCGAGGAGGACGACTGGACGGCCGAGTGCGGGCGTCGCTTCGGCCGTACCTTCGTGGCCCTCTTCCTCGAGCTATGGCACGTCAAGCCGTTCCCGGTGCCCGCCGACGACGAGATCGACCCGGGGCTGCGCGCGCAGATCGAGCGCTACCGCAGCCACCTGGGCGTCCCCGACCTGCCCATCGGGGTCATCGTGGTGTTCCTGAGCTGCTGGATCCGGCTGCAGGGCTTCGTCACGCTGGAGGTCTTCGGGCATCTGAGCTTCGCGCTCGACGAATCCGGCCCGATGTTCGACCTGATGATGCACGACCTCGCCGAGCGCCTCGGCCTCACCCACGACCTCGGGTAAGCCCGCGCCCCGCACCCCTCGCGATCCACGACCGCGACCCCCATCACCTCCGTGATCACGCAATCGTTCGTCGATTGATTGCATGATCACGGAGTGATCGGGGTCGGGGTCCTGCTCAGTAGCTGGGCAGTGAGGGATCGATCTGGCTGACCCAGGCGAGCACGCCGCCGCCCACGTGGACGGCGTCGGAGAAGCCGGCGGACTTCACCACGGCCAGCGCCTCGGCGCTGCGCACCCCCGACTTGCAGTGCAGGACGATCTTCTTGTCCTGGGGCAGCCGCTCCAGGGCCGAGCCGTTGAGGAACTCGCCCTTGGGGATCAAGGTCGCTCCCGGGATGGAGACGATCTCGTACTCGTTGATCTCACGGACGTCGACCAGGAAGATGTCGTCGCCGCGGTCCTGCATGTCCTTGAGCTCACGCGCGGTGATGGTGGACCCGGCGGCCGCCTCGGAGGCCTCCTCCGAGACCGCGCCGCAGAAGGCCTCGTAGTCCTCGAGCAACTCGGTGATCGTCGGGTTCTTGCCGCAGAGCGGGCATTCGGGGTCCTTGCGGACCTTGACCTGGCGGTAGGTCATCTCCAGGGCGTCGTAGATCATCAACCGGCCGACCAGCGGCTCGCCGATGCCGGTCAGCAGCTTGATGGCCTCGTTGACCTGGATCGAGCCGATCGAGGCGCACAGCACACCGAGCACCCCGCCCTCGGCGCACGAGGGCACCATGCCGGGAGGCGGCGGCTCGGGGTAGAGGCAGCGGTAGCACGGTCCGTGCTCGGCCCAGAAGACACTGGCCTGGCCGTCGAACCGGTAGATCGAGCCCCAGACGTACGGCTTGCCCAGCAGGACGGCCGCGTCGTTGACCATGTACCGGGTGGCGAAGTTGTCCGTGCCGTCGACGATCAGGTCGTACTGCGCGAACAGCTCCATGACGTTGTCGTTGGTCAGTGCCTCGTTGTGCACGACCACGTCGACCAGCGGGTTGATCTCCCGCACGGTGGAGGCGGCGGACTCGGCCTTGGACCGGCCCACGTCGGACTGGCCGTGGATGATCTGGCGCTGCAGGTTGGACTCGTCGACGGTGTCGAAGTCGATGACCCCGAGGGTCCCGACCCCGGCCGCGGCCAGGTACATCAGCGCCGGGGAGCCCAGACCGCCCGCACCCACGCAGAGCACCCGGGCGTTCTTGAGGCGTTTCTGCCCGGCCATCCCGACGTCGGGAATGATGAGGTGCCGCGAGTAGCGGCGTACCTCATCGACGGTCAGCTCCGCTGCGGGCTCGACCAGAGGTGGCAACGACACGGTGGTTCTCCTGCGCTGGGTCGGCTCGTTCTGAGGGGGACGCCGTGGTCCCGTACGGCACAACCCTGCCATGTCGCTCGGCATTCCCCGAACGCCGTCCGGCCCGCGATGCCCCCCGGCGCGCCGCGTGCAGCCCCTGGCCGGCCCGGCTCCCGCCCAGGTCGGCAGGGGTGTCGGCATGAATCCGGCTTATCGGGGGATCCCCCGACCGCATCACCCGACGAAGAGGTGCCGAGGGAGTTGACGTATATGGGGCTGTTCAAGCGATCGAAGCGATCGAGCCTGACCAACGCGAAGCCGACCTGGCGGGAGCGCCGGGCCGCCCAGCGGACCGAGCGGGCCGAGGCCAAGCTGCGCGACACCGAGCAGCAGATCCATGACATCGCCGACCAAGTGCGGAGCGACATCAAGGGATCTGCATAGACCCTGCGATAGCGGGCACCGGGGTGGAGTACGACAACCGTACGGAGACGAGGAACCATGAGTTTCCTGGACAAGCTGAAGAACAAGGCACAGCAGACCAAGGGACGCGGCAAGGAAGAGGCCGGCCGCCGGGCCGACGACCCGTACCTCGAGGGCGAAGGCAAGGCCGACCGCATCGAGGGCGGCGCCAAGCAGGTGGGAGAGCGCGCCAAGGACGCGGTCAAGGACGTCCGCAAGACGTTCGACAAGTAATCTCCGCCGCCACGGCTGAGTGCCCCGGCCCCAGGGCCGGGGCACTCACGCGTTCCCGGCCGGTGTCAGGGCCCGCCACGGCGGCCGGTCCGGCCGGGGTGGGCCGGGTGGGCCGGTCCGGCCGGGACAGCCCGTGTCAGGGCGTACGGGCCGGCAGATCGGCCAGCATCGTCCGGAACTCACGGGCGACGACCTCGGGCTTCTCCATCTGGGCGACGTGGCCGACGCGGGGCAGGGTCACCACCCGGGCGTTGCGGAAGATCCGTCCCGCGCGGCCCGCCATCCGGGGATCCACGATGCGGTCCTCCCGGCCGTACAGCAGCAGGGTGGGCGCGGTGACCCGGGCCGCGTCCCGCCAGAGCGAGCCCGGCCCGCGGAACAGGAACTCGGAGATCACCCCGCGGGCGGAGCCGACCACGGCGGCCATCGCGTGGTCGAGGACGTCGCGGCGGCGGACCTCCGCGACGAGCTCCATCAGGCGCTCCGGCGCGACCCGGGTCGGGTCCGCGAAGGTCATGTCCAGCGAGGCCTGCACCCGGCGTTCGGGGGCCAGCGTGCTCAGCCGCCGCATCGCCCACGGCCCCACGCCGGGCATGCTGGCGGCGAGGATGCGGGTCGGGCCGTACCTCGGCCGCAGGTCGGGCAGCGCCGGCGAGACCAGCGTCAGGGTCCGCACCAGGTCGGGCCGGCGGCCCGCCACCCTGGTCGCGACCGCTCCGCCCAGCGAGTTGCCGAACAGGTGCACCGGCCCGGCGCGCCGGGCCTCGATCAGCCGTACGACCACGCGGGCGTGGGCGCGGAGCGAGTAGTCCCGGTCCGGCGGGGGCGGTGAGTACCCGAACCCGGGCAGGTCGATCGCCGCGCCGTCGACGACGTCCGACAGCTCGCCCATCAGATCGGTCCAGTTCGTGGCCGCCCCCGCCAGGCCGTGCACGTAGAGCGCGGGCTCTCCGTGACCGGACGCTTCCCGTACGTACACCTGGGTATCGCCAAGAGAGACCAGGTCACCGGGCCAATGCGGAATCGGGGTGCTCATATGAGCGGAAAGATACCCGCTGGGACCGGGCGACCGTTCTGGAACCCCCGCAACGGGTGGCGCGGGGGTTCGCAGAATCCGGCCTCGAGCGAGAGGAGCACACATGTCCGCACTGAGGAACGTCGCGGTCACCGCCGCGATGGCGGGGGCCGTGACGGGATCGCCGGCCGGGCCCGTGCTGGCCGACCCGGCCGTGCACGAGCGGATCGAGGTCAACGGGCCGAGTCGCATCTATGACGCCGCGTACTCCGGGGTCAGGACGAAGGTCGTGGTGGTCCCCAGCGGGCACACGACCACGGTGACCCTGGACGTCTCCGGATTCCCCAAGGCCGCGGCGGGCAAGCACTTCGGCACGCACGTCCACCAGAAGGCCTGCGGCCCGCTCCCCGCGGACGCCGGCCCGCACTACCAGAATCCCGGGGCCGGCGCGCAGACCCCGCTGCGGGACAAGGAGGTGTGGCTCGACTTCACCGTGGACGAGCAGGGCCGGGGCCACTCGCGCGCCGTCCGCGACTGGCTGATCCGGCCGGGCCAGGCCGGGTCGGTCGTCATCCACGCCGCGCCCACCGACCCGGCCACCGGTGAGGCGGGCGACCGGCTGGTGTGCACCACCGTGCCGTTCGGCAGCTGACGGGCGGCACCTGACCGGTCAGGCGGATTTGCGCGACTTGGCCGCGGGCTTCTTGGCCGCCGGTTTCTTGCCGGCGGCCTTCCGCGCGGCCGGTTTGGCGGCCTTCTCGCTCTCCGCCCGGCTCTTCTTGGCCGCCTCGACACTGGCCCGCAGCGCGCTGAGCAGGTCGGTGGCCCCGGTCTCGGCCGCGGCCTCCTCAGGCTGGACGATCTCCTTGCCCTCGACCTTCGCCTCGATGACCGCCTCGAGGGCCTCGCGGTAGGTGTCCTTGTACTCGGTCAGGTCGAGATCGCCCGCCATCGAGTCGATCAGCGACGACGCCATGGTGAGCTCCTGCGGCCGGACCTCCACGTCCTCCTCGAGGAAGGGGAACGCCGCTTCGCGCACCTCGTCCGGCCACAGCATGGTCTCCAGCACGAACACCCCGTCGCGGACCCGCAGCGTGGCCAGGGACTCCCGCTGCCGCAGCGCCACCTTCACCAGCGCCACCTTGTCCGAGCTCTCCAGCGCGTCGCGGAGCAGGACGTACGGCTTGGTCCCCTGGCCCTCGGGCTCCAGGAAGTACGACTTGGCGAAGTAGATCGGGTCGACCTGCTCGAGCGGCACGAACTGCAGGACGTCGATGCGCCGGCTGGTGGTCAGCGGCAGCTCCGCGAAATCCTCGTCGGTCAGCACGACGATCTCGCCGCTGGGCAGTTCGTAGCCCTTGGCGATGTCGGCGTAGGCCACCTCCTCGCCGCAGACGGTGCAGACGCGCTTGTACCTGATGCGGCCCGCGTCGGTGCGATGGACCTGGTGAAACGAGACGTCCCGCTGCTCCGTCGCCGAGTAGAGCTTGACCGGGATGGTCACCAGGCCGAAGGAGATCGCGCCCTTCCAGATGCTGCGCATGTGTGCTCCCTACCCAGCCGGTCCATTCCTCTAGCGTCGCAAACCTGTTCGAAATGCGCTAGAAGTCCTTTTTGATACTTTCGTGATCCTGATCAGATGACGCGTCATCGAGGGGCAAGCCGGGCACAAGGTCCACATGAGCGCGTTCCCGATGCCGGACCTGGTGGAGCCGATGGTGGCCGCCACCGGGGAACTGCCGGACACCGACGCCGCCGAGTGGGGCCTGGAGATCAAGTGGGACGGAGTCCGGGTCGTCACGTACGTCGACGGCAAAGGCGAGGTACGGGCCACGGCGCGGCGCGGCGCCGAGGTCACCGGTCACTACCCCGAGCTCTCGGTCATCGGCGACCTGATCCCCCATCAGGGCGCGGTGCTCGACGGCGAGGTCGTGGCCTTCGACAACACCGGCCGTCCCGACTTCGGGCGGCTCCAGCACCGGATGCACGTCGCGGCCCCCCATCCGCGGCTGATCCGCGAGGTACCCGTCCACTACGTGGTGTTCGATCTGCTCTACCTGGACGGGCACACACTCTACGACGTGCCCTACAGCGACCGGCGTGAGCTGCTGGACGACCTGGAGCTCACCGCCGGCCCGATCGAGGCGCCCTCCTACCTCCGCGCCGACGACGCCGAGCAGGTGGCGGAGCTGGTGGACTACACCCGGGAGCAGCGGCTGGAAGGGCTCGTCGCCAAACGTCTGGGCTCCCCGTATCGGCCCGGTAAACGGGTCGACTACTGGCGCAAGGTGAAGAACTTCCGGACCCAGGAGGTCGTCATCGGCGGTTGGAAACCCGGCAAGGGGCGGCGTGCGGGCGGGATCGGCTCGCTGCTGCTCGGGGTCCACGAGAAGGGCGCGCTGCACTTCGTGGGCCACGTCGGCACCGGCTTCACCGACCGCGCGCTGGCGGACCTCGCGGACCTGCTGCGCCCGCTGAGGCGGCCCACCAGCCCGTTCGCGACCGGCTCGGTGCCCTACGAGTTCGCCCGGGGCGCCTGCTGGGTGGAGCCGCGCAAGGTCGGCGAGGTGACCTTCGGCTCCTGGACCGCCGACGGCCGGCTGCGCGCACCCTCGTGGCGGGGCCTGCGCTCCGACCTCGCCCCCGCCGACGTCGTCCGTGAGCCGGGCCCATGACCCCCAACAAGAAGATCCCGGTCAGGGTGGACGGCCACGAGCTGACCCTGTCCAACCTGGACAAGGTGCTCTACCCCCGGCACGGGTTCACCAAGGGCGAGGTCATCGACTACTACACCCGGGTGGCGCCGGCGCTGCTGCCCCATCTGGCCGATCGCCCGGCCACCCGCAAGCGCTTCCCCGACGGGGTGGAGGGCATCTCGTTCTTCGAGAAGAACGCCCCCTCGCACACCCCGGACTGGGTACGGACGGCGGAGCTGCCGACCCCGGGAAGCTCACGCGGCTTCGAATCGCTGAACTTCGTGGTGATCGACGACCTGTCCACGCTGGTGTGGGCGGCGAACCTCGCCGCCCTCGAACTGCACGTGCCGCAGTGGAAGGTCGGCCCCCGGGGCGGTGTGCACAAGCCCGACCTGCTGGTCTTCGACCTCGATCCGGGGGCGCCGGCCACGATGGTCGAGGCCTGCCGGGTGGCGGAGGGCCTGCGGGACCTGCTCGGCGCCGACGGGCTGAAGTCCTTCCCCAAGACCAGCGGCAAGAAGGGGCTGCACCTGTACGTCCCGATCGCCGAGTCCGACCGCACGTCGGAGTACGCCAAGGAGGCCGCGCAGCGGCTGGAACGCGACCACGGCGGGCAGGTGATCAGCCGGATGGACCGGCGGCTGCGCCGGGACAAGGTGTTCGTGGACTGGAGCCAGAACAACCCGGCCAAGACCACGGTGGCCCCCTACTCCCTGCGGGCGGCGGACGACCCGACGGTGTCCACCCCGGTCTCCTGGGACGAGGTCGAGGCGTGCCGGCAGCCCGAGGAGCTGTACTTCACCGCCGGCCAGGTGCTGGAGCGGGTGGAGGAGCGCGGCGACCTGTTCGCGGCATTGGCGGCAGAACACCAGAAACTGCCCTAAGTAGTCGAACGCCTACGCTTCGCCGTCTCTCTTGCCACCATGGTGGGTGACACGAAGGAGGCCTGGTGACTGAGCACTACGAAGTGATGGTGGTCGGCGGCGGGGTGGCGGGGCAGCATGTCGCGGTGGAGCTGGCCCAGGCCGGACGGGCCGTGGCACTGGTGGAGTCCCGGCTGGTCGGCGGCGAGCGCCCGTACTTCGCGTGCCTGCCGTCGAAGTCGCTGCTGCACTCGGCGCGGCGGGGCGAGACCTGGGAGCTGGCGATCGCCCGGCGCGACCGGGTGACCGGCCACCTCGACGACACGGCCGCGGCGGCCCGGATGACGGCGGCCGGGGTGACGGTGCTGCGCGGCCACGGCCGCATCCGCGAGCCCGGCGGTCTCGAGGTGGACGGCCGCCCGTACACCTACACCGATCTGGTGGTGTGCACGGGCGGCGAACCGGCCGTGCCGGCCGTCCCCGGGCTCACCGACCTGCCGCTGTGGACCACCGACGAGGCGCTGACCTCACCCGACCTGCCCCGCCGCCTCGTGGTGCTGGGCGGGGACGCGGCCGGCTGCGAGCTCGCCCAGATCTACGCGGCCTTCGGATCGCAGGTGACCGTGGTCGAGCCCGGTGAGCGCCTGCTGGCCACCGAGGCGTCCTTCGCCGGGGACCTCCTGGCCGACGCCCTCCGCCGGCTCGGCGCCGACCTGCGCCTGGGCACGCGGATCATCGCCGCGGAGCGCACCGAGAGCGGTCCCCGGCTGAGGCTGGCCGACGGTGCGGTCATCGAGGCCGACCGCATCCTGGTCTCCACCGGCCGCCGGCCACGGGTGAGCGGGTTGGGCCTGGAGGCGCTGGGCATCGCCGCCGATCCGGCCCGCGGGGTGCCGCTCGACGTGACCTGCCAGGTCCTCACCGACTTCCCCGCCGCCCAGCCCGGCGACCCGCAGGGGGCCACGCCGCCCGAGGGCCCGCCGCACCAGGCCCCGGAGGACGGCCTGGGCGGGCGCGTCTGGGCGGCCGGCGACATCACCGGCCTGACGCCCTCCACCCATCTCGCGCTGTACCAGGCGCGTGTGGTGGTCGCCAACGTCCTGGGCAAGCGCCAGGAGGCCGACTACCGCGCGATGCCCCGGGCCGTGCGCACGACCCCCTCCGTCTACGCCGTGGGGCTGTCCCCGGTCCGGGCGGAGGAGATGGGCGTCGGCCTGATCTCGGCGGGCATGGACCTGGCCGGGACTGCCCGGGCCGCGGTGGAGGAGGACGAGCGGGGCTCCACCGGCGGGAGGGTCGAGCTGTACGCCGATCCGGCCCGAGGGGTGCTCGTTGGCGCCACCGCGGTCGGACTCTACGCTGAGGAATGGATGGCCGAAATCGCGCTGGCCATTCGTGCCGAGATCCGGCTGGACATCCTGACCGATGTGGCCCACGCGTTCCCGACGTACGGTGAGGCCGTCGAGCCGCCTTTGCGAGAACTCGCCGAGCGTCTGTGAGAGGGGCGTGTCATGACCAAGCCGAACGACACGGAGCCGGATCGGGACACCGACCTGGAGGCTCCGGAGGCCGACGCCGCCGAGCAGCACACGCCGGTGCAGGGCAATCCGGCTGCCGAGCCGGGTCCGCCCATCGACCCGGACCTCGACCTGGAGGCTCCCGAGGCCGACGCCGCCGAGCAGCACACGCCGGTCCGCGAGCAGGAGGATCCGCTCTGGCCCGACCGCATTCCGCTGGACGCCGACGAGGCCGACGTCGCCGATCAGAGCAGGATTGTCGAAATCGACGAAGACGACTACCGGTGATTGTTAGTGACCCGCGAGGTTACCGGCACGTAGGATGATGGAATTGAACTTCCCGCGACGTCACCTTCGTCGCACGACTTGGTGATCGGAGAGTGCGGTGACGGCGATCCCGGACGCCCGCCCTCGTGGCACACGACTGCCACGGATGGCCCGCCGTCGACAGCTGCTCGGTGCCGCCCAGGAGGTGTTCGTCGCGCAGGGCTACCACGCCGCCGCGATGGACGAGATCGCCGAGCGCGCCGGAGTCAGCAAGCCGGTGCTGTATCAGCACTTCCCTGGCAAGCTCGAGCTCTACCTGGCCCTGCTGGACGAGCACGCCGAGGCCCTGGTGACCAGGGTCCGCGACGCGCTGGCCTCCACCCCGGAGAACAAATCCCGGGTGGCCGCCACGATGCAGGCGTTCTACGACTTCGTCTCCGGTGAGGGCGAGGCGTTCCGGCTGGTCTTCGAATCGGACCTGCGGAACGTCGCCCCCGTCCGCGCCCGGGTGGAACGTGCCCTCCAGCAGTGCGCCGAGATGATCAGCCTGGTCATCCAGGAGGACACCGACGCCTCCAGCGACGAGGCGCACCTGCTCGGCATGGGCCTGGTCGGCATGGCGGAGGTCAGTGCCCGATACTGGCTCTCCCAGCAGCGGGCCATCCCCAAGGACACCGCCGAGAAGCTCATCGCCCGGCTCGCCTGGCGCGGTATCAGCGGTTTCCCGCGCATCGGCGAGCCGACCGGGACCACCTCGGCGGGCGGCTGACCCGAGGCCGGCCCGTAGCCAACCCGCAGCAAAGGGGAGACGATCGTGCAGGTGCGTATCGGAGTCCAGTCGGTGGCCAAGGAGATCGTCGTCGACACGACGGTGTCGGCCGACGAGATCGAGCAGTCCCTGATGGAGGCTCTCCAGACCGAGAACGGCGTATTCGTCCTCATCGACGAGCGCGGCGGCCGGGTCGTCATCCCGGCCGCGCACGTCGGCTATCTGGAGCTTTCCGAGGACGAGTCCCGGCAGGTCGGCTTCAGCACGTTCTGAGCCTGGCCCCTTTGCGAGCGTTGGGCGCTTTGAGCCACTGACCTGGGCTTTGTTTAATCCCCAGGCGGCGGGCATACCCACTCCCGACAACCTCGGGAGGTCGATTTCACATGGCAATGACGATTCTTTGGTTCATCCTTGTTGGCGCCGTCGTCGGCGTCGTGGCCAGGCTGCTCGTTCCGGGCCGTAACCCCATCGGCATCGTGCTGACCATCCTGGTCGGTGTGGCCGGCGCCATCCTCGGTGGCGTGGTGGCCGACGCGCTGGGCGCCGGCACCGTGGTCGCGTTCATCTTCGCGGTGATCATCGCCGCCATCGGCGTCGCGCTCCTCACCGGCGCTCAGGGCGGTGGCTGGGGCGGCCGTCGAGGCGGCTGGCGCACCCGCAGCCGGACGCGCTGACCCGCACGGCGACCCCTTGGACCGAAGGCCTCCGCTCCCCCGTGGCGGAGGCCTTCGCATGCCCGGGTTCGCCTCCCATACGCCCCGGTGACGGGCCTGCCGCGGACCGCACGGAATATCGCCGGGCGACCGAGTGTTCATCTGGAAGATCTGCTAATGGCGTAATCGGCCAACCACCGGTACACTGCGTCGCGGAGTGTGACCGCGCGCAGTTGCTCCCAGCAGATGCGTTGACCCCTAACGGCGGTCACCGAGTAATGATCGACGGCTGGTCCCTCTCGCGCGAGCGCGCGGCCGCAGTGACGATCGACAGGCGGATGGTCGCCTGGCCGGTCGTAGGTGCCGCAACGATGGTGTGCCCCACGGCGCGCCGCAGCGCCGCTGGCCGGGGAGGTCTGACCCCGCACTATGGAGGCTGAACGCCCTGACTACCTTTCGTGAACTCGGGGTCATCCCCGAGATAGTCGACGCCCTCGAATCCGAGGGCATCGTGGACGCATTTCCCATCCAGGCACTCGCCCTGCCCATCGCGCTCAACGGGCAGGACATGGTCGGCCAGGCCCGTACGGGCACCGGCAAGACCTTCGCCTTCGGCATCCCACTGCTGCAGCGCGTGCGGCAGGGCAACAAACTCCCCCAGGCCCTCGTGGTCGTGCCCACCCGCGAGCTGGCGATCCAGGTCACCGACGACCTCGTGCTGGCCGGCGGCAAGCTCGGCAGCCGGGTGCTGTCGGTGTACGGCGGCCGGGCCTACGAGCCCCAGATCGACGCCCTCCGCAAGGGCGTCGACATCGTCGTCGGCACCCCGGGCCGGATGCTCGACCTGGTCAAGCAGAAGTACCTCGACCTCTCCGAGGTCCAGGCGCTCGTGCTCGACGAGGCCGACCGGATGCTCGACCTGGGCTTCCTCCCCGACATCGAGCGGATCATCCAGCTGGTCCCCGCCAAGCGGCAGACCATGCTGTTCTCCGCGACCATGCCGGGCGAGATCATGGCGCTGTCGCGGCGCTACCTCTCCCAGCCGACCAACGTGCGGGCCGAGGCCCACGCCGAGTCGGACGCCACTCCGCAGGTCGTCCAGCACGTGTGGCAGGCGCACCAGATGGACAAGCCCGAGGTGCTGGCCCGCATCCTGCAGGCCCGCGGCCGTGGGCTGACCATGGTGTTCTGCCAGACCAAGCGGGCCTGTGACCGGGTCGCCGAGGACCTCCTCAAGCGCGGCTTCGCCGCCGCCGCGGTCCACGGGGACCTCGGCCAGGGTCAGCGGGAGCGGGCGCTACGCGCGTTCCGGTCCGGCAAGATCGATGTCCTGATCGCCACTGACGTGGCGGCCCGGGGTCTCGACGTGGACGACGTCACGCACGTCATCAACTACGAGTGCCCCGAGGACGACAAGGCCTACGTGCACCGGATCGGCCGCACCGGCCGGGCCGGCAAGGAGGGCATCGCCGTCACCCTGGTCGACTGGCGTGACCTGCAGCGCTGGAAGCTGATCAACGCCGCGCTGGACCTGGCCCTCCCGGTTCCGGAGGAGATGTACTCCACATCGGAGAACCTCTACATCGCGATGGACATCCCGGAGGGTGTGACGGGCGTCCTGCCCAAGGCGATGCAGGAACGCGCCGGGCTGGCCGCCGAGGAGCTCGAGGACATCGGCGAGACCGGGCGCAACCGCTCCACCGGCGGCGGCTCCGCCCGCACCGACGGGCGGGACGGCTCCCGGGACGGCAGGCGTGAGAGCTCACGCGAGAGCAGGACCCGGCAGCCCCGGCAGCGCAACCGCAGCCGTACGCGGACGCGGAGCGGGCAGCCGGTCGAGGCCGCGGACGCGGCCCAGGCGGGCCAGAGCGGCCAGACGGCCACCGAGGCGGGCCCGGAGACCGTGACCACCGCGCACGCGCACGAGGGGGACGCTCCGCGGCGTCCGCGGCGCCGCCGCACCCGCGGCGGGGCGGGCACCGGGGGCGGGACCGTCACGAGCGGTGAGGGGACGGCCGCCAACTCCTGACGGCGGCACGCCATGCATGGGCGTCATAGGCGGTTCCTATGACGCCCATTCGTATGTCCGGACACGGGCGCGCACGGGCCGTACCGCCCGGCGGGGGCTGGGGGTGCGGGTGGGCGCCGGTGTGGGGCGCTACTCGCCGCCCCAGGGAGCGATGACCGCCCGGGCCAGGATGTGCTCTCGAATGCTGAAATAGAGCACCGCGGGGGTGGAGTCCTTGGTGACCCCCACATCGGTGACCGAATCGATGTCCAGGGCGTTCACCGCGATGAAGTAGCGGTGCTTGCCGCTTCCGGGCGGCGGGGCCGCGCCCAGGAAGCGGTGCGACCGGGCCTCGTTGGCCACGTGGAAGGCACCGCCCGGCAGGTTCGAGCCGTCACCCGCCCCGGAGGGAAGCTCGGTGGTGGTGGCGGGGATGTCGACCAGGGCCCAGTGCCAGAATCCGCTGGGAATGGGGGCGTCCGGGTCGAACATGCTCACCACGTAGCTCTTGGTGCCCGCGGGGGCCCCGCTCCAGGACAGCTGGGGTGAGGTGTCCGTGCCACCCGGGACGCCGAACAGGCCGCTGTACTGGGCGATCTCCAGCGGCTCACCGTCGGCGACATCGGTGCTGGTGAGGGTGAACGACGGCACCGAGGGCAGCCTGTCGTAGGGAGTCTCGGTCATGAAGCTGTTCTCCTTGCCCTTGGGGATGAGCTCCGGGTCTACCCCGCCGGAGCGGCTGACACGCACCAGTGAAGCACTCTTCGTTCGGCTCCCCGCCGTCCCGGTCACGCCAGGCCGAAGCACCCGGCCGAAGACCGACAGAAGCACCCGGCACAGCACCCGGCCGGGGCCGAGGCCGGGTGAGGGAACATAGCCGGCGAGAAGATGGTTTAATCTTCAACAGTAGTCAACCGTCCTCCGGGAAGGCCCACCATGCCCGCTGTCACCGTCGAGAACCCGCTGGCCCTGCCACGCATCCCCGCAACCGATCCGGCGACCGACGAGAACCGCCTGGTGGTGTCGGTCACCACCGCCCCCCAGGGGCTGGAAGGCGAAGGCTTCCCGGTCCGGCGGGCGTTCGCGGGCGTCGATCTGCGAACGCTCGACCCGTTCGTCCACATGGACCAGATGGGCGAGGTCGAGTACGCGCCCGGCGCGCCCAAGGGCACTCCCTGGCACCCGCACCGCGGATTCGAGACCGTCACCTACATGATCGACGGCGAGATGGCGCACTCCGACTCCCACGGAGGCGGCGGGCTCATCGGGGGCGGCGACACCCAGTGGATGACCGCCGGGTCCGGCATCCTGCACATCGAGACCCCGCCGGAGCACCTGGTGGCCAGCGGCGGGCTCTTCCACGGCCTGCAGCTGTGGGTGAACCTGCCGAAGGCGCAGAAGTTCGCCGCACCCCGCTACCAGGACATCACCGGGAGCAAGGTCACCCTGCTGTCCTCCGCCGACGGCGGCGCGCTGGTCCGCGTCATCGCCGGGGAGCTGGCCGGGCACGCCGGACCGGGTTCCACCTACACCCCGATCAGCCTGGTGCACGCCACCCTGGCCCCGGGTGCGTCCCTGACGCTTCCGTGGCGGCGCGACTTCAACGCCCTGGTCTACGTCCTGGCCGGTGACGGATCGGCCGGCGCGGAGCGGCGCCCCGTGACGATGGGACAGCTGGCGGTGTACGGGCCCGGGGACACCATCACGGTCGCCGCCGACGCCACCCAGGACACCCGCACCGAGGGGCTGGAGGTCTTCATCCTGGGCGGGCGGCCGATCCGGGAGCCCGTCGCCGCCTACGGGCCGTTCGTGATGAACACCAAGGCCGAGCTCATGCAGGCGTTCGAGGACTACCAGGCCGGCCGCCTGGGCAGCATCCCCGCCGCCCACGCCGCCGTCCACGGCAGCACCCCGGACGCCGGGTGAGCCCGGCCCGGCCGAAGGTCGGCTGAAGATCGACTGAAGATCAGTGAAAGGTGGTGCGCTCGGCCTGGTTCCACAGGTCGGTGAGCGCGCTCGCGGTCGTCTCCGGCGCGTCCCAGGCGGGAGAGTGCGCCGCGCCGGGGATCACGACCATGACGGCGTCCAGGCGGTCGGCCATCGCCGCCTGGACCCGAGGGTCCCACGCGTCGTCGTCCTCGCCGTAGAGCACCATCAGCGGCAGGTCGGCCTCGTCGGCGACCTTGGCGAGCTCCTCGACCCGGTCCGGGCACGTCAGCAGCTCCTGCGCCATGCAGCTCAGCCCGGTCTCGCAGTTCCCCAGCGTACGGGTGCGCAGGAACTCGACGATCTCGGCGGAGACGCCGTTCGCGATCGCCTCCGGCTCCATGGCCAGCTCCCAGATCTGCCGCATGCCGAGCTCGGGCAGCGCGTCGATCAGGGCCTGGGCTCTGGCCGCGGACTCCCCCGTGATCGCGGCCGGGCCGGAGCTCATGAGGGTGAACGAGGCGACACAGGACGGGTCGGCGATCACGGCCTCCCTGGTGACCAGACCACCGAAGGAGTGCCCGACCAGGTGCACCTGATCCGGTCCCAGCAGGTCGAGCAGCGCGCAGATGTCGGCGCCCAGCGCCGCCCGGGTGTAGCCGGAGTGGTCCGGCGCCGGAGCCGACTGGTGCTGGCCGCGCATGTCGATGGCGACCACCCGGCGGCCCGCGCGGGCCAGGGTCAGCAGGATCCCGAGGTAGTCCTCCTTGCTGCCGGTGAACCCCGGCACGAGGAGGGCGGGACAGCGTTCGGGTACGCCGGAACCCGGCAGCGCTTCGAGTGCGGCGAACGTTCCGCGTGGCGTCACGAGGTCCGTCCGGCGCACGCCGGGGGGCAGGTTGAGAAACCGGGGCGTACTCACAGGGCTCAACCATACCGAATATGTAGCGGGAGACACCGGCGAGGGGTTTTTGCTGGTAACCGGACCTTCGGAGGGGCTGCGGTCGACCGGAATTCACCGGCTCTTGGGTGGCGCATCCTCGCTCCGTACCGGTCGGGACCGTAGCGTCGTTGCCCGTGGAACATTCCGTTGTAGGGGCGATCTCCGCCCACCGCAGGGACACCGGCGACCCTGCCGTGCTGGAGGCCGCGGTGACCTCGGGCGCCGAGTACGCCGAGCTCGACATCCGGCGGACCGCCGACGGCGAGCTGGTCGTCCACCACGACGAACGGGTGGCGGGCACCCCGCTGGCCCGCAGCACCTACCGCCAGCTGTGCGCGGCGGCGGGCCACCAGGTGCCGCGGGTCCGGGAGGCCCTGCAGGTCCTGGCCGGCCGGGTCAAGGGGCACCTCGACCTGAAGGAGCCCGGCACCGAGCACGAGGTGGTCTCCCTCGCCCTGGACGTCCTGGGCCCGCACAACTTCGTGGTCACCACGGACGACACGGCGTCGATCACCGCGGTCAAGCGGACCTTCCCCCGGGTGATCGCCGCGCTGACCGTGGGCCGTCACCTGCCCCAGCCGGGGACCGTACGGGACCTGTTCCCGGTGGACCGCGTCCGGGCCTGCGGCGCCGACTGGGTGGCGATGCACCATCGGCTGGCCCGCCTCGGCGTGCTGAGCCGGTGCGCCCGGGAGGGCATTCCGGCCATGGTCTGGACGGTCAACGACCAGCCGCTGATGCGGCGATTCCTGGCCGACGACCGGGTGTCGGTGCTGATCACCGATCGTCCCGGCGACGCCGTACGGCTGCGGGCCGACACCAGGACCCGCGGCCCCTTCCGCTGATCTCGCCGGCCCGGCCCTCGTGGAGCGGGGGTCCGAACCCGGCAGAAGCCGGTAACGATACACTTACCTCGGTTTGTCTCATGGCGGTCGGGCGCGGGCCTCCTCCACCGGGCAGGATTGACGAGGTGTGTGCATGTCGGCGACGGTTCATCCCCCGGAGAGCGTGACCTGGCGGGTCCACATCGACCGGGCCATGTGGGTCGGAGGTGTGCGCGGCCTGATGCTGCAGGCGCTGCATCCGATGGCGATGTGGGGGGTCTGGCAGAACTCCAACTTCCAGGAGGACCCCTTCGGCCGGCTGCAGCGGACCGCGGACTTCGTCGGCATCTCGACCTTCGGCAGCCCCGAGGAGGCCGACGCGATCGGTGCCCGGGTCCGCGGCCTCCACCGGTCGCTGCGGATCCTCAACCACGACACGGGCCGGGTCGAGCCGCTGGACCAGCCCGAGCTGATGCTGTGGGTGCACTGCGCCGAGGTCTCCTCGTATCTCGAGGTCGCCCGGCGCTCGGGGCTGCCCATGACCGACGCGATGGCCGACCGCTACCTCGCCGAGCAGCGGCGCAGCGGCACCTATGTCGGGCTGCACGCGGAGGACATCCCCGGCAGCGTCGCCGAGATGGAGGCCTACTTCCAGCAGATGCGCCCGCGGCTGCGCCCGACGGAGGAGGCCATGGAGACGGTGCGGTTCCTGCTGTGGCCGCGGCTGCCGGAGCATCTGAGATTCCTCGCTGCGGGCAAGCCGGCGTACTTCCCGTTCGGCGCCCTCTGCTACTACTCCCTGCCGGACTGGGCCCGCGAGATGTACGGAGTGCTGCCCGAGGTCCCGCGGCCCGCGGTGACGGCGGCGCTGAGGTCGTTCCGGCTGGCGATGAACTCGCTGCCGGAGCCCGTGCACGACTTCTCCTTCATGAAGCCGACCCGGGAGATGCTCGGCCGGGCCCGCGAGCGCCTGCACGCCGAGGGCTACGACCTCAGCCGGGGCCTGTACGGCCTGCGCGACCCCCGCCGCTGGCCCGCGCCCGGCGTACTCGCCAGAGCCTGACGGCCGCCGCACCCGGCCGCACCGGCCCACCCCGTCGGGCAGGGTACGGCGGCTACGGGGTCATGCGGACGTTTCGGCGAGGGCGGCCCAGGGCTCCGCCGGGGCGGCGGCCTGGCGGCCCTCGGGGCAGTGCCGGGAGAAGTCGCACCAGGCGCAGAGCCTGCCCGGACGGGGCGGGAAGACCTCGTCGAACGGCTCGTGGTCGACCGGTGCCCCGGCCCCGTCCCGCCGCTCGGGCCCTTCAGGACCCTGGGACCGCCGGGACCGCTCGGGGCGCCTGGGCTGCCTGGGCTGCGGCACCGCCAGCCGGGTCCGGTAGGCCTCGTCGGCGTCCCGGGCCTCCACGGCGATCCGCTCGGCCCGGCCGAGCTGGCGGAGCAGCGACTCCTCGGTGTGCTCCCAGGCGGCGACGCCACCGGTCGGCAGGTGGTGCAGCTCGACCCGCCGGCAGGGGCTCCGCAGCATGCGGGAGGCGGCGATCGCGTACAGGGCCAGTGCCAGTGAGCCGCGGGCGTCGTCGGCGGTGAGCGCCCGCCGCCCGGTCTTGTAGTCGACCACGACCAGCTCGGTGCCCGGCCCGCTCGCCGTCTCGTCCAGCCGGTCGATCCGGCCGGAGAGGGCGATCACGTCGGTACGGGTGGCGACCGTCCGCTCGACGCCGACCGGCTCGGTGTGCGGGTCCAGGCCGGAGACGTACGCCTCGACCATCTCGCGGGCCCGGGTCCGCCAGGCCTCGGACTGCCCGGCGTCCCGGAACCCGTCGGTCAGCCAGCCGCGCAGCAGCAGGGTGCCGGACATCTCCACGGTGCGCCGTGGCTCGGGGAGCCGCCACCAGGCGGCCAGCGCGTTGTGCACGCTCGCGCCGAGGCTGTTGTGCGCCCACGGCGGGCCCTTCGGCGGCTGAGGCCGGTCCAGGTAGGTCATCCGGTAGCGCCGCGGGCAGTCCAGCCAGTTGTTCAGCCGCGACGGGGTACAGGAGTACAGCCGCTGCGGCATCCCCTCGAAGCCCAGCTGCTCAGCGTTCATCGCGACCGGCTCTCCGGGCCCGGCTCACGCGGCCCGGCTCCCCATGGGTCATCTGCCGGCACCGCCGGATCATGTGCCGCTAGTCGTCGGACTCACGGTCGAGGGAGTACCAGCTCTCCCAGCGCACGTCCTCTTCGCCGATCGTGGTCTCCGGGCCCTGCCCGGGCAGCACCTGGGTGTCCTTGGGCAGCGGGCCGACCAGGCCGCCGATGGAGTTCAGCTGGGTCTGCAGGTCGTGGTAGGACCCGCCGATCTCGCCGGGCTTGCCGCGCAGCAGGGTGTTCCCGGTGAACAGGACCGCGAGCTGCTCGCTGTAGAGGGAGATGCTGCCCGGGGTGAAACCCGGGGTGTGCATGACCTCCAGCTGAGCCCCGGCGACCTCGAAGAGGCCGCCGTCCTCGATGTCGATGTCCGGCTGGAGGTCCTTGAGCTCGTCGTCCTTGATCTCTTTGGCGAGCTGCCGGAAGTACTGGCGCCACAGCAGGCGGTCGTTGCGGTGCAGGGCGATCGGCGCCGGGTCGTCCTCGTCCGCCTCGGCCACCTCGATCACGGCGCTCAGGATGTTGCTCCGGCCGTTGGTACAGATGACCGCCATGACCTCGCGGCCGTCGACCGCCTTGAGGATGGCCTCGGCGTCGTTGGCCGGGTCGATCACGATCACCTCGTCGTCGTCGCCGACGATGTAGGTGTTGGTCTCGACCTCATACTCGTCGTCGTCCAGGGTGCACTTCCCTGACGTCACGACCTGCTCGATGCGCGCACTCACGCCAGGCACCCTATCCCGAAATCAGGCCCGCCGAGAAAAGGGCGGATCCGGTGGCGCAATTTCGACCGGCGGGCAATTCACTCGATCTCGCTGACACGCGGAAACGCCCACCGGTCGCGGCCACATTCCGTACGGCGCGGGCACTTTCGCCTGCCCGCTACGCCTCGTCGTCCTCCCCGCCGCGTACGGGCCGGAAGCCGCGGCCGAGGTCCAGCAGTTCCTCGAGGGCGTCGCGCGACGTGGTCTCGCAGCCGAGCCGGTCCCCGGTGAGATCCCCATGGTCGTCGCTGGAGCCGGTGATGATCAAGCCCAGGCCTTTCACCAGCCTGCGCAGCTCCGCCCGGTCCGCCGCGTCATGGTCGGGATGGTCCACCTCGACCCCGGCCAGGCCCGCGCCGGCCAGCTCCTCGACCAGGTCGTCCCCGAAGACGTAACCGCGTTTGCGGGCCCGCGGATGGGCCAGCACGGCCACTCCGCCGGCGGCCGTCACCAGCCGTACGGCCTGCACCGGGTCCAGTGCGTAGCGCTTGACCTGCGCCCGCCCGCCCGTCCCGATCCACTTCGAGGTGAAGGCGTCCTCGACGGTCGGGATCACACCCGTCTCGACCATCGCGCGGGCGATGTGCGGGCGCCCCACCGCGCCCCCGCCCGCGATCGCGGCCACCTGGTCCCAGGTGACCGGCACGCCGAGTTCCGCGAGCCGCTCGACCATCCCCCGGGCCCGATGCACCCGGTCATCACGGATGCGATCTCGTTCGGCCGCCAGCTCCGGCTCGTACGGGTCGAAGAGGTAGGCCAGCAGATGCAGGCTGCGGCCACCGGTCCGGCAGGAGAGCTCCATGCCGGGCACCAGCGTCAGCCCCGGCGGCAGCGCCGCGATGGCCTCGGGCCAGCCGTCCACCGAGTCATGGTCGGTCAGCGCGAGGACGTCCACTCCCTGGGCCCGCGCGCACCACATGACCTCGGCGGGCGGGCGGGTGCCGTCCGACGCGTCGCTGTGCGTGTGCAGGTCGATGAGCACCCGACCATTCTGCCCGCCGATCGCGAGCCCATGCCCGGCGGGCGCCGCGACGATCAAGCGTCTGGCATCAGGTGTCCGGGATCAGGCCTCGATGATCAGGCCTCCAGGATCAGGTGTCGATGATCAGGTGTCGAGGCGGGGGCAGAACGCGCCGTAGGGCAGATCGAGCTCCATGCCGGGTTCGCGTAGATCACGCAGCTCGGGGTTGTCGAGCATCAGCGCGCCGGTGTCGGCCGGCCAGAGCACCGTCCAGACCCAGTTGCCCATGGCCTCTCCGACGTAGGCCGCGCGGTCCGGTGCGGCCTCGACCGCCCACATGGGCACGGGATGCCCCCCGACCGACATCTTGGCGTTGGGCGCGGCCCGGCAGACCTCTCCGGGATCGGGGCCGTCCAGACCGGCGAAGTGGCAGCCGAGGCCGATGCCCGGCTCCTCGGCGATCACCACCATGTCGGCCGGGCCTGCCAGCAGCGCCGGCCCCGAGAGCGCCACCCCGCACGCCCGCGAGCCGGTGCGCTCATCTCCGACCTGCACGAACCCCGTCACCAGCCAGCTCGGCGGCAGCGGCCACAGGGTCCAGACCGGCACCCTGGCGTCCTGGACCACGGCGGCCAGCCCTTCGTCGGAAGGGGCATAGGGCGGCTGCATGGGCAGCACGGCGCCGTGCACCGGACATCGCCAGTCGCTCGACCAGGCACTCGGTGTGTGCAGTGGCTTGCGGCAACGTGGACACGTCGGCTCAGTCCTCACAGTTACTCACGGTCGCCGCTACCCGGCGCCACGTCAAGTCACCGCGTCAACAGGCGCAACAGTCCTGAGTCATGAAACGGGTTAACACCCCGCGATCCACCGCCGTGCCCGGCGGCACAGCCGATTTCCGGGACCGCCCCGGGACCGCCCCGGGCACAGGCCCCAAGGGCCGATCCGGGGCCTGATCCGCCCGGTCCGCCGCCGGTACGGCCGGAACGGGCCGGCCCTGCCCGGCGCTGCCACCATGGGTCCATGCGCTGCGTGGGGGCCGTGGTCCACGACCCGGCCGGGAGACTGCTGCTGATCCGCCGCGGCCATCCCCCGATGGAGGGGCTCTGGTCGCTGCCCGGCGGCAGGGTCGAGCCCGGTGAGGCCGACGCGGAGGCGGTCGTACGGGAGCTGCGCGAGGAGACCGGCCTGGAGGTGGTCCCGGGCGCCCTCGTCGGCAGCGTGATCCGACCGGGCCCCCACGGTGTCAGCTACGACATTCACGACTACGCGGCCACGGTCGCCGGCGGGGTGCCTCGCGCGGGCGACGACGCGGCCGAGGTCCGCTGGGTCACCGAGGCCGAATTGCGGGCGCTGCCCACCACGCCCGGGCTGGTGGAGGCGCTCACCGCATGGAACGTGATGCCCGCCCATTGACCCGTAGGCGGTCGTTGGGCACTGTTGGCCATGGAGGCGCAGGTAAAGTGGCGCGCCTGTGTCAAACCGCCCACCGGAGAAACCCCCATGCAGCAGCTCGAGTACCGCCTCGAAGTCCAGCAGCGCATCGTCAATCTCGTCGCCACCGCCCTGCTCGCCCTGCGCGCCCTCGTCTGGCTCGCGACCGGCGGCTACGGGGGCGGGATCCTCTTCCTGCTGCTGGCCGGGCTGGGGGTGGCCCAGTTCTTCTGGACCGGCACCTTCGGCATGGACGTCACGCCCCAGGGGATCCTGCTGCGCGGCTACACCAAGCGCCGGTTCGCCTGGAACGAGGTGGCCCGGATCTACGGCGGCAACTACATGCTCGGCCAGCGGCGCACCTTCATCCAGCTGACCACCGGCCGCACCATCCGCGCGTGGGCTCCGATGAACTACTGGTCGATGCCGGACGGCCAGTTCGACCAGAAGGTCGCCACCCTCCAGCAGTGGCACGCGCACTACGCCTCGGGGCAGGGCGCGGCGCCCCAGCAGGCGGTCCCGCAGCAGTACGGCGCACCCGGGCAGCAGTACGGCGCACCGCAGCCGGGTTACCCGCAGGCCCAGCCGGGGCAGCAGTACGCCCAGCCCTACGCACAGAACCAGCCGTACGGCCAGGCTCAGCCGCAGCAGCAGTACGGCCAGCAGCCCGATCCGTACGCCCAGCAGCCCGGCGCCCAGCAGCCCGTCGGCCAGCAGCAGTACGGCCAGCAGCAGTACGGTCAAGAGCAGTACGGCCAGCAGCCGTACGGCCAGCAGGGCGCCCCGCAGCAGTACGGCCAGCAGGCCTACGACCAGCAGGGCTACGACCAGCAGCAGTACACCCCCCGGCACTACGGGCAGCAGCAGGGCGGCCAGCCGCCGTACGGCCAGCCGGCACAGCAGCCCTACGGCCAGGCACAGCCCTACGGCCAGCAGGCCTACCCGCAGGGACAGCAGCCGGGCCAGCAGCCGTACCAGCAGGGATACCCGCAGCAGGGCGGCCAGGGCACCCCCGGCCAGCCCGAGCAGGGTCCCAGCCAGCCGCAGTACCCGCAGTCCCAGCCCCCGCAGGCGCAGCCCCCGCAGGCCTACGACCGGCAGCCGGACCCGTACGCCCCGCAGGGCCGGCATCAGCAGCCCGCCGCCCAGCAGCCGGCCCCCCAGAACCCGGCTCCGGCGCAGGATCAGCAGCCCGTCAGCGAGTGGACGATGATGTTCGGCGCCGACGAACAGCAACAGCAGAACCCGCCCGCCCGCTGACCGGACGCGGCTCGCCTCCCGACCACCCGACGTCCGCCTGCGCGGCGTCCCACCTGCCCGTCCACCTGCCTGTCCACCTGCCCGCCCACCGGTCCGGTGTTCCGGCCTGCCTGCCCGGACGGCCGTCGCGCCTTCCCGGACCCGGGCAGCTCTGTTATCGTCCATTTGACGATAACGAGAGGCGGACCCTGTCATGTCGCTGCACGACCTGCTGGAGCCTCTGCTGGCACCCGCCTTCCGGCTGGGCGGGGTGGCGACCAGCCGGGCCGAGGTGCTCGGCTTCGTCACGGGTGCGATCACGGTCTGGCTGGTCGTCCGGCAGCATCTGTGGAACTGGCCGATCGGGCTGGCCAACGTCGTCCTGCTCTGCCTGGTCTTCGCCGACGGGGGGCTCTACGCGGACGCGGGCCTCCAGGTCGTCTACGTGGTGCTCCAGCTGTACGGCTGGTGGGAGTGGCTCTACGGCGGCCAGGACCGGAGCAGGCTGGTCGTGCGCGGCACGACCCGCACCGAGTGGATCATGCTCGGCGCGTCCGGGGTGGCCGCGACCGGTGTGATGATCTGGGTCCTGACCACCTGGACCACCTCGACCGTGCCCTTCTGGGACGCGGTGACGACGGCGATCTCGCTGGCCGCGACGTACGGCCAGTGCCGCAAGCTGCTGGAGTCCTGGTGGCTGTGGATCCTCGCCGACCTGATCTACATACCGCTGTACGCCTGGAAGGACCTCTACCTCACCAGCGCGCTCTACCTGGTCTTCCTGGCGCTGTGCGACGCCGGGCTGCTCGCCTGGCGGCGTGATCTGGCCGCCCGCCAGGCCACCCCGGCCCGCGGCACCGGCCCGATCACGGCGCCGGCGGCAGGGCCCGCAGCAGGACCGGTCGCGGGCACCCGGCCGCTCGGGGAGACGACGTGAGGGAGCCCACGTGAGGCACCGGCATGGCCTGGTGATCGGCAAGTTCTATCCGCCGCACGCCGGCCACCATCATCTGATCGACACCGCCGCGGCCGCCTGCGAGCGCCTCACGGTGATCTGCGCCGCGGCGAGCGTCGAGAGCATTCCGCCGGCGGACCGGGTGGCGTGGCTGCGCGAGACGCACCCGCAGCCCTCGGTCGAGATCGTCCCGGTGGTCGACGACATCGAGATCGACTACGCGTCCGATGCGATCTGGTCGGCCCACGTGGAGGTCTTCCGGGCCGGGCTGGCCTCGCTGTCGGGGCTCGGCGTGGACGTGCCCGCCGTCGACGCCGTGTTCAGCTCGGAGGAGTACGGGGCGGAGCTCGCCCGCCGGTTCTCCGCCGTGCACGTGCCGGTGGATCCGCCCCGGGACCGCTTCCCGGTGAGCGGCAGCGCCGTACGCGCCGACCCGGTGGCCTGCTGGCAGTGGCTGTCCCCGCCCGTACGGGGGTATCTCGCCCGGCGAGTGGTCGTGGTGGGCGCGGAGTCATCCGGCACCACGACGCTGGCGCGCGCACTGGCCGCGCACTACGCGGCCGCCGGTGGCCCCTGGGCCGCGACGCGGTGGGTACCGGAGTACGGCCGGACCTACTGCGAGGAGAAGCTCAGCGCGGCCCGCCGCGCGGACCCGGCACTGTGGATCGGGGATCTGCCGTGGTCCTCCGGGGAGTTCACGCTGATCGCCGAGCGCCAGCTGGCACTGGAGGACGCCGCCGCGCGGTCGGGATCTCCGCTGCTGATCTGTGACACCGACGCCCTCGCCACCGCGATCTGGCACGAGCGCTATCTGGACGCGCCCGCTCCCTCGGTCGAACGGGTGCACGAGCGGGCCCCGCACGCCCTGTGGATCCTCACCGACACCGCCGGCGTGCCGTTCGAGCAGGACGGCTGGCGGGACGGCGAGTCGATCCGGGAGTGGATGTCCGGCCGTTTCCGCGCGGAGCTCTCCCGCCGGGGGCTCCCCCACCTGGTCGTCACGGGGTCCCACGACGACCGTATGGCCGCCGCCACCGGTGCCATAGCCGCCCTGATCGACGCGGGCTGGGACTTCACCGAGCCGCTGCGCCCGCCCGTCCACCACTAACAAATTCGGGGAAAAATATGTTTGTTAGGCCATAGAGAACAAAACGGTAACAACAGCGATATCTATCTATTTTTGGTTAGACGCCTCGCCCTAGGTTCGCACCGATCCTGAACCTGAGGAGAGGACAAGGATGCGGCGCATCACCCCCCGATTGACCCTGGCGGCCCTCCTGACAGTGGGGCTCGTCGGCACCGGCGCCACAGCGCACGCGTCGCCGAAGCCAGCGGACGACGACATCGCGACCCAGCTCAAGGCGATCAGGGGCGTCACGCTCACGACGGACACCGTCCTGCCGGAGGTCCCGGACCAGCACTACTACGAGCTGACCTTCAAGCAGGCGGTCGACCACCGGCACCCGAGCAAGGGCACCTTCGAGCAGCGGATCCGGATCCTGCACAAGTCGGTGAACCGCCCGGTGGTGCTGTTCGCCACCGGCTACGACCTGTACACGCCCCCGTACTACCGCTCCGAGCCGACGAAGCTCCTCGATGCCGACCAGATCGCGGTCGAGCAGCGGTACTTCACCCCCTCGCGCCCGGAGCCGACCGACTGGTCGAAGCTGAACATCTGGCAGGCGGCGACCGACCACCATGTGATCGTCCAGGCGCTCAAGAAGATCTACAAGGGCAAGTGGATCTCGACCGGTGGCAGCAAGGGCGGCATGACCTCGGTCTACCACCACCGCTTCTACCCCCGCGACGTGGACGGCACGGTCGCCTATGTGGCGCCGAACAACCCCGACAAGTGGGACAACAAGCCCTATGACCGCTTCTTCGACACGGTGGGGACACCGGAGTGCCGGGCGAAGCTGGAAGGGGTCCAGCAGGAGGCGCTCGACCGGCGCGAGGAGTTCGAGAAGCTGATCGCCGCCCAGCTCGCGGCGTCCGGAATGCACCTCACCACCCTCGGCTCCATCGACAAGAGCTTCGAGGTCACGGTCATCGACTTCCGCTGGGGCTGGTGGCAGTACAACCTGGAGAGCGAGTGCGCCAACGTCCCGGACCGCACCGCCTCGACGCAGACGCTCTTCGACTACATCGACGCCAACGTTCCGTTCCTGGGCAACACCGACGAGAACCTCGCCGAGTTCGTGCCGTACTACTACCAGGCGGCCACCCAGCTCGGTGAGCCCGACCCGTCGACCGCCTACCTGAAGGGCCTGCACTACCCGCAGGGGCTCGACACCTCCCGGACCTTCATCCCGAAGAGCATCCGGGTACCCGGTTTCGACTACGGGGCGATGCCCGACATCGACCACTGGGTGAAGAGCAAGGGCAGCCACCTGATGTTCCTCTACGGCGGCAACGACCCATGGGGCACCAAGCCGTTCCGGCTCGGCCCGGGCACCAAGGACTCGTACTGGTACTCGGTCGCCGGCCAGCGGCACAGCGGATCCCTGATGTCGGTCCTGCCTGCGGCGCAGAAGGACGAGGCCGTCGGGGCCCTGTTGCGCTGGGCGGGGCTGCCGGCCCAGGGAGCACCGGCCGCCAAGCGGCTCGTGGCCCCGGTGGACGGCTACGACCCGCTGCTCGACAAGCGGGCACGGCTCTAGCCGGTCAGAACGCCACCTGACGGCGTGGTCTCGCGGTGACGCGGGGCCACGCCGTCGCGCTGTCCGGGCCGGGTCGCCCGGGTGGCCCGCGTCGTCCAGGCCCGGGCCCCGGACCCGGGCCCGGTCAGGTGCTGACGGTCGCGACCTTGAGGCGGCGGGCCACCAGCACGACCGCCAGGCCGTAGAGGGCGAGCGGTACGGCGTCGGACAGCAGCGCGTACCAGGGCGCCCCGCCCTGCTTCATCGAAGAGGCCAGGTCACCGGCCGCGGCGGGCAGCATGAAGGCCATCAGGTTGTTGAGCACGTGCAGGGCGATACCGGCCTCCAGACCGCCGGTCCGCACCACCAGCCAGCCGGCGAGCACGCCGAACAGGAACGTGTCGAGCATCGCCCAGCCGGTGTAGCCGTGGCCGGAGGTGAAGAGCGCGGCACTGATGACGACGGCCGGCCACGGCGTGCGGAACACCACGCTCAGCGCCCGGCCGACCGGCCCCGTCCGGGTCTCCAGGGTGCTGCCCGCGATCGCCTGGACGAACCAGCCGCGGAACACGAACTCCTCGGCCGTGGACTGGAACGGCACCAGCAGCACGATCACCAGGGCCGGCAGCAGGAAGGTCCCCCAGCCCGCCCATTTGGGCGCGCTGAGGGCCTCGTCGGTGAAGGCGGCGGTGACCGCGTAGGACGCGGCGAACTCGGCCGCACAGAAGCCGACCGCGAGCCCGCAGCAGATCAGCAGCCATCTCCAGCGCAGCCGGCCGGTCACCGAGGCCACGCTGCCGACCGGTCTGCGCTGCACCACCCAGACCGTCAGCAGCACCACCGGGGTGAGGACGCCCAGCGTGACGAGCTGGAAGGCGAGATCGGCGGTGGCGTTCTGGAAGATCGATTCCCCGCTGCCCGTCGGGCCGTGGCCGGTCGACGCCACGTACACGGCCAGCGAGACGATCATGACCGCGGCGACCACCACCAGGCCGGTGACGAGCAGGAACACGGTGCCGACGATCGGCCGCCACCAGCGGTGCAGCGCGGTCCTGGCCAGCCGCTGGTACGGCGTGCCCGGCGGAGCCGCCACCACCCACGGCTGCCGCTGCCCGTATCCCGGCGGCCCGTACGGCTGGCTCGGCCCGTACTGGCCCGGGGCGTACGGCTGTCCCGGCCCGTACGGCGGTGGGCCGTAGGGCTGTCCTGGCGCGTACTGTCCCGGCGCGTACTGGCCCGGCCCGTAGGGATGTCCCGGCCCGTACGGCGGTTGCGGGGGTCCGTACGGCCCGGGGCCGTAGGGCGGATGGCCGCCGTACGGCTGCGGCGGGTACCCGTCGGCGGGCCGCTGCCCCTCTTCCACCGGCCACCCGGACTCCGGCGGGTACCCCTGCGGCGCCTGCTGCGGCGCCTGCTGCGGCGCGTAGGAGGCGTACGGCTGGGGCCGGTGGGCGTCATGCGCCGCCGGGCCCTCGGGCGGTGCCGGGGCGTACGGCGGGAACGGTGAGCCCGCGGGTGGGTCCGATCGCTGCGGTGGGCCGGGGTCGGGCGAGGCCCAGGGCTCAGGCGTGTCCATGATGTGGACCAGACTATGCGGGAGGCTCGAACGTCTTGGCCCTCGTGAGCCCGGCCGCCCGCCCCTTGGCCGCGATGACCAGCGCCATCTTCCGCGACGCCTCATCGATCATCTCGTCGCCCAGCATGGCGGCACCGCGTCGCTCGACCGTCGTGTAGTACTCGTACGCCTCCAGGATCAGCTCCGCGTGGTCGTAGTCGTCCTGGGCCGGGGCGTAGACCTCGTTGGCCGCCTCGACCTGCGAGGGGTGCAGGACCCACTTGCCGTCGAAACCCAGGGCGGCCGAGCGGCGTGCCACCCGCGTGAACGCCGCCACGTCGCGGACGTTGAAGTAGGGGCCGTCGATGGCCTGGAGGTCCCGCGCCCGGGCCGCCACCAGGATGCGCATCAGGATGTGGTGGTAGGCGTCGCCCTCGGTGTAGCCGGGCGGCTGCTCGCCCACGACCAGGCTCTTCATGTTGAGCGAGGCCATGAGGTCACCGGGACCGAAGATCAGCGTTTCCAGCCGGGGCGAGGCGGCCGCGATCTCGTCGATGGCGGTCAGCCCCCGGGCGTCCTCGATCTGGGCTTCGATGCCGATGCCCCCGGCGGGCAGGCCGATGGCCTGTTCCAGCTGGCTGAGCAGCCGATCCAGCCACTGGACGTCGGCGGCGCCCTGCACCTTGGGCAGGATGAGGCAGTCGAGCCCGGCGCCGGCGCCCTCGACGACGTCGATGACGTCGCGGTACGTCCACTGGGTGGACAGGTCGTTGACGCGGACCGCCCGGATCTTCCCGCTCCAGTCGCCCTCGTTGAGCGCGGCGACGACGTTCTTGCGCGCCTCGTCCTTCTCCGAGGGGGCGACGGCGTCCTCCAGGTCGAGGAAGATCTCGTCGGCGGGCAGTCCCTGGGCCTTCTCCAGGAACCGCGGGTTGCTGCCCGGCACCGCCAGGGTGGAACGACGAGAACGCATGACCGGGCCTCTCACCTCGCGAAGTGCGTACGGCCCGGATGCTATCCAGCCGGGCGCCCGGCGAGCCCGCCAGGGGCGAAGGTCCGATCGATGCCTGCCGAGCGACCGGGGAGAGATCGGAGCTCAGGTGAGGCGGGCGAGCGCGAAGGCCTGGTCGACCAGGGCCCGCAGCTCCTCCGCCCCGTCCTGCCGGGCCCAGCGCGTGAGGGCGATGTCGAAGGCGGTGAGCGCCATGCCCGCGAAGACCGCCGGGCCCATGTCGGTGTCGGGATCGGTCCCCTGCCGGCGAGCGATCACCGCCGCGAGGTCCCGTTGCAGCCCTGCCTGCCGGTCGAGATACCGGGCGTGCAGCGCGGGCGTCTCCATGGTGAGCCTGGCCAGCGCCAGCGATTTGCCCGGATGCTCGGTGAAGGTCTCCACCGCGACCGTCAGGGCTTCGCGCAGCGCGGTCCCCGGGCTCTCCCGGGGCGGCCGGCCCGCCAGCTCCGCGCAGACGTCGGCGCCCACGTCGGCGAGGAACTCAAGGATCACGTCTTCCTTGGACCTGAAGTAGCGGAAGAACGTCCGCCGGGACACCCCGGCCGCGGCCACGATCTGGTCGATGGTGGTGGCCTCGAAGCCCTGTGCGGCCAGCAGCACCAGAGCTGCGTGGCCCAGCTCGTCGCGCACCAGCTGCCGCTTGCGCTCGGCGAGGCTCAGCGTCTCCATCGTCTCTGGCCTGGTCCGCACCCACGCACTATACCAATCTGCGCACACTCGGTGCCGGGCAAGGCGCTCCATGCCTGTCTTGACACTCAGTGCCAGAGTTGCCAGGCTGTGCACACATCGTTCGGACCCCCCGACCCGTTCCCCGATGACTTGGCATGAGGAGGCGGCATGAGCCGCTGGACCGCAGACCAGATCCCCGACCAGACCGGCAGGACCTTCCTCGTCACGGGGGCCAACAGCGGCCTCGGTCACGAGACGGCCCGGCAGCTCTCCCTGCACGGCGCGCAAGTGATCATGACTGCCCGCAGCGAGGCCAAGGGCCGGACGGCCATGGCCGAGCTCACCGCCGGACAGCCCGGCGCGAGCATCGAGCTGAGGCTGCTCGACCTGTCCGACCTGGACTCGGTACGCGCCCTCGCCGAGAGCCTCGTCGCCGACCGCGTCCAAGTCGACGTCCTGGTCAACAATGCCGGGATCATGATGCCGCCGCGTTCGCTGACCAAGCAGGGCTTCGAGCTGCAGTTCGCCACCAACCACCTGGGGCATTTCGCGCTCACCGGGCTCCTGCTGGAGACCCTCGCCAAGGGCCGGGACCCACGGGTGGTGACCGTGAGCTCGAGCCTGCACAGACGCGGGTCCATCGACTTCGACGACCTCACCGGCGAGCGCTCTTACTCCCCCACCAGGTTCTATGCGCAGTCGAAGTTCGCCAACGTCCTGTTCGGCCTGGAACTGGACCGCAGGCTCCGGGCGAGCGGCTCGCCGGTGCGCAGCCTGCTGGCCCATCCCGGCTACTCGGCCACGAACCTGCAGAGCAGCGGCCCGACCGGCCTGCTGAACCTCCTGGGGAAGGTCGGCAACGCGCTCATGGCCCAGCATGTGCGCATGGGAGCCCTCGACCAGCTCTACGCGGCCACCGCCCCGGAGGCGGAGAGCGGTCAGTTCATCGGCCCCGACCGGCTCGGCGAGAGCCGGGGGCACCCCCGGGTCGTCCAGCCCGTGGAGTCGGCCAAAGACCCCGAGACCGCCCGGCGGCTGTGGGACGTGTCGGAGGACCTCACCGGCGTGCGGTTCCCCCTCCCCGCCCCCGCGTAGCCCCCTCCCGCCCGCGCCTGGCCACCTCCCCGCTCCGGCGAGGCCGCGATGTGAGACGCTGCCCGGTATGAGCGAGCCGGAGGCGGCCCTGATCAAGGAGGCCGTCAAGAGGTCGGGGATCCTGTGGATCGGGCTGCCCGGGCTGCCGCAGCCGCGCGCCGCCTGGCACGTCGCGCACGACGATTCCGTCTACGTGCTGACCGGCGGTGAGGGCGAGCAGCCGCTCCCGGGCCTGCCCGAGGCCGAGACCGTGCCGGTGACCGTGCCCAGCAAGGACAAGGGCGGCAGGCTGGTCACCTGGGTGGCGGCGGTGCGCCTGGTCGAGCCGGGCAGTGCGGAATGGGAGACCGTCGTGCCGTTGCTCGCCAAGGAGCGCCTCAACGCGGCCGCCCACGAGGGGCAGGCGGAGCGGTGGGCGGAGGAGTCGTACGTCGTCCGGCTCACCCCGACCGGCGAGGTGACCGAGGTCCCCGGCCGGCAGCCCGACGACTACGCGACCGTACGCCCGGTGCCCTCGCCGGCCACCACCGCGCCGGCCGGCCCGTTCATGGTCGGCGGCAGGCGCCGCAAGGTGGACCGCTGAGCCCGGCGCCGGGCGTCACAGGGGCAGCTCGCGGCCCTCGGTCAGGGAACCCAGTTTGTCGGGGTTGGCCACCAGATGGACGGCGAGCACCCGGCCGAGGTCGTCGACGTCGACCGTGATGGCCGTGATCGGGCCGGCCGGCCCGTCGATCACGATGCCGGGCACCCCGTTGATGTCGGCGTTGCGGAACCGCATGTCGCCCGGCTGGACCCCCGCGTACTCCTGGTCGGAGACCGACACCAGCCAGCGGGCAACCTTGTCCGCGCCCGAGATCGTGCGCAGCGCGGCGCGCACCTTGCCGCCGCCGTCGGTCCACAGCGTGACGTCCGGCGCCAGCACCGCCATCAGCTGATTGAGATCGCCGCCCAGGGCGGCGGCGAAGAACCGCTCGGTCGCCGCGCGCCGCTGCTCGAGGCCGGGCTCGAACCGGGGACGGCGCGCCTGTACGTGCTCGCGGGCCCGGTGGCCGAGCTGGCGCACCGAGGTCTCCGAGCGGTCCAGGGTCTGCGCGATCTCACCGAAGGGGAAGCCGAAGACCTCGTGGAGCACGAAGACCGCGCGTTCGAGCGGGGTGAGGGTTTCCAGCACCACGAGCATCGCCATCGACACCGACTCCGCCCTCTCGGCGTCCTCGGCCACGTCGGGTGAGGTGAGCAGGGGTTCGGGAAGCCAGGGCCCGACGTAGGACTCCCTGCGCACCTGCGCCGAGCGCAGGCGGTCCAGGGCGAGGTTGGAGACGATCCGGACGAGGTAGGCCTTCGGCTCCGCGACCTCCGGCCGGTCCACGGCCGACCATCTCAGCCAGGCGTCCTGCACGACGTCCTCCGAGTCGGCCACCGTGCCGAGCATGCGGTACGCCACGGCGAAGAGCAGGCTCCGGTGCTCTTCGAACACCTGGGCGGCGGAGTCACTCACCATCGTTGCGGCCTCCTGTTCAGCCTCGCGCTCTCCTCGTCGTCCGGTCCCACCCTCTCACCCCGCCCCCGCCCGGCCCATCCGGCCGGGCGAAAGCCACCGCCGTTCTGAGGGGAGTGGTGATCATGGGTAACCTCAAGCACATGAACGGCACGCCGACCAGGGTCTTCCTCGCCCGGCTCGCCGGGGTCGCGGTCTTCGACCCGGCCGGCGACCAGGTGGGACGCGTACGCGACGTCGTCGTGTCGCTCCGGGTGCGGGGCAAGCCGCCCCGGGTGCTGGGACTGGTGGTCGAGGTGCAGCCGCGGCGGCCGGTGTTCGTGCCCATCACCCGGGTGACCACGATCGACTCCAACGCGATCATCTTCGACGGCCGTCTCAACATGCGCCGCTACCAGCCCCGCGAGTCCGAGACCCAGGTGCTGGGCGAGATGCTGGACCGCTCCGTGGAGCTGGTCGAGACCGGCGAGCGGCTCCTTGTGGTCGACGTCGCCATGGAGCAGACCCGCAGCCGCGACTGGCTCATCACCAAGGTCGCCGTGCGCCGCAACACCGGCCGCGGCCTGCGGCGCCGCCGCGGCGAGACCTACGTGGTCGACTGGGAGTCCCTGCAGGGCTTCCTGGTGGCCGAGGAGGGCCAGGGCGCGGCCAGCCTCATCGCGGCCTTCGAACGGCTCAAGCCGGCGGATCTGGCCAACGTCATCCACGAGCTGACCCCCAAGCGGCGCTCGGAGGTGGCGGCGGCCCTCGACGACGAGCGGCTGGCCGACATCCTGGAGGAGCTGCCCGAGGACGACCAGGTGGAGATCCTGGGCAAGCTCGACTCCGACCGGGCCGCGGACGTGCTGGAGGCCATGGGGCCCGACGACGCCGCCGACCTGCTGGCCGGGCTGCCGTCCGATCAGCGTGAGCAGCTGCTGACGCTGATGGAGCCGGAGGAGGCCGCCCCGGTGCGACGGCTGCTCTCGTACGCCGACAACACCGCGGGCGGGCTGATGACCACCGAGCCGCTCGTGGTGCCGCCGGACGCGACCGTCGCCGAGGCCCTGGCGATGATCCGCAATCCCGATCTGAATCCGGCGCTCGCCGCCCAGGTGTACGTCTGCCGGCCGCCGACCGAGACGCCGACCGGCCGCTATCTCGGCACCGTGCACTTCCAGCGGCTGCTGCGCGAGCCGCCCGCCTCGCTGGTCAGCGGGGTGGTGGACAGCGAGCTCAACCCACTGCGCCCCAAGCTGTCGCTGGAGGCGGTGGCGAGTTACCTGGCGACCTACAACCTGGTGGCGGTGGCGGTGGTGGACGACAACGGGCGGCTGCTGGGAGCGGTCACCGTCGACGACGTCCTCGACCACCTGCTGCCGGAGGACTGGCGGGAGACGCTCATGGACACCAGCGGTGAGGAGGGGGTCGATCCGGAGGAGGAGGCCCTCCGCAGCCAGGCGGCCGCGGCCGAGGGAGGCGAGGCGCCGTGAGCGCCACCCCGCGGTACGGCCGGCTGGACCAGCCGCTGGAGAGCCGCCGGACACTGCTGCCCCGGCCGCACTACGACCCGGAGGCCTTCGGCAAGGTCTCCGAGCGGATCGCCCGGTTCCTCGGCACGGCCCGGTTCCTCGTCTACATGACGGTCTTCGTCGCGCTGTGGCTGACCTGGAACGTCTTCGCCCCGGCCGGCTGGCAGTTCGACCCGTACCCGTTCATCTTCCTGACCCTGATGCTGTCGCTGCAGGCCTCGTACGCGGCGCCGCTGATCCTGCTCGCCCAGAACCGCCAGGACGACCGCGACCGCGTCCAGTACGAACAGGACCGGGCGCGTGACGAGGCCAGCATCGCCGACACCGAGTACCTCACCAGGGAGATCGCCGGCCTCCGCCTGGCCCTCAGCGAGGTGGCGACCCGCGACTTCCTGAGGTCGGAACTCCAGCAGATGATCAAGGAACTCGACGGTCAGCATCCGGACGAGGACGTCGCGCCGAAATGATCAGGTGATCAGAATGATCACGCGGCGCGCCGGCCGGACCGGTCAGGCGGCGGAGTGCCGGTGGGCGTCATCGTCGGCGAGCTTGTCCAGGATGGCGCCGAGCTGGCGCAGCTCCTCACGGTTCAGCTTGCTCAGCACCTGGGCGCGCACGCCCTGCTGATGGGTGGGCGTGGCGGTCAGCACGCGCTCCCGGCCGGCCGGGGTGAGCACGGCGAACAGCCCCCGGGCGTCGCTCGAGCAGGACTCCCGCTCGACGAGTCCCTCCCGCTGCAGGCGGTCGACCAGCCGGGTGAGCCCGCTGCGCGAGAGCAGCACCCGGTCGGCGAGGTCGTTCATCCGCAGCCGGCCGTCCTCCGACCCGGCGAGGTGCAGCAGCACGTCGTACGAGCCGAGCGCGAGGTCGTGCTGGGCCAGCAGATCGTTGTGGAGGTGCCTGGAGACCTGGGCCTGCACGCGCAGGAGCGTCCGCCAGACCGACAGCTCCTCCGGCGAGATCCGGCCGCCGGCTCCAAGCTCAGACAACATCGTCACGTGCCGATCGTAGAAGGTTCCATGAACCTTCGCGATCGGCCGGGTCACATTCCCGACTTATGGCGGTTCATTGGGGACACACTGGATTCGCCGGGTCGGCCGTTGAGTTCGTACCATGGCGGTATGGCCTCCCCATTGACGATCGAGCAGGTGACCGCGGCGCTCGCGACGGTCAACGACCCAGAGATCCGCCGCCCTATCACCGACCTCGACATGGTCAAGACAGTCGACATCGCGCCGGACGGCACGGTGCAGGTCGGCGTCTACCTCACCGTGGCCGGCTGCCCCATGCGTGACCGGATCATCAAGGACGTGACGGCCGCCGTCTCGCGGCTGGAGGGCGTGACCTCCGTCCAGGTCGACCTGGACGTCATGAGCGAGGAGCAGCGCAAGGACCTCCAGACCAAGCTGCGCGGCGGCGAGGCGGCCAAGGAGATCCCGTTCGCCAAGGCCGGCTCGCTCACCAAGGTGTACGCCGTGGCGAGCGGCAAGGGCGGGGTGGGCAAGTCCTCGGTCACCGTCAACCTGGCTGCGGCCCTGGCCACGTCCGGCCTCAAGGTCGGCGTCGTCGACGCCGACATCTACGGTCACTCGATCCCGCGCATGCTGGGCGTGCAGGGCTCCCCGACCAAGGTCGAAGACATGATCATGCCGCCGTCGTCCCACGACGTGAAGGTGATCTCGGTCGGCATGTTCACCTCCGGCAACCAGCCCGTCGTCTGGCGCGGGCCGATGCTGCACCGGGCGCTCCAGCAGTTCCTCGCCGACGTCTACTGGGGCGACCTGGACATCCTGCTGATGGACCTCCCCCCGGGCACCGGCGACATCGCCATCTCGGTGGCGCAGCTGCTGCCGTCGGCGGAGATCCTGGTGGTGACCACCCCGCAGCAGGCCGCCGCGGAGGTCGCCGAGCGGGCGGGCGCCATCGCCGCGCAGACCCACCAGCAGGTCGTCGGTGTGATCGAGAACATGTCCTACCTGCTCTGCGACCACTGCGGCGAGCGCAACGAGATCTTCGGCTCGGGCGGCGGCCAGACGGTGGCGGACGCGCTCACCAAGACGCTGGGCGCCCGGGTGTCGCTGCTCGGCCAGGTGCCGATCGACAAGCGGCTGCGCGAGGGCGGCGACGAGGGCATGCCGCTGGTGCTGTCCGACCCGGACGCCGCGGCCGCCAAGGAGCTGCGGACCATCGCCGACAAGCTCGCCGGCCGTTCCCGTGGCCTGCTGGGCATGTCCCTCGGCGTCACCCCGATCGGCGGCGGCCGCCCCAGGAGCTGATCCCGGAGCCTCCGGGGATCACCCCGGGATCAACCGGGGACGGCTCAGGGCTCGTCCGGAGCGGCAGGCCCGCCGCCGGAGGCGGGCCTCCCGGTGCCGGAATCACCGCTGGCGGCCTTGCCGTTGGAGGGTTTTCCGGCGCCGGAGTCACCGTCAGCGGGCTTGCCGATGGCGCGCTTTCCGGTCGCGGGCTTGCCCGTGGCGGGCTTTCCCATGGCGGGCTTCCCCGTGGCGGGCCTGTCGCCGGAGGGCTTTCCGGTGGTGGATTGCCCGGTGGCGGATTTCCCGCCGGCGGCTTTTCCAGTGCCGGGCCTACCGGTGGCCGGCCGGCGCTTCCGGCGAAGCTCGGGCCGGTCGCGGCGATCGATGAAGGGCACGTCGTCACGGTGGCTCTGGACGGCCTTCGCGATCTCCTCGACCGTGGTGTCCCAGCCGGGCCGTATCAGCACCGACCAGCGGAGCGTGGGGACACAGGCCACGTCGGCGACCTTGATCGCCAACAGCTCCGCGCCGTTCTCGGGCGGAGTACGCCCCTGACGGCCGTTGCCGGGAGAGGTGGGCCGCTCACCGCCGCCCCCCGGCCCGCCCGCAGCCTGCCCGTCGGCAGCCTGCCCATCGGCGGGCAGCGCGCCGGGCGGGTCGGCGGGCAGGAAGGCCAGCCGCTGGGGGAAGAGGGTGTCCCGGCGACCGCCTGACGGCGGCCCCTGGCTCCAGGCGCAGACGGCGGCCAGCTCGGACCAGGGCAGCAGCCGGTCGGCCCGCCGGGAGCGCGGCCACACGGCCGGCACCCGGACGCCCTGGTCGTCGAGCTCCAGGACCGGGCGGCGGCCCGTGGCCTGCCCCGCGAACACCAGGGCACCGGCCGCGCACAGGGCCAGGCCTGCCGCGCCGAGCAGGATGAACAGGATTCCGCCGAAGCCGGTCGGATGAGCGGCTCCGCCGACGATGAACAGCACCGACGCGCCTGCCGTGATCACACCGGTCAGGAGCTTGCGGAGCCCGGGCGCGCCGGGGCGCAGCCGTACCTCCAGCACCTCCGGCGAGCCGGCCACGTCAGTCGCGCTTGAGCGCGCACAGCAGGCCGTCTCCGACCGGCAGCAGCAGCGGGATCAGCCGGTCGTCCTCGCGGACCAGCCGCCCCACCTCGCGCAGCGCCACGGTGTCGGGGTCGCGCTGGGCGGGGTCGGCGACCCGGTCGTGCCAGAGCGCGTTGTCGAAGGCCACGATGCCGCCGGGGCGCAGCAGGCGCACCGCGGCGGTCAGGTAGTCGGGGTACTCCTGCTTGACCGCGTCGCAGAAGATCATGTCGTACGCGGCGTCGTTGAGCCGGGGCAGCACGTCCAGGGCCCGGCCGGAGATCATCCGGGTGCGGCTCGCCGAGAACCCCGCCTCGATGTAGGACTCCTTGGCCAGCCGCTGGTTCTCCGGCTCGATGTCGACGCTGGTGAGCACGCCGTCGGAACGCATGCCGCGCAGCAGCCAGATGCCCGAGACCCCGCATCCGGAGCCGAGCTCCACCACCGTACGGGCGTTGATCATGGCGGCGAGGAAGCGCAGCGTGGCGCCGCCCGCCGGGCCGATGGGGACCGCGCCGACGTCCTCGCCGCGCAGGCGGGCTTCGCGCAGCGGCTCGTCCTCGGGGAGGAACTCCTCTACGTAGGCCAATGAGGCCTGAACCGCGTCGATGGTTTCCTCCTCGAGGACATACGACCATGCTCGGAAAAGACCTTATCGCTGCACGGGAACCATCGCGCCGTGCACCGCGTTCTCAAGAATGTCGGTCATAACCGCCCCAGCCCAGGCGAGGCCGCCGTGTCTTCCGCACGTGCGCGCAGTGCGCACGCAGCGCACGAAAGGGAGTTACGAGGCACCATGGTGGTGACAGCGCTAGCTTTTCAGGGTGTGGCGGGGATCAGTCCCCGCCGGAAGGCCGGAGGACGCACCGTGGCGGTGCACGACCGAGACAATGCGCCGGCCGCCGACTGGTCGCCGCCGTCGTGGGACGAGGTCGTGCGTCAGCACTCCGCCCGCGTCTACCGGCTCGCCTACCGGCTGACCGGCAACCAGCACGATGCCGAGGACCTCACCCAGGAGGTCTTCGTCCGGGTGTTCCGTTCACTGTCGAACTACACGCCCGGCACTTTCGAGGGCTGGTTGCACCGCATCACGACCAACCTGTTCCTGGACATGGCCAGGCGCCGCCAGCGGATCCGCTTCGAGGGTCTGTCGGACGACGCCGCCGAACGGCTCCCCGGCCGGGAGCCGACCCCGTCGCAGGCGTACGACGACCGGAATCTCGACGCCGACATTCAGCGTGCGCTGGATGCGCTCGCTCCCGAGTACCGCGCGGCCGTCGTGCTGTGCGACATCGAGGGGCTCTCCTACGAGGAGATCGCGACCACGCTGGGCGTCAAGCTCGGCACCGTCCGGAGCCGCATCCATCGGGGCCGGGCGCAGTTGCGCGCGGCCCTCGAACATCGCGCACCCCGCCGGCCCACGCCCACGGAGGTTGCATGAGTCATCTCGGGGAGCGGCTCACCGCGCTGGTCGACGGAGAGTTGGGACACGACGAGCGCGACCGCGCGCTCGCCCACCTCGCGACCTGCGAGCAGTGCCGCAGGGAGGCGGACACGCTTCGCCGCCTCAAGAGCCGGCTGCGCGCCCTCGAGGACGTGGCCGCGCCGAACGCTCTGTTCGGCCGGCTGTGCGCCCTGGACCACAAGCAGGACGGCCCGGAGGACCCTCGCCTGACACGGCTCGGGGGGCCGGGTGCGCGGGAGCCGTGGCCGCTGCCCGCGGCCACCCGGCCGGTCGCCGCCGTCGCCCTCGTGCCGGCCGACCGCCGCCGCAGGCCCGGTGACAACCGCCCGGGCGGGCGGGCCGTCGCGCCCGGCCGGCGGCCGAAGGTGCGGTACCTGGTGGCCGGCGCGGCCACCCTGGCCGTCCTGGGCGTCGGTGCGGCCTCGTTCGTGGCGGGCACGGAGGAGCAGCGGCTTCCCCAGGTGGCACCGGCCTTCGACCGGTTCGCCGTCGAGCACGCCCTGATCTCGGGCGAGGTGCCCATGACCGAGCCGAGCCCCGCCAAACCGTGAGCAGGGGCAGACCGTGAGCAGGGGTTCGCACGCCTGGGCCGCCGGCGGAGCCACCGCCGCCCTGCTGTGGACGCTCGCGGCCGGGGACGCCACCGCCACCCACCAGACACCGCCCAGCGACCCGGAGGCGATGCGGTTACTGCGCGACGCCGCCGGCGCCGCCCGGACGACCTCCTACGAGGGCACCCAGTTCATCGCGGCGTGGGCGTCCGGGGGTCCCACCCGTTCGCAGGTCAAGGTGGTGCACACCTCCGACGACGGAGCGGTCGTGCACACCGGTCGTTCCGCCGCCGATCGCCGGATCGTCCAGCCCGACGCCGGCCTGGGAGGCTTCACCCAGCAGATGCTGGACCTGCTGGCGCACAACTACTCGGTCGTACGGGCGCCGGACACCCGGGTCTGCGAACGCCCGGCCCGGGTGGTGGAGGCCCGGCGGTCCGACGGGTCGGTCGCGGGCAGGTTCTGGATCGACCGCGACACGGGGCTCATGCTGCACCGGGAGCTGGTCGGCACGCACGGCGAGCCGGTGATCGTCGCGGGTTTCTCGGCTCTCACCGTGGGACGGGCCGCGATGCGCGCGCCGCTGCGCGGCCGGGGGGTCTCGGCGGGCCGGATCCGGCAGTCGACCGGCGCGCAGGCCGCCGTCACCGCCCCGTGGGGCCACCGGCTCGTCGACACCGAGCTCGCCAGGATGCGCGCCGGGGGCTGGACGATGCCGCGCGCCCTGCCGGGGCGGCTGGCACTGTACGAGGCCCGGCGATCCCAGCCCGACACGGTCGTCCACCTGAGCTACTCCGACGGCCTTTCCGCCGTCTCGGTCTTCGTCCAGCGGGGCGACCTGGACGAACACCGATTCGCCGGCTGGCGGAAGCGCGACGTCGGCGGCACAACGGTCTTCGAGCGCAGTTCCCTGCAGCAGTGGGCCGTTTGGGCCAGCCGCGGCTATGTGTATACGGTGCTCGCGGATGCTCCGCGGAGCACCACGGAATCGGTGGTCGCCGCGCTACCCCACGGCGGCAGCGGATTCTGGGACCGGCCCGCGCGCGGGCTGACTCGACTGGGATCATGGCTCAATCCGTTTAGCTGATATTTGACCCAGCGGCCCGTTTACGCTCGCCACACGCCGCGGTGGGCAGGATGAGGCCGGACGAAGAATCGTGCTCGCGAGGAGACGGGGAATGACGGAAGACAGCCGCGGATCTGTGAATTCGCCATCGCCGCAGGAGGATCCTGTCCGCGATCGGCACGCGGACGAGGCTCCCGGCAACGTCTCGGCCGAACCGGCGAGCGCCCCGGCGGACGACCCGGGCTTCGCGCCACCTGACGCCCCGGCGGAACGGCCGCCGCTGGTGGACCGGCTGCTGGTCTCCCCCGCGCAGCCGCCCGAGGCGCCTCCCGGCCCCTGGCCGGGGCCGGGCAACGGCGCGCCGCAGGGGCCCGGGCCCGGTCAGTGGCAGGGCGGTCCGCCGCGCCCCGGTTTCGTCCCGCATCACGACGACGGACGCTCCGCCGGCTACAGCTGGCCGCCGCAGCAGCACGGGCAGCCGGGCCAGCAGCAGTTCGCGCATCAGCAGCCGGGCAGGCCCGGCCAGCAGCCACCGCCCTCGGCACCGCCGCTCAACGCGCCCCAGGCGCTTCCGGGGCCCGGCGGCCCCCCGCCCGGCGGCCCGCCCGGATTCGGCGGCTCACCGCCCAACTGGGCGCCCGTACCCGCCCCTCCCGCTCCCTCCCGGGGCGGGCCGGGGCTCGGCATCTTCATCCTCGTCGCGCTTCTCGTGGCGCTGGTCGCCGGAGCCGTCGGCGCCGGGGTCACCGCGATCGCCACGGACGACCCCCAGGCGGCCGGCAACAAGGGCACCGATCTCGGCGGCACCCCCAGCGGCGGCACGACCGTCAAGAACCGGCCCCCGGACTCGGTCGCCGGCGTGGCGCAGCGCGTCCTGCCCAGCGTCGTGACGATCAAGGTCTCGGTCGGCAACGGCGCGGGCGGCACCGGCACCGGCTTCGTGGTCAAGGACGGCTACATCGTCACCAACAACCACGTGGTCGCGGAGGCCGCCAACGGCGCGCAGATGCAGGTGGTCTTCAACGACAAGAAGAGCACCACGGCCTCGATCGTCGGCCGGGACCCCTCGTCCGACGTCGCGGTCATCAAGCCCGCGACCACCAACGGGCTGCAGCCGCTGACCCTCGGCAACTCCGACAGCATCGCGGTCGGTGACCCCGTCATCGCCATCGGCTCGCCCCTCGGCCTGCAGGGCTCGGTGACGACCGGTATCGTCAGCGCGCTCAACCGGCCGGTGGGCACCCGCGGGGAGGGCGGCGGCGACGCCGCGGTGCTCAACGCCATCCAGACCGACGCGGCGATCAACCCCGGCAACTCCGGTGGCCCGCTGGTCGACGGCCAGGGCCGGGTGATCGGGGTCAACACCGCGATCGCCACGCTCGGCGCCGGTGGCGGCGGCACCGGCGGTCCGCAGAGCGGCAGCATCGGCGTGGGCTTCGCCATCCCGGTGAACCAGGTCAAGCGGGTCGCCGAGCAGATCATCAACAGCGGCGGCAAGACTCCGCAGCACGCGATCATCGGCATCATCATGGACCCGACCTACCAGGGTCCGGGTGTACGGGTGGCGCCCGCGGCCGTGCAGGGCAAGGAGCCGGTGACCCCGGGCGGCCCCGCGGACAAGGCCGGGATGAAGGCCGGGGACGTCATCACCGGCTTCGACGGCAAGCCGGTCGGTGACGCCACCGATCTGCTCGCGCTGATCCGGAGCCGGGTACCCGGCGAGAACGTGAAGATCACCTTCACCCGGGACGGCAAGGAGACCTCGGCCGACCTGACGCTCGGCGCCACCAACTGAGGCACGGCTTCGGCGTCACCCGCCCGGCCGTGCCCGCCAGGCCGTGCGCCCGGCCGTGCGCCCGGCCGTGCGCGCCTGGCCGCGTGCGGCCCGACCGCCCGGGGCCATCAGGAGTTCACACGCGACCTGGGTCCGCGTTCATCGGACTCGGAGATACCCTGATGGGGCCGGATCGTGACGATCCGGCCCCATCGCCGCGCCGTCGGAGCCAGGTTCCGCGGCAATAGGCTGGAACCGGGCCGATCGGCCCGGGCCCGGCCGGTAGGCCGGTAGGTCCCGTAGGTGCCAGGCTGGAGGCCAGATGTTCGACGTCGGACTCGGTGAGGCTGCGTTGCTCGCCGTGCTCGCCCTGGTCATCTTCGGTGACAAGCTGCCCAAGGTGGCCGCCCAGGCGGGCCGTACGCTCCGGCAGTTGCGGACCATGGCCAACAACGCCACCGCGGATCTCAAGGAGGGCCTCGGCCCGGAGTTCGCCGACTTCGACCCGGCCGACCTCAACCCGCGCCGGTTCGTGCAGAAGCATCTGTTCGAAGACGACGACAAGGCCACCAAGACCAACGGGTTCACCGCCTACGAGGCCCCCGAGTACACCGAGCCCGTGCTGCCCTACGGCGAGCGCCCGCCGTTCGACAAGGAAGCGACCTGAGCCCGAGCGGGACCCCTCCCACGCGAGGCAGGGCGGTACGAATCGGGGCAGTACGAACCGGGACCGTACGAACCGGGGCTCTCGCGCGTCTGGACCGGGTGTGGTGGAAGGACCCTGCCGTCAGAGCTCGGTGAGCCATTCGAGCAGCAGGCGGGCGCCGAAGCCGGTGGCGCCCTTGGAGAGCTCGCCCTCGTCGGAGTTGGACCGCGCGGGGCCGGCCACGTCGAGGTGCGCCCAGGGCCGGTCTCCGGCGAACTCGCGCAGGAACAGCGCCGCCGTGATGGAGCCGCCGCCGAAGCCGTGCTGCCCGATGTTGGACACGTCCGCGACCTCGGACTCGATGGCGGCCCGGTAGTCCTCGACCAGCGGCAGCCGCCACAGCGGCTCGCCGCTTTGACCGCCCGCCCGGATGAGGGCGTCGGCCAGCGGGTCGTCGGTGGCGAACAGGGCACCGTGCCGCAGGCCCAGCGCCACCTTGGCGGCGCCGGTCAGGGTGGCGATGTCGACGACCACGTCGGGCCGCAGGACCGCGTCGGCGTAGGCGAGCGCGTCGGCCAGCACCAGCCGGCCCTCGGCGTCGGTGTTGAGTACCTCGGACGTCTTGCCGCCGTAGTGCCGGATGACGTCGCTGGGCCGCATGGCCGAACCGGAGGGCATGTTCTCCGCGACGGCGATCAGCCCGGTGACGCGTACGCCGACCCCGGCGGAACGGAGGGCGCCCATGACCGCCATGACCACGCCGCCGCCGGCCATGTCGGTCTTCATGGTCTTCATGCCCTCGTTGGGCTTGAGGGACAGCCCACCGGAGTCGAAGGTGATGCCCTTGCCGACCAGCACCACGTGGGCGGCGGCGGCCTGGCCGGGATGGGCGGCATCCTGGCCGGGATCGTAGGAGAGCTCGATCAGCCGGGGCGGGCTGGCCGAGCCCGCGCCGACCGCGAGGATGCCGCCGAAGCCCTCGGCGCGGAGTGCGCCCTCGTCCCGGATCCGTACGCCCAGACCGGTCTCGGCGGCGAGGTCCCGTGCCTGCTCGGCAAGCCAGGCCGGGTTCTTGGTGCCCGAGGGCATGTTGGCCAGGTCACGTGCCAGGGCGACCGCCCCGGCCACGACGGCGCCCCGGGCCAGCGCCGCCTCGGTCCGGGCCAGTCCGGCCTCGGTCATCGCGTCCTCGGTCAGCACGCCGAGCGTGGCGAGCGGGCGCTTGCCGCCGGTGGTGGGCCCCGGGGTGCCGTCCGGTGCGGATCGCCGTCCGTTGCCGTTCTGGGAGCCGCGCAGGGAGAAGTCGTAGGAGCCGAGCAGCGCGCCCTGCGCGAAGGCGCCGAGGTCGCCGGAGGGGACCCCGGCGAGCATGGCCGTCCGGCCCCTGCCGCGCCGGGCCAGCGCGGCCCCGGCGCGGCGGAGGGCCTCCGGGGAGGCGTCACCCACCCCGTACAGCAGGAGTTCGCGGACCTGCTCGCCCAGCCGGATCGGGGTCGCGATGATCTCGCCCGGCTCGCCCTTGGCGTTGTGCAGGGTCAGCAGTTCGTTCAGTGTGAAGGGAAGGAAGGCCGCGATCTCGGCGGCGGGCGCTTCCGGACCGGCGAGGACCGGCACCGCCAGCACCTCCGCGCCGCCGGTGAGCGCCGCCTCTGACAGCGAACCACCGACCGCGTGGAGCCGGGTCTCGACCGACATGTGCTCTCCCCCTGATAGTTCCGGCCGTGCGGTCCGGGAGGACCGTGCGGTCCGGAAGACGGCGATGGTCCCGGCGTGGGAGCGCCGGGACCGTCACCGATGGTTATCGACTACGTGTGGAGCCGTCAGCCCGGGACTACGTTCTTGAGGGCGTCCCCGAGCTCACCGGCTTCGTCAGGCGTCAGTTCGACGACCAGCCGCCCGCCACCTTCCAGCGGGACCCGCATGACGATGCCGCGCCCCTCCTTGGTCACTTCGAGCGGACCATCGCCTGTCCGCGGCTTCATCGCCGCCATGCGTGCATCCCCTTCCTGCCTAGGGCCGCGTTGGGACCTTCGGGCTTCTTTGGCCGCGTGGCCGCCTGCCGCATCCGCGTCATTGGTAGTGGTCCATTATCTCGCCTTCTGGGCGCGAAGTGGTAACGATCAGCTTCCAGGGCCAGGAAACGCATACCCGGACGTTCGTCTCAGCCGTTCCGACCGTCACGAGGGGCCCGATCCCGGCCGCGCCGTATCGCCGCGCCGTATCGAAGTAAGGTTTCACCGACCAACGACGGTCTGGCAGAAGGAGAACCGGTGTCGGAGACCGTGCTGTACGAATTGACCGACGGCATCGCGACGATCACAATCAACCGGCCCGAGGCGATGAACTCGCTGACCGCGCAGACCAAGGTCGCGCTCCGCGAGGCGGTGGTACGGGCGGGCGCCGACCCGGCCGTCCGGGCGGTCGTGCTGACCGGCGCGGGCCGGGCGTTCAGCGCCGGGCAGGATCTGCGGGAACACGCCGACAACCTCTCCGCCGGGCGCGGGCTGGACGACACGGTCCGCGATCACTACAACCCGATCGTCCAGGCGATCACCACGATGCCGAAGCCGGTCGTGGCCGCGGTGAACGGCGTGGCCGCCGGAGCCGGCGCCTCCCTCGCCTTCGCCTGCGACCTCATCATCGCCGCCGACAAGGCCTCCTTCCTGATGGCGTTCACCAAGGTGGGCCTGGGCCCCGACTCCGGGGCCTCCTGGACGCTGCCCCGGCTGGTCGGGCGGGCCAAGGCGGCCGAGATGCTGCTGCTGGCCGAGCCGGTCCGCGCCGCCCAGGCACTGGAGATCGGCCTGGTCAACCAGGTGGTGCCCGGCGAGCAGCTGGAGTCGGCGGCACGCGCCCTGGCGGGCCGGCTGGCGGCCGGGCCGACGGTCGCCTACGGCGCGGTCAAGGCGGCCCTCGACCACGCCGCCGTCCACGACCTGACCAGCGCGCTGGAGCGGGAGGCCGAGTTGCAGGACGACTGCGCGAAGACCACCGACCACCACACCGCCACCGCGGCCTTCCTCGCCAAGGAGGAGCCCGCCTTCGAAGGCCGCTGATCCGCGGCTGGGCGGGTTCAGGTGTGATTGCGTTCAGGTGTGATTGCGCAGGGCCAGATCGATCGGGAAGGGCTCGAGGTAGGTCTGCTCCTGCAGGTAGCCGTTGGCCGTGCCGCGGGCGTCGTGGCCCAGCAGGGCGATCGGCACGCTGAGCGGGAGCACGCCCCTGGCGAAGGCCTCGATGACCTCGGCGATGTCGCGCCTGCGGGCGTCGTCGAGGCTCTCGCTCATGGGGCCGAACAGATGCTGCAGGGCGTTCACATGGCGGCCACGCCGGGTCCGCACCGCGAAGGCCTCGTTGAACAGGCTGGTGTACCGCCGCTGGAGCAGCCCCCGGTCCTCGGTGCCGGCCCGGGCCACGATCCGGCCCAGCTCCTGGTAGCAGCACGGGTCATGGGCCAGGATCTGCAACTTGTGCCGGGAGTGGAAGTCGACCAGGTCACGTGGCCGCCAGTCGGCGGCGAACAACGCACGGAGCCGGGCGTGCGCGAAGATCCGTTCGACGAACCGCTCCCGCAGGTACGCGTCGTTGAGACGCCCGTCCTCCTCCATGGGCAGCGAGGGGAACGCCTCGGCCATCCGGGCGGCGAACATCCCCACGCCCTCGCGGTCGGCGGGCTGATCGCCCCGGTAGCGCGGAATGCCCCCCCAGGCCGCAGCTGGGCGAGCGCGATTTCAGGACGTATCCGTCGACCTCGACCAGGTCGGCGGCGCGGCGTTCCGCCAGCGCGGTCATCGCCTCGGTGTGGTCGGCCGAGCCGTCCCGGTCGACCAGGCGCCCGTCTGCCAGCAACCGCAGCGTCTGGCGGGGCGCACCGAGCCCGATCTCGATCTCCGGGCAGATCGGCGCCCAGTCGACGTACCGGGCCAGCTGGTCGGTCAGGAACCGGCTGCGGCTGTGCCCGCGGTTGTAGCGCACGGGATCGCCGAGCAGGCAGCGCGAGACCGCCACTCTCGGCCGCACGGTCTCCATGGAATCCCCCTCAGGCGCAGAGCAGCACGCCGAGCCTGTCCAGGCCGCGGGCCGTACGCGCCTTGATCGTTCCCAGCGGGGTACCGAGCCGCTCGGCGATCTCCCGCTGGGTCAGATCGCCGAAGTAGGCGAGCTCGATCGCCTCGCGTTGTACCGGAGACAGGGCCGCGAGCGCGTCCCGGACGTCCTGCGCCTGATCGATCAGGTCGGCGTCGATCCGCCCCGGTACGGCGGCGGTCACCGTCTCGTCCAGCGGCACCACCCGCCGGTCATGCCGCCACCGTGCCCGCAGATGGTCGATGGCGCGCTTGCGGGCGATGCCCAGCACCCACGCCTCCAGGCTACGTGCCGGGTCGTACCGCCGCTGGTGACGCCATACCTCCAGGAAGACCACCTGGACGACGTCGTCGACGTCGTTGACCGGCACGTGACGCCGTACATAGCGGCGGACCATCGGGGTGAGCGCGGCGTAACAGTCCTCGAGAGAAAAATCGCTTCGAAACTTGTTCATAGTCCTCAGTGTAGGCATGCGTACGCTCGAACGCGAGTGGCTGCGAAGCGGAAGGGGTGCCGGGCCGGGCCGTGCGGCCGCAGGCGAGCAGGCGAGCAGGCGAGCGGGTGAGCGGGTGAGCGGGTGAGCGGGGACGGTCAGGCGAGGCCGAGGGCGCTGCGGATCTCGGTGATCGCTTCGGGGAGGGTACGGACCGGGCGCACCTCACCGGGCAGCCGGTCGTAGGCCCAGCCCGGCCCGCCGGCGATGAGCCGCAGGGCGGGCCGGCGGCCGGGCAGCCCGGCGAGCGGCGCCGGGTCACCGGTCTGGGAGGTCTGGGACCAGACGAAGACGACGGCCGGCCCGATCCGCTCGATGGCGTCGGCCAGCGCCGGATACGGCACCCGGGAGCCGAACAGCCGCACCGCGATCCGCTCCGCGCTCAGCGCCGCCCCGAGCGCGTACAGGGGCAGGTCGTGGAGTTCCTCGTCGGCGCACGCGAGCAGTACCGGCCGGGCGTTGACCACCTCGTCCGGCCGGGCGATCAGCGGGCCGAGCGCGCCCAGCACCCGCCCGGACAGCAGATGCTCGATCTCGACGCAGGCCCCGGTGGAGGCGTGGCGATCACCGATCCCGGTGAGCACCGGGACGAGCAGGTCCTGCCAGGTCGGCACGACACCGTCCCGCCGGAGCGCCGTGGTGATCAGTCGGTCCATGGCCTGGTCGTCCAGCGCCATGGCGGCCCGGGCCAGCGCGCGGGTCTCGGGCGTGGCGCGCGGCACGGCGAGCCGGTGACCGCCGCCGCCCTTGACGGGCCCCTCGGCGGGTGCGCCGAGGGCGCCCGGCGCCGCCGCGCCCGCCGGGCCGGAAGGCGGTGGTTCGGTGGACAGGGCCGTGCGAGCGGCCTCCTCCGGCGGGGTGCCCTGCATGATCAGCCGGTTCATGAACTCCAGCCGGGCCAGGTCCTGAGGCGCGTAGCGGCGGTGGCCTCCCGTGCTGCGGCGGGTCGGGCCGATCCCGTACCGGCGATCCCAGGTGCGCAGGGTCGACGGTGCCACGCCCAGCCGCCGGGCGACCGCGCCCACGCTGAGACCAGGTCCGTCCACGTCCTCCGACCTCCCGCCATTCGGTCCCGGCCCTCGGCCCTGTGCCGGGCCGAGCACAGCGTACGGCTTACCAAAATCTTCGGCCGACGATGACCTTCCGGTTGCAACCGGAGGCCCTTGGCCGTCCGAAGGTTGATTAATGGACACCGCGATGATGCTGTTCACCCGCGATCTCCGGGTGCGCGACAACCCCGCTCTGGCCGCCGCGTGCGCGGCCGCCGACCAGGTGGTGCCGCTGTTCGTGCTCGACGAGGCAATCCTGAGCGGCCCTTTCGGCGTGCCCAACCGGGTCCATTTCCTGCTGGAGAGCCTCGACGACCTGCGCGGGTCCCTGCGTGAGCGGGGCGGCGATCTCGTACTGCGGCGCGGCGATCCGGTGGCCGAGACCCTGCGGCTGGCGGCGGAGACCGGCGCCGAGAAGGTCTTCCTCAGCGAGGACGTGTCCTCCTACGCCGTCCGGCGGGCGGAACGGCTCCGCCGCAAGCGGCTCGGGGTCTCGGTCCACGCCGGGGTGAACGTCGTCTCGCCCGGGCTCCTCCGGCCTGCCGGAGGCGACCACTACCGCGTCTTCACGCCGTACTGGCGGGCCTGGAGCACGACCCGGCGGCGGCCGCTCGCCGAGACACCCGCGACCGTACGGCTGCCGGGCAAGCTGCCGGGCAACTTGCCGGCCGGCCGTCTTCCGCGGGCCGGGGAACTGCTCAGGGGACCGCTGTCGCCCGACCTGATGCCGGGCGGCGAACGGGCGGCCCGGGAGCGAATGACGGCATGGCTGAACGAGTCCGCCGGAGGCTACGACGACGGTCATGACGACCTCGCCGGGGACCGTACCTCGCGGCTCAGCCCCTATCTGCGGTTCGGCTGTCTTTCCCCGCTCGAGCTGGAGCAGGCGGCGCGTGACCACGAGGGTTTCCGTCGTCAGCTCGCCTGGCGGGATTTCCATTACCAGGTGGCCGCGGCCTTCCCCGACCTCATGCGGCACGACTACCGGCACAGGGACGTCGCCTGGCACGAGGACGAGGAGGCGCTGGCCGCCTGGTGCGAGGGCCGCACCGGCTATCCCATCGTCGACGCGGGCATGCGCCAGCTGCGCCGCGAGGGCTTCATGCACAACCGGGCCCGCATGATCGTCGCCTCCTTCCTGACCAGGAACCTGCAGATCGACTGGCGCCACGGCCTGCGGCACTTCAACGACTGGCTGCTCGACGGCGACGTGGCCAACAACGCCGGCAACTGGCAGTGGGTGGCGGGCACCGGCAACGACACCCGGCCCAACCGGGTGATGAACCCGTTGCGGCAGGCCACCCGCTTCGACCCGGACGGCGGCTACGTCCGGCGGTACGTGCCCGAGCTGGCCCGGGTCGACGCCCCGTACATCCACCAGCCCTGGCGGCTGCCACCGGCGCTCCGCCGGGAGCTCGGTTACCCGGATCCGATCGTGGATCCGGGCTGAACGCCGGTGTGCCGCCCGAGGTCCCGGTCCGATCCGGGCGGCACACCGGTCCACGCTGCACGCTCCGCTCCGCTATCTCCCAGATCTCCTATCTCCCAGATCTCCCCCGTCGGACCGATCGCGGAAGGACTCCCGTTGAGGACTCTGCTCAAGACGGCGCTGGCCGTCACGACCACGGCGGCCGTCGGCGGTCTCGCCACCGACCCGAAGACCACCTGGTACGCCCGGCTGGACAAGCCCTCGTGGCAGCCGCCGCCGCCCGCGTACCCGATCGTGTGGACACCGCTGTACGGGCTGATCGCCTATGCCGGAGCCCGCGCGCTGGACCGGGCCCCCGAGGCTGTACGACCGGCCCTGGCCCGGTCGTACGGGCTGAACCTGGCTCTCAACGCGGCCTGGACCCCGCTGTTCTTCGCCGCGCGGTCCCCGCGGGCGGCACTGGCCGAGATCGCCCTGCTCAACCTGTCGAACCTGGAGCTGACCCGCAGAGCCTGGCGGGCCGACCGCCGCGCCGGAGCCCTGTTGCTGCCCTACCTGAGCTGGACCGTGTTCGCGACGGCGCTCAACGCGGCGATCGTGCGCCGCAACCGGTGACACCGGCCTCCGGGCACCCCGACACTGGTCTCCGGGCACCCGCAGGCTCTGGACACCGGGCTGTGAACACCGGGCTGCCGGCCCCGTGGCTCAGGTGTACGCGCCGCGGCGGTGGCAGCCGGCGAGATGGTCGTCGACCAGGCCGCACGCCTCCATCAGCGCGTAGGCCGTGGTGGGCCCGACGAAGCGGAAGCCGCGCTTCTTGAGATCCTTGGCGAGCGCCTTGGAACCCGGCGTCGAGGCGGGCACGTCGGCCGAGGTCTTGGGGGCCGGCGCGTCGGGATCGGCGTAGGCCCAGACCATGGCCGCCAGGCCGCCCGGCAGGGCCAGTGCGGCTCCCGCGTTGGCGATGGCCGCTTCGATCTTGGCCCGGTTGCGGACGATGGACACGTCGGCGAGGAGCCGTTCCACATCGTCGGGCCCATAGGCCGCGACCTTCTCCAGGTCGAAGCCGGCGAAGGCCCGCCGGAAGCCCTCCCGCTTGCGCAGGATGGTCAGCCATGACAGGCCGGACTGGAAGGCCTCCAGGCAGAGCCTTTCGTAGATGCCCTGGTCGTCCCGGACCGGACGGCCCCACTCCGCGTCGTGGTAGGCGATGTAGTCGGGTGTGGACAGCCCCCAGGGACAGCGTGCCAGCCCGTCCGCGCCGACGACCGCGCTCATCCGGCCGCCAGGCGCGCGAGACGACGCAGGCCGAGGCCCATGAACCGGCGGAACAGCGGACCCACGACGACCCAGCCCGCCTTGCCGAGCGCGCCCAGTGGCAGGTCCAGCCGCTCGGCCCAGACGATGCTCGAACCGCCCCCCGGCATCGGGCCCACCTCGAACCAGGCGTCGCCCTGGACCAGCCGTCCGGTGTGCCGGACCGCCACCCGACGCCCGGGCCGCCATTCGGTGATCACCATCGTGTCGAGGAAGCCGAACGGCCCCACCCCGGTCCAGCCGCGCAGGGCCGCGCCGACCTCGTGGCCGCCCTCGGCTCGGGTGAACGGCATCCACTCGGCGTGCCGTTCCCAGTCGGTAAGGACCTCGAAGACCTGCTCGGCGGAGGCGTCCACCGTCGTCTTCGCCATCACCTCGACCGGGCTCACCGGGACGGCTCCGCCGGCGCGAGGACCACCCGGTCCGGCCCCGTACCAGTGATCGCCGCCGCCCAGGTGAGGCGCCTCGCGGATCCTCCGGCGACCGCCACGGAGCCCCCGGCAACCGCCACGGAGCCCCCGGCAACCGCCACGCAGCCTCCGGCAACCGCCACGCAGCCTCCGGCAGACCTCACCGGTCCTCCGGGGACACCGTGTCGCCCCGGGCCTCGTGAGCGCCGCCGTAGGTGTCCTCGCGCAGCGGACCCGGGCCGTACTCCTTCTCCAGGGACCGACCGGCACCATGAACGGGCAGCTCCTCGGGGTGGCCGAACCCCGCCGGCGGGGACCAGGAGGCGGGCTCGGGGTCGTCCTCGGCGTGCGGCGCGAACCAGGGGCCGCCGTTCTCCGAGCCGGCGCCGGAGTCCTCCTGGAGCTCGGCCAGGCGCTGCTGCAGGAGGGCGACCAGTGCGTCTCGTTCGGTCAGCGCGTACGCCATCCGGCGCAGCGCCTCGTCGGTGACGCCCACGTGGTAGCCCCACAGGCTCCTGGGCAGCCGCAGCAGCGCGACATCGGTGCCCACCAGCGGCCGGCCCGTGGGCAGCCGGAGCACGGGGTGGTCCGGATGGACCTCTGCCAGCTCACCGCCCCTGCCGAGAGCGAGCACGACCACCGCGGCCAGGACGGCCACAGCCGCCGCGGCGATGACCACGACCATGATCACGCTCCTTCGTCGGTTATGCGGGTACTCCTCTGATCGTGCCATGATCTGAGACGTGACGTTGCGTGAGGTGGCCGTCCTGGCAATCGGCGACCCGGTCCCGGGCGGTGTCGCGGACGCGGGGACCTCACCGCCGGTGAGCAGGGTGGGCGAACTACTGGCGGCCGGCGATCCGGTCCTGGTGAGCATCGAGGTCTCCCCCGATGAGGACGAGGCGGCGCTGCTGGCCGCGGTGTCGGTCTACGCCTGGCTGGGGGTCGAGGCCTTCCGGGTGCCCGCCCGGCACCACGCGGCGGTCCGCCAGGCACTCGACATGGTCGCCTCGATCAAGGGCACCCGGCAGCCCACCCTGTCCCGCCGGGGCCTCGCCTGATCTCCGGGTCAGGGCCCGGAGATCAGGCGGCCGTACGGTGATCGCTCCGCTGTGGCCATGCGATCGTGGTCATGCGGCCGTGATCACGCCCAGGTCAGCCGCGGATGTGCGCCCAGGGGCCGGAGATCGCGAAGGTCACGCCGGGCCCCTCCTGCCGGTTGGCGAACAGGATCTGCCCGTCCGGCGAGAACGTGACGCCGGTGAACTCGACGTCGTTGAGAGCGTTGCGGCCGATCGGGAAGGGCTTGCCCTTGCCGGTGGTGCCGACCAGGAACTGCTCGCCGTCGCCGTCCTCTGCGATCACCACGCCGCCGCCGTACGGCGAGACCGAGATGTTGTCGGGGCCGTCGAACTTGCCGCCCGGCTTGAAGATGGTCTCCAGCTCAAGGGTGTTGGTCCGGGGGGTGTACTTCCAGATCTGGCCGGCGTGCGCCGCCGGGGCGCCGTCCGCGGTGTGCGCGAAGCTGGCCGCGAAGTAGACCGACTCCCGGCCCCACCAGGCGCCCTCGAGCTTCTGGCTGCGGGTGATCTTGTCGAACTGCTTGCGGGTGGAGACGGTCGCGGCCGACGGGTCGGGCACCGGCAGCCACTTGACGCCCTTGAGCCGGGTGCCGGGCTCCTGCACGACGGACAGGTCGGGAACGTCCGGGATGTACAGCGCCTCCAGGTCCCCGCCGGCCAGGTACGAGTGGTAACCGCCGTGGCGGTTCTTCGGCCGGAACCGGTAGAAGAGCCCGAACGGGCCACTCGCGTCCTCGGTCAGGTACGCGACGTTGGTGTGCGGGTCGACGGCCACCGCCTCGTGCGCGAACCGGCCGAGCGCGGTCAGCGGGATCGGCTTGGTCTTCTTGCCGTGCACGTCGACCTCGAAGACCCAGCCGTGGCTCTTGGTCTGGGCGGCGATGCCCTCGGTCTCCTCGCAGGTCAGCCAGGTGTGCCAGGGCGTACGGCCACCGGCGCAGTTGCGGACGGTGCCGGCCAGGCTGACGTACTGCGAGACCAGGTTGCCGTGCCGGTCGACCTCGAGGTTGGTCGTGCCGCCCCAGACGGCGGGGTCGTAGACCAGGTGCGGGGGGGCGACGGCCTTGGTGCCGCTGGTGTCCTGCTCGTGGTTGCGCACCAGGAGGGTGTGGTGGTGCTTGCCCGCGAAGGTGGCGGTGCCGTCGTGGTGGCCGGGTACGACCACTCCGGGGGAGATCGGGTCACCCTCGACGGACAGGGTCTTGTACGAGAAGCCCTTGGGCAGGTCGAGCACGCCCTTCGGATCGGGGATCAGCGGGCCGTATCCGTAGGCCTCCCCCGCGGACGAGTCGGCGTTGGCGGCGGTCTGGAAGATCGTGTCAAGACTGCCGGCGAAGGTGATGGCCAGCGCGGAGGCGGCGCCACCGGCCACGAAGCCACGGCGGGACACAGACATGGAGCAAACTCCTCATACCTAAACAATGGTGCCTCGCCGAGCCTGGCGCGCCAGGCTGAACCAGGGGTTATGAGGAGGTAAACGCTCCAGATCAGGGCTGGGCTTCGGCGCGCTCCTCGGCGGTCGGCCGCAGATGCCCGCCAGGGCGCTCCAGTAGTTCGAACGCCTCCGGTACCGAGAAGGTCCAGTCGACGGCCTCCAGCGCCTTGGGCCGGGCGAAGCCCTCGGTGCTGAGGTGGTCGAGCAGCGTCCGCAACGGGCCGTACAGACCGTACGGATCGAGGATGACCAGCGGTTTGTCGTGCATGCCCAGCACCCGGGAGGTCCAGATCTCGAAGAGCTCCTCCAGTGTGCCGAGCCCGCCGGGCAGCACCAGGAAGGCGTCCGAGCGGCGGTCCATCTCGGCCTTGCGGGTACGCATGTCGGCAGTGACGATCAGCTCGTCGTTGCCGTGGTCGGGCAGCTCCCCGTCGTCCATCGATTCGGGGATGACGCCGACCGTGCGGGCACCGCCGGAGCGGGCCGCCGCGGCCACCGCGCCCATCGACGACACGGTGGCGCCGCCGGACACCAGCGAGTGGCCACGGCGGGCCAGCTCGGTGCCGACCTCGGCGGCCAGGTCGAGGTACTTGGGATCGATCCGGCTGCTGGAGGCACAGAACACGCAGATGGACAGACCGCTCATGTGCCCGCGGTCTCCGCGGTGGACCGCTGTGAGGCCTCTTCGAGCTCCCGCTGGTGGTTCTCGTGGGCCTCCTGCACGATGCGTACGACCTCGTCAGGATCATCGGTGAGCTGCAGCAGCTCCGGATCCGAGGGGGAGATCTTGCCGCTGGGCAGCATGGTGGACCTGATCCAGTCCAGCAGCCCGCCCCAGTACTCGGTGCCGACCAGCACGATCGGGAACTGCGTGATCTTCTTGGTCTGGACGAGCGTGATCGCCTCGAACAGCTCGTCCAGCGTGCCGAAGCCTCCCGGCAGCACCACGAAGGCCTGCGAGTACTTCACGAACATCGTCTTGCGGACGAAGAAGTAGCGGAACTCCAGGCCGATGTCGATGTAGGCGTTCATCGACTGCTCGAAGGGCAGCTCGATGCCGAGCCCGACCGAGACCCCGCCGTTCTCGTCGGCGCCCTTGTTACCGGCCTCCATGATCCCGGGACCGCCGCCGGTGATGACGGCATAGCCCGCGTCGGTAAGCTTCGCGCCGATCTCGACGGCCAGCTCGTACTCGGCGGAGCCCGGCTTGGTCCGGGCCGAACCGAAGACGCTGACCGCCGGTCCCAGCTCGGCCAGCAGCCCGAAGCCCTCCACGAACTCGGCCTGGATCCGCAGCACCCGCCACGGGTCCTCGTGCACCCAGGCTGACGGGCCGCGCGTGTCGAGCAGCCGCTGATCGGTCGTGGTCTGGGGGATCGCCTTGCCACGCAGCATCGCGGGCCCTTGACGGTGCATACGTGTGCTGTCCTTCGGTTCCATGCCCTCACGGTAACGAAGGCCGCCAAGCCGTGCCCCATCTTTTCCGGTGGGCCTCATTTGGTGAGCCACGTGCGCATACGCTCCTCACAGGCGAAAATGCGCGGTATCTCGACGTACTCCCCCTTGGTGTGCGCCAGGGCGGGATCACCGGGACCGCAGTTGACGGCGGGGATCCCGAGCGCCGAGAAGCGGGCCACGTCGGTCCAGCCGAGCTTGGGCCGCACGCTGCCCTCGGCGACCCCCTCGGCGACGTCGGGCCGCCCGGTGATCGCCGTGACGAACGCGGCCGCCGCGGGGTGGCCCAGCCCGGGGCGGGCACCGGCGGCGGCGTCGACGACGGTCACCTCGAACCCCGCGAAGAGCTCCCGCAGTACGGCCTCGGCCTCGGCGACGGACTTGTCCGGGGCGAAGCGGTAGTTGATGGTGACCACGCACTCATCGGGGACCACGTTGCCCGCCACGCCGCCCCGGATGAAGACGGCGTTGAGCCCCTCGTGGAAGGTCAGCCCGTCCACCACCGGGCGGGCGGGCTCGTACGCGCGCAGCACGTCCAAGATCTCCGCGGCGCTGTGGATGGCGTTCGAACCCATCCAGGCCCGCGCGGTGTGCGCCCGCTCCCCCCGTGCCGTCACCTCGATGCGCATGGTGCCCTGGCAGCCGCCCTCGATCTCCGCCAGGGTGGACTCCAGCAGCACCGCGAAGTCGCCCTCGATCAGGCCGGGCCGGGTCTCGGCCAGCCGCTTGAGCCCGCTGCGCTCGGCCGCGACCTCCTCGCATTCGTACACCACGTAGGTGACGTCCCGGTTGGGCGCGGGGACCGTGGCGGCCAGCCGGAGCAGCACCGCCAGACCGCTCTTCATGTCGGAGGTCCCGCAGCCGTACATCCGGTCGCCCTCGATCCGGGACGGCAGGTTCCCGTTGACCGGCACGGTGTCGGAGTGCCCGGCGAGGATCACCCGCTCCGGCAGGCCGAGCGTCGTCCGGGCCACCAGCGAGTCGCCGTCCCGGTCCACCTTCAGATGCGGGAGGGCGCGCAGCGCCTCATCGACCGCGTCGACGAGCGTCCTCTCGTTGCCGCTCACCGACTCGATGTCCACCAGGGCAGCTGTCAACGCTCCGACGTCGGAGAACAGGTCAAGTCGCATGCCACCAGAGCGTACGCCCGAACACCTGGTGGTCGCCCGTCCCGACCTGCCGGGTCACCCGTGCCCGCCGACCGTCGGCCGATCACGTGCCGTGAGCCGGCGGGCACTTGCGGGGTCCTGTCAGGCGTCGACGCCGTGTTCGCGCAGGATGTCGTTGAGGGCGAGCTTGTCGTGCTGCTGACCCTCTTCCAGCCGCTTGAGCACCAGCAGGCAGGGCAGGCCGAACTCCCCGCCGTTGAACGTCTTGGTCCGGGTGCCGCCGACGCACACCGACCAGGCCGGCGCCTCGCCACGGGCCAGTTCCTCGCCGGTCTCCACATCGAAGACCCGGGTGGTCTTGGTGAGGATGGACCCCGCACCGAGCTTGGCACCGGTACGGACGCGCGCGCCGTCGACGACCATCGAGCGGGAGCCGATGAAGGCGTCGTCCTCCACCACGACCGGCACCGCGTTCGGCGGTTCGAGCACGCCGCCGATGCCCACGCCTCCGGAGAGGTGGACGTTCTTGCCGATCTGCGCGCAGGAGCCGACGGTGGCCCAGGTGTCGACCATGGTGCCGCTGTCGACGTAGGCGCCGATGTTGGTGAACGACGGCATGAGCACGACGCCGGGCGCGAGGTAGGAGCCCCAGCGGGCGATGGCGCCGGGAACCACCCGTACGCCGTCCAGCCGGGTCTTGAGCGGGATGCGGTCGTGGTGGTGGAAGTCACCGACCTGGGACCGGACCATCCCGAGCACCTTGAAGCTCATCAGGATCGCCCGCTTGGCCCGCTCGTCCACGACGACCTCATTGCTGGCCTTGTCGACGAAGGCGACCCGCGCCTCACCGGTGTCGATCTGGTCGACGGCCGCCACGATGGCCGCGCGGGCGTCGGCGTCCTCGGTGGTGAGCCCGGCCCGGCGCTCCCACAGCTCGTCGACGGCCGCGCTGATCGGGCTGAAGAACGTTTCGGTCATGGCCTGGAGCTTATCGGTGCGCTTCTGCCGGTACGGTCGTGACGTGGTTCGATCGGATGGCGTGGCGAAGTGGAAGACCAGGCGGGTGCGGTGGACCGGCGCGGCCCTGGTCGTCGTGCTCGCTATTGGAGTCGGTGTCTACGCGCTGCTGTCCCACCTTCGCCCGTACCTGCACGGCGACAACTGTGAAGTGCGGACACCGGACGGCTCGGTGCGGCTCGATCTGGAGCAGGCGGCGAACGCGGCGACCATCGCCGCGGTGTCCCAGCGAAAACATCTGCCCGAGCAGGCGCTGGTGATCGCCTACGCGACGGCGTTCCAGGAGTCCAAAATCCGCAATCTGACCGGCGGCGACCGGGACTCCATCGGCCTGTTCCAGCAACGGCCCTCCCAGGGCTGGGGGAAGCCGGAGAAGATCAGTGACCCGGCGTACGCGAGCACGCGGTTCTTCGACGCCCTGGTCAAGGTCAAGCGCTACCAGACGTTGCCCGTGCACGAGGCGGCGCAGAAGGTCCAGCGCAGCGCCGACGGCAGCCTCTATGCCCAGCATGAGGGCAGTGCGAAGGTCATGGCGGGCGGCTACACCGGCCGGGTGACGGCTGCGGTCCGCTGCTGGTACTCCCCCGACCGCCGGACCAAGCCGCGGCTGACGGCGGCGGCGCAACTGCTCCAGACCGGGTACGGCCCGCCGCTGCACGTGGACGATGGCGCCGTGAGCGTGCCGAATCCGGCACTGGGGTGGTCGGTGGCCTCCTGGGCCGTGTCGCACGCGCAGGGGTACGGCCTGACCGAGGTGCGCTTCGGCGGCAAGCGCTGGCGGGCCGACGACGGATTCGCCGGCTGGGACGACGACGACAAGGCCCCCACCGACCGGGTCATCATCCGCTGACCGCCCCGGCCTGACCAGGCTCGGGAGATCGGGCATCCTGGACGCGCTCGGAGCCGAGACCGGGCATTCGGCCGGGCCGGCGGTCATGCGGCAGCACACCCGCCCTGTTGGCCGTCGGGTGTCACTGTTGGCCGTCGGCTTTCGCCCACGGTCTGCGGCAAGCCCTCCCGCACGACTCCTGTGACGTCATGGACACGTAGGGTCAGCAAGAGTCACCTATCCCGCGCGGGACCGACGATCCGCCAAGTCGACTGCGCGGTGCTCTGGCCTTTCGGCCCGAACCCGAGGAGATTCGTGCCCCTCTGGCCGTCCCGCCTGCTTACGGTCCTTGTGCTTGTGTGCGGTGGTTCCAGCGGGGGCGCGGACGGCTGATGGTGTACCGCCACCGGCCCGACCTGTCGCGGGAAATGGTGAACCATTCCGGATGGGCGTATTTCAGGCGGTTATGGAAGGCGCATGCCGGGGCGAGGCGGTCGATGTCGGTAGTGCCGTTCTCGGTCCAGTTGAACACGTGGTCCAGCTGGCACATTCGCACGGGGATGTCGCACTCGTCGGCACTGCAGGTCTCGTAGAGGGCTTCGAGCGCCCGTCGCTGGGCCGGAGTGACGAACCGAGCCGTGCGGCCGAGGTAGAGGGGATGCCCCTCCGACCCGAGGACCAGCGCGGAGATCCCCGCGTTCAGCGCGATGATGCGAGCCTGCTGCGGGCTGATGGGGGTGCCGTCGGCCAGCCGGGCCCGGATGCGCCAGCCACCGGTGATGTTCTCCAGCGGCCACACCGGCACCCGCAGCCTTCCCTCCGGCACCCGGTCATCGTCACCTTCGCCGGACTCGTCTGGGTCGCTGACCGTCACCGCGCCGTCGGCCCTCACCATGTCATCGGTCTTGACCGAGTCCGGCGCGCCGTCGGTCTCCACCGGGTCGCCGACCGCCATCCCGTCGGTCCTCACCGCACCGCCCCGATCCACACCGCCCCGATTCACACCGCCCCGATTCACACCGCCCCGATCCACGCCGCCCCGATCCGCATCAACCGGATCCACGCCGACCGAATCCGCATCGACCGGACCCGCATCGACCGGATCTGCAGGGTCGGCCTTGTCCGGGCGCTCATCGTCATGGGCGGGCACATCGGCTTTCACATGCGCGGTGGCATCGGCGCCGGCGGCGTTGCCGCAGTCGCCGTCATCGTCATCGTCAAGGCTGATGACCAGGGTCGCGTTCCAGCTCGCACCGCCCCCGCTCAGCAGCATGCGCAACGCGTCGGCGTTGCGCTCGGCCTGGTCGCGGGTGTCCTCCGGGCCGGCCGGCTTGGCCAGCGGTGCCAGCCGGTCGGCCAGCAGCGCCGCGAGCTCAGGATCCAGGTCGCCGCGCACGGCGCCACGTCCACCCAGATAACGCGACATCCGCAACCACGACCGGGTCCCACGCCGGGCGTCCTGGCCGGGGTCGTCGGTGCCGTCGCGTTCGGCGATGACCTGGCCGATCCGATCACCCAGCTTGGCGACCTTGGTCGCCGAGACCCCCTCGAGTGCCGCGTCCAGCAGAATCCGCTCGGCGGCCAGGGCATCCTCATCCGACAGGCGCGCGACCGCCTCGCAGATCGTCGCGGCGTATCCGTACGGGAGCTTCCCGGCCGACACCAAGCCCGCGGTGCGCGGCAGGCGGGGTAGCTGACGGGCAGTCGTCAGGCGCTCGGAGGCGCGGCCACTGCGCATTCCCATCGCCGTCGTCAGCCATCCGCGGGTCCCCGCGTACCGCTGCCGCGACGGCTCCGCGGCCGCGTCGGCCCGCCCGACCAGACCCGCCATGGCGGCCTCACCGAGATCCAGCGCCGCGCCCAGCCGCTCGGCCAGCTCAAGGCAGACCGTGGGACATTGTGGCGCCGCCCGCACGGCCAGCACCCCCAGCGCCGCATGGGCCAGCTCCACCAGCTCCCCGCTGGTGGCCGCCTCCCACTCCGTCACTGAGCGCACACCTTCAAGCTACACACGGTCACCGACAATCCTCGAACAGTTATTCGAAGACCTCACCGCCGAGTAAGGCCTCCGCCGTGGTGGCGACCACTCGTCGTTCGCGCGATGTCGAGAGCCGGACGCCGGTTACGACTTCCATCAGAGGCGTCCGCACCGGGCGCCCGAGGACAGAGGAGTCCGTATGGCCACGTCCCCGAACGACAAGTCCCCGAACAAGCGGACGGTGGAGACCTACCTTGACGGTTTCCGGGCGAACGACCACGAGAAGATCCTGGCCTGCCTGACCGAGGACATCGAGTGGACCGTGTTCGGCCACTTCCACCTGACCGGTAAGGAGGCGTACGGCAACGCCATCGAGGGGCCCGGCTTCGTCGGCCCTCCCCGGCTGGAGGTCATACGGATGGTCGAGGAGGGCGACACCGTGATGGCCGAACTTCTCGGGTGGGCGCCCCAGGAGACCGGTGAGCCCGTACGACTGTCGATGGCCGAGGTGTTCGTGATGCGCGACGGCAAGATCGCCGAGCGCCGGGCCTGGGTGATCGTGCTCACCGAGAACGACCACCGCTGAACCAGCCGCTGAACCAGCGGCTCACAGGTCGTGACGTCCCGCGTGGATCTCGTCCGCCAGCGCCCCGAACGCGGCACGCGTTGCCCTTGCGTGCGTAGAAGCGGACCGCAGCGCGTTCCTCGCGTGCACCGGCCCATCGACCCCGGCCATGCCCGGTGAATACCATCGATCAGCGGATCCGGTCAACGTGTGCGACAGGCGGCCGACTCGGGGCTCAACGGCAGGGGACGTCGACATCGTGGGTTCAGAGGATCGGCGGCGGCTGCTCGCCGGGATCGGCGCGGCGCTCGGCCTGGCCGGGCCCTATCCGGAGTCCCTGCCGTCGGCCGGGGAAGGAACGTCGCCGGGCCGGAGGGTCCTGGCCGGCACCGAGGACGGCGCCGGACGGTTCGGCTGGATCGAGGAGACCACCGAGACCGACCACCGCAGCAGCCCGCCCATCGAGTTCACGATCAACGTCGCAGGCGGTGGAGCACGCCGGTGGCGGACCGGTCTCTACACCTACGCGCCCTACTTCGGGTGCCATGTGCATCTGATCAGGTTCTTCGGGGACGCCCTGGTGGTCGTCTACACGGACAAGCACGGCCCGCTGGTGGCCCGGGCCGTACCGGCCACCGGCGAGCGCCGGACCACCGGGATCGGCCGCGTCTTCGCGATCTCCGGCGAGCTCCTGGTCCACACGGACGACTTCGAGGATCTCGTGCACCCACTCCGGCTCGCGGACTTGGCCCCCGAGGTGCCGCTGCCCATGGCGCCGCCGCCAGAGCCACCGCACCGGGCGAAGCTGGAGGTCCGGGACGGTACGGTCCGGTGGACCGACCGTGTGCCGGGTCCGGCCGGCGAACCCGCGGGACGGGAGTGGCGCGTACGCCGGAGCGTCAGCCTGCGGCTGCCGGGTCCGGCGCAACGCGGCTTGCCCGCCGACCGGGAGGCGCTCTGGGCGCGGCTGCGCGAGCTGCTCCATGACGCGGACGCGCCGCAGGACGGCCCCGACATACTGATCGCCACCGCCGGACTGCCCTTCTGGTCTCCGCGCCGGAACCTGGCCGCCGGAAGGAACGGATCCGGTCCGCCGATCTGGTGGTTCGCCGCCGCGTACCACCTGTCCCTGCGCGAACTGTCCCTGCGCGAACTGTCCCTGCGCGAACAAGGGAGCCCCGGGGGCACCGACGCCGCCCGCTGGCGGGCATGGCTGGAACGGGTCGGCACCGGGTCCGGGGCCGTCCCGCCGGGATGGGATCCCGCCTGGACGGCCCGTGAGGGCACTGCGCGACTGGCGCTGGCGCACATCCGGGTGCGCGCCGCACAGCTCGCGCGGGCGTGTCATGACGGCGGCCTGCCCGCCCGTTACTGGCCGTACGGCCACAGCAAGGGCGCCTGGCGGCACCCGGTGCCGCTCGCCGAGTTCCCCGAGGCCTTCGCCCGCGCCTGGGAGCGAGTGCCGCCCGGGCTCTTCCCCGGTGCCGCGTCGTCAGCCGGACCGGGCCAGGCCCCGAGCCTCTAGACCCGGAGCCTCTAGACCCGGAGCCCCGAAAACCCTCTAGACCCCCAGGCTACGGCCGATGATCTCCTTCATGATCTCGGTGGTGCCGCCGAAGATCGTCTGGATCCGTACGTCCTGGTAGGCCTTGCCGATGGGGTACTCCATCATGTAGCCGTATCCGCCGTGCAGCTGGACGCACCGGTCGACGACGGTCTTGAGCAACTCGGTGTTCCAGTACTTCAGCATCGCGGCCTCCTCGGCGCTGAGGTCCGAGGTGCTCTCCTTGACGATGCACTGCTCGGTGAACGCGCGCGCGACCGACAGCTCGGTCTTCATCTCGGCGAGCGTGAACCGGTTGTGCTGGAACTTCCCGATCGGGCGGCCGAAGGCCTCCCGGGTCTTGCAGTACTCCAGGGTCTGCTCGAAGGCGGACTCGGCCGCCGCCAGCGCGGTGGTGCCGATCGACAGCCGCTCGCGGGCCAGGTTCTGCATGAGGTAGATGAAGCCCATGCCCTCCGCGCCGAGGAGGTTGGCCTGCGGCACCCGTACGTTGTCGAAGAACAACTCCGCGGTGTCCTGCGCGTGCATGCCCACCTTGTCCAGGTTGCGGCCGCGCTCGAACCCCGGCATGCCACGCTCGACCATCAGCAGGCTGACGCCCTTCGCCCCGGCGGCCGGGTCGGTCTTGGCCACGACGATCACCAGGTCGGCGAGGATGCCGTTGGAGATGAACGTCTTGGACCCGTTGAGGACGTAGTCGTCGCCGTCCTTGACCGCGGTGGTCTTGATGCCCTGCAGGTCGGACCCTGCGGCCGGCTCGGTCATCGCGATACCGGTGATGATCTCACCGGAGCAGTAGCCGGGCAGCCAGCGCCGCTTCTGCTCCTCGGTGCACAGCTGCCTGAGGTAGCCGCCGTTGATGTCGTTGTGCACCGCGAAACCGGGCCCGTGCACACCGGCCTTCGCGAGCTCCTCGTTGAAGACGATGTAGTACCGGTAGTCGTCGTTGCCGCCGCCGCCGTACTCCTCGTCGATGTCGATCCCGAGCAGCCCCTGACGGCCGGCCGCCAGCCAGACGTCGCGGGAGACGATGCCGTCCTTCTCCCACTGCTCGTGGAACGGCGTGATCTCCTTCGCGATGAAGGACCGCACCATGTCCCGGAAGGCCTCGTGCTCCTCGGTGAAGATCTCGCGTGCCATCAGGTGGATCTCCCTGTTCCTTCCGGCCCGCGGCCGGGGGCATACGCGGACCGCGGGTAAGTGGCTACTGATACATCATTAATGTAACACTGGCACTGTCACATACGTCGAGCAGCCTGGGGGGCCGATGACACCGGAGCTCACGGTGGACGAGCTGGCCGCCCGCGCCGGCGTCAGCGTACGGACCGTGCGCTTCTACGCGGGTCGCGGGCTGCTGCCGCCGCCGCGGCTGCGCGGCCGGACCGGGCTGTACGGACCCGAGCACCTCGGCCGGCTGGAACTCGTACGGGAACTTCAAACACTCGGGCTGACGCTGGCCTCGATCGAGAAGCACCTGCAGCGCATCCCCCTCGACGCCTCCCCCGAGGATCTCGCCCTGCAACGGGCCCTGCTGTCGCCCTGGGCACCCGACCAGCCCGAGGACCTCGACCGGCACGAGCTCGACAAGCGGGCCGGCCGGCATCTGGACGACGACACCCTCGACCGGCTGGCGGCGCTGGGCGTGGTGGAGCGGCTTCCCGCCGACCGGGTACGGGTGGCCAGCCCACCGCTGCTCGGGGTCACCGCCGAGCTGGCCGAGCTGCCGATGCCGCTCGAGACCCTGGTCGCCGCGCACGAGGCGATGGAACGGCACACCGCGGCCCTCGCCGACGATCTGCAACGCGTCTTCCAGGACACGGTCGTACGGCGGTATCGCGAGCAGGGCCGGCCCGCCGAGGAACGCGAGCGGCTGCTGGAGATGGCCACCCGGCTCAAGCCGCTGACCGTCCAGGCGGTCGTCACCTCGTTCCAGCGCGCCGTCGACCGCGCCATCCGCCGCTCGGTCCCCGACTGACACCCACCACGGGGGGGCAAGGGACGGCGGGGGTCAGGGGATCAGCATTCGGCTGCGGGTGACGACGATCTCCCGGGTGCCCGGGAAGGTGTGCCAGGTCCGCCAGTCCAGGCCGCGGGCGACGGGCCGGAGCAGGATGGCGCTGATCGCGTCCGGCGCTCCCGGATAGGTGCCGGCCAGCGCGTCCTCCCGGTCTGCGAGGTACTTCCGCAGGAAGGAGGTGGCCGACTGGAAGTCCGCCGCCGCGCGCCGGTAGACGTCGGCGGTGAAGCGGTAGGACCAGCCGCCGACCTCACGGCCCAGGCTGTACGGGAGCGGACCCGGGCGGCCGGGCAGCGTCGCGACCGTCTCGGTCACCGGGCCGGCGATCACCTGATGGGCCGAGCCGAGCAGCCGCAACTCCGCCCGCACGCCCCCGACCAGCAGCGGCAGCGTCACCAGCCCGTCGATGGGGGGCTCGTCCAGCGTGAAGCACAGGGTCTCGGCACGGGCGTCGGCGTACGCGGCGTCGAGGGCGGCCAGCATCCGGGGGCTCAGGCCAGGCGGGCCACGCCGGCGGCGACGCGCTCGTCGGTGGCCGTGAAGGCGATGCGCACGTGCCGGGCGCCCGCCGTGCCGTAGAAGTCGCCGGGGGCCACCAGGATGCCCAGTGCGGCGAGGTGCGCGACGGTGTCCCAGCACGGCTCGTCGCGGGTGGCCCACAGGTACAGCGACCCCTCGGAATGGTCGATACGGAAGCCGTACGACTCGAACGCGGCCTTCAGCATGGCCCGCCGCCGCCGGTAGCGCTCCCGCTGGACCTCGACGTGCGCGTCATCGTCGAGCGCCACGGCCATCGCCGCCTGCACCGGCGCGGGCATGATCATCCCGGCGTGCTTGCGGACCTCGAGCAGCCGCTTGACCACGTCCGGGTCACCCGCGACGAACCCGGCGCGGTAGCCGGCCAGGTTGGAGCGCTTGGACAGCGAGTGGACGGTGAGCAGCCCCTCGTGCGAGCCGCCGCAGATGTCGGGGTGCAGGATCGAGATCGGCGGCCGGGCCGGATCCCAGCCCAGCTCCAGGTAGCACTCGTCGTTGACGACCAGCACACCCCGCTCGCGGGCCCAGGAGACGACCTTGCGCAGGTGCTCGGCCGGCAGCACCTTGCCGGTGGGATTGGACGGGGAGTTGAGCCAGACCAGCGTGGGGTTGCCCGGGCCGAGCGACAGCAGCCCGTCGCTGGCCACCGACTCCGCTCCGGCGATGCGCGCTCCGACGTCGTAGGTGGGGTAGGCGAGCTCCGGAAAGACCACGCGGTCGCCGGGCCCAGCGCCCAGCAGGGTCGGCAGCCACGCCACGAGTTCCTTGGTGCCGATGGCCGGCAGGATCGCGGCAGGGTCCGCGTGCACCCCGAACCGGCGGCGCAGCCAGCCGGCCGCGGCCTCACGCAGCCGGAGCGTCCCGTACGTCAGGGGATAGCCCGGCGCGTCGGCGGCCTCGGCCAGGGCCCTGCGCACGATCTCCGGGGTCGGGTCGACGGGGGTACCGACCGACAGGTCGACGATGCCGTCCGGGTGCTCCAGCGCCGTCGCCTTGTACGGCTCCAGGCGGTCCCATGGAAAGTCCGGCAGCGTGATCAACGTCGCCCCCCTCTGCTACGGCTTCTACTGCGGCTCGTACGGCCCCGCCGGGTCCGTCCCGTGTTCCTGCCGGTGTTCCTGCCCGGCCGCACCGGCCGCCACCGAACGCCTCAAGGCCGCGACCACGAATCGTTGGCGACCGTGGTCACGGCCTTGACGCGATGCTTGTCGAGCGCGTTGAGCACGAAGGCTCCGGCGGTTATTCCTCGCTCTGCGGCGGCAGCGCCGCCACGATCGGGTGGTCACGGTCGATCTTGCCGACCTTGGACGCACCGCCGGGCGAACCGAGCTCGTCGAAGAACTCGACGTTCGCCTTGTAGAAGTCCTTCCACTGCTCCGGGACGTCGTCCTCGTAGTAGATGGCTTCAACAGGGCAAACCGGCTCACACGCACCACAGTCAACGCACTCGTCCGGGTGGATGTAAAGCATACGCTTGCCCTCGTAGATGCAGTCGACGGGGCACTCTTCAATACATGCTTTGTCGAGCAGATCCACGCAGGGTTGCGTAATGACGTAGGTCACGTCATGACTCCTCTCGGGCCTTCGCCACGGCTCACCGCAAGCTTGCTGAACCTAGTATGTCCGTGTCCGGTTACCCGATTCGACATGGGGGTCGCCACATGTCCGCCCGATTCGGCGCACGGTTGGTTCTCACCGTCACTCCGGCGGACGTGGGAAAGCGGGTCTCGCTCCGCCGCCGTCTGCCAACGGGAGAGTACAGCGACGTGGTCGGCGTACTCGAATCGTGGTCGGGCGGCGTCCTTGAGATCCGGCGCCGTACCGATGAGCTGGTCGAAGTCCCGGAGGGGATCATCGTGGCCGGCAAGGTCGTCCCGCCCGCGCCGCCGCGCCGCCCGCGCTAGCCCGCCGCGAGCGCCTCGCCGCGACGGCGCCGGCAGCCCTGTTCGTCCCGCCGCGGGAAGACACTCCGGACACGCCGAGATCGGCAGTAAATTGCCCCAGGCCCGCGAATGGCTGGACCCTGCTCGGCCCTTCTGACCTGGCCCCGCTGTGACCGGGCTCACACGGACAGGCTCACACGGACGGGCTCACACGGACAGGGCCCCCGCCCGGGCCGACCGGGATCCCCGCACCGGGCCTCCGGCGGTCACAGTCCCTCGGGGCGGTCGGGCCAGGAGGGGACCTCCGCGGGCAGGTCGGCGGCGACCCGCATGGGGAAGACCGCGGGCCGCTTCTCCAGGAAGGACGTGACCCCCTCGGCCGTGTCGGGTGAACCCCCGAGGGCGTTCATCAGCCGCGAGTCGGCGGCGTGCGCCTCCCAGGGCGAGGCGGCCGACAGCCCCGACCACATGAGCCGCCGGATGGCCGCCACGGACACCGCCGAGGTGTTGTCGGCGATCTCCCGGGCGAGCTCGTACGCCGCGGGCAGCAGCTCGCCGGGCGGCAGCACCCGGGAGACGAGCCGGCCGGAGAGCGCCTCGGAGGCTGGGAAGACGCGGCCGGTGGCCGCCCACTCCATCGCCTGCGAGATCCCCACCAGGCGCGGCAGGAACCAGCTGGAGGCCGCCTCGGTGACGATGCCGCGGCGGGCGAACACCAGCCCGAACCTGGCCGTGTCGGCGCACAGCCGCACGTCCATCGGGAGGGTCATGGTGATGCCGACGCCCACCGCCGCCCCGTTGATGGCGGCGATGACGGGCTTGAGGCAGCCGGCGATCCGCAGCGCCACCGTGCCGCCCCCGTCCCGGGGCGTACCGTCCGCCAGCAGATCGTCCCCGGCGAACATGTCGCCGTACCGGGTCCTGTCGAACGTCGCCCCGCCGCCCTCCAGGTCGGCGCCCGCGCAGAAGGCCCGCCCCGCGCCGGTGACCACCACGGCCCGTACGGAGTCGTCGGCGTCGATCTCGTCGAAGGCCGCGAGCATCTCCCCGCGCATCACGTAGGTGTAGGCGTTCATCCGGGAAGGCCGGTCGAGGGTGATCGTCGCGACCCCGTCCGCGACCTCGTAACGGATCTCCGTGTACGTCATGAACGCTCCCTTGGTCGGCGGAACGCCTGAATCCTAGACAGACGCGGGCGCTCCGCCGTACGAGGGGCCGCGGTCAGATCCGGGCGGCGGGGAAGAGCATGATGACCACCTCGCTGCGCCACTGCGACTCCGACCCGGCGAAGCCGCGCGGGGGCACCAGGGTGAGGTATCCGTTGCCGGGCCAGAGCCGGACGCGTACCTCGTAGGCGGTCAGCGGGTCCTCCGACTCCGCCATCGCCACGTCGTCCGGCGTCACCGACAGCTCGTCGGGCACCTCCCGCGAGGTGAGACCCAGCGTCTGCTCGAGGTCCGTCCAGAGGTCCTGGACCAGGTGATAGGCGAGCGAGTTCGTCAGCCGCGCCCAGGCCTGGCCGAGGTACGGCGGCAGCCCGAGGGTGCGGATCTCCGGGAGCCCGAGCCGGCCGAGCCCGGCGGTCGACAGGTGCAGGCCGTCGCCGTGCGTGGACCCACTGATCCGCACGAAGTGCTGGGGCAGAAACGCACCCGGATCGCCGGGGGCGTGGTCGACGCTCTCCGGGGGGACCAGCCGGCTCGTCAGCGGGTCGATCAGCACCCCGCCGGTGAGGTGCGCCAGCGCGCCACCGCTCGTCATCGCCTCGAACAGGTGCCGGGGCGGCCATCCGGGCGGCCCGCTCGCCTCGACCAGCAGGTGCCGTCCGCCGTGCCGCAGCCGGTCCAGCACCTCGGGCGGCGCGCCGCCGCGGGCGAGCAGCCCGGGCAGGGGCAGCGCGGCGTGGCCCGGCCCGATCTCCTCGATCCGGCCGCCCCGGGAGATCCCCTCCGGTGCGGGCCGGCGCGGATCCACCACGAGGAGCCGCGCGGTGAGCGTCCCGGGCACCGGCAACGTCAGGGTCTGCGCCATGGCAAAGACCGTACGCCCCCGCAACGACCGGGCCAACCGACTGGCCGCAGCCCCCTCAGGCCCCGGTGGGACGGCGGACCTGCCCATCCGGTCACGAACCGCACACCGCCCGGACCACCATCGGCAACCCACCATTACCTGCACCGATTGTCCGATATGTTGCTTGCGTGACTGGGGACTGTAGGGGGCGGGATGAGTAACTGGGCCGTTGTGACCTACGACAGCGCCTTCGGGTACGTCTCCGCTCACGGGGCGCCGCTGGTCGACCTGCTCGACCCGCAGCCGGGGGAAAAGATCATCGACTTGGGCTGCGGCACCGGCGCGCTCGCGGCCGAGATCGCCGCGCGCGGCGCGGAGACGCTCGGCATCGACGGGTCGTCGGAAATGATCGCCCAGGCGCGCGCGCTCAACCCGGAGCTGTCCTTCGCGGTCGGCGACGCCCATGAGTTCACCGTGGCGGAGCCGTTCGACGCGGTCGCCTCCAACGGCGCCCTGCACTGGATGACCCGCGACCCCGACGCCGTGATCAACAAGGCGTACGCGTCGCTCCGCCCGGGCGGCCGTTTCGTCGCGGAGATGGGCGGTGCGGGCAACTGCGCCGAGCTGATCGCCGCGATGCAGACCGCCTGGCGGGAGTTCGGGCTGTCCGAGCCGGAGCTGCCGTGGTACTTCCCCACCCCCGCGGAGTACGCCAACCGGCTCGAGGAGGGCGGCTTCACCGTCCGCCTGCTGGAGTACTTCGACCGGCCCACCCGGATGACCGAGGGCCCGGGCGGCGCCGCCGACTGGGTACGGATCTTCGCCGCCGAGCCGCTGGCCGACGTTCCGCCGGAGCTGACCGAGCCGCTGCTGGAGCGGATCAACGTACTGGCCGCCCCGGCGCTGCGGCGCGAGTCCGGCTGGGTCGCCGACTACGTGCGGCTGCGCTTCGCCGCCGTGCGCAAGCCCGACGGCAGCACGCCCCCGCCGGAACTCGCCCACCCCGCCCCCGCGCTGTCCCGCGTCAGGTGAGCAGGTAGCCGAGGCGGGCGACCGCGTTGGGCCGGTCCAGTGACTCCAGCAGCTCGGTGACGTCGATGCGGTCCCAGGCCGGTCCCACGTAGACGTGCTGGCGCAGCGGGTGCTCGAACCGGTAGCCCCGGCGGCGCAGCGCCTCGTGCACCAGCGGGCCGAGCGTACGGGCCGCCGGTTCCAGCCCCGGCGACTCCACTCCCGCGTTGCGCAGGATCTCCACGGCGCGGCCGTCCGCGACCAGGTCCAGGACCTCCGGAGCGGTCGCCCTGGACTGCCGCAGCAGCCACGCGGCGGCCGTCCTGATCGCCAGCGCCCGCCGGTTCAGCCCGGCGTCCCACACCTCGTGCGGGACCTCGTCGAAGGTCACCGGGCGCAGCCGCTGATCCTGACCCGCGTCTTCCGGGGACAGGAACTCCTCGGCCAGCAGCCGGGCGAAGCCGGTCTCGGTGGTGATGCCGAGCGGCCGCAGCCGTACGGGCCGGGTCCCGCCGTCGCCCGGGGCCGGTGCGGTCGCCGGGCCGGACGGATCCAGCGGTACGGGTCGTACGCTCGCCGCGGCGGCCTCCCGGTCGCGGCCCTGCCGGTCACGGTCCTGGCGGCCGCGCTCCTGCCGCAGCGTCCAGCGCCAGCCGTCCCAGAGGTCGACCGGGTAGTAGCCCGCGTTGGCGAGCGGACCGGTGTACTGCAGGACGAAGCGCTCGAACGACACGGCCACGTGCGCGGCCTGCAGCAGCGCGCTGGCCACCGACTCCGGGCAGACTCCGCGGGCGGGCAGCCGGTTGACGACCCCGCCCCGGCGGCTCTGCTGATAGGTCAGCTCGTGCCCGATGACGTCGGCCAGCCCGTCGGCGTCCAGCCCCAGGACGTACGGCAGGCCGACCAGCAGCCGGCTCTGCCCCGAGCCTGCCAGCTCCACCTCCGGTACCGGATAAAGCTCCACCACATCGGGCGCGGCCACCCCCAAGCGGTCCGCGGTGTCCCGGATGAACCGCCATAGTTCTGGCTGGCTGTCCGGCCCGACGCGGTAAGTGATGAGATCTCGAGTCTTCATGACTTCCCCCGTCTGATGACGAGAAGTACGTTACCAAGAGGTAAATCCCTTGTGGCTGGACGGCCACAGGTGGTCGCCACCTAGGGTGGGGGGATGCTGCGGCTGTATGACGAGCGGACGGGCCGTGTTTCCGACCTTACGTGCGCCCGGCCCGGCCGGTTGGTGCTGCGCGTCAACTCCGGGGAAGGCCTGCGCGGACAGGTGCTGGGCGATCTCATCCGCCGTTTCTGCGAGCGGCAGCGGCTGCGCGTGTTCTCCTTCACCAACGGCTCCACCGCGGCCCTGAACATCCGGCCCGGGCTGGACGGAGACCCTCCCGGTGTGGACCTCGGTGTGGGTGATGTCTCATCCAAGACCGCCGCGCAGCGGCAGATCGAGATCGGTGGCACGGGTCCCCTGCCCAGCCCCGAGGAGGTGGAGGCCCGCGGGCTGGATCCGCTCGCGCTGCGGCTGGTGATCCTGCGCTGCCACTACCGGGAGACCCTCGACCCGTCCTGGGAGGACCTGCAGGACGCGGACGCGGATCTGCGGGAGTGGCGGGCCGAGATGGCGGGCTGGGCCAGGGCGCCGGGCAGGCCGATGTCCTCCGGCTACGTCGCGGAGGCCGACTCGGCCCTGTGCGACGACCTCAACGTCCCCCAGGCCCTGCGGGTGCTCCGGCAGCTGGCCGGCGACCCGGCCGTGCCGCCCGGCGCCAAGTTCGAGTCCTTCCTCCATCTGGACCTGACCCTCGCCCTCGATCTGGTCCGCGACATCGGCCGCTGAACGGACGAATTCCTGCACAACCGATGGTTCGCCATCTATCGCCGACGGTCGTCGGTGACGGCCCTGAGCTCGGTAATCTCTGGGCCAATGAACAGCCAAGACCGCCGGGTCCGCACCGCAGCGGGGTTCGCCGCGCTGGCGTTCCTGCCGGCCGCGTGCGCCACCACGTCGGGCACCGCCGGGCGGTTCCGGCCCGCGGGCGCCGCCCCCCTCGACGGCCCGCCGGTCACCGCCGAGGCCGCGACCGCGCGGTCTTCGGACGCCCGGTCGGTGCTCGGCCAGTACCGCCGGTTCCACGAGGTCTTCCACGACGCGCTGGCCACCAACGATCCACAGCACATCCCGGAGGTCGCCACCGGCCTGGCCGCGCGACAGCTGACCGAGACGGTGCGGCGGCAGGCCCGGCAGGGCATCGTCCGGCGCGGGCACGACGCTGTGAATCCCCGGATCGCGCTGCTCCGGCCCGGCACCGCGGTGGTGGTGGACTGCGTCGTCACCGGGGGCCTGTGGACCTACCGGGTACGCAGCGGCACCCGTACGGGCGCGATCCCGGAGCCCACTCCCACGCCGAGAAGGTTGCGGGCGCTGCTGACGCTGGACGGCGGTGTCTGGAAGGTGGCGCAGACCAGGGTCCCCGCGGACTCGCGATGCTGACCCTCTCCTCCCGGTCCCCCCGCCGCCCGGCCATGCGGGGCGGCCTGGTCGCTCTCGTCCTGCTGCTCACGCTGTCGGTCACACTCACCCTGCCGGCCGTACTCGCCGGGCCCGCGGCGGCCGGGCCCCTCTCCGGCAGATCTTGGCGGGCCGGGCCGCACTGCTCCGACGGCGGCGGCTGGGAGTGCCTCATCTCGGTCGGGCACCCCGGCTCCACGGCGCACTCCGGCGGCCGTCCACACGGCCCGTCCGGGGGTGGCCGGCCGGCTGCGGCCCCCGACCTCGCCCTGCCGGACTGCTCCGCGCTCGGCGGTGCCCAGGAGTGCCTGAACCTGCCCGGATCGGTCGAGGTCGCGCCGCTCGTCCGCACGGCGGACCTCGCGGCGATGGCGATGGACCGGATCGCCTTGCCCGTACCCCGGCCGCACACCAGCCCGTCCGCCCGGACCTGGATCGGCCTGCGCACCTTCCTGTGGATCGACCGCCGCCTCTGGCATCCGTACACGGCTGGCGCGGCGGTGCCCGGCCAGCGGGTCACCCTGATCGCACGGCCGACCAGGGTGGCCTGGCACACCGGCGAGATGCGGGTCGAGTGCGCCGGGCCGGGCGAGCCCTACCGGCCCGGTGCGACGCCCGGCTGTGGCTACACCTACCGGCGCTCCTCGGCGCACGTGCCGGGCGGCGGGTACGAACTGACCGCGACGGTCTTCTACACCGTCGAGTGGACCTGTACCGGCTCCTGCGACACGGCCGCCGGTTCGGGAGGACCACTGCCCGCCACCGGCCGTACCCGGCTGTCGGTCGGCGAGATCCAGACCGAGACCACGACTCCGGCCTGACCCTGGCTCCGGTGTTGCTCCGGCGGACCTGTGCCCGGGCCGACAGGATCGGATCAGCGGGCCAGATCAGCCGGCCAGATCAGCCGGCCGGGTCCGCGGGCGGGGCGAAGGTCGGGGCCCCGCAGCACTTCTTGTACTTGCGTCCCGACCCGCACCAGCAGTCCTCGTTACGGCCGGGCGGCCACTTCACCAGCGTGATCCCGTCACCCTCGGCGTAGGCCTGCCAGGTCTCCCGCTGGGCGGGGTCGTGCCCCTGCTCTTCGGCGAAGGCCAGCAGGCCCGGCACCTCGATGAGGGCGATCCCCGGGGCGGCTCCGCCACGGCCGACGGAGCCGCGCAGTGACCGTTCCACCTCCCGCCGGTGGTCCTCGTGGGTTCCGCCCAGCAGTTCGCTCCGGCCGGCCTCGGCGAAGTCCGCCGCCGGGAAGTACGGAACCCGCACCTGCACGGCGGCCGGGGCCCGGGCCGCGGCGGCCTGCCGTGCCTGCTCCGCGTACTCCTCGACCGCCGCGTCGAACCCGGGGTCGGACGCCGTGACCAGCCGCCGGCGCACCTGGTCGAGGAACATGAAGCGGGCGGGACGCAGCCCGGCCGTCATGGCCTCTGTGATCGCCGTCTCGAGCCAGCCCACGGCCGTCCGCGTGTCCCCGATGAACTCACCGACGGTGCGCGCCGCGTCGGCGTACACGTTGAACTCGCGGTCCGTGACGGACTTGGCGTCCTCCTCGCCCAGCACCGACCGCACCACCCGCATGGCCTCGTCATCCCGGCCGGCCCGCGCGTGGAATCCGGCGATGCGCAGGAAGCCGCGGGTCCGGTCGGCCGCGTCGAGGTCCAGGTCGAGGATCCGGTGCTCGGTGGCGATGGCCTCGTCGTACCGGGCGGCCTCGACGTACAGGTCGGCGAGCTCTTCCAGGTAGACCGCCAGCTCCGGGTCGCCCTCGGCGCGCGGATCGGACAGCGCCCGCTCCATCAGCGCCAGGACCGCCTCCTCGTCGCCGTCCTCGTAGGCCGCGTCGAGCACCTCCTCCAGGTCGAGCGGCTGGAAGTGGTCATCGGTCAAACGGATCCGGTCTGCCATGCGTCCATCGTCCCGCAACCAGCCCCGTGGTACGTCCGGAGCAGGCGCTACGCGACGGACGGTCGAGCCCGAGCCGGTAGTCGAGTCCAAGCCGGTAAAAGTCGGGGCCCGTGAAGTCAGGTGCCGTGAGGTCAGGGCCCGTGAGGTCAGGTGCCGCTGAAGTCGCGCAGCCAGTTGTCGCAGTGGATCACGTCGACACGTCCGGTGCGGCCGGGCGGATCCACGGCGGCCGCCTGCGCGAGCATGTCGAGGTCCATCGAGTGGCGGAAATGGACGGCGGCCACCTTCTCGGATCCCGGGAACGTGGGGCGGTAGTAGTCGTTCGTCCCGCTCCTGGTCTGGACCAGGCGGGACGTCCTCCGCTGCGTCAGCCAGACGATCGCCCCGGTCGACGCCTTCAACGCGAAGACGGGGGTGGGGAACGCGAAACTGACGTCCTTCGCGGCCCACCCGAACTTCGCGGCGCTCGCCCGCCCGTCCAACACCTTCTTCGCCAACTGGGACGTGCAGCGCCCCTCCGAGAAGGGAGAGCCCGCGGGGAGCTTGCCGCCGTTGCGCAGGGCGGCGTTCTGGTCCGCGGTGAGCCGCTCCGAGAGCCCGCCGGGCGGGATCCGGTAGTGCGTGTCGTCGGGCCGCACCTCGGTGGCGTAACCCTGCTGGTCGAGGGTGACGCGCGGGTACCGCTGGCGGCCGTCGGGCGGGTAGGACGCCATGACCGCGCGCCAGCCGGCCCGTTGCCCGGCAAAGATGATCGTCAGACCGGGTATGCCCTTTCCGCTGCCCGTGCCCGCCATCGCCGCGAACCACCGCTGCCTGCCGCCGTGGATCCTGGGTATCCAGAACGTGGGGTTGCGCCAGACCGCGCCCGTGGGCGCGGGCTGGTGGTACGTGCGAGCCCAGGTGAGCGCGGCGCGCTCCACCCCGAGGAAGGGTTCCGCATCGGCCCGCGCCAGCAGATCGCCGTCGAGGGCCGCGTAGGCCCGGTCGACCGTGGCCAGATACGAGGTCAGCACCCGCCGTGCCTGGGCGTACGACAGCGCGGGCGGATCGCTCTGGCCGTTGAGCACCAGCACCGTGGCGACCGTGGCCACGGCCACGCCACCGGCGATGCCCGCCGCGCCCTTGGCCCCACCGACCTTGGCCAGCGCTCCCTTGCCGGCCACGGTATGGGCGGCCTGCTGCCCTGCGTGGGCGGCGGTGTGAGCGGCGGCCGTCGAGCCGGTGGCGTGCGCCACCGTACCGGCCGCCGCGCCGTGACCGAGCACGGCGGAGGCGACCGCCGCCGTGCTGGCGGCCGTGGCGACGGCCGCGAGTCCGGAGCCCATCGCGGCCAGGCCGATCCGCTCCCAGTCCGGCCCGTAGCCCAGGGAGGCGACCTCTTCCAGCTCGGCGAGGAAGTCCGCCGCGCCGGCCGGACGCTCGGCCGGGTCCTTGGCCATCCCGTGCCGGACGAGCGGCCGGAGCGACTCCGGCACCGTCTCCACCGGCACGGGCACGCTGGTGTGCTCCGCCATCAGGGTCTCGCTGTGCACGCTCCGGAAGGGCTTGCTGCCGGTGACGCACTCGTAGAAGACGCACGCGGCGGCGTAGACGTCCGTGGCCGGCGAGGCCGGATCTCCACGCCACTGCTCGGGCGACATGTACGCCGGGGTGCCGGCCCGGCTGCTCTCCCCGTACAGGACCGAGATGCCGAAGTCGATGAGCTTGCTGCTGCCGTCCGGCTGGACCACGACGTTGGCCGGCTTGTAATCGCGATGTACGACACCCACCGCATGGGCGGCGGTGAGACCGAGCAACGAGCCCTTCAACGTGACCAGGGCTTCCTCGGGCGTGAGCGGCATGCCACTGCGCTCGGCCAGCACCGCCCGGAGGGAGGCCCCGTCGATGGCCTCCATGACGATGGCCGCACCGTCCGGTCCCTGGATGAACGAGTGCAGCCTGGCCACATGTGGATTGGTCACCCGCCGCAGCAGCTCGGCCTCTCTGGCGAACATCTGCAGGTGGAAGGGCGAGGAGAGCAGGTCCGCGGCAAGGTACTTGATCGCCACCTCCTCGCCGGAGTGCTCGTCCACGGCCAGCACCACGCGCCCCTGGGCCCCGGCTCCCAGTTCCCGCTCCTCCACATAGCCCGGCACCCGCCAGGCCGTAGGCGCATCAGTCACAGGTATCGGACCTTTTGCAGATCGTTCGGGGACGGAATCACAGGGCCGGCCGGGTCGGCCCTGTTGGTGGGTCGAATGATCGCGGGGGCAGGGTCAGCCGAGCGCCTTCAACTGCTTCGAGAGAACCGTGGACGCCCGCTTGGAGATCGCGTCGCCCGAGTCCTTCGGGACGGTCCGCTCGGAGTAGAGGGTCACGATGACGAGGTTCCCCCGGACGGAATAGTCGTAGGAGTAGAAGATGATGTCGTCCTTCTTGGGATGGGTGTGGAACACCCCTCGTTCCCAGCCGTGCAGATGCGTCCAGTTCTGCACGACGTCCTGCGGGGCGAGGGTCCATGTGTCGTCGTGCGCGAAGAGGGTCGCGTTGGTGGTGGAGTCCTTCCGGGAGGCGACGTGCTGCTTCGGCGGGCACGCCGTCGCGGCGGCCTTGAGCGCCGCGAACGCGCCGTCGGCCTGTTTCTGGTCCGGGTACAGGGCGATGAACTGGGAGTAGTACATGTCATTCGAAACCCGGACGCTGGCGGTGTACTGCCGCAGACCCGTCTCCGGCTTCCCGGGGAGTTTGACCCCGGACTGCGAGCACATGAGCGCCTTGCCCTCCAGGAGGGCGCGGGTTCCGATGATGGTCTGCTTGAAGCGCGGGCCGATGTCCTTGGCCTTGAGGAGACCGCGCAGAACCTGCTGCGATGTGAAGTGCGGAGGCGGTGACGTCGGCGACGAGACCCCTGCCGACGCGGAACTCGCGCTCTTCGACTTCTTCGGCGACGCATCGCCACCGCATCCGGCCGAGGTGAGCCCGGCGAGGACCAGACAGACGACAATCGAGGTACGAGCCGCCAAGCGAGGCACTGTCCACCCTTCGGTCGGAGCGGGACTAATTGCGTGACACGGCCTGGATCTCACCGACCGTCAGCGCGTAGGGCGCGGAGGGGTTGGCGAGGTCGTCCATCGGCGCACCCCCCGCGCAACCTGCCGTGCAGGCCCATCTCACCCTGAAGTAGATGGTGGCGCTGATCGAATAGGGCTGATGTCCGCCCTTCGGCGACGCCTTCTTGTAGGTGTAGCTGCAGCTCGCACTGGTCCGCGACCCCGGGCCGTTGCAGTTCTTCCGCGTTTCCACGAGCTTCCACTTCGCCGTGTAGGGGACGGCGGTGACCTGGACCGTTATCCCTCCCTGCGAGCGCGTCTGCGGCTGTGGGGTCACCCAGCCGTTCAGCCACAGGTAGGTCAGCAGCTTGGCGTAGGTGGTGCCCGTGCCGTTGCCACCGGGCGCCGTGTGCACCACGACCGGGGGCAGGGGGTATCCGGCCCGCGCCTCGGCGGCCAGCACCGCCGGATCCGGAGGCGGGTCGCCGACCGGGACCGCGCCGCCCCCCGCCGGGGGCTGCTGGCCGGGGTTCCCGCACAGTGCCGGGTCGAGGCAGTCGTCGATGGGGCTGATATCCGGCGGCGGCTCCCCACAGCCGAGCGGGAGATCACAGGGAGCGGCTCCGGCCCGTCCCTGCGCGAGCAGGACCGTGCAGCTCATGACGGCGGCGAGGAACGCCGCGAGGATCACGTTGGCGGACCTGCCAGAACGACGAAGCCTGCTCAGCACTTGGACCCCCCTTCCTGGGTGTAGGCCCTCCACGTCCGAGAGCCGGGGTCGTACCGCATTGCGTACCGGGAGAGCCTGGTGGTGGGTTTGTTGCTTCCTGAGGCGATCCGTTTGCCGGTCCTGACGGAGAAGGCGTACCAGTTGACGGTCCGCACGCAGTCGATGACCACTGCCTCGGTCCGGTCGGCCCGCCAGGTCTGTACCCGCGGGTTCAGCTGGAGCGCGAACCGGTAGACCAGTCGGCGCCCGATGGTCTGCCGGACGTCCTTCGTGACGGCGGCGAGCAGCGGATTCGTCGCGACGCCGTCGAGCTCGGAGGGGTCGCCCGCCTCGTAGGCGCGCTGGTACGCGGCCTGGTAGGCGCGGTACCCGTCCAGGACCGCCTTGGTGTAGTCCGGGGTCGTCATCGCGCTCGGCGCGGGAGCGGACGGCGAGGAGGCCGCCGGGTCGACTTCGGACGTCGCGGTGTCGCCGCCGCTCGGGTGGAACGTGCCATCGCCGGTCTTTGCCGCGCCACAACCTGTGAGCAGCGCCGCCGACAGTGCGACCAGCGCGAGCCCACCTACCGGACGTTCAAACCGGACGCGCATCGCGCTCCCTGAACAATCAGCCGAGAGTGGGGCGTTGCAGCACGCGAGTTTACTGAGCCTTGGTAGACGAGAAAAGGTGTCCGGCGAGGCCGAGACCCGAACGTGCTCTTACCGCGACAAGGTCGCGGGCATCGTCGACGGTCTCGAGAAGGCGCGTCGCCATGGCCAGCCGAGCACAGAGTCAAGATCCGGCGCGCGGTTCGCCCGGTCGGTCACGCCGCTCACCTGGCGGCCCTCGGGTGGCTACGGCACCATCCAGGAGAGCACCCCGGTCGCCTGGAGGCCGGCGAGCAGGCACATCCCCGCGAGGAAGATCAGGCTCCACAGGACCACCCGGCGGAAGATGTCGCCCTCCTTGCCGTCGAGGCCGACGGCGGCGGCGGCGATGGCGAGGTTCTGCGGGGAGATCATCTTGCCCAGTACGCCGCCGGAGCTGTTGGACGCGGCCAGCAGCACCGGCGACAGCCCGGCCTTGTCGGCGGCCGTGATCTGCAGGGCGCCGAACAGCGAGTTGGAGGAGGTGTCGGAGCCTGTCACGGCGACCCCGAGCCAGCCCAGGATCGGCGACAGGATCGCGAAGGCACCGCCGGCTCCGGCCACCCAGGTGCCCAGCGTGATCGTCTGCCCGGAGGCGTTCATCACGAACGCCAGGGCGAGGACGGCCATGACGGTGAGGATCGCCCAGCGCAGCTGCGCCAGCGTCACCCCGTAGGCCCGTAGCGCCCGCCCCACGCCGACCCGCAGCGCGAGCATGGTCAGCAGCCCGGCGATCAGCATCTGGGTGCCCGGCGTGGTCAGCAGGTTCAGGGTGAACGTCGGCAGGGTCAGCGGCTTGCCCTTGACGTTGAACAGGTGCAGCCCCGGCCAGTGGAAGGTCTGGGTCACCCGGTCGAGCGCCTCCTTGACGACGGAGATCTGACCGAGCACGAAGACCCCGATGATGATGGCGTACGGCGCGTACGCCCGGACGACCTCCGCGCGCGCGTCGGGGTGGGCGACCCGGTCGGCGAACTCCGGGGTCGGCTCGTCCGCGGCTCCACCCGCGACGACCGGCGCGGCCTCGGTGTAGGACTCCCGGGGGCGCCACATCCGTACGAGCAGTACGACCGCGGCCGCGGAGACCAGCGCGGCGACCACGTCGGTCAGCGGCACGGACACGAAGTTCGACGTGAGGTACTGCGCGACGGCGAAGGCGAGGCCGCACACCAGAGCGGCGGGCCAGGTCTGCCGCAGCCCGCGCCGCCCGTCCACGATGACCACCAGGACCAGCGGGACGAACACGGCCAGGATCGGCGTCTGGCGTCCCACCATCGAGCCGAGCGTGTCGGTCGGGATGCCGGTGACCTTCCCGAGGGTGATGATCGGGGTGGCCATCGCGCCGAACGCCACCGGCGCGGTGTTGGCGGTGAGGGCGAGCACCGCGGCCTTGAGCGGCCGGAAGCCCAGGGCGAGGAGCATGACCGAGGTGACCGCGACCGGGGTGCCGAACCCGGCGAGAGCCTCGATCAGGGCGCCGAACGAGAACGCGATGATGATCGCCTGGATCCGCTGGTCGTCACTGACCTGGGTGAACGACCGCCGCAGCACGTCGAAGTGCCCGGTCGCGACGGTGATGTTGTAGACCCAGATGGCATTGATGACGATCCACAGGATGGGGAAGAACCCGAAGGCCGCGCCCTCGGATCCGGCGAGCAGCGCCTGGCCGACCGGCATCCCGTACACCGCTATCGCGATCAAGAGGGCCACCGCGAGAGCGATCAACGAGGCGGTCCACGCCCGCATCCGCAGCGCGCCGAGCAGGAGGAAGAGCACCAGCAGTGGCAACGCCGCCACCAGGGAGCTCCAGGCGAGTGAATGGGCCACCGGGTCGAGAACCTGCGTGTACATCGCGATCACCTCGGGGGAAAGGCAGCTCTCTGCCCCTCCCCCGAGGCGGCGGTTTTACACGCCTTCGGCGGCCTATGGTGCGATCGCGTGGTCGGGCCGCCCGGACGGGCACGTTCCGTCGTCAGCCGGGCAGTGCGGCCTCGGCGGCCTCGGCGCTGCCGGGGGCGCCGTCGCCGCCGGCCGGCCGGCGGGCGATCCCCAGGCAGGCGGCGGCGCCGATCAGGACCACCAGCACCGGGAGGCCCATGGTCGGCTTCATCGCCTGGACGAATCCATGGCTGAAGACCTCTCCGGCGAGCCGGTGAAGCTGCGCGGCCACTCCGGCCGGCACGTTCGCCGGCAGATGCTGGGCGATGCCCGTCTGACCGGCGCCCACCTCCAGGCCACCCTTGGCCGCGTGCTGGAAGCCCTCCACGAACTGACCCCGGTAGGGGGCCGGCAGCCCGCCCGCCCGGGTGGCCGCCTCGTCCTTGAGCGCGCTCGCCAGCCGGCTCTGCATGACGGCGCCGACCGCGGCGCTGCCGATGACCGAGCCGACCTGACGGATGGTGTTCATGAACCCGGACGCCGCACCGGCCATCCTCGGCTCGACGTTGCGCATGGCCACGGTGGCCATCGGGGCGAAGACCCCGCCGATGCCGATGCCGGTGACGATGAACGGGGCCAGGAACGCCGTCCAGTCCGTCCCCACGTCGGCGATCGCGATGATCCAGGCGGTCCCGAGCCCGTACAGGGTCAGCCCGCCCATCAGGATGTACTTGCCGCCGATCTTGTCCGACAGCCGGCCCGCCACCGGGGCGAGGAACATCGACACCAGCGAGGCGGGCGCCATGACCAGGCCGGCCTTGAGCGCGGAGTAGCCCTGCACGGACTGGAGGTAGATCGTCATCGGCAGGAAGATCCCGATCATGCCGACCGACACGGCCGCGGCGACGAAGTTCATCACGGTGAAGTTGCGGTCGCGGAACAGCGCGAAGGGCACCAGGGGCTCGTTGTCCTGCCGGGAGCGCTGGTGCAAAACGAACACCACGAGCAGCAGCACGCCGGCCCCGAGCAGACTCCAGATCGCAACGTTCCACTCGTACCGCTGGCCCTCGGTCAGGCCGAAGACCAGGCAGAACAGCGCGGCCGTGGCGATCGACACCCCGCCCAGATCGAGCTTGTGCCGCCGCCCGGGGCGGACATCCGGGATGATCTTGATGGCCATGACGAGCACCAGCAGGCCGACGGGCAGGTTGACGAAGAAGATCCACCGCCAGTCCAGCGCGGTGACCAGCAGGCCGCCCACGGTCGGCCCGGCGATCGTGGCGACCCCGGCGACGGCGCCCCAGACACCCATGGCGGCGCCGCGCCGGTCGGCGGGGAAGGTGGAGATGATGAGCGTCATCGTCTGCGGCAGCAGCAGCGCCGCGCCCAGGCCCTGGATCACCCGGGCACCGATGAGCTCGGCGGGGGTCTGCGAGATGCCGCACAGCAGGCTGGCGACGGTGAACACCGCCACCCCGGCGACGAAGAGCGTACGGGGCCCGCGCAGGTCACCCAGCCTGCCGCAGGTGATCAGCAGTACGGCGAGGATCAGAATGTAGGCGTTCATCACCCACAGCACCTGGTCGAGCGAGGCGTGCAACTTGTCGATCATGCTGGGGATGGCGATGTTGACGATCGTCAGGTCCAGCAGGGTCATGAAGAAGCCGAGCGAGAGCGTCAGCAGGATCGCCCATTGGTTTCCATGCCATCTCTTCATGGCTGTTCCTCCGTGAGTGGTGCCGTGATGATCCTCTTCGCCACTCCGGGCGTCCAGGTGAGCCGCCCACCGTCGATGTCCTCCTGCAGGGCGCGCACGTAGTCGAGTTCCGCGCGGCACTGCGACACGACGTGCTCCACCTCGATCAGGTTGATCCGGGGCAGGCCCTGCTTGGTGAGCGTGTCGATGAGCGTCGTATGGGTGGCGAGGTGCACCTCGAGGGCGACGCAGCGCCGGGCGAGCAGTTCGCTCATCTTGCGGGGCGAGAGCGTGGTGGCGAAGGCGAGCGCCGCCTTGAAACCGGGGAACTCCCGCGCCGGACGGGCGATCAGCTCGCAGAGCCGATCGGCGGCCTGGTCACGCCCTTCGTCGGTGATGGCGTAGACGGTGCGCTCGGGCCGGCGGCCCGAGCGGCTGGTCTCCACCGGCTCGATGAGCCCGGAGACCGCCAGCCGCTCGACCGTGTGGTAGAGCGAGCCGTGGGCGACCTTGACCACGTGGTCGATGTAGCGCACCTTGATCACCTGCTGCATCTCGTACGGATGCATGGGCTGCTCGTCGAGCAGATGCAGCACGGCGAGCGCCAGAGGTGTGAGCGACCGGGCCACCGGGCCACCCCCGTTCCGGTCTGCCGCTTCGGCCCCACCGTCTTGGTCTATCCGGACTAATCCAGATGGACTATAACGCTCCACCACTTCGGCGGCAATGTCCTGTCACGCACGTCCTGCCACGCACGTCTTGTCATGACAGAAGACCCCACCACGCCGTTGTGGTGAGGTCCCCTCTGTCCGCCGGTCGTGACCCGTCGGCTCGCCGGTCCGACGGCTCGCCGGCCCGCCCGTCCCCGCGAGGGCACGGACGGGCCGGTCACGACGGTCAGCCTTTGAGCGCGATCTCCAGCTGGTCGAGGGCCCAGTCCAGGTCCTCGCGGCTGATGACCAGCGGCGGCGCCAGCCGGATCGTGGTCTCGTGCGTCTCCTTGGCGAGCACACCCAGCTCCATGAGCCGCTCGCTGACCGGCCGGGCCCTGCCGTACAGCTCGATGCCGGCCCAGAGGCCCCGGCCGCGCACCTCCTTGACGAGGTCGGGCGGCAGGGCACCGAGCCGCTCGTGCATGTGGGCGCCCAGCGTCCGGGAACGTTCCTGGAACTCCCCGGAGTTCAGCATCGCGATGACCTCGCGGGCGACGGCGCAGGCCAGCGGGTTGCCGCCGAAGGTCGAGCCGTGCTGACCCGGCTGGAAGACCCCGAGCACGTCGCGGTCGGCGACCACGGCGGAGACCGGCATGATGCCGCCGCCGAGCGCCTTGCCGAGGACGTACACATCGGGCACGACGCCTTCGTGCTCGACCGCGAACGTCGTGCCGGTACGGCCCAGCCCCGACTGGATCTCATCGGCGATCATGAGGACGTTCTCGGCGGTGCACAGCTCGCGGACCTGGGTCAGGAAACCGCTCGGCGGCACGTTGATCCCCGCCTCGCCCTGGATGGGCTCGATGAGCACGCCGACCGTGGCGTCGTCGACGGACGCCCGCAGCGCGGCGATGTCCCCGTACGGAACCGTACGGAATCCGGGGGTGTAAGGGCCGAAGGCGTTCTTGGCGTCCGGGTCGGTGGAGAAGCTGACGATCGTGGTGGTACGGCCGTGGAAGTTGCCCTCGAAGGTGATGATGTTCGCCTGGTCGGCCGGTACGCCCTTGACGTCGTAGCCCCACTTGCGGGCGGTCTTGAGCGCCGTCTCGACCGCCTCGGCGCCGGTGTTCATCGGCAGGACCATGTCCTTGCCGCAGAGCAGGGCCAGTTCCTGCACGAAGGGGCCGAACTGCTCGTGGTCGAAGGCCCGGCTGACCAGCGTGACCTTGTCCAGCTGACGCCTGGCGGCGTCCACGAGCCGCGGGTTGCCGTGGCCGAAGTTGACCGCCGAGTACGCCGCCAGCATGTCCAGATAACGCCTGCCCTCGACGTCGGTCACCCAGGCACCGTCGGCTTCGGCGATGACGATGGGCAGGGGGTGGTAGTTGTGGGCGCTGTGCTCCTCGGAGAGGGCACGCAGGTCCTGGGATCGCGTCACGGGGCTCCTTGCCGGTATGGGGGCCGGACAGTGGTCGACGGCTCAGATCAAGCGTAGATTCAGGGTGAAGGCATCACCAATGTCGATTGCTCACTTCAAAGGAGGTATTTGTTGCGTCTTGACGATATAGACCGCCAGATCGTTGCACAGCTGCTCAAGGACGGCCGGGCCTCCTACGCGCAGATCGGCGATCGGGTGGGGCTTTCGGCGCCCGCGGTCAAGCGCCGTGTCGACCGGCTGCGCCATGACGGCGTCATCAACGGTTACGCGGCCGTCGTCGATCCGGCCGCGCTCGGCTGGACCACCGAGGCGTTCATCGAGATCTTCTGCACGGGCGCGACGTCCCCGGAGGAGATCTACGCGAGCGTGCGCCCGCATCCCGAGGTGGTGGCCGCCTACACGATCACCGGCGACGCCAGCGCGCTCGTCCACCTGCGGACCCGTGACATCCAGCACCTGGAAGAGGCCCTGGAGCGGCTGCGCCGGGAGTCCAACATCGTGCAGACGAAGACCGCGATCGTGCTGTCCCGCCTGATCGGCCGCCCCACGGACGCCCCCAGCGACTGACCGGGGACCCGGCCGGCCCGCGTACGGCATCGCCCCGTGGCCGCGAACCGCCCCCGGCCACCTCGGTACGGTGACGGGCATGGATTTCGCCACCGCCGACCTGGTCGACGACTTTGAGGCCGATCTGCAGAGCTGTGAGACACAGTTCCGGCAGTACGGCTCGCGACCCGCCTTCGCGGGCCCGATCGCCACGATCCGCTGCCTTCGCGACAACGCCCTGGTCAAGAAGGTGCTGAACACCGCCGGCGAAGGCCGGGTGCTGGTCGTCGACGGAGGCGGCTCGCTCGCGTCGGCGCTGATGGGCGATCTGATCGCCGCCTCCGCCGTCGAGCAGGGCTGGGCCGGAGTGGTGATCAACGGAGCCGTACGGGACGTCGCGACCCTGCGCACCCTCGAGCTGGGCATCAAGGCGCTCGGCTCGAACCCGCTCAAGAGCGCAAAGGCGGGGGCCGGTGAGATCGGCGTCCCGGTCGCCTTCGGGGGCGCGCGGTTCAGCCCCGGCGACTGGCTCTACAGCGACGAGGACGGCATCGTGGTCGCCGGGCGCCGGCTGCGCTGAGCCACCGCGATCCGCACGGCCTTACCTGCGGCGGTCTCTGCCCGCCCCGCCGAGCAGCCAGTCACCGGTCGACGGCACCAGCAGGAGCGCGGCCCCGGCGGCGAGCACACCGCCGTAGAGGAAGATCGTGCCCGCCATGGTGCCGGTGACGATCAGGTCGCCCTCGGGACGCTGGACCGCCAGCGTGACGACGACCGCCAGCCACATCAACGCCGGCACCGCGGCACCGAGCTTGCCGCCCATGCCCCAGCCGGCCCCGTAGAAGACCGCCAGGTTGAACACGCTCAACCAGATCGCGGCCAGCGGGACCGGGCCGACGTACCAGGAGTACGAGAACGACTCGATCACGCCGAGCATCAGCCCGGCGAGGACCAGCGCGCCGTAGGCCGCGCCGGTGACGAACGCCTCGACCCTCGGACCGGGTCCGGGTGCACGTATCGGCCCCGGCCCCGGCACCAGGCCATCGGGGCCGGGCGGCCCATACGGGCCGTACGGCACTTGCCCCGGCGCGGCCTGCGCGTTCACGTCGTCGCCCACAGTTCACCAGGCTATAGCTCGATACCGGCGAAAAGATCCGTCTCGCGTCCGTCGGCGGCGGCCGGGCCCCGCTCACCGACGAGCAGCGTGTAGTACTCCGCGCCCAGCGCCTGCTGGCCCACGTTGTTGGAGAGCGCGAAGAACTGGCCGTCGACGACGATCTGGGTGCGGTGCGCGCGCAGTGCCGCGAGCTTGGCGCCCAGATGGTCCCCGGCGTCGATGACCGTGGTCACCTGCTCGTCCGGCACCCCGTAACCGAGGTCCTCGACCCGGTCGAACGGGCCGTCGGGGATCTCGACGACCCGCCGGACCGCCGAGAACGGCAGCGCGGTGGCATAGAGCCTGGCCACCGTCCAGGGCTCGCCCGGCACCTCGGAGGGCTCGCCCGCGAGCTCGACGGCCCGCCGGGTCACCCGGTGCGCCTGGATGTGGTCCGGGTGCCCGTACAGCCCGTCGGCGTCATAGGTCACGACGACCTGCGGGCGCACCTCCCGGATCACCTCTGCGAGCGTCCGCGCCGCCTCGTCGACGTCCGCCTGCCAGAAGACACGCGGGTCGTCGTTGGTGGGGGCGCCCTGCATGCCGGAGTCCCGCCAGCGGCCGGGCGCGCCGAGGAACCGGTGGTCGCGTACGCCGAGCGCGGCGCAGGCGGCGGCCAGCTCGTGGATCCGGTACTCGCCCAGCCGGTCCTCCTTGTCCGCCGCCAGGTAGCGCAGCTCGGGGGGGATGATCTCCCCCTCCTCGCCCAGCGTGCAGGTGACGAGCGTGACGTGCGCGCCCGCGGCGGCGTACTTGGCCATCGTCGCTCCGGTCCCGATCGACTCGTCGTCGGGGTGGGCGTGCACGAACAGGATGCGGTTCGCCGGACGCGGGTCAGAACCCAGCAGACTCATGAGGTCGAGCGTAACGGCCCTCGCGGCCCGATCTGGGCGGTTTTCCGGCGGTCAACCACCGGCGGTCAACCGCCGGCGGGCTCGCCGGTCGGCCCGCCGCCGACGGCCGGGTTGGTTTCGCCCGCACCGGGGTTGGCCGATCCACCGGGCGCGGGGTTGCTCGGAGTGATCGACGGCACCGGGTGACTGGCGCTGGGCGTGACGGTGGGGGTCACCGGTGGCCGCGTCGGGGTGGGCGGCGGTTCCTGCGGTGCCTGCGACGTCGTCCGGCGGGTGATCCTGGTCGTCGTCGGCTCGCCGGTCGGGGCGGTCTGCTGGCTGGTGCCGACCGTGTCACCCGGTCCGGGCGTCTGCCCCCCGGGGTCCTTCGACGAGGACGCCATCCACGCGGTCAGCCCGATCGCCACCGCCACCACCAGCGCGGCGGCCGCCGCGGCGATCCCGATGGTCTTGCCGTTGCCGCCGCCGGGCCGGCCGGGGGGCGCGGGATACCCCTCCACCGGCGGCAGCGTCATCTGGCCGGCGGCGTGATATCCGCCCATGGTGCGGCCCGCGTCGGCCACACCGCCGGCCAGCACCGCGCCCTGGCCCAGCACCGCGGTCGACACGTCGTCGTCTGCCTGCGGGACGGTCTCCAGCCGGGTCGCGTCCGCGCCGGCGTCCCCGAACGGGGCCGTGGCCACCGGGGCCGCCGGAGCCGGTGGCATGGCGCCCTCCTGGCCGAGCAACCGCATCAGCAGGTCACGGGCGGTGGGGCGGGCGGCCGGGTCCTTGGCCAGGCACTCCCGGACCAGCTCGCGCAGCTCGTCCGGCATCCCGCCGAGGTCGGGCTCCTGGTTGAGGATCCGGTTGATCACCGCGGGGATGGTGTCCTGCCCGAACGGGGAGACCCCCGTGGCGGCGAACACCATCACCGAGCCCCAGGCGAAGATGTCGACCGCAGCCGTGATGCGCTCGCCCATCACCTGCTCGGGCGCCATGTACGCGGGTGTCCCGATGGTCGCGGTGGCCGCGGTGGAGCTGGCGTCCAGGGCCCGGGCGATGCCGAAGTCGATCACTCGCGGGCCGTCCGGCCCGATGAGCACGTTGTGCGGCTTGAAGTCGCGGTGCACGATCTCGGCCTGGTGGATCGCGACCAGCGCGGTCACGGTGCCGATGGCGAGCCGCTCCAGGGCCGCGCCGGTCCGCGGGCCCTCCTCGGCGACCTGACGCTGCAGCGACGGTCCCGGGACGTACTCGCTCACGATGTACGGGCGGTCTCCCGCGACATCGGCCTCCAGCACCTGCGCCGTGCAGAACCGCGCCACCCTCTTGGCGGACTGCACCTCCCGAACGAACCGGCTGCGCGCCGCCTCGTCCTCGGTGAGATCCGGCCGGAGCAGCTTGACGGCGACCTCGGTCCCGTCCGGCCCCGTGGCGGAGTAGACGACGCCCTGGCCGCCCTCCCCCAAGCGGCCGGTGAGCTCGTACGAGCCCAGCCGTCGCGGATCACCCGGCTGCAGCTCCGGCATCGAGACTCCTGATGAAAAGGGGTGGACAAGGGGACAAAGAGGTCGGTCGTGATGAGCTCCGAGCGTACGTGCCCTCGAAATACGTTATGAACCGTACTTGTAGATGGCCGCCACCGTGTGGTTCCTGCGAACCAGGTCACCGGCCGCCCACAGCGACCCGGTGCCGGGGATGGCGGCCACCGACCGGAGGTCGCCCGTGGTGCCGGGCTTGGCCGGGGTCCGCTGCCGGGTGATCTTGCCCTTGGCGTAGTGCAGGAGGTCCGTGCGGGCTGGGCTGACGAACGACAGCAGCCACAGGCCGCCGCGGCCGTCGGGCGTCAGGTCGAACACCGTGTCCTTGCGCAGCCCGAGCTTCGCCTGTGTCCAGGTCCGGCCGTTCCAGTGCGTCAGCAGTGAGCCCGCCGGAACGCCGCCGCGGGCGGTGTCGGTCAGCGTCAGCGCGGCCCACACGTTCCTGGCCCCGCGGACGTGCAGGTCGGAGATGCGGTATTGGACGCCACGGCGCAGCACCGGCCGCGGCCGCGGCATCGAGCGCCACTTCCTGCCGTCCCAGTGGGCGACGGTGGCGTGCGGGTTCCTGCCGGAGCTCTGTCCCACCGCCCAGACGTCCCTGGCCGACCGGGCGCCGAGCGCCCACGCACCGCCGGGAACGGCCGCCTTCTTCCAGCTCCGCCCGTTGAAGTGCCGGGCGAAGGGCAGGAGGGCACGGGTCCTGGTCGAGCGCTCACCGACCACCCACACCTCGCCGGGCCCGGTGGCCACGGCGTCGGTGACGGTGCCGCCGCCGAAGTCGGTCGTGCGCCAGCTGGCGCCGTTCCAGTGCAGCGCGAAGCCGGAGGGGCCGATCAGACCGGGGACCCGCCGGTCCCCGAAGATCCACACGTCGGTCGGCGAGTGCGCCACGACCTTCCGGAGCACTCCGCTCCGGGCACCACCGGGCAACGGCGGAGCGGTCACGGTCCGCCATGAGTTGCCGTCCCAGCGCCTGATCAGCGGTGCCGCGCCGGCGTCCCCGCCGGTGGAGCCGACCGCCCACGCCTCCCCGGCGCCCAGGGTGGCCACGTCCAGGAGCCGGTCTTCCGGGTAACCGGTCGCGGAGGTGACGTCCACGACCCGCCAGCCGGGCTGGGAGATCCGCTGGGCCGGTGGCTCGACCGCCGTGCGGGCCGCCTGCCGGACCGTCGCCGGTCCTCCTCCCACGGTGCCGAGCCCGGCGAGGCCGAGCACGGACACGGTGCCCGCCGTACCGAGCACGATGACCCGGGGCATCGGACGGCCGAGAAAGCGCCTATGGGGGGTAGACATGGGCGAAGACTACCCAGGCGATCACCGCGTTCCACGGTGCCACACCGAGGGAAATCCGAGGTCTTCAGGGAGCGACCTGCCGCCGCTCCGGCCGGGGCTGGCAGGATCATATGTATGACCATGAGCTTTCCGCAGCAAAGTGCCCGCACCCGGCGGTTCAGCCTGGGTGTCCCGCGGGGCTTCCAGATCGCGCCGGACGGATCGTACGTCGCCTTCCTGCGCACCAAGGGCGGCACCGACCCGGTGACCTGCCTGTGGGCGATCGACACCGCCTCCGGCGCGGAGCGGCTGATCGCCGACCCCGGCGACCTGGCCGTGGACGGCGACCTGCCGGCGGCCGAGCGGGCCCGACGGGAACGGGCCCGTGAGCAGGCGGGCGGCATCGTGGGCTACGCGACCGACCGTGGCGTCTCGCTGGCCGCGTTCGCGCTGGCCGGGCAGCTGTTCACGGCGGACCTGCGGACGGGCGCGGTGCGGGCGCTGGAGACCGCGCAGACCCCCGCCTTCGACCCCCGGCCCGATCCGGCCGGACGGCGGATCGCCTACGTCTCCGGTCGCGCTCTTCGCATGATCGACCTGGCCACCGGCGAGGACACGGCCCTGGTCCGCCCGGAGACCGAGCAGGTCTCCTACGGCGTGGCCGAGTTCATCGCGGCCGAGGAGATGCAGCGGATGCGGGGCTACTGGTGGTCCCCCGACGGCGCGGCGCTGCTGGTGGCCCGGGTGGACGAGACGCCGGTGGAACGCTGGCACATCGCCGACCCCGCGAACCCGGACCGGCCGGCGCAGGAGGTCGCCTACCCGGCCGCCGGCACCCCCAACGCCTACGTCTCTCTGGTGATCCTGCGGCTGAACGGCGCCGGCGCGCAGACGTCCGAGGGCGCCGAGGGCCGGGCCGCCACCGGCAGCCGGACCGCCGTGGCCTGGGACCGCGGCGAGTTCCCCTACCTGGTCAGCGCCTACTGGGACGAGCGGGGACCGCTGATCGTCGTGCAGAGCCGGGACCAGCGGGTGATGCGGCTGCTGCGGGTGGACCAGTGGAACGGCGAGACCGGCCTGGAGCTCGCCGACACCGATCCGGTCTGGCTGGAGATCGTGCCCGGGGTGCCCGCGCGGACGGGCTCGGGGGCGCTGGTGCGCACCATCGACGACCCGGCGACCGACACCCGCCGGCTGGTGGTGGACGGCACGCCCGTCACGCCGGGCGGGCTCCAGGTCCGCAGCGTGCTGGACGTCGACGGCGAGACCGTGCTGTTCAGCGCCTCGCAGGAGCCCACCGAGGTGCACGTCTACCTGTACGACGGGCAGGCGGACCCGCACGACACGGACGGGTGGGGCGGCCTCACCCGGCTGACCGAAGGGCCCGGGGTCTTCTCCGGACGCCGCAGCGGCGGCGTCACCGTCCTGACCGGCTCCCGGCTCGACCGCCCCGGGGTGACCACCACGGTCAACGGAGCCGAGATCGCCTCGCGGGCCGAGACCCCGGTGATCACCCCCTCGGTGGAGCTGCTGCGCGCCGGCGAGCGGGAGATCCGGACGGCCGTGCTGCTGCCGTCCGGCTGGCAGCCCGGCGCGGGCCGGCTGCCGGTGCTGATGGATCCCTACGGCGGGCCGCACGCCCAGCGCGTGCTGGCCGTGCAGCGGGCCTACTGCGAGGCGCAGTGGCTCGCCGACCAGGGTTTCGCGGTGGTGATCGCGGACGGCCGGGGCACCCCGGCGCGCGGCCCGGCCTGGGAGCGCGCGGTGCACGGGGACTTCGTCACACCGGTGCTGGAGGATCAGATCGCCGCGCTCGAGGAGGCCGCCCGCCGCCACCCGGACGCACTCGACCTCGGCCGGGTGGGCATCCGCGGCTGGTCGTTCGGCGGCTGGCTGGCCGCGCTGGCGGTGCTCCGCCGCCCCGACGTGTTCCACGCCGCGGTGGCGGGCGCTCCGGTGACCGACTGGCGGCTGTACGACACCCACTACACCGAGCGCTACCTCGGCCATCCCAACGAGGAGCCCGACAACTACGTCCACAACTCGCTGCTCGCCGACGCGGCCAAGCTGGAACGGCCGCTCATGCTGATCCACGGGCTGGCCGACGACAACGTGGTCGCCGCCCACACCCTGCGGCTGTCCTCGGCGCTGGTGGCCGCGGGCCGCCCGCACACCGTGCTGCCGCTGTCCGGCGTCACCCACATGACCCCGCAGGAGGTCGTCGCCGAGAACCTCCTGCACCTGCAGGTCGAGTTCCTCCGGCGCTCGCTGGACACCGTGAGCTGATCCTCCGGCGCGGGGCGGCCGCCCTCCGGCGGGTCCCCGCGCCGGAGGGCGGCCGCTCTCCTACTCCCCGTGCCAGGACGCCCAGAGGGCGGCGTAGGAGCCCCCCGCGGCGACCAGGGCGTCGTGCGCCCCGAGCTCGGTGATCCGGCCGTCCTCGACCACCGCGACCCGGTCCGCGTCGTGCGCGGTGTGCAGCCGGTGCGCGATCGCGACGACCGTACGGCCCTCCAGGACGGCGGCCAGCGACCGCTCGAGATGGCGGGCCGCCCGCGGGTCGAGCAACGAGGTCGCCTCGTCCAGGACCAGCGTGTGCGGGTCCGTCAGCACCAGCCGGGCCAGCGCCACCTGCTGGGCCTGCGCCGGTGACAGCGCCATGCCCCCCGAACCGACGACGGTGTCCAGCCCCAGCTCCTCGACCCAGTCCCAGGCGTCCACGGCCTCCAGCGCGCCCCGTACGTCGGCGTCGGACGCGTCCGGGCGGGCCAGCACCACGTTGTCGCGGATCGTGCCGCGGAACACGTGGTGCTCCTGGGTGACCAGCGCGACGTGGCCGCGCAGGTCCTCCAGCGGCAGGTCGACCAGCGGGACCGCGCCGCCCGGGTCGCCGACCGACACCGACCCGGTGCGCGGCCCGTGGATGCCGGCCAGCAGCCGGCCCAGCGTGGACTTGCCGGCGCCGCTCGGTCCCACGACGGCCAGCCGCTCACCGGGCCGCAGGAGCAGGTCCACCCCGTGCAGCACGTCGTGGCCCTCGCGGTAGGCGTAGCGCGCCCCCTGGACCTCCAGCCGGTTGCCCTCCGGGGTGCGCTCGGCGGCCGTGCGGTCCGCCGGTACGTGGGCGACCCCGAGGACGCGGGCCAGCGAGGCCCCGCCGACCTGGAGCTCGTCCAGCCAGTTGAGCAGCATGTCGATGGGCTCGATGAGCTGCTGAACGTACAGCGTGGCGGCGGTGACCTGGGCGAGCGAGGCCATGTCGTTGATGTAGAACAGCCCGCCGACCAGCAGCGTCGAGACCACCGGCACGACGTAGCCCAGCTCGACCAGCGGGTAGTACACGCAGCGCAGGCCCAGCGTGTAGCGCTCGGCCGCCCAGCTCCGGGCGATGTCGGTGTCGCAGCGCTCGTGCCTGCGCCGGGCCAGGCCCAGTGCCTCGACGGTGCGCGCCCCGTTCACCGTCTCGGCCAATCCGTCCGTCAGCTCCGACCACGCGGCGTTCTCGCGCAGGTAGCCGTCGTGGGCGCGGGCGAGATACCACCGGGTGCTGCCCCACAGCAGCGGCACCGCCACCAGGCAGGGCAGCGCCAGCAGCGGCCCGACCAGCAGCAGCGCGCCCACCGTGAAGACGAGCATCACCAGCGCGATCAGCGTCTCGGGCACCGCCGCGCGGACCGTGCGGGCCATGGCGGCGATGTCCCTGGAGGTACGGCTCAGCAGGTCGCCGGTGCCGGCCCGCTCGACCGTGGACAGCGGCAGCTCCAGGACCCGGTCGACGAACTCCTCGCGCAGCTCGGCCAGCACCTTCTCGCCCAGCCGGGTGGAGGCGTAGTAGGCGAAACGGATCAGTACGCCCTGGGCGATGACGAAGCCGGCGATGGTCAGCGCCACCCGGTCGACGTTCACCCGCCCGGTGCGTACGCCCTCGACCAGGTCGCCCAGCAGCCACGGGGTCACCAGGCCGGCCAGCGCCGCCAGCGCGTGCAGCGCCAGCGCGCCGCTCAGGGCGCGCGGATGCCGCAGCGTCATCCGCCGGGCGTACGCGCGCACCTGGGCGCGCGTCGCCACCGGCAGCCTGCTCGTGCTCACTCCGCGCTCTCTTCTCTGGTGACGGTGGCCACGTAGGCGGGAGCCGTACGCAGCAGATCGGCATGGGTGCCCTCGGCGACGACCCGGCCGCCCTCGACGTAGACGACGCGGTCGGCGCGGTCCAGCACGAGCGGGCTGGTGGTGCACACCACGGTCGTGCGGCCGCCGCGGGCCTTGGCGAGCCGGCCGGCGATCCTGGCCTCGGTGTGCGCGTCCACCGCGCTGGTGGGCTCCACCAGTACGAGGACGTCCGGGTCGGCGGCCAGGGCCCGGGCCAGCCGGAGACGCTGACGCTGCCCTCCGGAGAACTCCCGGCCCGCCTCCTCGACGTGGGAGTCCAGCCCCACCTCGTCCACGATGTCCTGCGCGCAGGCGGCGTAGAGCGCCGCGTCCAGGCCGAGGTCGCCGTCCTCCCCGGCCCAGCCGTCCTCCCCCGGCCAGCCGGTCTCCCCGCTGGCACCGGACACATCAGAAGCATCAGCGGCATCGGCGGCATCAGACGCAGCGGCGGCATCGGCCACAGCGTGCTCATCGGCCGGGCGGCGGTCACCGGTCAGCTCGTCGCGGAGCCGCCCGGAGAACAGCCGGTCATCGTTGACCGAGACCAGGATGCGCCGGCGGATGCCGGCGACGTCGGCCAGCGGTACGCCGCCGTACCGCGCCCCGCCGGCCTCCGCGTAGCGGCCGAGCCGGTCGGCGATGGCCTGGGCGTCCACCGGGTCCGCGGCGGCGATCGCGGTCAGCAGGCCGGGCCGTACCACCAGGCCGGAGCCGGGGTCGGTCAGCCCGGCGGGCGCCGGCGGCACCCGGGTGCCCTCGTCCGGGAACTCCGGCTCCAGGGAGAGGATCCGGACCACCCGCGCCGCCGCGACATGCGCCTTGGTGATCTTGTCTGCGGCCTCGCCCAGCGTCCGCATCGGCTCGATGAGGAAGACCGCGTAGCCGTAGAACGCGACCAGGTGACCGATGCTGATCCGGCCTTCCACCGCGAACCGGGCGCCCACCCAGGTGACCAGGACGATCAGCAGTCCGGGCAGCAGCACCTCGGCGCCGTTGAGCATCGACTCGGCCCGGGCGACCTCGACGCCGGCACGGCGCACGCCCTGCGACTCGTTGCGGTAGCGGCCGGCGAAGACCTGCTCGCCACCGACGCCGCGGAGCACCCGCAGCCCGGCCACGATGTCCGCGGCGCGGGTGTTGAGCTCGCCGGTCAGCTCCCGCTGCCGGACCTGACGGCGGTGCAGGGGGCGCAGCAGCGGGGCCACCGCCACGATGATCACCGGTACCCCGATCACGACGATCAGGCCCAGCGGAGGCGAGGTGGCCAGCATGATCCCCGACACCGCGGCGATGGCCACGACCGCGCCGGCGCCCCGGGCGGTGATGTCCATCGCGTCGCCGATGTAGGCCACGTCCGCGATGCCCACGCTGACCACTTCGCCGGTGGTGAGCCGCTTGGGCAGCGTGCCGCCCAGCCGGGTGGCCTGCCGGCTGATGACCTGGACGGTCCGGTAGGCCGCGGCCAGCCAGTTGTAGACGGCGAACCGGTGCCGGGTGACGCCGCTGACGGCCTGGACCACGCCCAGGCCGAGCAGCACTCCGGCCCAGACGCACAGGGCCGACACGTCCTTGGGAGTGATCCCCTCGTCGATGGCCCGGCCGATGACGGCGGGCATGAGGGCCTGGCTGACCATCCAGACGATGCCCAGGGCGATCCCGCCCAGCAGGGCACGCCGCTGCGTCCGGGCGACCCAGACGAGGTATCGGCGCGGACTTCTGTGATCAGGGAGCCCGGGGTCCGGGACGGGTAGCTGGCGCATGACGCCATCGACCCTAGGCAACGAACCCGCTGCTCAGCGAATGGTTTTTCGGCCCCACCCGCCTCAGGAGGCGACAGCCGTGCACCCACGCCCCAGCTCGGGGCGCGGGCTCACCGGCCGGGTTCAGCCGAGTTTGATGTCCGTGCCGGTGACCGTGATGGTCTTGGCCGGCAGCGGTTTCTTCGCCGGGCCGTCGGCCACCGACCCGTCCGCGACCTTGAACTTGCTGCCATGGCACGGGCAGTCGATCGTGCCTTTGGCGACCTCGTCCACGGCGCAGCCCTGGTGGGTGCAGACGGTGCTGAACGCCTTGAACTCGCCCGCCGTGGGCTGGGTCACGACGACCTTCTGCCCCTTGAAGATCTTGCCGCCGCCGACGGGGATGTCGGTCGTCTTGGCCAGCACGGCACCGGCGGCCGGCTGGCCCCCCGTATCACCGCCGGCGTCGTCGTCCTTCTTCCCGTAGGTGGAGCATCCGGTCACGGTGACGGCGAGACCGATGATCCCTGCCCCGACGACATTGCGTCGCGTGGTGATCACGGCCTCGTCAGGACGTGCGTCCTCGCTCATCACGGGTCCTTTCGTCATGGTGGGAAAGCTCTCATGTCGCCCAACTTCGGCGTCGCGCGACTTCAGTCCGCAACTGTTCGCACGTTGGCGCACTGATATCGGTTCAAAGATGTGCCGGGCAATGCCCGGAGCCGGGCTTCGCCCTTCGTCCCCTGGGCGTCGCAACGCACGGGAGTGGGCAGAAGTGCCCACAGCGCGACACCTTTCGCCTACGGTTTGGCGGAGCGCACCCCCACGGACGTATTGGCAGGAGGTCTCCCGACGTGGCCTCTCCGGAGCCGGGTTCCTTCCTGGCCGCCCTCGAGCCCGCCGAGCGCGCGGAACTGCTGCGGCGGGGGCACACGCGCACCTGGCCCCCGGCGGCGACGCTGTTCAGCGAGGGCGCCGACTCGACCTGGGTGCTGATCCTGCTGTCCGGCCGGGTCAAGGCCTCCTCGCACGGCGAGAACGGGACCGAGGTGCTGCTGGCCGTCCGGGGCACCGGATCGCTGCTCGGCGAGGTGTCGGCGATCGACGGGCTGCCGCGCTCGGCCACGGTGTCGGTGCTGGAGGCGGTCGAGGCCCTGGTCCTCACCGCCGAGGAGTTCATGTCGTTCCTGCAAGAGCACCCGCGGGTCATGCAACTGATCATGCGGATGCTCTGTGAGCGGTGGCGTGACGCCGACCGCAAGCGCATCGAGTTCGGCATGTTCGACGCCACCAGCCGGGTGGCCCAGCGCCTGGTCGAGCTGGCCGACCGGTTCGGCGAGCCGTACCGGGCGCGGGACGCCGGGCCCGGCCCGGGCAGCGTCCGCATCACGCTCGCGCTGACCCAGGAGGAGCTCGCCAGCTGGGTGGGCGCCTCCCGCGAGGCGGTGAGCAAGGCCCTGCGGACCCTGCGGGCGCGCGGCTGGATCGAGACCGGCCGGCGCCGCGTCATCGTCCACGACCTGCCCGCGCTGCGCCGCCGGGCCGGGGTCTGAGCACACCCCGCTATCGCGGCGCGTTTTTCGATAGTCCTAGGCTATTGAAGGCGAGCCCATCGAGCGGCGGCGCAGCCCGGGGAGGTCGGACGATGCAGTTGCAGCAGCTCGGCTACTTCATCGCGGTCGCGGACACCCGGCACTTCACGCAGGCGGCGGAGGCCCTCGGTGTGGCCCAGCCCTCGCTGTCCAAGCAGATCCGGGCCCTGGAGACCGAACTCGGCGCGCCGCTGTTCAGCCGGGCCCGCGGCAACATCACGCTGACCCCGGCCGGGGAGTCCCTGCTGCCGCTGGCCAAGCGGATCCTCGCGGACGTCGACACCGCCCGGCTGGAGGTCCAGGAACTCGCCGGGCTGCGGCGCGGACGGGTCCGGCTGGGGGCCACCCCGTCGCTGTGCGCGGGCCTGCTCGCCGACGTGCTCCACCGGTTCCACTCGGCGTATCCGGGCATCCGGCTGCTCGTCGAGGAGGGCGGCTCACGTGACCTCGTGCGGGACATGACCCGGGGCTCGCTGGACCTGGCCCTGGTCATCCTGCCGCTGGCCGAGGACACCCCGCTGGTGACCAGGCCCATCCTGCGCGAGAACCTCGTCGTGGTGTCGCCCGTGGAGCGGGTGCTCGCCGCGGAGGGCTCCGGGCCGCTGCTCCCGCGCAGGTCGTACCTGCGGATCACCGATCTGCGGGACCGGCCGATGGTGATGTTCCGGCAGGGGTACGACCTGCGGGAGGCGACGATCAGTGCCTGCCGTCACGCCGGGTTCGAGCCCCGGCTGGCCGTGGAGGGCGGCGAGATGGACGCCGTGCTGCGCTTCGTGGAGGTCGGCCTGGGCATCGCCGTCGTACCGAGCATGGTGCTGGCCGGCCGGCCCGGCCTGCGCGGCATACCACTGGTGCTGGACGAGCCGCCGGGCACTCCGGTGCCCGGTGACGAGCGGCCGGTGGCCGCGCCGCTGCACCGGGCGGGCCCGTCGGTGGCGGGTACGCGGCGCCGGGGGGCGCCGGGGCTGCAGCGCACCGTGGCACTGGCGCACCGCAAGGACGTCGCCCCCACCCATGCGGCCCGTGCCTTCCGGGCCACGCTGGAGGCCTTCCTGGCCGAGGCCGCCGAGGCCGGGAGCCTGCCCCCGGGGGTCGAGTCGCTCATCCCCCTGCGGCAGGCAGCTTCACCACGGTGACGAAGAAGTCGTCGATGTGCCGGACCACCTTGATGAACTGGTCGAAGTCCACCGGCTTGGCGACGTAGGCGTTGGCGTGCAGGTGGTAGCTGCGCAGGATGTCCTCCTCCGCCTCCGAGGTGGTGAGGACCACCACCGGGATGCGCCGCAGCTCCGGGTCCTCCTTGACCTCCTCGAGCACCTCACGGCCGTCCTTGCGGGGCAGGTTGAGGTCGAGCAGGATCAGGTCGGGCCGCGGGGACTCCGCGAACTCGCCCTCCTGCCGGAGGAAGCGCAGTGCCTCCTCGCCGTCGCTCACCACGTGGAGGTTGTTGCCGACCTTGTTGTCGGCGAACGCCTCCTTGGTGAGCACGACGTCACCGGGGTCGTCCTCGACCAGCAGTACCTCAATCGGACGTGCCATCGCCGCCATCGCTTTCTGCAGAGGGAAGTGTCCAGCGTATCGTCGTGCCCGTGACCGGGCCCTCCGGAGCCTCCAGCCAGATACGGCCGCCGTGGTTCTCGACGATCTTCTTGCACATCGCCAGCCCGATGCCGGTGCCCTCGTAGAGGTCCTTGGCGTGCAGCCGCTGGAAGATCACGAAGATCCGGTCGCCGTAGCGCGGATCGATCCCGATCCCGTTGTCGGAGCAGGAGAACTCCCACATGCCGCCGTCTTCGCGGACGCCGATCCGCACCTTGGGCGGCTCGTCGCCATGGAACTTGACCGCGTTGCCGATGAGGTTCTGCAAAAGCTGGACCAGCTCCGTGCGGTCACCGGTGACGTGCGGCAGCGGATCGGACGTGATCTCCGCCCCGGTCTCCTCCCGGATCGCGGTCAGATTGTCCAGTGCCCGGCCCAGGATGTCGGTCATGTCCACCGGCTCGGGGGTCCGGTGCCGGCCCACCCGGGAGAACGTCAGCAGGTCGTTGATGAGCAGCTGCATCCGCTTGGCGCCGTCGACCGCGAAGTCGATGTACTGGCGGCCGCGGTCGTCGAGCTGGTCGGCGTAGCGGCGTTCGATCATCTGGCAGAAGCTGGCCACCTTGCGCAGCGGCTCCTGCAAATCGTGGCTGGCCACGTAGGCGAACTGCTCGAGGTCGGCGTTGGACCGGCGCAGCTCGGTGGCCTGCTCGTCGAGCCGCTGGCGGGCCTCCGAGGTGAACCGCCACTCGTCGATGATGCGGTAGCGCATCGCGTCGATGTGCGCGCCCAGCTCGGCGATCTCGGCGGGGCCGCCGTTGCCGAGCCGGCGGCCGAAGTCCCCCTGGGTGACCTCCCTGACCTCGGTGGCGAGCTCGGTCAGCGGCCGGACCACGAGCTGCCGGATCAGCACCATCAACGTGACGATCACCAGCACGATGATGACGGCCCCGGCGCCCATCGCCCAGTAGACCGTGGAGGCCGCGGAGCGCAGCCGGTGGTCGACGTCGTTGTGCAGGCTCGTGAGCCGCCGCTGCTCCAGCGAGTTGGCGGCGCGCACCTGCAGGAACAGGTCCTGCCCGAGCCTGTTGCGCCTCTCGTCGAGCGCGGCGGCGCCGCGCGCCGGGACGTCGGCCACGAGCGGATCGGCGAACCGCGTGCGCCAGACCGCCATGGCCGTGCCGACCGACGCCAGCTGCGCGCGGGCCTGCTCCGCGCCGCGGACGTCGCGGAGCAGGCGCCTCATCTCCGCGATGGCCTTGGCCTCGTTGGCGACGGCGTCCCGGTAGGCCGTCAGGAACCGTGGATCGCGGGTGGTGACGTAGGTGCGGACGGCGGTGTCCTGGCCACCGACCGCGCCGGACAGCTGGAACTGCTGCAGGGCCGCCGGGTCGACCTTGTTGATGAGGAGGCCCCTGGCCTGCGTGTTGGCGTAGACCGCGGTGCCGGCCAGCGCGATCGCGGCGAGCACCAGGGCGATCGCGGCCGCGCCGATCAGTCCGTACAGCCGGCCGAGCCGCAGCCGCGCCAGCCCCTTGGGCGGCCGGGGCGGGCCCAGCGGCGCCAGCGTCGGGGGGAGCGCCCGCGCCTCGTTGTCGGTCATCGTGGGGTCTTCTCTCGGGAGAGCAGCAGGACGGTCACGTCGTCTTCGAGCGGGCTGCCGTTCAGTGCCTCGGCCTGGGAGATGAGGCCGTCGAGCAGCACGGCGCCGGTCTCGCCGCGCCGTACGGCCAGCCGGCTCAGCTCCACCAGCCCCTCCAGGTCGAGCCGCTCCGGGCCCCCGTCGACCAGTCCCTCGATCAGGCCGTCGCTGTAGAGCATCAGCCCCCACTCTCCGTCGAGGGACAGGTCCAGGGCGGGCCAGTCCAGACCCGGCAGCAGGCCCAGCGCGGGCCCGCACGCCTCGTCCGGGAGCGGGTGCACGTCGTCCCCGGTGAGCAGCAGCGGCCGGGGATGCCCGGCCCGGTACATGCGGGCACGGGTCCGCGACGGGTCGATGGTCACCATGCAGAGCGTGGTGAAGATCTCCTCGGTCGCGCGCTCGTGGATCAGCACGGTGTCGAGGGTGTCGAACAGCTCCTGACCGGTGTGCCCGGCCAGCACCAGCGCCCGCCACGCCATCCGCAGGCAGACGCCGAGGGCCGCCTCGTCGGGGCCGTGACCGCACACGTCGCCGACGACCAGATGGACGGAGCCGTCCGGGGTCTGCACCGTGTCCTGGAAGTCGCCGCCGAGCAGGGCCTGCCGGCGGCCCGGCTGGTAGCGGGTGTAGTGGCCGAGCGTGTCGTCCTGGATCAGGGGCACCGGCAGCAGTCCCCGCTCCAGCCGGGCGTTCTCCCGGCCGAGGATGCGGGCCTCCACCAGCTGGCGCTCGGTCTCCTCGGCCCGCTTCCGCTCGATCGCGTAGCGGATGGCCCGGGCCAGCAGCGGGCCGTCCACCTCCTGCTTGACGAGGTAGTCCTGGGCGCCGGCGGCCACCGCGGCGATGCCGACATGCGCGTCGGCGAGACCGGTCAGCACGAGCACGGCAGCGTACGGCGCCATGCTCAGCACCTGCTGGAGCGCCTCGAGACCCTCGGCATCGGGCAGCGACAGGTCCACCACGACGCAGTGCACCGACGGGAACAGCCGGGTCCGGGCCTCCCCCAGGCTGCGGGCGACGGTGATCCGGGCGTTCAGGCCGCTCTCGTCGAGGAACTCCTGGAACAGGAACGCGTCGCCGGGATCGTCCTCGATCAGCAGCAGCTCGCGCCGTACCTCGAAGTCGGGGGCCGCGGAGGCGGCGCGGTGACTGGTCGCGCTCATTGCGGATCTATGGGTCGTTTCATCACGTCGGCCTTCGCGGGTCGGCAACCCCGGGGCGGCGCACCGCCCGGAACATTGCCAGAACCCTACGTGCAGTCGGGCAGCACCTCATCCCAGGAGACGGAAGATCACATCACGATCGGGTCGAGCGGGCGCCGTCAGAAATGCGGGACGGGCTGGGTGAAGAACCACAGGGAGGCGCTCAGCCAGAGGCCGACCAGGAGGGTGAAGACCGTGCCGCCCAGGAGGGGCAGTGCCCAGCCGGGCAGCTCGTCCTTGCGCAGCGCCAGCATCTTGACCGTGAAGGCCCCGAAGAACGCGCAGCCCAGCAGGGAGTGCACGAGCACCCGGGGCTCACCGGACTGGAAGCCCAGGGCGTAGAGGCAGTGCACCGCCACCGGTATCGCGAGCAGGAACGCCCCCCGCCCGGACCAGCGGTGCAGGCCGCCGATCCCGCGGGGTGCCCGGACGCCGAGCTTGCCGTACATCACCAGAGCGGAGAGCAGCTGCACCACGGCGAGCACGGCCGCCCCGGTGGCCAGCCAGGACTTGGCGGCCTGCGCCCCGGAGAACCCGGCCAGGCTGACCGCGACCCCGGTGGGACCGTGCGCCCGCCCGTACACGCCGAGCGCGACCGACACGGCCGCGCCGGCCAGCAGCGGGACGATGAGCAGGGCCGCCCGGGGGCGAGCGGGGGCCGGCGGGTGGGTGATCATCACTGTCCTCCGGTGAAGCCGCTGCCGTCGACGCCGTCGACCGGCACGGCGACGAGCCTGCCGCCGTCTGCCGCGGTCGCCGTCTTGGAGGTGGTGTCGAGCACGGGCGCCGGAGCGCCGTCGACCACGCCGTACTGGCGGTTGCCGGGCAGCACGATCCAGCCGCCCTCCAGCGCCTTGCGGGCGGGCGCGGTGGCGCGGTACAGCCCGGACGGCTTGGTGGCCACCCGCACGGTGAACGGGTAGGTGTGGCCCTTGAGCTCCACGGTCCCGAAGCTCCGGCCGTCGCCGACGGTGGCGGTCAGCGTGGCGCCGTTCTTGCCCTGGAGGTTGAGCTTCCCGCCGTTGTACGGGCCCGAGAACCAGGACTCGATGGTCTTGCCGTCGCAGACGTAGGCGACCGCCTTGTTGTTCCGCACCGCGATCGCGACGGCGGCGCCGCCCCCTTCCGAGGTGTAGCCCGCGTAGTTGGCCCGGGCCGGCGGGGTGGCGGCGGGTTTGGGCGCGGCCGTGGTCGGCTGTGCCGCCGGGGCCGCCGGGCGGGTGGCCGACGGCGCGGAGGCGGCCGCGGGGGTCTTGTCCTCGGAGGCGGCCCGGACGCTCAGGCCGCTCAGCACCGCGGCCAGCGCCACGCCTGCGACCAGCGTGAACAAGGGGCCTGCACGTTTCATGTCTCTCCCTCAGGGGGCTGGGCCGTTCCCCATGGTGGACGGACTACCGGCAGCGCTTGGTTCATGTCTGCGTATTTATGCACATTCAATGCGGGGTTCCCTGGGCGACTGTGAAGTGCCTCACGGAAGCGAACCGGACAGAAGGCTCGAAAGCCCAGGCCGCTGGGAGGCATAGCCCACGGCTATCGCAACCAGACTCATCATGACTTGGACCCTCTGAACAGGCCCGACGTATTTTGCGCGGGTGGCCCCCGTAACTACCCGCGCACTACCCGCGCTCTACCGCTCGGCCGTCGGCAAGAAGGCCGTGATGGCCGTCACCGGCGGCGTACTCGTGCTGTTCCTGCTCGGCCACATGGCCGGCAACCTGAAGATCTTCCTGGGCAGGGAGGACTTCGACCACTACGCCCGCTGGCTGCGCACGATCGGCGAGCCGGCGCTCCCGCACCGGGTCTTCCTCAGCCTCCTGGAGGTCGTGCTGGTGGTGGCCGTCGGACTGCACATGTGGTCGGCGGTCTCGCTGGCCCGCCGTGCCGCCAGGGCCCGCCCGGTCAAGTACGCCGCCAGGCGCCGGTCGCAGGCCCAGGGCTACGCCACCCGCACCATGCGGTGGGGCGGGGTCATCATCGTGCTGTTCGTCGTCTGGCACCTGCTCGATCTGACCTTCGGCGCGGTCAACCCCGCGGGCGGGGACGCGACGCCGTACGACAAGGTCGTCTCCGACTTCGACGTCTCCCGCTGGTACATCACCCTGTTCTACCTCGTGGCCGTGGTCATGGTCGGCCTGCACCTGCGGCACGGGCTGTGGAGCGCCTTCCAGAGCCTCGGGCTCGCGGGCGGCCGCCGGGACCGGTCGCTGCGGCTGCTCGCCCTCACCGTCTCCGTACTGCTGGTCATCGGCTTCGTCGCGGTACCCGTCGCGGTCTCCGCGGGATTGGTGAAGTGACATGAGCTTCTACAAGAGCGGCCAGCCGATCGCCGACCGCAAGGCGCCCGGCGGCCCGATCGAGGACCGCTGGACCACGCGCAAGTTCGAGGCCAAGCTGGTCAACCCGGCCAACAAGCGCAAGAAGACCGTGATCATCGTCGGCACCGGCCTGGCCGGTGGCTCGGCGGGCGCGACGCTGGCCGAGCTGGGCTACCACGTCGTCCAGTTCTGCTTCCAGGACAGCCCCCGGCGGGCGCACTCGATCGCCGCGCAGGGCGGCATCAACGCCGCCAAGAACTACCGCAACGACGGTGACAGCGTGCACCGGCTGTTCTACGACACGGTCAAGGGCGGCGACTTCCGCGCCCGCGAGTCGAACGTCCACCGGCTGGCCGAGATCAGCAACCAGATCATCGACCAGTGCGTCGCGCAGGGAGTGCCGTTCGCCCGCGAGTACGGCGGCCTGCTGGACAACCGGTCCTTCGGCGGCGCCCAGGTCTCCCGGACCTTCTACGCGCGCGGCCAGACCGGCCAGCAACTGCTGCTCGGCGCCTACCAGGCCCTCATGCGCCAGGTGGACGCGGGCAACATCGAGCTGCATCCCCGGCACGAGATGCTCGACCTGATCATGGTGGACGGCAAGGCCCGCGGCGTCGTCGTCCGGAACCTGATCTCGGGCGAGATCAAGTCGTACACCGCGGACGCGGTCGTCCTGGCCACCGGCGGCTACGGCAACGTCTACTTCCTGTCGACCAACGCCATGGGCTCCAACGTCACCGCCGCCTGGCGGGCGCACAAGCACGGCGCGCTGTTCGCCAACCCCTGCTACACACAGATCCACCCGACGTGCATCCCGGTCAGCGGCGACCACCAGTCCAAGCTGACCCTGATGTCGGAGTCGCTGCGCAACGACGGCCGGGTCTGGGTGCCGCTGGAGCGGGGCGACTCGCGGGAGCCGGCGCAGATCCCCGAGGACGAGCGCGACTACTACCTCGAGCGCATCTACCCGGCGTTCGGCAACCTGGTGCCCCGCGACATCGCCTCCCGGGCGGCCAAGAACGTCTGCGACGAGGGCCGCGGCGTCGGGCCCGGCGGCCTGGGCGTCTACCTGGACTTCACCGACGCCATCGCCCGGCTCGGGCTGGAGTCGGTCAAGGCCAAGTACGACAACCTCTTCCAGATGTACGAGCGCATCACCGGCGAGAACCCGTACCAGACGCCGATGCGCATCTACCCGGCCGTCCACTACACGATGGGCGGGCTGTGGGTCGACTACGACCTTCAGTCCACCATCCCGGGCATGTTCGTGATCGGTGAGGCCAACTTCTCCGACCACGGCGCCAACCGGCTCGGCGCCTCGGCGCTGATGCAGGGCCTGGCCGACGGCTACTTCGTCCTGCCGAACACCATCGGCGACTACCTGGCGCGCGGGCCGGAGGGGCCGGTGCCGCAGGAGGCGGTCAACGAGGCCGAGGGCCGGGTGCGCGCGCAGGTCGAGAGGCTGCTGTCGATCGACGGTGACCGCACGGTCGACTCGTTCCACCGCGAACTGGGCCACATCATGTGGGAGTACTGCGGGATGGAGCGCACGGAGGAGGGCCTGCGCAAGGCGCTCGACCTCATCCCGGCGCTGCGCGAGGAGTTCTGGGAGCGGGTGAAGGTGCCCGGTTCCGGCGACGACCTGAACCAGTCGCTGGAGAAGGCCGGCCGGGTGGCCGACTTCTTCGAACTGGCCGAGCTGATGGTCGTCGACGCGCTGCACCGTACGGAGTCGTGCGGCGGCCACTTCCGGGCCGAGTCGCAGGACGCCGACGGCGAGGCCCTCCGCGACGACGTCAACTTCTCCTACGTGGGCGCCTGGGAGTGGACCGGGGTGGGCGAGGAACCCGTCCTGCACAAGGAGGCGCTGGAGTTCGCCTACGTCAAGCCGAGCACGAGGTCGTACAAGTAATGAAGCTCACCCTGCGCATCTGGCGGCAGAACGGCCCCGGCGACAAGGGCCGGATGGTCCCCTACTCCCTGGACGACGTCTCCCCTGACATGTCCTTCCTGGAGATGCTCGACGTCCTCAACGAGCGGCTCATCGTGGAGGGCGAGGAGCCGATCGCCTTCGACCACGACTGCCGCGAGGGCATCTGCGGCATGTGCTCACTGGTGATCAACGGCCGGCCGCACGGGCCGGAGCGGAACACCACCACCTGCCAGCTGCACATGCGGAAGTTCTCCGACGGCGAGACCATCGACGTCGAGCCCTGGCGGGCCCGGCCGTTCCCGGTGGTCAAGGACCTGGTGGTGGACCGCTCGGCGTTCGACCGGATCATCGAGGCGGGCGGCTACATCTCCGCGCCGACCGGAACGGCCCCGGACGCCCACGCGGTGCCGGTGCCCAAGCCCGACGCGGACGAGTCCTTCGTCGCCGCCGAGTGCATCGGCTGCGGCGCCTGCGTCGCCGCCTGCCCGAACGGCTCGGGCATGCTGTTCACCGCGGCCAAGGTCACGCACCTGGGGCTGCTCCCCCAGGGCCAGCCGGAGCGCTACTCACGGGTCGTCGACATGGTCGACGCCCACGACGAGCTGGGCTTCGGCGGCTGCACCAACACCGGTGAGTGCACGGTGGCCTGCCCCAAGGGCATCCCGCTCGACACCATCGGCCGCCTCAACCACGACTACCTCGCCGCCACGGTCGGGGCCAAGAAGAAGAAGTGAACCCCTGACCCGAACCCTTCCGTGATCGTGCAATCGTTCGACGAAGCACGATCACGGAAGGTGGGGAGGGCGGGTCACCCTTTGGGCGTGGGTCACGCCTTGGGGGTGTCCTCGCCCTTCCTGACGATGCCGAGCTTGGAACCGAGCCAGACCAGCGGGTCGTACCGCTTGCCCGCGACCCGCTCCTTCATGGGGATCAGGGCGTTGTCGGTGATCTTGATGTGCTCGGGGCAGACCTCGGTGCAGCACTTGGTGATGTTGCACATGCCCAGCCCGAACTCCTCCTGGGCGATCTCACGCCGGTCGGCGGTGTCGGCCGGGTGCATCTCGAGCTCGGCCACCCGCATGAGGAACCGCGGCCCGGCGAAGGACTGCTTGTTCTCCTCGTGGTCACGGACGACGTGGCAGACGTTGTTGCACAGGAAGCACTCGATGCACTTGCGGAACTCCTGCGAGCGCTCCACGTCGATCTGCTTCATCCGGAACTCGCCGGGCTTGACGTCCGGCGACGGGGTGAAGCTGGGCACCTCGCGGGCCTTCTGGTAGTTGAACGACACGTCGGTGACCAGGTCACGGATCACCGGGAAGGTCCGGACCGGGGTCACGACCACGGTCTCGTCCTCGGCGAACGTCGACATCCGGGTCATGCAGAGCAGCCGCGGCTTGCCGTTGATCTCGGCCGAGCAGGAGCCGCACTTGCCCGCCTTGCAGTTCCACCGCACCGCCAGGTCGGGCGTCTGGGTGGCCTGCAGCCGGTGGATGATGTCGAGGACGACCTCGCCCTCGTTCACCTCCACGGTGTAGTCGGTCAGCTCACCCTGGCCGTCGTCACCGCGCCAGACCTTGAACTTGGCCTCGTAGCTCATTTGTCCTCCGGCGTGTCACTGGTGGGGGACGACCCCTCTGAAACCCCTGCGGCCTCGGCCCCGCCCGGGAGTTCAGCCTCGGTGAGGTACTTCTGTAGTTCGTCCTGCTCGAACAGGGTGATGAGATCCTCGCGCATCGGCTCGGCGGCCTGCCGCTTGAGGGTGACCTCACCGGTCGGCGCCAGCCTGCAGATCAGGTTGACCTTGCGCCATTCGGCCGACATCCCTGGATAGTCGTCGCGGGTGTGGCCGCCCCGGCTCTCCTGGCGTTCCAGCGCCGCCTTGGCGATGCACTCCGACACCAGCAGCATGCTGCGCAGGTCGAGCGCGAGATGCCAGCCGGGGTGGTAGCCCCGGCCGCCGCTCGCCCGCACCGGAGCGACGCCGACGTTGGACACCCGCTTGCGCAGCTTCTCCAGCGACTCCAGCGCCTGGGCCAGCTCACCCTCCTTGCGGATGATGCCGACCAGGTCGTTCATCGTGGTCTGCAGCTCGGCGTGCACGGTGTAGGGGTTCTCCCCGCCCTCGTTCTCCAGGGGAGCGAGGGCCTCCGCCGCCGCCGTCTCCACCTCGAGATCGGGCACCGAGGGCCGCTCCGCCAGCGAGTCGAGGTACTCGGTGGCGCCCAGCCCGGCTCGCCGGCCGAACACCAGCAGGTCGGTCAGCGAGTTGCCGCCGAGCCGGTTGGAGCCGTGCATCCCGCCGGAGCACTCGCCGGCCGCGAACAGGCCCGGCACGAGCGCGGCACCGGTGTCGGCGTCCACCTCGACGCCGCCCATGACGTAGTGGCAGGTCGGGCCGACCTCCATCGCCTCGGTGGTGATGTCGACGTCCGCCAGCTCCTTGAACTGGTGGTACATCGAGGGCAGCCGCCGGGTGATCTCGGCGGCGCCGCCGGGCATCCGGTCGACGACGGTGAGGAACACGCCGCCGTGCGGGGAGCCCCGGCCGGCCTTCACCTCGGAGTTGATGGCCCGGGCGACCTCGTCACGGGGCAGCAGCTCGGGCGGGCGCTTGTTGTTGTCCGGATCGTCGTACCACCGGTCGCCCTCCTCCTCGGTGGTCGCGTACTGGCTCTTGAACACGGTCGGGATGTAGTCGAACATGAACCGCTTGCCCTCGGAGTTCTTCAGGACCCCGCGGTCGCCGCGTACGGACTCGGTGACGAGGATGCCCTTCACCGAGGGCGGCCAGACCATGCCCGTCGGGTGGAACTGGACGAACTCCATGTTGAGCAGGGTCGCGCCCGCCTGCAGCGCGAGGGCGTGCCCGTCGCCGGTGTACTCCCAGGAGTTGGAAGTGACCTTGAAGGCCTTGCCGATGCCGCCGGTGGCCAGGATGATCGCCGGGGCCTCGAAGACGACGAACTTGCCGGTCTCCCGGACGTAGGCGAACGCACCGCAGATCTGGTCGCCGTTCTTGAGCAGCTTGGTGACCGTCGTCTCGGCCCAGACCTTGATCCGGGCCTCGTAGTCGCCGAACTCCTTGTGGTCCTCCTGCTGGAGGGCGACGATCTTCTGCTGCGTGGTGCGGATCAGCTCGAGCCCGGTGCGGTCGCCGACGTGGGCCAGCCGGGGGTACTCGTGACCGCCGAAGTTGCGCTGGCTGATCTTGCCGTCCTTGGTGCGGTCGAACAGCGCGCCCCAGGCCTCCAGCTCCCAGACCCGGTCCGGTGCCTCCTTCGCGTGCAGCTCGGCCATCCGCCAGTTGTTGAGGAACTTGCCTCCGCGCATGGTGTCGCGGAAGTGGACCTTCCAGTTGTCGTTGGGGTTGACGTTGCCCATGGCGGCCGCCGCGCCGCCCTCGGCCATCACCGTGTGCGCCTTGCCGAACAGCGACTTGGAGATGATGGCGGTCTTCTTGCCCTGCAGCCGGGCCTCGATCGCCGCCCGCAGGCCGGCACCGCCCGCGCCGATGACGACGACGTCGTACTGATGCCTTTCGATGTCAGTCATGTCACGTCGTCCCTAGTTGAAGAAGCGCAGATCGGAGATGGTGCTGCTGGCGACCAACATGACGTAGAAGTCGGCCACCACCAGCGAGCCGAGTGTGATCAGCGCGAACTGGCCGTGCCGTTCGTTGAGCTTGGACACCTGGGTCCAGGCCCAGTAACGGACGGGGTGCTTGGAGAAGTTCTTGAGCCGGCCGCCCATGACGTGCCGGCAGGTGTGGCAGGAGATCGTGTACGCCCACAGCAGGAGCATGTCGATGAACAGGATCACGGTGCCGAGGCCGACGCCGAAGCCGCCGTCCTTGCCGTGGAAGGCGTTGATGGCGTCCCAGGTGTTGATCACCGAGATGACGGCGGCGAACACCCAGAAGTAGCGGTGCAGGTTCTGCCCGACCAGCGGGAACCGCGTCTCACCCGTGTACTTCTGGTGCGGCTCGCGCACGGCGCAGGCCGACGGGGAGGCCCAGAACGACCGGTAATAGGCCTTCCGGTAGTAGTAGCACGTCAGCCGGAACAGCAGCAGGAACGGCAGGGACACCGCCGCGTACGGAATGAAGAACGGCAGGCTCTTGGGGAGGAAGGTGCCGAATTCCGCGGCATTGCCGCAGGCGTCGCTCACACATGGCGAATAGAACGGCGTGAGGTAGTGGTACTCGTCCACCCAGAAGGCGCTGCCCCACATCGAGCGGATCGTCGCGTAGGCCACCCACGCGGTGAAGATGACGAATGTGACCAGCGGATACTTACGCCAGTTGTCGGTCCGTAGCGTGCGTTGTGCTATCTGCGCCCGATCTCTGCCGATCGGCGCTTCCACCGTGCTCATCGATGCCGCTCCTGTGCCTGGGCCATCGTGGACCTCTCCACCTCCCGCGCGGGGGAAGCCGCTTGCGCGGTCCTCGGCAGCCTGATGTCACGCGCACGTCTGCTGCCGTCGCGCCGCGGCTACGACCTGTTACGCGCATGTTGCGAGGCGACCTTACGCCTCCAGCCTGGCACTGTGACACACCTGACAGAAACCCCGCCCCTGTGACCCTGGCCACAACGCCCGGAAAGGGGTAGCGGCCACGGCGCCGCACTCGCTCTGAGTTGGCTCGATAACGTACGGCTATGAACAGGATGCCGGACCGATATGCCGCCCATGGGGACCCCCGGCCCCGGAAGGATCACGCTCCTGGGTGAAACAGCCCGGGCTCGCGCCGGTATTCCGCCCGGACGGCCCGGGTGAAGACGTCGGCGGCGAGGAGGAACGCCGCGGCACGCGTGGCGGCACCGGCTCCGTCCGGCTCGATGGACGTGCCCCTGGCCAGATGCGAGTCGTAGGGCACATGCATCACGGTCATGCCTCTGGCGCCCAGCCGCTCCCGGATGCCCCCGAGTTCGCCGCCGGCGTCAGGGGTGTGCGTCACCACGGCGATGACCGTCCGGGAAATCAGCTGCTCGTGGCCGTTCGCGCCGAGCCAGTCGAGCGCGCCGAGTACGCTCACCGCCCCGCTCACGGTGCAGGGGGTGACGAGGATCTGGGCGTGCGCGGTCGCGAGAACGCCCTGCTGGAGCCCGCCGAGAAGGCCCGCGCCGCAGTCGATCACTGAGGCGGCGAAGTGGCTCTCGAGCCCGTCGACGGCGGCCTGGAACACCTCGAACCCCAGCTCGGCACCGTGCGTTCCGCCCTGGGATCCCGGCAGCAGCCACAACCGCTCGCCCGCCCGTACCAGGTAGGCGGACGAGTCCTCCCACGACTCCGGCCGCGCCGCCGCGAGATCGCGCAACGACCGGGCCGCGGGCACCCCGAGGCGCAGGGGCAGTGAGCCCATCGCGGGGTCGGCGTCGACGGTGAGCACCCGGTCCTGCCGGTGCGTGGCGAGCGCCGTACCCACGAGCGCGGCCAGGGTCGTCTTGCCCGCCCCGCCCCGGACGCTCACCACCGCGATCCGCCGGCAGGCCGGCACCGGCTGGGTCAGTGCGGCCCGGGCCCAGGCCTCGGCCGCCCCGCTCAGGGCGGGTGAGCCGCGCCGGCCTCCCTCCGTACGCCGCCGCAGCAGGCCCCTTCGCGGGCTCGGGCGGCCGGGCGCCACCTCGGGCGCCTTCGTCGCGAAGGCCTCGGGGCCGAGGGGGACGGCGGGAACGGCGGGGATCGGCACACGCGGCGCCTCGACGGTGGCGTCCCGGGGCGGGACGGCCTCGGGCGAGGACGCCCACGGGTCCGGCCCGGGTGGGGCACTCCAGTCGCGAGCCGCCCCGGGCGGTGTGGCCCTCGGCGGGGCCGGCGGGTCCGGCGGGCGGGCGGCCGGGGACGGTCCGGGGATCTCGTGCGCCGGCCGTCGCCCCCGGGACGGGCTCGCCGGCGGTGCCGGTAGCGGCTCCGCGGGCCGCTCCGGAGGGGCCGGGCGCTCCGATGCGGTGTGGTTGCCGAAGGCCCTGGGCGGGGTACGGAAGGCGACCGTGGGCGGACTGTCCGATGAGGTGGCCGACGGCGGGGATGGTGGCGTCATATCGTCGCTGCCCGGTTCGGCGCCCAGCGCGCCGATTTCCTGCGGGACGGTGTATGGCCACTCTCGATCGGTCACTTGTCTCCCCTGCGCGACATGTCGCCCGAATCGGTAAAAGTCTAGTCGCGTACCGCGACTTCGAGGCGGCCGGCGGACGCGCGCTCCGGACCCGAATCTCTGATCACGTAAGTGCGGCCGTCAGACCCGAATCGGCTGGGGAAAGCCGATCACCATTCAGGTCCCACCGGCGAAACAGGTCTCCGCCATCGGCGGCCGACCGTCGCCGAGCCGTCCCGGCGCCGGGTCCGTCGCCCGCACGCCCCGGTTTCGCGGCCGGCCCCGGTGCCTCAGCCCTGCCGGCTCCAGTGGAAGGACAGGTTGACCACGACCGGATGCGCGGCGCTGAAGGAGTTCCGCATCTCGAGGATCGGCGCCGGCCCGCCGGGGCCACCGAGCGGTTCGCTGGCCGGGCCGCCGGTGAAGGCCGTGTCGCCGTAGTCCTCCTTGCCGGCCTTGCGCTGCTGCAGCCGGCGCTTGTACCACGCGTCGATGTTGCCGAGCTTGATGTCCCACTGCTCACCGAGCCGCTTGGCCTGCTTGTACGCCTCCTCCGTCGTGGTCGCGGGAGTGAAGAAGTCCAGCGTCCGGATGACCTCGCCCTCGCGCAGGCCCATGGCCTTCTCGAACCGCGCGGTGAGTTTCTTGCCACCGGGGAAGGTGACGTCGGCGCGGACCCCGCCGTGCAGTTCGAACGCATCGAGCTTGTTCGGCCACCGCACGTCCCTGGTGGTGTGGCCACGGCTCAGATCCCAGGTCAGCGTGTTCTTCACGGCCTTGTCCGCCTTTTCCGGCCCGGCCTGGTCGTCGTCGCACCCGGACGCCGCCATGGAGAAGATGAGAAGTGCCACTGCCGGCAGCACGCGAAGACGAGTGATCATCAGCACAGACCGTCCTCTGGGTCGTATCCGATGGGAACCAACCGGTACTGCTGCGCCCGCTCGGGCAGCGGCTGCGCGATCGCGCGGCGGAGCTGCTCCGGATCATTGTCGAGCAGCCACTGATAGCGCGGCAGCATGTCCTCAGTGATCCACTTCCACCGCGTGTCGAAGGTGGCGATGTTGCCTGTCGGCACCGGCGACTGGAGTACGGCCTCGTCCGGCGTATTGATGCAGGGACCGGTGATCGGCACGCAGATCTGGTCGGGCAGATTGATGTGCACCTCGTCGATGACGTCCCGGAAGGGACGGCCGCCGGGAACCGGGGACTCGCCGGTGAGGCCGAGCAGATAGGTGACGGCCAGGCCGAGCGGCCGCTGGAAGTTCTTCATGTCGTCGTAGTCGTCCTGCAGGACCGTCTTCTGCTCACGGTAGAGCAGCGCCTTGTTGCCCGCCTTGATCCGGGCGGGGTCGCCCGAGGCGATGTCCTCCCACGCGTCGAGCATTTCCGGCGTCAGCTGCTGAGCGGCGTAGAGCCTGCGCATCTCCGCGATGCCGCCCTTGTCGTAGGCGGCGTGCTGCCAGCCGAGATCACGGAAGATCTGTTTCTGCATGTCGACGAACTGCACCTCGAAGTGCTTCAGCTCCCACTCGCTCGCGTCGGCGAGGGCCGCGATCAGGAAGTCCGGAAGCTGGATCGGAAGCTGCCGCAGAAAGTGAACACGTGCGTCATGGCTGAGTTTACGCAGCACGTGCAAGTCCTGCATGCCCGCATAGACGAGCCCACCGGCCAGTTTGGCCATTCCCGCCCACTGGAGCTCGGGGTGCCGTTTGAAAAGGTCGGCGTAGTACTCGTACACCCGCCGGATCCGGTCGTCGTTGCAGGACAGGCCCCGATTCGGATCCCAGCCCTCGCAGTCGAGCACGAGGTCCTGGCAGAGCCGGCGCCAGTAGCCCTCCATGTCGAGCGGCGGGATCGGGCTTCCGAGGCCCCCCGGAGAGGTGGTCTGACCAGCGGGGACCGTCGCGCACGCGCCGCCGGTGGCGACCTTCGCGACCTCGTTGCAGATGTCCGCCGCCACCCGCCCGGCGATTCCGCTGACGGTCAGAGCCGCCAGGATGGCGCCCACCAGAAAGATCACGCCGAGGTATTCGACCGAGCCGGTGCCGAGATCTCCGGCTCGGGCCCGATGAACGGAATCTGAACGGCACATGGCCGATAGTGTCCGCGCCATTCTCCGGGGACCGAAGTGCCCCACGACCCATCCGCGGGCCCAATCGCATTGGGCACCCGGGGAGCCGCTCAGGAGGCCCTTTGGGCCCTGAGACCCTTTTCTCCCGCCGCGGCCGGGCCCTAGCGTCGGCGTATTCGATTGCCCCTACCGCGGCGGTGAGATCACGTGAGACTGGCGCGCTGGCGTACGGCACGGCGCGACGAGGGCTCGACGCAGATCATCCTGCTCGCGGCCATGGTCTGCGCGCTGGGACTCACGCTGCTGGCGGTACAGGTCGCGCAGGCCAACGACCTGCGGACCCGGGCACAGACCGCGGCGGACGCGGCGGCCATCGCCGCGCTCACTCCGCTGCGGGACGCGGCCATCAGCCTGGCGCAGGGCGGGATCGATCCGGCGGGCATCGGCCTGTGGTCGGTGGCCCCCAACGTCGGTGTCGACGATCCGGTCTACAACCGGGCCGCGCGCACGTACGCCAACCGCAACCGCGCCGACCTGGCCGGCAAGGTGCACGTGACGGGCCCGCTGGGACACACGATGAAGGTCGACGTGCGTTCCCAGGACTGCTCGATCCTGAGCGAGAAGGAGGCCAAGGATCCCCAGTACAAGGACGCCCCCACCTGCACGGACCAGGGCCGCCAGGTCAAGGGACTGAAGTATCCGGCCACCGCGGTCGCCGAACTGCGCCTGCCGGCCTGCGACTTCACCTACAGCACCGCCGGCGAGACGCCGGACAGCAGTGAGCAGATCCCGGTCGCGCTGAGGTGCGGCGGGCAGCTCGTCTGGCAGGTCGGCGGCTGGTCCGCCGGCCGGGAGTCCATGATCCGGCTGTTCAAGATCCGGCTGGTCGCCGAGGAGGACGCGACCCCGTACACGGGGATGCCCTCCTACGCCGACCCCGGCGGTCCGATCATCGACCCCGCCGATCTCCCGCCCGGCACTCCGGAGCAGGTCCGGCGGGCGATCGCCTTCGCCATGTCGAAGATCGGCACCTGGTACCTCTGGGGCGGCACCGGCCCCCGCTACGACTGCTCGGGGCTCATGATGCGCGCCTGGCAGTACGCGGGCATCAACATCCCCCGGGTCGCGGACGCGCAGTACCGGGCGTCCCAGCGGGTGCCCGACGGTCAGGTGCAACCCGGCGACCTGGTGTTCTTCCAGCGCCCGGGCGAACCGGTCCACCATGTCGGCATGGTCATCGACCCGGCCAAGCACATCATGGTCGAGGCCCCGCACACCGGTGCCCAGGTACGGACGTCCTCGTACCTGCGCGAGGACCTCATCGGCTTCGGCCGGGTCTACCAGGGCTGACCCCCCGGACCGGTGGAATCCCGGCTCCCGCGATGACCGCCGTGAGGGACCGGCCGACCGAAGCTCCCCTCCTTTCCGCCGCCCACGGCACGGCCCCACGATGGGCGGGCCAACAGGCGTCTACATCTCACCGTCGATCAGATGAACTTCTGGCTACACACCCTGCCTGACCTGCATATTTGGGCCTCTCGTTGGGCCCGAAGACCTATGGGGGGATCGCACGTGCCCTGGTTGTGTTCAAGGCGTGACTCCCTTGATCAGGATGGTGTCCCGGCGACGCCGCGCCGGTGCCGACCGCGGCGCCGGGTCGGTCGAGTACGTCGCGGTCCTGCTCCTGATCGCGATGATCTCCGGGAGCATCGTGGTGTCCGGGATCGGCGACGACATCGCCTCCGGGACCAAGGCGGCGGTGTGCAGGATCCTGCGCGCCGGAGGCCTGGCAGCCCTCTGTCCTCAGCAGCCCCAGGTCGCCCGCCCGCAGAACCCCTGCTACGCCGACATCGGGACGCACTACGGCGAGCTCATCGTCACCTTTCCCGTGCGCTACGTAGACCTTCGCGGTGGAATCCGGCTCGGCTTCCAGAAGCGCCGGATCGTGACCCCCGGCCGGCCCGATCGGTGGGAGGTCACGGTCTACGGATGGGGTGAGGGCGCGATCGCGACCCCCAGCCTGCCGGGCGGGCAGTCGGGCACCGACTCCCCTGCGGGCCCCTCCCAGGCCGGCGGCTCGAGTCCGGTCGGGGGCGGGGCCTGGTACGGCCTCAACGTGAGCGCCGGCGAGACCTATGCCTTCGACAACGAGAAGGACGCCAACGGTTTCCCGCTGAAGTACGCGGAACACCGCGCTCGGCAACTGGCGAACATCGCCGCCCACGGCAATTCGGTCACGGGCCCGCTGGTGAACGTCGCCGAGAACCTTCCCTTCGGCCTCGGGGGCAAGGTCAAGGAATTCATCGAGGGAGACCCCCTTCCACCTCGCAAGGAATGGTCGCTGGAGGCCGGTCCCACCGGCGGGTTCAGCGGCAAGGCCAGCCTGTTCGACGGCAGGCTGGGGTTCTCGGTCGGCGGCCGTGGCTGGCACCTCATGGGGATCAGGCGCAACGACCAGGGCGACACCACGTTCACGATGCGCGACTCCGCCGAACTCGAGCCGTCGGCCGTCATCGACCTCGGCGTCCTGATCCCCCCGGCGGCACGGAGACGTTTCAACGGCAAGGTCGACGACGCGATCGACTACCTCGAGAGGGAGCTGGCGAAGAAGTACGGTGCGACGTTCCGGCTGCCCTACAAGGCCCGGGAGTCGCTCAAGGCCAACTGGCCCGACATCGGCCTGACCTGGAAAGGGAAGATCAGCGTCGTCTACCAGCTCACCACCGACGAGCACGGCGACCTCACCAGGTACACCCGGATCGTGGACATGCAGGGCAACTGGTACGGCAGGGCCGCCGACGAGGTGACCAGGAAGGACAAGACCCTGAAGGGCGTAGTGAACATCCAGGTCCCGCTGGGGGGTGAGCGCACCATCGAGCAGAGCAGCCTGGATGTCACCGACCCGGCGAGCGCGGAGGCCGCGAAGAACTTCTTCCTGCTGAGCGCCGCGGCCTGGGCGGTCTCGCCGCTGGGCGGCGTGGTGGCCTGGGGCACCCCGGCCGGTGACACGCTCAACACCCTGGTCGACCAGAAGGGGACCAGGACCCGGCTCTCCTACGACTCGGACGTCGGCAACCTCAAGTTCACCGGGCAGGCCTCGGGTAAGCGGGGGGACTCGCTGGCCGAGCTGAAACTGGAGGGTGAGGACGACCAGCTGGCGCGGGCCGAGATCTGGGAGGACGGCAAAGGATGGGTTCCGTGGACCGACTGCCACAGCTGAACCGGCCGGCGACGGCGTACGGGCCGACGGCGTGAACGGGGCGCACCGGCCGGTTCGCGCGATCGTGGAGAGCGGCCTGATCATGCTGGCCACCGTCATCATGCTCACCGCGGCGACGGCGGTCCTGCTCGCGAACTCCCCGGACAGCGTGACGAGCGGGGGTTTCACCTGGACCGCGGGAGCCACGGTGGTGGCCGCCCTGCTGGCGGCGAGCGCGCTCGCCGGGGTCGTGGCGGCACGCCGGCTGGCGTCCCGGCGGATACCGCTCGCGCCGGTCGGCCCGCTGGCCGTGATGGCCCTGGTCGTCCTGCCCGCGCTCGCCGCGGGCCAGTGGGCCGGTGCGATCCTGTACAGCCTCCCGGTCGCGCTCGGCGCGACGGGGGGCGCGGCACTGTTCGGCCGGCGCGTCCGGAGGCGGGCCTAGATGGAGATCGTGATCCTCGTCCTGCTGGTCCTGGGCGGACCGGGAACGCTCGCCGGCACCCCGATCTGGGCGATCCGCCACCTGCGCTTCCTCGCCCGCGCCGTGCCGGCCGACGGGGTGGTGACCGCCTGCGAGGGCGAGAAGAACACCGAGCCCGGCACCCGGGACACCTACCGGCTGACCGTCCGCTATCGGCTGCCGGACGGACGGGAGGCGACCCTGACCGAGGGTGGCCGCGCCCGGACGGCCGCGGGTGCCCTGGTCAAGGTGTTGTACGACCCGGCGCGCCCGGAGCGCGGGCGCCTCGGCTTCGCGCGGCGCGACATCTGGCCGAAGGCCGCGTTCCTGCTGTTCTTCGGAGCCGTCTGCACGGCGCTGCTGGCAGGGTACTGGCACCGGTTGCTTCCCTAACCGCACCGGCGGGGGCATAGGTCCGGGGGCCCAACGGGGCACCTGACCGGAGGCCCAATACACCCCGCTGCCGGCGATCTACGGTTGACTCCATGACGCAGTCGGCCACGCTCGCCTCGCCGCTGTCGGAGGGGGCCCTCCCGGCCCGCCCGGTGAGGACGTACTTCCCGTGGATACTGCTGGCCGGCTGGGCCGCCCAGGTGTGCGTACGCCTGGCGTTCGCCGCAGGACACGGCGCGCCCATCGTGAACCCCGACGAGGCGGGCTACCTGATCGGTGCGCGCTGGCTGACCGGTGGGCCGGGTACGGATCTGTCCGGCTTCACCTTCTACCAGGGCGGCTATTCCCTGCTGCTGGCTCCCGCATATCTGGTCAGCAGCGATCCCGGGGTGGTCTACCGGCTGGCCATCGGCATCAACTCCCTGGCCGGCGCGCTGATCTTCCCGCTGGGCTACCTCCTGCTCCGCAGGCTGGGGCTGTCCCGGCTGCACGGCTACACGCTCGGCTGGGCCGCCGCGCTGCTCCCGGCGACCACGTTGTTCGGCGTGGTGGCCATGGCCGACGCGGTGTTCCCCGTGCTGGTGCTCGGCTGGCTGCTGGCCCTGGACCGTTTCGTCCGGCGGGGCGGCACGGGTGCGGTGGTGACGGCGAGCCTGGTGGCCTGCTTCGCCCACGCCACGCACACCCGTGGCACCGTGATCGTCGCCCTCCACTGCAGCGTGCTGGTCGCGTACCTGGTCCGCGGCAGGGCCCGCCGCGGACCTCTCGTCGGGCTGGGCGTGACCGCGGCGGGGTTCGTGGCCGCGACCTTCCTCAACGACCGGTTGTCCCACGCGCTCTACCCGTACGGGACACGCGATCTGGGCTCCAACGTGCTGGACCGGGCGACGAGCCTCAGCGGCCAGGCCTGGGCACTGTCGGGCGGGGTGGGGCAGCTCTGGGCCATGATCGCCACCACCTGGGGGATCGGCGGGCTGGGACTGGTGGTGACCGCCAGGGTGATGTGCCGGCCGCACGCCCCCCGGGAGGACCGGATCATGGCGGGGGCGCTGCTGGCGGCCACGGCCAGCGTCGCCTACCTCACCTCGGCCGCGCTGCCCGACGAGCACCGAGTCGCCAACTTCGCCTACGCCCGCTACCTCTCCTGCTTCGCGCTGGTGTACACGCTCATCGGACTCGCGGCGCTGGTCCGGCACCGTTCGCCGACCCGGGAGATCGCGGCCACCTTCCTGGTGTTCTGCGGGGCGGGGCTGTGGGTCCTCGGCTACGCCGGGCCACGGCTGCGCACCCATCTCTACCTGGGCTGGGACTTCCCCGAGATCGGGTTGCTCGGTGGCGGCGGCTACGACCGGCTCCGGCTGCTCGTCACGTCCGTGGTGGTCTGCGTCCTGCTGCTGACGTTCGTCCTGCTGCGCCGCTGGGGGGTCGTCAAGCTCTTCTCCGCCCTGCTGGTGCTGAACCTCTGTGCGCTGACCTTCATCGTCGTCGCCCTCACCCAGCAGACTCCCCCGCCTCCGCAGCCCGGGGTTCCCGCGGGGCGAGCGGCCCTCGAGCGCCCGATTCCAGGTGTCGAGCACCCGCCGATGGATCCCGTGTATCCCGTCCCGGAACTGATCTACGCACGCGTGGCCTACCTGGTCCACTGGACCCGGCTGGAGCGCTTCGACCCGGGCCGCGGAGTGCGGGACCCGAGCCTGTGCGCCGCCATCGTGTTCTGGCCGAAAGGGCTCCGTGCCGCCGACACCTGGCCGGAGCACCCACCCGGCTGGCGGTTCCGTCCCGGGGGCACGCCGCAGAAGCGGTCGCGGTGGGTGACCTGGTACAACCCGTCCTGCCCCGCCGCACGGTGACCTGTCCCCCGACCCCGACGGTGAGGTACCCGGAGTGTCCCAGCCGATGGTCTCCGACCGGCTCGAAACCCGGCGGGCGGGGCGGAACCACCTCGTGGCAGGACTCCCCTGGCTCCTGGCGGCCGGCTGGGCGGCCCAGGCCGCCCTCCGGCTCTGGCTGTCCTGGGGGCAGGCCGCGCCCTCGTTCCTGCCGGACGAGAGCGGCTACCTGATCGGCGCGCGCTGGCTCGCCGGCGGTCCCGGGACGGATCTGTCCGGCTACACCCTCTACCCGGGGGGTTACTCGCTTCTGGTGGCACCGGCCTTCCTGGTCAGCCACGATCCCGGCGTGGTCTACCGGCTGGTGCTGGGGATCAACGCCCTGGTCGGCGCCGCGGTCTTCCCCCTCGGCTACCTCCTGCTCAGAAGGCTCCGGCTGGCGCCCATGCCCGCCCTGCCGCTGGCCTGGGCGGTGGCGCTGCTGCCCGCGTGCACCCTCTACGGAGTGACCGCCCAGTCCGACGCGGTTCTCCCGGCGGTCGTGCTGGGCTGGCTGCTGGCCCTGGACCGGTTCGTCGGCCATGCCGGGCCGAAGGCCGGTGTCCTGGCGAGTCTCCTGGCCTGCTTCGCCTACGCGGCCCATTCCCGAGGCGCGGTGATCCTGCTCGTCCACGGACTCGTGGTCTGCGCGTACCTGATCAGGGGCGCCGCCCGGGGGACGGCCGCGGTGGCCCTCGGTGTCACCGCGGCGGGCGGTGCGGGAGCGGTCCTGCTCAACGCCCGGCTCGCCGCCGCGCTCTACCCCCATGGCGCGCTCGATCTCGGGGACCTGCTGTGGGACCGGCTCACCACGGTGCACGGCCAGGCCTGGTCCCTGTCGGGCGGTGCCGGGCAGATCTGGGCGATGGTGGCCGCCACCTGGGGTCTGGGCGCACCCGGTCTGGTGGCGGTCGGGCTGACCGTGTTCCGGCGGCGTACCCGGCAGGCCGATCGGGTGATGGCCGGTGCGCTGCTGGTGGTCACCCTGGGCATCGCGTACGCGGCCTCGGCCGCGTTGCCGGACGAGCACCGCGTCGGCAACTTCGCCTACAGCCGCTACCTGTCCTGCGTCGCGCTCGTCTACGCACTGATCGGCCTGGTCGTGGTCATCCGGAGCAGGGCCGCCGCGCGCCTGGTCGCCGCCGGCGCCCTGCTGATGGCCGGCACCGGGCTGTGGGTCGCCGTCCACGGCGGGTCCCGGCTGCGCACCTACACGTTCGTCGCCTGGGACTTCCCCGAGGTCGGGCTGCTCGGCGGGAGCTGGAACCAGCTTCACGTGGTCACCACCTCACTGACCACCTGCGCACTGCTGGCGGGTCTTGCGGTGCTGGCCCGCTGGAAGGGGCCGCTGCTCTTCGGCGCGATTCTGATCGTCAATCTGTCCGCGCTGACACTGATCGTCCTCGGGCTGGCCAGGCCGGGAGCGGAACCCGTCGCACGGCCCGCGAGCCCGCGCGGCGGAGTGGCCGTCGCCCAGACGGTCCCCGGCGCCGCCTACACTCCCCCGGCGGCGAGGGGCTACCCGGCCATCGACCGGATCTACGCCCGGCTGGCCTTCCATGTCTGGTGGACCCGTATCGGCCGCTTCGACCCAAGGCGGGGGCTGCCGGGCCCGGGGGTGTGCGCCGCGATCGTGTCATGGCCGGCCGGCACCTCCGCCGAGGACACCTGGCCGGGGCACCCCGCGGATTGGCGGTTCGCCCCGGGCGGCCCCGCCGACGCCGCTCAGCCGCGCTGGGTGACCTGGTACGCCCCCGGCTGCTGAGCGGCGGGGCCGGGCGTCACTTCACCGGTACGTTCGGCGCGGGCTGGAAGCCGGGTACCTCGACCGTCACGGCGGTCACCGCGGCCGGAAGCCTGTACATCGCCGTCACCGTCAGCTGTCTGCCCATGCCGAGATCGGTGTACTTGTCCTCCAGCATGTCGAAGGCGGGGCCCAGGTAGTGCAGTGCCGAGTCGTAGAGCGGGCGGTACCGTACCTTGCCCGAGGTGACCAGCACACCGCTGGTGTCATCGCCGTGATGCGGCCCATCACTGGTCGTGAGCATGGCGGCCATGTTGAGCACCGCCGGATCGTCATTGCGCACCGTCACGGTCACCACCGCGTTCCCGTGCGAGTCCCGGCGCAGGCCGGAGACGGTCGCGGAGAGCTTGGCCGGATCGGCCGGCCAGGCGCCCCCGTACTTCGGTGGCCTGCTCGACGCGCGGACGGTGGTGGTCGCGGGCCCGGACGGAGCCGGGGTGGCCGAACCGGCCGCCGCGGGCTTGTCCTTCGGGCTGGTGAAGGTCACGGTGACCCGCCGGTTGAGCCGCCGCCCTTCCTCGGTGTCGTTGGAGGCCACCGGATTCGCCGAGCCATGCCCCTTCGGCTGATAGGTGACTCCCGACCGGGTCACCAGTTTCTGCAGGGCCGCCTGCACGCTCTGGGCCCGCCGCTCCGACAGCGGATTGTTGATCCCGTCATTGCCCGAGTTGTCGGTGTAGCCGTCCACACGTACCGTGCCGGCCGTCGACCGATCGATCTTCGCGGCGACATCGCGCAGGATGTCCTGGGCGGTGGGGTTCAACACCGCCTTGTTGAGCGCGAACAGGACATCGGCCGAGAGCCGGATGCTCAGATCCGAGCCGTCGTCACTCTGGCTGCTACCAGGGCTGTCCGACGTGGCATAGACCGGGAGAACCGGGCTGCGTTTCGTCGGGGCCACCGTCGTGTCGATCGGCGCCGGAGTGTCCTCTCCCACGGAGATCTTCGCGTCGCCGCCCTGACGAACCGGCACATCAAGGAATGGCGGAGCATTGGGGAACAACAGATCCAGTGAAGTCATGCGGGGCGACGGGGCCGGGAAGGCCGCGACGAAGTCCAGCGAACCGCGGACCGGCACCTGCAACCGCCCGAAACTCCGGGTGCACAGGCATCTGCCGTCGGTCCCCACCAGCGGCCAGTAGCGGCGCAGTTTCTCCCCGTCGAAGAGTGTGATCGCCGAAACGGCGTTGGGATCCGTCACCCCCTCGGCGCCGAATCTGTTCAATTCGTTCAGCGTGTTCTCGAAATAGAACGGCTGATCGCTCTGGCCGACCGCGCGCAGCCGGGCGACGATCACACGATCGGAGACCTGGTCCAGCGCGAGCAGATCCACGCGCACCCCGGTCTGCAGCACGACCTGTGACTGCAGGACGCCCTGCCCGGGCGGCCGGGCCGAAGCCGAAGCCGGCCGAGGGGCGGAACTGCCGGCCGGCGGTTTGGTGGGCGAGCCGCCGCAGGCCGCGACCACAAAACCCAGGACGGCGAGCACCAGTAGGCGCTTCGTGCCGCTGCTGACGCGCGTCAATTCAGCCTCCTCGACAGAACACGGCCATGGAGAACCGGCAGTCCGGTTCTCCATGGCCGTGTATACCCTGATTTTGGACCAAATCAGGCCGTTTTTCCGTCTGTGACCTTCTTCACGGCCGCCTTAATGGCGTTGGCGATGGCGGTGTCAATACCGGTGGCGAAGATCGCGACCGCGATCAGCGAGATCAGGATGAGAACCGCCAGGTAGGACACCGGGCCCTCGCCGCGGTCTCGCCAGTCGCGGTCCTTTGCCAGGGTCCAGCGAGCACCCAGCCAGGCGTAGGATGTACGAATCGGTGCCATTTCCGCTCTCCCATTTAATCGGCGGCTCCGCTTGTTGATAACGACACTACGGAGGGGAAAAGCCGGCACCCAGGGCCCACAGGCCCAGTGCAGTCCCATTCGGTGGGCCCAGGATCGTCATGGGCCCTCGACCGCCGTACCCAGCCAGAGCGCGATGGCGGCGGCTCTGTTGGCGACCAGGAGTTTCGCGAAGATGCGGTTCACGTGGTTCTTCACGGTCTTCTCGGAGACGAAGAGCACCGTGGCGATCTCCCGGTTGGACCGCCCCTGCGAGATCAGGTCCATGACCTCGGCCTCTCTGGCCGACAGCCGGAACCGCACCTGCCCGGGCGCCGCCGGGCCCCGGCGCACCTCCGACGGAGCCTGGACCGCCTCCATCAGCGCCGAGACCGCCACGGCCGACAGCGGATTGCCGGTGCCACGGGCGATGTCCCGGACTGCCGCCAGCAGTTCTGCACCGGTGAAGGTGCCGTGGACCAGATATCCCGCCGCCCCGTTGCGCACCGCCGAGCGGATCACGTCCGCGTCGTCGGTGTAGGTGAGCATCAGCACCCGGCTGAGCTTGCTCAGCGACTCGGCCGCCGTCACACCGTCGACAAGGGGCATGCGCACGTCGAGCAGCACCACGTCCGGCCGCGCGCGCTCGGCGAGCTCGATGGCGCTGCGCCCGTCGCCCACCTCGCCGAGGACCTCGACCTCGCCGCTGGCCTCCAGGATGGCCACCAGGCCGGAACGCACGACCGGATTGTCATCGGCCACGATCACCCGGATTCCGCTCATCTGATCCCTGTCAGTCGTGTGTCCTGGTCCGCCGAGGTCTCCAGTGGGACGACGACCGTGAGGGTGGTCCCCTCTCCCGGCCGGGAGCTGACGGTCAGCGTCCCGCCCACGCGTACCGCTCGCTCACGCATGCCGATCAATCCGTAGTGCCCCGCACGGACCATTTCGTCGAACTCCGGATCGGCCTCCGCCTCGAAGCCCGCACCGTCGTCCCGGATCGTCAGCACGGCCGACGAGCCCTCCGTGGCGAGCCGTATCTTCACCCGGGTCGCGTGCGCGTGCCGGACGACGTTCTCCAGCGCCTCGCCGAGGATGGCCGACAGCTCGTACCTCGCCAGCAACGGCAGTTCGACGGTCATGTCGACGTGCGCGTCCGCGATGATGTCCGCCGACCGCTCCACGGAACGCGCGATCTGGACGATGCTCGTCCCCAGCGGTTGCCGGATCGCGCCGTCCCGCAGGCCGGTGATGAGTTCGCGCGCCTCCCGGGAGGCGATCTCGATGGCGGCGGCGATCCGCGCGGACTCCAGGCCGGCCCGTTCCGGCGACTTCTCCACCCAGACCGGCAGGGCCGTCACGGCCATCGCTATGCCGCGGAGGGTCTTGGCCAGCGAGTCGTGCATCTCACGGGCCAGCCGGTTCCGTTCCTCGGCGGCCGCGTTCAGGACCTCGGCCCGGCGGTGCGCGTCGTCGAGCGCGGCGTAGTCGTCGAAGAGCCGGCGCAGCGCCATCCCCATGAGAGCGGCGATCGGGTAGAAGGCCGGCATGGCCACCGCGGTCTGGAAGTTGATGTCCGTGTGCCCGGCCGCCGCGGCCGCGTAGTACAGCACCATCTGTGATCCGCAGACCAGCAGCACGCCGGACCAGCGGTGCAGCAGCCCCGCCCCCGCCGACGTCACCACGGTGACCAGGAAGAAGGGGCCGAGGACTCCCCCGACTTGCATGGGGGCATAGCAGACGAAGCCATCGAATCCGAGAAGCACCGGAAAACGCATCAGCCACGGCGCGATCTGCTCCCAGCCGATCAGGATCAGCCAGGACAGCAGCCCGACCCCGATCACGATGATCACGGCCGCCACGGTCAGCCGGTCGCTCATCCCCCACACGAGCGACATCCCGGCCAGGACGATCCGGAACTTCAACAGCAGCCGGAATGTCGCGCCCAGCCGCGCGCTCGTCGCCGGCCGCTCAGTGGAAGACACGGGTCACCGCCGATCCGGCACTCCCGAACCAGAGCATCCCGACCAGCAACAGCATCATGCCGGGGACCATGAGAAAGGTGGTGATCATGGTGACCTGCGGGTCGACACGCTGGGCGCGCCGCCGGGCGTGCTGCGACGCCTCCCTGCGCATGTCGACGCCGATCTCGGTGAGCGCCTGCGCCAGCGGCGCGCCGAGCTCCTCGGCCTGCAGCACCGCGGTGACGAAGCCGGACAGCGACTCGCTGTCGTTGCGCTGGCGCAGTTCCTGGAACGCCTCCCGGAGCGAACGGCCCAGCTCCATCTGCCGCAGCGTCATCTGCATCTCGGCCGACAGCGCACCGGGCATGCTCTCCGCGACCCGGGCGAGCGCCTGCCGGAAGCCCAGGCCGGCCGAGACCGTCACGGCGAGGACGTCGAGGAAGTCCGGCAGTGCCTTCTGGATCTCGGCCTGTCGCTCCCGGGACACGTTCCAGAGCACGATGTCGGTCTGGAAGAGCCCTACCGCCACGAGCAGCAGCGCGATGAACGGATGCCCGATGAGCAGCCCGAGGACTCCGGCACCGCCGTAGAGCACCATGTTGCCCGCGCGGTTCCTGGCGTAGTCCTCCAGCCTCATCCCGCCCGGGCGGCCCGCCCGTTCGATACGGCGGCGTACCTTGCCCCGGGCCGCCGGCGAGATGAGCCTGAGCAGGGCCGGGCCGAAGGGGGCGCCCAGCGCCTCCACCAGCCCGCCCAACGGGCCGAAGCCCTGCCGTTTGGCCTTGGCCACGGTGACGCCGAGTCCTCGCGGCAGTTCCCGGTCCGCCGTGCGCAGGTGGAACCCCCAGACGAACACGGCCAGGCAGGCCGCGGCGGCGAACGCGAAGATCAGTGGCATCAGACATCGATCCTGGTGATTCGGCGGATGATCAGCAGGGCGGCCGTGAACAGCCCGACAGCGATGATCAGCAGGGCCTGCCCCAGCAGCGAACCGGTCATCCGGTGCATCGTGTCCGGGCTGGCGATGTAGATACCGACCAGCAGCAGGGCTCCCATGCCGGCGATGGCCCAGCCGACGGCCAGCGACTGCCCGAGGATGGTCTTGACCTCCCGGCGGGTCTCCTTCCGCGTCTCCAGAGTGGTGGAGATGTTGCGCAGGGCGGTGATCAGCGAGCCGCCCGCCCGCGAGGAGACCACGAGGGTGCTGACGAGCACGGCCAGTTCCCTGGACGGCAGCCGGTCCCGCAGATCGTTCATGGCCTCCTCGAACGGCTGCCCGAGACGCAGCGCCTCGGCGGTGCGCGACAGTTCCGTGCGGGCCGGCTCGTCGACCTCGTCCGCCGCCATCTCGATCGCGGTGCGGATGGCCAGCCCCGCCGCCGAGGCGTTGGACAGGATCCGGGCCAGCTCCGGCAGCTGGCCGATGAACTCCTCCCGGCGCCGGTCCTCCTGGGTGCGCAGGTACATGAAGGCCGCGCCGCCCACCCCGAGGGCCACCACGACGCCCAGCAGCAACGAGAGCATCTGGCTGAGCACCACCATGATGGCCAGCGCGGTCACCGCCAGCCCCAGCACGAACGTGGAGAGCCTGACCCGTACGCCCGAAGCGGCGATCCGGCGCGCGACCCGGCGGCCCGGGGTCGTCCGGCGGAGCCGGGCGTCCCAGCGGTCCAGCGCGGTGGCCAGCCGCCGGTCGGTGAAGCCCCTCGCGCCACGTGCGGCCACCTCCCGCCGCAGGTCGAGCCCACGGCCGAACTCCCAGGCCCCCCAGGTCGCGACGCAGAGCACGGCGGCGAGCAGCAGGAGGATGATCGGAAACGTCATGTGTCCTCGATTCCGAACACCGGCGGCACCGCCTCGCCCGCGTGCATCAACCGCTTCGCCACGGTCCTGGGCAGGGGGTGGTGCCGGAACCTGCCCCGGACCGCCAGGTCGGGGCCGGCGGGCTCCCGCTCGAAGTGCACGATCCTGGCGAGCCGCACCGACTCCCTGCGTCCGGAGACCAGCACGGAGATCTCCGCCACCCGGCGAGAGCCGTCCGGTCCACGATCGAGGTGGATGATCGCGTCGACGGCGTTGTTGATCTGGTTCTGTACGGCCTCGTACGGGATCTTCACATCGCTCATCGAGGCCAGCGTCTCCAGCCGGTAGATCGCGTCCTCGGCCGAGTTGGCGTGCACGGTCACCAGGGAGCCGTCGTGACCGGTGTTCATGGCCTGCAGCATGTCGAGGGTCTCCGCGCCGCGGACCTCGCCGACGATGATGCGGTCGGGACGCATCCTCAGCGCGTTGCGGACGAGCTCGCGGATCGAGACGGCGCCCTTGCCCTCGATGTTGGCCGGCCGGGACTCCAGCCGGACGATGTGCTCCTGCTGGAGCTGGAGCTCCGCGGAGTCCTCGATGGTGATGATGCGCTCATGACCCGGCACGAACGCCGACAGGGCATTGAGGAAGGTCGTCTTGCCGGTGCCGGTGCCGCCGGTGATCACGATGTTGAACCGGGCCCGGACGAAGCCGGCGAGCAGCACGGCGGTCTGATCGTCGAGCGACCCCCCGTCGACCAGCTCGTCGACCCGGAAGGCACGGGGAAACCGCCGGATGGTGAGCACCGGGCCGACCAGCGACAGCGGCGGGACGATGACGTTGACCCGTTCCCCGGTGGGCAGCCGGGCGTCCACCATGGGGCTCGACTCGTCCACCCGCCGGTTCACCTGGGCGACGATGCGGTCGATGGTCTGGTACAGCTGGGCCTCGCTGGCGAATCCGACCTCGATCCGGCTGACCAGGCCGGCCCGCTCCACGTAGACGTCCTCCGGGCCGTTCACCATGATCTCTGTGACCGCGGGATCGGCGAGCAGCGGCTCGAGCACCCCCAGCCCCAGCGCCTCGTCGACGATCCGGCCGATGAGCGTGGTGCGCTCCCGGGTGGACATCACCGGGCCCTCACGGGTCAGGATGTGCCCGACCACCTTCTCCAGCCGGGCCCGCCGCTGTGCCAGGTCCAGTTGCGCGAGGTCGTCGAGGTTGACCTCCTCCAGCAGCCTCCTGCGCCAGTGCGAGATGTTCGAGGCGCCGACGTTGCGATCCGCGGACGGGTCGTTCTCGAGCCGGTTCTTGAGTCCCATCGGTCAGCCTCCCACCGGCATCTCGACCTGCCGCGTGACCGCCACATCGAACGGCACGCCCTTGAACAGCAGCGGCACCCGGGCGAAGATCTTGCAGCGCACCCTGTCGCCGTCGAGCTCCTCGACCTCGATCCGGGGCTGGACCACCCAGCCGGGCATCGCCCTCTCGGCGGCCGACCTGCCGGCCGGCACCCCGGACATGCTGGCCACCCGGGCCCCGGTGCGGGCGGCGTCGTCGACCTTCTCCACGACGCTGAAGGCCACGTACGCCTCTATGCAGACGATCAACACGAAGAGGAACAATCCGATCGTCGACAGGTATTCGGTGGCGGCGGAACCCCGGTCCTTCATGAGCGCCCCTCGTAGATGACCCGCGAGCGGGCGGAGACGGTCAGCGGCAGCAGGAACCCCGGGAAGATCAGCGGAGGTCTGATGGTGACGCGCACATAACCGCAGTCCGGGTCGTACGGCCTGGGATCGGGTGGCGTGCGCCCCGCGCACGGATGAGAGGGGTAGTGGACCGAGATGTTGTGCTCGTCCGCCCACGTGCCGGAGACACGGCGCACCGCCTCGGCCCGCACCTTGTCGGAGTCGCCGCCGACGGCGGCGACGCGCGCTCCCTCGTTGGCCGCGTGACCGGCGTACGTCATCGACATGCCGATCAGAAAGGCCTCCCAGACCGTCAGCACGGTCAGCAGGATGAGAGGCAGCATCGCGGAGAACTCGACCTGCCCGGCGTCGCTGCGAAGGTCGCCTCTCATCCGAGCTCCCCGCGGAGCTTGCGCAGGCCACGCGGCTCCGCCCCGGTCTCCGGGGCCAGAATCCCGAGTTCCGCGCCCAGTCTGGCGATGGACCGGCGGTAGGCCTCGTCCTCCACCCGGGCGAAGGTGCCGTTGTTGATCGCCTTCTCCAGTGCCTTGAACGCCGGCGGCACGGTCGTCCTGGTCAGCGGCAGGCCCAGGATGCGGCCGGCGAAGTCCGGCTGGACCTCGCTTCGCCGGCTCTGCTTGACCAGTACGACCGAGAGGTCGTCGTCCTTGCGCGCGTGCAGCCGTACCCACAGTTCCGACATGCGTTTGGCCGCGCGCAGGCTCGGGAGATCCGGCGTCACGGTGAGGACGACCCGGTCGGCGACCTCGACCGCGGTCACCGAGCCCTCGGTCATGAAGGCCCCGCAGTCGACGATCACCACGTCGTACCGTGACCGCAGCGCACCCAGGATCTGCTTGGTGGCCAGCGCGGTGACCTCCTCGGCCCGCTCGCCCTCGGCGGGAGCGAGCAGGACGTGCGGCCCGCCTTCGTGCACGAAGAGCGCGTCGGCCAGCATCGCGCCGGTGATCTCCGCGGCGACGCCGACGAGATCGACGATGCTGCGCCGGTGCACGAGATCGAGATAGCTGGGGACGTCGCCGGTCTGCAGGTCCATGTCGACCAGGCAGACCGTCCGGTGGGCGGCGGCGGCGAGCGCGAGCTGCACGGTCAGGGTCGTCGCCCCCGTCCCGCCCTTGGCGCCGGCGATCGCCACGATCCTTCCGCGCCGGTCCCCAGCGGACTCGACCACCCCGGCGCGGAGCCTGCGGCGCATACCGCGCGACCACTCGGCCGCAGTCGTGATCCGGGTCTGCAGTTCCTCCAGGCTCGGACGGCGCGCCAGCACACCGCGGGCGCCGGCCTCCAGCGCCCGGTTGAGCACCTGTTCGTCGATCCGCCCGCTGAGCAGCACGGCCGCACCATGCGGCAGCAGCATCGAGATCTCCCGGAGGAGATCCTGTACGGGCAGCGGGCCGATCGCGTCGTCCACGAGCACAACATCGAGATCCTGCGCGGTACCGACGACGCCGAGCAGGTCGTGGGAGGTCTTCTCCACCCCGATGACCTCGAGATCGGGCAGTTCGGCGGTCTGCGCGCGAAGCGCCGCGGCGAGCTCCAGGTCGCCGGTGCCGATGAGGACCTTGATGCTCACGGGCCCACCACGGGGGTCTTGCAGAGCTTGTTGACCGGCGGCTGGCTGTCCCGGAGGCCACCGACCAGCGCCAGCCGCACCTTGTGGGCGAAACTCTCGGCATAGGTGAGCCGCAGCGTCTCGGTCGGGTCGAGTGCGAACGTCACCGGTATCACCGAGTTGGTGACGCCCTGCTGCTTGCCGTCGGGCCGGCTGGTGAGGGTTCCGACGTTGATGACCGTCACCCGGTTGAGGATGCGCAGGGCGCAGGCTCCGTTGGCCGCCCGGTTCCCGCCGGTGGCGGCGGCGTCGAACGTGGAGTACACGTCGACGATGGAACCCGGCTGTACCTTGCCGGCCACGCCCGTCTCAGCGTCGATCATGATCGCGATCTCGCGCTGGTCCGGCTTGAGGGAGGGAGCGTCGATGAGCATGCCCTGCTGCAGGTAGGCCCCGGTGGGGATGGGAGCCGCCGCCACCTTGCCCTGGAGCGAGGCCGGATCCCGCACGAAGGCGGTGGTGACCCAGCGCCGGGGGATCTGCACCTGTTCGAGTTCCGCAGCGGTGATCGGCTGATAACCGGGAATGTTCGCCTTCGCCCTCAGCGCGGTCGTCATTTCCCCGACATCGGCGGCGGCCTGGCTACGGACATTTCCCACGTAGCCGATGACGGCGATGAAGACGGCGACGGCACCGATTCCAGCCACGATCATGAGCAGCAAGCCCCGGCGCTGACGAGGGTTCACATTTCACTCCTGTCTCGACGCAATCCGTGCGGCCACCGCACCCTAGGACGCGGGCAGAGCGTCCTGGTGTGGAGGACCTTCGACCTGAAGCGCTCGCTGCCGCATACAACAGAAGGAACAGACCGGTGAGGCGATCGGTTCACCGCACCAGCCGCAAGGCGTGCACCGGATGGAAGCGGCACGGGCTCGTACCGCCTCCGGATGCCCGCTGAATACGACGAACTCGACGTACTTCTCGGTTCCCCAAAAAATCGGACTAAGAGGCTGGGCACCGACGATGCTCACCGATGCCGCACCCAGCGCGGGACCGAACTTGCTTTGCAACCAGGCGAGATCTCCGCTCCCATGCGCGGCGAGAACCTGGATCGGCGCGGGCGGCCGGAAAGGGTCGGGCATCATCGGTTCGGCGGAGGTGATGCGGTGTATACCGGAACGCTGTGTAGCGGACACCACGAAGCCGCTGCCGGGCAGGTACGACGACAGGTGCTCGACCATGCCCGTCTTCACGTGCTCCAACCGGGCGACGCTGTTGACCCAGGCACCTGCGAAAACGTCCTTGCACAGCTGGTCGGCGAGGGCCACCAGCATTCCGGCGCCCACGTAGGGCGCCAGGAAGGCCAATTGGTCCGCGACCAGGGAGAACGCGAGTGGCGGAAGTCTGACCGGAATGGGCACGATGCGGTCGGTGGACAGCATCGACCGGGCGAATCGAATTGAGCTCTTGGCCCCATCCGGCCGCCAGGCGGGATAGAGCGCCAGCACCGCTTGATGTTCGGTCAGGCCCGGTCGCGCCTGCTCGAGGATTTGCATGGCGGAGCTCAGACCGGCCGCGCCGACCGGGACCCTGATCGCTGACGGATAGCCGGTGTTCACCATGCTCGGTATCTCACCGAGCACCAGAACCACCGTCATGCGACTACCAGGCGGCAAATTCGTGTCAAAGCACTCGCCCTCCGCCGTTCCCCCGGATGCACACCGTGACCGATGACGCGTTGTGATGACGATCAATGACAGCTAGATATGGAACCATACGATCTGGCGCGTTTCAAGATATTTTTCTGGAAACCACACAATTCTTCACCGGCTACTGATAGCAGACATTCTTCCTGCGCCATCATGCGACTACAGGAAGTTTTTGGAGCGGTTCACACGGAGTTCACACCCGGTTCATGCTTGATCGGTCAATCATTTGAGGGCGGTAAAGGACGGCCGGCGACTTCGCGACGAGGCATCCGCAGAACGGCTTCGGCCGCCTCGCACGGAGCCGTGACAGCCCTCGGATCCGTACGCCGGGCTGGGGATTCGGAAAGATCATGGGCGAGTCACGGCACAATCGCGGGGAAGTCTTCGTAGGGTCAGGGTTGCCCGCATTCATGCGGTCCCCGGTGCGCTCGAGGAGTACGGCGATGACGACCCCACCCGGCCCCGCCCCTGGCCAGCCCTACCGGCCAGAGGGGTACGGGCCTCCCCCACTGCAGGGCCCACCGCCGGGCCAGCACCCGATGGGAGTGCCCCCCGCCCAGCGCCCCGGCCCCCCGCCCCGTCTCGGCGGCCCCCCGCAGAGCCCGCCCCAGGGCTCACCACGCGATCCCGGGCCGGACCGGAGAACGGAGGCACCAGGGCAGGCCGGCCCGCCCGAGGGCTGGGACAACACCCCCGCACCGACCGCGGCGCCAGGAAAGGGCTTCGTCGGTGCCCTGCTCGACTTCAACTTCAACCATCTGGTCACGACGAAGCTCATCAAGGTCTTTTACGGACTCGCGTTGCTGATGATCAGCGCATCCGCCTTCGTCGTCCTGTACCTCGGCCTCTGGGTGTTCAGTCTGCGAAACGGCCAGTTCCTGGGAGTACTGGTGATGCTGAGCTCGCCCTTCATCTGGCTCTTCGAGGCAGTGCTGGTGCGGATCTTCATGGAGTCGATCATCGTCAGGTTCAAGACCGCCGAGTATCTGCGGATCATCAAGGACAAGCTCTGAGGCGGGAGTAGTGGCCGAGTTCGAAGACCCCGCGGGGCGGACCCGGCGGGACCCCGGGACCACGCACGCCGACCGGGCGGCGGGGCCCCCGGGCCAGACGCGCCGCGACGCCGGCGGCCAGGTGCCGCCGCCACGGCCCGGCGCGTCCCTCGTCCGGCTGCCGGAAGTGCTCGCCCGGCGGTTCAGCGTGGTCGGCGAGCTCCCGGTGCAGGGTGCGGAGTCCGATCTGCTCCTGGTGGCGGACGGCGGCGGCACCACCTACGTCGTCAAGATCTTCCGTCGCGGCTACGGCGCCGATCGGGAGGTCTGGCAGAAGCTGCCCGCCCTCGAGTCCCCGCACGTGGTGCGGATCCTGGAGACCGGGCATGCCGACGACCGGGACTACGAGGTCATCGAGTACCACCCGGCCGGCAACCTCCGCGCGCTGGTCCCGCCGGACCGCCCGAGCCTCGACCCGGCCCTGGTCACCGAGATAGTCGTCCAGCTGGCCGCAGGTCTGGACCGTCTCCACCGGGCCGGGATCGTGCACCGCGACCTCAAGCTCGAGAACGTGCTGGTCGCGGCGGCGAACCCGCTGCGGCTGGTCATCACCGACTTCGGGCTCAGCAAGGCCATCGAGCAGAGCGTGGTGTTCGCCTCCTCCTCGCGGACGCTCGCCTACGCGGCGCCGGAGTCCCTGTCCGGCCAGGTCTCCCCCGCCCGCGACTGGTGGTCGCTCGGCATGATCGTGCGGGAGCTGCTCACCGGGCGGCCGCCGTTCCTGGGCATGAGCGAGACCGCGGTCGTCGACCATCTGGCCACCAGGCCCATCGACAACGACGACCTCGCCGACCCCCGGTTGCGGTTGCTCTGCCAGGGACTGCTGACCCGCGACCCGCGACGGCGCTGGGGCGCCGACGAGGTCACCGCCTGGCGCGGCGGCGCCAGCCCCCCGGTCGCCGAGGACCTCCCCACCGCCCCGGCCGCGCCGGCCACCGGCCCGGGCCTGCCGTTCCACGGCAGGCGGTTCGGCGACCGTGGTGAGCTGGCCCGGGCCCTGGTCGAGAACTGGGACACCGGAGCCCGCTACTTCTTCTCCCGCGGCGAGGCCGGCGAGGCCTGGCGCGCGCTGCGGGACTGGCTCGGCGCGCTGCCCGGCGGCCACGACGTCGACGACGGCCGGATCGAACTCATCGACCGCTACCTGAGCGGGCCGTTGCCGCCGGACGTGAAGCTGCTGCACCTGATCCGCTGGCTGGACCCGGGCCTGCCGCCGCACTATCTGGGCCGCCGCATGACCTCCGCCGACCTTCCCGGGCTGGCCGCGCTCAGCACCGACCCGGGCCATCCGGACCATCGGACCGCCTGCCTGCTCGGCCGGGCGCTCTGGGAGCACCGGCTGCTTCCGGTGCTGGCCGGCTTCGACGGCGGCGCCGACCTGGAGGAGGTCGACGTCCGCTGGCAGGGACGGGTCGCCGCCTGGAACCAGCTCAGCGGCTGGTTGCGCGGCCACGTGCCGCCCGCGACAGCCGGGCGGCTGCCCGACGCGCCGAGCCCGCTGGACGACCCGCCCGTGGTGCTGCTGAGCCTGCTCGCGCTGGCCGCCCGTCCTGCCGAGTCCGCCTCGGCGCTCGCGCAGTCCGCCGCCCGCGCCCGCGCCTCCGTGCCGCAGGGGCCGGACGGGGTCGCGTGGTTCGGCTGGCTGGCCGACGGAGCGGGTGACGACCCGTTGCGGTTGCTGGCGGTCGTACGGGTCGTACCGGACGCCGTGGCGGAGGCCGAGGCCCTCGGGCGCGGGCGGCGCGCGGCGGAACTGCAGGCGGCGGACCGGGCGCGGCTCTGGCAGGAGAAGGAGCGGGCGCGGCTGGCGGGGCGCGGCCGGGCCACCGTCCGCGCGGTGCTGTGGTCGCTGCCGCTGCTGCTGATCTGGGTCGGCGGAAGCCTGCTGATCGGCCAGCTCTTCGGCGGGCGGGGGGACGGGACCAGCTCCGTCGGCGGGGTCCAGCGCTCCTCGACCGTGCCGGTCGGGTTCCTGCTGGCGCTCTCGGTGCTCGCCTGGCTGGTGCAGTGCGCGTGCGAGGTGACGGTCGCCCGGCGGCAGGGCGGGGACTACCTCCCGCTCGGCCCGTGGGCCTGGCTGTCGCGACTGCTCGGCGCGGGCGGCCGCGGGCTCTCCAGCGCCTCCAAGGCCGTGTCCGGCACCGCGCGGCGCCGGGGAACGCGCGGCTGCGGCTTCCTCATGATCGCCGGGATACTTCCGGTGCTGCTCCTGCTCGTGGTGTTCGCCGCGGTGGCCGCCATCATCTGGCTGCTGTGGATACTGGTCCTGGTCGCGGTGCCGGTGGCACACGCGATCGGCGCCGGCGTCCGGCTGCATCGGTGGCGGTCGGCACACGAGCAGGCCGAGCACCAAGAGGCCAAGGAGATGCTGTGAGCAGTGGCGTGGAGGCCGACATCGCGCTGGACGCGGCCGTGGTGCTCAGCCTGGGCCTGAACCGGGCGCTCGGAGCCGCCGCCGGGGCAGCGGGGCACGGGGCGGAGGCCCTCGCCGCGCTGACGGAGGCGAGAAGCGAGGCCAGGGCGGCGGCCCTCGAGGAGACCCGCGAATACCATCGCGCCCTCCTGGAGGTCATCGACCGCAACGCCCGCATCGCGGTGCTCGCCGATGCCCGAGAGCGGCACGGCGCCGACATCACCCTGCCCGACCCGCTGGTGCCGACCGGCCAGCCCGTCGGTGAACTGACCGAGTGGTGCGCGGCCGCGGGCGCCACTCTCGACACGGCCGAGCGGCGGATCTCGGAAGAGATCGCCGCCTCGGTGGCCGGCCGGGTCTTCGACCTTCCGGCCGCGGGCCTGGTCACGGGCATCGACAAGCCGGAGACGCAGGCCACGGTGCCCCTTCCCGCCGAACGTCCCGAGGCGCGCGCGTCCGCCCAGGAGACGCTGGCCAGGGTGGTGGCGCGGCTGCTGCCCGACGCGACGGAGATGGAGATCAGCGGGGTCGGCGAGGCGGCCGCGCAACTGGCGACGGCGCGCACCGCCGGGGAGGTCGAAGGGCTGCTCACCGAGGTACGCATCCGGGTGCAGGCCGCCAACCAGCGGACCGCGGAACGCCGCGCGGAGGCGGCGAGGGCGGCGGCCGAGGAGGAGGCGGCGGCGCAGGCCGAGGACGAACGACGCTACCTGCTCGACTCCATCGCCACGGCCTTCGGTGAGCTCGGCTACGAGGTCGACGAGGGCTTCGAGACGCTGACCGCGCGGGACGGCACCGTCACCCTCACCCGGGACGGCTGGCCCCAGCACGCCGTCCGGATGCGGGTGGAGCACGCGGACGCCCCGGCGGAGGGCGCCGCGGGAACATCCTCACCCGCGACGCTCCGGGCCGCCCTGGTACGGACCCGGCCGCCGCGCAGCGAGGAGGAACGCCGGATCGACGTCGAGCGCGAACAGGAGTGGTGCGCGGCGTTCGAGGCGGCCCGGGCCCGGATGGCCGGCTCCGGGATCCACTCCGAGGTGCGCTGGCGCCTCGATCCCGGCGAGCGGCAACTGCCGGTGGCGCCCGAAGCACGGCACACTAGAGCCCGGGCGAAGCCACAGGAACGAGAACTACGGCAGGAGCGGGGACATTGAGCACTGGTTCCACGTTGGGCGGACAGCTGAGCGGCTGGCCGGCGTTCGTCCGGGAGCTCGACGCCACCCTGTCGGTGCACTCGCAGTACATCCTGTCCGGCAACCTGTACGACACCTTCCTGCTGCCCGCGGACGAGTACGGCGCCGCACGGCTGCTGCCGCTGCACGACCTGCTCTGGGAGGCGCTGCAGTCCAGCGGCTATGCCTGCCTGCTGGTCTACGACCCGGTGGACGGGCTGCGGGTGCTGCCCGACACCGACGACGAGATCGGTGACGCCGCCGCGGCCGCCGCCGAGCGGCTGGTCGGGAAGCTGAAGGCCGGTGAGAAGCCGTCCCTGGAGGCCCTGGCCAAGCACCTGACGGCCGTCGTCCGGCCGGACGAGAACGTACGGGCCGCGTTCATCCTGGACAACGCCTCCCGGATCGCCCACTCGGCCACCGAGCTGGAGCCCGCCGAGCGGGACTTCTTCCGGTTCTGCGAGAAGCTGTCCCGGACCGCCGGGCCGGTGTGGGTCGAGGGCGTACGGCCCAAACCGCTCTACAACCCGGTGATCTGGCTGGTCGAGCGCCCCGGCGACCTGCCCGCCTGGCTGGCCACCGGCAACGACAACATCCGGGAGATCGCCATCCCGCGGCCGCACCTGGGCGACCGGCAGGAGACCGCCCGGCTGCTGGCCAGGGCCTTCGGCGTCGCCGACGTCTCGGCCGACCCGATCGCCGCGGAGGCCTGTGGCGCGTTCGCCGAGCAGGCCGACGGGCTGACCCTGCAGAGCATGATCGAGGTGACCCGGCTGGCCAAGGAGCGCGGCGTCGGGCTGGCCGACCTACCGGACGCCGTCCGGACCTACAAGCTGGGTGTGCTCGACAACCCGTGGAGCCGGGGGCATCTGCGCAAGCGGGTGCTGGAGGGTGAGAAGCGGGTGCCCGAGCGGGTCCTGGGCCAGCCGCAGGCGGTCACCAAGACCCTCGACATCCTCAAGCGCGCCGTCCTCGGGCTGTCCGGTGCCCAGGCCACCCGCTCCGGCAGCCGTCCCCGCGGGGTGCTGTTCTTCGCCGGGCCGACCGGCACCGGCAAGACCGAGCTGGCCAAGGCGATCACCTCACTGGTCTTCGGCGACGAGTCGGCGTACCTGCGCTTCGACATGAGCGAGTTCTCCGCCGAGCACGCGGGCGACCGGCTGATCGGGTCACCCCCCGGCTACGTGGGACACGAGGCGGGCGGGGAACTCACCAACGCGGTCCGCGAGGACCCCTTCCGGGTGATCCTCTTCGACGAGATCGAGAAGGCCCATCCACGGATTCTCGACAAGTTCCTGCAGATCCTGGAGGACGGCCGGCTCACCGACGGACGCGGCAACACCGTGCACTTCTCCGAGTCGATCCTCATCTTCACCTCGAACCTCGGCATGTTGGTGGACGGGGCGTCGCCGGCCGGCATGACCCGGCTGGACGGCGGCCCGGGGACCACCGGCCGGGTACAGAACATCGCGCCCGGCATGGCCTACGAGGAGATCGAGAGCCGGATCAAGGCCGCGATCTCCGACCACTTCACCACGGTGCTCAACCGGCCCGAACTGCTCAACCGGTTCGGCGACAACATCGTGGTCTTCAACTTCATCGGCACCGACGCGGCCAACTCCATCTTCGACATGCAACTGGCCAACATCTGCCGGCGGGTCACCGACGAGCACCGGCTGACCCTGGCCCTGAAGTCCGAGGTGCTGCAGACGCTCCGCGAGTGGTGCACCGGCGAGCTGGACAAGGGCGGCCGCGGCATCGGCATGGCACTGGAGGCCTACTTCGTCAACCCGCTCGCCCGCGCGTTGTTCGACCGCGAGCTCACCCCGGGCGATCGCGTGACCGTGGCGGGCATCCAGCGAGAGGGCAGCATCGTCGAACTGGCCGTGCAATGACGTCCCTGCTGCTCAGCAAGGCCCACTATCCGGTCACCACGCTGGGACCGGGGACCCGGGCCGGTATCTGGACCCAGGGCTGCACGATCGGCTGTGACGGCTGCCTGTCCCGCGACACGTGGGCGGCGGACCCGCGGACGGAGACTCCGGTCGAGGCGGTTCTCGGCTGGCTGAGGTCGCTGTCCGGGCCGGTCGACGGGATCACGATCTCCGGTGGTGAGCCGTTCCAGCAGCCCGCCGCGCTCACCGAGCTGCTCCTGGGGGTGCACGAGTGGCGGGGCGACGAGCCGGTGGACATTCTGATCTTCTCGGGATACTCCTACTCGCGTCTGTCGCGGGCCGACGAGTCGCGAGGCATCCTCGACTTGTGCGACGCTGTGGTTGCGGGGCCCTACGTCGACGGGCGCAACGACGGCTCACCACTGCGTGGGTCGTCCAACCAGCGCCTCGTGCCGCTCAGCGATCTGGGGCATGAGCGGTACGACATCCGATCCGGCGTTGCGGCATCGCCGGAACACGACAGACGCATGCAGGTGAGCGTGAACGACGGGCCGGAGGGGCGGCGGGTGTACTACATCGGGATACCGCGCCGGGGTGAGATGGATCAGCTGAGTTCGGCACTCGAACGTGCCGGGGTGCACGCGGGGGAAGTGTCATGGCGATGAACTGCCCCACCTGCCACACGCCGTTCCAGCCCGGCGATCTCATCTGCCTGACCTGCGGGGCCAACCTGGCCCGCGTGGGGCGCCGCAATCCGCCCACCAGGGAAGAGGAGCGGCGGCGCCAGCAGGGCCAGCAGCAACAGCCCGCCGCGCAGCCGGTACCGCCCGCCCGGCCGGCGGAGCCGTCTGAGCCGCCCCCGCAGGATCCGTACGAGCAGCCCGCGCCGGACCCGTACGCGGCGCCGGCCCGCGACCCGTACCCCGCGCCCGACCCGTACGCGGCACCGGACCCGTACGGCGCGCAGCAGCCTCAGCAGGCGCCGTACGAGCCGAATCCGGGACCGCGCGGCCCGCAGGGAGCACCGTACGAACCCCAGGTGCAGCGCCCGCAGGACTCCGCGCATCCGCATCCGCCGCCACCCGTGCGGCCGCCGGTCACCCCGCAGACCCCGCCGCGGCGCGAGGAGACCCTGATCCCGCCGGAGGCGCGCCAGCAGCCCCAGCGGCCCGCGGTGGTCGACAGCACGGCCTTCATGTGCCCGCACTGCGAGGCCGTGCTGACCGATCCGGGGGCGGCCCAGTGCAACGTGTGCCTGCGCCCGCTACGGGCCACCCCGGCCGTGCTGCGGCTGCTGTTCCCGTCCGCCGAGCTGAAGATCTCCGTCGGCCAGCACCTGGTGCTCGGCCGTGACGTGGGCCAGTCTCCGGTCGCCGGGACCTTCACGCAGTACGACAACGTCTCGCGACGGCACACCACGGTCTGGCTCGACCCGTCCGGTACCGCCTGGGTACGCGACGAACGCTCCACCAACGGCACCTTCGTCAACGGCCAGCGGCTGCCCCCCGGGGTGGAGGCGCCGCTGAACGACGGCGACCAGTTGCGGCTGGCCGCCGACGTCACCGGCACCGTCCAGCTCGGCTGAGCCCGGCTCGCCAGCGCACGGAAGAGGGACCGCCCCATCGGGACGGTCCCTCTTCCGGTGTTCCGGCGCGGGCCGGATGGCGGTCGCCGGCTAGTTGGCGCGCTTGGAACGGGAGCGGGTGCGCTCGCGCTCCTTGGCGTCCAGCACGACCTTGCGCAGGCGGATGGCGGCCGGGGTGAGCTCGACGCACTCGTCGTCGGCCACGAACTCCAGCGCGGCCTCCAGGCTGAGCGCGCGCGGCGGGATCAGCCGCTCGAAGCTCTCGGCGGTCGAGGACCGCACGTTGGTCTTCTGCTTCTCCTTGGTGATGTTGACGTCCATGTCGTCGGCGCGCGAGTTCTCGCCGACGATCATGCCCTCGTACACCTCGGCGGACGGCTCGACCATCATGGTCCCGCGTTCCTGCAGGTTCATCATGGCGTACGCGGTCGCGGTGCCGGTCCGGTCGGAGACCAGGGAACCGGTCGGCCGGGTGCGCAGCTCGCCGAACCACGGCTCGTAGCCCTCGAAGGTCTGGTGGGCGATGCCCGTACCACGGGTCTCGGTGAGGAACTCGGTACGGAACCCGATCAGGCCGCGGGCCGGGACCAGGAACTCCATCCGGATCCAGCCCGTACCGTGGTTGGTCATCTGCTCCATCCGGCCCTTGCGGACGGCCATCAGCTGGGTGAGCGTCCCGAGGTACTCCTCGGGGCAGTCCACGGTGAGCCGTTCGACCGGCTCGTGGAGCTTGCCGTCGATCTCCTTGGTGACCACCTGGGGCTTGCCGACCGTCAGCTCGTAGCCCTCCCGGCGCATCGTCTCGACCAGGATCGCCAGTGCCAGTTCGCCACGGCCCTGCACCTCCCAGTGGTCGGGACGCTCGGTGGGCAGCACCCGGATCGAGACGTTACCGATGAGCTCCCGGTCCAGCCGGTCCTTGACCAGCCGGGCGGTGACCTTCGTGCCCTTCTCGCGCCCGGCCAGCGGGCCGGTGTTGGTGCCGAGGAGCATCGAGATGGCCGGCTCGTCGACCGTGATGAACGGCAGCGGGCGCGGGTCCTCCGCGTCGGCGAGCGTGTCGCCGATCATGATGTCCGGGATGCCGGCGATCGCGATGATGTCGCCGGGCCCGGCCTGCTCGGCGGGCTTGCGCTCGAGGGCCTCGGTCATCAGCAGCTCAGTGATCTTGACGCGCTGGATGGTGCCGTCGTGCTTGCACCAGGCGACGTGCTGGCCCTTCTTGATCGTGCCGTTGTGCACCCGGCACAGCGCGATGCGGCCCAGGAAGTTGGAGGCGTCCAGGTTGGTGACATGCGCCTGGAGCGGTGCGTCCGGGTCGAAGGACGGCGCGGGGATCGTTTCCTTGATCACCTCGAACAGCGGCTCGAGGTCATCGCTGTCGGGCATCTCGCCGTTCGCCGGCTTGTTGAGGCTGGCCCGGCCGGCCCGCGAGGAGGCATAGACGATCGGGAAGTCGATCTGGTCCTCGGTCGCGTCCAGGTCCATGAACAGCTCGTAGGTCTCGTCGACGACCTCGTCGATCCGCGCGTCGGGCCGGTCGACCTTGTTGACGACCAGGATGACCGGCATCTTGGCGGCGAACGCCTTGCGCAGCACGAACCGGGTCTGCGGCAGCGGTCCCTCCGAGGCGTCGACCAGCAGGACGACACCGTCCACCATGGACAGGCCCCGCTCGACCTCGCCACCGAAGTCGGCGTGGCCGGGGGTGTCGATGATGTTGAGCGTCAGACCACCGTGCTGGACCGCGGTGTTCTTGGCGAGGATCGTGATGCCCTTCTCACGCTCCAGGTCGTTGGAGTCCATGACGCGGTCATCGACGTGCTCGTTGTCGCGGAAGGCGCCGGACTGCCAGAGCATGGCGTCGACCAGGGTGGTCTTGCCATGGTCGACGTGGGCGACGATGGCGACATTACGCAGGTCGTCACGCGTGGAGATGGGCATGCAAGCTCGCCTTGGGTCAGGGTTCAGGAGTCGCCGCAGAGATGACGGCAGAGCCCAGTCTACGCGTCCGGCGCAACCGGGATCACCGCAGGCGGTCGACCATGCGGCTTATGAAGGCACAACACCCGGTTACGAAGTCCTATTTCTTCCCTTTTCTGCGCTCGCTCGCTGCTCTAACAGATGCTCCCGTACGGCTCCGACAACGGGAAGATCACCGGGAAGCCAGTCGACCTCGTACAGGTCCGCCAGGCCCAGCCAGCGCAGTTCGGTGTGCTCCAGGGCCTGCGGAGCGCCCTCCACGACCTCGGCGGTCCAGATGCGCAGAACACTGCCGATGACCAATGGCCAGTCACCGCCGATGCGGGTGTTCAGCTTGACGGTGACGCCCAGTTCCTCGTGGCACTCGCGGACCAGGGCCTCCTCGTCCGTCTCCCCCGGATCGACCTTGCCCCCCGGGAACTCCCAGCCACCGGCCAGCGCGGCCGGCTCGGCCCGCTGGGCGGCCAGCAACCTGCCGTCCGCGATGATCGCGGCCCCCACGACGACCCCCGCCACAACCGCCTCCTCTCATCCGAACGCCGAAAAGTCAGAACCAAAGTGTCCCATCCCGGTACACCACACTCACGCCCGACCAGACCGGTGCCCCACTTTGTCCGCTTTGCGCTTCTCTGGAATTGTGAGAGGAGTGCCAGGAATTGTTGGTGATCTCATCTCCGGCGAACCTGGAATGCGCAGTCGCTAGCCCTGCGCGAACTTGCTCAGGTCGGGGCGGGCCAGTGGCCGGGTGAAGCCGACCAGGTCAGGGCGCCGGTAGGGGAAAACGCCGATGGCAGGTCTGCACAGCGTGCAGCGGGCCACGACCATCTTGCCGTTGCCGATGACCATGCCGACGTGACCGGGATGGCCGGGCCCGGTGAACGGACCGGAGTTGAAAAACACCAGGTCGCCCGGCTGTTCCTTGCCGTTCGGGATCTTGACGCCGAAGGGCCACTGCTCGAAGGTCGTGCGCGGGATGTTGATGCCGGCCGCCCGGTAGGCGGCCTGCACCAGGCTGGAGCAGTCGAAGGCGTCGGGACCGGCGGCACCGAAGATGTAGGGCTTGCCCCGCTGGGCCATCGCGAACTCGACGGCCTTGGCGACGATCGCGTTGGCGACCGGCCCCAGCGCCGAGTTGTCGGAGCAGACCGCACCGTCCGCCTGCACGACGGTGAAGTCCCCGCCGCCGTACCGCTTCGCCCAGGCGAGCACACCGTTCACGTACTCCCAGGCGTGGTTGTACATGAAGATGGCGGTACGCATCCGGGTCGGTGCGCCGTTGTGCTTGAGGTACGCCGCGGCGGTCGGGATCGCGTCCTTCGGGTCGTATCGGTCCTTCTTGCCGTTCTTGTCGCCGTCGACGGCGAAGGCGTCCCAGGTCGGCTTGAGGAACTGCATGGGACCGCCCGCACCGGCGTAGTTCTCCCCGCTGAGAGTGCCGGGCTGCGTCGACCGTCCGTGATCGGTCTCCATGTGACCGATCCCCGCCAGCACGTTCCACGGGATGCCGTAGTCCTTGCCGGCCTTCTGGTAGAGCGCCAGGTAGTCGGCCGGGATCGCCTTGGCGTCGTTGGCCACCGCGGGCTGGGCACCGGCCTGGGAGGTGTCCGTGCAACCGCCGAGCCCGCCGCCACCGCCGCCGAACAGGAACTGGCTGGCACCGAAGAAGATCGGCACCACGAGGAGGGAGAGGAACAGCACGGAGCCGCAGCCCAGCCCCCCGGCGGCGAGAACGCGGCGGTTGTTCATCCCGTGTCACCGGCCTGTCCCGCGTCCGCGGGCTCCATCGCGAAGACCTGCCAGGAGGCGGCGTTCTTCGAGACCGTGACCGCGTACTGCACACTGTCGGTGGTCGCCGCGCCACCGCCCTTGGTGACCTGCTGCCTGCCGGTCACCAGGAAGATGATGGAGTTCGGCTCGAAGGTGCGGATGCTGTCGATGGAGGCGCTGCCCTGCGCGACGATCTGGTCCTGCCTGCGCTGGTCGATCAGCGCCGGAGTGGCCGACGCCTTCTCCAACTGGGTCCGCAGGTCGTCGGTGACCAGGCCCTGCAGCCGCGCGACATAGGCCTTGGGGTCCTCGTCGAAGCGGTACGTGCCGTACATGGTCGTGAAGCGCTGGGCGATGTCGGCGGCGGCGGCGAAGTCGTTCTGCGAGAACGGCAGCAGCCGGTAGATGTCGAAGTTCTGCGGTGAGATCGAGGCACTGATGCCGGGCGGCGAGGTGATCGGGCCGGCCGGCGCGGTGACGGCGGGCGACGGAGCCGCCTTCTGGTCGCCGGTGCCCTCGGTCGAGGGCAGGGTCAGGTAGACGCCCACCACGGCGAGGACGACGACGATGCCGGCGAAGGCGAACTTGCGCTGCCGATCCGTCAGCTCAGTCATCCCGTTCCACCGGCCGCAACCAGAACGGGATCGACGGGCTCTCCTCCTGCCCGGTCTTGCCCCACAGCGGAGGCGGGCCCTGCCTGGCGCCGGCGTTCTCGCCGGGTGCGGAGGCGGACGGGGGACGGGACGAACCGGCGGGCCGCGGCCTGGGCACCCCGGCGGAACGGTCGGCGGGCGCACCCTTGGCCGGAGGCTTGCGGGAGCCTCCGGAGGCACCGGAACCTCCGCCGGACCGGCCCCGGCCCGTCGAGGACGCGCCCCCGTCGTTCGAGGGACCACCGCCACCGCCGCCGAACCAGCCACGGCCGCCCGAGCCGGAACCCGAACCGCCCGACGACGAACCACCGGAGCCGGCGCCGCCCGACGAGCCACCTGAGGAGGAGCCACCACCCGAGGTGATGCGCTCGCCACCGCCACCGGCCCACGAGGGAGGCCGGCTCACACCGCCGCGTGAGCCGCCACCGGACCCCGAACCCGAACCGCCCCCCGGAGCGGCGCCGCCCGGCCCGCGGGAGGACGTCAGCGGCTTGCCGGAGACCCTTCCACCGGACGGTGTCGCCGGCGCGCCCCCCGCCTTCGCGGGCAGGTTGAGCGGCGGGGCACCGGCCCGGGACCGGGAGCCGCCGGAGGCGGTCTCACCCGCCGCGGCGGCACGGTTCTTGCCGAGCATCGCACCGGTGGGGTCGCTCCCGGCCACACCGCTCGAGACCCCGCCGGCACCGCCCGTGCCGCCCGCGGCGGCCGTCTCGGACTCGGCGTCGCGCTTGGCCCAGCGGGCGATGCGGTAGCCGGAGGCCCCGGCGGCCCCGGCGGTCGCCACCGCCGCGGTGTTCTTCCGTACCTCAGTGATCGACTTCTGCAGATGCTCGTCGCTCTTGGCCCGCGAGCCGACCGCGGAGTAGCCCACCGCGGCGAACAGGTGCTGGAACGGCTTGCGGTAGACGAACGCCGCGAACGTGACGAGCGAGATGAGGATGATCTGCAGGCCCCAGGGCAGGCCCTCGGCGAGGATCAGTCCGTACGCCCACAGCAGCAACGCCAGCACACCTATCAGCGCGGCCTGCTTGAGCAACATCGACAGCAGCAGTTCCATCCAGCGGATGGCGATGACCCGGCCGACGCCCGGATGGATGCCGATGCCCAGGAAGATCGGCCCGGCCACGAGCAGCAGCAGAAAGGCGATCTTCACCACGATCAGGGCCAGCGAGATCACCATGATCAGCAAGCCCGCGACCAGCGCGGCGAACAGGCCGCCGAACGCGACCGCCAGCCTGCTGGTCCACTGTTTGCCCTGGAAGACCGGGTAGGCACCGGGGTAGTTGTCCTTGACGTCCTTGGTGACGCTCTTGTAGTCGTCGCTCTTCTTGCCGAGGTCGACCTTCTGGCCGCCGTACGACTCCGACAGGTCGATGGCCTGGGAGCCCAGCAGCTTGTCCGCGTTGTCCTTGACGATCTTGCTGTTGGGGTCGTTGGTGCCGAACTCCCCCATCAGCCAGGGCTTGCAGACCAGGGCGACCCAGAGCCCGTTGGCGTTACGGGTGGTGGCGTCGAGCTGGGGGGCGCTCTGCGGACTCTGGCCGTTCGGAGCGGGGATGCAGGTCGTGCCCTTGGTGTCGCTCTGCGGCAGCGCGGCGTTGAACGCGGCGCTGGTCGCCTCCGAGACCTTGGTGCCGAGGGTGGTGAAGTCGGCCGGTCTGGCGATCAGCCAGATCAGCGCGACCATCGCGGCGACCATCCAGACCGCGCCCTCGGTCGCCTTGCTGGCCCGTTTGCGGATCAGGCCCCACCAGGCCATCCAGATCGCGCCGAGGATGACGACCCACGACCAGTACTTGGCGTTGAACGTCTTGCCGATCCCGGTGATGACGTCGTCGACGGTCTTCTTCAGCCAGCCCAGCAGCGACTCCGACGCCGCCGACTGGTAGACGGTGATCGTGGTCCGGTCGATCGCCCGGACCAGGGTGAACACCGTGTTGGCCACCGAGTTGCCCATGAGCGCCATGGCGTCCGAGCAGCCCATGTCGACCGCGTACCAGTTCTGGCCCGCGGTGCCGTAGCGGTCGTAGTAGGTGAGCTGCTGGGGCCGGGTGGTCTTCAGCTTGTCGCTGGGGTAGTCCGGGGGCTTGATCATGCCGTCGGTGCCGGAGCCGTACGCCTCCGGGGCCGGGCTGTCGGCAGGGCGGCATGCATCGTTGGCGCTCGGGAGCGGAATGGCACCGGCCGGGGAGACGGGGCTCAGCAGGAACAGGCCCATCACCAGCACCATGACCAGTGACCGCTTGCTGCCTCGCAGCCGGCGGCGCCGAGCGGGCCGGGACGGCTCGAAGCGGACACCCTGGGCGGGGTCACGCTGCAAGCCCGGAGAACCTGGGAAGCCCGAAGGTCGACCAGGAAGTCCAGGGAGCCTCATCGAGCGACCTCCTCGCTCTCAGCCCCCGATTGTGACAGTTCTCCCTGATTCTGCGCCAGAGGCCCGGGCCTGGCCCGGGTGGGATTGGTGTCCAGCCAGCGCAGGAGTTCCTCCGAGACCAGGTCGACGCCGACCCGTCCCGCCCTGCCGTCCAGGTCACGGAAGATGCACTCTCCGTTGCCGAGGTTGCGCAGGACCGCCATGTGCTCCTCCGACGACTCGACCCCCAGCAACGCCATGACGTGCTCGACCTCGATGCGCTCCGAGGAACGGAACGAGAAGACCGACGACAGGCAGTTCGTGACCTGCTCATTCAACAGGTCTCCGGCGTTCTGCGACACCAAGATCAACGCAGTGTTGCGAGAACGCCCCATTCTCGATACTTCTGGCACCAATTTGGCACCTTCAGGTGTCGATGTGATGGCCCACGCCTCGTCGAGGAAGATGGCCTTGGGAGCCCGCCGGTCCAGCCCGTGCATCAGCCGCCGGGCGAACTGCGAGACCAGGTACATCAGGGCCACCGAGAGGCGCTGCTCGTAGGAGTAGTCCTCCCGCGAGATCGCCGAGTCCGGCAGGCTGAGGCCGCCGAGGGTGAACACCGTGGTCCAGCCGGCGGTGTCGATCCGGTCGCCGCCGGACGGGTCGAAGCAGAGCCTGGCCAGCCGCATCTCCGACATCGACCGCAGCACGGCGCCCAGGTTCTTCGACGCGGGGTCGGCGGCGGCCTCCAGGTGGTCCACGACCTTGCCCAGGCATGGCTCGGGGGCGTTGGCGACGTGGCCGACCGCCTGGATCATCGCGGACTCGCGCTCCTCCGACATCCGCGGGAGCAGCAGCCGGAGCGTCTCGGTGGCCATCGTCTTCTTGGCCGCCAGATCGTCGCCGAAGGAGAAGGGGTCCAGCAGGCCGGGCGCGGCCGAGCCCAGCGGCAGGATCCTGGCCCGGCGTCCGCGTGCCTGCAGCAGCTGGACCAGCGACTCGGCGTCGCCCTTGGGGTCGATCGCCGCGATCGTCACCCCGCGCAGGGCCATCTGGTAGAGCAGCAGCAGTGCCAGCGTCGTCTTGCCGCCGCCCGGTTCACCGGTGATCGCCACCGCGGTCGGCCGGTTCCGGGCCGCGGCGACCAGCGGGTCGAAGTGCACGATCGAGCGGGCCCGGCCGAGGGTCTCGCCGATGTACGGCCCGATCCAGCCGCCGCCGGACTCGTCCACCCGGTCGCCGAGCCCGACCGTGGCGATCGGCATGCCGCCGGCGATCGTGCGCAAAGGCTGCCGCTGCGCGTAGGCGTTGAGCCGCAGCCGGTCTCCCGGCAGGGACTCGCAGAACAGCGAGAACTGGTCGCCGGTGGAGTTGACCACGTCGATGCCGATGTCGCGGTAGTGCTCGACCACCGCGTCCACCCGCTGCAGCAGCAGCTCCTCGGTGTGCGCGGAGACGATCAGCCGGTTCCAGCCGTACACGAACGGCAGCCGCTCCTTGGTGATGCCGTGCTCCAGCATCCGGGCGGCGTCGATCTGCTCGGCCAGCGCGATCGGCGCCTCCGCCCCGGCCTCGCGGATGTGCTGGTCCATGTCCCGGGCGTGGGCCAGCCGGCGGGAGACGTCCCGGGACGCCGTCGCGGCCGGCACCAGCTTCATCCGGGAGCTGATCTCCACCGGGAACGGCAGCGCGTCGGCGTAGTGCAGCCACGGCTCACCGTCCGGGAAGGGCATCAGGTCGGGGAACCGCGCGAACGACAGGTAGGCGACGTGCGACGCCCCGCCGGGCTGCTCCATCCGCAGCTTGGAGCGGCCGTTGTGGATGGCCCCCTCGATCAGGGCCGCGATCTCCCCGGCCCCCCAGGTACGGCGCGGCACCGCCGAGGGCGGCGGATCGGCCAGCGATCCCGTCACGGCGTGCTGGAACAGCCAGGCGATCTGGTCGGAGGAGGCGTGCCGGGCGTACAGCGCGCTGCCGCCCAGCGACCGGCCGACCCGCTCGGCCGCCTCCGTCCACCGGCCGATCTCCTTCTTGTCGATGGCGTCGTCGTCCAGCCCGAGGGCCTGTTCGCTGCGCCGGTAGAAGCCGAGGAGCTGGCTCAGCGACCCGCCGGGCAGCTGGGCGCCCATCCCGCGCTTACCGAGCCGTACGCCGAGGTAGACCTCCTTGGCCCAGAAGTCCTTCGCCCAGACGTGGGCGTACATCTCCTCGAGGTACTCCCGCCAGCCGGTGCCGCCGTCCGAGCTGCGGTCCAGGCTGAGCGCCCACTCCGCCGCCGGATAGGTCCGGTGCGCGATCCGCAGGTGGATCTCGGCGTCCTGCATGCGGATACCGGCGAGGGCGATGGTGATGTTGGTGGCGAGCGCCTCGCGCTCCTCACCGGTGGTGAACTCGTACGACACCGTCGGCAGCCGGAAGTAGGCCCAGGCCGCCTGGTCGGTGAGCAGGATCCGGTCGTCGAAGTACCGCACCGCGAGCCGGCTCGCCTTGGACGCTCTGCTCACTTCGCCTCGCTCAGCTCGGCTCCGCGCCGCCGTCCGCAGGAGTCCTGGTCCCTCGTCGAACGTTCCTTGGTCCGGGCACCGCCCGCCCGTTCCAGACTCATCGGCCGACCTCCTGCTCGTGCTCCTGGTAACGCTCCGGCAGTGTGGTGAACCCGCCCGCGACCACTCCTGCCAGCGCCAGGTACGCGCGCCGGGTCGGCGCACGAAGCGCCTTGAGCTCGTTGCGGGGGGATCGATCCAAGCTGAGGTGATCGTCCCATGGGATGCGCACCAGGGCGCGGCACTGCCCACGAGCCACTGCTTCGGCCTGCTCGACGTCGTCCATACTGCGCCGGCTGACCCCGTTGATCACCGTGACCGCGCGGGAGCGCAGCCCGTCGTAGCCGTGGCCGTCGAGCCACTCGAACGTCATCCCGACCGCACGCGGCGCGTCCGCGCTGGCCGGGGCGACGAGCACGATCTGGTCGGCGTGCGGCAGCACCCGTGCCACCACGGCCGCCGCCGCGTCGAGCATGGTGACCGAGTAGAACCGGTCGAGGGTACGGATCGCCAGGGCGTAGTCGCGATCGTCCAGCGCCTGCAGCGGGTTCTTGCCCGCGGCGATCACGTCCAGCCCGGACTTGGCCTGCGAGGTGTAGCGGCGCATGGCGGTCAGGCTGTGCACCTGGTCGGCGCGGGCGATGAGGCCGGTCAGCGTCTCCGGCGTCTCACTGCGGGTACGGCGCGCCAGCGCGCCCGCTCCGGGATTGACGTCGATCGCCACGATCGGCTCACCGCAGTACTGGGCGAAGGTGTGGCCCAGCATGAGCGCCGTGACGGTCTGGCCCGCCCCGCCCGTGCAGCCGAGCACGACGATGTGCCGGGTGCCCTGGAACGGCCGCTGCAGCCGCTCCTGGTACTCGGCGTCCAGTTCGTTGTGCCCGCCGCCGACGGCCTGGATGAGCCGGCGCAGCCCCCCGACCGTGCCCTCCTGCTCGAGGTCCGGGGGCGTGATGGTCGCGGCCGGCGGAGGCGGCGGGGTGGGCGGCACGAGCGGCCGGGGGCGCGGGCGCACCGGTGACGCCGGGCCGGACCGGGTCTCCGGCTCCCAGCCTGCCGGCTGCGTCTCGGCCGCCGGCACCGCACGCGGCGCCGACGCCTGCTGCGGCCGGACCTCCGGCCGGGGCGCCTCCGGTACGACGCGGGGCGGCGGTGGCTTGACCGGGGTGCCCTGCGGGCGCGGCGGGATGCCGCGTACGGGCGGCTGCGCCGGCCAGGTCCGGCGGTCCTTCGCCGGAGGCGCCTTGCTCCCGCCCGGCGCCTGCTCGGATGCGGCGGCGGGCCGTACGGGCGGCAGCGGCCGGCCGACCGGCCTGGGCGGCACCGCCGGAGGCGACCCCTGCGGCGGCTGCGCCTCGGCCGGGGCCGTCTCCGCGGGGGTCACGTCCGCCGGGGTCGCCTCTGCCGGGGTCGCCTCTGCGGGAGTCACCTGAGCCGCGGGCACCTGAGCAGGCGGTGCCTGACCGGGCACCTGAGCGGGCGGCGTCTGAGCCGCGGGCTCCTGGGCAGGCGGTGCCTGAGGGGAGGTCGCCGGAGTCGTACCGGCGGGTGTGGCGGTCGCGGCGGGAACCTCGGGCGGGACGGCCCGCGGAGCCGGAGTGTCCGGGGTGACCTTGCGGTGCTTGGCCGGCCTGGTCCTGCGCTTGTGGCCGGGCGGGGGCCACACCAGTGCGTCGCTCTGCCCCTCCTGCATCGGCCGGGCGAGGCTCTTCGACCAGTGCGGCGGCCCGTCCCCGGGGGCCTGCGGCGCGCTCCCGGCGCCCACCACCGGCCGAGGCTCGGGATCCGCACCCGCCGCTGCCGGCCGGGGCGCTGCCTCCCGAACCGCGGGGTCCTCCGCCGCCTGCTGGGCCGCTGCCTCCTGAACCGCAGGGTCCTGGGCCGCTGCTTCGCGGGCCGCGACCTCCCGGGGTGCCCGGTCCGTGGGAGCCGGGGCCTGAGGTGCCGGGGCCTGAGCGGCCGGCCGCCGCGGCTCCGGTACGGGCGTGGGCTGCTCGGACACGGGAGGCGTTCCGGCCGGCTGCCCGGCCGGCGACCGCCCGGCGACGGGTCGTTCGGCGGGCCGCCCGGTGCCGGGGGACGCCGCCGGGCCGCGGCCGCCCGCGCCGAAGGCTCCCGGCACCATGGGGATGTCGGGCCTGGTCGAGGCGGGGACCTGGGGAATGTCCGGACGGGTCGTCGGCGCCTTGGGCACGGAACCTTCCCCGGACGGCTCACCGGCGCCGGGTGTGACGGCCGCGGGCCCGGTGGCCCCCGGAAGAGCCGGTCGCGGCGCGCGGCGGGCGGGCTCCTGCCCCTCTGCGACAGGCTGCACCGGCTGTGACTGCGGCTGCTTCTGCTGCGCGGGAGCCGAGGGGGCTGGCTCCGGCGAGGCCGGATCCGGTGCCGCACCGCCCTCCGGCGGGGCGATCGCCTTCCAGAACTCCTCAGGGGCGCCAGGACGGCGTACTCCCGAGGCGAGGGCCCGCTTGCCCGAGCCCGGCGCCTCGGCGTTCTCCACCGGCTCCTCCCGTTTCGTCGGCGTGGACGGTTGCGGCGGGGTCACCGGTGGGGTGACCCGGGTGGTGATCGGCTCGGCCGGGGCACCGGACGAGGTCGCGCGCTCGCGGATCCGGTGGCCCGGGCCGGGGGGGCCGGTCTTCGAACGCCGCAGGCTGCTCCAGCCTGGGCGTGACGGGCGGGCGCTCCGGCTGCGCCGGGGCCCGCCCGGCCCATCCGGGTGCCGCGGCGCGCTGTCCGGAAGCACGGTCGCGCGGGTCGGGCGGCGGCCACCGGTGCGTCTGGGCGCGTACCTGCACGGGGGCGGGCTCGCGCTCGGCGGAGCGGGCGGCGGGCGCCTGCGGCTCGGGGTGCACCGAGGTCGTGGTCGCGTCGAGCGCCGCCAGCTGCGCCGACAGCGGCTGCGGGGCGGGTGTGTAGGCGGGGCCCTGTCCGGCACCGGGCATGACCGCGGGCCGCGGGCTGACCCGGACCGGCGCGGGACGACGACCGCGCTCGGCCTTCCGGACCTTCTGCGCCTTCTGCTGCGCCTTCCGTGCCTTCCGGTCGGAGCGGACGGCGGCCGCGACCGACGAGGCCGCGTCGCCGGGCCGCCGCCAGACCTTGACGACCACCACGACCTCGCGCGGCTCGCGGATCGGCGTCAGCCGGCACCAGGTGCGGGGCTCGACCAGGTAGCGCGACTGGGACAGCAACAGCTCGGTCAGCCGCTTGCCCTCGATGACCGGACGGGTCGCCATCCAGGTCAGGACGAACGGCGGCACGATGTACAGGGGCAGGATCCAGCCGCCCCGGAACGGAATGCCGATCACCTTGAGCAGAACGATCCACGGTACGAACACCCCGAGGAACACGCCGATCTGAACGAGCGGCAACGGCATCGGCAGCCGTAGGTCGTACAGCTTGTACAGCCGCTTCTCGATGCGCCATATGTTCGTATACGTGGGTAGATCCACGCCCCACTCCCCTTACCGTTTCCGGCTTAGAACAGCTCAGCCGCCGGGTCAGGTCATGCTCACCCCGAGGGCCTTGGCGATCGCCTTGGCCGTTGTCTCGATCACATTGGGAACGTAGAAGACGATTCCGATTCCGATGGCCAAGACGATGAACTGGACGAAGCGCGTGATCTCCCTGGTGAACAGAAAGAAGATCGCGACAATGGACACGATGACCAGAAACAGCGGACCGAAGACCTCACGCAGCCACTTGGCGAGATCACCGGTCTTGAGGTCAGTCTGATCCGCGAGCACGAAATGGGAATGGCCCTCCGCCAGGGGGCCGGTGTCCAACGCGTGCGGAATCGAGGCGATGACTTGGTGCAGCATCGGCCTAACTGCCTTCCTGGAACAGTGGGTTGATCATGCGGTTGCCCCCCTGATGTCCTTCACGTACCAGTTGCCATCATCCTTCTTCACCACGGTGAGCTGGTAGGTCTGCTCGAGTTTGGCCTCCGCCGCCTTGTTCTGGGCCGTGGGGATCTGCCAGCTGACGGTCGCGGTGACCGTCCGCTCCCCGGCGGCGCCGTGCGGCGCGACAACGTCTCCGAGCTGCGCAAAGTTGACCGCTCCGTTGAGCCCGGTGATCGGGCCGCCGGAGAACAGCAGGCCCAGGATCGACTGGTCGCTGCTGGCGTAGGCCTTGAAGAAAGTTTCGAGCCGGGGCTTCAGCTGGCTCTCGAGGTCGGTGTCGCGCTCCTTGACGGCGGGCTGCGGGAGGGCCGCGCGGGGCGGCGCGGGCAGCAGGGCGGGCCGCCCGGAGATCACCATCGCGCCGTCCTTGGCGTAGACCGGCACCGCGAGCTGCAGCCACCTGTCATTGGCCTTGACGAGCAGGGTGACGATCGCGTTGTTGTCGTCGCGGGCATCGACCCCGGCGACCTGCAACTGCTGGACCGCCATTTGGCCATTGCCGTCCCAGCCGAATTGCTGGTCGGCGCCGTCGGGCAGGAAGTAGCTCAGCTGGGTCTCGCGAGCGGCCGGATTCTTCTGGTCATAGCTGAGATAGATACCGGCGAACTGCAGGGCGTACGCCGAGGCGGGGCCCTGGGGGAACTGCGTCTTCGGGGAGTTCTGCCCCGCGGCCGGAGTGGCCGCGGGCTCGGCGGTGAAACGCTCGAAGGGCGCCCGGATGCCGTTCACGATGACGACCAGGATGAAGGCCCACAGCACGATCCTGCCGACCCAGATCCACCAGCGCCCGCCGGAACCGCCCCAGCGGCCGCCCCCGCCGCCGCCCCCGCGGCCGCGGCCGCGCTTGCCGTCGAGAGGGCCCAGCGCGCCCTTGTCCGGCGGATCCCACGGATCCGCCGGGGCATGACCGAGCGCATCCCTGGCAGCCGTCTGAGGGCCGTGTTCCACGGCCGGCCTGCGAGCCATTGCGCCTCCGCTCGCGCCTAGCCCCCGGTCGGCGCGTTCTGCCTGTTCGTATCGGTCATGTCGTTTGTGGTGTCGGCTTGTCAACCTTGCTACAGGCCCAGCCTAACCACGCGCGTCAATTGTTCCAGCGACTTCGGTGGATGCCCACCTGCGGCACGCGGTTGCCCACAATGCAATCCACCTCACGTCGGAACGGAGATGGTCGACAGACGGTGACGTTTCGCTGGTGGACCGTACGAATCAGACGTTGAATCGGAACTCGACGACGTCACCATCTCGCATCAGGTAGTCCTTGCCCTCCATGCGCGCCTTGCCCGCCGCGCGTGCGGCGGCCACCGAGCCCTCGGCCACGAGATCCTCGAAGGACACGATCTCGGCCTTGATGAAACCGCGCTGGAAGTCGGTGTGGATGACCCCGGCGGCCTCCGGCGCGGTCGCGCCCTTGGGGATGGTCCAGGCCCGCGTCTCCTTGGGGCCCGCCGTCAGGTAGGTCTGCAGGCCGAGGGTGTCGAACCCGATACGGACGAGCTGCGACAGGCCCGACTCCTCCTGCCCCATGCCCTGGAGCAGCTCCAGGGCCTCGTCGTCCGGCAGCTCGATCAGCTCGGCTTCGATCTTGGCGTCCAGGAAGATCGCCTCGGCCGGTGCCACCAGTTCGCGCAGCCGGGTCCGCAGCGCCTCGTCCCCGAGCTCGGTCTCGTCCAGGTTGAACACGTACAGGAACGGTTTGGCGGTGAGCAGGTGCAGCTCGCGCAGCAGGTCGAGGTCGATGCCCGCCGCGGCGGCGCCGCCGAAGAGCGTGGTGCCCCCGTTGAGCACCTTCTCGGCCGCCTTGACGGCCTCGACGACCGCCAGCCCGTCCTTGTCCTTCTTGGTGCGCGCCTCCTTGTCCAGCCGGGGCAGCGCCTTCTCGATGGTCTGGAGGTCGGCCAGGATCAGCTCGGTGTTGATGGTCTCGATGTCGCGCGAGGGCGCCACGTCGCCGTCGACATGGGTCACGTCCGGGTCTTCGAAGGCGCGGATGACCTGGCAGATCGCCTGCGTCTCCCGGATGTTGGCCAGGAACTTGTTACCGAGCCCCTGCCCCTCGGAGGCGCCCTTGACGATCCCGGCGATGTCGACGAACTCCATCGTCGCGGGAAGGATCTTGGCCGAGCCGAAGATCTTCGCCAGGGCCGCCAGGCGCGGATCGGGCACACCGACCACGCCGACATTGGGCTCGATGGTGGCGAACGGGTAGTTCGCGGCAAGCGCGTCGTTCTTGGTCAGGGCGTTGAAGAGCGTGGACTTGCCGACGTTGGGCAGTCCGACGATTCCGATGGACAGGCTCACGTCGGGCGAGTCTACGGCCAATCCCGGCCCGGGCCCGTACTCAGGGCGGCGGGCGGTCTCAGACGCCCGCCGAGGCCAGGAAGCCGGCCATGTGCCGGAAGGCCGCCTTACCCTCCGGGATGAAATCGGCGAACATCGGGAAGACGTGCACCAGCCCCTCCCACTCCTGGTGGACGACCCGTACCCCGGCCGCCCGGGCCCGGTCGGCCACCCGCCGGGCGTCGTCGCGGAGGATCTCCGAGCCACTGGAGATCAGCAGCAGCGGCGGCAGGCCGGAGTAGTCCCCGCGCACGGGGGAGAACAGCGGATCGGTCTCCTCCAGCCCCTCGCAGTAGTACGAGCCGGCCCAGGCCAGCCGGGCCGCCGGGATCAGGTGGTCCGTCCGCGCGTTGAGCGTGTGCGAGTCCGCCCCGCAGGTGAGGTCCGCCCACGGCGACAGCGCGATGGCCGCCCCGGGCAGGGCACGGCCGGTCTCCTTGAGGGCCAGCAGGAGGGCCAGGGCGAGGTGGCCGCCCGCCGAGTCACCGGCGACCACGATGTCCCGGCCGTCGTACCCCTTGGCCAGCAGCGCGTCGTAGGCCGTCACCGCGTCCTCGAGCGCGTCCGCCGGGGTGTGCTCGGGTGCCAGCCGGTAGTCGATCGCCAGTACGGGCCGTGCGGTCGCGGCCGACATCCGCCAGGTCAGCCCGCGGTACATCACCGGGTTGCCGAAGAAGTAGCCGCCGCCGTGCAGGTAGAGCAGGACCTTCTTCTCGTCCGGCCGCCCGGCCCGGACCCACTCGCCGGTGAAGCCGCCGAAGTCCTCCGGGGTGATCTCGACTCCGCGGGGCACCGGCGAGGCGGGCACCGCGGCGGTCATCCTGCGCACGAAGAGCAGGCCGGCCCGGCCCGGCGGCCCGTAGGCCCAGATGGACTTGATCAGTGCGCGGATGACCTGGCCGGCGGCGCGGGCGCGCAGCGTCGGCGGGCCGCCGGGCTCCAGGGCGATGGCCTCGGCGACGCGCCGGCCGGCCGGGGTGGTGGGCGTCATCTGCTCTCCTCGGGGGGCTCCGCGGTGGGGTGCGGAGAGGATTCGAAGGCTCGATGGAGTGCCCTGATTGTGGGGGTTCGCCGGGCCGGTGACAACGTTCCGGCGGCGGTGACCGCAGTCACATGAGTTGGTCACCGCCCGGCGCGCACATGAGTTGGTCACCGCCCGGCGCGTCGAGCCGACACGCCGAGATCACGGTGTCACGATGCGGATCATGGATGTCGCGCTGCTGCTCGGTCTCGCGGTCGGCGTCGTGGTCGGGCTGGTGCTCGGGTTCGCACTCGCCACCACCCGTCAGGCCGGGCTCATCGTGCGCGCCAGGGCCGCCGAGGAGAAGCTGGCCTACGCCGAGGGGCGCATGGCCGAGCACTTCGAGTCGCTGTCGGCCAAGGCACTCGACGCCAGCAACCAGCGGTTCCTGGAGCTGGCCGACACCCGGCTGAAGGCGGCCGGCACGGAGGCCGCGGGCGAGCTGGAGCGGCGCAAGCAGGCGGTCGAGCACCTCGTCGGGCCGCTGCAGGCCACCCTCGGCAGGGTCGAGGAACAGCTGCGCGAGGTCGAGACCGGACGCCGCGAGTCGCACGCGATGCTGGCCCGGCAGGTCGAGTTCGTCCGGCAGAGCTCCGACGAGCTGCGCCGGGAGACCCAGACGCTGGTACGGGCCCTGCAGCGGCCCGAGGCCCGCGGGCGCTGGGGCGAGCTGCAACTGCGCCGGGTGGTCGAGCTGGCGGGCATGTCGCACCACTGCGACTTCGACGAGCAGGCCTCCGCGAGCACCGAGAACGGCACCGTACGGCCGGACATGCTGGTGCGGCTGGCCGGCGACAAGCAGATCGTCGTCGATTCGAAGGTCTCGCTGGCGGCCTATCTGGAGGCCGCCGAGACCGGCAACCCCGCCCGGATGGACGCGCACGCCCGTCATCTGCGCGAGCACGTCGACCGGCTGGCGGCGAAGGCCTACTGGCAGTCCTTCAACCCGTCGCCGGAGTTCGTCGTGCTCTTCATCCCCGGGGAGGCGTTCCTGGCGCCCGCGCTGGAGCGCGCCCCGGAGCTGCTGGAGTACGCGATGAGCCGCCGGGTGCACATCGCCACCCCCACCACACTGATCACGATGCTCCGTACGGCGTCGTACGCCTGGCAGCAGGCGGCGCTGTCCCGGAACGCGCGGGCCGTCTTCGAACTGGGCAGGGAGCTGTACGACAGACTCGGCACGATGGGCCAGCACGTGGACGAACTCGGCAAGTCCCTGTCCGCCGCGATCAGGTCCTACAACCGCACGGTCGGGTCGCTGGAGAGCCGGGTGCTGGTGAGTGCCCGCAAGCTCAACGAGCTCGGTGTGGTCGAGGCCTCGCTGGAGGGGCCGCGGCCGGTCGAGGAGACCGCTCGGGCGCTGTCCGCGGCGGAGCTGCTCGAGGACGCTGAACCGGGCCTTCAGGAACCGGTAGGTTTCGTCCAGCGAGCCGGCCCCGATCAGAAGCACACCGAGGGGGTCTGGTGAGCACTACCACGAGAGCACGCGCAGTGCCGAAGGGCGCTGCGCCGACCCTGGGGGGCCGAGTGCCACGTCAGCCCAGCCGGTCCCCGTCGCCGATCAGTCTCACCGGACGCGGCGCCATCGTCGTGATCTTCACCTTCGGGCTGCTGGGCGCGCTGCTCGCCCCCAAGGTCGGGGCCGGGCTGCTGGCCGGTGCGCTGTTCGTGGTCGGCTGCCTGCTGGCGGCCGTCGCCACCCGGCGCGCCGATCTGCTCACCCTCGCGGTCTGCCCGCCGATGGTCTTCCTGGCGGCCGTCGTGGTCGCGCAGTGCGGGTACGCCCTGGACGACGCGTCGTTCCTGCGGAGCGCCGCCACGGGCCTGGTGCTGACGCTCGCCTCCGGCGCCCCCTGGCTCTTCCTGGGCACCGCGCTGGTCCTGGCGATCGCGTTCTGGCGCGGCCTGATGGGCGACCTGCGGGACCTGCGAGCCCGGCTGGCCGCCGGCGCTCCCGCCCCCGCCGACGGCGACGCCGACGAAGACCCCGTCCGCTGGGACACGTGAGCGTGCCGCCCGCCACCGGCGTCCGGCCCCCGCCGCGCCGGCCCGGCCGTGACCCCGGCCGCCGCGGGGTGCGCGAGGCCCGGTGCCGCCCGCCCGCGCGGTCAGCCCGCCCGGAGATCCTTGCGGAGCTCGTGCGGAAGGGAGAAGCGCACCCGCTCCTCCACCGACACGACCTCCTCGACCCGGCCGAAGCCCCGGTCGCGCAGGAAGGCCACGACGTCCTGCACCAGCTCGTCGGGCACCGAGGCGCCGCTGGTGAGGCCGACCGTGGTGACGCCCTCCAGCCAGGCCGGGTCGATGTGCTCGGCGTAGTCGACGAGGTACGCGGCCGCAGCGCCGTGCTCCTTGGCGACCTCAACCAGCCGGACGGAGTTGGAGGAGTTCGTCGAGCCGACCACGATGACCAGCTCGGCCTCCGCCGCGATCTCCTTGACCGCCACCTGCCGGTTCTGCGTGGCGTAGCAGATGTCGTCCGACGGCGGGTCCATCAGCAGCGGGAAGCGCTCCCGCAGCTTGTCGACGGTGGCGATGGTCTCGTCCACCGACAGCGTGGTCTGGGACAGCCACGCGATCTTGCTCTCGTCCCGGACCTTGATCTTCGCCACGTCGTCCGGCCCGTCGACCAGGTGGATGTTCTCGGGCGCCTCACCGGTGGTGCCGACGACCTCCTCGTGGCCCTCGTGCCCGATGAGCAGGATGTCGTAGTCGTCGGCGGCGAACCGGACCGCCTCCTTGTGGACCTTGGTCACCAGCGGGCAGGTGGCGTCGATCGTCCGCAGCCGCCGCCCGGCCGCCTCCTGATGGACCTCGGGGGCGACGCCGTGCGCGGAGAACACCACGATGGAGCCCTCCGGCACCTCCTCGGTCTCCTCGACGAAGATCGCCCCGCGTTCCTCCAGCGTCTTGACCACGTGGACGTTGTGCACGATCTGCTTGCGGACGTAGATCGGGGCGCCGTACCTGTCGAGCGCGATCTCGACGGCCTGGACCGCCCGGTCGACGCCCGCGCAGTAACCACGCGGCTTGGCCAGCAGAACGCGGCGCTCAACCGCGGGGCGCGACGGATCCTGGGGGGCGTCCACTCCTGGGAGGTGCGCGGAGCCGGTCGTGGAGGAGGTCATGCCTCAATGCTACGTGTGATCCAATCCACCCCACTCAGAAGGCGAATTACGCTAACCCGAGGTGACCATCGCCGCACCGTGCGGCACAGTAGACATAACACCCGGTAGACCATCCATCCGTCCGTTTGTGAGGACAACAGGGAGCTGACAGACGATGCCGAGATCGCCACGCCAGGTGCGGAAAGACGTCAAGGAAGCAGTGACCGAGCAAGTACGCGATCTGCCGATCAACGCGGTCCGGCTGGCGATGTTCGGGGTCGGGCGGGCACTGCTGCTGAGCGATCGTCTCACCAAGGACTACAAGGAGATCAAGGAATCCGGCATGGCCCCGGTGCTGGGGCGCTGGCGGAACGACGCCGAGCAGGCCGCGGTCAAGGTCATCGACCGGGTCGTCGAGCGGGTGACCGGCGCCGAGGAGCCCGAGGCCGAGACGCCGGTGGCCAGGCCGCCGCGCAAGGTCAACAACTCCCTCGCCGCCGAGCCGGAGCTCGCCCTGGGCAAGCCCGCGCCGCGCCCAGGCAAGGTGACGGAGCTCGCTCCTGAGCCGGTCGTGGAGCCGGAGTCCGAGCCGGTGGTGATCGCCGTCGTCGAGCCCGCGCTGGAGCCCGTGCTCGAGCCCGAGGCCGTACCCGAGCCGGCGCCCAGGCCCGCGCCGAAGACCGTCCCGAAGCCCGCGCCGGAGCCGGTGACCGCCAAGCCCGAGGCCAAGCCCGCAGCCAAACCCGCGTCCAAGCCCGCAGCCAAGCCCGCGGCGAAGCCGGTGGCCGCCGAGCCCGCGGCGAAGCCGGCCACCGCCGCGAAGCCCAAGGCCAAGCCCAGGGCCAAGGCGGCCGCCAAGGCGCCCAAGTCCGAGCCGGTGGCCGCGGACGCGCTTCCGATGCCGAACTACGACGAGCTCACCCTCGCCTCGGTGCGGGCCAGGCTGCGCAGCCTGAACATCGAGCAGGTGAGCCTCCTGCGCGACTACGAGCGGGCCAACGCCGCCCGCGCCGACTTCCTCCGCATGTTCGCCAACCGCATCACCAAACTGGAGGAACGCGCCTGAGCCCTGCGTGATCGGGCGGGGGCACGGCGTCCATCCACCTGATCACGCGGCACCGGGCGGGCGGTCGGCGCGTCCGGTGCCGCCGGCCCGTACGCTTCCGGAATGGCCATGGAGACCTCAGCCGAGTCACCCGTCCCGGTCCGCACCGTGCTGCAGGCGGTCGGCGGATGGATCGGCAAGCTGGGCCGGATCTGGGTCGAGGGCCAGATCACCGAGCTCAACCGGCGCGGCGGCACCGCCTATCTCACGCTGCGCGACCCGGTCGCCAACATGTCCGTCCGGGTCGTCGGCCCGCGGGCGGTCTTCGACGGCCCCGCGGTGGTCGACGGCGCGCGGGTGGTCATCCACGCCAAACCCGACTTCTGGGCGAACCGGGGCTCGTTCTCGCTGTCCGCGCTCGAGGTCAGGCCGGTCGGGGTCGGCGAGCTGCTGGCCAGGCTGGAGCTCCTCAAGCAGCTGCTGCACGCCGAAGGGCTCTTCCGGCCCGAGCGCAAGCGCCCCCTGCCGTTCCTGCCGCACCGGATCGGGCTGATCTGCGGGCGCGACTCGGCCGCCGAGCGCGACGTGCTGGAGAACGCCCGCCGGCGCTGGCCCGCCGTGGCCTTCCAGGTGGAGAACACCGCCGTGCAGGGCTCGTACGCCGTCGGCGAGGTGGTCGAGGCGTTGCGCAAGCTCGACGCCGACCCCGACATCGACGTGATCATCATCACCCGGGGCGGCGGTTCGCTGGAGGACCTGCTGCCGTTCTCCGACGAGACGCTGGTCCGGTCGGTCGCGGCGGCCCGGACCCCGGTCGTGTCGGCCATCGGCCACGAGCAGGACTCCCCCCTCCTCGATCTGGTCGCGGATCTGCGCGCGTCGACCCCCACCGATGCCGCCAAGAAGGTCGTACCGGACGTACGTGAGCAACTGCAGCTGGTGCGGCAGCTGCGCGACCGCGGCCGGCGGTGCGTCACCGGCAGGGTCGAGCGGGAGCGGGCCTGGCTGGCCGGGGTGCTGTCGCGCCCGGCGCTGGCCGACCCGGTGCGGGAGGTGGAGCGCAAGGACGAGCAGGTCCTCGCGCTACGGGACCGTGCCCGCCGCTGCCTGGCCGGGGCGCTGGACCGCGCCGCCGACGAGCTCTCGCACACCCGCGCCAGGCTGGTCGCGCTGTCCCCCGCGGCGACCCTGCAGCGCGGCTACGCGATCGTGCAGCGCCCGGACGAGTCGGTCCTGCGGTCGGCGGCGGAGGCCGGCAAGGGCGACGAGCTGCTGATCCGGCTCGCCGACGGCAGGCTGACCGCCGTCGTGGGCGACCGCCCCGAGTCCTGAGCTCCGCGCGGGGCGCGCCACGGGTCCTCGCCGGACCGGGCCGGCGGGCGTGCCGCAGCCCCTAAAGTGGAGGCGTGGCGGAGCAGCAGCAGTCGTATGAGCAGGCCAGGGACGAGCTCGCGGACGTCGTGCGGCGGCTCGAGGCGGGCGGGCTGACCCTGGAGGAGTCGCTCGCTCTGTGGGAGCGCGGCGAGCAGCTGGCCAAGGTCTGCGAGCAGTGGCTGGAGGGCGCCCGCGCCCGGCTCGCGGCGGCCATGGCCGAGCGCACCGACCAGCCCGCCGAGGCCGACGCGCCCTTCTGACCCCGGGCCCGGTCCTCAGGGAGTGGCGGACGGCCGGGGCTGCGGCGTGAGGGAGGCGGCGAGCACGGCCAGTTCGTCGTACGACGCCGTACCGGTCACCACGAGCGTGACGGTCGGCAGCTCTCGGACCAGCGAGTTCTGCCGCTTGTCCGCGCGGTGGTACTCGTTCCAGGACGCACCGGCGACCTGGCGGGTGCCGACCAGGCTCTTCGGATTGGCCGGGTCGACGTTGGTCATCCGCTTCACGAACGTGGCGGTCGGCCGCTCGTTGCTCTCCTCCAGCGCGGCGTACTCGTCGCTGGAGGTCAGGAAGCCCAGGTGCCAGGCCACCGCGCCCCTGTCGCCGCTCAGCCGGGAACTGGTCGCCCGCCAGCCCGCGGGCAGCCCCTGCGGAGCGTACGAGATGTACGGCGCGGTGAGCCGCATGGCCTCCGCCGCCGACCGCGCGTCCACCTGCGGCAGCGTCTCCTTGCCGGCCCGCGGCGTCAGCAGCATGATCACGCCGACCAGCAGGAGGCACGCCCCGATGGCCAGCGCGAACTGGCCGACGCCGCTGGTGAGCCGCTTGTAGGTCCCTTCGCTGACCCGCTGCACGGTCTGCGGTGCCGGGGAGGCCTGCGCGACCGGGCCGGATCGCCGCGCACCGGACCCACCGGCGTCCTGCGCGTCCTGCGGCTGCGGCTCCGGCTGCGGCTGCGGCTCCGGCTGCGGCTGCGGCTGCGGCTGCGGCGAGGTCTGCGGGTCCTGCGGAACGTCCGGCGGATCGCCGCTCACACGTGCTCCGTGCTCGGCACGCTCGGGGAGCGCGGATTGTTGATCGTCCCCACGATGGCCATGATCTCATCGGCCAGGCGCCGGGAGACCGCCTCGTCGTCGCGCAGGGACACCTCGGAGACCGCACCCGCCATGGCGCCGGTGAGCACGATCACCAGTGCCTCGTCCACGCCGCCGTCGGCGGTGTGGAACAGCCCGGCGTTGCGGCGGGCCCAGCGGTTCAGCCGCTGCCGCATGACGCGGTCGAAGCCGGGCGGCCCGTCGCCGGAGATGAACAGCCGGGCCACGTCGCGCTCGGCCAGGCACCCGTCGAGGTAGGCGCGGGCCCCGGCGACGAAGAGCCGCATCGGGTCCGCCGGGCCGGCGTCGCGGATGGCGTGAATCGCGTCACGTGTGCGTTCCTGCTGCCGGACCTGGAATTCCTCGAACAGCGTGAGGTAAAGATCGGCTTTGCCGTTGAAATGGTGATACAGGCTGCCGACGCTGGCACCGGCCTTGGCGACGATGTCGGTCACCGCGGCCTGCGCGAAGCCCGCCTCCACGAAAACATCCCGCGCCGCGGCCAGCAGGGCGCCGCGAGTGGCCGCCCCACGGTCGGAGATCCGCACCGGCTCGTCGATGTCGCTGCTCATGAACGCAAAGGTTACGCCCTCATGGCGGAGAATCACGATCCCTTCCCGCAGTGCCGCCCCGGCCCGGGGTTTCCGGCTGCGTGCCCGGGTAGGACCACACCAAGCCCACATGGTCTGGTCCAATTTGTGAGACGGGGCGCGTCACACGGACAATTCGACCAACCTGACGAACGAAGGGGCGCCTCGCCATGTCTGACGAACCCACCGTGTCCTCGCCACTGGCGACGGCTCAGGACGCTCCGGATCGCAACCTCGCCATGGAACTCGTCCGGGTCACCGAGGCCGCCGCCATGGCCGCCGCCCGCTGGGTGGGCCGGGGTGACAAGAACGGCGCCGACGGAGCCGCGGTCAACGCGATGCGCCAGCTGATCAACACCGTCTCGATGACGGGAATGGTCGTCATCGGGGAGGGCGAGAAGGACAAGGCGCCGATGCTCTACAACGGGGAGCAGGTCGGCGACGGCAGCGGCCCGGAGTGCGACGTGGCGGTCGACCCGATCGACGGCACCCGGCTGGCCGCCCTGGGCATGCCCAACGCCATCGCGGTCATCGCGGTCGGCGCCCGCGGCTCGATGTACGACCCGTCCGCGGTGTTCTACATGGAGAAGCTGGTCACCGGGCCGGAGGCCGCCGACGCCGTCGACATCGAGCGCCCGGTCGGCGACAACATCCGGGCGGTGGCCCGGGCCAAGGGCTCCTCCGTCGAGGACGTGACCGTGGTCATCCTGGACCGCCCCCGGCACGAGGGCATCGTCAAGGAGATCCGCGAGGCCGGCGCCCGCATCAAGTTCATCACCGACGGTGACGTGGCCGGTGCGATCATGGCCGCCCGGGAGGGCACCGGCGTCGACCTGCTGCTGGGCATCGGCGGTACGCCCGAGGGCATCATCACCGCCTGTGCGATCAAGGCGCTCGGCGGCGTGATCCAGGGGAAGCTGTGGCCGCTGGACGACGCGGAACGGCGCAAGGCCATCGACGCCGGGCACGACCTCTCCCGGGTGCTGACCACCGACGACCTGGTCACCTCCGACGACGTGTTCTTCGCCGCGACCGGCATCACCGACGGCGAGCTCGTGAACGGCGTGCGTTACCGCAAGGGGACGGCCTCCACGCACTCGCTCGTCATGCGCGCCCGCAGCGGCACGATCCGCCGGGTGGAGAGCGAGCACCAGCTCGGCAAGCTGCGGGCCTACAGCGCCATCGACTTCGACCGGGCCACCTGACCCTGCCGCGCACCCGTACGGACCGGGCCGCCGCTCCACGGCGGCGGTCCCGGCGGCCTGCTCAGGCGGGGCCGTTCTCGCCGCGGCGGATCCGGCCCTTGACGCGCTGGCGCCAGGTGCGTTTGGGCGCGGCGGCCTTGATGGTGCCGAGGATCAGGTTGCCGCTGATCTCGATGACGGGGCCGTCCGGTGCGGGCCGGAGCCTCAGGTCGCGGGTGGCGAGCATCGTGCGGCCGGTGACGTTGACGTGCACGCCGTCCGGGACCAGCAGGGTGATGCTCCCGGCGAGCAGCGAGGCCTCGATCACGATGTGCTTGCGCTGCAGGATCGCCTCCCGCAGGTCCAGCTCGACCGAGCCGAACAGCGCCAGCACCGGCAGCCGGACCGGCACCACCCACCGGCCGGTCCGCCGGACCGAGCCGAACAGGGCGTGCAGCGAGCCCGAGTCGACCCGGATCGGCTGCGCCTCGGGCGGAGTGAGGTCGACGGTCAGCCCGGTCAGCTCGCCCAGGGTGCGGGCGGCGCACGCGCGTTCCATCCGTTCGGAGTGCTCGGTCAGGGTGAGCCTGCCGTCTCCCAGCGCGTCGCCCAGTAGCGTGATGACACGTTCCCGGTCGGCGTCGGAAGCGCGTAGATCTCGGGTCGGGACATACCGCTCACCGTGGGCCGGGCGCCGGGACTCTTCCACGATTCAGACGATAGCGGCGAAGCTCTACTCTTGACCCGGCCTGCGCCGATGCCTACCGTGACGCGAACATTCTTCACGTTAGTGTCACCCCCCATCCGAACCTGCCGAGCGTCGCAGGCGCGCAAGAAGGGATGCCCATGACCTCCGGCATCACCACACGGGATCGCCAGGCCCGGGTCTCGGCCTACGCCGCCTTCGTCGTCCAGGGCCTGTGCTTCGCCGCCCTGGTCAGTCGGATCAACCAGGTCCGCGACGTCCACCACATGAGCGACGACCAGATCAACCTCCTCGTGCTGTGCGTGCCGATCGTCGCCGGGGTCGGCAGCGCGATCGCGGCCCCCCTGATGTCACGCCTGGGCAGCGGCCTGGTCCTGCGCGTCTCCCAGCCCGCCTGCTGCCTGACGATCGCCGGGGTGGGGCTCACCGGCCACAGCAATCCGCCGCTGTACGTCCTGGTGATGCTGTTCGGCCTGCTCGTCGGGGCGGTGGACGCCACGATGAACGCCCAGGCGGTCGCGACCGAGCGCGCGTACGGGCACAGCATCATGACCGGATTCCACGCCGTGTGGAGCGCGGCCGCCGGGCTCGGGGCGGTCTGGGCCTGGGTCGCCAACACCTACCTCTTCCCGGACGACCTCGTGCGGTCGGTCCTGGTGGGCTTCGCGATACCGGCCGCGATCGGCATCACGATCTCCCTCCTCACCGGCCCGAGGTTGTACCGCAAGCGGGACGAGGGCACCGCGCCCACCGGCGCCGAGCTGAAGGCGGCCGCCAAGACCGTGCCCTGGCGGCCGGTGCTGCTCATCGGCGTCGCGATGGCCTGCTTCTACGTCGCCGACTCCATGCTGTCGAACTTCGGCACGCTCTTCTTCGACAAGGACCTGCACAGCAAGAACGTGGCCCCGCTGGGTCTGGCCGCCTACCAGGTCACGATGGTCGCCAGCCGGGTCGGGGCCGACTTCGCGGTACGGCGGTTCGGCGCGACCCTGGTGGTCCGGGCCAGCACGCTGATCGGCGCGCTCGGCCTGGTGCTCGTGGTGATCGCGCCGAACGCGGGGACGGCGATCGCCGGTTTCGCGCTCACCGGCCTGGGGCTGTGCGTGGTCGCACCCGTCTCCTTCTCCGCGGCGGGAAAGGTCGATCCCTCCGGCCTGGGCATCGCGGTGGCACGGGTGAACATCTTCAACTACGTCGGCTTCGTGTTCGGGGCGATCATCGTCCTGCTGGTGCAGCCGCTGTCGAGCTACCAGACCTCCTACGTCGTGCCGGCGCTGCTGACCCTGGTGATCATCGCGCTGGCCCGCAGTTTCCAGCCCGACCGGGTCACCGGTGCGCCGGAGACCGGCTTCACCCCGGTCGCGGAGCGCCCCGTCGTCTGACCACGGCGTGATCGTGCCGCCGATCGCCGATCGGTGGCACGATCACGCCGGGCCGGCGTCTCGCGGGAGCGTTGCGGGGTTCAGGAGCCTTCGGTGGCGACGATGGCCGCTTCGCCCGCGCTGGCGGCCTCTTCCGGGGACATCCGGTTGATCGCCTCCTGCAGTGCGGCCTCCGCCGCGTCGGCCGCGGCCCGAGCGGTGATCACGTGGATGTGGGCGCGTTCGAGGTCCCCCAGTCCCACGCAGTCGAAGGCCACCTGGGCGTCGTGCACGGTGGAGCGTAGTTGCCGGGCGGCTTCATCGAGACTCATGGACGAGTCGCCTCCTAGTGTCGGGGACGCGAGTACTACCCACTGTCACCTCGGGTAATCCCCGTTCCCGGTGTCTCAGGGGGCGGCTGTGGCGGACGGTGACACCTCGTGCGGCGGCCGCCCGGCCCCTCGCGCCGCGCATTGGCCCGGTCACCGGGGCCGCTTTGGCCCTGGGTTCCGGAGCGGCGGCTGCCTAGCGTTCGATGTCATGAACGCCTCCGCCGGAATCGGCGTCCCGGCACCGCCCGCCCTCCCGGCCCGTCGCGCACACGCCGGCCGCGGGGCGCCGTACGCGACCGTGCGCGGGGCCGTGGGCGCGGGCACCGCGATGTCCCTCGTCGGCAGCCTCACCGCGGTGTCGGCGACGATCGGCGCCTATCCGGTCTTCGGCGGCCAGGCGCTGCGCTACGCGGTGGCCGCGGCCATCCTGTTCGCCATCGGCCGGAGGCGGGCGGGTTCCCGCGAGCGGATCCCGCCGGGAGGACGGGGGCTGAGCCGGCGGGAGGCCGGGCTGCTCGTCGCACTGGCGGCGACCGGCCTGGCGGGTTTCAACGTGTTCCTGGTCGAGGCGGTACGCCATTCCGGCCCGGCGACGGTCGGCACGGTGATCGCCACCGTCCCGGTGGTGCTGGCCCTGGCCGGGCCGCTGCAGCAACGCCGCCGCCCCTCGCCCCGGATCGTGGCGGCGGCGCTGGTGGTGACCTGCGGCGCCGTGCTCGCCACCGGTCTCGGCGGCGGCGGTCTCACCGGGTCGCTGCTCGCCCTGGGCGCGCTCGCCGGGGAGGCGGGCTTCTCGCTGCTGGCGGTGCCCCTGCTGCCCCGGCTGGGCCCGGTCCGCGTCTCCGCCCACGCCGCCGCGTTCGCCGTGCCGATGCTGCTGGTCGCGGGCCTGGTCGCCGACGGGCGCGGAGTCGTACGGCTGCCGACCGCCGCCGAGGCCATGGCGCTGGCCTACATCGCGGTGGTCATCACCGTGGTCGCGTTCTTCCTCTGGTACGACGCGCTGGGCCGGCTGGGCGCGGACCGGGCAGGGCTGTTCGCGGGCGTCATCCCGATCAGCGCCATCGTCACGACCGTCGTCCTCGGGCTCGGCGCCCCGGCACCCGCCGAGCTGGCCGGCGCGGTGCTCGTGGCGGCCGGAGTCGTGATCGGGCTCCGCCCGGCCCGCGGAGCCCGGACGGCGGAGCGCCGGGCCCGGCTCGGCGCGAGGCCGGCCGAGCGAGGGCCGTACCCTGGTGGGCGGTCAGAGCCGCCGAGGAAACAGGAAACGTGATGCCCGAGTTCGCCTACACCGATCTGCTGCCGCTCGGCCAGGACGACACCGAGTACCGTCTGCTCACCTCTGAGGGGGTCAGCACCCTGGAGGCCGGCGGACGCACGTTCCTGCAGGTCGAGCCGGAGGCGCTCCGGTTGCTCACCGAGACGGCGATCCACGACATCTCGCATCTGCTGCGCCCGGCCCACCTGGCCCAGCTGCGCCGGATCCTCGACGACCCCGAGGCCAGCCCCAACGACCGGTTCGTGGCGCTCGACCTGCTCAAGAACGCGAGCATCGCCTCGGGCGGCGTGCTGCCGATGTGCCAGGACACCGGCACCGCGATCGTGATGGGCAAGCGCGGCCAGCACGTCCTGACCGACGGGCACGACGAGGAGCACCTGTCCCGCGGGGTGTACGACGCCTACACCCGGCTGAACCTGCGCTACTCCCAGATGGCGCCGGTCACCATGTGGGACGAGCGCAACACCGGCACCAACCTGCCTGCCCAGATCGAGCTGTACGCCACCCCCGGCGGCGCGTACAAGTTCCTGTTCATGGCCAAGGGCGGCGGCAGCGCCAACAAGTCGTTCCTCTACCAGGAGACCAAGGCGGTCCTGAACCCCAAGCGCATGCTGACCTTCCTGGAGGAGAAGATCCGCTCGCTGGGCACCGCGGCCTGCCCGCCGTACCATCTGGCGATCGTGGTCGGCGGGACCAGCGCCGAGTACGCGCTGAAGACCGCCAAGTACGCCTCCGCGCACTACCTGGACACCCTGCCCACCGAGGGCGGCCCGCTCGGCAACGGGTTCCGCGACCTCGAGCTGGAGCGGCAGGTCTTCGAGCTCACCCAGCGGCTGGGCATCGGGGCCCAGTTCGGCGGGAAGTACTTCTGCCACGACGTGCGCGTGATCCGGCTTCCCCGGCACGGCGCGTCCTGCCCGGTGGCGCTCGCGGTCTCGTGCAGCGCCGACCGGCAGGCCCTGGCCAAGATCACGGCCGAGGGCGTGTTCCTGGAGCGGCTGGAGACCGACCCGGCGCAGTACCTGCCGGAGACCACCGACGAGCACCTGGACGACAACGTGGTGCGGATCGACCTGAACCGGCCGATGGACGAGATCCGGGCGGAGCTGTCGAAGTATCCGGTGAAGACCCGGCTGGCCCTGACCGGGCCGCTGGTCGTGGCCCGCGACATCGCCCACGCGAAGATCAAGGAGCGGCTGGACGCGGGCGAGCCGATGCCGCGTTACCTGCGCGACCACGCCGTGTACTACGCGGGTCCGGCCAAGACGCCGGAGGGGTACGCGAGCGGCTCGTTCGGCCCGACGACCGCCGGCCGCATGGACTCCTACGTCGAGCAGTTCCAGGCGGCGGGCGGCTCGCACGTCATGCTGGCCAAGGGCAACCGCTCCCAGCAGGTGACCACGGCCTGCCGGCGGCACGGCGGCTTCTACCTCGGCTCGATCGGCGGCCCCGCGGCCCGGCTCGCCCAGGACTGCATCAAGAAGGTCGAGGTGCTGGAGTACGCCGAACTCGGCATGGAGGCCGTCTGGAAGATCGAGGTGGAGGACTTTCCCGCCTTCGTCGTCGTCGACGACAAGGGAAACGACTTCTTCGCGGAGACCACCGGGCCGCTGCTGAGCATCGGCCGGCGGTGACTCGCCAGTAACGTAAACACGAAACCACCAGCCCGTTTTCGTGGGCTAATGCTGATTATCAGATACCCCTTAACGATCTAAAGTGAATTCCCCGGTGTTCGCGGCATCTGCCCGGCAACGACCCGCTTCGTTCCGGTATGTTTTGCGCCATGACCCAGCAGAGTGACGTCTTGATAGCAGGTCGCTATCGGCTGGTTACAGAGCTGGGCAGTGGTGCCATGGGCACGGTCTGGCGGGCGCACGACGAGCGGCTGGACCGCACTGTCGCGATCAAAGAACTGCGGCCGCCGCCGGACCTCAATGACGAAGAACGCGCGGTCTTCTACCGGCGGACCCTGCGCGAGGCACGGACCCCCGCGCAGCTGAGTCATCCCTCGATCATCGACGTGTACGACGTCGTCGTCGAACACGGCTGCCCCTGGATCGTCATGGAGCTCGTCGAGGCTCCCAATCTCGACCAGCTGATCGCGAAAGAGGGGCCGCTGCCCCCGGCCAAGGTCGCCGATATCGCCCGTCAGCTGCTCGACGCGCTCTCCACCGCGCACAACGCCGGCATTCTGCACCGCGACATCAAGCCCAGCAACGTGCTCCTGTCCGACAACGGCCGCGTGGTGCTCACCGACTTCGGCCTGGCCATCACCGACCGGTCGGCCCGCATCACGAGGTCGGACAGCTTCATGGGCTCGCCCGCCTACGTCGCCCCCGAGGTCGCCCGCGGCGAGAAGGCCACCCCGCAGTCCGACCTGTGGTCGCTCGGCGCCACCCTCTACACCGCGGTGGAGGGCCGGCCACCGTACGACCACCCCAACGTGATGGCGACGCTCTCCGCGGTGCTCACCCAGGACCCGGCGCCGCTGCAGCGGGCCGGGGAGCTGACACCGGTGATCAACGGGCTGCTGCAGAAGAACCCGCTCCGCCGGATGACCCACGCCCGGGTGCTCGACCGGCTGGACCGCGCGGTGGCCGGGCCCCGGACCCAGCGCCGGGTCCAGCGGGAGAACAACCCGCGCCGGCGGCTGGTGGTCGCGCTCTCCCTCATCGCCGCCACCTGCGCGACCTGCGGCATCGGTGCCGGCGCGATGGCCGTGGGCATGACCCAGGACTCCCCCAAGGAGAAGGCCGGCGGCTCCCCCTCCGCGTCGTCGTCCCCGGCCCGGCCCGTGCCCGCCGGCGCGGCCGGCAACGCGCTGGTCGTCCAGGCCACCGGCGACAACTGCAAGGTCTACCTCGGCATCCCCGGCAACGCCCAGGTGCTCTACAACGGGGTGCTGCCCAAGGGGCAGGGACTGCAGTACGACCTGGACACCCTCACGGCGGTCTTCGAGGATCCCTCGTCCTGCCGGGTCTGGATCAACGGCAAGGAGCAGGCCCCCGGCCGGCCCAGCGTGCGCCAGGAATACACCGTCCACAAGAGCGGCTGAACCCCTCGTAAGGTGAGGGAGGGGCGGAGCGCAGGCCCCTCTACGCAGGCACGAGGAACTCAGAGGGACCGTCCATGGGCGAGCAGGAATTCCGGATCGAGCACGACTCCATGGGCGAGGTCCGGGTCCCGGCCGACGCGAGATGGCGGGCGCAGACCCAGCGTGCCGTGCAGAACTTCCCGATCTCGGGAGGCCGCCTGGAGCGGGCGCACATCGCGGCGCTGGCCCACATCAAGGCGGCTGCCGCCCGGGTCAACGCCGACCTCGACGTGATCGACGGTGAGCTGGGCGACGCGATCGCGGCGGCGGCCCTGGAGGTGGCCGGCGGGGCGTGGGACGACCACTTCCCGATCGACGTCTTCCAGACCGGCTCCGGCACGTCCTCCAACATGAACGCCAACGAGGTCATCGCCTCGCTCGCCCAGGAGCGGCTGGGCCGCGACGTGCACCCCAACGACCATGTGAACGCCTCCCAGTCCTCCAACGACGTCTTCCCCTCCTCCATCCACGTCGCGGCCACCGGGCTCGTCCTGCGGGAGCTCATCCCCGCGCTGCGGCACCTGGCGGACTCCCTGGGCCGCAAGGCCGCGGAGTTCGCGACGGTCGTGAAGTCCGGGCGCACCCATCTGATGGACGCCACCCCGGTCACCCTGGGCCAGGAGTTCGGCGGCTACGCCGCTCAGGTACGGCTCGGAGTCGAGCGGCTGGAGGGCGTGCTGCCCCGGCTCGGGGAGCTGCCCCTCGGCGGCACCGCCGTCGGCACCGGTATCAACACGCCGCCGGGCTTCGCGGGCCGAGTGGTCGAGGAGCTCTCCCGCGCCACCGGGCTGCCGCTCAGGGAGGCGCGCGACCACTTCGAGGCCCAGGGCGCCCGGGATGCGCTCGTGGAGGCCAGCGGCGCGCTCCGGACGATCGCGGTGAGCCTTACCAAGATCGCCAATGATCTCCGGTGGATGGGGTCTGGCCCGCGGGCGGGACTGGCCGAGATCCGGCTACCCGACCTGCAGCCGGGGTCCTCGATCATGCCCGGCAAGGTCAACCCGGTGATCCCCGAGGCGGTCTGCCAGGTCGCCGCCCAGGTCATCGGCAACGACGCGGCGATCGCGTTCGGCGGGGCCGCCGGCAACTTCGAGCTCAACGTCATGCTGCCCGTGCTCGCCCGCAACCTGCTCGAGTCGATCCGGCTGCTGACCAACGTGTCCCGGCTGCTGGCCGACCGCTGCGTCGACGGCATCGAGGCCGACGCCGACCGGTGCCGGGAGTACGCCGAGTCGTCGCCCTCCATCGTGACCCCGCTCAACCGCTACCTCGGTTACGAGCAGGCGGCGGTCGTGGCCAAGCAGTCCCTGCACGAGCGCAAGACCATCCGCGAGGTGGTCCTGGAGCGCGGCTACGTGGAGCAGGGGCTGCTGACCCTCGAGCAGCTCGACGCCGCCCTGGACGTGCTCGGCATGACCGGGCCCCGCTAAGGGCCTTCAGGGCCGCCTGGCGGCGTCCTGGCGGTCTTCAGCGGGGCCGGTGGGGCGTGCGGGGCGGACCGGGCGGCTCAGTACCAGTTGGACGACTGGAAATGGCTCCAGGCGCCGCAGGGGGTGCTGTAGCGGCTCTTGATGTACCCCAGGCCCCACTTGATCTGGGTCCTGGCGTCGTCGTGCCAGTTGGGACCGGCGCTCGCCATCTTGCTGCCGGGCAGCGCCTGGGGGATGCCGTAGGCGCCCGAGGAGGGATTGCCCGCGTGCACGTTCCAGTGGCTCTCGTGGTTCCAGAGGTTCACCAGGCAGCTGAACTGCCCCGAGCCGCCGAAGCCGAAGCCGGGCAGCATGCCCTTGGCGATCTGCTGGGCCTGGCCGGCGGGCACGGGGTCGCTGCCGCCGGTGCTGCCACCGCCCGCGCTGCTGGGCGTGGCGCTCGGCAGCGGCGAGCCCTTCACGGCCAGCGCCGGGCGCTTGCCGGAGTCCTTGCGGGCGGCCCGGGAGGCGCGGTCGAGGAGTTGTTTGCGCGCCGCGGCCTCGGCGGCCTGCCGCGCGGCGGGATCGGTGGCCGGATCGGCCTCGGCGGAGGCCGCCGAGGAGGGGACCACCGCGGCGGAGTCGGGCTTGCCGCCTGAGTCACCGGTGAGCGCGAAGGCCGCGACGGCCCCGCCGCCCACGACCACGGCGGCCGCGACCGCCACCACGGCGATCCTCGGGACGACCAGGCGTCCCGGCAGGGAGACGGTGCGACGGCCGGCCGGACGGAAGGCGTCCTCGTCGGCGACCTCGTCGCGGGTCCACTCCTCCTGCGGGGCGGGACCGGGGGTCAGCAGTGCCGTGCTCGCCGCGGCCGGCGCACCCGCCACCTTCACATCGGTGTACGGAACGCCGAAGTCCGGAGTACGGGGGGCGTCCCAGCCGGTGCCCTGCTCGCTCTCTTCGCCGATCGAGAACGGTGTCGACTGTCCTGGCGCGCCGTGGGGGGACCCGTTCCGGTCTCCGTTCAAGGCGATCCTTCCGACGGTCGGACGCGCATGGGCGCGCTCGAGGTCCGATCACCTCCTGGGCTTCATCGCGCATCGCCGGGGGAGGCGGTGAGCGGCATGCCCGTCAGATCGTCCAACCGGGGGGTCATGGACCTGGGAGGTGCTTACGGCGCCCCACCCTGCCGGAGATCAGGGGGTACCTCGCAACCGAAACGTGATGAATGGTGCCAGGGAGTCCATTGTCAACTTGACCCAAAAATGGCCCAATCCATAGCTGGACCAGGCTTTCCTTGCGGCAACGAGCCAGGTGTGACGTTAATCACATCATGACGACGCGGGCAGGGGCGACCGCGGAGAGTGACCGGATTGGAGCGCTCTAACCTCCGCGCTCATGTGATCCAGGATCACATGAGCGCGGAGGGAGACGGGGGTCAGGCGCCGATGTCCCCGAGGAGATCGGTGACCAGAGCGGCGATCGGCGAGCGCTCGGACCGGGTCAGGGTCACATGAGCGAACAGCGGATGGCCCTTGAGCCGTTCGACCACGGCGGCGACGCCGTCGTGCCGGCCCACCCGGAGGTTGTCGCGCTGCGCCACGTCGTGGGTGAGCACCACCCGCGACCCCGAGCCGATCCGGGACAGCACGGTGAGCAGCACGCCGCGCTCCAGCGACTGCGCCTCGTCCACGATCACGAAGGCGTCGTGCAGCGAGCGCCCCCGGATGTGGGTCAGCGGCAGCACCTCGAGCATGCCCCGGTCGAGGACCTCGTCGATGACCTCAGGGGTCGTCACCGCCGACAGGGTGTCGTAGACGGCCTGAGCCCAGGGCGACATCTTCTCGTTCTCCGACCCGGGGAGGTACCCGAGCTCCTGGCCGCCGACGGCGTACAGGGGGCGGAAGACCACGACCTTGCGGTGCTTACGGCGCTCCAGCACGGCGTCCAGGCCCGCGCACAGCGCGAGCGCCGACTTGCCGGTGCCCGCCCGGCCGCCGAGGGAGACGATGCCCACGTCCTCGTCCATGAGCAGGTCGAGGGCGATGCGCTGCTCGGCCGAGCGTCCGCGCAGCCCGAACACCTCCCGGTCGCCGCGGACGAGGCGTACGGACTTGTCCGGCAGCACCCGCCCCAGCGCGGAGCCGTTGGCCGACAGCAGCCGCAGGCCCGTGTGGCAGGGCAGTTCCCGCACGTCCAGCGGGGTCTCGGCGCCCGTCCCGTCCGCCATCACCGTCGAGAGTTCGAGCCGGCCGTGTTCGTACAGCTCCTCGACCTTGTCGGTCGTCACCTCCAGCTCGCGCATACCGGTCCAGCCGGACTCGACCACCGCCAGCTCCGCGCGGTACTCCTCCGCGGTCAGCCCGACGCTCGCGGCCTTCACCCGCAGCGGCAGGTCCTTGGAGACGAGCACGACGTCGCGGCCCTCGACCGACAGCCACCGGGCCACCGACAGGATCCGGGTGTCGTTGTCACCCAGCCGGAATCCGTCGGGCAGCACGCTCGCGTCGGAGTGGTTGAGCTCCACCCGGAGCGTCCCGCCCTGGTCGCCGAGGGCGATGGGCTCGTCCAGGCGGCCGTGGTCGACTCTGAGGTCGTCGAGAGTGTGCAGCGCCTGCCGGGCGAAGTAGCCGAGCTCCGGGTGATGGCGCTTGGCCTCGAGTTCGGTGATGACGACTATGGGAAGCACGACCTCGTGTTCGGCGAACCGGGTCATCGCCCCCGGGTCGGCGAGCAGGACGCTGGTGTCGAGGACGTACGTGCGCCGGGCCGAACCAGCGGGCTGGTCGGGATCACGGCGCGGGGAGGAAGTGGCCACTCGCTCTCCTTCGGGCGCCACCAGGGTGTTCGCCTGGTGGACGATGCCCTTACCTCGGGGAAACCTGCTGCCACGCTACGACCCCATGTCAAAGGCAGGGTAGTGACGAGCGTCACAGCCCTGACCTGGGACTCAAGAGCCGTAGCGCCGGTGTCGCGCGGCGTAAGAACGGAGTGCGCGCAGGAAGTCGACCTTGCGGAAGTCCGGCCAATGGACTTCGCAGAAGTAGAACTCCGAGTGGGCGCTCTGCCAGAGCATGAAGCCGGAGAGGCGTTGCTCTCCCGACGTCCGGATGACCAGATCGGGGTCGGGCTGACCGCGCGTGTAGAGATGCTCGGCGATGTGCTCGACATCGAGGCTCTCAGCGAGCTCCTCGATGCTGGTGCCCTGACTCGCCTGCTCGTAGAGCAGAGAGCGCACCGCATCAGCGATCTCACGTCTACCTCCATACCCAACGGCGACGTTCACAATCAACCCAGCGACGCCAGATGTCGCTTCACCGGCATCTTTGAGGACACGCGCAGTTTTGTCGGGCAGCAGGTCGAGAGCCCCCACCGGCTTGACGTGCCAGCCGTCGGCCACCAGTTGCAGGACCGTGTTCTCGATGATCCTCAGGAGGGGGTCCAGCTCCTGGGCCGGGCGGGTGAGGTTGTCGGTGGACAGCAGCCACAGCGTGACCACCTCGACGCCGGTCTCGGTGGACCACTGCAGCAGCTCGGAGATCTTGTCGGCACCGCGCTGGTGCCCCGTGTTGACGTCGGCCATCCCCATGGAGCGGGCCCAGCGGCGGTTTCCGTCCAGGATCACGCCCACGTGCCGCGGCACGATGTCGGTCGCCAGGGAGTCCTCGACCCGGTGCTCGTACCACCGGTAGACGAAGTCGCGGAAGCCCGTGTACGGCTTGCTCCGGCGAATCGCCGAACTCATCCGAGCCGAACCCCGCATGTGGGCAACTCCTAAAAGCAGTGGTCGCGCGATGGTCTGGGTGGGCAACGAGGGCCAATTATCACCTGGTTCGCCCCGTTGATACCTCGACCGTTAGATCTCTGTAACTTGCTCCCGAGTTCGCGGCCTCGTCGAGAACTTCGGTGAGGAAGCGGTGGAGCTGACCGGAGGTCGCCACGGCGCGCACTCCCCGGCCACCCGCGCCCCACGCCTCGACGACCGCGCGCCGGGCGATCCGCCAGCCGCCGTGCGGGGCGGCGGTCATGGTCTGGCCGCCGGCCCAGAACGTCGAGGTGCGCAGCGCACAGCGCAGCTCCCCCGTACTGGCCAGATCTCCCCGGTCACGGTAGCGGAAGGAGAACAGCTCCGGCTCCCGGGGCAGCCGGCCCGCGACCGCGGGCAGCGCCGCGGCGGCCTGCTCGAGCGGCGGATCGGGGAACCGGTCGTCGACGTCGGGCCACCGGGCGGCCTGCGGTGACTCGTCGGCCCGTGCGGCGGCGACGCTCCGGGCGAGCCGGGCCAGATGGAAACCGCAGCGCTCGCCCACCGAGCCGAACGGTTCTCCGTCCCGTACGAGCTCGAGCGTGATCTCGAACGGCCTCCCGCCGCGGTCGTACGACGGCACGGGGATCACCGCGAGGAATGACCCATCGACACAGCGAAGTCCACCCACAATCGCACCATAAGGCAGATCAGCCCCATGATCGGCGCCTGCGGCCCAACCTTTGCCGACTCATGCCGCGCACGGCTCGCCCACCCCCGGGCGGCGGCGTCACCCGCCGAGTCCGCCGTCACCCCCCGAGCCCGGCGGCGTACGACCTCGCCCGGCGAGATCGGAGGCAAGCGGTCTCACACCGCCCGCTCCCCCGCCCGCCAGCGTGTGCCTCAGACGGCGGGGCCGGAGGCGCGGGCCCGCTCGACGTGCTGGAGGGCCTCCCGCAGCTCGCCCAGCCACTCGTCGGCGTTCTTGCCGACCAGCCGGACGCACCAGGCGAGCGCGTCGCTGCGGCTGCGCGCGACCCCGGCGTCGACCAGCGTGTCCAGGACACGCCGCTCCGGCTGGCGCAGCCGGGTCATCACCGGCACCGACAGCGTGGTGAACATCTCCCGCTGGTCGCCGCACTCCACGCCCCACGAGACCTTGCGGCCGAACCGGTGCTCCGCCTCGGCGGCGATCGCGATGCGCTGATCGCGGGTGTCCTCCCGGAAGCGCTGGAGGTGCCCGGCGATGACGCCCGCCCGCTCGCCGTCGGAGACGCCCTCCGCCATGGACGGCTCGGGCAGCCGGCCGACGACCGTGATCTCCTCGCGGTCCAGCACGACCTCGGGTGCCGCCTCGAACCATGCCTCGGGCAGCCGCCCGGAGAACCAGCCGCGCAGGCTTTCAGTGGTCATCATGTAATAAGAATTACACAGCAATCCGGCCGAAGCCAGGACCGGAAGGGGTTTGACAGTCAGCATTTTTTGATAGTTACTGTCACTTAGCACTGACTTCCGAATGAAAGTAGATGTCATGCAACCCCTCGGAACGCGCCGCTGGTGGGTCCTCGGCGCCCTGGTGGTCATCATGGTGACCGTCAGCCTCGACCTCACCGCCCTCAACGTCGCCCTGCCCACCCTCGCCGCGGACCTGCGCGCCGGCACCGGAGAGCTGCAGTGGATCATCGACTCGTACACGCTCGTCTCGGCGACGCTGCTCATCCCCGCGGGGCTGCTGGGTGATCGTTACGGCCGTAAGAAGCTGCTGCTCGTCGGCCTTGCCGCCTTCCTGGTCGCCTCCGTGACGGCGACGCTGGTGCACAGCTCCGGCGGGCTGATCGCCGCCCGCACGCTGATGGGGCTGGGCGCCGCGATCATCACCCCGCTCTGCCTGTCGGTGCTGGTGGCCGTCTTCCCGCGGGCGGAACAGCCCAAGGCGCTGGCCGCGTGGGCGGGCGCCTCGTTCCTCGGCCTGCCCCTCGGCACGATCATCGGCGGCTACCTGCTCGACCACTTCTGGTGGGGCTCGATCTTCCTGGTCAACATCCCGGTCGCGGGGATCGCCCTCCTCGCCGCCGTCCTGCTCATCCCCGAGACCAGGGCCGCCGTCGCGCCCCGCACCGACGTCATCGGACTGCTGCTGTCCACCGGCGGGCTGCTCGCGGTCGTGTACGGCACGATCGAGCAGCCCGAACGCGGCTGGGGCTCGCCGCTGGTCTGGGGCACCATGGCAGGCGGCCTGGCGGCGCTGGCCGCCTTCGTCGGCTGGACCCGCCGTTCCTCCGACCCGCTGATCGACCTGGAGCTCTTCCGGGACCGCCGGTTCCTCGGCGGGGCCCTGCCCGCCACCATCCTGACCTTCGCCATGTTCGGCGTGCTGTTCACCGTCCCGCAGTACCTCCAGGCGGTGCAGGGTCAGGACGCGCTGGGGACCGGGATCCGGCTGCTGCCGATGATCGCCGGCCTGGTGGTGACGGCGAGGCTGGGCCCGGGGCTCGCCCGGCGGCACGGCCCCCGGGCAGTGATCGTGGGCGGACTGATCGTCCTGGTCGCCGGTGCGACCACGGGGGGCTTCACCTCCGTGCACGACGGGTACGGTCCGGTCGCCCTGTGGCTGACGATCGTCGGCCTCGGCATGGGCCTGGTCCTGCCCGCCGCGATGGACTCGGCCATGGGCGCGCTGTCCGCCGAGCGGGCCGGAGTCGGATCGGCCGTCCTCATGACCGTCCGGATGACCGGCGGGGCCTTCGGCGCGGCGATCCTGGGCAGCCTGCTCGCCACGACCTACCGCGACCGGTTGCCGGCCTCGGCGCCGGCCCCGGTGCGGCAGGGCGTGACCGCCGGCGTCACGCTGGCGGAACGGCTCGGCGACCCGGCGCTGCTCGGCTCGGTCCGGAGCGCCTTCGTGCACGGGATGAACGCCACCCTCCTCGCCAGTGCCGGGCTGATGGCGATCACTGCCCTCGTCGTCCCGTTCCTCGTCCCGGGTAGGCGGGACCAGGGTGCGCCCGCGGCCGAGCATGCCGGAGAATCGACGCATGACCACGTCGCCGCTTGACCGGCTCGGGCTGCGCGAGCGCAAGAAGCTGAAGACCCGGAGGGCGATCCAGGAGCACGCCCTCCGGCTCTTCCTGTCCGAGGGCTACGACGCCACCACCGTCGAGCAGATCGCCGCGGCCGCCGAGGTCTCGCCCAGCACCTTCTTCCGCTACTTCCCCACCAAGGAAGACGTCGTCATCACCGACGAGTACGACCCGCTGATCGCCGAGTCGCTCCGGCGCCAGCCCGCCGAGCTCTCCCCGGTGGAGGCGCTGCGCCGTACCCTCCGGGAGATCGTCGGCTTGATGCTGGTCACGGACCGGCAGCGCATCCTCGAGCGGGTCAGGCTGTCCATGTCGGTCCCGGCACTGCGGGCCCGCCAGTGGGAGAACACGCAGGAGACCCAGCGCCTCATCGCCCGGATGGTGGCCGAGCGGCTGGGCCGGTCGCCGGACGAGTTCGAGCTCCGCGCCTTCTCGGCGGCGCTGCTGGGCGTCTGGCAGGTCACCATCATGACCTGGGTCGAGGACGGCGGCGAGGGTGACGTGCTCGCACTGCTCGAGCAGGCCCTGGACTACCTGTCCGCCGGCTGTCCCCTCTGAGGCCGTACGGGACGGCAGGACCGGAGCCGGGCGGGCCGGCCGCGGGCCGGGCCGGGCGTCAGCCGGCCACCCGCGGCGAGAGCCGCGGGTTGACCCGGACGGCGCCCCTGAAGTTCCGCAGGTACACCTTCTGGATCTTCACGACGTCGCCCGTGTGCGGCGCCACCAGCATCTTGTTGTCGCCGATGTAGATCGCGATGTGCGAGATGTAGCCGGGTGCGGTCGGGTCGTTGGCCCAGATCAGCAGGTCGCCGGGACGGGCCTGGGCGTAGGGCACGATGGGGCCGGTCAGAGCCTGGCTGGCGGCCACCCTCGGCATCTTGATGCCGGCCTGGCGGAACGCCCACTGCACGAGCCCCGAGCAGTCGTAGCCGCCCTCGGCGTCCGACTCGCCGCCCCACACGTAGGGCACGCCCAGCTTGGTGTAGCCCGCCCTGATCGCCACCGAGATCTGCGCCGCGCTCATGAACTGGCCGTTGGACTGCGGCAGCTGACCGGCCCCGGTACCGCCGACGTAGTCGAGCCTGGTGTTGAGCAGCATCGGCTTGGCACCCTTGGGCAGCACCTTCTTGGTGAGCCATTTGTTCAGCCGGTCGAGCTTGACCTTGGGTGCGCTGATCAGCAGGGCGTTGCCGGACGGCATCCCCAGCGACCGGGCCACGGTGTGCGAGACCACGCCGTCGACCTCGCCGATGCCCATGGTGGCGTAGGCGCCGACGCGGGTCTGGACCTGCCGGGTCTTGCCGCCGATGGGCACCCGGCTGTCGAGTTGCAGCCCGCCGTCCTTGCCCAGCAGGAAGGAGACGGCGACGTCGCCCGCGGCGACGTTGCGCCACAGCGCGTCGGACTCCGCCGTGGGCTTGGGGGTGTAGGACCGGAAGGTCGAGGGCTCGACGCCCAGCAGCCCGACGCGCTTGCCGCCCACCAGGGCCTGCACCGCGTCCACCACCTCGACGCCCTTGACGCCCTTGTACCTGCGGATCTTGGCGATCACGGCGGGCGGCAGGGTGCTCCCCCCGGCGACGAGGACATGCGGGGAGAGCCGCTGCCGCAGTGGCGCGACGGCGGAGTACGGCGAGGAGGCCGCGCTGGCGACGAAGCCCTGCTTCTTGGCGGCCTGCGTGCGGGGTTTGCCCGAATCCGTCTGCGCCACGACCACCGAGATGTTCGCGGCGAGCGTGGTCAGCAGGGATACGCCGATGACCGTCGGTAGAACTCGCCGGCTCGGCCTCCGCACAGCAACACTCCCTCGGCTCCCCGTCCCGGTGTATCCGGGGTCACACGACTATGGACCACTGAGACGACAACCGTCCAGATATCCCACGGCCCTCGGGATCGACCCTTCGCGCCGCAGTGACCACGCTCTGTCCGTCCAGACGCTGCTACTCACTGGTAGCCCAACACCTTCGCACAACTGTGGCGCCGTCACCACAGAACTGGACGGGAAATCCAATGAGAGCATCCTCAGACGGTCACGAGCTCGCCACGCAGCCGGTCCGGATCGGTGACCGGCAGCCGGCAGGCGAAGTCCCGGCACACGTAGGCCGCCGGGGCGCCGCCGACCAGCCCGCGCCCTTCCAGGAGCGGAACCGCCGCCCCGGCCGCGTCACCGGACCCGGGCTCGCCCAAGCTCACCACCGCCCCGGGTGACGTCGCCATCAGCGCGGCCCGGTGCAGCGCCCGGGTCCGGGCGTCGTCCGCCGGGCCGACCACCGCGATCTCCACCGGGCCGGCGAGGCAGGCCTCCGCGACGGCCAGACCCCACCCGGCGAACCGGGCGTGCCGCTCGGCCAGCAGGGTGGCGGGCGCCAGCGCGGCCGCGGCCGCCTCCCGGTGCCGGGCCGAGCCGGTCAGCGCCGCGTACGACAGCAGGGCGCCGGCCGCGGCGAACTGGCCCGACGGGGTCGCGTTGTCGGTCGGGTCCTGGGGGCGCCGGAACAGCGCCTCGGCGTCGTCCGCGGTGTCGTAGAACCCGCCGGTGCCGTCACCGAAGTGCGTCAGGACGGCCTCCAGCAGCTCACCGGCGAGCCGTACCTGCGCGGGGTCGCCGGTGACCGCGTGCAGCGCCAGCAGGCCCTCCGCCACGTCGGCGTAGTCCTCCAGGACACCGGCGTGCGGCCCGGCGGCGCCGTCCCGGGAGGTGCGGGCGAGCCGGCCGCCGCTCATGTGCACGCCGGTCACCAGCCCCGCCACCTCCCGCGCGGCGGTGACCAGGTCCGGCCGGTCGAACAGGGCGCCGCACTCGGCGAGCGCGGCGACCGCCAGGCCGTTCCACGCCGCGACGACCTTGTCGTCCCTGGCCGGCGGCACCCGTTCGGCGCGGGCCGCCAGCAGCCGGGCGCGCACGGCCGCGTACCGCTCGGCGTCCTGCGGATCCCGCGGCAACTGCAGCACCGAGGTGCCGCGCTCGAAGGTGCCGGTCACCTCGAACAGCTCCACCGCGTACGCGGCGTCCTCCTCGCCCAGCACCTCGCGCAGCCCCGCCGGGGTCCACGCGTAGTACTTGCCCTCCTCGCCCTCGCTGTCGGCGTCGAGCGCGGAGGCCAGCCCGCCCTCGGGCGTGCGCAGGTCGCGCAGCATCCAGTCACAGGTCTCCAGCGCGACCCGCCGGGCCAGCTCCGAGCCGGTCAGCCGCCACCAGTGCGCGTAGACCCGGGCCAGCAGGGCGTTGTCGTAGAGCATCTTCTCGAAGTGCGGCACGATCCAGCGGTCGTCGACCGAGTACCGGGCGAACCCCCCGCCGAGCTGGTCGTACATGCCGCCCCTGGCCATGGCCTCGAGCGTGTGCCCGGCCATCGACCGCGCGTCCTGGTCGCCGGTACGGGCGGCGTGCCGCAGCAGGAACTCCAGCGCCATGGACGGCGGGAACTTGGGGGCACCGCCGAAGCCGCCCCGTACGGCGTCGTAGCCCTGGCGCAGTGCCGTGACCGCCTCGTCCAGCCGCCCGGCGGCGGGCGGCTCGCCGGCGAGCGCCTCCGGGGCACGGGAGGTGAGCGCGGTCACCACCTCCTGGCCCTGCTGTACGACGTCGTCGCGCTGCTCGGTCCAGGCCTTGGCCACCCCCTGCAGCAGGGCCTGGAAACGCGGCCGGGGGAAGTAGGTGCCGCAGTAGAAGGGGTGGCCGTCCGGGGTGAGGAACACCGTCATCGGCCAGCCGCCCTGGCCGGTCATCGCCTGGGTGGCCTCCATGTAGACCGCGTCGACGTCCGGCCGTTCCTCCCGGTCGACCTTCACGCTCACGAACAGCCGGTTCATGAGCTGCGCGGTCGCCTCGTCCTCGAACGACTCGTGGGCCATGACGTGACACCAGTGGCACGCGGCGTACCCCACGCTCAGCAGGACGGGGACGTCCCGGCGCGCCGCCTCCGCGAAGGCCTCGGGGCCCCAGGGGAACCACTCGACCGGATTGTCCGCGTGCTGCAGCAAGTAAGGACTCGTCGCGTCCTTCAACCGGTTCATCGAAGACCCCCTGGCTGCTCCGCGCGCCCGGACGGCGCGCGGGGTCGCGTCTCTTGCGACCAACCCTAATCCGCCTCCGGACCGCGGGATCGAGCCGTACGGTCAGCCGGTCCAGTCGTAGGCGCCGGAGTCCAGCCGGCGGCTCGCCCGCGCGGCCGGTGACGGCCGCCGCCCCAGCGCCAGGTCGAGGACGCCGCCCAGCGGCACCGCGCGCCCGATCGCCGGGCTGCCCGTCCGCAGCCGCAGGTTGGTCCGGCTGACGAACCGGGGATCGGCCACCACCGACCTCGACCCGAGCTTGAACCGGATCCGGCCCTGGTAGACCCCGGTGTCGTCGTCGGCGCCCGCACCGTCCTCCTGGCCGACCACCCCGCCGACGGAGATCACGTTGTTGCGGAGCTTGAGGATGCCGGGCGCGCATCCGGCGTAGCAGACCCAGCCCCCGCCCCGGCCGGGCAGGGAGACGGTGTTGTTGGCGACGACCGTGCCGCGCACCGGGCCGAGCGAGTCGCCCGCGCCGCGCGTCACCAGGAAGGCACCGCGGTCCTTGGTCGTGGTGACGACGTTGTAGGCGAACACGTTGCCGTCGGCGGTCCGGCGGCCCTCCCTGCCCAGCTCGGTGAACGTGTCGTTGTCGCTGGTCACATTGTGCGAAATGACATTTCGATCACCGTTGTAGATCTCTACCGCCGCCCCGTCGGTGCCGTAGTCGTAGCTTTTCGCGAAACTGCCGGAGATCTTGTTATGCGTCACGATATTGCGATCACCATTGAGCAGCACGCCGAACGCCCCCGAGTCGTCGTAGGGATTGTGCGCTTTCGGGGTGTTCACGCTCATTCTGTTGTTATCGACGATCGCGTTGCCGGCGACGAGGTTGTCCGACCCGCGATCCGGTATCGACACCCCGACGACGTTGTGGTCGGTGTGGACGTCGCGCACCTCGTTGTGCGTACCGCTCAGCTCCACCCCGGCCCAGCGGGCACCGGTCGTCCGGACCCCGCGGACGACCCAGTAGGAGCCACCGACCTCCACACCCCCGCCCGAGATCACCGGCCGCGCGCCGTCGCCGTACGCCGCCAGCGTGATCTTCGCCTTGCGGGTGCCCCTGGCCCGCAGCTCGAGCGGGCCGCGCCAGGAGCCGCCCCGCCTGAGCAGCACGCCGTCCCCGGGCCTGAAGGAGGCGCGGTTCACCCGGCCCAGCGTCCGCCAGGCGGCGGCCGGGCTCCTGCCGGAGTTGCCGTCGTCACCGTGTGCGGCGTCCACGTGGAACGTGCGCAGGAAGTGCAGGGCCGGGGGCGCGGCCGGGCGGGCGGCGAGCGTGGGCCGCTCGGGGTGGCGCTGCGAGGTGGCGGTGGGCTGCGGCCGCACGCCGGGTGGCGGGTGCTGGGCCGTGACGGGAGTGCAGGCCGCCGTGACCACGATCAGCAGGATCACGGCCGACCGGTGGAGGACGGGTGACGACATGATGCTCATAGAAGCAGCAATGCGGGCCCGAATCACCGGCATGGCGATTATTGCCGTTCGCTTGCATATCGCAGGGGCAAATGATTCCTGAGATCACTCCCCGGAAAGGTCCCGGAGCGCGTCCTCGATCCCCCGGTGGAAAGTCGGATAGGCATAGATCATCTGCCGGAGCCGTTCGGTCGGTACCTCGCCGTGGACGGCCACGGCGAGTGCCCCGAGCACCTCTCCGCCGGCCGGCCCGGCCGAGGTCGCGCCGACCAGCACCCCCCGGCCGGCGTCCTCGACCAGCTTGACGAAGCCGTCGGCCTGGTGGATCCAGCCCCGGGCGGTGGCGCCGGCCTGGGCGATGCCGGTGCGCACGGTGAGCCCGTGTTCCCGGGCCTGGGCCTCGGTCAGCCCCACCGCACCGATCTCGGGGTCGGTGAAGGTCACCCGGGGCAGCGCCCGGTAGTCGGCGGGCGGGCCGTCCTGCCCGAGGACGTCCCTGGTCACGATGGCCGCCTGGTACATCGACACGTGGGTGAAGGCGCCCCTCCCGGTGACGTCGCCGATCGCCCAGACGCCGGGCGCGGCCCGCAACCGGTCGTCCACGTCGATCACCTTGGCGTCCTCGTCGAGGCCGACGGCCCCGGCCCCGAGCGCCCTCAGGTCGGTACGGCGCCCGGTGGCGACCAGCAGGTGGGTCGCGGTCAGCCTCTCCTCGCCCAGGGAGACGGTGAACGTCCCGCCGTCGTGGCCGACCCTGGTGGCCCGGGCACCGGTGCGCACGCCGATGCCCTCGCGCTCGAAGATCTCGGCCAGCAGCCGGCCGGACTCCGGCTCCTCCAGCGGCAGCATCCGGTCCGCCGCCTCGACCACGGTGACCTCGCTGCCGAAGCGGGAGAACACCTGGGAGAACTCCGACCCGATCGCCCCGCCGCCGAGGACGATCAGCGAGCCGGGCACCTGCTCGGCGCGCACGGCGTCCCGGTTGGTCCAGTACGGCGTGCCGGCCAGGCCCTCGATCGGGGGAACGGCCGGCTCGGTGCCGACGTTGAGCACGATCCCGCGGCGCGCCCGCAGGAGCTGCTCGCCGTCCTCGCCCGTCACCGTGACCTGGCCGGGGCCGGTGATCCGCCCGCGGCCCCGGAAGAGCAGCCCGCCCTTGCCGGTGAACCGGTCGGCGGCGGCCTTGTCGTCCCAGTCATCGGTGGCGTCGCTGCGGATCCGCCGCGCCACGGGCGCCCAGTCCGGCCGTACGGTGGCATCGCCGGCGAAGCCCGGGATCCGGCGGCCCTCGGCCAGCAGGCCGGCCGCGCGGACCATCATCTTGGTGGGGACACAGCCGAAGTAGGGGCATTCGCCGCCGACCAGCCGGGCTTCGACGCCGGCCACGACCAGCCCCGCCTCGGCCAGCCTCCCCGCCGTGTCCTCGCCTCCCGGCCCCATCCCGATGACGACGACGTCGACTTCCTTGGCAGTCATGAGCAGCCTCTACCCCACGGCACGTCCGGTGGGCGCGCACCCCGGATGGCACGGCCCGCACGGCGGATCGAGCCCTAGACTGCCAGGTGTGTTTCCCTCGCGCGTACTCGTCATCGAGGACGATCCGGCGATCGGCTCTGAGCTGGTCGAGGCGCTGAGAGGCCATGGCTACGACGCGGCGCTGTCGGCGACCGGGCTGGACGCGCTCGACGAGGTGCGCAGCCGCCCGCCCGACCTGGTGCTGCTCGATCTGGGGCTGCCCGACGTGGACGGAGTGGCGCTCTGCCGCCGGCTGCGCGCCACGCTGCCCCTGACCGTGATCGTGGTGTTGACGGCCCGGGTGCAGGAGTTCGAGGTCGTGGTCGCGCTGGACGCGGGCGCCGACGACTACCTGACCAAGCCGTTCCGGCTCACCGAGCTGATGGCCCGGCTCCGGGCCCATCTGCGCCGCCAGTCGTCGGTGCCCGGCGACCGCACCATGACGGTCGGGCGGCTGCGGCTGGACCTGGCGGCCCGCCGGGCGCAGGTCGGCGGCGCCGATCTGCCGCTGCGGCCCAAGGAGTTCGACCTGCTGGCCCTGCTGGTCTCCCATTCCGGCGAGATGATCTCCCGCGAGCAGCTGATGGAGGAGGTGTGGGACGTGAACTGGTTCGGCTCCACCAAGACGCTCGACGTGCACGTCTCCGCGCTGCGCCGCAAGCTCGGTGAGCTGGGCGAGGACCCCAACCGGATCACGACCCTGCGCGGCCGCGGCTACCGCTACGAGGTCGACCCCTGAGCACCGGCCACGGCGGTCCCGCGCGCCGCGCGCACCGGCCGGAAGACCGGCCGGCCGACCGCCCTGCCGAGCCGGCCCGGCAGGTGGGAGGCTTCGCGGCGTGAACCGGCGGGCGACTCCGTTGCGGCGCCAGGTGCTCACCGCGATCGTCGGGATCGCGGCACTGGCGGTGGTGCTGTTCGCGATCCCGCTGGCGGTGGCCGTGCAGCGGCTCTACCGCGAGGAGGCCATCACCGCCCTGGAACGGGACGCCACCCGGGTCGCGGCGGTCGTCCCCGACGACATCGCCGTGCACCGGACCCTGCCGCGGATTCCCCGGGGGCTGTCCTCCCGGCAGACGGTCGGCGTCTACGGGCTGGGCGGAGAACACCTCGTCGGGGCCGGACCCGCCTGGTCCGACGTGGCGAGGCGGGCCCGGGACGGGCGCAGCCACGAGGCCGTGGAGCGCGGTGCGCTCACCGTGTCCACCCCGGTGCCCTCCGGCCAGGGCCCGGTCGCGGTGGTACGGATCAGCACCCCCTACAAGAAGATCTCCGACCGGACCTGGCACACCTGGCTGCTGATGACCGCGCTGGCGCTCATCGTCCTGTTCCTGGCCACCGTCTACGCCCGGCGCCAGGCCGCCCGGCTGGCCGGGCCGCTGGAGCGGCTCACCACCGCCGCCCAGGCGCTGGGCGGCGGCGACTTCAGCGTCCGGGCCCAGCGGTCGGGGGTGCCCGAGGCCGATGCCGCGGGTCTGGCGCTGGAGGCCACCGCGCGCCGGCTCGGCGACGTGCTGGAACGGGAGCGCGCTTTCAGCGCCGACGTCTCCCACCAGTTGCGCACCCCGCTCACCGGGATGCTGCTGGGCCTGGAGTCCGCGCTCACCCGGCCCGGCGCCGACCCGCGGGCCGCGATCCGTACCGCCCTCAAACGCGGCGAGCATCTGCAGGACATCATCGAGGACCTGCTCCGGCTGGCCCGGGACAGCCGGCCGCGCCGGGAGGTGCTCGACCTCACCGCCCTGCTGGCCGAGGTGCGCGCCCAGTGGCAGGGGCCGCTGACGGCCGCCGGGCGGAGCCTGACCGTGACCGGCCAGCAGCCGCTGCCGGAGGTACGCGCCGCCCCGGGGGCCATCCGCCAGATCCTCGACGTGCTGATCGACAACGCGCTCCGGCACGGCCGGGGGCGGATCACCGTGGCGGCGGTGGACGTCGGGAGCGGAGTGGCCATCGAGGTCGGGGACGAGGGGCCCGGGGTCCCGGAGGGTGACGACCTGTTCGTCCGCGGCGCCTCCGCGTCGGCGGACGGCGAGGGGCACGGCATCGGGCTGGCCCTGGCCCGCTCGCTGGCCGAGGCGGAGGGCGGCAGGCTCGTGCTGCGGCGGCCGGAGCCGCCGGTGTTCACCCTGCTGCTGCCGGGCGAGGACGCCTAGGGCGCCGCCGCGGAGCCCACCCGAGCGCCCCCGGCGGGCACGCGCTAGTCGGCCGTCTTGCCCTGGGGCTCGGCGGTGGCGGCCTCGGCCGCGTCATCGTCGGTGCGGCCGAGGTTGGCGCGCTCCCACTCGGCCTGCTTGAGATCGGCCTCCTTGGGAGCCTGGATCCGCGAGATCTGCTTGTTCATCGAGCGGAGCAGCAGGAACAGCGCCACCCCCAGGGCGACGACGACCCCGAACCCGAGGAATCCCGGCGTCACGGTGTCGTCGTTCAGGGGAATCGCGAGCGGAACGAACACTACAGACACACCTTCTCCCGGATTCCGGCGAACAGATCGTCCTCCGGTAGCTCGGTGTCGACCAAGGACCTGGTCAAATGGTAGTCCTCCGTCGGCCATGCCTCTCGCTGGACCTCCAGCGGGCAGGCGAACCAGAAGCCGTTCGGGTCGATCTGGGTGGCGTGCGCGAGCAGTGCCCGGTCGCGGGTCTCGAAGTAGTCACCGCACGGCACCTTGGTGGTGATCTCCCAGCGCTGCGGCTGGTCGTCGAACCGCTTGAGCCAGTCGGTGTAGGGGGATTCGATCCCCTGCCGGACCATCGCCTCGTGCAGCGCGACCATGCGGTCCTTGGTGAAGGTGAGGTGGTAGTAGAGCTTGAGCGGCTGCCACGGCTCACCGGTGCCGGGGTAGCGGTCCGGGTCGCCGGCCGCCTCGAACGCCTCCATCGACACCTCGTGGCACTTGACGTGGTCGGGGTGCGGGTAGCCGCCCTGCTCGTCGTAGGTGAGGATCACGTGCGGCCGGAACTCGCGGACCGCGCGCACCAGCGGCTCGGACGCGACCTCGAGGGGCTGCACGGCGAAACAGTCCGCGGGCAGCGGCGGCAGCGGGTCGCCCTCGGGAAAGCCGGAGTCGACGAAGCCCAGCCAGGTCTGCCGGACGCCGAGGATCTCCCTGGCGCGGTTCATCTCCTCCATGCGCACGGCGGCGATGTCGGCCCTGATCTCGGGCCGCTCCATCGCCGGGTTGAGGATGTCGCCCCGCTCCCCGCCGGTGCAGGTGACCACCAGCACGTCGACGCCCTCGTGCACGTAGCGCGCCATGGTCGCCGCGCCCTTGCTCGACTCGTCGTCGGGATGCGCGTGCACGGCCATCAGCCGCAACGTCGAATCGGCGGGGCGCGCTGTCTCAGCCACCTTGGGGGACTCCCTCTGCAACCAGTGCGGATGAACGAAGCCCCTCACGTTAGCGGGACCCACCGACAATCCGGTGCGGGCAGGGGACACGCCCCCGCCCTGTCGTCGATTGTCCCTGACAACGTCCGCGCCCGTATCCGGATTCCCCGGCTCACACTCTGTCGCCGATCAGACGTTCCAGAACTCCGCAAGGGGGAACCTTTACTCTTACGCACCGGCTAGGCTTGAGGTTTCACCTGACCACATTTCACGTGGATGAGGAGCACCACCGTGACCGAGACCCGCGCAGATACCGTCTCCTGGCTCACCCAGGAGGCGTACGACCGGCTCAAGAACGAGCTGGATCACCTCTCGGGGCCCGGACGCATCGAGATCGCGCAGAAGATCGAGGCAGCCCGGGAAGAGGGGGACCTTAAGGAGAACGGCGGTTACCACGCCGCCAAGGACGAGCAGGGCAAGATCGAGGGGCGGATCCTCCAGCTCACCCACATCCTGGAGACCTCGCGGGTCGGCGAGCCACCGCGCACCATCGGCGTGGTCGGGCCGGGCATGACCGTGACGATCCGGTTCGAGGGTGACGAGGAGGAGGTCACCTTCCTGCTCGCCTCGCGGGAGGAGAGCGGCTCGCCCATCGACGTGTACTCGCCCAAGTCCCCCCTCGGTGCCGCCATCAACGGCAAGAAGGTCGGGGAGAAGGCGTCGTACAACCTGCCGAACGGCCGCAGCATGTCCGTCGAGGTCCTCGACGCCACGCCGTACGCCGGCATGTGACGGAACGGTCCGGCCCCAGGCGGACCGCACGCGGGGCGCTCCCCCCGCCCTGGCACACGGCCCCGATGTGTGGTCATGCGATCGCTCCTTCGCGTACCGGCGAACGACTGCATGATCACGCATCGGGCGCACCCGGCCCGCCTCCCACCGCACGGACCAGAGGCAGGGTCCGGTAGGGCACCTGGGTGGCGAGTGAGATGACGGTCGAGGCCCGCTCGACGCCCTCCACGTCCACGATCACGTCGAGCACCCGCTGCAGATCCTGGTTGCTGCGGGCCACGACGCGGCAGAGCATGTCCGCCGTACCGGTGATCGTGTGCGCCTCGATGACCTCGGGCACCCCGGCCAGCCGGTCGGCCACCGGGTCGTGGCCGCCCACCTGGCGGATCTGCAGGGTCACGAAGGCGGTCACACCGTACCCGAGCGCCCCCGGCTCGATCTCCGGACCGAAGCCCTTGATGACCCCCCGCTCCGCCAGCCGGTCCAGCCGGGCCTGCACCGTCCCCCGGGCCACCCCGAGCCGCCGCGAGCACTCCAGCACCCCGATCCGCGGCTCCTCGGTGAACAGCTCGATCAGTCGCGCGTCCAGCCCATCGATCATCGCTCTCCTTCGCTGGTCAGTCTGCACAGACGGCCCGGCGGGCCTCACGACCAGAGTAGACATATTGTGCAGCATTCGAAGCGACTATTGCGCAGTTTGCCAGGCTGAATGGACAGTAGGGACCATGAATGATGTGTTTCCCGTCAAAGGGATGGACGCAGTGGTCTTCGCCGTCGGCAACGCCAAGCAGGCGGCGCACTACTACTCGACAGCGTTCGGCATGCGCCGGGTCGCCTACCGGGGCCCCGAGACGGGCTTCCGGGACGAGGCAGCCCATGTCCTGCAGTCCGGTACCGCCCGGTTCGTGTTCCGCGGGCCCGTCCGGGCCGGGACCGAGCTCGGCCGCCATGTCGCCGAGCACGGCGACGGCGTCGTCGACCTCGCGCTGGAGGTGCCCGACGTGGAGGCGGCCTACCGGCACGCGACCGCGCAGGGCGCCCGCGGGCTGACCGAGCCGCACGTGCTGGAGGACGAGCACGGCAAGGTGACGCTCGCCGCGATCGCCACCTACGGCGAGACCCGGCACACCCTGGTCGACCGGTCCAACTACTCCGGCCCCTACCTCCCGGGGTTCGTGGCCGCCGACCCGATCGTGACGCCGGCGCCCGGATCGGAGTTCGCCGGGGTCCCCGCCGGGGAACACTGGCAGGCCATCGACCACTGCGTCGGCAACGTCGAGCGGATGAACGAGTGGGCCGACTTCTACCACCGGGTCATGGGCTTCACCGACATGGCCGAGTTCATCGGTGACGACATCGCCACGGAGTACTCCGCGCTCATGTCGAAGGTGGTCGCCGACGGGGGCCGCAAGGTGAAGTTCCCGCTCAACGAGCCGGCCGAGAGCCGCCGGAAGTCGCAGATCGAGGAGTACCTGGAGTTCTACGGCGGCCCCGGCGTCCAGCACATCGCGCTGGCCACCGGTGACATCGTGGCCTCGGTCGAGCACATGCGGGCGGCGGGCGTGGAGTTCCTGAGCACGCCGGCCTCCTACTACCAGGACCCGGTGCTGCGCGCCCGGATCGGCGACGTCCGCGTCCCGGTGGAGGAGCTCCAGCGGCTGGGCATCCTGGTCGACCGGGACGAGGAGGGCTACCTGCTGCAGATCTTCACCAAGCCCGTGCAGGACCGGCCCACGGTCTTCTTCGAGCTGATCGAGCGGCACGGCTCCCAGGGATTCGGCAAGGGCAACTTCAAGGCGCTCTTCGAGGCGATCGAGCGTGAGCAGGAGCGCCGCGGAAACCTTTGACGGCCAACCGGTAAAGATCGTCTCCCGGTCGTGCGTGTCACCGTTTGACGGCGCTCCGCCGCGCACACGTTCTCGGCATGAGCCAACCGCCCGACCAGCCGGCACCGGAGGATCGACCCTGGCCGGACCCGGGCCCGCCGCGTCCCGGCCCGCCGGACCCGTACGGCTCGGCACCGCCCCCGTACGGCGGCGGATACGGCCACCCCGCGCCGCACGGCGGGGGTGACCGGCCGCCGCCGTACGGCCAGGGCGGCCTGCCGCAGTACGGCGGCGGGGCCTACGGTGGCCCGCCGGGGCCGGCGGCCCGGCTGGCCGGCCGGTGGGCGCGGCTGGGCGCGGCGATCATCGACCTGATCCTCCTGGGCGTCGCCGGCTCCCTGATCTCGCTGCCGTTCGTCAGCTGGCACCGGCTGACCCACCCCCGGCACGGCGAGTTGGTCTCCCCCGAGCAGTACAAGCTGAACCTCGTCGGCCTGATCATCGGTTTCCTCTACTTCTGGCTGCTGACGTACCGGTGGAACGGCCGGACGGTGGGCAAGCGGATCCTCGGCATCAGGGTGGTCCGGGCCGATGACGGCGGGCCCATCGGCAACACCCAGGCGCTGATGCGCGCCCTGGTGTACGCCGTCCTGGGCAACCTCTGCAGCTGTTTCGGCCTCGTCAACGTGGCCTGGATCCTCTGGGACCGCCGTCGGCAGGCCCTGCACGACAAGGCCGCCCGGACCGTGGTCGTGAAGGACCGGCCGGGGGCGCCCGCACCCTATGCGACGACCACGTCCTGATCGTCCGGCTTGCCCAGTGCGCCCGATCAACGGCAGGCTGGGCCTGTGAAGACGACACGTACCTTCCGAATGGCCCCGGGGATCGCGGCGGCCGCCACGGCGGTGGCCCTGATCGGCTCGGGCTGCACATCCGGCGGTACGTCGCCGACGGCCTCCCCGCCCACCGTCTCGGCCGCGCCCCAGACCCCCGCCAACCTCGACGTCAGCGAGTCGTCGGCCGGGGACCTCTACACCCCCGGTGACGGCAACGGCGGATACGACGTCCAGCACTACGGCCTGAAGCTGACCGTCAACCCCGCGGACCAGGCCCGGGCGCTGGACGGCACCGCCCAGATCACCGCCCGGGCCACCAGGGACCTGTCCCGGTTCGACCTGGACCTGACCGGGCTCACCATCGGGTCGGTGTCGGTCGACGGCGCCCCGGCCAGGTACGAGCGGCAGAACAGCGAGCTGGTCGTCACCCCGGCGAAGCCGCTGGTCAAGGACGCCACGTTCACCGTCTCCGTCGCGTACTCCGGCACCCCGCAGCCGGTCAACGACCCGCTCCTGGGCAGGTACGGCTGGATCCGGACCCCGGACGGGGTGTTCGTGGCCTGCCAGCCGAGCGGCGCGCACACCTGGTTCCCGGCCAACGACCATCCCAGTGACAAGGCGACCTTCGACTTCGAGATCACCGCGCCGAAGGAACTGACGGTCATCGCCAACGGCGAGCCGGTGGGCGGGCTGCCCACCGGCACCGGGAGGCCCGCGGCCACCGAGTCACCGACGATCACCACCGCCGCCCTGCGGCGCGACATGGCGACCAGCCACTGGCAGGTCAAGGACCCGATGGCGACCTATCTCGCCACCATCGACATCGGGAACTTCCTGGTCAAGAGCGGGCGGACGTCCGGCGGGGTGCCGATCATCGTGGCCGTCGACCCCAGCATCGGGACGGTGAACGTCGAGGACGTCTACGCCAAGACCGCCGAGATCACCGACGCGTGGACCAAGCTCTTCGGCCCCTACCCGTTCGGCTCCACCGGGGCGATCGTCGACAACGCCGACGTCGCCTTCGCGCTGGAGACCCAGAGCCGGCCGGTGTTCAGCGGCTTCGGCGCCCAGCCCGAGATCATCGCCCACGAGCTCGCCCACGAGTGGTTCGGTGACAGCGTCAGCGTGACCAAATGGCAGGACATCTGGCTCAACGAGGGCTTCGCCACCTACGCGGAATGGACCTGGGGCGAGCGATCCGGCGGCGCCACCGTCCAGAGGCGGTACGACGACCGGTACCGGCTGGTCAACGACCCTCGCTGGCAGAAGCCGCCGGGCGACCCGGGCCGCAAGGACATGTTCGACCAGTTCGCGGTGTACGACCGGGCCGCGATGACACTGCACGCCCTGCGCAAACGGGTCGGCGACGACAAGTTCTGGTCGATCCTGCGCACCTGGGCCAAGGAGCACCGGCACGCCAACGGCACCACCCCGGAGTTCATCGCCACGGCCGAGCGGGTGTCGGGCGCGAACCTGGACGCGCTCTTCCAGGCCTGGCTGTACGGCAAGACCCGGCCGACGCGCTGGTAGACCTCTGACGCCGGTCGGCCCCGGGCAAAATCTGGGGCCGGCCCGGCCGCGTCCCGCGACGGCCTACCCCGGCGCCGCCAGGCTGGGACCGGTGAAGACGACCGCTCGGGTGATGAGCTCCCTGGCCGCGACCGTACTCTGCCTGCTGCCGGCCGCCGCGCCGGTACGGGCCGCGACGTTCCTCCCCGGAGCACCGGGGGCGGGCGACCCGTACTTCCCGCTGGCCGGCAACGGCGGGTACGACGTCGGGCACTACGACCTGACCCTGCGGTACGACCCGGCCGCCCGGCGGGTCACGGGCACCACCGAGATCATGGCGACCGCCACCCAGGATCTGTCCCGCTTCGACCTGGACCTCCTCGGCCTCGAGGTCGGCGGGGTCACGGTCGACGGCCGGGCGGCCTCCTACACGCGCAGCGGACAGGAACTGGTGATCAGCCCCGCGGCGGGCCTGCGCCAGGGCCGGCGGTTCCGGGTGACCGTCTCGTACGCGGGCTCGCCCCAGACGCTCACCGGCTCGGACCTGGGCCGCACCGGCTGGCTCTACACCGGGGACGGCGCGGTGACGCTGTCGCAGCCCGTCGGGTCGGCGACCTGGTTCCCGGTCAACGACCATCCGTCCGACAAGGCCACGTACACGTTCCACGTCACGGTGCCCCAGGGCCTGACGGTGCTGGCCAACGGCGAGCCGGCCGGCCGGGCCGCGGGCGGAGGGACCGAGACGTTCTCGTGGCGGTCCGCCGAGCCGATGGCGAGCTATCTGGCGATGCTGGCGATCGGTCACTTCAAGGTCGCCACCGGCCGGACGCCCGGGGGGCTCCTCGGCATCACCGCGGTGGACGACGGCTTCGCGGCGAGCCTGCCCGCGCTCACCCAGGCGACCGCCGAGGCCACCGACTGGGAGGTGCGCACCTTCGGGGCCTTCCCGTTCGGCTCGACCGGGGGGATCGTGGACGACTCGCACGTCGACTACGCGCTGGAGACCCAGACCCGGCCGGTCTACGGCGACCCGCCGGACCACACCACGGTCGTGCACGAACTGGCGCACCAGTGGTTCGGCGACAGCGTGAGCGTGGCGTCGTGGAAGGACATCTGGCTCAACGAGGGCTTCGCGACCTACGTGGAGTGGCTCTGGGACGAGCAGCACGGCGGGCCGCCCGCCCAGCAGCGCTTCGACCGGCTGTACGCGATCCCGGCGGACTTCCCCGACTGGCGGATCGCGCCCGGCGATCCGGGCCCGCAGCGTCTCTTCGCGGTCTTCCCGGTCTACCACCGCGGCGCCATGACGCTGCACGCGGTGCGCACGGCGGTCGGCGACGCCGCCTTCTTCACGATCCTGCGGACCTGGGTGGCCGAGCACCGCCACCGCACGGCCTCGACGGCCGACTTCCGGGCGCTCGCCGAGCGCGTGTCCGGACGGCCGCTCGGCCCGATCTTCGACAGGTGGCTCTACACGGCGGCCAAGCCGGTGCGCTGAGCGGGGCTCCCCGCTGATTCGAGATCGAATCGCGCTTGCCTCGGATGGGGGCACAATGGAAGTTTGTTGCCATTGTGACGCTGAACAGCCCCCTTGACCGAGGATGAGTGAATGAGTAGAAGGATCCTGAGCACCGCCGCCGCGATCACCATGACCGCGGGACTGCTGGCCCCGGCGACCGCGGCGAACGCCGCGAGCCCGTTCACCCCCGGGGCCGCGGGGGCCGGTGATCCGTACTTTCCGGACATGGGCAACGGCGGGTACGACGTCCGCCACTACGACCTCGGCCTGGCCTACGACCCCGCGACCAAGGTGCTGTCCGGTACGGCCGTCATCAGCGCCACGGCGACCCAGAACCTGTCCCGGTTCGACCTGGATTTCCTCGGCCCCTTGAAGATCAGCAAGCTGACCGTCAACGGCAAGAAGGCCGCCTTCCAGCGGACCGGCGCGCAGGAACTCGTGATCACGCCCGGGCACGGGCTGCGCCGGGGCACCCGCTTCACCGTCTCGGTCACCTACTCCGGGGTTCCGCAGCGGATCGACGACCCGGCGCTGGGCGTCTCCGGCTGGGTCGCCACCGACGAGGGCGCCGTCGGGCTGAACCAGCCGTTCGGCGCCGCCACGTACTACCCCGTCAACGACACCCCCCGGGACAAGGCCACCTACAGCTACCGGATCACCGTGCCGAAGGGCCTGACCGTGCTGGCCAACGGTGAGCCCACCGGCACCTCGTCCAAGGGCGCCACGACGACGTCCGGCTGGGCGATCCGCAAGCCGATGGCGAGCGAGCTTTCGATGGTCGCCATCGGGAAGTTCAACGTCACCAAGGGCAAGACCCGCGCGGGCATCCCGAACATCACCGCGATCCAGAGCGCGCTGGACACCCGGCCCGGTCAGGGCAAGGCGTTCAACGACCTCACCGGCGACCTGGTGACGTGGGAGTCGGGCGTCTACGGCCGCTATCCCTTCGACTCCACCGGCGGGATCATCGTCAACGCGGGCGTCGGCTACGCGCTGGAGACCCAGAGCCGGCCGGTGTACGACCAGGAGTCCAGCGAGCTGGACGAGTCCACCATCGCCCACGAGCTCGGCCACCAGTGGTTCGGCGACAGCCTCACCCCGGCCAAGTGGGCCGACATCTGGCTGAACGAGGGCTTCGCGACCTACACCGAGTGGCTGTACACCGAGAAGACCACCGGGGTGAGCGTGCAGAAGACCTTCGACCAGGTCTACGCCCGACCCGCGACCGACGCCCGGTGGAAGCTGAAGACCGCCGACCCGGGCCGGGACCACATCTTCGACTGGACCGTGTACAACCGGGGCGCGATGACCCTGCAGGCGCTGCGCAACAAGATCGGCGACAAGGCCTTCTTCGCGCTGATCCGGCGCTGGGCCGACCAGAACCGGTACGGCAACGTCACCACCGCCGCCTTCATCAAGACCGCCGAGCAGGTCTCCCACCAGAACCTGAAGGCGTTCTTCACCGCGTGGGTCTACACCCCCGCCAAGCCCAGCCTCTAAGGCGCCTGCGGCGCCGCCAGGCCCCTTCAGGCCCCACCTCCCTCCGTGATCATGCAATCGTTCGCCGATTGATTGCATGATCACGGAGGGTCGAGCGCGTGATCAGGGGTGTCGGGGGCGTGGGGGGGCCGGGCATCGCGTCAGGACCGGTGCAGGGTGTAGCCCTCCTTGCGGAGGCGGCCCAGCACCTCCTCGCAGTGCTCGGGCCCGCGGGTCTCCAGGTGCAGCAGCACCTCGGCCTCCTCGACGTGCAGCCGGGCGGCCACCCGCTCGTGCATCACGTCCAGGACGTTGACCCCCAGCTCGGCCAGCTCGCCGAGCAGGGTGACCAGCGCGCCGGGCCGGTCGGTCAGCCGGCAGCGGATCACCAGATAGCGCCCGGCCACCGCCAGCCCGTGCCGCAGCACCTTGGCCATCAGCAGCGGGTCGATGTTGCCGCCGGACAGCACCGCGACGACGGGCGGTTCGAAGGCGTAGGAGTGCTCCAGGATGGCGGCCACCCCGGCGGCGCCGGCCGGCTCGACGACCTGCTTGGTGCGCTCGAGGCAGAGCAGCAGAGCCTGGGAGAGGGACTCCTCCGTCACCGTCACCACCGAGCGGATCAGCTCCGAGACCAGATCGAACGTGAGCGTCCCCGGCCGGCCCACGGCGATGCCGTCGGCCATGGTCGTCTCGGTCTCGATCTGCACCGGCTGGCCCGCGGCCAGCGACGGCGGGAACGCGGCGGCGCGTTTGGCCTGTACCCCGATCACGGCGCCCTTGCCCGGGGCCCGCAGTGCCTCGTCGACCGCCACGCCGATGCCCGACACCAGCCCGCCCCCGCCGACGGGCGCCACGATGGTGCGGACGCCGGGGCACTGTTCGAGGATCTCCAGCCCGATGGTGCCCTGCCCGGCCACCACGTCCGGGTGGTCGAAGGGGTGGATGAAGACCGCGCCGCGCTCCTCGGCGTACGCCTGCGCGGCGGTCAGGCAGCCGTCCACGGTCTGCGCCGGGAACACCACGTCGGCGCCGTAGGCCTTGGTCGCGGCCACCTTGGGCAGCGGCGCCCCCTCCGGCATGAACACGGTGGCCTTGGCGCCGAGCATCGAGGCGGCCAGCGCGACCCCCTGCGCGTGGTTGCCCGCGCTCGCCGCGACCACCCCGCGGGCCCGTTCGGCATCCGAGAGCCGCGCGATGCGGACGTAGGCCCCGCGGATCTTGAACGACCCGGTGCGCTGCAGGTTCTCGCACTTGAGGTAGACCGGCCCCCCGACCAGCTCGGACAGAAACCGGGAATGCTGCAACGGGGTCTCGACCACGACACCGCGGAGGAGTTCCCGCGCGGCCCGGATGTCGTCAACGCTGACGTGTCTCACGCTTCAGTGTCCCATTGGCGGGGACCCTGCTCGCCGCCCGCGACACGGCGTCCGTCGTGCGGCGGGACGGTCTTCATGGGAGGAGCTTTACGTCCCGGCCCGGTTGCCGGCCTCATCGCCGGTGGTAGGAGCAATGCCGGGTGCCGGAGGGCATCCCCGGTCGGCGGGGCACCGGGGAGCCCGCCGGAGTCCACGAGAGGAGCCGCTTCATGGTCGCCCATCCGGCGTCGGCCGCGGGCGTGAGCGTGCCCGACACCAGACTGGCCGCGGAGGCCACCGACCTGGTCCGGGAGCAGACCAGCGACCTGGTCTTCCACCATTCGCGCCGGGTCTTCTGGTTCGGCAGCCTGCAGGGCCGCGCCCGGGGTCTGAGCTGGGATCCGGAGCTGCTGTACATCGGCGCGATGTTCCACGACCTCGGGCTGAACGAGCCGTTCCGGGCCGGCGGCCGGCGCTTCGAGGTGGACGGTGCCGACGAGGCCCGGCGTTTCCTGCAGGGTCACGGAGTGCCCGAGGACAGCGTCCGGCGGGTGTGGACGGCCATCGCGCTGCACACCACGCCCGGCATCCCGCAGTACATGGAGCCCGAGGTCGCCCTGGTGACCGCCGGGGTGGAGTACGACGTGCTGGGCATCGGCTACGACGACATCGACGCCGCCGCGCGTGCGGAGATCACCGCCCTGCATCCGCGCCCGGACTTCAAGCGCCAGATCCTGCGGGCCTTCACCGAGGGCATCGCCCCCAGGCCCGAGACCACCTTCGGCAACGTCAAGGCCGACGTCCTCGAGCACTTCGTCCCCGGCTTCCGGCGCGGCGACTTCGTGGAGGTCATCGAGAACTCCCCCTGGCCGGAGTAGCCCGGCGACCGGGAGAGGGCTCAGTCGGCGTTCCAGTACCGGTCGGCGGCGAACACCAGGGCCGCGGCGCCGATGAGCCCGGCGGTGTGGCCGAGCGCGGCCGGTACGACCCGTACCTCCCGGGCGTACTCCATGCGGGCGTGCGCGCGGAACGTCTCGTCCACCGGGTCGAACAGCAGCGGACCGCCCTGCGAGAGGCCGCCGCCGATCGAGACCACCTCGAGGTCCAGCAGGTGGGTGGCCGAGGCGATCGCGATGCCGAGCGCGCGGCCCGCCCGCCGCATCGCGGCGGCCGCGACGGGGTGCCCGCGCCGGGCGTCGTCGGCGAGGTCCACCTCGGTCACGTGGGGCATGTCGGGGCGCCAGTCGCGGTCCTGTGCCCAGCCGACCAGGCCCGGCCCGCCGGCGATGGCCTCCAGGCAGCCGAGGCCGCCGCACGCGCACTCGGGCCCGTCGGCGTCGACGACGACGTGGCCGATGTGGCCGGCGTTGCCGCTGGCCCCGTCGATCAGGTGCCCGCCGAGCACGAGACCGCCGCCGACCGCGTCGGAGACCACCATGCCCAGGATGTTGTCGGCGCCACGGCCCGCGCCGCGCCAGTGCTCGCCCACCGCCATGCAGACCGCCTGGTTGTGCACGCGGACGGGCAGCCCGGGGTGGCGCTCGCGCAGCCGCTCGCGCAGCGGGAAGGCCTGCCAGGCGGGGATGTTCAGGGGTGAGACCTCGGCCACCGGCCAGGTCATCGGGCCGCCGCAGCCCACGCCCACCCCGGCGATCTCGGGGCTGCCGTTGTCGGCGAGCAGTTTGTCGACCATCGACTCGAGGGTGCGCCACAGCCCCTCGGCGTCGAGCCGGTGCCCGGCCACGGCCTCGACCCGATCATGGGCGGAGATCCGGCCGCCGGGCTCCACCAGGCCCGCCGTGATCCTGGTGCCTCCGATATCGATCGCCAGCACCGGCTCCTCGGTGCCGGACCCGGCCTCAGGCATCGTCGTCGCCCCCGAACGCGAGGATCGACGCGGTGAACCCGTGCACGTGGTTGCGGCCGCCCACCGGGCCGATCTCGCCCGCGGCGAAGAAGCCGCCGACCCCGCCGGCCCCGAGGGTGCTGCGCACGACCCGCACGTCGTGGTCGGAGGTGGGGAACATCGCCCGCCCCCGGCCGTTGCACGAGAACAGCAGCGCCCCCTCCATCGGGCCGACGTCGAAGCGGCTCAGCAGCCCGGCGAGGTCGTCGTCGGCGGCGCCCGCGTCGCGTACCTGGAACCGCACGGTCCGGCCGACCTCCACCACGTCCCCGATGGCGATCGCCCCGGTGTCGGTGTCGGCGCCCACCACCCCGCGGACCAGGAAGTCGCCCTGCTCGTGCTCGTCGGCGTACTCGTCCATGGCGACGCCGATCAGCAGGCCCTGGGACGCGAGTTCCTGGTCGTGCTCGGCCAGCTCGGCGACGATCTGCTCGAGCTTGTCGAGCGCGGGCGCGCCGGCCAGTTCGTACAGCACGTTCTCGTCGGCCTTGGTCACCACCATGTCCGGGCCGATCGGCCGGGCACCCTGGCTGACCAGGGTCATCGCGGTGACCGGGCCGCCGATCACCACGCCCACCGCACCGTCCTCGAAGACCTCGTCGTCCACGAACAACCGGGTGGAGCCGCGGCTCTCGCCGCCCGCCAGCCCGCCGACCAGCGGCAGCCCGGGCAGCACCTCGCCGGACCGCTCGACGAACGCGTCCACCGGGAAGGTGAACGGGTCGGCCAGCAGCACGCCCACCACGTCGTCGTCCTGCCCCTCCGGCATGCCGACCACGACGAGCCGGTCCTCGGTGCGCAGCGTCTCCAGCCGGAAGGGCTCCAGCCGCGCGCCGGGCAGCACCGCGGCCCAGACGCTCACGGCACTGGTCTCCTCGATCCCCCGGCCGCCCCCGATCACTCCGGAGGCGCTGCACCCCACGACCGTGCGGGCGTCCGCGACGGCCATCGCCCGCCGGGCCGCGTCCTCGACCTCGTCGGGGTCCTCCCCGGTGACGAACACGCACAGCAGGTCGGGACGGCCGGTCAGCGGCGCCACCGCCTGCCGTACCGCCGACTCCGCAGCGCTCAGGAGATCTGGGCCGAGCGCCAGCCCGTCGCCGAACCGAGCCACCGGCGTCTCCCTCCTCGTGATCCGTTCCCTGTCTGTCCCCGGGAACCGGGAAGCTATGCGAAGATCGCCCCGCCGGACCCATTCTCCTTCCTGGCACCGTGATACCGAGACTACTGCCGGGCAAATTGCCATCCAATAAGCGGTTTGTCGCTTTCTCTGGGGCCTTCCATGCGCCGACATGACCAGATCACTGACCCGGACCGGGTGCAAGTCCGTACATCAGCGACGTAGTGTCGATCCCGTGCGTGATTCCGAACCCCAAGAGACCACGCTGGGTGAGCTGCGAACGAGCGGCCACGTGCAGCGCACCGTCAAGGCCGAGCTACGGCACAACCTCCTGACCCGGCTGAAATCCGGGGACAACCGCTTTCCGGGGATCGTCGGGTTCGACGAGACCGTGCTCCCCCATCTGGAGCGCGCCCTCATCGCGGGGCACGACCTCGTCCTGCTGGGCGAGCGCGGCCAGGGCAAGACCCGGCTGATCCGCACGCTGGTCGGGCTGCTCGACGAGTGGACCCCGGTCATCGACGGCTGCGAGATCAACGACCACCCGTACGAGCCGGTCTGCGTACGCTGCCGCCGCCTCGCGGCCGACCTCGGCGACGGGCTGCCCGTCTCCTGGAAGCACCGGAGCGAGCGGTACGGCGAGAAGCTGGCCACGCCGGACACCAGCGTGGGCGACCTGATCGGCGACATCGACCCGATCAAGGTGGCCGAGGGCCGCACCCTGGGCGACCCGGAGACCCTGCACTTCGGGCTGGTGCCGCGCACCAACCGCGGCATCTTCTCCATCAACGAGCTGCCCGACCTGGCCGAGCGCATCCAGGTGGCACTGCTGAACGTGCTCGAGGAGCGCGACATCCAGATCCGCGGGTACGCCCTGCGGCTGCCGCTCGACGTGCTGCTGGTGGCCAGCGCCAACCCCGAGGACTACACCAACCGGGGCCGCATCATCACCCCGCTGAAGGACCGCTTCGGCGCCGAGATCCGCACCCACTACCCGCTGGAGCTCTCCCTGGAGCTGGAGCTGATCCGCCAGGAGGCCAGGCTGGTGGACCTGGGCGCGGAGGTGCCGGACCACCTCGTCGAGGTCATCGGCCGGTTCACCCGGCTGGTCCGCGAGTCGACCGCGGTGGACTCCCGCTCCGGGGTGTCCGCGCGGTTCGCCATCGCCGGGGCCGAGACCGTCGCGGCCGGAGCCGTACGGCGGGCCGCCCTCACCGGCGAGGAGCCTCCGGTCGCGCGGGTGTGCGACCTTCCCGCCGTGGTGCCGACGCTGCTCGGCAAGGTGGAGTTCGAGGTCAGCGAGGAGGGCCGCGAGCAGGAGGTGCTGGAGCACCTGCTGCGGCGGGCCATCGCCGAGACCTACCGGCGCACGCTGGGGCCGGCCGACCTGACCGGGCTGCTGGACAAGTTCGACTCCGGCGAGACCGTCGACTCCGGCGAGCTCGTCGCCGCCCCCGAACTGCTGCGCCGTATCGGCAAGGTGCCCGGCCTGGCGAAGATCATGGAACGGCTCGGACTGACCGGGGAGTCCCCGGGGCAGGCCGCCGCCGCCCTGGAGTTCGCCCTCGAAGGCCTCTTCCTCACCCGCCGCCTGTCCAAGGACGACACCGGCGGCACCAGCACCTACCGAACCTGACACAACCCCTCCGTGATCATGCAATCGATCGTCGATCGATTGCATGATCACGGAGGGAGAAGGTGGGGGGCTCAGATGAGTCGCTACAGATATGGGTCCTACCACGAGGGGCCGGATCCGCTGGCGCCGCCGTACGACGTGCGCGCCGCCCTCGACGAGATGGGCGACGCGGTGCTGGACGGCACCGACGCCGCCGAGGCCCTGCGCGACCTGCTGCGCCGTGGCCTGCCCGGCGCCGACCGGCGGCGCGGGCTCGACGACCTGCTCCGCCAGGTACGGGAACGCCGCCGCAGCCTGCGCGGGCAGGGCCGGCTGGACGGCACCCTCGAGCAGGCGCGGGCACTGCTGGACAAGGCGATCGGGCAGGAACGCGCCACGCTGTTCCCCGATCCGAGCGACGACGCCCGGCTGCGCGAGGCCGAGCTCGACACGCTGCCCACCGACACCGCGCAGGCCATCCGGCGGCTGACCGACTACGACTGGCGCTCGCCGGAGGCCCGCCGGACCTTCGACGAGCTCAAGAACCTGCTCCGCCGGGACGTGCTGGACTCCCAGTTCCGCGGCATGCGCGAGGCCCTGCAGAACCAGGATCCGCAGACCATGCAGCGGATCAAGGAGATGATGGGCGCGCTCAACACGATGCTGGAGAAGGACGCGCGCGGCGAGCACACCCAGGAGGACTTCGACCGGTTCATGCAGGAGTACGGCGACTTCTTCCCCGACAATCCGCAGAACCTCGAAGAGCTCGTCGACTCGCTGGCCCGGCGGGCGGCGGCCATGAACCGGCTGATGGCCTCGCTGACCCCCGAGCAGCGGGCCGAGCTGTCCGGGCTGATGGAGCAGACGCTGGAGGACGCCGGGCTGGCCCTGGAGATGTCCCGGCTCTCCGACGCGCTGCACGGCCGCCGCCCGGACCTCGACTGGGGCAGCCCGGAGCACATGACCGGCGACGACCCCCTCGGCATGGGCGACGCCACCACCGCGCTGGCCGAGCTCGCCGACCTGGCCGATCTCGAGGCCGCTCTGAGCCAGGACTACCCCGGCGCGCGGATGGACGACATCGACGAGGAGGCCGTCCGCCGGGCCCTCGGCCGCCACGCGGTCGACGACCTGGCCGCCCTGCGCCGCATCGAGGCCGAGCTGGAGCGCCAGGGCTACCTGCGCCGCAAGGGCGGCGGGCTGGAGCTGACCCCCAAGGCGGTGCGGCGGCTCGGTGAGACGGCGCTGCGCCGGGTGTTCTCCCAGCTGGAGGCGGGCCGCCGCGGGGACCACGACCAGCACGACGCGGGCCAGACGGGCGAGCTCACCGGAGCCAGCCGCGAGTGGAGGTTCGGCGACGAGCAGCCGCTCGACGTGGTCCGCACCCTCGGCAACGCGGTCCGCAGAGGCGCCCGCGCCCCCCGCATCGCCCTCTCGGTCGACGACTTCGAGGTGCTGGAGACCGAACGCCGTACGGCGGCGGCGGTGTGCCTGCTGGTGGACCTGTCGTACTCCATGGTGCTGCGCGGCACCTGGGGTGCGGCCAAGCAGACCGCGCTGGCCCTGCACGCGCTGGTCTCCAGCAAGTATCCGCAGGACGCCATCCAGATCATCGGCTTCTCCAACTACGCCCGGGTCCTGCACACGACGGAGATGGCGGGCCTCGACTGGGACATGGTGCAGGGCACCAACCTGCACCACGCGCTGATGATCGCCGGACGCCACCTCGACCGGCACCCGGACTTCGAGCCGATCGTGCTGGTGGTCACCGACGGCGAGCCGACCGCGCACCTGCTGCCGGACGGCCGTTCGCTCTTCGACTACCCGCCGTCGCCGGAGACCCTGACGCTGACCCTGGCGGAGGTGGACAAGATGACCCGGCGCGGCGCCACCCTGAACGTCTTCATGCTGGCCGAGGACCGCAGGCTGGTGGCCTTCGTGGAGGAGGTCGCCCGGCGCAACGGCGGCCGGGTGTTCGCCCCGGCGGCCGACCGGCTCGGCGAGTACGTCGTCAGCGACTACCTGCGGGTACGCCGCCGGGCGGGGTGACCGGCTCGCCCCGCGGACCTGCTAGGCCCGGGGACGGCCCCGAACTAAGGTCGTCCCCATGCCGAATTCCGACCGCCTGCTGCTCATCCTGCACATCGGCTTTGCGATCTTCGCGCTGGGGCCCCTGACCGCCGCGATCATGGCGACGCCGCGGTACATCAGGACGCGGAACGTCCCCGTCCTGCGCTACCTGCACAGGGCGACGCGGATCTACGGGCTGGGGTCCCTGGGCATCTTCCTGTTCGGCCTGCTCCTGGCCAAGGGAGAGTTCGCACGGGTGTGGCTGACGGCGTCGATGACGCTGTTCCTCGTCGCGCTGGTCCTGCTGCTGCTGGTGGACCGCGACCAGAGCCGGGCGCTGCACGCGCTGCAACTGGCCGCCGGCGAGCCGGAGCCGCCCGCCCCGGCGGAGCCGTCCACCACCCCGGCGCCCGCCGGCGCCGAGGAGCCCGCCGCGGCCGGGAAACCCGCCGCCGGGCCCGAGGCGGAGCCCGCCGCCGCGCAGGGGGCCGCCACCGGCGAGATCGCCGAGGTGGAGCGCGGCCGGATCGCCGCGCTGTCCGGCGTGATCGCGCTGCTCTGGCTGGTGATCCTGTTCCTGATGATCTGGTACGGCGGCTAGCGGCGGGTCACCGAGTAGACCCAGTTCACCACGGTCGCCGCCACCTGCGGGTCGGCGAGCAGACCCGCGCCGTGGGCGGAGCCCGGCACCCGGACCAGGGTCGCGGGCACCCGCACCGCGGTGAGGACGTCGCGCAGTGCGACGCTCTGCTCGTACGGCACGAAGTCCCCCGCCGAGTGCATCAGCAGCATCGGCGCGTCGCCGCCGTCCACGTGGTCGACCGGGGTGACGTCCTGCAACCGGTCCCAGCAGGCCGCGCCCTGCGGCCGGGGGGTACAGCCGATCAGCTGCGTCACGGCGGTACGCAGCCTGCGCTGGGAGGCCCTGGCCGCCGGCCTCGCCCCGTCGAGGTAGGCGAGGTACGGCGAGTTCACCGGCGACAGCGCCACGACACCGCGCACGTTCTTCCGGCCGGCGCCGTACGTGCCCAGCATGGCCGCGAGCTGGCCCCCGGCGGAGGCGCCGACGACCACGATCCGGTCCGGGTCGAGGTGGTAACGGGACGCGTTCCGCTTGATGTAGGTCAGCGCGGCCGACGAGTCGTCGCGCTGTGCGGGCCAGTGCCGCTGCGGGCTCAGCCGGTAGTTCGCCGCGAAGACGGCGTAGCCCCGCGCGGAGAGCCTCCTGGCGAAGTTCTTCCACGAGCCCTTGTCACCGGTGAGCCAGTATCCGCCGTGCAGCAGCAGCACGCCGGGCTGCCTGCCGGCGAGCGGCGTGGTCCAGTAGGCGTCCAGCCGCTGGCGCGGGTCGCTCCCGTAGGCGTAGGTCTGCTGACGTACGGGAAGCGGCAGGTCCGCCGTGGACGCCGGGGCGACGACCTCGGGCACCCAGGGAGCCGGCGGAGTCGCCGGAGTCGCCGGAGTCGCCGGCCTCGCCGTGACGGAGGTCCTCCCGGTGGCCGCGGTGGCCGCCTCGGCCGCTGCCACCGTGGTCGTCCCTGCCACGGCGAGGGTCATGCCGAGGGCCAGCACCTTGCGCACAGGCGTCCCTTTCTCGGGGGAGAGACGCTCAGCATAAGGGGTGGATCATGAAACACGCCTTATCCACGCAATCCCGCGGGCGGCCGGCGTCACGGGCCGTCCGGGCGCCGGTGGCCCGGCCGAGGGGTCTCAGCCCAGGGCCCGCCGGAGGTCGGCCAGCAGATCGGCGGTGTCCTCGATGCCGACCGACAACCGCACCAGGTCCGAGGGCACCTCCAGCGGCGAGCCGTTCGCCGAGGCGTGCGTCATCCGTCCGGGGTGCTCGATCAGGGACTCCACTCCACCCAGGGACTCCCCGAGCGTGAACAGCTTCGTGCGCTCGCACACGCCCACCGCCTCGTCCTCACCGCCGGCGAGCCGGAAGGAGACCATGCCGCCGCCAGCCTTCATCTGCTTGGCCGCGATCTCGTGCCCGGGGTGACCGGGCAGCCAGGGGTAGAGGACCTGCGTCACCCGGGGATGGCGCACCAGCATCTCGACGATCTTCTCCGCGTTGGCGCAGTGGCGGTCCATCCGCACCCCGAGGGTCTTGATCCCGCGCAGCGTCAGCCACGCGTCGAACGGCCCGGCGACGGAGCCCATGGCGTTCTGGTGGTACGCCAGCCGCTCGCCCAGCGCGGCGTCACCGACGACCAGCGCGCCTCCGACGACGTCGGAGTGGCCGCCGAGGTACTTGGTGGTCGAGTGCACCACCACGTCCGCCCCCAGCTGCAGCGGCCGCTGGAGGTACGGCGAGGCGAAGGTGTTGTCGACGACCAGCAGGGCGTCGGCGGCATGGGCGGCCTGCGCCAGCGCCGCGATGTCGGCGATGCCCAGCAGCGGGTTGGTGGGCGTCTCGACCCAGATGGCCACGGTCTCGGGCCGGATGGCGGCGCGTACGGCCTCGAGGTCGCCCAGCGGAACGGGGTCGTAGGAGACCCCCCACGGCTCCAGCACCCGGGCGAACAGCCGGTACGTGCCGCCGTACGCGTCGTCCGGGATGATCACGTGGTCGCCCGGCCTGCAGACCGTCCGGAGCAGGGTGTCCTCGGCGGCCATGCCGGAGGCGAAGGCGAGCCCGCGGACGCCGTCCTCGATCGCGGCCAGGCACTCCTCCAGCGCGGTGCGGGTGGGGTTGGCGCTGCGGCTGTACTCGTAGCCGCCGCGCAGTCCGCCGACGCCGTCCTGCTTGTAGGTGGAGACCTGGTAGATCGGCGGGACCACCGCTCCGGTCGTGGGGTCGGGATCCTGGCCCGCATGAATCGCGAGCGTGTCGAATCCGGCCATCTCACCGGCCGCGTCCTGTCCCTCGTACCCCCTGGAAGTCATGACCATGAGAGTAGCCGTTCACGCCTCCCCACCACGTCATCCCCTACCAGAGGAGGAGAGGCTCCCTCGCAGGTAGCAGGAGGAAGTTCCACGCGTGGAGCGAGCGAATCGGTCGGTTCATCTCGTACCGTTGACCTGGATTTTACGAAAACTCGCGAGAGAAGGTGTCATGTTCGGGCGGCTCGGGCACGTTGTAGTGCGACATCCGTGGTGGACGATCGTCGCGTGGCTGGTCACCGCGGTCGCCGTCATCGCGTTCGCTCCCAACCTGGAGACCAAGACGGACCAGACCGACTTCCTGCCGTCGAAGTACGAGTCGGTCCAGGCGGCCAAGCTGGCCGACACCGCGTTCCCCAGCGAGGACCAGAAGACCAGCCCGGAAATGATCGTGGTCAAGCGGTCCGACGGCAAGCCGCTGACGGCCGCCGACCAGCAGAAGGTCGCGCAGCTCACCCAGGCCATCCAGGCCAAGCAGATCCCCCAGGTCAGCAAGGTGCTGACCGGCCCGGACACGCTGGCCAAGGACCAGTCGATGCAGCTGATCGCGGTGCCGCTGCCCTCCGGCTGGGACCAGGACACGCAGAAGAAGAACAGCGACGCCGTCAAGAAGATCCGCACGGTCACCACCGACGAGATCCGCGGCAGCCCGCTGACCTACGGCGTGACCGGTAACGTCGCGAGCCAGGTCGACAACGAGAAGTCCGACCAGCAGACCCTGGCCCTGATCGGCATCGCGACCATCGTGCTGATCATCGTCATCCTGGCCGTCATCTTCCGCAGTCCCATCGCCGCGGTGCTGCCCATCGTGGTCATCGCCCTGGTGTCGTTCGTGTCGAGCGCGGTCACCGCCATCGTCGGGAAAGCGGTGGGCCTGAACATCGACAAGGGCTTCGAGACGATCATCGTGGTGGTGCTGTACGGCATCGGCACCGACTACATCCTGTTCCTGCTCTTCCGCTACCGGGAACGGCTGCGGCTGGGCGAGGACAAGAAGGTCGCGATGATCAACACGGTCGAGCGGGTGGGCGAGGCCGTCGCCTCCGCGGCCGGCGCGGTCATCGTGGCGTTCCTGGTGCTGCTGCTCGCCTCCTTCAAGTCCTACGGTGCCCTCGGCCCGCAGCTGGCGATCGCGGTCGGCGTGATGTTCATCACGTCCATGACGCTGGTGCCCGCGCTGGTCTCGCTGATCGGCCCGGCGGTGTTCTGGCCGTCGAAGGCGTGGAAGAAGGAGCCGAAGCCGGGCCTGTGGGTCAAGCTCGGCGGTGCCGTCGGGCGCCGTCCGGCGGTCACCGCGCTCGCCTCCGGCCTGCTGCTGCTCGTGCTCGCCGTGGGCGCGCTCGGCTTCAAGGCGGACTACGACTTCACCGCCGGCGCCCCGCAGAACACCGAGTCGGCCAAGGCGATGAAGGACCTGCGCAAGAACTTCGCAGCCGGCACGCTGACCCCGACCGACGTCTTCGTCAAGGGCGGCGGCCCGCTCGACCAGGCCACCGTCGCCTCCTTCGGCAAGACCCTGTCGGGCGGGCCCGGGGTCGCCCAGGTCGCCCCCGCCGTGATGAGCGCGGACAAGTCCGTCGCCAAGCTCAGCCTGGTGCTCAAGCAGAACCCCAACTCCAACGAGGCCATCAGGCTGGTCAAGGGGCCGCTCAGGGACTACGTCCACAAGAACGCCCCGCCCGGCACCAAGGCGCTGGTCGGCGGTCAGACGGCGGCCTTCGCGGACATCAACGTCATCAACAACCGGGACCTGTCGGTCATCCTGCCGGTCGCGGTGATCCTGATCGCGATCATCCTGGCCCTGCTGCTGCGCTCGCTGGTGGCACCGCTCTACCTGGTGGTGGCGGTGCTGCTGGGCTTCGCCGCGACCCTCGGCGCCACGGTGTTCCTCTTCCAGGGCATCGAGGGCAAGCCCGGCCTGATCTTCCAGTTGCCGATCTTCCTCTACCTGTTCGTCATGGCGATCGGGACGGACTACAACATCCTGATGATCGCCCGGCTCCGGGAGGAGGCGCGTGAGGGCCACAGCCCCCGGCGCGCAGCCGAGCTCGGGGTCCAGCACGCGGGCCCGACGGTGGCCGCGGCGGGTGTGATCCTGGCCGGCACCTTCGGGGTGCTCGTGCTGTCGCCGATGTCGTTCGTGGCGCAGATCGGCTTCGGGGTCGCGATCGGCATCCTGCTCTCGGCGTTCGTGATGTCGGCCTTCCTGGTGCCGGGCCTCACCGCGCTGCTGGGCCACTGGGCCTGGTGGCCGGGGCACGGCGACGCGGTCACCGGCCACGCGCAGCAGGAGACGGACCGGAGCCCGACCCCGGTGCACTGAGGCTCGACGGCTCGTGGTGAGCCGCCTGCCCGGAGGTGTCCCGGCGGCGCGCTCACCACGGCGAACAGGACGCACAGGGCGTTCCGGCCACGGCCGGGGCGCCCTGTGCGCCGTCCGGGGCGGGAAGTAACACCCGCCACAGCCGAACTGTCAATGCACAATGTTCTTTCTGCGATGGATATAGAAACCAACCCGTACCGACCTACACTCAGGTGACATGCCGACCGAGCGCTCTACGGGGTCGTCGCAGCTCATCGTGCGAACGAAAGACGCCGTCCATCGGCTGCATCCGGGGTCCTCATATCGGGTGGGTCGCAATCCTGAGGCCGATGTCGTCGTGGCCGACCCACGGGTGTCGTGGGAGCACGCGATCCTGCGCGGCGGCCTCGATGGCTGGTTCATCGAGGACCGCGGCAGCACCAACGGGACCTTCGCCGACGGCGAGCGGGTCGGCCGGATCCGGGTCGACGGCGATCGCGTGATCCGGCTGGGCAACCCCGAGACGGGTGCGACGCTGGCGTTCTCCATCGCCGCACCCCCCGCGGATCCCCGGCCGCGGGCCGACCGGCCTCCCGGCTTCGCCGTCCCACCCCCCGTGGACCCCAGACCGCGGGCCGACCGGCCTCCCGGCTCCGCCGCCCCGCCCCCCGTGGAGCCCAGGCCGCGGGCCGACCGCTCTCCCGGCTCCGCCCCGCCCGCCGGCCACCCCGGGCCCAGGGTCGACCGCTCCCCCAGCTCCGTCATCCAGCTGCCGCCCCGCGCGGCCACCCGCACGCTGCGGATCGGGCGCGCCACCGACAACGACATCGTGCTGTCCGACCTCGTGGTCTCCCGGCACCACGCCGAGCTGCGTGCCACCGGCGACGGCAGGTACCGGATCGTCGATCTCGGCGGCCACAACGGCACCTTCGTCAACGGCATCCGTACCAACTCGGCGGTGCTGGGCGCCGAGGACATCGTGGGCATCGGGCACGCGACGTTCCGGCTGGTCGGCGACCAGCTCCAGGAGTACCTCGACACCGGCGAGGTGGCGGTGTCGGCGCAGGCGCTGACGGTGCGCACGCCCGAGGGCAAGGTGATCCTGGACCACGTGAGCTTCCCGATCCCCGAGCGCTGCCTGGTGGGCGTCATCGGCCCCAGCGGGGCGGGCAAGTCGACCCTGCTGGGCGCGGTGACCGGCACGCGGCCCGCCTCCGAGGGCGCGGTGGTGTACGACGGCCGTGACCTCTACACCGACTACGCCGAGCTGCGGCACCGGATCGGGCTGGTCCCGCAGGAGGACATCCTGCACACCCAGCTGCGCGCCCGCCGGGCGCTGCGGTACGCGGCCGAGCTGCGCTTCCCCGGCGACACCAAGGCCGCCGAACGCGACCGGCGGGTCGAGGAGGTGCTGGCGGAGCTCGGTCTGGGCGCGCACGCCGACACCAAGATCAGCTCGCTGTCGGGAGGGCAGCGCAAACGGGTCAGCGTGGCCCTGGAGCTACTCACCAAGCCGTCGCTGCTGTTCCTGGACGAGCCGACCTCCGGGCTCGACCCGGGCCTGGACAAGTCCGTCATGGAGCTGATGGCCGAGCTCGCCCACGAGGGCCGGACCGTCATCGTGGTCACCCACAGCGTCGCCAACCTCAACGCCTGCGACCGGCTGCTGGTGCTGGTGCCCGGCGGCCGGGTGGCGTACTACGGGCCGCCGCAGGAGGGTCTCGCCTACTTCGGCCTGCCGGGCTGGGCGGACGTCTTCCAGGCCTTCGACCGCGAGCCCGACCGGGACTGGGCGGCGGAGTTCCGGCGGTCCCCGCAGCACGCCCGCTACGTGGAGGCCGGGCTGAACCCGGGCCGCACTCCCGTCGGCCCGCCCCGGATGGCGCCGCCCCGGCCGCCCCGGGCGCAGGGGCGCCTCGCGCAGCTGAGCACCCTGTGCCGCCGCTACCTGTCGGTCATCGCCTCCGACCGCAGCTTCCTGATCCTGCTGGCCGTGATGCCGCTGATCCTGGGCGGCCTGATCCTGGCGATCCCCGATCCGGGCGGCTTGGTGCCCGTGGCCGGTCCCGGCGGCAACACCGATGCCACGTCGAAGATGCTGGTCCTGGTCTTCGGCGCCTGTTTCGTGGGCACCGGCAACTCCGTACGAGAAATGATCAAGGAACGCCCGATCTTCCGCCGAGAACGGGCGGCCGGCCTGTCCGCCGGCGTCTATCTGACCTCGAAACTCCTGGTTCTGGGCGTCATCACCGGAGTGCAGAGCGCCCTGCTGGTCGCCATCGGGCTGCTGGGCCACAAGCTCCCACCGGACGGCACCTTCACCGCGCCCCTGCCCGAGCTCATGATCTCGATGGGCGTGCTGGGCATCGTCTCGATGATCCTGGGCCTGATCGTCTCTGCGGCGGTCGGCACCTCGGAGAAGACCCTGCCGCTCCTGGTGGTGATCTCCATGGGCCAGCTGGTGCTGTGCGGAGCCCTCATCCAGCCGCTCGCCGGCAAACCGGGCCTGGAGCAGCTCGCGTGGCTGTCACCCTCGCGCTGGGGGCTGGCGGCGGCGGCCGCCACGATCGACCTGTCCAAGGTCGCCCCCACTCCGGGCAAGCCGGACGGGCTCTGGGAGCACACCTCGGCCACCTGGCTCATGGACATGGGCATCCTGGTCGGCAGCGGAATCATCTTCGCCCTCATCACCTGGTGGATGCTCCTGCGCCAGCGCCCCGGCCGCCGGTAGCCGGACCGCTCACCCGTACATGCCGGGGCTGGTGCCCTTCGCGTCGTGCGCGCCGTGCAGCGCGCCGTTCTCGTCCCGCCACACCCGCCAGCCGTCGACCGCCCCGGTGTACCAGGCGGGCGGGGGGCCGGCGTCGCCGACCCGCTTGCCGGTCGCCAGGTCGTAGGCGCACAGCGGCGCCACCGGGTAGAAGCCCGGCCGGTCCTGGATCTGCAGCTGGGCGGGGTCGACCGTGCAGAACGACCAGGACGTGAGCCCCTTGACCGGGACCGGGGTGGTGCGGGCCAGGTCGTACGCCGCCCCGGCCTGGTCCTTGGTGTAGAAGCCCAGCGCGGACAGGTCCGCCGGGAACGCCAGCCACCAGGCGCCCTGCGGCGTCCGCCCGGCCGGGATCTGGGAGATCGTCCGCCCAGAGCGCGGGTCGAGCCGGGCGAAGCCGCCGTACTTCCCGGACGCGTCGATCTCACGGGTGATCAGTGCGATGGCGGGATTGGCGCTCGGGTAGACCCGGAGCAGCCGTGGCCGGGTCCACGTCTGGTGACCGTCGGCGAGCCGCAGGCCGAAGAACCCGAAGGTCGACAGCGGCTGGCCCTTCTTCGCCTGGTACGGCGCGAGATACCCGACCAGGGTGTCGCCCTGGGCGCCGAACGCCCAGCCCCCGGAGAGGTTGACGCCCATGCCCACCGCCTGCTCCACGGGGAAGGTCCACAGCGTCCTGCCGGTCTTGAGATCGTGACCCTCCAGCACCGGGTGCTTGGCCATCCGGAACACCACGACCCGGCCCGCCCCGCCCGGGGCGCGGCCGGCCGCCGGATCGTCGCTCCACTCCACCTCGGCGATGCCGGGCATCTTCCACAGGGCGTGCCCGGTGGCCGGATCCAGCGCGACGAAGCGGGCGTCCTTGCGGGCGGTGAACTCCGACATGCACAGGTACGGGCCGCAGCGCACGGGACCGAACGTGGAATCGACCGGGCGGGTCCACTTCTGCCCGCCGGTGCGCGCGTCCCGGGCCACCAGGGTGGCGTTCCACCTGCCCTGTTTCTGGGGCTCCAGGGCCACGACCACCGCCGTGCCCGCGGCACCGGCCACCGCGGGCGGCTGCACGCCCATGCCGGCAGGCCGGCCGGCCATGGTGGCGGCGCGGGACCACAGCCGCCTGCCCGCGGCCAGATCGTAGACGTCGGTCTCCAGCGCGCCGTCCTTGCGGAGACCGGTGACCGCGGTGACGCCGGCACCGCTGACCGGCCTGCTGACCGCGTTGACACCGGTGTCGGCCCACAGGGTGCCGGCCGCGGCCCGATCGGCGGCGGGCCCGCCGGAGCAGCCCGCCAGCAGTGCGCCGATTGCGAATTGTGCCGGAATGATCACTTTGTGTAGTCGTCGATGGGCGTGCGAGGCCATGAGGGACTCCCGGGGGTAGACGGGCCCTCTCCTCGCGATGGATCCGAGACCGAGACGGTCAGGCCGCGCCGGGTGCGACCTCCGGGGTGGCCGAGCCGTCCGGCTCGGTGACCTCGATGACCTCCCGGCGCCGCAGCAGCGTGGCCCAGCGGCCCCGGGGCCCGCGCTCGCGGCCCGCGACCCTGGTGCCGGCCACCTCCGTGCCGGGCTCCTCGGCGGCCTCCGCCGCCGCGAGGTAGATGGGCAGAACACCTGCACCGCGACGTTTGCCGGCCCTGGACACGAGCCAGTCCTCCGACTCCCCATCCGGTTCCAGCCCCAGTGCGGCAGCCATCGACGGTAGCACCGCCATCGCTGCCGCGGCGTAACCTCGCGCAGACGGATGGTAACGATCGGCGGAGAACATCTCCCGCGGCGCGGCGGCGAACTCCCCGCCCAGCAGGTCGCCCATGGAGACCGTACGGCCGCCCTGCTCGACGACCGCGATGGTCTGCGCGGCGGCGAGCTGACGGCTGGCCCGCTGGGCGATCCAGCGCAGCGGCTGCATCACCGGCTCCACCGACCCGAGATCCGGGCAGGTGCCGACGACCACCTCGCAGCCGGCCGCGTGCAGGCGGCGCACCGCCCCGTCCAGATGCCGTACGGATTCGCCCGCGGTCACCCGGGCGGTGACGTCGTTGGCGCCGATCATGATGACCGCGATCTCCGGGCGGGCGGCCAGCGCCTGGGTGACCTGCGCGTCCAGGCCCGAGGACCGGGAGCCCGAGATGGCGACGTTGGTCAGCCGTACGGGCCGGGAGGCGATCGCGGAGAGCCCGGCCGCCAGCAGCGCCGCGGAGGTCTCGTCGGGCCGGTCCACCCCGAGCCCGGCCGCGGTGGAATCGCCGATCATGGCGAAGGAGATGGGATCACCGGGGTGTGACGCTCCGTAGAGGCCGTCGGTGCCGGGAGGAGCGCCGTAGGGGCTGGCTTTGATGATCTTGCGGGCGAGTTTGGCCTCCACGACCAGCAGCCCGAAGGTCATTCCGCCGAGCACCGTGATCCCGCCACCACCGACGGCCGCCGCCGTCGCGATCCGCCGGGCGGTGAGCGCTCTGATCATCGGGCCCCCTGTTTGCTGACGCCTGGCTCCTCGCCTGTACCTGATAGATCCCCGGATCTGCCGAGGTGAGCTACCTTCGGAGAGAAGAATCTATCCGAATTGGCCGACCGAACGGTCGGCTTCGTCCGAGAGATCGCGCACATCGGGCCGGAGGCGACGGCAGGTGTCCCTGTGCGGGCCCTGCCGCGAGGGGCCCGGAGTGCGTGAGCGTAATAGCCGACAAGGAAGTCCCTGTGCGCGTACACGACTCGCTGATTGAACTGATGGGCGACACGCCGCTGGTCCGGCTGCGCAGGGTGACCGGCCGGGGTGCCGGCGAAGGTCCCCAGGTGCTGGCGAAGGTCGAATATTTCAACCCCGGCGGCTCGGTGAAGGACCGCATCGCCGTACGCATGATCCAGGCCGCGGAGGCCTCGGGCGCGCTGCGGCCCGGCGGCACCATCGTGGAGCCAACCTCGGGCAACACCGGGGTGGGGCTGGCCATCGTGGCCCAGGAGAAGGGCTACCGCTGCGTCTTCGTCTGCCCGGACAAGGTCGCCGGCGACAAGATCAACGTGCTCCGGGCCTACGGCGCCGAGGTCGTGATCTGCCCGACCGCGGTCTCCCCGGACCACCCCGAGTCGTACTACTCGGTCTCCGACCGGCTGGCGGCCGAGATCCCGGGGGCCTGGAAGCCCGACCAGTACGCCAACCCGGAGAACCCGCGCTCGCACTACGCGTCCACCGGACCGGAGCTGTGGGAGCAGACCGAGGGGCGGATCACCCACTTCGTGGCGGGCATCGGCACGGGCGGCACGATCAGCGGCACCGGGCGCTACCTCAAGGAGGTGTCCGGCGGCCGGGTACAGATCATCGGGGCCGACCCCGAGGGCTCGGTCTACTCCGGCGGCAGCGGGCGGCCCTACCTCGTCGAGGGGGTCGGCGAGGACATCTGGCCGGCGACCTACGACCGCGACATCTGCGACCGCATCATCGCGGTCTCCGACAAGGACTCCTTCCTCATGACCCGGCGGCTGGCCCGGGAGGAGGCGATGCTGGTCGGCGGCTCGTGCGGCATGGCGGTGGTGGCGGCCCTGCGGGTGGCCGCGGACGCCGGCCCCGAAGACGTGATCGTCGTCCTGCTGCCCGACGGCGGCCGCGGCTACCTGTCGAAGATCTTCAACGACGAGTGGATGGCCGACTACGGCTTCCTGGCCCCGGCGTCCGAGGGCGCCCGCGTCGGCGAGGTGCTCTCCCGCAAGGGCGGCGGCCTCCCGGAGTTCGTGCACGTCCATCCCGAGGAGACGGTCGGCGCCGCGATCTCGCTGATGCGGGAGTACGAGGTCTCGCAGCTTCCCGTGATGAAGGAGGAGCCCCCGGTCATGGCCGCCGAGGTGGTCGGCTCCATCGTCGAGCGGGACCTGCTGGACGCCCTGGTGCACGGCCGGGCCCGGCTGGACGACGAGCTGGTCGATCACATGTCGCTGCCGCTGCCCATGATCGGCTCCGGCGAGCCGGTGACCAAGGCCGTGGAGGTGCTGGAGAAGGCCGGCGCGGCCGTGGTGCTGATCGACGGCAAACCGGCCGGCCTCGTCACCCGGCAGGATCTGCTGGCCTTCCTGGCCAGCGCCCAGGGCCTGCCCGGCCCGGCGTGACGCCCGCGCCCCGCCGGGGGCCGCGTGGGGGGCCGCGTGGGGGTGGTCACGGCAATGCGACCCGAGCACAGGGGCGCCCGGCCGGGGCTTGGCCGACCGATTTTCCGGGGAGGACCGACCCCGTGTGTGCGAAGCCGTCCCGAAAGGGTTAAGTTGCGGTGTACCCGTGAGTAACACCGGGACGCCGAGGAGAGAGAGTTCACCATGCCCGAGGCTGTCATTGTCGCGACCGCCCGTTCGCCGATCGGACGTGCGTTCAAGGGGTCGCTCAAGGAGCTGCGCCCCGACGATCTCACCGCTCAGATGGTCCGGACCGCGCTGGACAAGGTCCCGCAGCTCGACCCGACCACCATCGACGACCTGCTGCTCGGCTGCGGCCTGCCCGGCGGGGAGCAGGGCTACAACATGGCCCGCGTGGTGTCGGTGCTGCTCGGCCTGGACACGGTCCCCGGGGCGACGATCACCCGTTACTGTTCCTCCTCGCTGCAGACCACCCGGATGGCCCTGCACGCGATCAAGGCCGGCGAGGCCGACGTCATCGTCTCCGCCGGGGTGGAGATGGTCAGCCGGTTCGCCAAGGGCAGCAGCGACGGCCTGCCGGACACCAAGAACCCGGTGTTCGCGGACGCCGAAGGCCGCTCCAAGGCCCTGGAGGCCGGCGGCTCGGGCGTGTGGCACGACCCCCGTCAGGACGGCTCGGTGCCCGACGTCTACATCGCGATGGGCCAGACCGCCGAGAACGTCGCCGGGCTGCGCGGCGTCACCCGGCAGGCGCAGGACGAGTTCGGCGTACGGTCACAGAACCTCGCCGAGAAGGCCCTGGCCAACGGGTTCTTCGAGAAGGACATCACCCCGGCCACGCTGCCCGACGGCTCCGTCGTGGCCAAGGACGACGGCCCCCGGGCCGGGACCACCTACGACAAGGTGTCCCAGCTCCAGCCGGTCTTCCGCCCCGACGGCACCGTCACCGCCGGCAACTGCTGCCCGCTGAACGACGGCGCCGCCGCGGTGGTGATCATGTCCGACACCAGGGCCGCCGAACTGGGCATCACCCCGCTGGCCCGGATCGTGTCCACCGGAGTCACCGGCCTCTCTCCGGAGATCATGGGCCTGGGCCCGGTCGAGGCCTCCCGTAAGGCCCTGGCCAAGGCCGGCATGACCATCGACGACATCGACCTGGTCGAGATCAACGAGGCCTTCGCCGCGCAGGTGCTGCCGTCCGCCGAGGACCTGGGCATCGACATCGACAAGCTCAACGTCAACGGCGGCGCGATCGCGCTGGGCCACCCGTTCGGCATGACGGGTGCCCGGATCACCACCACCCTGATCAACAGCCTCCAGTTCCACGACAAGCAGTACGGGCTGGAGACCATGTGCGTGGGCGGCGGCCAGGGCATGGCCATGGTGCTCGAGCGCCTCAGCTGACCTCATCTCGACGGCCCGGGCGGCGCCACCGTGCGCCCGCCCGGGCCGTCGTGCTCTCCGGCGCGCTCGGCGCCGTCTCCGCGGCCGCGCCCTGGAGCACATATCAAGATCGTCTGGAAGACGGGAGCCGGTAACCTGTCAGATAGGTCGCCGTTATAGGGTTGTCACATCCCCAGACTTGTTGCACAGTCAGCAGGAAGAACGTACAGCGACCTGGAGGTGCCGATGTATCTAACCCACTCGCCGGAGCTGCACAAGAATCTGATCGCCCGCATTCCCACGGTCACAGGACGTGGACTCCCCGAGTGGTTCGAGGCCATCGAGAACGGTCCGTCCTTCCAGCGCTGCGACGAGCGGGCGAACTGGCTGGCGGACGAGCATGGCATCTCCCACGGATACGCCGCCGCCCTCGTCCAGGAGCACGGCCGGCACCGCCGCGAACACCGCTACTGACCCGGCCCAGGCCGCCGGTCTCCGGCGCGCCCTTCTCCGGCGCGCCCGCAACGCCCTCATACACCGGAACGCCCGGTCTCCGCCGAAGCGGAGACCGGGCGTCGGGCGTGTCGCGATCCGGTCAGTCTCTGCCGGAGAAGTACGACAACAGGCGCAGGATCTCCAGGTAGATCCAGACCAGGCTCAGCACCAGGCCGAAGGCGCAGTACCACGCGAACTTCTCGGGAGCGCCGTAGCGCACCCCCTTCTCGATCTCGTCGAAGTCCAGCAGCAGGAAGAAGCAGCCGATCAGGATGGCCACCGCGCTGAAGACGTAGGCGAGCGGGTTGCCCCCGTCCCGGATGCCGATGCCGTCCGCGTGGCCGAAGAGCTGCACCACGAGGTTGATGATCATCAGACCGACCAGGGCGAGCCCGGCGGCGCTGACGAACCTCACGAACTTGGGCGTGACCCGGATGATCTTTAGGGAGTGCACCGTCAGCATGGCCGCGAAGGCCAGCGCGGTGCCGATGACCGCCTGGAAGACGATCCCGTTGTAAATGTCGTTGTACGCATGACTGATGATCCCGACGGCGACGCCGTACACGGCCGCGAAGATCAGCACCAGCGGCGCGTTGGCCTTGCGCGCGAAGCTGATGTAAAGCCCGATGCCGAGCTCCGCCAGCACCGAGATGACCAGCACCGGCATGGCCAGGCTGGTCGGCACCAGGGTCCAGGCCAGGGCGGCGGTCAGCACCAGCATTCCCAGCGTGAGGAAGCCACGGACCACGACGTCGTCGAGCGTCATCGGCCGGGTGACCGGTGGCGCCGGCGGGGCGTAGGACGGTGCGTTGTACATGTTGTTCAGCTGCTGCGGGCTGGAGTTCTCCTGCAGCTGCCGCTGGAACGAATCGCCCCGGAAGGCGGGGTTCCTGCTCTCCATCGAAGCCTCCACACTCAGAGCGGTCTGATCAGTGTAGACGTCCGGCACGCCCGAATCGTTCCGTCCACACGAAATGCAGCACGCCCAGTGCCCCCGGTCGGACTCGAACCGACACCATTGACTCTTTTAGGGAGTCTGCCTCTGCCGTTGGGCTACGGGGGCAGCGTTAATCATACCGGTGCTTCGATAATGCCATGGCCACCCGGAAATACGGGATGATTCCATTCCTTATCGACGGCGACGGCCTACTGAATTCGCCCGATACCGCGAAAGAGGAGCATGTAACCCCAGGTCAGCGAGGTGGGGGAAATTTTACCGGTCACAGGAGATGCCTTTGTCGGGCACGACCGAAATAGGGTTGAATCACGAGGGCCACGCTGCGTCGCCGTCAGCGAAGACCTCTTCCACGGCGCCTTCCGGATCCCGGCGGACCACCGAAACCTCGTACATGCCGATACGCCCGGTTTCGCATGCCAGCGCCGACGCCGCGAGGTAGAGCAGCCACACCCGGGCCCGCCCCGGCGACGCCAGCCGCCCGCATTCCGCCCAGTTCCGCTGCAGCCCGGCGGCCCATGCCCGCAACGTCCTGGCGTACTGCTCCCGCAGCGGTGCGACGGTCCGTACCTCCAGGGCGGCCTCCTCGAGCCCCGCGACGATCTCACCGAGCGGGGACAGCTCCCCGTTCCGCGGGAAGACGTAGCTGGTGGTGAAGGTGCGGCGGGTGGAGTGCGGGCCGGAACGGCGGGTGAGCTGCTGGAGGAGCAGCCGCCCGCCCGGTCTGAGCAGCGAGTAGAGGTCTGCCGCCAGCAGCTCCGCCTGGTCGGTGCCGCTGAGCGCCACGATCGCGTCGTACTGCACGCCGCCCGCGGCCGTGTGGTCACCGGCCCGGATGTCGACCAGGTCGGTGAGCCCGGCGCGTCTCACCAGGTCTCGGGCATGCTCGGCCTGGGCGGGTGAGCGGGTGAGGCCGACCACCTGGGCACCGTGCTCGGCCGCCGCGTACAGCGCGAAGGCCCCCCAGCCGCAGGACAGGTCCAGGACCCGGGAGCCGGGCCCGAGGCCCAGGCGCCGGGCGATCGCCGCGTGAGCGGCCCGCTGGGCCTGCTCCAGGTCGTCCGTGTCGTCGTCCCAGCGGGCGCATTGGTAGGCCAGCGTGGGCCCTAGGACAGGGGCGAAGAAGGCGGCGCCCTCACCGAGCGGTCCCGGCTGCCGGGCGGCGGCGCCCGCCGCGCGCCCGAGGGGGAACTCCTCGGGCGGCGGCTTGGGCTCGGGCCCCACCGCGCCCAGGGTGACGGCGGTCCGGACGATCTCCCGCTTGTCGTCGCTGCTGAGCCGGATGGGCTGCTCTCCGCTGCGCATCACCTGCTGGACGGCCCCGAGCGCGGCGAAGATGTCGCCCTCGATGTCGAGCTCCCCGGCCACGTACGCGCGGGCCAGCCCCATCTCCCCCGGTTTCCACAGCAGCCGCCGCAGCGCGCGGCGGTGCCGGATCACGAAGGTCGGCGCGTCCGCCGGGCCGATGGAGCTGCCGTCCCAGGCCTGGATCCGGATCGGCAGCATGCCGTCCGAGCTCGCCGGGTTCAGCAGGATCCGCTCGGCCAGCGGTGCCAGCCGGGAGGCGACGCCGTCCTGCACCTGGTGTGCCTCCCGTTCTCTCAGTCCGCTTCCGTCCGCTGACCGGTGGCCAGCTCGAATTCCTCGCGGGGCCGTTGCAGCGTTCCGAGGGAAACGATCTCACGGCGGAAGAACAACGCGAGCGTCCAGTCCGCGACGACGCGTACCTTGCGGTTGAGCGTCGGCACCCGGGACAGATGGTAGGTGCGGTGCATGAACCATGCGGGGAACCCGCGTGTCTTCACGCCGTACACCTGGGCCACGCCCTTGTGCAGGCCGAGGCTCGCCACCGACCCGACGTAGGCGTGCCTGTACGGCTTGCGCGGCTTCCCCCGCAGGTCGGCGACGATGTTGTCGGCCAGGCGCCTGGCCTGGCGTACGGCGTGCTGGGCGTTGGGCGCGCAGAACTCGCCGGGCTTGGTGAGGTCGGGGACCGCCGCGTTGTCACCGGCGGTGTAGGCGTGCTCCGTCCCCTCGACGGTGAGCTCGGCGGTCGCCTTCAGCCGCCCCTTGTCGTCGACGGGCAGGTCGGACGCGCGGACGACCGGATGCGGTTTGACCCCGGCGGTCCACACCAGCGTGCCGGCCTCGAACGACTCGCCGTCGCTGAGCACGATGTGGCCGCTCTCCGCGGACTTCAGCATGGTGCCGAGCCGGATCTCGATGCCCCTCTTGCGGAGGGCGTCGACGGTCCAGGCGCCCATGTCCGGGCCGACCTCGGGCAGGATGCGGTCGCTGGCCTCGACCAGCACCCAGCGCATGTCCCCGGGCTGGATGCCGGGGTAGTACCGGATCGCGTCGTGGGCCATGTCCTCGAGCTCCGCGAGGGCCTCGACCCCCGCGTAGCCGCCGCCCACGAACACGAACGTGAGGGCCCGCCTGCGGATCTTCTCGTTGTCGTTGGAGGCGGCGATGTCGAGCCGGGCGAGCACGTGGTTGCGCAGGTAGATGGCCTCCGCCACGGTCTTGAAGCCGATGCCGCACTCCGCGAGCCCGGGAATGGGGAGCGTCCTGGAGATCGAGCCCGCGGCCACGACGATCAGGTCGTACGACAGGTCGCGGTAGGCGTCCGCGCCGGCCAGCCGGATCCGCGCCTGCCGCTGCTCGTGGTCGATGCGGACGGCCCGCCCGTTGAGGATCGTGACCCGGTCGAGCACCCGGCGCAGCGGTGCCACCACGTGCCGGGGCTCGAGGTTGCCCGCCGCGGCCTCGGGCAGGAAGGGCTGGTAGGTCATGAAGGACTGGGGGTCGACGACGGTGATCCGCACCTCGCCGCGCTTGAGCCGCCCGCGCAGTTTCCGCTGGAGCCGAAGCGCGGTGTACATGCCGACGTAGCCGCCACCGATGATCAAGATATGGGTGCTGCTGTTCTGGGGCATGCCAGAGCCGTACCCCGCCGGGCGGGCACGTCACCTCGGGTGAGCACCCTCACAGACCCCCAAGGATCACGCGTTCACTCAAGAAACTCCCATCCTTGAGCGAACCCGGACATCACCGTACGCATCTCACTTCACGTAACCAGGTGCGGGGGCAGGGCCAGACGGGGGCGCCAAGCGGGCCGACCGCTTGGCCTCGGCCCTGCCCCGGGGCCCTCGCGGTGATCTCCCGGACTCGACCCGACCCGGGTGACGGCCGCCCCAGGGCGTTACACGACACCACGACGCATCCCCGCACGGGGATTCACGCGTCACATCAGCAACAGGAGAACCATGAACCGCTTTGCGCTGGGCACGATCGCGGTCGCCGCGCTCGCCCTGACGGCCACCGGCTGTAAGGCCTCCGTCCACACCGGGGCCGGTGGCCCGGCGTCCGCGGCCCCGGTCACGGCCGGACCCACCGCGGGCACCCCCACCGGGACCGCTCCCGGCGGCACGGCCGGCGCAGGTGGCACCAGCGGCACCGGCGGCACGAGTGCCGCACCGGTGGCCGGTCAGCCCGCCGGCGGGGCCACGGGCATCGCCCGCTGCCACAGCGCCGGGCTGCACGCGGTGGTGACCGGCTACAACGCCGGCGCGGGCTCGCGCTTCGCCACGCTGCGGTTCACCAACGTCTCGGGGCACTCGTGCAAGGTACGGGGCTGGCCGGGCCTGGGCCTGGGCACCGCCTCCGAGGGATTCGGCGGCGCGGTGAGCCGGCAGGGCAGCCCGGCGACGTTCGTCATCCCGCCCGGCGGGCACGCCCACACCCTGCTGCGCTGGTCCGCGGTGCCCGCCGACGACGAGACCGGCGGCCCGGCCTGCCAGGGCGTGCCCACCGTCCTGCAGGTGATCCCGCCCGACGAGACCGTGCCGCTGGCCGCGCCCTGGAGCGGCGGCTCCGTCTGTCAGCACAACCGGCTCGAGACCACTCCCCTGACGGCCGGTCCCGGCGCCTGAGTCAGCCCGCTTCGCCGGCCCACCGGTCGGCTCTGGTGAACACGGCGTCGAGCATGTCCTCGGTGACCCTGCCGGTGAAGGTGTTCTGCTGGCTGGGGTGGTAGCACCCCAGCAGCAGTGTGGACGTCGCGCCCCGGGCGAGGACCACCTCGGCGCCGTGGCCGAACGGCGGCCGGGGCCTGGGCAGGGCGTATCCGGCCTGCCGGAGGGCCGGCCAGACGCCCTGCCAGGCGTAGCCCCCGAGCGCGACGATCACCCGCACGCTCGGTGCGACGTCCGCCAGCTCGCGCGCGAGCCAGGGGGCGCACGCGTCCCGCTCGGCCGGGGTCGGCTTGTTGTCCGGTGGCGCGCAGCGCACCGTGGCGACCATGCGGGTCCCGATGAGCCGCTGGCCGTCGCCCGCATGAGTGCTGGTGGCCTGCGTGGCGAGGCCGACCCGGTGCAGCGAGGCGTACAGCCAGTCCCCGGACCGGTCGCCGGTGAAGATCCGTCCGGTGCGGTTCCCGCCGTGCGCCGCCGGGGCCAGCCCGACGATGAGGATGCGCGGCCGCTCGTCGCCCCAGCCCGCGATGGGCCGGCCCCAGTAGGTCTCGTCCGCGTACGCCCGGCGCCGCTCGACCGCCACCTTCTCCCGCCAGGCGACCAGCCGCGGGCAGGCCCGGCACACCGACTGACGGGCGCACAGCTCCCCCAGTGACGGGGCGCCGGCGGCCAGAGCGGCCACCTCCGCCGGATCGTGCGCCACCGGGGTGCCGGGGCCGGCCGGATCGTCCGGCCACCCGGTACCGGGCGGCACGAAGGGGGCGTTCACCTCGTGTTCTGGCGCCGTCATGACCTGCGTCAGACCAGGGACCAGGCGATGCCGTCGAGGATGTCGTGCTCGCTGACGACCACCGCGCCGAAGTTGTACTCCCGCATGATCCGGTCGAGGATCAGCGCACCGGCGCCGATGACGTCGACGCGGCCGGGGTGCATGACCCCGATGGCGGCCCGCTCCGCGCGGGTGGAGTGCAGCAGCCTCCTGGTCACCCCGTGCACCCGCTCCGCGGTGATCCGGGACAGGTGGATGCGCGCGGGGTCGTACTCGGGCAGGTCGAGCGCCATGCCGGCCACCGTGGTGACCGAGCCGGCCAGCCCGACCAGGGTCCGGGCCTCGTCCACGGGGACGGTCTCCCGCACCTTCGCCAGGGCGGCGTCGATGTCGGCGACCGCGGCGGCGAACTGGTCGGGGGTGGGCGGGTCGCTCTGCAGGTGGCGTTCGGTCATCCGCACGCAGCCGATGTCGACGGACTTGGCCGCCTGGACGTGGGAACTGCCGACCACGAACTCGGTGGATCCGCCGCCGATGTCGACCACGAGGTACGGGCGGAGCGGGCGCAGCTCGACGAGGTCCTTGGTCACGCCGACGAAGGACAGCTCGGCCTCCTCATGGCCGCTCACCACCTCGGGCACGACTCCGAAGATCTCCACGACCCCGCTCACGAAGTCGGCCCGGTTGCCGGCGTCCCGGGTGGCGCTGGTGGCCACCACCCGGACCTTGTCGGCCCCGTGGTCGACGATGAGCTTGGCGTAGCCGCGCATGGCCGCGAAGGTGCGCTCCAGCGCCTCGGGGGCCAGCATCCCGGTCTGGTCCACTCCCTGGCCGAGCCGGACGATCTCCATCCGGCGCTCGACGTCGACCAGCTTTCCGTCGCCGATATCGGCGATCAGCAGGCGGACCGAGTTGGTCCCACAGTCGATGGCGGCGACCCTCGTCACGGGCTCTCCTCGGGGGTGTCAACACAGGGACCACCGCGCCACCACTCGGGCAGCGCGTCGAGCGCCTCACGGCCGAACGGGTTCGTCCCCGGGACCGCGAGTTCGTGTGCGACGAGCGCGTGCAGGCACTTGACCCGCTCGGGCATGCCGCCGGCGCTCTGGGTGCCGGGTGGCAGCGGCTCCACGCCCTCGTCGCGGGCGGCGCCGTCCCTGCGGTCCAGGTAGTCCTGGTGGGCCGCGGCGTACTTCGCGGCGAGCGAGGGATCGACCGTCAGCCGGGCGGTCATCTCCCGCATCAGCCCGCTCGCCTCGAGGGTGCCGATCGCCGATGCCGCCCGGGGGCAGGTCAGGTAGAACAGGGTCGGGAAGGGGGTGCCGTCCGGCAGCCGGGGAGCGGTCTCGACGACGTCCGGCAGCCCGCACGGGCAGCGGTGCGCCACCGCCCGCATGCCGCGTGGCCTCCGGCCCAGCTGGGCGGCGATCGCCGCCGCATCGCTGTCGTCGATCAACCGTGCCCCTTCTCGTCGAACCGGCCGCGCCGGCGCTTACCGCTGGTCTCCGAAGACGCCCCCTGGGGCGCTAACGGCCGCCGTCGGCCGCCTCCACCGACCGCCACAGCGTGGTGTACCACGGCGGCGTGCGCCGTGGGCCGTCCGGCTGGGCCGTCTGCCTGTTACCCCCGCTGCCGTCGAGGACGACGAAGCACTTCTCACCCGGCATGCAGTAGTGCAGCCGCCGCCGGGCCTCCCGTTTAATGTACGACTCATCGCCGAGGCGATGCTCCCGGAGCGCGAGTTCCTCCACCAGCTTCTGGTTGACCCGCTCCTGCTGGCGCAGTGCGGCGATCTCCCGGCGCTGGGCGATGTACTCGCGGACAGGGTAGGCCAGGCTCAGCGCGATCGCGCACATGACGATGGCCAGGATCGCCGCCCGGCTGGTCAGATGGCCCTTCTTCGACTCCGGCCGCGCGGCCCGGGGCGGCTGCGGCGACGGCCTTCCCCGCGGCTCGGGAGCGCGGTCCGCGCTCCCCCGAGTCCTCGCTTCGGCCATCGCCGCGCCCTTCGTCCGTCGTGGTGCCGGCCGGGTGGGCCGGCATGGTGCCGGCCGGGTCAGCCGTCCCAGCGGAACCGCGGGAAGGCACCGTTCCCGGCGTAACGGGCGGCGTCCCCCAGCAGTTCCTCGATGCGCAGCAGCTGGTTGTACTTCGCCACCCGGTCGCTGCGGGCCGGCGCACCGGTCTTGATCTGGCCGCAGTCGGTGGCGACCGCGAGGTCCGCGATGGTGGTGTCCTCGGTCTCGCCGGACCGGTGGCTCATCATGCACCGGTAGCCGCCACGATGGGCCAGCGCGACCGCGTCGAGCGTCTCGGTGAGGGTGCCGATCTGGTTGACCTTGACCAGCAGGGCGTTGGCGGTGCCGGTCTCGACGCCGCGGGCCAGGCGCTCGGGGTTGGTGACGAACAGGTCGTCGCCGACGATCTGCACCCGGTCGCCGATCGCGTCGGTGAGCGCCTTCCAGCCGGCCCAGTCCTCCTCGTCCAGCGGGTCCTCGATGGACACCAGCGGGTAGGCGCCGATCAGGTCGGTGTAGTACGCCGTCAGCTCCTCGGAGCCGAGCTTCTGGCCCTCGAAGGCGTAGGCGCCGTCGGAGTGGAACTCGGTCGCGGCGACGTCCAGGGCGAGGGCGATGTCCCGGCCGGGGGTGAAGCCCGCCTTCTGGATCGCCTCCAGGATCAGGTCGAGGGCCTCGCGGTTGCTGGGCAGTTCGGGGGCGAAGCCGCCCTCGTCACCCAGCCCGGTGTTGAGTCCCTTGCTCTTCAGCACGGACTTGAGCGCGTGGTAGGTCTCGGCGCCCCAGCGGAGGCCCTCCTTGAACGTGGCCGCGCCGATCGGCGCGATCATGAACTCCTGGATGTCGACGTTGGTGTCCGCGTGCGCGCCACCGTTGAGGATGTTCAGCATGGGCACCGGCAGCAGGTGCGCGTTCGGGCCGCCGACATAGCGGAAGAGCGGGAGGCCGGCCGACTTGGCCGCGGCCTTGGCGACCGCGAGGCTCACCCCGAGGATCGCGTTCGCGCCGAGCTGCGACTTGTCGGGGGTGCCGTCGAGGTCGATCATCGTCTGGTCGATGAGCCGCTGGTCGTCGGCGTCGAAACCGACGATGTGCTCGTCGATCCGGTCGTTGACCGCGGCGACGGCCTGCTGCACGCCCTTGCCGCCGTAGCGCTCCCCGCCGTCGCGCAGTTCGACGGCTTCGAACTGGCCGGTGGACGCGCCACTGGGAACCGCGGCCTGCGCCTGGGTCCCGTCGTCGAGAAAGGCCTCGACCTCGACTGTGGGGTTGCCACGGGAGTCCAGGATCTCCCGGGCGTAAACGGCGTCGATCGACGGCACGAGTGCTCCTTGAGGCGATGGGTGTTTCGTCCCCCGAGCCTACTGGGCCCGGTGCGGGGGCGGGCACCTGGCGCGCCGCCCGGCACCTCCCCGCTGTTACAGAACCGTGTCCGGCGGGGCCCAGGTTCCGAGTTGACGGTAAAATCCCTACCTGGTCTACTTTTCTTACCGAATAGGTCGAAAATATGGAGTAGGACCATGGGCCGCAGAGCCAGAGGCATCGCCGCGATCACAGCGCTGGGAATCGGTATGTCCGCACTGGCAGCGTGCGGCGGGAGCGACTCCACGGGCACCGGGGGCGGCGGCAAGAAGGTCCAGTTGGCCCTGGTGGCCTACTCGACCCCGCAGGCCGCGTACCAGAAGATCATCAAGGCCTTCCAGGCCACGCCGGAGGGCAAGAACGTCACCTTCACCCAGTCGTACGGCGCGTCCGGGGACCAGAGCCGGGCGGTCGAGTCCGGCCTGAAGGCGGACCTCGTCGCCTTCTCCCTGGAGACCGACATCACCCGGCTGACCAAGGCCGGCCTGGTCGCCGAGGACTGGAACAAGAACCCGACCAAGGGCATGGTCACCGACTCCGTGGCGGTCATCGGGACCCGTAAGGGCAACCCCAAGGGTCTCAAGACCTGGGACGACCTGACCAAGCCCGGCATCCAGGTGATCACGCCCAACCCGTTCACCTCGGGTGGCGCGCGCTGGAACATCCTGGCCGGTTACGGGGCCAAGTCTGCCAAGAACACCGACAAGGCCGCGGGAGTGGCGTTCCTCGACTCGCTGCTCAAGAACGTGCCGGTCCAGGACGACAGCGGACGCAAGTCGCTGCAGACCTTCGCCGGCGGCAAGGGCGACGCGATCATCACCTACGAGAACGAGGCGATCTTCGCTCAGCAGAACAACCAGGCGCTGGACTACACGGTGCCGGACTCGACGATCCTCATCGAGAACCCGGTCGCGGTGACCAAGAACAGCGCGCACCCGGCCGAGGCCAAGGCCTTCCTGACGTTCCTGCACTCGCAGGCGGGGCAGAAGATCTTCGTCGAGAACGGTTACCGGCCGGTCGAGCAGGGCGTGCCGGGCGCGGAGAAGTTCCCCAAGCCCGCCGGGCTGTTCACCATCCAGGACCTCGGCGGCTGGACGAAGGTGACCAAGGACTTCTTCGACCCGCAGGCCGGCATCGTGACCGGCATCGAGAAGAAGCTCGGTGTCACCACGGAGAAGAAGTAGCCGGGTGTCCGCCGACACTGACGCGGTGGCCTCCGCCGGAGCCGGCACTCCGCCCGGTCCGGCGGGGGCCGGCCTGGTGCCGGGCCGGCCCCGGCCGCACCGGCCGTCCGGGCTCCCCCGTGGCGCGGGCGGCACCGCCCTCGGGCTGGGCACCTCGCTGATCTTCCTGAGTCTGATCGTGCTGATCCCGCTCGCGGCCGTGGTGTGGAAGTCCGCCGAGCACGGGCCCGGTTACTTCTGGGACGCGATCACCACGCCGGACGCCTGGGCGGCGCTGAAGCTCACGATCGGCGCCTCGGTGATCGTGGCCCTGGTGAACCTGGTGATGGGCACTCTCATCGCCTGGGTCCTGGTGCGCGACAACTTCCCCGGCAAGGCGGTCGTGGACACGCTGATCGACCTGCCCTTCGCGCTGCCCACCATCGTCGCGGGCCTGGTCCTGCTGGCGCTGTACGGCAGCGACAGCCCGCTGGGGATCAGCCTCGCCTACAGCCGGGCGGGCGTGGTGGTGGCCCTGCTGTTCGTCACCCTGCCGTTCGTGGTCCGCACGGTCCAGCCGGTCCTGCTGGAACTCGACCGGGACATGGAGCAGGCCGCGGCCTCGCTGGGCGCCCGGCCGTTCGTGATCTTCCGGCGGATCATCCTGCCGAACCTGCTGCCGGCCATGCTCTCGGGCACCGCGCTGGCCTTCACCCGGGCGATCGCCGAGTTCGGCTCGACCGTGCTGATCTCCGGCAACCTGCCGTTCAAGACGCAGGTCGCCGCGGTGCACATCTTCAGCCAGCTCGAGGGCGACAACGCGACGGGCGCGGCGGCCGTGTCCACCGTGCTGCTCGTGGTCGCGCTCGTGGTGCTGGTCTCGCTCGACTTCCTCCAGCGCTGGGGGGCCCGTCGTGGCTAGGTACGGACTGCGCGCGGTCGCGCTGATCTACCTGCTCTTCCTGCTGGTGCTGCCGGTGGCCCTGATCGGCTGGCGTACGTTCGAGCACGGCGTGGGCCCCTTCTTCGACGCGCTGAGCACCCCGTCGGCCCTGCACGCGTTCAAGGTGACCTTCATCGTGGCGCTGTGGGCCGTGGCCCTCAACACGGTGTTCGGCATCGGCACCGCGCTGCTGCTCGTCCGCCACCGCTTCCCCGGCAAGAGGCTGCTGAACGCCCTGATCGACCTGCCGCTGGCGGTCTCGCCCGTGGTCGTGGGCCTGGCCCTCATCCTGATCTACGGCAGGTTCGCGTCGGTCGGGGGCTGGCTCGAGGACCAGGGCATCCAGGTGATCTTCTCCACTCCCGGGATGGTCCTGGCCACCGTGTTCGTGTCGCTGCCCCTCGTGGTGCGGGCGATCGTGCCCGTGCTCGAGGAGATGGGCGACGAGCAGGAGCAGGCCGCGCACACCCTGGGGGCCGGCGGCTGGCAGACCTTCCGCCGCATCACCATCCCGGGCATCCGGTGGGCGCTCGCGTACGGCGTCATCCTGTGCCTGGCCCGGGCCCTCGGCGAGTACGGCGCGGTGGCGGTCGTCTCCGGGCGGCTGGTGGACCAGACCCAGACGCTCACCCTGTTCGTCGAGGAACGCTTCCAGAACTTCGACCAGCCGGCCGCCTTCGCGGCCGCCACGGCACTGGCGCTGATCGCGATCGTCTCCTTGCTGCTGACCAAACTGTTCCGTCCGAAGGGCGAAGACTGATGGCCATCGAAGTCCGCGACATCAACAAGGCCTTCGGTTCGACCCCGGTGCTGAAGGACGTGTCGATCGACGTGACCTCCGGCTCGCTGACGGCCCTGCTGGGCCCCAGCGGCGGCGGGAAGTCGACCCTGCTGCGCGTCATCGCGGGCCTGGAACAGCCCGACTCGGGCACCGTGCTGATCTCCGGGGTGGACGCCACCCGGCTGTCCCCGCAGCGGCGCAACGTCGGGTTCGTCTTCCAGCACTACGCGGCGTTCAAGCACATGACCGTCTTCGACAACGTGGCCTTCGGCCTGCAGATCCGCAAGCGGCCCAAGGACCAGATCCGCACGCGGGTCCACGAACTGCTGGAGCTGGTGCACCTGGACCAGTTCGCCAAGCGGTACCCCGCGCAGCTGTCCGGCGGCCAGCGCCAGCGCATGGCACTGGCCCGTGCCCTGGCCGTGGAGCCGGAGGTGCTGCTGCTCGACGAGCCGTTCGGCGCGCTGGACGCCCAGGTCCGCAAGGAGCTGCGGGCGTGGCTGCGCCGGCTGCACGACGAGGTCCACGTGACCACCGTCTTCGTCACCCACGACCAGGAGGAGGCCATCGAGGTCGCCGACACGATCGTGCTGCTGGCGGGCGGCGAGGTGGTGCAGTCCGGCAGCCCGCACGAGATCTACGACAACCCCGCCAACCCGTTCGTGATGCGCTTCCTCGGTCCCGTCACCGAGATCGACGGGCAGCTCGTCCGGCCGCACGACATCGAGCTGACGACCACGGCGGAGCCGGGCACCGAGCCGGCCACCGTCCAGCGCGTCGTACGCCTCGGTTTCGAGGTCCGGGTCGAGATGCGCCTGGCCTCTGATTCGGGTGACCATGACGCGTGGGCGCAGGTCACCCGCGGGCTCGCCGAACGGCTCGACCTCGAGCCCGGCGGCACCGTGCACATCCGGCCCAGCCCGGGAGCGCGGTCCCTGGCGGCGAAGTAGGAGGTCCGGCCCTGGGGAAGTGACCTTGCACATCACAGCACGAACCGACTATGCCCTGCGCGCCATGCTCGCGCTGGCGGCGGCCGAACCCGACACCATCACCGCCGGGGCGCTGGCGACCGGGCATCACATGCCGCTGACATTTCTGAAGACCATTCTGAGCGAACTGCGCCGGGCCGATCTGATATTCAGTCAGCGGGGGCCCGACCGCGGATACCGGCTGACCAGACCCGCCGCCGACATCTCGGTGGGCGAGGTCATCCGGGTCGTCGACGGGTCGCTGACCGAGGTACGCGGCGAACCGGCACAGGACGCCGCCTACGATGGCGCGGCCGCCCATCTCCAGCAGGTGTGGCTGGCCGCGGACACGGCGCTGCTCAGCGTCGTGGACGGGGTCACCCTCGCCGACATCGTCGCCGGAAGGCTGCCCGACCATGTCCGGGGCCTCATGCCCGAGGACTGAGCCGGCCCCCTGGACCTCACCGTGAACGATTTCGGACAAAAGGCTAATATCGCCATTTTTTGTCCAGTGATCAGATTTCCGACGAAATGGCGGTAACTGCACGGAGACATCCACCCCCGTTTCGGCTATGAGGCGTCATGTCGGCGGGTGTCAATTTCAAGGTAGCGCAAAGAACGGCATTTAGCCGGTTTTTAGAAGATTGCCTTCGGGAATAGCCGCCCAGGGTGGGACGTAGCGCGCTAAGAACCATTTATGTCCCGCTATGAACGAATTCCGCCATAACGGTTCCGTTCTCCAGGGGGGTACACCATGAATGTTCCGAGGTCCCTCGCACTGACCCTGTCCGGCCTGGCACTGGCCGCCGGAAGCGTCCTCGCGGCCGGCACGTCCGCCCAGGCCGGCGTGACCGCGGCCGCCGCTGCCGCCACGACCAGTGTGTCGCAGACCGTGTCGACCGTTCGCCCCTGCCGCGGCCACCACTGCCGTCACCGCCACCACCGGTACCGTCACCACAGGCACCACCGCCACCACCGTCACCACAGGCACCACCGTCACCACCGGCACCACGGCCACCACCACGGCCACCACCACGGGCACCACCACGGCCGCCACTGAGGCATGACGGCGGAGGTCGACACCGTGTGAGCACGACCACCCGGCGGGCGGTGTTCCGGCCACCGGGTGGTCGTGTGCTCCCGCCGTCAGTGGCGGGGAAGGCCGGGCGGCGGCTTCAGCGGAAGGCCGGCCAGGGGCTTGGCGCTCTTGCCCTTGCTCACGTACACGGTGACCGCCTTGCCGGGCTGCACGGCCGAGCCCGCACCGGGACTCGTGCCGATCACAATGCCCTTGGGGTACTTGTCGGACGCGGCGGAGGCGAGCCGGACGCGGAGACCGGCGGACCGCAGCACCCGCACCGCCTGGGCGGCCTTCATCCCGCGGACATCGGGGATCTTGAGATCGTCCTCACCGGAGCCCTTGCTGAAGTAGTGCCGGGGTGGCGAGTGGAAACCGCGCTCGGGCGTGCCGGAGAGCGCCGCCCTCATCGTGTCGTGCCAGATCGGCGCCGGGATGGTGGCGCCGAAGACCGCGCCGTAGCACTCCCCGTCCATGCAGAGATCGCCCATCGGATGGCCGAAGCCGCCCCGGGGGTCCCCCATCCACACGGCCGACGCCAGATCCGGGGTGTACCCGGCGAACCAGGCCGCCGAGAAGTCGTCCACGGTGCCCGTCTTGCCCGCCGCGGGCCGCCCGATCCCCAGGCCGCTGGCGGTGCCCTTCGTCAGCACGCCGCGCAGCACGTGGGTGACGGCGTCGGCGACGCCCTTTCCGATGGCCTGCCGACAGTTCGCGCTGGGCACCGCGACCGGCTTGCCCGCCGCGTCGGTGATGCTCCTGATCGCGATGGGCTCGCAGTAGCGGCCGCGTGCGCCGAAGGCCGCGTAGGCCGCCGCCATCCGGGTCGGGGACACCGGGTTGAAGCCGAGCGTGAACGACGGGAACTGCTCCAGCGGCTTGCCGTTGCCCTGCCGCATGCCGAGCCGTTCGGCCATCTTGGCGGTGTCGCAGAGCCCGACCTTGCGCTCCAGCCCGAGGAAGAAGGTGTTCACCGAGTGCCAGGTGCCGGTCACCAGGCTGAACGAACGCCCGCCCTCGCCGTCCGAGGAGTTGTGCAGCGTCCTGGTGTCACCGACCCGCTGGCCCTTGCAGTTGCGGTAGCCGGTGGGGGTGAATCCCGTGGGCGCGTTCAGCCGGGTGCCGAACGGCAGACCCTCGTCGAGCGCCGCCGCCAGGGTGAAGACCTTGAAGGTCGATCCGGCCGGCATGCCGATACTGGCGCCGTGGTCGGCGTCGGCGGCGAAGTTGATCCAAGTCTTGCCGCGTTCCCGGTTCGGGCCCAGCAGTCGGTCGACGGCCATGCCCTTGATCTCCCCTGTGCCGGGCTCGACCAGCGTCTCGGCGGCGGCCTTGTGCGCGGAGTTGCGGGCGGGGACATGCCGGTCTATCGCGCGCTGCGCGGCCCGCTGCACCTTCCAGTCCAGGGTGGTCTGGATGGTCAGCCCGCCGCGCTGCAGCAGTCTCTTGCGCGCCTCCGGCGTGCGCCCGAAGACCGGGTTGGTGAGGATCTCCCGCTGTACGTAGTCGCAGAAGAACGGGGCCTTGCTGGTGACGCAGCCGTTCGCGGTCTGATTGATCTTCAGGACCAGCGGCTGCCGGCCGGCGGCGGCCGCCTCCGCCTGGGTGATCCAGCCCAGCTCCGCCATCCGCTCCAGTACGACGTCGCGGCGGGCCCGGCCGGCGACCGGGTGCAGGTGCGGGTTGTAGGCGAACGGGTTGCGGACGATCCCGGCCAGCGTGGCGCTCTCGCCGAGGTTCAGCTTCGCGGCGGACTTGGAGAAGTAGTGCCTGGCGGCCGCCTCGATGCCGTACGCGCCGTCGCCGAAGTAGGCGATATTGAGGTAGCGGCGGAGGATCTCGTCCTTGGACAGCTGCCGCTCCAGCGCCACGGCGAAGCGCAGTTCACGCAGCTTGCGGGCCGGGGTGACCGCCAGCGCGGCCTGCCGTTCCTGCGTGGTCTCGGCGGTCTCGGCCAGCATGTTCTTGACGTACTGCTGGGTGATGCCCGAGCCCCCCTGGGTTCCCGTCCCGGGCTGGAGGTTGTTCAGCAGGGCCCGGACGGTGCCGCGGGAGTCGAGGGCGCCGTGCTCGTAGAACCGGCTGTCCTCGATCGCCAGGATGGACCGGCGGGCGACCGGCGCCACCTGGGCGAGCTTGACGTCGATCCGGTTCTCGAAGTAGAAGGTCGCGATCGTGGAGCCGTCGGTGGCCAGGATCCGCGAGCGCTGCGCCAGCTCCGGGGTCCGCAGGTCGTCGGGGACCTTCTGGAACCAGCTCGCGGTGTCCCGGGCCCCCACCCCCGCCGTGCACGCCATGGGCAGGATCAGCATCGCCACCAGCAGGCCGGCGAGCACGCCCAGCCCGGCGAGTCGCCGGATGGCGTAGGCTGCGCCACCTTTCCGGCGGCCCCGTGAGGACACGGGGCCAGCGTAGACGGACAGATGCCGCAGGACTACCCCAACCCCTGCGCTCTCAGTGATCTTGCGATTCCGCTGCACATCGACCAAGAGATCACAGCGGCACGGCGGATCAGTCGGGCGGGGCCTGTTCCCAGGTCTCGACGCGGGCGCGGTAGTCGCGAGCGACCCTGCGCAGCTCGGCCTCCGGGTCGAGCCCCTGCTCCTGAGCCCGGGCGACCAGCGCGAACAGCTCGGCGCCGAGCTCCGAACCCAGCCCGGACGACAGCTCCGCCGGAGCCTGCGCGCGGGCGGCCCGCCGCCACAGCTGGGCCGCCAGGGACAGCGCAGGCTGGCCCATCGCGACGCCGTCGAAGATCGAATGGTCCTCGCTCTTGGCGGCGCGCTCGGCGGCCTTGATCTGCTCCCAGTTCTCGTTGACCTCGTCCGCGCCCGAGACGCTCACGTCGGCGAAGACGTGCGGATGACGGCGTACGAGCTTGTCGACGATCCCGGCGGCGACGTCGTCGATGGTGAAGCCGCCGTCCTCCGGGGCGCGCTCACCGGCCACCACGGCATGGAAGGCGACCTGCATCAGCACGTCCCCGAGCTCCTCGCGGAGGCCCGTCAGGTCCTCCGCCTCGATGGCGTCGACCAGCTCGTAGGACTCCTCGATCAGGTACGGCGCCAGCGACGCGTGGGTCTGCTTGCGGTCCCACGGGCAGTCACGGCGGAGGACGTCCATCACCTGGACCAGGTCGAGCAGCCGGGCGCCGGGCAGGTCGTAGGACCCGTGCAGGACCTCGATCTCCGGTGCGTCCCCGGCGACCGCCAGGGCACCGAGGGCGCGCAGCAGCGCCTCGTCGCCCTCGGGTGAGCCGACCCACACCACCGGGGCCGACAGGGCCGCCTCGGCCAGCGACCGCGGGTCGGCGTCGACGACCTCGACCGGGATCCCGGCCTCCAGCAGATAGGGCAGCTGGGGATGCTCGGACGATCCGGTGAGCACCCGGGCGGCGGATCGCAGCGTCTCCCAGGCACGCCAGGTGAGCAGGCCGGGCGCGACCCGGTGGGTGGTGGCCAGCAGAACGAGCACGGCTCAGCCCGCGCCGTTCAGGCCGGGATCGGACTTGGAGAGCCCGTAGCTCACCGGGCCGAGCCCGCTGCTCGGATCGAACGAGCCGTACCTCGGATTGACCTTGATCTTCATGCTCCGCAGCGCCTGCGCCTGCGCGCCGACGAGCTTCTGCTGGGCCTGCTGCAGGGTCTGCTGGTCGACCTGGCCCTGCCCGTTGGGCACCGCGCCGAAGCGCTGCAGCAGCATGCTGCGGATCAGGAACGCCCGCACGAGGTCCCGGGAGTGGCTCACCGGCAGGCCGCCGGCCAGGGTCTGGTCCTGGATCGCCTTCTGGCCGCCGTTGGCGGCGATGATCCGGTCGATCTCCGTGGGGGTCACGGCGACGTTCTGCTCCCGGGCGACCTCGTCCCAGATCCGGAAACCGATGAGCTGGGCCAGCGCGCTGCGCGGCGGGGAGTCCGGGTCGGCCGGCAGTTGCTGGCCCTGCTGCTGCGCCTGCTGCTGTACCTGGGCCGCCGCCGGGTCCTTGGCGAACTGCTTCTGCCAGGCGGCGACGGTCCGGTCCAGGTCGGCGGTGGTGATGCGATGGCCGTCGACGACCGCGGCGGCGCCCAGCCGCACCGGCCCGCCGCACGCGGTCAGGGCCACGGCCGCGGCGGCGCCGAGCGCGACGGTCTTGACAGTGGTGGAGAACACACGCGATCCAATCTCAGTCATGATCGGGCAATGAGTCCGGAACCTAGTGCATGATCACGTAGTCCGGTCAGCGCCCCTTAGTTTGCCCTGCTCGTGGCGGCGGGCTCGAGGAAGAGTGCCTCGACGAGGTCCGTCGCCCACTTGAGCAGTTCCTGGTCCCGCAGCGGCCGGCCGCCGAGCGGTGCCGTCTTGGGCGTCGGCACCAGCAGGGTCCGGGCCGCGGGCTTCAGCAGGCTCTTGGGATAGAGCCGCTGCAGCCGGATCTGCCGCGACTCGGGCAGCTCCACCGGGGCCAAGCGGACGTGGTTGCCCTGGAGGGTGACCTCCGTCAGTCCCGCCGCCCGCGCCTTGGCCCGGAATCTGGCCACCTCGAGCAGGTTGAGCACCGCCACCGGCAGCGGCCCGAACCGGTCCTTGAGCTCCTCGTGGACCGCCGGGATCTCGTCGGTGCCCTGGATCGCGGCGATCCGCCGGTAGGCCTCCAGCCGGAGCCGCTCGCCGGGAACGTACTCGTGCGGTATGTGCGCGTCGATGGGCAGTTCCACCTTCACGTCCGCGGTCTCCGCCGGCGCCTCGTCCCGCAGCTCCCGGACGGCCTCGCCGACCATCCGGACGTACAGGTCGAAGCCGACGCCCGCCACATGCCCGGACTGCTCGGCGCCCAGGATGTTGCCGGCGCCGCGGATCTCCAGGTCCTTCATCGCCACGAACATGCCGGCGCCCATCTCGGTGTGCTGCGCGATGGTCGTCAGCCGCTCGTGCGCGGTCTCGCTCAGCGGGCTCTCGGGCGGGTAGAGGAAGTAGGAGTACGCGCGTTCGCGGCCCCGGCCGACCCGGCCGCGCAGCTGGTGCAGCTGGGAGAGCCCGTAGGTGTCGGCGCGGTCCACGATCAGGGTGTTGGCGTTGGGGATGTCCAGCCCCGACTCCACGATCGTGGTCGCCACCAGCACGTCGTAGTTCTTCTCCCAGAAGTCGACCATGACCTGCTCGAGCTGGTGCTCGTTCATCTGCCCGTGCGCGGTGGCGACCCGGGCCTCCGGCACCAGCTCCCGCAGGCTCGCGGCGACCCGGTCGATGGACTTCACCCGGTTGTGCACGAAGAAGACCTGCCCCTCGCGCAGCAGCTCCCGCCGGACCGCGGCGGCGATCTGCTTGTCGTCGTAGGGACCGACGAACGTCAGGACCGGGTGCCGCTCCTCGGGCGGGGTGAGGATGGTCGACATCTCCCGGATGCCGGTGAGCCCCATCTCCAGGGTGCGCGGGATGGGGGTCGCCGACATGGCGAGCACGTCCACCTGGGTGCGCATCCGCTTGAGCTCCTCCTTGTGCTCGACGCCGAACCGCTGCTCCTCGTCGATGACCACCAGGCCGAGGTTCTTGAACCTGGTGGCCGGCGAGAGCAGCCGGTGGGTGCCGATGACGACGTCGACCGAGCCGTCGGAGACGCCCTCCATGGTCCGCTCGACCTCCTTGTCGCTCTGGAAGCGGGAGACCGGCCGGACCACCACCGGGAAGGCGTTGAACCGCTCGGAGAACGTCGACAGGTGCTGCTGCACGAGCAGCGTGGTGGGCACCAGGACCGCGACCTGACGGCCCTCCTGGACGGCCTTGAAGACCGCCCGTACCGCGATCTCGGTCTTGCCGTAGCCGACGTCGCCGCAGATCAGCCGGTCCATCGGCACCGGCTTCTCCATGTCGGCCTTGACCTCCTCGATGGCGCCGAGCTGGTCGGGGGTCTCCGCGTAGGGGAAGGCGTCCTCGAGCTCGCGCTGCCACGGGGTGTCCGGCCCGAAGGCGATGCCCGGCGAGGCCATCCGCGCGGAGTACAGCCGGATCAGCTCCCCGGCGATCTGCTTGACCGCCTTGCGCGCCCGCGCCTTGGACTTCTGCCAGTCGGCGCCGCCGAGGCGGTGCAGCGACGGCGACTCGCCCCCGACGTAGCGGGTGATCTCCTCCAGCTGGTCGGTGGGCACGAACAGCCGGTCGCCCTTGGCGTACTCGATGATGAGGTACTCGCGGGTGGCGCCCTGCACGGTGCGGCTCACCATCTCGACGTAGCGGCCCACGCCGTGCTGCTCGTGCACCACGTAGTCGCCGGTGGACAGCTGCAGCGGGTCGATGCCGCCGCGCCGCCGCGACGGCATCCGCCGCATGTCCTTGGTGGAGGACCGCTGGCCGGACAGGTCGGTCTCGGTGAGCACGACGAGCTTGACCGCGTCCCAGACGAAGCCGTGCTCCAGCCGGCCGGTCGTCACGTGCACGATCGACGCCTCCGGCGGCCCCGGCAGGTCGGCCAGCCGCGCGCCCAGGCCTTCCTCGCGGACGAGCTCGGCGAGGCGTTCGGCGGGCCCGTGGCCCTCGGTCACCAGCACCACGTGCCACTCGTCGTGGATCCAGCGGCGCACGTCGGCCAGCGCCCGGGCGGTGTCGCCGCGGTAGGCCTCCGCCGCGTGCGCCCCGACCAGCACGGCGTCGTCGACGAGTTCCTCGTCCGCGGCGAAGGGCGTGGTGGTCCACCACGGGACGCCCAGCTCCCCGGCGCGCTCCCGGACCTCCTCGAGCGACTTGTATGCGGCCGCGCCCAGGTCGATCGGCGCCTCCCCGCCGGCCGCCGCGGTCACCCAGGAGGCCTCGAGGAACTCCTGGCTGGTGGCCACCAGCTCGGCGGAACGGGTGCGGATGCGCTCCGGGTCGCAGACGAAGACGTGGGAGCCCTTGGGCAGCAGGTCGAGCAGCAGCTCCATGTGGTCGGCCAGGACCGGGGAGAAGGCCTCCATGCCCTCCACCGCGTCGCCCTCGGCGAGCCGGTCGAGGATGTCGGCCAGGGACGGGTGCCGGTCGGCCAGCCGCCGGGCGCGTTCGCGCACCTCGGGGGTGAGCAGCAGCTCCCGGCACGGCGGGGCCCACAGCCCCTCCTGCGCTACCTCCAGCGACCGCTGGTCGGCGGCCTTGAAGTAGCGGATCTCCTCGACCGTGTCGCCCCAGAACTCGACCCGCAGCGGGTGCTCCTCGGTGGGCGGGAAGACGTCCAGGATGCCGCCGCGGACCGCGAGGTCACCGCGCTTGTCGACCAGGTCGACCCGGCGGTACCCCGCCTGCACCAGCCTCTCCACCGTCGTGTCGAGGTCGGCGTCGTCCTGTGCGCGCAGGCGGACCGGCTCAAGGTCCCCCAGACCGGACACGATCGGCTGGAGCACGCCGCGGACCGGGGTGACCACGACCTGCAGCGGCCCGGACGTCGGGTCTCCGGGGTCCGGGTTGGCCAGCCGCCGCAGCACCGCCAGCCGCTGGCCGACGGTGTCGGAGCGCGGCGACAGCCGCTCGTGCGGCAGCGTCTCCCAAGCGGGGAAGTGCGCCACGGCGTTCGGCTCGAGCAGGCTGCTGAGCGCCGCGGTGAGGTCCTCGGCCTCGCGGCCGGTCGCGGTGACGGCCAGCACCGTGCCGCCCACCGGTCCCTCGCCCAGCGCGGCGGCCAGGGAGGCGGCGAGGAGGGGCCGCAGCGCGGGGGGCGCGACCAGGTCGTAGTGCCCGGTGGCGGCGTCGCCGAGGGCACGCCGGAGCGCGGGGTCGGTGCGGGCGAGGGCGAGAAGTCCATTGAGCGTCATGTGTCTGCCAGAGTCGTGGCCTGTGAGCGGAGGCGACCTCGGTTGGGCAGCCCGAATCCCCCGGGATTCACCTGACCCCCGGGTCGCTACCAGCCTACGCGGCCCCGCTGACCGCCGTGGTTGTCCCCTGGTGAACTCCCTGGTGGCCCCCGCGGCGGCCGCCAAGGTGACCTCGCCGACACGTTCACGTCAAGAATAGGCAAATAGCGGACACCACGGAGTCGCTTGATTACGCTGCGAGACGTGACCGATCTGCGCACGCCACCCGTCCACGACGGGGATCTGTTCTCAGAACGTGTGAGCCAATACGCCTACGAGAAGCCCCTGCGGCGGGTGCACATCCTGGTCGCGGGGTCGGGCTGGGGCGGCGAGCTCGACCTCGCCCGCCTCGACGCGGGGCACGTCGAGCGTCACATCACCGGGGTCGACCTGGACACCCCGGAGCTGCGCGCCCACACCCAGGCCAGGAGCGACCTCGACTCCTGGCACCTCGGCGACCTGCGTACGGTCCCCATGCCGCCGCGCGCCTACGACATCGTGTGCGCTCCGTACCTCGTCGACCGCATCTCCAACGCCGAGCTCGTCCTGGACCGCATCGTCGCGGCCCTCAAGCCGGGCGGCCTGATGATCGTCCAGTTCCGGGACCGCGACACCGCGTTCGGTCTCGTCGACCGGCTGATCCCGCCGCGCCTGCGCAGGCTGCTGCAGGCCGGCCCGGCCGCGCCGCCGGCGGTCTACGAGCCGGTGGCCTCCTGCCGGGGCATGCAGTGGTACTGCGTGATGCGCGGGCTGGTGATCTCCGGCGAGCAGACCTCGCAGGACACCGTGCACGCCTACGGCCGGTGGGCCGGGCTGGTGCAGGGGCTGGGGCGGATGGTCGCCGCGCTGTCCCGCGGACGGCTCACCGCCGGGCACGGCGAGGTCACCTTCGTGATCCGCAAACCGGAGAACCGCTTCGCCCGGGTCATCTGACCCGCGCGGCACCGCGAGGGGACCGGTCTCGCGCCGGCGGTCGGCGCGGAAACCAGGCCCGGACATCCCCGGCCCCGAGGACTTCTGCGTGGCTGCGCTAGGTTCCGGGGCAGCTCAGAGCTACCGTTTGCTGGTCGTACCTCTTCCGAACCAGACTCCCGGAGCATCAGGTGACCACCGAATCCGGCATTCCCGACGTCCTGCGCGACCTGCCGGCCTGGACTCCCAGCCCGGCCGAACTCGCCGACCTGGAGTTGCTGCTGACCGGGGCGTTCGCACCGCTGACCGGGTTCCAGGGCTCGCTGGACGCCGCCACGGTGCTGGCGGGCGGGCGGCTGGCCGACGGCACCCCCTGGCCGGTGCCGGTGACGCTGACGGTGCCCAAGGAGCTGACCGGCGAGCCACGGGTGGTGCTGCAGGACCCCGAAGGGGTGCCGCTCGCCGTGCTGGAGGTCACCGAGGCCTGGCAGACCCCCTCGGCCACCACGATCCCGGCCGGCCCCGGCCCGGCCGAGGGGGACGACTGGCATCTGGCCGGTCCCGTACGGCCGGTGCGCGCGCCGGCGCACGGGCCGTTCCACCGGCTGCGCCGCGACCCCGCCGAGGTCCGCGCCGAGCTGGGCCCGGGGCCCGTGCTGGCCGTGACGACCCGGGACCCGCTGCACCGCAAGCAGCTGGGGCAGCTTCGCCAGGAGGCCGAGCGGCTGGCGGCGCGGGTGCTGGTGCTGCCGTTGCTGGGCAGCGCCCACGACGAGTCCCTGGTCCGGTCGCTGCTGGCGGTGCGCAAGGAACTGCCCGAGGGCGCCCTGCTCGTGCCGGTCCCGCTGCCCGCGCGCGCCGACGAGGGCCGTGACCTGCTGCTGCGCTCGCATGTGGCGGCCGCGTACGGCGCCACCTTCCTGCTGGCCGACCTGCCCGCGGGTGAGGCCGCCGAGGCCGGCACCCTCCCGGTGGTGACGCCGGAGCCGTGGGCCTACGACGCGGACGTGGAGGTCTGGCGGCCCACCGCCAAGATCGAGCCGGACCATGTGCAGGCCGAGCTGACCCCGGCGGACCTCGGCGCGCTGCTGGACCGCGGGGACCCGATCCCCGACTGGTTCACCCCGCCCGCGGTGGCCGCCGAGCTGCGCGCCGCACGGCCACCCCGGCACCGGCGCGGCGTCACCGTGTTCTTCACCGGGCTGTCGGGGTCGGGCAAGTCCACGGTGGCCCGCGGGCTGGCCGACGCCCTGGTCGAGCGGGGCGGCCGCACCATCACCCTGCTGGACGGGGACGTCGTGCGGCGGCTGCTGTCGTCCGGCCTGACCTTCTCCAAGGCCGACCGGGACCTCAACATCCGGCGGATCGGCTATGTCGCCGCCGAGGTCACCCGGCACGGCGGGCTGGCGATCTGCGCGCCGATCGCCCCCTACGCGGCGACCCGGGCCGAGGTCCGGCGGATGGTGTCCGAGGTCGGGGACTTCGTCCTGGTCCATGTGGCGACTCCGCTGGCCGAGTGCGAGCGGCGCGACCGCAAGGGGCTGTACGCCAAGGCGCGGGCGGGGCTCATCCCGGAGTTCACCGGGATCTCCGATCCCTACGAGGAGCCCGGTGACGCGGACCTGGTCCTGGACACCTCGCAGCTGGCACCCGAGGCGGCCGTGCGGGCGGTCCTGGAGCTGCTGGTCTCGGGGGGCTGGATCCGCCCCGAGTGACCCAGGCCGATTACGAGGCGGTCTCGGGCGGCCCGTACACTCCATCCCAGTTTTCCTACAGATGGAGTAGGGCACCGTCATGCACTTCGACTACACGATGGCGACGGGGTCGTTCCTGGTGGCCATCGTCGTCGGGCTGACCGGTATGGGCGGCGGTGCGCTGATGACGCCGATGCTGGTGACCTTCTTCGGCGTCCCGCCGCTGGCGGCGGTCTCCAGCGACCTGGTGGCGGCCGCCGTGATGAAGCCGGTCGGCAGCGCCGTCCACCTGCGCCGCGGCACGGTGAACCTGAAGCTCGTCGGCTGGCTGTGCGCGGGGTCGATCCCCGCCGCCTTCTGCGGCGTGCTGATCGCTCGCGCCCTGGGGGACGGCGCCGACGTGCAGTCGGTCATCAAGAAGGCCCTGGGGGTGGCGCTGCTGATCGCCGCCTCCGGGCTCGCGGTGCGCGGCTACCTGGCGCTGCGGGACCGCGCCGCCGGTGGCGCCGAGGGCGGCCGCCGGACGGCCGCCCCCGGCGAGCCCGCGGCGACCGGGCTTCCGGCGATCGTCGTACGCCCCCTGGCCACCGTGGTGATCGGAGGCGTCGGCGGTCTCGTCGTCGGCATGACCTCGGTCGGCTCCGGATCGCTGATCATCGTGGCCCTGCTGGCGCTCTACCCGGCCCTCAAGGCGAACCAGCTCGTCGGCACCGACCTGGTCCAGGCGGTCCCGCTGGTCATGTCGGCCGCCTTCGGCCACCTGCTGTTCGGTGACTTCAAGCTCGAGGTGACGACCGCGCTGCTGGTGGGCTCCATCCCCGGGGTCTACCTCGGCTCACGGATCTCCTCCCGCGCGCCGGGCGGGCTCATCCGGCGCGCTCTCGCGTTCGTGCTGCTCGCCTCCGCGCTCAAGATGTTCGAGCTCAGCAACACGGTCACGGTCGCGGTGCTGCTGGTGGTGCTGTTCGCGAGCCCGCTGGTGTGGATCGTGCTCCGCAAACGCCACGGCCTGACCGCGCTGCCCTTCCGCGAGGGCGCCGCGGCGCGCGGCCGTCCCCCCGCCGGGGAGAACGGGGAGGCGGCGGATCAGGACGCGGCGCCGACCGCGTGACCGTCCGGGGCGGGCATTCCCGCCGGGATCCCGGAGCCCGTCCGGCCCGGATCCTCCCTGCGCAGCAGCCGCCACAGCAGCGCCGCCGAGACCAGGCCGCCGCCGCCCAGGCAGTACGGGGCGTACGGCGCCCAGGCGGGGTCGACGACCAGCAGGACGACCAGCACCGCGAGCCCCGTGACGCTCTCCACCCCGCGGACCCCGAAGACCAGCCGGGAGCGTTTGCGGGCGGTGGCCAGGCTGCTCAGCGGCAGGGTGCACGACAGCGAGACCGCGTACACCGCCCAGCCGGCGAGCGCGACCCGGTCGACGCTGAAGGCGCCGCCCGTGACGTACGGCCCCACCCAGTCCGCGGACACGACCCCGGCCAGGCTCAGCACCAGCGTGATGCCCGCCATCGCGGCACAGGCGCGCAGCGCCGCGGACGCGGGCAACGGCCGGCCGGACTTCTGTGCCTTCGCGTAGTCGCCGAGCAGGAACCAGCCCGAGCCGTTGACGAATGTCAGCGCCGGGGCCAGCAGCAGGCGGGCCGCCTCGATCCCGCCGAGCACCGCCTGCGAGGCGAAGGCGGCGATCAGCATCCGCGCCCCGAGCAGCGCGGCGGGCCGGACCCCGGCCTGGACCGAGCGCCATGAGGCGAAGGAGAGGATCTCGCGGAAAGCGGTGTTCCGCAGCGGCACCGCCTGGTACTCCGTGCCCGGCAGCTGCATCCAGGCCACGATGACGGCGGTGGCGGCGCCCACGGCCATCGCCGCCAGCAGGACCTCCACCGAGACCTCGCCGCCGGTGGCGACCACGGCGCCGACGATCGCCAGCGTGCTCACGAGGTAGCAGGTGTCGTTGAGGACCAGCCGCCAGAACTCCATGCGGGCGGTGAAGACCCGGCGCCCGGTCTCCTCGATCAGCCACAGCGCGATGAGCAGGCCGAAGAGCCCGGTGCCGCCCGGTCCCGCGAGACCCATCGAGGCGGAGATCAGCACCGAGACGGCGACACCGGCGCCCACCGTGACCAGCACCGAGATCTCGATGCCGCCGCGCAGCCGCCGTTCGAAGCGGTCGAAGACCGTCAGGCTGTCCCCGACCCAGCTGGTCTGCACCGCGGTGATCATTACCAGCACCGAGGTGAAGAGGGCGTAGGCGCCGTATCCGGAGGCCCCCAGGGTGCGGGCCGCCGTGGCCTGCAGCACGAAGCTGCCCCCGGCGTTCAGGAACTGCACGGTGACGGCTCCGCCCGCGGAGGAGGCCAGCCGGACCAGCCTGCCCCGTGCGGGGAACGTCACCGGTCGGCGTCGTAGTAGTGCATCAGCCGGGAGGCGCGGATGCTCGGGGGCAGGGACTCGCTCTCCACCTGGTCCTCGCCCTCCTCGCCACCCTCGGAGGACGTGCTCGATCCCGGCTTGGCGGCGCTCTGCAACCACGGTGCCCGCTCCGCGGAGGCGGGCCACTCCTCGGTCTCCGGCTCCGCCGGCGCGCCGTGCCGGGGCGTCTCGCGCTCACCGGGCAGCGGCAGGTCGGCCTGCAGCGCCAGGTCCGCCTGCTTGGCCTTCTCGGCCTTGCGCGCCAGCTCGGCCTTGGCCGCCTGCTCGGCCTGGAGTTCCCGCTCGGCCTGCAGCTGGCGTTCGGCGGCGAGCGCGCGCTCCGCCTGGAGCGTCTTCTCCGCCTTGAGGGCGCGCTCGGCCTTCGCGGCCTGCTCGGCCTTCATCGCCTGCGCGTTCTTCAACGCCTGCTCGGCCTTCATGGCCTGGCGGGCCCGCTCGGCCAGCTCGGCGCGCTCGGCCTGCCGGGCGAGGTTCGCCCATTCGGCCTGCGCCGCCAGCTTGGCGGCGCGCTCGGCCTCCGCGCTCTGGCTCGGGCCGTCGGCCTTGCCCGGCCCCCGCGGACCGGAGGCACGCCCGAACAGCGAGCCTCCGGCACCGCCCAGCCGGGCCGGGGCGGAGGCGCGCAGGAACGAGGCCACGCAGGCGATCAGCACGCCCACGGCGAGGCCGATCACGGCGTTCTGCGGCAGCTTGCTGGGGGCGGAGGCGGACGGGTCCGCCTGGTCGACGAACTGGACGCCGTCGTTGGCTCCCGCGTCGTCGGCGAGGAGCTGGCTCTCCTGGGTCTGCAGCTTGGCCAGGTTGGCGGCGAGGGAGACCGCGTCCCGCCCCTTGGTGACGGCGAGCTGCTGGGCGACCTTCTTCTCGGCGTTGTTGATGGCCCGGAGCTGGGCGTCCCGCTTGCCGGTGATCGACTGCGCGGTGAGCTCCTGGTAGCTCTGCACGACCGCGTTGGCCTTGGTGGCCGCGATGGCCACCGACGAGCCGGAGGCGTTCACCTCGACGACACCGCCGTCCGGCCGGGAGGCGGTGTGGACGCTGGCCCGCATCACCTCCAGGGTGAAGTGCGGGCCGTTGCCGCCGGCGATGATCTCCGCCGCCCGCTTGAGCACCGGAGCCGACTGGGCGAACGCGGCCCGCTGCGCGGTGTAGGTCGCGTAGCCGGCCCCGGAGACGACGCCCATGTGCAGGGAGTTGGTGTTCGTCGGGTCGGTGACCGCGAAGCGCGCCGTCGCGGTCGCGCCGCCGAACAGCAGCTGGGTCGCGCCGACCGCGGCCAGCCCGCAGGACAGCACGATGAGCACGGACATCAGCCGGTACCGCCAGACCGCCTCGACGAGACTGATCTCCGGTGCCGGCGTTGAGGGAGTGTCAGCTGTCATCGCGGCTCTGTCGTCCTCGGGCTAGTTCGTGAACTGTGCTTCGAAGTTCGTGATGGTAACGGTCTTTGCCGAACCGGCTGCCGGCGTCCTCGTTCGCACGTTTGGCCATGGCCAGCGCGCCGTCCCAGTCATCGAGCAGTCTCTGCAGTGCGCCGGCGAGCGCGGCCGGATCGTCCGGGGGGACGAGCAGGCCGTTGTCCCCGTCCCGCACGATCTCGACGAGCCCCTGGGTCGCGCTGACGACGACGGGGCGCTCCGCCAGCATGGCCTCCACCGCGACGTTACCGAATGGTTCGACCCGAGATGGCACGATTGCGATGTCGGCGGCGGCGAACGACTCCCAGACCGATGGGCGGAATCCGGCGAACTCCACGAAGCCGGCCGTGCCCGCCAGGGCTCTCAGCTCCTCCTCGAACCACTCGTAACCGGGGAAGACGCTGCCCACCAGAGTGAGCTCGGCGTCGTAGCCGCGCTCCCGGAGCAGGTGCACCGCCCGCACGGCGACGTCGGACCCCTTGCGCGGCGACAGCCGGCCGACCAGGACGATCCGGGCCGGGCTGCGGACCTCCGGGCGCGGCGCGGTCACGGCCGGCGGCTCGTCGACGCCGTTGTAGATCACGCGCGCCCGCCGCCCGGGCCCGCCGAGCGCCACCGCGCTGGCCTTGCTGTTGACCACCACCAGGCGGGCCAGCCGCAGCGGCAGCCCCAGAGCCGCGCGGACCGGTCCGGGGACGCCGTCCTCCGCCTCGTGGACGTGGCAGACCATGGGCACCCGGGCCAGCCATCCCGCCACCAGCCAGATCGGGATGGTCACGGTGTTGACGTAGAGCGCGGCGGCCCGTTCGCGGCGGAGCATCCTGACGGCCGGCAGCAGGGCCCTGAGCGCCGCCACCGACAGCCGGACCAGGCCGGTGGGCGACAGGTAGGCCTTCCGCAGGATCGGCACCGGCAGCACCAGGATCTCGGCGCCGGCGTCCCGCAGGCTCGCGCAGAGCGGCCCGTCCGCGGGCAGGGTGACGACGACCCGGAAATCGCCGTTGAGCGCACGTACCGACTCGATGAGCATGCGGTCGGAGCCGTACAGGTCCGGCGACGGATGCGCCAGGACGACGACGGGGCGATCTTCCACCCTGTTCTCTCCCAAAATTCTCCTTACGGCCACATTCCACACCACACTTATCAGGCAACGCGTAACCCGGAGATTAACTCTCGTGCGCTAGAGCAACGTTACGCAAGATCAACCATTACCCTGTCTCCATCATCCGATAAGTCACGAAGGTGGGGATCTGTGCGCATCGCCATGATCGGTACTCGCGGGGTGCCGGCGCGGTACGGCGGTTTCGAGACCGCCATCGAGGAAATCGGAAAGCGGCTGGCTGCCGCCGGTCACGAGGTGACGGTCTACTGCCGGGGTGAGCGCCATCCCGAGTCCGAGTATGAGGGCATGCGGCTGGTCCATCTACCCGCGATCAAGCAGAAGGTCGCCGAGACGCTGAGCCACACCGGCCTGTCCGTGCTGCACGCCGCCGGTCGGCGCATCACCCGCCGCGGCCCCGACGTGGCCCTGGTCTTCAACGCCGCCAACTCGCCGCTGCTCCCGGTCCTGCGCATGCTCCGGATCCCGGTCGCCACCCACGTCGACGGGCTGGAGTGGCAGCGCGCCAAGTGGAGCGGCGCGGGCAAGCGCTACTACCAGGCCGCCGAGAGCATGGCGGTCCGCTGGTCGGACGCGCTGATCGCGGACGCCCTCGGCATCCAGGACTACTACCGGGAGCGGTTCCAGGCGGAGTCGGTCTTCATCGCCTACGGCGCCCCCCTCCTCGACGGACCAGACGCCGGCAAGCTCCAGGAGATCGGCTACGAGCCCGGCGAGTATCACCTCGTGGTCGCCCGGTTCGAGCCGGAGAACCACGTCCACCTCAAGGTCGAGGGCTACCGGAACAGCAAGGCCACCAAGCCGCTGGTCGTCGTCGGATCCGCGCCGTACGCCGACGAGTACACCGAGCGGGTGCGCGGACTGGCCGGCGACGATCCGCGGATCCGCTTCCTCGGCGGCGTCTGGGACCAGCAACTGCTCGACTCGCTCTACGCCGGGGCCCTGACCTACCTGCACGGGCACTCGGTCGGCGGCACCAACCCGTCCCTGCTGCGGGCGATGGGCGCCGGCGCCAGCGTGATCGCCTACGACGTGGTGTTCAACCGCGAGGTGCTCGGTGAGTCCGGCCGGTTCTTCGCCGACCCCGCCGGCCTCGCCCGCGAGATCGAGATCGCCGAGGCGGAGCCGGGCGAGGCCGCCGACCGCGGTGCCATGGCGCACAAGCGGGCCTCCCAGCACTATGTGTGGGACGACGTGGCCCAGCAGTACGAACGGCTCTGCGCCGATCTGATGGCCCGCAGGCTGACCCGCGCCACCGTACGGCCCGGCCGCAGGCGGAGGGCCAGCGCTTGACGAGCACGCGGGCCCTGCTCGGCACCCTTCTCGCCGCCGTGCTCACCGGAGCAGTGGCGGCGTGTTCGGGCGGGTCCGCCGGGGTCCGGCCGCCGCCGAGCGGAGCCGCGGCCGCCACGGTCCCGGCGCCGCCGTCGACGAAGGTCACCGCGGGAAGGGCACCGGCCTACGGTCCCGTGCCGATCGGCAAGACCCGCTATCCGGTGCCCGCCGGGGCCCGCTTCGTGGCGCCCGGCGGGAACGACACCGCCGCCGGAACCCGGTCCGCGCCGTGGCGGACGCTGGCCCACGCGGTCCAGCGGGCCCCCGCGGGCTCGGCGATCGTGCTGCGCAAGGGCGTCTACCGCGAGTCGCTCGAGATCAACCGCAGGCATCTGACGATCCAGTCCTATCCCGGCGAGGCCGTGTGGTTCGACGGCAGCCGCCGGGTGACCGGCTGGGTGCGGGACGGATCGGTCTGGCGCAAGGACGGCTGGACCACCAGGTTCGACAACACCGACCCGACCAGGGGCCGGGACTGGGTGTTCCAGATGACCGACCCCCACTACCCGATGGCCCGCTGGCCGGACCAGGTGTTCGTCGACGGCCGGGAGCTCGAGCAGGTCGCCGACCGGGCCGCCGTGCGCGCCGGCACGTTCGCCGTCGACTACGCCACCGGGCGGCTCTACCTCGGCTCGAACCCCGCCGGCGCCACGGTCGAGGCCTCCGTCCTGTCCGAGGCGCTCTACCTGCACGGGGCCGACGGGTCCGTGGTGCGCGGCATCGGGTTCCGCCGCTACGCCACGCCGATCAAGCGGATGGGGGCGGTGAAGGGCTACGCCAACGATCTCCTCTTCGAGAACGACGTCTTCGCCGACACCGCGCTGACCGGCCTGAGCATCCGCGGCTCGCGGATCACGGTGCGGCGCAACGCCTTCCTGCGCAACGGCCAGCTGGGGCTGCAGGGTCACAAGTCCGACGGTGCCGTCATCGCCGGCAACGTCATGACCGGCAACAACACCGCCCACTTCAAGATCATCCCAGTGGCCGGCGGCATGAAGATCACCACGTCCCGGGGGCTGCGGGTGCTCGACAACGACGTCGAGGACAACGGCAGCGCGGGCATCTGGCTGGACGAGGCCTGCAGCCAGGCCGTCATCGCCCGCAACGTGGTCCGGCACAACACCGGGCACGGGATCCAGTACGAGATCTCCGACGGAGCCCTGATCGCCGGCAACGTGGTCGTGGACAACGCGCGCTACGGCATCCGCATCCTGGAGTCCAGCCGGGTCCGCGTCTGGAACAACACGGTGTCGGCCAACGCCCGCCGTCAGATCGACGTCATGGACGCGGGCCGGCTCGGCCGTCTCACCGGCGTCCAGCTCCGCAACAACCTGCTCGAGTCGCGCCCCGGAGGGGACCAGCTGCTCGGGGTCGAGGACATGAACAAGCGGTACGGCGCGGCCGCCATGGTGAACGCCGACGGCGACGCGTTCTACCGGCCGTCCCAGGGGCCCAACGCCCTGATCCACTGGGTCGACCCGGCGCGCAAGACCAAGGACCTGAGCGGGCTGGTGGAGTTCACCGACCGGACCGGCCAGGAGGCGCACGGCATCGCCGCCGAGGGTCCGTCACCGTTCACCGACCGCCGGAGCTTCCGGCTGCGGCCCGGCTCGGACCCGCTGCGCGCGGGCCTGCCGCTGCCCGCGGACGTCGCGACCCTGCTCGGCCTGCACAGCGGTGATCGTGCCGGTATCGGCGCCTATGGCGTCGTAGGCTGACCACCATGCTGATCCGGATCCTGCCCGGCATGCGCGCCCGGGGCCGCGGCTCGGCGGTCCACCGGCGCTGGCCCGTGGTGCTGCCGCTCGCGCTGATGCTGGCCAGCGACTACAAACTGCGCAGCAGGCCGGTGGGCGACACGGTCGGCGGCAGCCCCGATCTCACCATCTTCCTGGAGATCGCGATCTACGGCATGGCCGCGCTGTTCCTCTACCTGCGCTTCGGCCTGCGGCCACCGACCCGCCGGACGACCGGGCTGCTGTTCATGGGGTGGACGTGGGCCGGCTACGTCGCCCTGTCGGCCGCGTGGACGCCCTATCTCCAGCTCGGCGTGGTCCGCGGCGTCCAGATGCTCATCACCATGGCGGTGGCGCAGGTGATCGCCACCCGGGCGACCGTGGCGGAGCTGCACCGGTTCGCGCACGCCTTCATCGTGGTGGTGATCGGATCGATCGTGATCGGGGTGGTGCATCCCTTCCCGCGCACCCACCTGACCGAGAGCCGGTTCAACTGGCTCTTCGTCCATCCGGTGATCGCGGGGGTCTATCTCGCCCTGGCGGTCATGCTGGTCGTGGGCTATCTCGTACGCCCCGGCGACACCGCCACCCGGCTCTGGCGGACCGGCACCTACCTGCTGTGCCTGGCCGTGCTGGCCAGTGCGCTGATCGCCACCGGCACTCGCGGGGCGGCGCTGGGCTGCGCGCTGGGGGTCGTCGTGCTGCTCGCCTCGGTCAACGGCGCGCGGGGCCGGGCCGATCTGCTGGTGATCGGCACGGCCTCGGTCATCGTCGGGGCGCTGGCCTTCTCCAGCGCCATCCTGGAGTTCGTCCAGCGCGGTGAGACCAGCGCCAAGCTGATGACGCTCAACTCCCGCACCGACCTGTGGTCACTCGCGCTGCGCGCCTACGGCGAGGAGCCCATCTTCGGGCGGGGCCTCGGTGCCTCCCGCGGCCTGTTCCTGCGGGACATCGGGCTGGGCGGCGGCCACAACGCCTTCATCAACGCGCTGGTGGACAACGGGGCCGTCGGCACCGTGATCTTCACCTGCCTGTTGCTGACGCTCGCCGCGGTGCTGATCGACCTGGCCCGCCGGCCCGCCACCCGGCGGGATGCCGGTCTGCTCCTCGGCATCCTGGTGTGCTTCCTCGCCGACGGCGTGACCACCGAGGGGCTCGCGGCCCCCGCCAACGTCTCCGGGATCTGGCTGTTCGTGCTCATCGCCTGGGCCGAGACCATCCGGCGGACGGAGCGCGACCGGAGCCGCTCCCCCGGCGCCGGGGCCGGCGACCCCGTGTCCGCGGACCCCGTACCGGCGGCACCCCCGCGAAGCCCCGACACCGAAGCCCCGACCGCGACGCCCTACGGCGAAAGCCTGACCGCGCGGTCCTGACGCGCGGTCGCCGCGGCGTACCCGGCCCCTCGCGCCCGGTCAGCCCGGCGGGCGCTCTCCGGCCCGTACCCGGGAACGGCGGCGCAGGTGCAGCACCCCGCCCAGCAGCGCGATGGCGACCATCCCGCCGAACGCGGCCAGCCCCACCGCCCGGTCGGACAGCGGGCCCGTCGACGCCACCGGAGCGGGCCGGACGGTGTGATCTGCCTGCGGGCCGGGCGTCGGCGGCGCCGCGGGAAGCGGCGGCATGCGCAGCAGCCAGAGCCTGCTCTTCGGGGCCGACCCCGCCACCATGAGGGACTCTCCGCCCGGCACGACGGCGATCGGCCCGTCCGCGTCCCGGGGCATCTGCAGGTAGGCGAGCCGCTTGCCGCCGATGCCCGCGAGCACGTGCGCCTGGTACCGGCCCCGCAGGATCACCCGGCCGTCGGGCAGGAAGCCGCCGTCCTGCGACACGAAGTGCAGCGGGTTCACCTTGGTCAGCAGGTTGGTCATCCCCAGGCCCAGCGCCGCCGGGAGCGCGTAGACGTTGCCTCCGGTGGACACCATCGACACCAGGTAGAGCCGCTGATCGGACGGGTCCACGAGCAGGGTCCGAGCGTTCTGCGGTCCGTCCGGGAACTCCAGGTGGTAGCGCAGCGGCCGCAGCGTGGCGTTGCCGAGCCGCTCGGGCTCGCGGACCATGAGCAGCCACACGCCCTTGCTCCGGGACTGGTGCGGGTCTCCCGTGTCCCCCATCACCAGAATCGGACGCCCCCGCTCGTCCTTGGTCATCGCCAGCGACTCCAGCGTCAGCGGGGCGGGCCCGCTGAAGGTGTACGCGCCGACCGTGCGGCCCGAGGTCTTGACCGCGAACAGCGTTTTGCCGCTGATCATCCACAGGACGCCGCGATGCAGCGAGCTCATGACCATGCCCGTCGGCTTGGTGATCCGCTTGTCCGCCAGGGTCGACGTCGACTGCACGGCGGGAGTGGTCCGTACGGCCGGAGTCGGGCTGGGCGTCGGGCTCGGCGCACCCCGCGGCGCCGCGACCGCCCAAGGGGCGCTCACCAGGCCCGAAAGCACCACCACGGCAACGACGAACACCCGGCGGAACCGGACATCACGGCCGTACTGCTCGGTCATTGTGCAGCATCCCCTTCACCGTTGAAGCTGTGGCATTATGCCGCAGATGGAAGAACTCGGGATCGATGGCGCCTATCTGTTCACTCCGAGTATCCACGGGGATCACCGAGGGTCCTTCCTCGAGTGGTTTCGCGCCGACGTCCTGGCCGCCGAGATCGGCCACCCGCTGGACCTGGCCCAGGCCAACTGCTCGGTCTCGACCCGCGGGGTGCTGCGCGGCGTGCACTTCGCCGACGTACCCCCCGGCCAGGCGAAGTACCTCACCTGCGTGCGCGGCGCCATCCTCGACGTGGTGGTCGACCTGCGGGTCGGCTCGCCGAGGTTCGGCGAGTGGGAGGCGGTACGGCTGGACGAGGAACGGCGCCAGGCGATCTACATCGCGGAGGGTTTGGGACACGCCTTCCTGTCGCTCACCGACGACACGACCGTGATCTATCTCTGCTCGAGCTCCTACAGCCCCGGGCGGGAGCACGGGATCGACCCGCTGGACCCCGCCCTCGGCATCGCCTGGCCTGCCGACATCGTGCCCGCGCTCTCGCCCAAGGACGAGGCCGCGCCGACGCTGGCCCAGGCGCTGGAGTCGGGCCTGCTGCCCGACTACCAGGAATGCCTGGACTACTACGCGAAACTGGCGATCTAGGGCGGCGCCCCGAGCCGGAGCGACGGGACGCCGGATCGCGGGACGCCGCGCCGGCGAGGCCCGCCGCTAGAGCCGCGGCCAGGCCTCGTGCAGCGCCGCACGCCAGTCCCGCGGCGGCGGTAGCCCGGCGTCGGCCCAGCGGGCGTGCCCGAGCACGCTGTTGGCCGGTCTCGGGGCGGGCCGCGCGAAGGCGTCACCGGTGGTGGGCAGCACCCGGCCGGGGTCCAGCCCGAGCAGTGTGAAGATCTCCCGGGCGAGCCCGTACCACGTCGTCCGGCCCGCGTTGGTGCCGTGATAGACGCCCGCCGGTGCGCCCGACCGGGCCAGCGCGATGATGCGGTCGGCGAGGTCCCCGGTCCAGGTCGGCTGGCCGTGCTGGTCGTCGACCACGGTGACGGTCTCCCGCTCCGCCGCGAGCCGCGTCATCGTGCGCACGAAGTTCGGCCCGTACGCGCCGTAGAGCCAGGCCGTGCGGACGACGTAGCCGTCCCCGGACTCCAGCACCGCACGCTCACCGGCGAGCTTGGTGCGCCCGTAGGCGTTGACCGGCGCGGTCGGGGCGTCCTCGGCGTACGGCTCGGTGCCGGTGCCGGCGAAGACGTAGTCGGTGGAGACGTGCACCAGCCGTGCCCCGGCGTCGGCGCAGGCCCCGGTCAGGGCCCGGACCGCGTCGCCGTTGAGCGCGAGTGCGGCGGCCTCCTGGGTCTCGGCGTCGTCGACCGCCGTCCAGGCGGCGCAGTTCACCACCGTTGCGGGGCCGTACCGGCGGACCGCCGCCCGTACCGCGTCGTGATCGCACAGGTCGAGGTCGGTGCGGGCCAGCCCGAGCACCTCGGCGCCCTCGGACCGCAGCCGGGTCACGAGTTCGGAGCCCAGCATCCCCGCGGCACCGGTCACCAGCCAGGGGCCGGCCTTGCGCTCGCTCATCCGGCGGCCCGCTTCCGCAGCGGCTCCCACCAGTCCCGGTTGGCCGTGTACCACTCGATCGTCTCGGTGATGCCGTCCTCGAAGCCGATGCCGGGCGTGTGCCCCAGCGCCCGCAGCTTGTCGTCGGACAGCGAGTAACGCCGGTCGTGGCCCTTGCGGTCGGTCACCGGCTCGACCCGGTCCCAGCCGGCGCCGAAGGCGCTCAGCAGCCGTTCGGTGAGCCGCTTGTTGGTCAGTTCGGCGGTGCCGGCGATGTGGTAGACCTCACCGGCCGCCCCGCGCTCGGCGACGACCTGGATGCCGCGGCAGTGGTCGGCCACGTGCACCCAGTCGCGCACGTTGCCACCGTCGCCGTAGAGCGGGACCTTCCCGCCGTCCAGGAGGTTGGTGACGAACAGCGGGATGAGCTTCTCGGGGTACTGGTACGGCCCGTAGTTGTTGCCGCACCGGGTCAGGGTGACCGGCAGGCCGTGCGTCCGGTGGTAGGCGAGCGCGATCAAGTCGCCGCCCGCCTTGGCCGCGGAGTACGGCGAGTTCGGGCTCAGCGGGGTGTCCTCGTCCCAGGAACCGGTCTCGATGCTGCCGTAGACCTCGTCGGTCGACACCTGGACCACCGTGCGGGTGCCCGCGTCGAGGCAGGCCTGCATGAGGGTCTGGGTGCCGAGCACGTTGGTGCGGACGAACTCCCCCGCCCCCTCGATGGAGCGGTCGACGTGCGACTCGGCGGCGAAGTTGATCACGACGTCGTGGCCCGGTACCACCCGGGCGAGCAACTCCCCGTCGCAGATGTCACCGTGCACGAAGGCGTACCGGCCCGCCACCGGCTCGAGGTTGGCCAGGTTGCCGGCGTAGGTGAGCTTGTCGAGCACCGTCACCTCGCAGCCCGCCCAGGCCGGGTATCCCCCCGAGACCAGCGTGCGGACATAGTGCGAGCCGATGAACCCGGCTCCGCCGGTGACCAGGACGCGGGCGGTCATGAGCTGATCTGCACTTTGCTGTGATCTCCTAGGACGAGCCGGTGTGCCCTGGGCACCCGGGGAGCGGGGGTCACCTCGACCTCGCGGCCGATCAGAGAGCATTCGATGCGGCTCACCCCGTCGATGGAGGAGCCGCGCAGGACGATCGAGTACTCGATCTCGCTGTCGATCACCTGGCAGTCGCGGTCGATCGACGTGGAGGGCCCGACGTAGGAGTCCCGGATCAGCGAGCCGGCGCCGATGATGACCGGCCCCACGATCCGCGACCTCTGCACCGTCGCCCCGGCCTCGATCACCACCCGCCCGATCAGCTCGCTGCCGCGGTCGACGTCGCCCTCGATGAGCGGTTCGATGCCCTCCAGCACCAGCCGGTTGACCTCGAGCATGTCGGTGACGTTGCCGGTGTCCTTCCAGTAACCCGAGATGACCGTGGAGTCCACCCGGTGCCCGCCGTCGATCATCCACTGGATGGCGTCGGTGATCTCCAGCTCGCCGCGCCAGGACGGCTTGAGCGAGGCCACCGCCTCGTGCACGGCCGGGCTGAACATGTAGACGCCGACCAGCGCGAGGTCGCTCTTGGGCACGCTCGGCTTCTCCTCCAGCCCGATGACCTGGCCGGCGGAGTTCAGCTCGGCCACCCCGAAGGCACGGGGGTCGGAGACCCGGGTCAGCATGATCTGGGCGTGCGGCCGCTCGGCGCGGAACCGCTCGACCAGCGGCCTGATCCCGCCGACGATGAAGTTGTCGCCGAGGTACATCACGAAGTCGTCCTCGCCCAGGAACTCCCGGGAGATCAGGACGGCGTGCGCCAGCCCGAGCGGGGCCTCCTGCGGCAGGTAGGTCACGTCGAGCCCGAATTGCGAGCCGTCGCCGACCGCCTCCTGGATCTCCAGGGCGGTCTCGCCCACCACGATCCCGACCTCGGTGATCCCGGCCTCGCGGACCGCCTCGAGCACGTAGAACAGGACCGGCTTGTTGGCCACCGGCACCAGTTGCTTGGCCGAGGTGTGGGTGATGGGCCGCAACCGCGAACCCGCACCTCCGGACAGGACGAGCGCTTTCATCGACTCTCCCTCACATGAGCAGCCCTGACCGGTGAACGTATGGCCACAACGCGGATAACGGGGAGCTTCGCAAACTTTACGGCACAACTGCGGTCCCAATCGTCACAATGGCCTTGCGATCCGGGACGGCTCTCAGCCACTGCTGACCGGCAGGTTGCGGGAGTTGAAATACGGCGTGGTGGCCAGCTCCCGCATCGCGGACATGGCCGGCTGGTCGCCGTCCAGCGAGTACCGCACCTTGGTGCTCCCCACCACCACGTCCTCGTTGTGGTAGACCACCGCCTTGATCTGCGGATCCTGGAGGGTCTGGGCGGCCTTGCGCAGCCACTCGGCCCGCCGGGGGCCGTAGGCGCGAGGCACCCCGAACTCGCCGATCATGATGGGCTTGGGGCGTTCCTTGGCCCACTCCAGGAACGGCTTGACCACCGGGGCCAGCTCGGCGTACTCGGCCGGGCGCTCGGGATAGGCGTCCGCGCAGAGCCAGTCGACCTGGTCGTCGCCGGGGTAGTAGGCGGCCGCGGCACCGGAGGCGAACCCCTTGGCGGCGGGACACCAGATCCACGCGGCGTTGTCGGCCCGCTCCTGGCGGAAGATCTCCCGGATGTGCTTCCAGGCCGCGATGTAGCCGGCCGGCGGGCCGACCTGCTTGCGGACCTCCCGGCGTTCCATCTCGCGCCGCCAGCGCAGGAACAGCGGCTTGCCGAGCGCCTTCACGGCGCGGGCCCGTTGCCGGATCAGGGCGTCCTGGCTCCCGGACAGGATGGCCTGGGTGTCGCCGCCGTCCCACGAGAGCATCAGCAGGCGGTTGGGCCCCAGTGCCGCCAGCTCCGCCGGGGCGGGGAATGGCCGGTCCCAGCTCCGGTACTCCGAGACGATGTCCAGTTGCCGGCCCAGTCCCGTCTCGAACCTGGCCATCCCCTGGCGCTCGTCCACCGCGGCCCCGAAGTAGGCGCCCTGGACCGGAGGGGTCGGCGCCACCCCCGGCGGGACGGTCGACCGGATCGTGGGCGTCTTCTTCGCCTGGCCGCAGGCCGCCAGCGCCAGGGCAGCGGCCATCACGATTGTGCCCGCCGCGGCGGCGCGCCTGCGCACGGCCCTCATGCCCGCTGGTCCGGGACCGGCCGGGCGGAGCGCCTGAAGGGGGGTTCCATGGTCACCGCTTCTACTTGGTGTCGATGATCATCCCGGCTCCGACGGTTCCGTTGGTGGCCTCGTCGATGAGGATGAACCCCCCGGTCAGACGGTTACGGCTGTAGTCGTCCACGAACAGCGGCTGGGTGATCCGCAGGCCGACCCGGCCGATCTCGTTGAGCTTCAGCGACTCCGCGCCCTCGTCGCGGTGCAGGGTGTTGATGTCCAGGCGGTAGTGCAGATCCCGGACCATCGCCCGCGCCGTACGGGTCGTGTGCTTGATGACCAGCTTGGTGCGGGGGGACAGCACCCGGTCATCGGTCAGCCAGCAGACCATCGCCTGCAGTTCCTGGGCCACCTTGGGCTGGTTGTTGGGCCGGGCGATCATGTCACCGCGGGAGATGTCCATCTCGTCGGCCAGCCGCAGCGTCACCGACATCGGCGGGAACGCCTGATCGACCGGCCCGTCCATCGTGTCGATGCCGGTGATGGTGGTGGTCAGCCCGGACGGCAGGTGCACGACCTCGTCACCGGTCTTCAGCACCCCGCCCGCGACCTGCCCCGCGTAACCGCGGTAGTCGTGCAGCTCCGGGTCGGTCGACTTGTGCGGCCGGATGACGTACTGGATTGGGAAGCGCACGTCGATCAGGTTGCGGTCGGAGGCGATGTGCACGTTCTCGAGGTGGTGCAGCAGCGAGGAGCCGTCGTACCACGGCATGTTCGGCGACCGCTCGACCACGTTGTCGCCGTTGAGCGCGGAGATCGGCACGAACGTCAGGTCGGTCACGGCCAGCTTCGCGGCGAACGCGGTGAACTCGTCGTGGATGCGGTCGAAGACCTCCTGGTCGTAGTCGACCAGGTCCATCTTGTTGACCGCGACCACCACGTGCGGGACGCGCAGCAGCGTGGTGAGGAACGCGTGCCGCCGGGACTGTTCCAGCAGGCCCTTGCGGGCGTCGACCAGGATGATCGCGAGGTCGGCGGTGGAGGCTCCGGTGACCATGTTCCGGGTGTACTGGATGTGCCCCGGGGTGTCGGCGATGATGAACTTGCGCTTGGGCGTCGCGAAGTAGCGGTAGGCGACGTCGATGGTGATGCCCTGCTCGCGCTCGGCGCGCAGCCCGTCGGTCAGCAGCGCGAGGTTGGTGTAGTCCTCGCCGCGGTCCTGGCTGGTGCGCTCGACCGCCTCCAGCTGGTCCTCGAAGATCGACTTGGAGTCGAAGAGCAGCCGGCCGATGAGCGTGGACTTGCCGTCGTCGACCGAGCCGGCGGTGGCGAACCGCAGGATGTCCACCCGGTGCCCGGCCTTCTGGGGACTGTAACCAGAGCTGGCCACTAGAAATACCCTTCCTTCTTACGGTCTTCCATCGCCGCCTCGCTGGCCCGGTCGTCGGCGCGGGTCTGTCCCCGCTCGGTGACCCGGGTGGCCTTGATCTCGTCGATGACCTCGGAGAGGGTCGCCGCGGACGACTTGACGGCACCGGTCACCGTCAGGTCCCCGACCGTCCGGTAGCGCACGGTCGCCTCGAAGACCGGCTCGCCCTCGTCGCGCTTGGCGTAGGGACTGTCGGCGAGCAGCATGCCGTCGCGCTCGAAGACCATCCGGGTGTGCGCGAAGTAGATGGACGGGATCTCCACCTGCTCCCGGTCGATGTACTCCCAGATGTCCAGCTCGGTCCAGTTGGACAGCGGGAACACCCGGACGTGCTCGCCGCGCCGGATCTTGGTGTTGTAGAGGTTCCACAGCTCGGGCCGCTGGTTCTTGGGGTCCCACTGGCCGAAGTCGTCCCGGACCGAGACCACCCGCTCCTTGGAGCGGGCCTTCTCCTCGTCCCGGCGGGCTCCGCCGAACGCCGCGGTGAACTCGTGCTCCTCGATGGCGTCCAGCAGCGCCGTGGTCTGCAGCCGGTTACGGCTGGCCCGCTTGCCGGTCTCCTCGACGACCCGGCCGGCGTCGATCGAGTCCTGGACGCTCGCGACCACCAGCCGCAGCCCCAGCTCCGCGACCCGGCGGTCGCGGTACTCGATGACCTCCGGGAAGTTGTGCCCGGTGTCGACGTGCATCACCGGGAACGGGATCCGCGCCGGCCAGAACGCCTTCTGCGCGAGACGGAGCATGACGATGCTGTCCTTGCCTCCGGAGAAGAGCAGGACGGGACGCTCGAACTCGGCGGCGATCTCACGCATGATGTGGATCGACTCGGCCTCGAGGACGTCGAGCTGTGACAGCAGGTAGTCGCTGCGCTGCATGATCAGAACTTCTCTCCGCGTGGTCGGCCGTGGTCGGTCGTGGTTGGACTAACCCGGCAGGGCGTCGCTTACTTCCCGGATACCGGCGAGCAGCACTGGCGCCAGCGAGGGGTGGCAGACCAGGATATCGGGGAGTTTGGTGTCCTTCTGGTTGTACGCGAGCTCCGTGCCGTCGACACGGGAGGCGTGCGCTCCCGCGGCCAGCGCGACGGCGGCCGGTGCGGCCGAGTCCCATTCGTACTGGCCACCGGCGTGCACGTACGCGTCGACCTCGCCGAGCAGCACCGCGGAGATCTTCGCGCCGGCCGATCCGATGGGGACCAGCTCGACCTCCGCCGGCAGCCGCTCGGCCATCCGCTGCACGAAGACCGGCGGCCGGGTGCGGCTGACCGCGATGCGGATCCTACCCGGCCGGGGCGGCTGAACGGTGAGCGGAAGGTCTCCGGCCCTGGCGCCGGCCGCCGCCGTGCTCAGTGTGACCTCCCGGGCGGGCAGCGCCACCGCACCGGCGCTGAGACCGCCGCCGGGGCCCGTCGCGTCCCGCCGCCACAGGGCGACGTGGACGGCCCAGTCCGGCCGTCCCTCCTCGCCGAACTCGCGGGTCCCGTCGAGCGGGTCGACGATCCACACCCGGTCCGCGTCGAGCCTGGCGAGGTCGTCCGCACCCTCCTCGCTGAGGACGGCGTCCCCGGGGCGCGCCCGGCCGAGCGCCGCCATCAGGAAGTCGTGTGATCCACGGTCGCCGGCGTCCCGGACATCGGGGCCGCCCTCGGCCCGGATCCGCAGCAGCAGCCGCCCCGCCTCGGTCGCCAGCCGTGCCGCGACCTCATGGTCGTCCCCCGAGTACTCCTGCATCCACTTCCCTTTGCGTCAGTACGCTCGTGTCAGTACGCGCCTGACCCGCGCACCACCGCGGAGCACGTCTTCCACAGGATGAGCAGATCGAGCGCCAGAGACCAGTTCTCCACATAGCGCAGGTCGAGGCGGACGGATTCCTCCCAGGTCAGATCCGAGCGTCCGTTCACCTGCCACAGACCCGTCAGACCCGGGCGGACCACCAGCCGGCGCCGCACGTCATCACCGTACTGTGCCACCTCCTCCGCCAGGGGCGGCCGGGGCCCGACCATCGACATGTCGCCGCGCAGCACGTTGATGAGCTGGGGCAGCTCGTCGAGCGAATACCGGCGCAGGACGCCCCCCACCCGCGTGATGCGGGGATCCTTCTTGATCTTGAACAGTACGCCGTCGTGCTCGTTCCGCTCGGCCAGCCCGACCTTGAGCGCCTCGGCCTCCTGCACCATGGTGCGGAACTTCAGGACGGTGAACTCCTTGCCGTCCTTGCCGACCCGGGTCTGCCGGAACAGTGCCGGACCGGCGCTGGTGACCCGGATCGCCAGGGCTATCACGGCGAGCAGCGGCGCCAGCAGCACGAGGGCGAACGTGGCGCCGATCTTGTCGAACAGGCTCTTGACGAGCTGGCGGCCGCCGGTCAGCTCGGGATGGTCCACGTGCAGCAGGGGCAGGCCGGCGACCGGCCGGACCGAGATGCGCGGCCCCGCCACGTCCATCAGCGCCGGCGCCACCACGAGCTCGATGTCGTCCTGCTCGATCTGCCAAGCCAGCCGGCGCAGCGCGGTGCCGTCCATCTCGGGGCACGCCAGCACCGCGACCGAGTCGGCGCCGATGGCATGGACCACCTGAGCGATCTCCTTGAAGTCGCCGTGCACGCGGACGCCCTCGACGAAGTGCTCGCCGTTGGGCGGCCGCTCCGGCAGGCAGACCGCCACCACGGCCATCCCGTGGTAGCGCTTCTGGCGCAGCAGCCTGATCAGGTCGCTGATGGCCGCGCGATGGCCGACGGCCACGACCCGGCGCATGCAGGCGCCCTGCCACCGCTGCCGATGCAGGCGCTTGCGCAGCCAGTAGCGGCCGACGAGGTCGAGGAAGGTCGCCAGCGGCAGCGCCATCACCACATAGCCGCGGGCCACCTCAACCTTGGTGGCGTAGGCGACGATCGCGACCGTCGCGGTCAGCGCGAACCCGGCGTTCAGGACCCGGCGGAACTCCTCCCAGCCCACTCCGAACAGCCGCGGCTCGTAGGCGCGGGACAACGTCAGCGACAGGATCCACAGGAACGGCAGCGCAACGCTGAGCGCGACGTACGGGTAGGTCTCGGGGACGCCCGAAAACCGCAGCAGGAACGCCAGCAGGCTGGCGGCGCACACGCTCAGGAAGTCGATGGCCCGCGCGTTCCGCTCATACCGGGTCAGCCAGGCGGTCGCCCCCTCCAGCTGGGCCGCCGACCGGGCGGAGACCCGTGCCTGCACTCCGTTGACGATCGTCATGCACGCCTCACCACCGTCGGACACAGTTCCGTCCAGGACGCGGACTCCCGGACGACACCCGCACGACAGCTATTGTTCACGTGTCTCTCAAGTCCCAATCGACGTGCATCTTACTTTCACGTTACCGAACACCAACCTCCATCCCGGCTCAATTAGGTCACTTTCGACCTGACTCTGCCCGGTCGTCCGAAGGCCGTCACCGCTGGTGATCGGCCGTTCCCGGCCCGTCCCGGCGGCCGGCCCGGCGGGCCGGGCACCGGGGTTCAGGGATGTCCGGATCGGGTCTCCACCTCGACGGTCGCGCCGGTGTGACCGACCTCATAGGGGGGCGGGCGGTCGCCTAGGAGCCGTGGATCGCGTTCTGGGAGGCTTCGAGGCCCTGCGCCACGAGCATCTCCACCGCGTCGGCGCCGCGCTCCAGCTCGAGCGGCAGCTCCTTGCGCTCCGCGGCGGAGAAGTCACGCAGCACGAAGGCGGCGGCGTCCATCCGGCCGGGCGGCCTGCCCACTCCGAAGCGGACCCGGAGGTACTCCTTGTCCCCGAGGGAGCGGGTGATGGAGCGCAGCCCGTTGTGACCGTTGTCCCCGCCGCCGCGCTTCAGCCGTACGGCGCCGTACGGGATGTCGAGTTCGTCGTGCACGACGATGAGGCGCTCGACGGGCACCTTGAAGAAGTCGCGCAGTCCGGCGACCGGGCCGCCCGACTCGTTCATGAAGGTGCGGGGCTTGGCCAGCACGACCCGGGTGCCGCCGGGGCCGCCCAGGCGGCCTTCGACCACGTCCGCCCGCGCCCGGTGGCTCTTGAAACGTCCGCCGATCCGCCCGGCGAGCACATCGAGGATCATGAAACCGGCGTTGTGCCGGTTTCCGGCGTAGTCCGGGCCGGGATTGCCCAGACCGACGATCAGCCACAGATCGGTGTTCATCAGCTCGCTCCGCTCGACGGCCCGCGGGCACCGGCACGGGCCGCCGCGAGATGCGGTGGGGTGCGGTGAGCCGCGGTGGAGGCCCGGTGCCCGACATGCCTCCGGCCCTCGCACGGTTCGCACCGTGACAAGGGCCGGAGACCACGACCAGGCAGTGTTACTCGGCGGAGGCTTCCTCGGCCGAGGGCTCCTCGGCGGCGGCCTCGGCGCCTTCGCCGGCGATCTCGGCCTCGGCCTGCTCGGCGGTCTTCTCGGCCACGATCTGCAGGACGAGCGCGTCCTCGTCGACGGCGAGGGTGACCCCGCGCGGCAGCTCGACGTCCTTGGCGTAGATCACTGCGCCGACGTCCAGGCCGTCCACGTTGATCTCGACCGACTGCGGGATGTGGGTGGCCTCGGCCTCGACCGCGATCTGGACCAGCTGCTGGTCCAGCCGGTTGCCCGAGACGATCTCACCGGTCAGCTGCACCGGGATCTCGACGGCGACCTTCTCACCGCGCTTCACCAGCAGCAGGTCGACGTGCTCGAGGAAACCCTTGATCGGGTCCCGCTGCACGTCCTTCGGCAGCGCGAGCTCGTCGGCACCGCTGAGGCCCTGAACGCGAAGCAGCACGTTCGAGGTCTTCAGGGCGAGCATGAGCTCGTGCCCGGGCAGTGAGATGTGCTGTGGGTCGGTGCCGTGACCATAGAGGACGGCGGGCACCCTACCGGCCCGGCGGGTGCGCCGGGCGGCACCCTTACCGAACTCAGTGCGCGGCTCGGCGGCGATGCGTACCTCGGACACGACGAAAACTCCTCGTTGTTGCGATCCCCGGCCACCCGTGAGGGCGTCCGCCGAGGACCAAGCTTGCTGGCGCGAATCGATACTCGATGCAGAGTGCTTCGAAGACCATTGCGTTCCCCGCGGCGTACGGCCCGTCTGGGGAGCCGTACTGCACTCGCTGGGGCGCACGCAGTCATAGGAGTCTAGCCGATCCCCGTCCCTTAGACCGCATCGCCCCGGCAATCAAGGACCTTCTGGCGAACACCTTCGGAGCGGCGGGGGCGGGCTCACCGGCGACGCCGTCAGTACTGGCTCTCGAAGAGGCTGGTCACCGAGCCGTCACTGAAGACCTCGTTGATCGCCCTGGCGATGAGCGGCGCGATCGACAGCACGGTGAGCTTGTCGAACTGCTTGTCGTCCGGGATCGGCAGCGTGTTGGTGAGCACCACCTCGGAGATCCGCGAGTTCTTCAGCCTGTCCACCGCGGAGCCCGACAGGACACCGTGGGTGGCGGCCACCACGACCCGCGCGGCGCCCTGGTCGAACAGCGCGTCGGCGGCCTTCACGATCGTGCCACCGGTGTCGATCATGTCGTCGACGACGACGCAGGTACGGCCCTTGACCTCACCGACCACCTCGAAGACCTTGACCTCGTTGGCCACCTCGGGGTCGCGCCGCTTGTGAATGATCGCGAGCGGGCAGCCCAGCCGGTCGGTCCAGCGCTCCGCCACCCGGACCCGCCCGGCGTCCGGGGCCACCACCGTCACCTGGGAGGTGTCCAGGCTGCGCTCGACGTGGTCGGCCAGCAGGTCGAGCGCGAAGAGGTGGTCGACGGGCCCGTCGAAGAAGCCCTGGATCTGCGCGGTGTGCAGGTCCACGGTGATCAGCCGGTCCGCGCCCGCCGTCTTGAACAGGTCGGCCATCAGCCGGGCCGAGATGGGCTCCCGCCCACGGTGCTTCTTGTCCTGCCGGGAGTAGCCGAAGAACGGGGCCACCACGGTGATCCGTTTGGCCGACGCACGCTTGAGCGCGTCGACCATGATCAGCTGCTCCATGATCCACTGGTTGATCGGAGCGGCATGGCTCTGGATCACGAAGGCGTCGCTGCCCCGTACCGACTCCATGAAGCGCACGAACGTCTCACCGTTGGCGAAATCGTAGGCCGCGGTGGGGGTCGGCTCGATCTCGAGATTGCTCGCCACCTCCTGAGCCAGCTCCGGGTACGCCCGGCCCGAGAAGAGCATCAGCTTCTTCTCACCGCTCACCTTGATAACGCTCACCTTTGTCGCTCCCCCTTGGTACGTGCGCTTACTCGCCGGATTGCGGGGCCTCCGCGCCCACACCGGTGTTCTCGTCCGGAGCCGTCACGGCGGCCGCCTCCCGGGCCCGGCGAGCGGCCTCGGCGGAGGGGGTTCCCGGGCGCTTGCGCTCCACCCAGCCCTCGACGTTGCGCTGCTGCCCGCGGGCCACGGCCATGGCCCCGGAGGGCACATCCTTGATGATCACCGAGCCGGCCGCGGTGTAGGCGCCGTCGCCCACCGTCACCGGCGCGACGATCATGTTGTCGCTGCCGACCTTGACGTGGTCACCGATCGTGCTCCGGTGCTTGTGCACGCCGTCGTAGTTGACGAACACGCAGGCCGCCCCGATGTTCGAGCCCTGGCCGATCTCGGCGTCCCCGACGTAGGTCAGGTGCGGCACCTTGGAGCCCTCGCCGACCACCGCGTTCTTCATCTCCACGTACGTGCCCGCCTTGGCCCCCCGGGCCAGCCGGGTGCCGGGCCGGAGATAGGCGTACGGCCCGACCGACGCGTCGGCGCCGACCTCGGCCCCGATGCAGACGGCGTTGGTGACCACGGCCTCCGCGCCGACGACGGTGTCGGTCAGGGTGGTGTTGGGCCCGATCTCGGCGCCCTCGCGGACGGTGGTGGCGCCGTGCAGCTGGGTGTTGGGGTGCAGGACCACGTCCGGCTCCAGCGTCACCTGCACGTCCACCCAGGTCGTCTGCGGGTCGACGACGGTGACGCCGGCGCGCAGGTGGGCCTCGACGATGCGGTCGTTGAGCTGCCGGCGGGCCTGGGCGAGCTGGACCTTGTCGTTGACGCCCTGGGTCTCGATCCAGTCGGGGCTCTTGTAGGCCCCGGCGCGGTGGCCGTCGGCCCGCAGGATGGCCACGACGTCGGTGAGGTACTCCTCACCCTTGGCATTGTCGGTGGTCACCCGCTTGAGCGCGCTCTCCAGCAGCTCGCCGTCGAAGGCGTACATGCCGACGTTGATCTCGCTGATCGCGCGTTCGGCGTCGGTGGCGTCCTTGTGCTCGACGATCGAGGCGACGCTGCCGTCCGCCTGGCGGACGATCCGGCCGTAGCCGGTCGCGTCGGGGATGTCGGTGCTCAGGATGGTCGCCGCGTTACCCTCGGTCTCGTGGGTGCGGACCAGCTCCTCGAGCGTGGCGCCGGTCAGCAGGGGGTGATCGCCATTGGTGACGACGACGGTGCCGGTCAGCGTGCCGACCTGCTCCAGCACCATGCGGACCGCGTGACCCGTGCCCGCCTGCTGCTCCTGGACGACCGGTACGGCGTCCGGGGCGGTCCGCCGGAGATGGTCGATGACCTGGTCGCGCCGGTGACCGACGACCACGATCAGCTTTCCGGGCTGGAGGGCTCCGGCGGCGGCCAGCACATGGCCGACCATGCTGCGGCCGCAGAGCTCGTGGAGGATCTTGGAAGTACGGGACTTCATCCGCGTCCCCTCGCCGGCGGCAAGGACAACGACGGCAGCCGGACGGCTCGCGCTCACGGAGAGGCTCCTCGGCATCGCGGATTGGGACGGTCTGGCTCAGCATGGGCGCTGGACGCGGTGCGCACGTCCATGGGACGACCTGCGGCTTCACCGAAGCGGCAGGCCGTAACTCGCCCGACACCTGCAGGATACCGCCCGGCCCCGGGCCGGCGCCCCCGGCGCCGTACAGTGGAGGGGTACGGCACGTCTCGGGTGGCTCCGACGCCAGGGCTCGAACCTGGACTAAGGGCACCAAAAACCCTTGTGCTGCCGATTACACCACGTCGGAAGGGACCGGTCTCGGTCCATGGGAGCACCCGCCGGTCCCGGCCCACGATACCGGGGACTCACCATCCAGTTCGCGCCTATTTCCCGGTCCTCGCGAGTTTCCCGGCACCTCCGGCCCCACGCGTGTGAGTGACATCACGTGACGGGCCTCCGATAGCGGGGATGGATGCAGGAGAAGCGGCATCGACCGCGGACACCTGATCTGACCTGGGAAGGCAGCCCTTGCCGAGACGCCAGGTTCATCCCGATTTCCCGGGGCATACTCCTAAAGCTACGCAACCGTAGGTTACGGTTGCGTAGGTAAGGCGCCCCCAAAGAGAGAGCGAATCGCTTCATGGCCACAGTTCCTGTGATCGAGCCGGCACGCGCTCAGCCTCGACCTGACATCGACGCCAAGCCCAAGAGCGACTTCGAGCTCATCCTTCTGGTCGTCTTCATCGTCGTTCCGTTCCTGGCCGTCCTGGCGGCGGTCCCCCTCGCCTGGGGGTGGGGGCTGGGCTGGAGCGACATCGTCATCTTCGCCTTGTTCTATGTCGTCACCGCCGCCGGCATCACGGTGGGCTACCACCGCCACTTCACCCACGGATCGTTCAAGGCAAACCGGCCGCTGCGCATCTTCCTGGCGCTGACCGGCAGCATGGCCCTGGAGATGGGGGTGATCGACTGGGTGGCGACGCACCGCCGGCACCACAAGTTCTCCGACAAGCTCGGCGACCCGCACTCGCCGTGGCGGTTCGGCAGCGACTGGAAGGCCCTGACCAAGGGCTTCTTCTGGGCCCACATGGGCTGGCTGTTCGACCGGCACCGCACGTCATGGCAGAAGTACTGCCCCGACCTGGTCGCCGACAAGGACATCAAGACCATCTCGCGGCTGTTCCCGGTCATCGTGCTCGGCTCGCTGGGCGCCCCGGCCCTGCTCGGTGGCCTGCTGACCATGTCCTGGCAGGGCGCGCTCACCGGTTTCTTCTGGGGGTCGCTGGTCCGGATCTCCCTGCTGCACCACGTCACCTGGTCGATCAACTCGGTCTGCCACATGGTGGGCGACGAGGCGTTCGACTCGCGGGACAAGGCGCGCAACGTGTGGTGGCTGGCCATCCCGTCGCTCGGCGAGTCCTGGCACAACCTGCACCACGCCGATCCGACCTGCGCGCGGCACGGCGCCCTGCCGGGCCAGATCGACATCAGCGCCCGCATCATCTGGGCCTTCGAGAAACTCGGCTGGGCGACCGACGTCCGGTGGCCGAAAGCGGATCGCTTGGCGGCAAAGCGTCTGCGATGACCGCCATTATTGATCCTGTGAGCGAATCAGCAGCCCCCCGGTCACGCCGGAAACGCATGACCGGCACCGAACGACGCCAGCAGTTGCTCGACGTCGGCCGCACGCTCTTCGCCGAGCGCGGGTTCGACGGCACCTCGGTTGAGGAGATCGCGGCCAAGGCCGGTGTCTCCAAGCCTGTGGTCTACGAGCACTTCGGCGGCAAGGAGGGCCTGTACGCGGTCGTCGTGGACCGGGAGATGGAGCGGCTGCTCGCCCTGGTCACCCGGGCGCTGGCCGACGGGGTCCACTACCGCGAGAAGCTCGAACAGGCCGCACTGGCCCTGCTGCAGTACATCGAGGAGTGCAGCGACGGGTTCCGCATCCTGGTGCGGGACTCGCACGGCGCCTCCGGCACGGGCAGCTACGCCAGCCTGCTCAGCGAGATAGCCACCGAGGTCGAGCATATCCTGGGCCAGGAGTTCGACCGGCACGACTACGACGACAAGACCTCACCGATGTACGCGCAGATGCTCGTCGGTATGGTCGCCCTCACCGGGCAGTGGTGGCTCGACGTCCGCAAACCCCGTCGTGAAGAGGTGGCCGCGCACGTGGTGAACCTCGCCTGGAACGGGCTGTCGGGCCTGGAGCCCAAACCCTCCCTGGATCCGCGCCGCCGCCGCCGGGAGCAGGAGCGGCAGGCCAAGCGCATGGAGAAGGTGGCGGTCAAGCAGGGCAAGGCCGAAGAGCGGGCCGCGGCGCGGGCCGACAAGGCCGAGCGGCGGGTCCGGCGGATCGAGACCGACGACCCCGAGCCGGGCCCGGAGACCGACTGACCCGGAAAATGTCGGAGCCCCTCCTTACCCTTCGAACAAAAGTTCGAAGAGGAGGGTGAGTGATGGATGGTTTCACACGGCTCCCCGGCCCGATGCCCGCGTCCCCGCCCGGCCGGGCGGACCTCGGGCGCCGCGCCCGCGCACTCGGATCCGCCGGCCGCGCCGTCCCCGACGATCCGCTCGCGCGGCGGCTGCACTTAGCGGTCGCCGAGCTGGAGCGGCCGGGGCTGAGCGCGCTGGGCCCGCGGGCGTTCGCCGCGGCACTGGCCCCGCTGCACCTCGCGCTGTCGGCCCTGGAGCCGGCCTCGCTGGACGCCGCCTCGCCCGCCGAGCTGGTGCGGCTCATCCTGCGGATCGACGATGCCGGGGAGGTGCTGGAGACGCCCGATCTGCGCCCGGTCCCCACCGACCTGCTGGCCGGCCGGCTGCGCGAGCTCTACGCGACCGTCGTGCGGACCCGGGCCGCCTCCGGCCGGCTGCACCGGGCCTGGACGGCGACCGCCGGGGGGCCGGGCCGATGATCGCTCGTCATGAGGGCCGCACCGCCCATGACACTGCCGCCGACGACTGCGCGGAGGGGTTCCTCGGCGAGCTGGACGAGATCCTCTGGGTGCTCCAGGACATCCAGCGGGCCGAGGACAACCACTTCCGGCAGGCCACCCGCAAGACCGATCACATCGTCGAGCTCCGGCGCCTGCTGTACCGGCTGCACCGGGTCCTCACCGGCTGGGAGGAGGCCGCGGCCACCGAGGGCGGCGCACGCACCGACCCGGCGGCCGGGCCGGCGCCCGGGCCCGAGACCGAGCCGGACGCCGGGCCCGAAGCCTGGCCGGAGGCGGGGCCGGAGACCGGCGGCGAGGCCGGCGGGCGGCCCACGGGGGGCTCCGGCACGGGGTGAGTCAGCCCGGCCGCCCGGGCTTCCCTGCCGGGCGGCCGGGCTTCCAGGGTCCGGGTCCCGCTGACGACGGATCCCCGGGGGCCGTCAGCCGGCCGGCTCCAGGAACTCCAGCCGGTTGCCCACCGGGTCGTCGGTGTAGAAGCGCCGGTGGCCCGGGAAGAGGTCGTCGGCGCGGACCTGGTGACCCGCGTCCCGCAGGCGCGCGGCGAGCGCGTCCAGGCCGGCGACCAGGATGCCCGGGTGCGCCTTGCGCGCGGGCCGGAAGTCGGGCTCGATGCCCAGGTGGAGTTCGATCCCGGCGCCGCGGAACCACGCTCCCCCACGGGCCGCCAGCTCAGGCGGCTTGGGCACCTCGGTGAGGCCGAGGACCCCGGCGTAGAAGGCCCGCAGGATCTCCTCGCTGCCGGGCGGGGCTGCGAGCTGCACATGGTGGATTCCGATGACGGGCACGGGCGTGCTCCTCCTGCTCCGGGGTGAACGGGGTGGACCTGGCCGGGTGCACGGGTGTCGCTCCCGAGCGGAGACCGGCTGCGCGGTCCACGCTTTCGGGGAAGGCGGTCCTCGGTGCATGCTGCCGGGTGGCTGCCGTCCGCCGCGGGGCAGGGCACACCGCAGGGGAACGAAATACCCGCCGTCCCGCGGCGGACGGCAGCCACGTCTAGGTGACCCCCCGGGCGGGGCCGCGCCGCCGGCGGGTCACGAGCCCGTCCTGGCCACGACGAAGATCCGGCGGAACGGGAAGAGCGTGCCGTGCGCGCCGGGCGGATAGGCCTCGCGCAGCAGCCCGGCGTATTCGGCGAGGAACCGCGCGGTCCGCGGCGCCTCCTCCCCGCCGAGGGCCGCCAGCACCGGACGGAGGGCGGTGCCCTTGACCCATTCCAGCACCGCGTCCTCGCCTTGCAGCACCTGACAGTAGGTCGTCTCCCAGGCGTCCACCCGGCACCCCTGGGCGGCCAGCAGCCGGAGGTAACCGGCCGGCTCATCGACCGGATGCCACCGCAGCACGTCGGCCAGCCGGTCCCGCCAGCGCGGTGAGGTGCACAGCTCGCGCAACAGCGCATGGCTGGGCGCGTCCGCGTTGCCCGGCACCTGGAAGGCCAGCCAGCCGCCGGGGGTCAGGGCCCGGGTCCAGCGCGGCAGCAGTTCCCGGTGCTCGGGCACCCACTGCAGGGCGGCGTTGGAGACGATGACGTCGACCGGCCGGTCGGGCGCCCAGCCGGCGATGTCCCCGACGGCGAACTCCAGGCTCCCGGGGTGGCCCGCCGCCGATCTCCGCGCGGCATTGATCATCTCCGTCGAGCTGTCGATGCCGGTGATGGCCGCGCCGGGCCAGCGCCGGGCGAGGGTGGCGGTGAGCTCTCCGTGACCGCAGCCGAGGTCGACGACGCGGGACGGCGCCTGCGCGCCTATCCTGCCGACCAGCTCGAAGAACGGCCTGCTGCGCTCGTCGGCGAAGACCCAGTACTGCGCTGGGTCCCAGACGTCGTCGGCCAGAGGCGGCCCTGCCGGGTCCTCGGGCATCTCGGAGTCCATTTCTCTCGACATCAAGAGACATCGTGCCAACCCGGTATCTCGATGTCAAGACAGGTAGGGTGGGTGCCCATGGAGGACGAAGTGGACCGGCTGGTCGCGGCCTGGCGCGTGGAACGCCCGGATCTCGACGTGGAGCCGCTGCACGTCCTCAGCCGGGTCTCCCGGCTCGCCCGGCACCTCGACCGGGCCCGGCGGGCGGTCTTCACCGCCCACGAGATCGAGTCCTGGGAGTTCGACGTGCTCACCGCCCTGCGCCGGGCCGGCGAGCCCTACCAGCTGAGCCCCGGTCAGCTACTGCGCGCGACCCTGGTCACCTCGGGCACCATGACCAACCGCATCGACCGCCTGCAGGCCGCCGGGCTCGTCCAGCGCCACCCGGATCCGCAGGACAAGCGCGGCGTGCTCGTACGGCTGACCGCCGCGGGCAGGACCCGGGTCGACGCGGCGCTCACCGATCTCATCGACCGCGAGCACGAGCTTCTCGGCGCTCTCAGCGCCACCGAACGCAAGGATCTGACGGTGCTGCTGCGCAGCCTGCTGGTCCCCTTCGACGCCGACGCGAACGCGCGACCCTCCTCCTCCGCCCCGGCCACTCCCCCAGCGTGATCATGCAATCGTTCGTCGATTGATTGCATGATCACGGAGTGGGGACGTGGGTGATCAGGGGTGGGGCGCTGGGTGATCGGGGGTGGGGCGGCTAGCCGAGGGCGTCGGCGAGGGTGAGCCAGTCCTCTTCGACCTGCTCGCGTTCGGCCGCGACCGACTTGAGCTCCTCGTTGAAGGCCAGGAGCCTCTCGTAGTCGGTGGCGTGGGCGGCCAGCAGCTCGTGCAGCTCGGCCTCCCGGGCGGTCAGCTTCGCCAGCCGCCGCTCCAGCCGGTCGAGCTCCTTCTTGGCCTTCCAGTCCTGCCCGGTGGGGCGTGCGGCGGGCTTCGCGGCGGGTCTGGCCGCGGGAGCCGGCGCGGTGCCGCTCAGTCCCGTGCCGGCGTCGCCGGCGGCGCGGCGGGCCAGGTACTCCTCGACGCCGCCGGGCAGCATCCGCAGCCCGCCGTCGCCGAGCAGCCCGTAGACGTTGTCGGTGATCCGCTCGAGGAAGTAACGGTCGTGGCTGACCACCACCAGGGTGCCCGGCCAGCCGTCGAGCAGGTCCTCCAGCTCGGTCAGCGTCTCGATGTCGAGGTCGTTGGTCGGCTCGTCCAGCAGGAGGACGTTGGGCTCGGACATGAGCAGCCGGAGCAGCTGCAGCCTGCGCCGCTCGCCACCGGACAGGTCGCCGACCGGGGTCCACTGCGCGTCGCCGCGGAAGCCGAGCCGCTCCAGCAGCTGACCGGCGGTCCAGTCGCGCTTGCCGACGGTGATGCGGCGTTTGATCTCCTCGACCGACTCCAGCACCCGCCGGGCGGGGTCGAGCTCTTCCAGATCCTGGGACAGATGGGCGAGCTGTACGGTCTTGCCGCGCACGACCCGGCCGGACTCCGGCTTGATCACACCGTCGAGCAGCCGCAGCAGCGTGCTCTTCCCGCTGCCGTTGACGCCGACGACGCCGATCCGGTCCCCCGGCCCCAGCTGCCAGGTCAGCCGCTGGAAGATGGCGCGGTCACCGAGCCGTACGCTCACGTCCTCGAGGTCGTACACGGTCTTGCCGAGACGGGCGGTCGCGAAGCTGGTGAGCTCCACCTTGTCGCGCAGCGGCGGCACGTCGGCGATGAGGGCCTGGGCCGCGTCGACCCGGAACTTCGGCTTGGTGCTGCGGGCCTGCGGGCCGCGCCGCAGCCAGGCGAGCTCCTTGCGCAGCAGGTTCTGCCGCTTCTCCTCGGTGGAGGCGGCGATGCGGGCCCGCTCGGCCTTGGCCAGCACGTACGCCGAGTAGCCGCCCTCGTAGCGCTGGACCTGGCCGTCGACGACCTCCCAGGTGCGCTCGGTGGCCTCGTCGAGGAACCAGCGGTCGTGGGTGACGACGATCAGCGCGCTCTTGCGGGACTTCAGGTGGCCGGCCAGCCAGGCGATCGCCTCGAGGTCGAGGTGGTTGGTGGGCTCGTCGAGCACCAGCAGCTCGGTCTCGGGGACCAGCAGCCGGGACAGCGCCACCCGGCGCCGCTCGCCGCCCGACATCCCGGCGACAGGGGCGTCCAGATCCAGATCGGCCAGCAGCCCGGCGAGGATCTCGCGGATCCTGTTGTCGCCCGCCCACTCGTGTTCGGGCCGGTCGCCGAGGACGAGGCCGCGGACGGTGGCGCCGTCGGGGAACTCGTCCCGCTGGGCCAGCACGCCGATCCGCAGGCCGCGGGAATGGGTGACCCTGCCGTCGTCCGGCGGCACGTCCTTGGCGATGATCGAGATGAGCGTGCTCTTGCCGCCGCCGTTGAGGCCGACGACGCCGATCCGCTCGCCCTCCTCCACCCCGAGGGAGATGGCGTCGAGCAGCGGCGCGGGCCCGTAGGCCTTGCTGACGTTCTCGAGATTGATCAGATTCACGACGTCATCAAGGCTAGTGGCTCTCGATGATGGTGGCGCCGTGGACGGGGCCGTGCACATGGGAGACCGCCCGGACCACGTCGACGTCCGACAGGGCGGTCGCGAGGTCGACGGCGTCCTCCTCGGACTCGGCGAGGAACGCGCAGGTCGGCCCGGAGCCGGAGACCATGCCGCCGAGCGCCCCGAAGTTGCGTCCCGCGATGAGGACGCGGCGCAGCGACGGACGCAGGGCGATCGCGGCGGGCTGCAGATCGTTGCTCAGCGCGGCGCCGAGCGCGTACGCGTCGCCGGTCGCCAGCGCGGACATCAGGTCGTCGGAGGTCCGCGGCCGGCCGACCCCGTCCCGCCCGCCGCCGCGCATCCGGTCGCACTCGGCGTAGACGGCCGGGGTGGACAGCCCGCCGTCCGCGTAGGCGATGACCCAGTGGAAGCGCCCGCGGACCAGGGCCGGAGTCAGCCGCTCCCCCCTCCCGACGCCGACCGCGGTGCCGCCGACCAGCGCGAACGGCACGTCGCTGCCCAGGATCGCGGCCAGTTCCGTCAGGTCCTCGCGCGAGAAGCCGGCCTGCCACAGCTCGTTGCAGGCGACCAGGGCCGCGGCCGCGTCGGCGCTGCCGCCGGCCATGCCGCCGGCCACCGGGATCGACTTGCGGATCCGCAGGGTCACCGAGGGACGCGCCCCGATCCGCTCGGCCAGCAGCCGGGCCGCCCGGGCCGCCAGGTTGTCGCCGTCGGTGGGCACCCCCTCGATGGACTCGCCCTCGACCAGGACCTCCAGGCGCCCGGAGGGGGCGGCGGTCACCTCGTCGAACAGGGAGACGGCGTGGAAGACGTTGACGAGGTCGTGATAGCCGTCGTCGCGGCGGGGCCCCACCCCGAGCTGAAGGTTGACCTTCGCTGGCACCCGTACCGTCACACTGGTCACAGCCGGAGATCGTACGACCACGGCGCCGATGGTGCGTCCGCCGCCCCATACCGCCGCCGCCCGGGCACCGCGGCGGGCTCGGGGGGCCGGCCCGCCGGACGGGCCCCGTCATTCGTCGAGATCACATCGCCGGGCGGTGCTCGGCGACGCGCGCGAAGGCGGTCACGTCGATCGCCTCGCCCCGGGCCGAGGGATCGACGCCCGCGGCGCGCAACGCCTGCTCGGCCGCGGCCGGAGAGCCCGCCCAGCCGGCCAGGGCGGCGCGCAGCGTCTTGCGCCGCTGGGCGAAGGCCGCGTCGATGACCTTGAACACCTCGACCCGGGAGGCAGTGGTGACCGGCGGCTCCCGGCGGGTGAAGGCCACCAGGCCCGAGTCCACCTTGGGGGGCGGCCAGAACACCGACCGGCCGATCTGGCCCGCCCGCCGAGCCTGCGCGTACCAGGCCATCTTCACCGAGGGCACCCCATAGATCTTGCTTCCCGGCGGCGCGGTGAGCCGGTCGGCGACCTCGGCCTGCACCATCACCAGCCCGTGCCGCAGCGAGGGCAGCAGCGCCAGCAGGTGCAGCACGACGGGGACCGCCACGTTGTACGGCAGGTTCGCGACGAGCGCGGTGGGGTCGGGACCGGGGACGGAGGCGATCCGCAGCGCGTCGGCCCGCACGACCTCCAGCCGGTCCGCCAGCCCGGGGGCTCGCGCGGCGACCGTGCGGGGCAGCTCCTCGGCCAGTGGCGGGTCGATCTCGATCACGACGAGCCGCCGGACGGCCGGGAGCAGGGCGAGGGTGAGCGAGCCGAGGCCCGGGCCGACCTCGATGGCCACGTCACCGGGGTCCAGCTCGGCCGCCCGCACGATCCGCCGCACGATGTTGGCGTCGATCACGAAGTTCTGCCCGAGCGTCTTGGTCGGCCTGATACCCAGCCGGGCGGCCATCTCCCGTATTTCGGCCGGGCCGAGCAGCTCCGAAGTGTCCCCCACGGAGATCAGTGTCGCAGCTCAGCCGAACAGGTGCCCACCGCACCACCGACCGGAGGCTCGCGAAATGTCCGGCAGGTCTCCGCAAACGTGACATGAGCGAAATCAATGGCTGCTAGCTTAACCAGCGGCTTTATCACGAGGTGACCAAGCGACCAGAACAACGCAAGGGGAACGGGTGCACGGGGTGACGGGCTACACGTCGGGGCTTTTCGACCTGTTCCACGTGGGGCATCTGGAGGTCCTCCGGCGGGCCAGGAACTCCTGTGACCATCTGACGGTCGGGGTGCTGACCGACGAGCTGGCGGAGGAGCTCTCGGGGGTCAGGCCGTACGTACCGCTCATCGAGCGCCTCGAGCTCGTCCGTCACGTCCGGTACGTCGACCACGCCGTCCCGCTCACCGACGCGGACCCGCGGGCCGTGTGGGCCTCGCTCGCCTTCCAGACCGCCTTCGCCGGCCCGGACGCGCTGCCCGGCGCCGCCCGGCTCGAGGAGGCGCTCACCGGCACGGGCGTACGGGTCGTACGGTTGACCGACGTGCCCGGAACGACGAGCCCCGCCCTGCACACCGCACTCACCCGTACTCCGGCAAGGACGTCAGTAGCGTGACCGTTGAGACCGACACCACCCGCACCGCCCCGCGCGGGTTCGGCCAGGCGCTGCGGAGCCTGTCGTCCGCGCAGAAGACCGCCAAGGGGGCGCCCGCCTACTCCCGGTTCGTCAACCGGAAGCTGGGCCGGGTCCTCGCCGCGCTCGCCTACACGATGGGTCTCACGCCCAACCAGGTCACCGCGATCAGCGCGCTGTTCTCCTTCGCCGGCATCGCGTTGCTCGCGCTGGTGCCGCCGTCGCCGCTCACCGGCGTCGGGGTGAGCCTGGCGCTGATCCTCGGCTATGCCCTGGACTCCGCCGACGGGCAGCTCGCGCGGCTGCGCGGCGGGGGCTCGAAGTCGGGCGAGTGGCTGGACCACATCATCGACTGCGCCAAGATCTCCTTGCTGCACTCGGCCATGCTGATCGCCTGCTACCGCTTCTTCGACCTCGCGGAGCCGGCCTACCTGCTGGTCCCGATCGGCTTCTGCGTGGTCGCCGCGGTGATGTTCTTCGGGATGATCCTCAACGACCAGCTGCGCCGGGTGCATCAGGCGACCACCGGGGCCGGCCCGCAGGAACCCGCCAGGCCGTCCACGATCCGCTCGCTGATGGTGATGCCGACCGACTACGGGGTGCTGTGCCTGGCGTTCCTGCTGCTGGGGTCCCCGGAGCTGTTCTTCGTGCTGTACGTGCTACTGTTCGCCGGCAACCTGCTCTTCCTCGCCGCCGCCCTGGTCAAGTGGTTCCGGGACATGTCCGCGCTGGACACGCCCCCCGCGGCCCGGCGGCAGGAGCACGACCTCGTCCCGCAGCAGAGCTGAGGCGATGATCATGGGGGTCGTCGGTTACGTTCCGGGTGCGTACGACATGTTCCACATCGGGCACCTCAACATCCTCAAGCGCGCCAGGCGCGAATGCGACCACCTCATCGCCGGGGTGGTGACCGACGAGGTGCTCGTCCGGGCCAAGGGCAGGGCCGCCGTCGTTCCCCTGGCGGAACGGCTCGAGATCGTGCGCAGCATCAACGTCGTCGACGAGGCCGTCACCGATGTGTCGAGCGACAAGTTCGTGATGTGGCAGCAACTGAAGTTCGATGTGCTATTCAAAGGCGACGACTGGAAAGGCACCGAGAAAGGCGATCGGCTGGAGGCCGACCTCGGCGCGGTAGGAGTACGAGTCGTGTACTTTCCCTACACTGTGCACACTTCCAGCACGGCGTTGCGCCAGCTGATCAACGCGGGCGGAAGCGAGGCGTCGGCCCCCGCCGACGGCGCCCAGATCCTGCCGATGCGCTGAGCACCCCGGACGACGCGATCCGGTGCCCGCCGGGACCCGGATCGCCCCGAGACATGATCGAGGAGATGAAGGCATGGCACGTCGCATGGCCCGAGCCGGCCTGCTGACCCGCACCGCCGCGGCGGGCTGCGCTCTCGTGGTGGCCGTCGGCGGGTGCTCGGGGTCGAAGAAGAAGGCCGAGGCGACTCCTACTCCGCCCACCGGTGAGAGCACGATCGCCGCAGGCCAGGACACCACGACGGTGCCGGGCGCCAAGGGGCTGCGCACCTCGGTGGGCTTTCGCAAGAAGGTCACCTACAAGGACCGGGTCGTCGTCTCGATCGCCGCGATCAAGTCCGCCAAGGTCAAGGACATCGGACCTGGATCGATCAAGGGCCAGGTCATCACGATCTTCACGGTGCGCTTCGCCAACGCGACGGCACAGCCGCTGAACCTCGACCAGGTGAAGGTCAGCGCGGTGTACGGGCCGCGCAAGAGCCAGGCCGTCCGGACCTACTACGGCAACCTCAACGACTTCTACGGCACCGTCGCGGCGGGGCAGACCCGGTCGGCGTCCTACGCGTTCACGGTGCCCTCCTCGGGCTACAAGTCCGTCACCTTGCGCGTCCAGCTGGATGCCAAGCACCCCGTCACGTCGTTCACCGGATCGTTGCGCTAGGCCACCGGCCGCTCGTGCTCAAACGGCATGTTTGTCCGATCTAACAGCGAAATTACACGTTAATAGCGAAATTATCCGTTACAGGCCTGGCGAGCGAACATAGTGCGCGGCTACGTTCTTCGACCAACGTGCCTCCCTGCGTTAGGTCGAATTCATGCCCCGTTCGCTTCGGAACCGCCGCCTACGGCGCATCGTCGTCACCCGGGCCGCCGGGCTGGCCACGGTCCTGGCCGCGGCCGCCGTCGTCACCCCCACCGGGTCCGGGTATCAGCTCGTCAGCGACTCCGCCCGGGTCGTCACCGACACGATGACCCGTACCGTCGGCAGCGGGTGGGGGCGTGCGGATCTCGGCGGCGGCTACGACGTGAGCTCGGACAAGGCCACCTCGGTCAAGCCCGGCGCGGCCCGGCTCGACCTGGCCGATCCCGGCTCCTCCGTGGTGGCCATGCTCTCGGGCACCACCGGCACGGACGTCGAGAGCACGCTCACCGTCTCCGTGCCGCAGATCCCGATCACGGGCACCGGCGTGTACAGCGCCGTGATGGTGCGTGCCTCCGCTGCCAAGAACGCCTACCGGGCCCGGCTCCGGGTCCTGCCCGGCGGCGGGGTCCGCCTGTCGTTCTCCAGGGTCAACGCGGGCCAGGAGACCCTGTTCGGCGGCGAGACGGAACTGCCCACGCGGCTGCCGGAGGGGCAGCAGATGGTGCTGCAGACCCGCGTGACCGGTACGGCCCCGGTGACGCTGGCCAGCAAGGCATGGCTGGTCGGTGCCCCCGTGCCCGCCCAGTGGCAGCACACCGCCACCGACCAGAGCGACCAGCGGGTGACCTCCGCCGGAGCCCTCGGGGTCTGGACCTACCTCTCCCGCCAGGGCACCCCCGCCTCGGTGCTCGTCGGCGGCTTCACCGTCGACTCGGTGGCCGGGCAGCCGGCCACCGCGAACCCGGCCCCGGTGACCAGCCCCGCCGGCACTCCCACGGCGGGCCCCACGGCGAGTCCCACGGCGAGCCCCTCCGTGAGCTCCTCTGGAAGCTCCCCGGTGAGCCCCTCGCCCAGTGGCTCCGCCTCCCCCGGCACCGGGACGTCCCCGGCCGCACCGGGTACCCCGGCGGGCCCGGTACCCGGCTCGCCGTCCACCGACGGCAGCGGTGACCGCAAGTCGGCGAAGGCCGGTTCGGCCGCGGTCGGCTCCACCGCCTACGCGGTCCCGGCGAAGGCGATCGTGGTCGCTCCGGGCGGCAGCGACTCGGCGGCCGGCACGGTGGCCGAACCGCTGCGGACCGTCGCCCAGGCCATCGGCAAGGCCCCGGCCGGGGGCACCATCGTCCTGCGGGCGGGCACGTACCACGAGTCGGTGACGGTGCCTGCGACCAAGGCGCTGACCATCCAGTCGTACCCGCACGAGGCCGTCTGGTTCGACGGCAGTACCACCGTCGGTGGCTGGAAGTCCGACGGCGGCGACTGGTACCACGACAACTGGACGGCCCAGTTCGACGCCAGCCCCACCTACACCGCGGGAGGCTCCGTCAGCTCGGACTCGGCCTTCCAGTTCGTGGACCCGAAGTATCCGATGGCGGCCCATCCGGATGAGCTCTGGATCGGCGGAGCCCCGCAGCGCCAGGTCGGCTCCCGGGCCGAGGTGACCGGCGGGACGTTCTTCGCCGACTACGCCGCCCACCGCCTGTACGTCGGCTCGGACCCGTCCGGGCGGGAGGTACGGGCCACCGACCTGGCGGACGCGATCACCATCCGGGCCGGCGGGTCGGTGCTCCGCGGGATCGGCGTCCGGCGCTACGCCACCTCGCTGCCGAAGATGGCCACCGTCAAGATCGTGGCCGGCAACGTGACGGTGGAGAACGTCACCGTCATCGACAGCGCGACCACCGGGTTCAGCGCCCTGGCCAACCACATCACGCTCAAGCACGTCACCAGCCGCGGCAACGGCATGCTCGGCATCCACGCCAACTACGCCGACGACCTGCGGATGGAGTCGGTGCTCAGCGAGAACAACAACCTCGAGCACTTCAAGTCCGCCCCGGTGGCCGGCGGCATCAAGGTGACCCGCTCGCGGAGGGTCGACATCGTCAACAGCCGGCTGCACGCCAACCTCGGCACCGGCATCTGGATGGACGAGTCCGTCTACGACATCGAGCTCACCGGCAACGACATCGTCGACAACACCCACCACGGGATCTCGCTGGAGCTCTCCGCCAAGGCGCTGGTCGCGGACAACGTGATCACTGGTAGCAAGGACGACGGCATCCGCGTCAACGACACGGCCGGCGTCCAGATCTGGAACAACACGCTGAGCGGCAACATGCGCACGATCAACCTCGTGCAGGACGGCCGGCGTGCGTCCAACCTGTCCACGCCGGGTCACGATCCGCGCCAGAAGCTGCCCGACCCCACGATGACCTGGCTCGTCGGGCAGATCAAGGTGGGCAACAACATCCTCTCGCGCGTCCGGAGCGGGGCCACCTGCGTGCTGTGCGTCGAGGACTACTCGCACGAGCGCAGCGCCGCCCAGATGCAGATCGAGGCCGACGGCAACGTCTACGCGCGGCAGGACACGGGCACGCCCGCGTGGCTGATCGTCTGGTCCCGCGGTGCCGGCAACCCCGCCACCTACACCGGCATCGGCCCCTTCCGGTCCGGCACCGGGCAGGAGGCGCACGGGCTGGGCTTCGACAGCACCACGGCCGCGCGCACCGACGGGACCCTCGACGGCTCCCTCCAGGCCCAGGTGGCCGCCGCCGCGCGCCCGCTGCCCGACCTGATCGCCACGGCGCTGGGCCGTGCCGCCGGTGTCCGCCACATGGGCGCCTGGGGCTGAGCACCGCACCACCCCGCTACCGGCATCGCCATACAGGCGCCGTACGTCACGTAGGCGGCGTACGGTCGCTTTCCTCCTGGCAGTGCGCAGGACTCTCCTGGGGATCGGGAGGGTCCTGCGCCGTCCTCACCGGGCGCGGGATCGTGCCGCCGTGGCAGTGCGACCGCCCGGCCCCACCTCATGTCATCCGTGACCATGCAATCGTTCGACGAACGATTGCACGCTCACGGAGTGGGGACTGTGCGCGGGGACGCGACGGGCGGTGGGAGGACGAGGCGTGAGCTCGGCTCGTGACCTCGGACAAGGCTCACGCCCCCGGGAAGGCTTCCCGGGGGCGTGAGGTGTGCGCTGCCGTACCGGCAGGACCGCTGCTCGCGGCCCTGCCGGCCGGTCGGGTTCACCGGACGAGGGTCACTGGGCGGTGCGGTCCGCCGTGAAGTCGTCCAGGGTCACCGTGATGGGGGCGTTGGTCGTGCTGCCGGAGAGGTAGGTGCGGATGCCCACACTTCCCGCCGCCTGCAGCCCGGCCGTGGAGTCCGACCCGGTGACCTGCCAGTCGGGCTCGGTGGCACCCGTCCACACCTTGGCCTTGAGCTCCGTGGGCGAGGTGCCGACGGCCTGCAGCCGTACGTGCAGGACCGTACCGGCGGCGTAGGTCAGACCGGCGACGGTCTGCTCCGTGCCGATGGCCGTCTCCGCGTTCGCCGCGTCGGTCCTGCTGAGCTGCAGGGAGACGACGCCGGAGGGACGCAGGCGCACCCGGGCCCGGTATTCGCCGGCCCCGCTGATCCGGCGGGCGGCGAGCCACACGTAGGTGCCGTTGCCGGTGCCCACCTTGTCGGCCGACAGCGCCACACCGACGTCGGCGTCGGTGGTGGAGATGCCGTTGAGGTAGGCACCCGGTCCGGCGCTGAGCGTCGGGAGCGCGACCTTGGCCGCGCCGCCGTCCACCGAGAGGTTGGCCGCCGTCCCGGTGCTGGTCCACGCTCCGCCGAGGTCCGCGGTCCCGAAGCCGCCGGTGACGGACCGGCCGAAGGCGTCGCGGGCCAGTGCCTTCGACTGCACCGACACCGTGTGGATCACGTAGTCGGAGTCGCCCTTGTCATCGGTGACGGTCAGCTTGACGGTGTAGTCCCCCGCGAGGGCGTAGGAGTGCGTCGGGTTCTGGCCGGTGCCGGTCTGCCCGTCGCCGAAGTCCCACGCGTAGCTCGCCACCGTGCCGTCGGTGTCCGCCGACCCCGAGGCGTCCAGCGTGCAGTCCAGCCAGGTGCAGGAGGAGGCGAACGCGGCGGTCGGCGGCTTGTTGGGCGTCACCGTGCCGGTCCCGAGCCCGTAGTGGGTGGCGACCTGGGCGGCGGACAGCGCCTTGGGGTAGACCGCGACCTCGTCGATGGTGCCGTTCAGGTAGGAGCTCGAGGGAGCGAGCGGCCACCCGGCCACGTTGTCGCCGCCGACCCGCCAGTACCCGGAGAAGGGCTGGCCGCTCTTGGCCGTGGCGTCGCTGCCGACCAGGTTGCCGTCGACGTACAGCTTCATGCCGGCCGACCCGTCGACCGTGCCGACGACGTGGTGCCACTTGTTGTTGTTGTAGCCGTTGCCGGACTGCACGGTCTTGACCGCGTTCGGGTACATGCCGAACACGACGGTGCCGTTGTTGCTGAGGTACAGCTGCCGGTCGTACGACGAGCTGGAACCGCTGGTCTTGTCCCCGTACCCGATGATCTTGCCGCCGAGGAAGCTGGAGGTCTTGAACCAGGCCTCGACGCTGAGGTCACCGGGGGTGGGAATCGCCGGGGTGACCCCGCGCCCGTTGCTGCTGCCGCTGAACGAGGACGCCTTGTCGGGGTCGCCGACGATCCCGCCGGTGACGTTGCGGGTCACCGCGGAGGCCAGGGCCAGGTCGTTGCCGCCGGCGTAGTCGTAGGCGGTGGCGCCGCTCGGCTCACCGAGCCGCCACAGGTCGACGGCCCCGTCGGAGACGACCTTGTCGGCGTAGGGGCTGGCCGTGACCGTGCTCGCGGTCACCGAGTTGGAGACGGGGCTGGTGATCGAGTTCCCGGAGGGGTCGGTGACCCGGACCGTGTAGGTGTGCGTGGAGCCCGAGGCCGCGTCGGAGTCGACGTAGGCGATCCGCGGCAGCACCCAGAACGAGGAGGCGACGGTGGTGCTGTAGACCGGGGTGGTGCCGCCGTCCCGGAGCACTTCGTACTTCAGCTTGTTGTTGTCGTGGTCCCAGGTGGCCTTCCAGGCGACCCGGAGCTTCCCGCCGGTCAGCGCGACCGCGGTCGGCGCGGTCAGCGCGCCGGCCTCCGGCCCGAACTTGTTCGGCGCGATGGACTTGATGGCGTAGCGCTGCAGGCCCTGCTGGGCCCTGCCCTCGACCCGGGGAAACTCTCCCGCCACCGCGATGTAGTTCGCGTTGCCGACGACCGACCACGCCGCCTGGGACTGCCCGGTGAAGGTGCCCGGGCTCAGCGTCGGGAACCAGTGCAGCAGGGTCGGGACGGGCTGCCCCGAGTAGCTGCTGTTGCTGCCCGGGGGGGACGGGTCGGTGCCGGTCGGGTAGATGGTCTCCGCCAGCGCCCGGTGCCACGCGGCGGTGCTCGGCTGGGGGAACGCGCCGAGCGAGCTGCAGTCGTGCGCGTGCGAGACGCTGTAGAGCACCTGGCCCACGGGCACGACGCTGTAGGTGGCGCCGTAGCAGTTGTCCAGCCAGACGAGGTCACCGGTGTTGACGTTGGCGGCCCAGCGGCCGTCGAACCAGTGGCCGCCCTCGCCGTCGTCGCCCGCGTAGACGACGTCGCCCTGCACCTGCAGGTCGGTGACGTAGGAGTAGTTCGTGCCGCTCTTGGCGGGGATGGGGGTGCTGCTCCACGGCGCGCTCGCGCCGGTGTCGGTGTCGACCGCGCCGACCCCGACGTGCGGTTCGGCGTTCAGCTGCTGGAACCGGCCGCCCACGATGACCCGGGTGTGGTCCGGGGACAGCGCCAGGGCGTAGACCGTGTCGTCGTCGGCCGCGGGCTTCCAGGTCAGCGACAGCGCGCCGGTGGCCGCGTCCGAGGCGGCCAGCCGTGTGCGCGTGCGCCCGTCGACATTGAAGAAGTTGCCGCCGTAGTAGACGGTCGTGCCGTCGGTCGCGATGGCGCGCACCGTGTTGGAGACGTCGGGGTGGAAGTTCGGGTCCAGCGCGCCGGTGGCGGTGCTGAAGGCCGCGATGTGGCTGCGCGGCTGCCCGTCGACGGTGGTGAAGTCACCGCCGACGTAGATCTTCGAACCGTCCGGCGAGGCCACCACCCGCAGGGCCTGCGCGTCGAGGGTGTGGTCGAAGGAGGTGATGAGGTTCCCGGTGGTGATGTTGTAGGCGAGGATGTTCGCCCGGGCGACCTCGGTGGCCGCCCCCACGGCCGCACCCGGCGGGCGGGCCTTGGTGAAGCTCCCCACCGCGTAGACGGTGTTGCCGACGAGGGTCTGGCTCCAGACCACTCCGTCGATCTGCCAGGTCGGAAGCGGGTCGGCGCTGACGGTCGGCGGCGTCCCCTCCGGCGGATCGGTGTCCGCCACCGAGGCCGACGTCTGCAGCCCCGAAAGGCCCAGCAGCGACATCGCCACCACCAGCACGCCCGACATCCCCGCACGTCGGCGCCCACGCAGAATAGATCTCACGTTCACCTTCACCCGCCCCATCGCCCCCCGGGGGCCCTCTAGGCCACACCGGTCAAGGGATGCTAACGGACGGCTTTCATGGCAAACGGGTACTTATCAAATCGTAACTAAGCGTTCCCGAAGGGTTCCGAGATGGTGGGTCACCAGGGGCCGAAAAGGCGGTCTCCGGTCGTGGAGATGGCGGTGCAGAGTTCGGCCAGGTCAGCGCCCTTGACCTCGGCCATGTGACGAACCGTCAACGGAATCAAATAGGAGGAATTGGTCTTGCCGCGGTGCGGCATCGGGGTCAGGAACGGCGCGTCGGTCTCGACCAGCAGCAGCTCCAGCGGCGCGACCTTCAACGCCTCCCGCAGCGGACCGGCGTTCTTGAAGGTCACATTTCCGGCGAAGCTCATCACGTAGCCCTGGTCGACGCAGACCCCGGCCATCGCGGCGTCGCCGGAGAAGCAGTGGAAGACCACCTTGTCCGGTGCGCCTTCCTCGCGCAGGATGCGCAGCACGTCGTCGTGCGCCTCCCGGTCGTGGATGACCAGGGTCTTGCCGGTGCGCTTGGCGATCTCGATGTGCGCGCGGAACGACCGCTGCTGGTCCTCGACCCCCGCCCAGTCCCGGTAGTAGTCCAGGCCGGTCTCGCCGATGGCCCGCACCTGGGGCAGCACGGCGAGCTCCGCGATGTCGTCCAGGACGTCGTCGCGCAGGGCCGTGGTCTCGTTGGGATGGATGGCGACGGCCGCGAACACGTCACCGTGGTCGCGGGCCGCCTCGGTGCCCCAGCGCGAGGACTTGAGGTCGCATCCGATCGTGATGAGCCGTCGCACCCCGACCGCGTGGGCGGCCGCCACGGCCCTCGCCACCGGGACCTCCAGCAGGTCGAGGTGGCAGTGACTGTCGAAGACGTCGACCGGCAACGCCTCCGGCAGCGGGGGGAACGCGGTCGGCTGCTTTCCGTCGTTTCTCACTGCCCGTTGCTCTCCAGACGTGCCAGTTCGTCGTCGACCACGGACGGGTCGAGCTTGGTGAACAGCGGAGTGGGCGGCGCCAGCGGAGTGCCGGGCACGATCCGGCGGGACTCCCAGACGGCGGCGGCCTTGTCGTAGGACCCGCCGAGGATCTGGTAGTCCGGCCCGCCCTCCTCGGAGACCGTCTCCAGCGACGGCATGCCGCTCCAGACCCCCGTGCCGCCCAGCATCTCGTACACCTTCTGCGAGGAGACCGGCAGGAACGGCGTGAGCAGGGTCTTGGCGTCGTCGATCAACTGCAGGGCCACGTGCAGGATGGTCTTCATCCGCTCGGGGTCCTCGGCGCGCAGCTTCCAGGGCGCCTGGTCGGAGAGGTACTTGTTGGCCTCGGCAACGACCCGCATGCTCTCCTGGATGGCGTTCTTGAACCGGGACCGGCCCAGCTCGGCGCCGATCACCTCGAAGGCCTTGGCGGAGGCCTCCAGCACGGCGTGGTCGGCGTCGGTCAGGTCACCGGCGGCCGGGATGGAGCCGATGTTCTTGGCCGCGAAGGAGACCGCCCGGTTGACCAGGTTGCCCCAGGCCGCGACCAGCTCGTCGTTGTTGCGGCGGACGAACTCGCTCCAGGTGAAGTCGGTGTCCTGGGTCTCGGGACCGGCCGCAGAGATGTAGTAGCGCAGCGAGTCGGCGTCGTAGCGCTCCAGGAAGTCCCGGACGTAGATCACGACGGACCGGGAGGAGGAGAACTTGCGCCCCTCCATGGTCAGGAACTCGCTGGAGACCACCTCGTTGGGCAGCGACAGGCGCCCGAGCGAGCCCGGTGTGCCGCCCCGGTCGCCCTGCCCGCTGTAGCCGAGCAGCATGGCCGGCCAGATCTCGGAGTGGAAGACGATGTTGTCCTTGCCCATGAAGTAGTACGACTCGGCGTCGTCGTTCTGCCACCAGGCACGCCAGGCCTCGGGGTCGCCGCTGCGGCGGGCCCACTCGACCGAGGCCGAGAGGTAGCCGATGACCGCGTCGAACCAGACGTACAGCCGCTTGTTGGGCTGGTCGCGCCAGCCCTCCAGCGGGATGGGGACGCCCCAGTCGAGGTCCCGGCTGATCGCCCTCGGCCGCAGCTCGTCCAGCAGGTTCATCGAGAACTTCAGCACGTTGGGCCGCCAGTCGCCCTGCTTGGTCTGCAGCCAGGAGCCGAGGGTCTCGGTGAAGGCCCCGAGGTCCAGCATGAAGTGCTCGGTCTCGACGAACGCGGGGACCTCACCGTTGATCCGCGACCGGGGGTTGATCAGCTGGACCGGGTCGAGCTGGTTGCCGCAGTTGTCGCACTGGTCGCCGCGGGCACCGTCGTACCCGCAGATGGGGCAGGTGCCCTCCACGTAGCGGTCGGGCAACGTACGACCGGTGGACGGGGAGATCGCGCCCAGCGTGGTCTTGGGGAAGATGTAGCCGTTGTTGTAGAGCCCCAGGAACAGCTCCTGGACCACCGCGTAGTGGTTGCGCGTCGTGGTCCTGGTGAACAGGTCGTACGACAGGCCGAGGCCCTGCAGGTCCTTGGCGATCACCAGGTTGTAGCGGTCGGCGAGCTCGCGGGCGGAGACGCCCTCCTTGTCGGCCTGGACCTGGATCGGCGTGCCGTGCTCGTCGGTGCCGCTGACCATGAGGACCTTGTTGCCCGCCATCCGCTGGTAGCGGCTGAAGACGTCGGACGGGACCCCGAAACCGGAGACGTGACCGATGTGGCGGGGGCCGTTGGCATAGGGCCAGGCGACCGCCGTCAGGATGTTCCGGCTCGGCTGAGACTGCGACAAGGACATGCGTCCAGGGTAGAGGGCTCCGTGCCCTGGCTCGCGCCATTGAGGCCACCCGGACGGGCCGTGGAAGCGCCCTGGACGGGCCGCCGGGACGTCAGCGGGCGGTGGTCTCGTCCGCCGTGTCCCCGGCCTTCTGCTCCGACCCGTTCGCCGACCCGTTGTCCGTGCTCTCCGTCGTGCCCTCCGCCGCGACCGCGTACCTCGCCGCATCGATCACGTCGGCGGCCTCGTCGGCCGCGTCGGTCAGCGGCGGGTGCTGGCGGCGCCGGATGCCCAGGATGCTGATGAACAGCGAGCCGAACACGGCCTGCAGGCTGATCATCAGCGCGGTGGCCGACGGAACGACCAGGCGGAGGGAGTGCAGCGGGTCGAGCTCGCCGAAGTTGTTGCCCTGCCAGTGGATGAGCGAGGCGACCAGGCCGCCCAGACCGGCCAGCGCGAGCAGCCCGCCCAGGACGAGGCCGCGCTCCAGGCTCCACCAGTCGATGATCTTTTGGACCCGCTTGTCGTGCGGGAGGAATCCCTCCTCCATCGCGTAGACCTTCGTGAGCAGGGCGAACACCACGGCCTGGAAGCCGATCACCATCATCGCGGAGGCCCCGACCAGGGTGTCGACGCCGAACGCGATGTCACCGATCCGGACAGTGGTGAACGACAGCGCAACCCCGGAGACCAGTCCGAGCGTCATAAGAAGCAGACCCGGGATCAGGAACAGCCATCGGGGGCTGTAGAGCATGAGGAATCGCAGATGCCGCCAGCCGTCTCGCCAGGTGCTCAGATGCGGGGCACGCGTGCGCCCGTCCGGCGAAAGCGTGGTCGGCACCTCACGAATGTCATATCGGGCGAGTGTGGCCTTGACCACCATTTCACTGGCGAACTCCATGCCGCCGGTCTGCAGTCCCAGCCGCAGGATCGACTCCTTGCGGAACGCCCGCAGACCGCAGTGGAAGTCGCCGATCTTGCTCCCGAAGAACAGCCGGCCGACGAAGCTCAGCACCGGATTGCCCAGGTAGCGGTGCAGCGGCGGCATGGCTCCCGGCGCGATGCCGCCCTTGAAGCGGTTGCCCATCACCAGGTCGGCGCCGTCGCGCAGCTCCGCCAGGAAGGGCCCCAGCGTCGCGAAGTCGTAGGAGTCGTCGGCGTCGCCCATCGCCACGAAGGGCGCGCGGGCCGCGCGGATACCGCCCATCAGGGCGTTGCCGTAACCCTTGTCGGAGACCGCCACCACCCGGGCGCCGGCGTCACGGGCCAGTTGCTGGCTGCCGTCGGTACTGCCGTTGTCGGCGATGATCACCTCGCCGTCGATGCCCTGGTCCTCGAAGAAGGCGATCGTCTTGCGGACACAGGTCTCAACCGTCTCAGCCTCATTAAGGCAAGGCATCACCACGGAGAGTTCCACACGAGCTCCTTTGTCACCCCGCGGAAATCCGCTCGGGGGGTTTCGACTAACCTCGTCATGATCCGACAGACGATACGTTTCACGCCCATGATGCCTGCTGCGGCCAAGTGATGCGGGTCACTCGAATGAAGCGTGCCCGAATCGTGTTGCGAAGTTGCAACCTGAACCCCAGCGGCGGGCAGCCCGGTGCCGCCAGGCTGAGGCACCAGCATACGGGCAGCGCGGCCCAGGAAGGTCGGGCCCGATCGTGGTGAACATTGTGGCGAAGATGGAAGATCCAGGAGGCACATCCATGGCGGGGCAGGTACTCGACGAGGACGCGGCTGTGAGGGAAGTCACGGCCGCGCCTCTGCCCCGGTCCCCCGAGGAGGCCGTCCCTCCCCCGTCCCGGCGTGATCGCGGCATCCGGTTCTGGGCGCTGGTCGGCCGGCACCGGCCGTTCGCGGCGGTGCTCGCGCTCGGCGCGGTGGTGCGGATCATCGCGGTGCTGGGCTACCGCCCGGCCATGTGGTTCAACGACTCGTTCGACTACCTGCACGCTGCCATGTGGCCCTACCCGCACCCGCTGCGGCCGGACGGATACTCCTTCTTCCTGCTGATCCTGCGGCCCTTCCACAGCTTCGCCCTGGTCGTCAGCCTGCAGCACCTGATGGGCGTGGCGATGGGGCTCATGATCTACGCCCTGCTGCGCAAGAGGTTCGGCCTGCCGGGCTGGGCCGCCACCCTGGCCACCGTCCCGGTGCTGCTGGACGCCTACGAGATCCAGCTCGAGCACCTGATCCTCTCCGACCTGCTGTTCACCTTCCTGATCGTCTCGGCGATCACGCTGCTGCTGTGGCACCCGCAGCCGTCCTGGAAGATCGGCGCCTGTGTCGGCCTGATCCTCGGCATGGCCGCGCTGACCCGGTCGGTCGGCCTCCCGGTGCTGGTCGCCTTCGTGCTGTTCATGCTGGTACGGCGGGTGCGCTGGCGCGTCATCGTGGCCACGGTCGCGCTCTGCGCCCTGCCGATGGCCGCCTACGCCGGCTGGTTCTACAGCTGGTACGGCAAGGTCGGGCTGACCCAGAGCAGCGGGCTGTTCCTCTACGCCCGCGCCTCGGCGTTCGCCGACTGCAACAAGATCCCGAACCTGCCGGTCGAGGACATCCCGTTCTGCAAGAACGAGCCGCTGCGGTACTCCCAGAGCGTGCTGTGGGACCAGGAGTCCCCGCTGCACCGCGTCTGGGGACCGCGGTTCGGCCCGGACCAGGACCGGCGCGCCGGCGACTACGCCAAGCGCGCGATCATGGCGCAGCCGGGCGACTACCTGAAGACCATGGGAAGCGACTTCATGCGGTCCTTCCAGTGGAACCGCACCGTCTTCCCCGACCGCGCGACCTTCGAGCTGTACAACTTCGGCCCGAAGGAGAAGCCGCTGCCCAACTGGAACATGGGCCGCGGCGGGACCGCCTCGCAGGAGGCGGTCCGGTACGAGCAGGGATCCGCCCGCACCAAGATCGTCGAACCGTTCGGCGGCATCATGCGGACCTACCAGAAGTACGTGTTCCTGCGCGGAACCCTGCTCGGGGTCATCCTGATCATCGGCCTGGGCGGGATGGTCCCGCTCTGGCGGAGGTTCGGCGGGGCGGCGCTGCTGCCCTGGATGACCTCCGTCGGGCTGCTGCTGGCCCCGGCGGCCACGGCCGAGTTCGACTACCGCTATGTCCTGCCCACCGTCCCGCTGGCCTGCCTGGCCGCCGCGCTCGCCTTCACTCCGGAGCTACGCGACCGGTACACCCGCGTGACGCCACGCACATTGGTCCCCCGCCGGCGGCAGTCGGCGCAGGTAGGTAAGTGATTGCTGAGGCGGTTTTCTTTTCTGAAAACTTCCTATGAAATCAGTGGGACCCCTGGTCAGAGACGAGGTACGGCTGGCAAGCTGATCACGCGATGGATCATCCTCTTTTCACCACCTTTGTCCTATTGACGGGCGTTGCGCTGGCCGTTTTGGCCCATATGCGCGGTTGGCGGCCGTCACTACGGATCTCACTCTCGGTCGGTATCGGACTGAGGGTGATCCTGCTGTTGACCGCCGCCGCCGACTCCTGGCAGCCGGTCGATTTCATCGAGGGGTTCAAACCCGCGGGCCTGGCGATCCTCGCCGGGCAGGACCCGGTGCTCAGCACCGAGGGGTCCTGGCACTTCCTGCCGATGATCCCGTACTTCTACGCGATCGCCCTCTCCGTGGGCCTGCCCTGGGAGATCGCCGGGCGGCTCTGCACGGTCATCGCGGACACGGTCCTGATCGTGCTCGTCGGCCGGCTGGCGGGCGGTGAGCGCAAGGCCCAGGCCCGGTTCCAGTACGCCTGCAGCCCGATCGCCCTCATGATCGCGTCCATCCACGGCCAGGTGGAGCCCATCGCCCTGGTGTTCCTCGTGGGCGCCTACCTCGCCGCCCGGTCCCGCTACGCCGTGGCCGCCGGGGTGCTCTTCGGCCTCGCCCTGTCCGGGAAGAGCTGGCCGATCATCCTCCTCCCGGTCGTACTGGTCATGCTGCCCACCTGGCGTCAGCGGCTGTACGGTCTCGTCGCCGCCGGCGCGATGCCCCTGCTGTTCCTGGTCACCCTGCCGCTGTTCGTCGAGACGTCCTGGCAGAACATGCTCGACGTGGCGAAGTACCTCGGCGGCGTGCGCCCCATCGTCGGCGAGTGGGGCTGGACCGCGCTGCTGACGGGCGGGAACTGGGAGCTGGTCCCGGCGTACTCCAAGATCGGCCAGATCGTCCTCTACGTCACCCTCGGCATCGTGGCCTGGATCTGGCGGCGCGCGGACCGGGTGGACCTGACCTCGGCGATGCTGCTGGCCTTCATGGTGGTCACCCCGCGGCTGGGCGCGCAGTACCTGCTGTGGTTCGTGCCGTTCCTGGTGGCCCGGCCGACGCGGTGGAGCGCGGCGGCGATGAACGTCGCCGCCGTCTGGGCCGGTCTCGGCTACATCTACCTCACCCAGTTCGACGAGACCCAGTGGTGGGAGAACCACACCTGGTGGGCGATGAGCTCGGTGCTCGTCATCCCCTGGCTGGTGCTCGCCATGCCCTGGCACCGGCGGGACCGGCAGGAACCGCCCGACCTCCCGCCGCGCAAGTCGCCGCGCGAGCTCTCGGCCGCCCCCGGCTGAGCCACACTCCCGGCCGGCCCGCCCCGGACCGGCCGGTGCCAGGGTCGGCCGGCTTCAGGCCGACCGGCGGGGACGCGGCACGTGGCCGTGACCGGCTCCCCGGCCGAGACCGTCGTGCCAGTGCGAGGGCAGGACCTTGGCGCCCAGCCCGCCACAGCCCGGGCAGGCCTGGTCGTACCACGGCGGGCAGCAGATCATCCCGCGGTTCCGCCAGGTCACCACGTCACCGCCGTGCCCGTCGTTGGCGTGCCAGGCCTCGTAGACCTCTTCCCAGCGGAGCTCGCACCGCTGGCACTCGAAGCTCCATATGTCGCTCGTCACGCATGTGTCGCGCATCGCCACACCCCCGTCTCTTGTGGGGAACTCTGGGGTCCTGGGGGGTTCTCACCCTTCGGATCCGGTTCGCCCTGAGTGTGGGCTCGACAGCGGCCTTCGGCGAGAGGCGGTCGAATGTATCTTGCATACTTTGACGGTGATCTACCATCCGTTGACCCCCGACGGGGAGTGGCATGACCTGCGGCTGCACCTTGCACCGCAATCGGTCAGTGAGCAGGCCGTTCCGCTCCGTCAGCCCCGCGCGGCCAGCACGGCGTCGTAGACGACCCGTTTGGGGTGCCCGTTCTCCTTCGCCACCTCACCGATGGCCTGCTTGCGCGGAATGCCCGCCTCCTCGCGGCGGGCGACCTCGGCGGCCAGCTCGGCCGGGTCCACGATCCCGGCCCGGGCCGGGGCGCCCCCGACGACGACGGTGATCTCACCCTTCACACCCGCCGCCGCCCACTCCGCGAGCTCGCTCAGCGGGCCCCGGCGTACCTCCTCGTAGGTCTTGGTCAGCTCACGGCAGACGGCGGCGGGCCGCTCCGGCCCGAACGCCTCCGCCAGCGCGAGCAGCGCGGCCGCCAGCCGGTGCGGGGCCTCGAAGAAGACCATGGTGCGGGGCTCGGCGGCCAGCGAGGCCAGCCGGGTCGCCCGCTCACCGGCCTTGCGGGGCAGGAACCCCTCGAAACAGAAGCGGTCCGAGGGAAGGCCCGAGACGACCAGCGCGGTGGTCACGGCCGACGGCCCGGGCACCACGGTGACCGGCACGTCCGCCGCCACGGCGGCGACCACCAGGCGGTATCCGGGATCGGAGACGCCCGGCAGTCCCGCGTCGGTGATCACCAGCACGTCCTGCCCGTCCAGCAGGTCGCGCAGCAGCTCCTCGGCCCGGGCCCGCTCGTTCTGCTCGAAATAGGACACGATCCTGGCCCGGAGCTCGATGCCCAGGTCGGCGGCGAGCCGGCGCAGCCGCCTGGTGTCCTCGGCCGCGATGATGCCGGCGGTGGCCAGCGCCTCCCGCAGCCGGGCCGAGGCGTCCTCGGGCCGGCCGATCGGTGCTCCCGCGAGTGTCAGCTGTCCACGCATGCCGCTCATTCTCCCGGAGTGGCGGCCTCGCCCTTACGATGGCCGGGTGGCGATGACGGAACTCCGGCCGGAGACGAAGCCGATGGAGCAACCCCGCAGATCCGACCTGCGGGACTGGCTCGCGCCTGTGATCCCGGGCAGCCGGCTGGCCGGCTGGCTGGGGCCCCTGCTGGTGACCGCGTTCGCGGCGTTCCTGCGCTTCGACCGGCTGGGCAACCCGCACAGCGTCGTCTTCGACGAGACCTATTACGCCAAGGACGCCTACGCGCTGCTGAAGTTCGGCTACGAGCACTCCACCATCGAGAGCGCGCACGGGGAGGCCGACAAGCTCTTCCTCGGCGGCCATGCCGACCAGATCTGGCAGGGCGGCGGGGCCTTCGTCGCCCATCCCCCGTTCGGCAAGTGGATGATCTCGATCGGCGAGTTGCTGTTCGGCGCGACGCCCTTCGGCTGGCGCTTCATGCCCGCGCTGATCGGCACGTTGTCGGTGCTGATCCTGGCCCGCATCGCCCGGCGGATGACGCGGTCGACCATGCTCGGCTGCGCCGCCGGGCTGCTGCTCGCGCTCGACGGCCTGGAGCTGGTGACCAGCCGCACGGCGCTGCTCGACATCTTCGTGATGTTCTGGATCCTGTGCGCGTTCGGATTCCTGGTCATCGACCGGGACCAGGCGCGGGCCCGGCTGGCGGCCAGGGTGGAGGCCTCGGGCGGGTTCGGCGAGGGACTCGGCCCGTTCGTCATGCACTGGTGGCGGATCGCGGCGGGCGTGTGCCTCGGCCTGGCCGTGGCCACCAAGTGGACCGGGATCTTCTACATCGCGGCGTTCGGCCTGATGGTGGTGGTCTGGGACTGGGGGGCGCGGCGGGCCGCCGGGGTCCAGCACCCGGTGCTGGGCACGCTGGTGCTGGAGACGCTGCCCTCCTTCCTCTTCCTGGTCGTCATCTCCGCCGTGACCTACATCGCGTCCTGGTCGGGGTGGATCTTCACCTCCGGAGGCTGGGGGCGCGGCAGGATCGCGTCGAACCCGCTGCTGCGGCCGTTCGAGTCGATGGACAACCTGTGGCACTACCACCGGGAGATGTGGAACTTCCATACCAATCTCCATGCCAAGCACCCCTACCAGTCCTGGCCGTGGGACTGGCCGATCCTGCGCCGGCCGGTGGCGTTCTTCTACACCGAGCCCAAGTCCGGCTGCGGCGCGGCCAAGTGCTCCCGCGAGATCCTGGGCATCGGCACGCCGGCGATCTGGTGGGCCGCGGTCGTCGCGCTCGTCATGGTGCTGATCGTCTGGTTCCTGCAACGCGACTGGCGGGCCGGCGCGATCCTGCTGGGCTACGGCACGGGATGGCTGCCGTGGTTCTGGCCCGCCTTCAACGACCGCACGATGTTCCTGTTCTACGCGACGCCGATGCTGCCGTTCATGGTGCTCGCCATCGTGCTGATGCTGGGGATGATCATCGGGCCCGCCCAGGTGCCGGGCCTGCGCCGGGTCATCGGCTCGGCCGCGGCCGGCGCGTACCTGCTGGTGGTGCTGGCGGACTTCTTCTTCCTGTACCCGGTGCTGGGCGCCAAGGTCATCCCCTACGAGGACTGGCATGCCCGGATGTGGCTGAACAGCTGGATATGAGGACACCGTGAGCGGCAAAGACGATCGGCCCGCCCACCGGACCAGGGTCTGGCGGAACGGCACGCTGGAGAAGGAGGGCTTCCCCGCCGCCCAGATCAGCGACTACCTCCAGCAGGACGACACCCTGGTCTGGCTCGACCTGTGCGCGCCGGGGCCCGACGACCTCAAGCTGATCACTGAGGAGCTGGGCCTGGACCAGCACGCCGTCGAGGACGCCGTCAGCGCGCACGAGCGCGCCAAACTGGACCGCTACGACGGCCACCTGTTCCTCAACGTCTACGCGACACGGCTGGACGCGGGCAGCGGTGAGCTCACCACGGTGGAGGTGTCGGCCTTCATCACCGATCGGGCCCTGGTGACCGTGCGGCAGAGCGAGGCCTTCGACGTCGACGCGCTGGTCGAGCACTGGGAGAGCCAGGCCGACCTCGCCAAGTACGGCGTGGCGTTCCTGCTGCACGGCCTGCTGGACCTGGTCGTCGACGAGCACTTCGACACCGTCCAGTCACTCGACAGCGAGCTGGAGAAGCTGGAGGACCTGCTCTTCGAGGAGAAGATCACGGATCGGACCATGCAGCGCAGGGCGTTCACGCTGCGCAAGAGCCTGGTGCTGCTGCGCCGGGTGCTGCTGCCCATGCGGGAGGTCGTCAACACGCTGCTCCGCCGCGACCTGCACGTCGTCCCCGCCGAGATGGGGCCGTACTTCCAGGACGTCTACGACCACACCCTGCGCGCCGCGGAGTGGACCGACGGCCTGCGCGACGGGGTCTCCAACGCCATGGACACCCGGCTGGCCCTGCAGAGCAACCGGCTCAACGAGGTGATGAAGAAGGTCACCAGCTGGGCGGCCATCATCGCGGTGCCGACCGCCGTCACCGGCTTCTACGGGATGAACGTCCCCTACCCCGGATACGGCCAGCACTGGGGATTCGTCACCGGCGCGCTCGTCCTCGTCGTCACCAGCCTCGGCCTCTACGCCGTCTTCAAGAAGCGCGGCTGGCTCTAGGACCGGGCCCGGCGTGGCGGCGGTCGGGGGATTAATCCTCCTGCTGGTGGGCACTGCGGTCCCTATGCACAGGGTCCGATATGAGTGGTTGTCCGAGCGAGCTCACACCAGGACGCCACGTCTTGGATATACGGCCGTAACACGTTGTACGTATTCTCCGACAGATGGCTGAACGTCCGGAATTCATGGCCGTTGGGGTCGAGGAAGAGTTCCACACGGTGGATCTCGAGACCCGCCGGCTGATGCCTCGGGCCGACAGCCTGCTGCAGCAACTGCCCGCGGACAGGTTCAGCGGTGAACTCCAGCGCTCGGTGGTGGAGACCAACAGCCGGCCCTTCATCCGCCTCGTCGACCTGGTCGAGGACCTCGCGGCGCTGCGCCGTGGCGTGGTCGCGGCGGCCGAGCCGCTGGGGCTGGGGATCGTCGCCGCCGGCACGGTGCCCATCGTGGACCTGGAGGCCCTCAAGGTCACTCCCGACCCGCGCTACGAGAACATGCTGGAGGAATACCAGATCCTGGCGCGGGAGCAGCTGATCTGCGGGGCCCAGGTGCACGTCGACGTCGGGGACCGTGACCTCGCAGTGGCGGTGTCGCACCGGGTGTCGGCCTGGCTGCCGGCGCTCCTGGCGCTGTCGGCCAGCTCGCCGTTCTGGCTGGGCATGGACTCCGGCTACGCGAGCTACCGCACCGTACTGTGGCAGCGCTGGCCCACGACCGGCCCGGTCCCGTCGCTGGAGTCGGCCGCCGAGTACGACCGGATGGTCCAGGACCTCATCCGGACCGGAGTGATCACCGATCCGGGCATGATCTACTTCGATGTCCGGCCCTCGGCCCATCTGCCCACCGTGGAGCTGCGGCTGTGCGACGCCTGCCCCCGGGTGGAGGACGTGGCGCTGCTGGCCGGGCTGTTCCGGGCACTGGTGATCGTGGAGCTGGACGCGGTGCGGACCGGCCGTCCCCAGCTCCCGGTCCGCACCGAGCTGGTGCGCGCCACCACCTGGCGGGCGGCGCGGAGCGGACTGGAGGGCGAGCTCGTCGACCCGCTCAGCGGCACGCCCATGCAGGCCGCGCAGGTGCTGCGGCGGCTGCTCGACGAGCTCCGCCCCACGCTGGAGAACAACGGCGACTGGGAGCTCGTCGCGGAACTGACCGAGGCGGCGCTCGGCCGGGGCAGCTCGGCGGCCCGGCAGCGCCGGGCCTTCGCGGGCGGCGGCCTCGACGAGGTCGTGGACCTGCTGCTCGCCGAGACCCGCGCCAACACCGAGTGGCAGCCCGGTGCGGGCCCCAACCGCACCGAGGTGAGCGCGATGCTCGCGGGATACGACACCTCCGCCGACGAGGCGGTGGTGTTCGACCACAGTGCGCGCGGGCCGTACGGGCTGATCATGAACGCGCTGGACCGCATCGGTGCTGAGGGCCTGCGGGAACGGGAGCGGCAGCGCGACGAGGTACAGCGCAAGCTCGGCATGTTCTTCCACATCGAGGGCGAGGAGGATCGGCTCTTCCCCGTCGACCTCGTGCCCCGCGCCGTCGCCGCGGAGGACTGGATCCCGCTGCAGGCCGGGCTGGCGCAGCGGGTGCGGGCGCTGGAGGCGTTCCTGCACGACGCGTACGGCCCGCGCGAGGTGGTGGCCGACGGGGTGCTGCCCGCCTGGGCGATCGAGGAGTCACCCGGCCTGGCCGAGTCCGGCTCACGGGTGCCCCGCGGGGTCGTACGGTGCGCGGTCGCGGGCATCGATCTCGTCCGCGACGACGCGGGCCGCTGGTCGGTGCTGGAGGACAACGTCCGGGTGCCCTCCGGGCTCGGCTACGCCCTGGCCAACCGGTGGCTGGCCGCTCGGGTGCTGCCTGAGCTGGTCCGCGTCTCCCACGCCCCGGCGCCCATTCAGGCGATCGGCACGCTCCGTACCGCTCTGACCATGAGCTCCTCCGCACTGGCGCTGGTGACGATGGGGCCGGCCGACTCCGCCTTCTACGAGCACCGGTTGCTCGCCGACCAGCTGGGGGTGCCGCTGGTCCGGCCGTCCGAGCTGGTGGTCGCCGCGGACGGCACGGTACGGGCCGGGGACCTGCACATCGAGGTGCTCTACCGGCGTCTCGACGAGGACGAGCTGTTCGGGGCCACGGGGGCGGACGGACGGCCGCTCGGCCCGGGTCTGCTGGACGCGATCGCCGAGGGAAGCCTCGTACTGGCCAACGCGCCCGGCAACGGGGTGGCCGACGACAAGGCCCTGTACGCCTTCGTCCCGCGGCTCATCGAGTACTACCTGGACGAGACCCCGCTGCTGCACAACGTGCCGACCTTCGTCTGCCGCGAGCCCGGCCAGCGGGCCGAGGCGCTGGACCGGCTCGGCGAGCTGGTGGTCAAACCGGTGGACGGGTACGGCGGGCACGGGGTGGTGATCGGCCCCGACGCGTCGGCCGCGGAGCTGGCGGAGGCACGGGCCGCGATCCTCGCCGATCCGGACCGCTGGATCGCGCAGGAGACCGTGGCGCTGTCCACCCATCCGACGTTCGTCGACGGCCGGCTGGAACCACGCGCCGTCGACCTGCGGGCCTTCGTCTGCCTCGGCCGCGAGCCCGTGGTGGCGCCGCTGGCCCTGACCCGGGTGGCCCCGGCGGGCAGCCGGATCGTGAACTCCTCGCGAGGAGGTGGTTCCAAGGACACCTGGCTGATGCAGTGACCATCGCAGACCTGTGAGATCCCCCGGCGAGAGGACCTGGAATGACGTCATGGAGCGGCCGATGTGCGGGCTGAGCGGAGAACTGCGGTTCGACGGCGCCGTGGCCGACGTGGCAGCGGTCGCCCGGATGACCGCCGCGATGGAGCCGCGCGGCCCCGACGGCTCGGGCGTCTGGTCCCAGGGTCCCGTCGCGCTCGGCCACCGCCGGCTGAAGATCATCGACCTGTCCGACAAGGCCGCGCAGCCCATGACCGACAGCGACCTCGGACTGACCGGGGTCTTCAACGGCTGCATCTACAACTACCGGGAACTGCGCGCCGACCTGGTGGCGGAGGGCTACCGGTTCTTCTCCACCTCCGACACCGAGGTGCTGATCAAGGCCTACCACCGGTGGGGCCCGGACTGCGTGGCGCGGTTCAAGGGGATGTTCGCCTTCGCGATCGTGGAACGCGACACCGGGCTGGTGGTGCTCGGCCGGGACAGGCTCGGCATCAAGCCGCTGTACCTGACGCGGGACGGCGCCCGGCTCCGTTTCGCCTCGACGCTGCCGGCGCTGCTGGCGGGAGGCGGGGTCGGCACCGACCTCGACCTGGTCGCGCTGCACCACTACATGACCTTCCATTCGGTGGTGCCGCCGCCGCGCACGATCCTGTCCGGGGTCTCCAAGCTGCCGCCCGCCACGGTCCGTACGATCCGGCCGGACGGCGCCCATACGGATCACACCTACTGGCGGCCGAGCCACACCCGTTCGCCCGAGCGGTGGGCCGAGGAGTCCGCACAGGACTGGACCGCGGCCGTGCTGGAGTCGCTGCGCACCGCCGTGGACCGCCGCATGGTGGCCGACGTGCCGGTCGGCGTGCTGCTGTCCGGCGGCCTGGACTCCAGCCTGATCGTGGCGCTGCTCGCCGAGGCCGGACAGCGGGGCCTGGCCACCTTCAGCATCGGCTTCCACGCGGCGGGAGGCGAGTCCGGCGACGAGTTCGCCTACTCCGACCTCATCGCCGCGCACTTCGGCACCGACCATCACAAGATCCAGATTGACGACTCGCGGCTGCTGCCCGCCCTGACCGGCGCGGTCGCGTCGATGAGCGAGCCGATGGTCAGCCATGACTGCGTGGCCTTCTACCTGCTCTCGCAAGAGGTCTCGCGGCACGTCAAGGTGGTGCAGTCCGGGCAGGGCGCCGACGAGGTGTTCGCCGGTTACGACTGGTACCCGCCACTGGCCGACGTGCCGCGCGACGGGGTCACCGAGGCGTACGCCAAGGTGTTCTTCGACCGGCCGCACTCCGCGCTGGCGGAGACGTTGAACGCGCAGTACCTGCTGGAGGGCGATCCCAGCGAGGCGTTCGTCCGGGAGCATTTCGGCAGGCCGGGGGCTGAGACGGCGCTGGACGCGGCGCTACGGCTTGACACGTCGGTGATGCTGGTGGACGACCCGGTGAAACGGGTCGACAACATGACGATGGGCTGGGGGCTGGAAGCCCGGACCCCGTTCCTCGACCATGATCTGGTGGAGCTGGCCGCGGCCTGCCCGCCGTCGCTCAAGCTGGCGGCCGGCGGCAAGGGCGTGCTGAAGAACGCGGCCCGCGGGATCGTGCCCGACGAGGTCATCGACCGGCCCAAGGGGTACTTCCCGGTGCCGGCGATCCGGCATCTGTCCGGGCCGTACCTCGACCTGGTGCGCGAGGCGCTGACCAGCCCCGCGGCCAAGTCGCGGGGGCTGTTCCGTCCCGCCTACGTCGAACGGCTGATGGCGGCGCCGAGCGACCACCGGACGACGCTGGGCGCCAGCGCGCTGTGGCAGCTCGCGCTGCTGGAGCTGTGGCTGCAGAGCCACGGACTCTGATCCGGGCGCCCGGTTTCGAATGTGTTAATCAGAAGCCGAAAAACGCAAGAAACTGTGGTGTTTAGTCGAGCCGAACGATGGCTATGCTCGGCTTGAGGGCAGTCGACGAAGCCGCCCGCACCCGATCCAACGCTCTGGGGCTCTCCCGGCCGAACGGCAGGGAGAGCCCCGTCGTTCACTGCTGACTGAAGGGGGATCTCACGTCATGTGCCGCCACTTCGCCTGGCTGGGCCGGGACCGGTCATTCGATGAACTGATCCTCCGGCCTTCGTACGGGCTGCCGCGCCAGGCCGCCCGTCCCCGCTGGCAGCAGATCGACCTGGTCAACCGGGACGGCTTCGGGGTGGGCTGGTTTCCGGCCGAGGGACGTGCGGTGTCCTACCGCCGCACCGGCCCGATCGAGTCCGACCCCGACTTCCCCACCCTCGCGCAGGAGATGTCGGGCGGCTGCGTGCTCGGCGCGGTGCGCGGCGCGAGCCCGGGCATGCCCATCGAGGAGGCCGCCACCGCGCCCTTCACCAACGGGTCCTGCCTGCTCAGCCTCAACGGTCACCTGAACGTCGAGAAGACCCTGCACCTGCTGGAGCCAGGGTACGAGCCCGAGTCCACCTGCGACGCCGCCTTCCTGGCCAGCCTGCTCTGGCAGCGGCTCGACCGGGGCACCCCGCTGGAGGTCGCCGTGGTCGGGTTGCTCCGCGACATCACCGCCGTGGACTCCAACGCGTGCCTCAACATGCTGGCCACCGACGGCGTACGGGTCGTGGCGACCACCTGGGGAGAGACCCTCTGCTACCAGGTCTCGCCGGACGGCGCGCTCATCGCGAGCGAGCCGCACGACGACCGCGCCGACTGGATCCGCGTCGACGACCGCCGGGTCGTCATCGCCGACGCCTACGGCGTGGACGTGCGGCCCCTGGAGCCGGCACCGGAGCCGGTCCTGGACGTCGCCGCCATGGGCGACGACGTCCTCGCCTGACGAGTCCGCCCGGCTCAGATCACGACGGGTGCGTCGTTCCAGGCGGCGTCCAGTTCCGGGGGCATCGCGGTACAGCCGAGACTGCCCAGTACGAATCCGGTGGTCAGCCGATGCCACGTCCCCGGCCTGCGCAGCATCGCATGGCCCTCGCGGCGGACCGAGATGGCGGCGATCCGCGCGGCCGGGGCGTGCAGGGCGTAGGCCAGCGACGCGCCCGGGTCGGTGGTCTGGTCGTCGGTGCCGTGCATGATCAGGACTTGACGCCCGGCCACCGCCCCGGTGGGTTCCCCCTCCGGCAGCCAGGGGGCGAGCGCGGCCACGCTGCGTACCAGGGGATCGTCGGCGATCCGCAAGGCCGTGCGGCCGCCCATCGAGTGGCCGACGAGGGCCACCGGCAGGTCGCCGTGCCGCTGCCGGATCAGGTCGAGAGCCCACCGGGCGTCCGGCACCGGGGACGCCTCGGCGCCGTTCCAGCCGCGGTAGCGGTAGCCCAGGGACCAGACCGCCAGCCCGCAGGGACGACCGGCCCGCTCCAGCGACCGGGCGAACGGCACCATCCGCAGCGCGGCGGGCTGGCGCGCCGCCGCCGGTTCGTGACTGTTCGCCCGGCCGCCGTGGAGGACGAGCGCGATCGCCCGCACCTGGCCGGCCGGGCCCCGTACGGCCAGCCGCGGCTGCGGCACCTCACTCATCGGTCTCCCTTCCACGTGTACTTCGTAACCGGGAGCCGCATGGATGAGTGGGCGCCCCGGCAGAATCCTGGTTCGGGCCGCTCCGCCCGGGTAGTGCGGCAGGATGAGCGCTTCCGTCACAGCCGTGCTCTTCGATGTGGACGGCACCCTGGTCGACAGTAACCACCTGCACGCGGTGACCTGGTGGGAGGGGCTGCGCCAGGCCGGTCACACGGTCCCGATGGCGCGCATCCACCGGGCGATCGGGATGGGCTCGGACCAGTTGCTCGACGCGGTCCTGCCGGCGGACCGGGACCGCGGTGCCGACGATGACATCCGCGCTGCTCACGGCGCACTGTACGCGACCTACTGGTCCCGGCTGATGCCTCTGGAAGGCGCGGCGGAGCTGCTGCGCGCCTGCAAGAGGCGCGGGCTTCGGGTGGTGCTGGCCAGCTCGGCCGACGAACGCGAGTTCAACGCGCTGCGGGAGGCGCTCGACGCCGAGGACGCCATCGACGACGCCACCTCCTCCGCGGACGTCGAGCGGAGCAAGCCCGCTCCCGATCTCGTGCACGTCGCGCTGGACAAGGCGCGGGTCCGCCCCGAGGAGGCGGTGTTCGTCGGCGACACCGTCTGGGACGTCCAGGCGTGCCAGAAGGCGGGTGTCCCGTGCGTCGGCCTGCTCAGCGGCGGCATCGGCCGGGACGAGCTGCTCCGCGCGGGAGCGGTGGAGATCTACGACGGCCCCGCCGACCTGCTCGCGGCACTCGACCGCAGCGCCCTCGTCCGCCGTCCGGGCTGAACGCCCCGCGGGCTCACGCCACCCCCGGCGTGGCCTACACGAACGCGCTCAGCCCGGTGATGGCCCGGCCGACGATGAGCGTGTTGATCTCCCGGGTGCCCTCGTAGGAATAGAGCGCCTCGGCGTCGGCGACGAAGCGGCCGATGTCGTAGTCCAGCACGATGCCGTTGCCCGCCATCAGCTCCCGAGCCCAGCCGACGGTCTCCCGCATCCGGCTGGTGGAGTACGCCTTGGCCAGTGCCGAGTGCTCGTCCCGGTAGAGCCCGTTGTCCTGGAGCTGCGCCAGCCGTACCACCATGCCCAGGCAGGCGGTGGCGTTGCCGAGCATCCGCACCAGCAGATCCTGGACGAGCTGGAAGCCTCCGATCGGACGGCCGAACTGCTCGCGCTGGACGGCGTAGTCACGGGCGATCTCGTACGCGGCGAGCATCACCCCGACCGACTGCCAGGCCACCCCGCTGCGCGTCCGCCGCAGGATCCCGGCGGTGTCCCGGAACCCGTGGGCGTTCTCCAGCCGGTTCACCTCCGGAACCCGGCAGCCGGTCAGCGTGATGTCGGCGTTCTGCACGGTACGCAGCGCGATCTTGTTCTCGATCTTCGTGGTGGTCAGCCCCGGTGTGCCCTTCTCGACCACGAAGCCCTTGACCTTGTCGTCCTCGACGTCCTTGGCCCAGACCACGATGAGGTCGGCGAAGGTGGCGTTGCCGATCCAGCGCTTGGCACCGTCGAGCACCCACACGTCGCCCTCCCGGCGGGCGGTGGTGCGCAGGCCGAGGGCGACGTCGGAGCCGCCGTCCGGCTCGGTGAGCGCGAAGGCACCGATCTTGTTCATCAACGCCATGTCCGGCAGCCAGCGCTTGCGCTGCTCGGCCGACCCGCACTGCGCGATGCTGCCCATCGCCAGCCCGACGTGCACCCCGAAGAAGGTCGCCATCGACGGATCGGTGTGCGCCATCTCCATGGCGAGGAAGCCGGTGAGCAGGCTGCTCGGCCTCTCGCCGGGGCACTCCTCGTAGTTCAGCCCGGCGATACCCAGCTCGGCGTACCTCGGAACGAGGTCATGCGGGAACTCCGCGCGCGACCAGCAGTCGTTGGCGATCGGCTTGACCTCGTTCTGCAGGAACTCGCGGACCCTCTCGAGGATCTTCTGCTCCTCCGGGTCGAGGAGCTCCTGCATGTGGTAGAGGTCGCCGGCCAGCAGATCAAGAGTCATGGCAGGGCTCTTCCCGCAGGAGCGGGGGATATTCCGGTGCCCGCACCGGCCCGGCCGTCCCCGCACGCCCGGTGTCCCGGGGGCGGTCCTAGTCTTGCCGGATGAGCACGGGATGGACGATGTCCGATGCGTGGGTGTTCGCTGCGATCTCAAGCGATCGTGCTCATGACATGCGGTCACTGACCCAGGTGATCGCCATCGCCGATGCCATTAACCACGCGATCCTGGTCGAGGCAGAGTTCACGAGCGCGGTCGCGCGGCTGCTCAGCGCCGGGCTGGTAGGAGCCGATCCGGTCAACGACCGTTATTGGATGACCGACGCGGGCCTGCGGGTACGCGTTCAGTGGCGAACCGGCCTGTTCGGCTGGATCGACAGCATCCCCGCCGCCCTGCGGCAGCTGGCCGAACCGATCGATGCCGGCTACTCCCTGCCCCCGGACGCCTTCCGGACGGCTGTGCGCGAATACCTGAAGGATTAGTGGCACGCCTTCATTCCCCCCTCGCGCCGGGTGATGCGACCGCGGCCGTCGGGGTGACGACCGGTGGAGAAATGCAGGATCTTCGATCAGGTGGCGGTCCTGATGCCCAGCTGATCACCGAATCCGGAGACAGTGCCAGGGGCCAGTCATTGCCGGTCCTCCGGGATGACGGTGTGCCATTTTCCCGCAGGGGTGACCCACAGGAGAAGACCCGGCCATGGCTGGAAAAGATGCCATTGTGGATGTTGCTTCAGCCGATGATGATGTCGGCATAAGGGCGCCAAATTGCATGGGCAGGTCGCCCCACCCTGCTGCCAGGGAACGGTGTGGTCCAGATCGCAACGGGCGGCCGGGCGGTCGCAGGCCGGGAAGGCACACGCCTGGTACGCACGCTCGACCAGCCGTCGCATCCCGGCCGGCGGCCGGTAACCCCGGCTGCCGTGCACAAGCCCACCGAGGCCCTGTGGCACGCGGTCATGCTGATCGGCGCTGTGAGCGGTGCCGTGCTGACCGGGGTTGCGCTGCTCAAGCGTGCGTTGCTCGGGGCTCTGCTGATCGGCGCTCTGGTGATCGGAGCTGCGCTGCGGGGAGCCGCGCTGATCAGGCGTGCGTTGCTCGGGGCCGTGCTGATCGGGGCGTTTCTGTTGGCCGCTTCGGCTGAACTGTCCGTGGTGGCCGTGGCAGCCGGTGGTGAGTTCCTCGGCCGGCGCGGCTGAAGGTCCGCCGGCGGTCTCGCACCAGCGGACCTTCAACTGTGCCAGGGCGGTGGACATGGCCTGCATCGCGGCGGCCACGCTCAGCGCCGAACCGGCACGCCGACCGGTCTTGAGACGGCCGTCGGTGACCGATCTCAGCCGCTCGTCGATGACGTCCGCGAGCAGGCGGGTGATCTGAGCCGCCACATCCGCCACCGCATGCCTACAGCGCTCGCAGCGCCCACAATGCTCGCAGCGCCCGCAGTGCTCGCAGCGTTGCCCATGACGCCTCTGAGCAGGGTCTTCACTCTCGGGCCCCATGGGGTCGCCGGCGGCCGCGGAGAATCCGCCGCAGTCCGCAACGAGGTCGGCTCGGTCCGCGCCATGACCGTCCTCATCGCTGCGGCGTAGATCGCGGGCGGCCTCCGGGAGCGGAGTGCCCCGCAGCAGGGCGACTCCGAGGTCATGACGGATCGCGTCGATCGGACGGGCGTCCCCATCGGCCTTCATCGTCTGCGCGACGGCGTTGATCCGGTTGTAGATCGCCTCGGCGTCCTCCTCCGAGACCTCACGCAGCGCCAGACCCCAGGTGCCGGCCGCGGTCGCCCATCTCTCCAGGCTCCGCACCTTCCGAGCCCGCCGTCGGCGCCGCTCGGCGGCCTGGGGGTCCACCTCCTTGATCACCGCATGGACCCGGCGCCGCAGCCGGCCCACCGGGCACCTCCGGGCTTCACCGATCACCGCTCGCTCGACCAGGGCCGCGGTGCCCGGATCGACTCCCAGCAACCCGTCGGCGATCGCCCGGGCACGATCCAGATCGATGGACCCCTCGGCCAGCGCACGGCGGGTCAGCGGGAGCCGGTCGGCCAGCTCGCACGCCAGCCCGGCCCACGTCCCGGCCGCCCTGCCTGACAGGGTCAGCGCCAGAGCGATCTCATCGGCGATGAACTCCCCCACCTTCAGCGCAGGCCCGCTCCGGTGCTGCACTCACGACGGCGCACCAGCTCCGCCACCGCAGCGAGCTCGCCGGCCTGTGCCCATGAGGTCAGCTTCCGCCAGGCGACCATCACCTCGGTCAGCTCGTCATCGGACAGCGTCGCGGCGTCCAGAGCGTCCAGCCCGGCGGCCGTCCGCGGCCCCGGAACAGCGTCCCCGACCACCGGATCCGCCTTTGGCGAAACGAACTCCACCGCCGCCGCCGACACCTTCGCGCACCCCCCGCCAAAAGCCGCGATCCATTTTCTTAGAACACACTAGCGAACACCTTCCCGTTCCCGCTAGACCATTCCATAAAGATCATGCGATCGACTTTGAGATCAACTTTCCGGCCCTCAACCAGGAGGACGAGATCCTCTATGATGAGACCGGACCGAAAAGCATGATGGACAATTTCCATACGTACTGCCCTAATTGCCAGTAACCACTCTGAATGGAAAAGAACAAATCGGTAGGCACTCCCACACCCCGGCCTGCGTGGACGGCCACGGCCACGGCTCATCCCCCAGCGCCACAGGACCGCCACCCGCCCAGGCAGCGTCATCGATCCGCCGAGCCGTCCCACCCGCGGCCGGGAGGCCGGAGGGATCCCGGCCGTCCGCACCCAGAGGCATCGTCCGAATCCGGATGCGTACGGGTACTCGGATCGGCCGTCGCGGCGGAGCCCCTGAGATCCCACTCCCGCACCCGAGCCTCGGACGGCCGCCGAGGTCAGCACGGCGGCGCGCGCATGCTGAGCGCAGGCTCGACGTTCCCTCCCAAGGTGCTGAATATTTCTCGTGATTACCGCGATACCAGAAGAGAGTCCCTATTGCGTGCAATTAGTCTGTCCAAGTGACTCCGGAGATGGTGGCCAAGCTGGGCCAGGTAGCGAAACTGATCTGCGCGGCGGTGCTCGCGGGTCTTCTGGTCGGCGCGATCATGCTCCCAGCGGCCGGCCCGATCGGCCTAGCGGCGAAGAACGCGTCCGAGCAGGCCAGGGCGCAGCGGCTGGACGAGCCTCCGCTGCCGCAGCGATCCACCATCCTGGCGGCCGACGGCTCCAAGATCGCTTCGTTCTACTACGAGAACCGCACCGACGTCCCCATCGACAAGATCGCCCCGGTCATGCAGAAGGCGGTCGTGGCCATCGAGGACGCGCGCTTCTACCAGCACGGCGCGCTCGACCTGAAGGGCACGATCCGCGCCCTGGTCCGCGACCAGTCCGAGGGCACGCAGAAGCAGGGCGGCTCCAGCCTGACCCAGCAGTACGTGAAGAACGTGCTGTTCGAGACGGCCGGCGCCCGGGTCGCGCAGGCCCAGGAACGGCTCGCCAAGGCCCGTACCAAGAGCGCCAAGCACCAGGCCCAGGCCGCCCTGGACGCGGCCAAGGTCGTCCAGGGCAGCACGATCGCCCCCAACCTGACCCGCAAGCTCCAGGAGCTGCGGTACGCGCTCTGGGTCGAAGAGAACTACAGCAAGAACGACATCCTCGATAAGTACCTGAACATCGCCTACTTCGGGCACTTCGCCTACGGCATCGAGGCGGCCTCCCAGCGGTACTTCGGGGTCCACGCGTCGCAGCTGAACCTCACCCAGGCCGCGACACTGGCCGGGATGGTCAACAACGCCAACAAGTACGACCCGACGAAGTACCCGGGCGCGGTCCTGGAACGGCGCAACATCGTGCTGGACCGGATGGTGGAGCTCGGCCACATCGGCCGGGCGGAGGCGACCGCGGCCAAGGCGAAGCCCCTCGGGCTGCACCCCAAGATCCTTCCCGGTGGCTGTGACATCTCCAAGTACGCCTACTTCTGCCTCTACGTGCAGAACGAGATCCTCACCAACCCGGTGTTCGGCGACACCCCGGAGGCCAGGCGGAGCCTGCTCAACACCGGTGGTCTCACCATCCAGACGACCCTGAGCCCGAAGGCCCAGGACGCGGCGCAGCGGGCGGTCGAGCGCAACAGCGGCCCCAAGTCCGACCGGATCACCATGGAGGCGATGGTCGAGCCCGGCACCGGCAAGATCCAGGGGATCGCCGTCAGCCGCAAGTACGGCCTCGACAAGCACGAGGCGTCCATCGACTACGCCGTCGACATCGCGCACGGTGGCGGCGGCGGAGTCGCGGCCGGCTCGACCTTCAAGGTGTTCACGCTGGCCGCCGCGCTGGAGAACGGCGTACGGCTCAGCGAGACCATCAACAGCCCGGCCAGCACGCGGGTCAACGGCTACACCAACTGCGCGGGAGAGACGATCAACTGGGACAGCGTCTCCAACGCCGGGGAGTCCGAGAGCGGCGCCTACGGGCTGGAGCGCGGCACCTGGGACTCGGTGAACACCTACTACGCGCTGCTGGAGAAGCAGGTCGGGCTCTGCAAGGTCGCCAAGATGGCCGCCTCCTTCGGGATGACCCTGACCAACGGTGCCCCGCTGAGGCAGGTCCCCACGATGACCCTGGGCAGCAACGAGATCGACATCGTGCACCTGTCGGCCGCCTACGCCGGCTTCGCGGCCTCCGGCAAGTACTGCAAGCCCATCGCCATCAACGCGATCAAGGACTCGACGGGCAAGCAGCTCGCCGTCCCCAGCGCCGGGTGCAAGCAGGTCGTCAAGGCCGACGTCGCCGACGAGGTCTCCAAGATCCTCAAGGGCGTGCTCACCAAGGGCACCGCGCGGGGCAACTCGCTGCCCGACGGCCGTCCCGCCGCGGGCAAGACCGGTACCAACGAGAACCTGACCAGCGTCATGTTCGCCGGCTACACCACCGACCTCGCGGCGGTGCTGTGGTACGGGAACCCGGACGCGCCGTTCGGCGATCCGGTCAACGCCTACGGAGCCAGTCTCGCGCCGTACTGGGTCGACACCATGCAGGAGGCACTGGCCGGGACGCCCATCACCGACTTCCCGGACCCGGGCGGGGTGTTCGGATACTCGCCGGCGCCGCCGAAGAAGCCGGTCAAGAAGCCGACCGGTAAGCCCAGGAGCGGACAGGGCCCGAAGCACGGCGGCAGGCCCGGGCGCTGACCCGCGCCACACCCGCCCGGCCACGCAGGCACCCAGACAACCTCGGCCCCGCATGATCACGGAGGGAAGGGGTTCGGGTGCGTCCGCCCGAGAGCCCGCTTACGGGACGTACGCCCGCGTACCGGCGGATGCGCCGGGTGTGCCTGTGTTGCGGCGGGTGTGCCCGCGGACGTGAAAAAAGAGGGGATCCCGGAAGCGCCCCGCCCCGGGATCCCCTCGGCCTTTCGGGTTGATGCCGGCGACCGCGCCGACCGCCGGCATCAACCCGAGCTCAGTCGCGGGTCAGACCTGACCCGCCTTCTCCAGCGCCGCGCAGCAGGTGTTGGTCAGCAGCCGCGTCACGTTGTACGGGTCGATGTTGGCGTTCGGCCGGCGGTCCTCGATGTAGCCCTTCTGCTCGAGCTCGACCTGCCAGGGGATGCGCACCGAGGCGCCGCGGTCCGACACGCCGTAGCTGAAGACGCTGTACGGGGCGGTCTCGTGCTGCCCGGTGAGGCGCTCCTCGATGCCGTGGCCGTAACCGGCGATGTGCTCCTCGACCTTGCCCTCGGCGCCGAGCGCCTCGGCCGCGGTGATGATCGCGTCGTAGCTCTCGCGCATGGCCTTGGTGGAGAAGTTGGTGTGCGCGCCGGCACCGTTCCAGTCACCCTTGGCGGGCTTGGCGTCCAGGGTGGCGGCGACGTCGAAGTCCTCGGCGATGCGGTACAGCAGCCAGCGGGCCACCCAAAGGTGGTCGGCCACCTCGACGGGGCCGGCCGGGCCGACCTGGAACTCCCACTGGCCGGGCATGACCTCGGCGTTGATACCGGAGATCGCCAGACCCGCGGACAGGCAGGCGTCGAGGTGCGCCTCGACGATGTCGCGGCCGAAGACCTCGTCCGCGCCGACGCCGCAGTAGTACGGGCCCTGCGGGGCGGGGAAGCCGACGGCCGGGAAGCCCAGCGGGCGGCCCTCCCGGAAGAAGGTGTACTCCTGCTCGATGCCGAACCACGCCTCCTGCTCGGCGAACTGCTCGGCGATCGGCGTGAGCTTGGCCCGGTTGTTGGTCGCGTGCGGCGTCCCGTCGATCAGGTAGACCTCGCACAGCACGAGCTTGTTGTCGCCGCCGCGGATCGGGTCGGGACAGGAGAAGACCGGCTTGAGCACGCAGTCCGACTTGTCACCAGGGGCCTGGTTGGTGCTGGAGCCGTCGAAGCCCCAGATCGGCAGTTCGGCGCCGTCGGCGAGGATCCTGGTCTTGGACCGGAGCCGAGCGCTGGGCTCGGTGCCGTCGATCCAGATGTACTCGGCCTTATAGCTCACAGCGATCCCTTCATCGCGGGGCGAACGGTGGTTGGGTTCTAGCCAGCATCGAGAGTTGCAATGCGTGATTTCCGACCTGTTGCCCATATGTGAACGCAGCGTTAAACCGCATGTGACCAGCAATTTTCCGGGGCAATGCTGCCGATATCGTGTACGCACGGTCACCTGGCACCGTCCGGTGGGGACCCGTACGGCCACCGGAGCGCCTGAGGCGGCCGGTCGTGGATCATGGACCGGGCATATCATCAGAAGCCCATCGCGTCGAAAGGGGTACCGTGCCGGGATCCGCCGGATCGGACGACTCGCTGGGCTTCGATCCCACGACGCCCAACATCGCTCGCATGTACGACTACTTCCTGGGCGGCAAGGACAACTTCGCCGCCGACCGGGAGGCTGCCGACCAGGTGAAGCGGCTTGCGCCCGAAGTGCCGATGATCGCCCGCGAGAACCGCAGGTTCCTCGACCGGGTCATCCGCTTCCTGGTGGACGCGGGCATCCGGCAGTTCGTCGACATCGGCACCGGGCTGCCCACCCAGGGCCACGTCCACGAGATCCTGCGGTCGGTGGCGCCCGACGCCAGGGTGGTCTATGTCGATCATGACCCGGTCGTCATCGTGCACGCCCAGGCGCTGCTGGAGGGCAACGGCCGCGCCGCCGTGATCGGAGCCGACCTGCGCCGTCCCGACGAGATCCTCTCCGATCCCCGGCTGACGGCGCTGATCGACCTCGACCAGCCGGTCGCCTTCCTGCTCCTGGCGGTGCTGCACTTCATCCTCGACGACGACGAGGCGCGGGAGATCCTCACCCAGCTGAACAAGTCCGTCCCGCCGGGCAGCCACCTGGCCGTCTCCCATGCGGTGCCGCACATCCGCCCCGAGACCCGGGAGGGGCTCGCGGCGGTCTACCGGGAGGGCCCCATGAAGGACGTCAAGCGCCCGGACCAGCGCAGCAGGTCGGATATCGAGTCTCTGCTGGAGTCCTGGGACATCATCGAGCCCGGTATCGTCCACCTACCCTCGTGGCGGCCGGAGCCCAGCGTCGCCCTCCAGGATCCCGACGCCGTCTGGCTCGTCGGCGGCGTAGCCCGCAAGAGCTGACCCGTCCGGGGCCACCTCGGGTTTGCAGCCGACACCCCCCACGTACCAGCCGGTGCCCGGCCGGGGGTCCGTTCTGGCGGGCCGCCACTCCGTGACCGGCACCACCCCGGGCTCGACGAGGTCGAGGCCGGTGAAGAAGCGGCCGACCTGCTCCCGGGAACGCGGCGTGACCTCGATGCCCACCCGGGACAGGATCCGGCAGACCTCGGCCACGGTCTCCGGCGGCTGGGCCTCCTCCGTTACCTGCGAGAGCACCAGGAAACTGCCGGGGGCCAGGGCGTCGACCAGCGTGCGGACGATCTCCACCGGCTCATCCCGATCGGCCACCAGGTGCATGACGGCACCCAGCAGCAGGCCCACCGGACGGCTGAAGTCGATCAGCGAGCGCACCTGCTCATGATCGAGAATCTCCCGCGGCCGCCGCACGTCCGCCTGCACCGCGATGATCCGTGATCGGTCCAGGGACCGGGCCCGCCAGCCCTCCACGACCTCCGGGTCGTGGTCGACGTAGGCCACCGTCACATCGGACCGGAACCTGCTCGCGATCTCGTGCACGTTGCCCCAGGCCGGCAACCCGGCACCGATGTCCAGGAACTGCCCGATCCCCGCCCGGGCGAGCCAGGCGACGGCGCGCATCATGAAGGACCGGTTCTCCGCACCTGGGACGGCGGCGTGCAGGGAGATCCTCCTGAGCGCCAGCAGCACGTCCCTGTCCTGGGGAAGGGCGGCCTCTCCACTGATCTCGGCGTGATAGAGGCGGGCGTTGGTCGGCGGCTTCGACGCCATCACTCCGGGCTCCGCCAGAGGTGGTGGAGCCAACACCTCGTCCCCGCGGGGCGATACGGGGGGAGACCCATACATACGGGGTGCCCGCCACTTGATCCCGGAAGTCCACCGGACACGCCAAAGGCCCGTCAGGAAAGCCTCTGCACGTCCCCGCAACGCCACCGTTCGGTCAGTGGACGGCCCCGCCCGCTCGCACGGACCGATCCAAAGCACGCGATGCGTCTTCCCGGAGAACCGGCCGGTCGGTACGTTTCGGTGTGGGCGGTCCGCGGCGGCGGGCCCCGTACCCGCCGTCCCCGGGAGGACAGATGTCCCTGCTCGCTCAGCTGGCCACCGCGCTCGCGGACGGCTCGGTCGAGGTGGTCGACCTGACCGCCCCGCTGTCGGAGGCCACCCCGATCCTGCAACTGCCCGAACCGTTCGCCAACACCGTGAACTTCTCGCTGCGCGAGATCAGCCGCTACGACGACCGCGGCCCCGCCTGGTACTGGAACGACATCGTCACCGGCGAGCACACCGGGACCCACTTCGACGCGCCGGTGCACTGGGTCACCGGCAAGGACGGCCAGGACGTCTCCCAGGTCGCCCCGGGCCGGCTGGTGGCCCCCGCGGTGGTCCTGGACGCGACCTTCCAGGCCGCCGCCGACCCCGACTTCCTGCTGACCATCGAGCACGTACGGGAATGGGAGAGCGTCAACGGCCCGCTGCCCGACGGCGGCTGGCTGCTGTACCGGACCGGCTGGGACGCGCGCTCCGCCGACCAGGACGCGTTCCTGAACGCCGACGAGACGGGCCCGCACACCCCCGGCATCAGCCCGGAATGCGCACGCTGGCTGGCCGAGGAGACGCCGATCATCGGGATCGGGGTCGAGACGGTCGGTACGGACGCCGGCGCCGCCCATGGGTTCGACCCGCCGTTCCCGTGCCATTCCTTCCTGCTGGGCGCGGACAAGTACGGCCTGACCCAGCTGCGCAACCTCGACCGGCTGCCGGCCCGCGGCGCGGTGCTGATCGCCTCTCCGCTGCCGATCGTCGGGGGTTCGGGCAGCCCGGCGCGCGTGCTGGCCCTGGTCGAGCATTGATCGTCGCCGAGGCGGTGGCTGCCGCTCTCACCGGGCTCGGCGGCGACACCGTGTTCGGGGTCGTGGGCAGCGGCAACTTCCACGTCACCAACGCACTGGTCGCCCGCGGCGCCCGGTTCGTCGCCGCCCGGCACGAGGGCGGCGCCGCGACCATGGCCGACGCGTACGCCCGGGTGAGCGGCCGGGCCGGGCTGCTCTCGGTGCACCAGGGCCCCGGTCTGACCAACGCGATGACCGGGATCACCGAGGCCGCCAAGAGCCGTACTCCGTTGCTCGTCCTCGCCGCGGACGTGGCCGCCTCCGCCGTGCACTCGAACTTCCGCGTCGACCAGGGGTCACTGGCCCGGGCGGTCGGAGCCGTACCGGAACGGCTCGGCTCCCCGGCGACCGCGGTGGAGGACGTGTGCCGCGCCTGGCGGACCGCGGTGTTCGAGCGCCGTACGGTGCTGCTCAGCCTGCCGCTCGACGTCCAGGCGGCTTCGTTCGCCGGCCCGGTGACGATCCCGGAGATGGCGGCCCCGGCCGCGCCGGTGGCGGACCCCGGCCCGCTCGCCGACGCGCTGGCCGGTGCCCGGCGGCCGGTGTTCGTGGCCGGCCGTGGTGCCCGGCGGGCGCGCGAGCCGCTGCGGAGGCTGGCCGAGCGTACGGGCGCCCTGCTCGCCACCTCGGCGGTCGCCCGCGGGCTCTTCCGGGGCGACCCCTTCGAGCTGGACGTCAGCGGCGGCTTCGCCGCGCCGATCGCCGCCGAGCTGATCCGCGACGCCGATCTCCTCGTCGGCTGGGGCTGCTCGCTGAACATGTGGACACTGCGGCACGGCGCGCTGGTCGGCCCTGGTACGACGGTCGCGCAGGTCGACCTGGAGCCCGAAGCGCTCGGCGCGCACCGCCCCGTGGACCTGGGGCTCGTCGGGGACGTGGCCGAGACCGCCACGGCCGTCGAGGCCGAGCTGGCCGCCCGCGGGTACTCCTCGGCGGGCTACCGTTCCGCCGCGCTGGCCGGGCGCCTGTCCCGGGAGCTGCGCTGGCGCGACGTACCGTACCAGGACGACTCCGACGGCTCGCGGATCGACCCCCGGACGCTCTCGATCGCCGTGGACGACCTGCTCCCCCGGGAACGCACGGTCGCCGTCGACTCCGGCAACTTCATGGGCTACCCGGCCATGTTCCTGGACGTGCCCGACGCCGACGGGCTCGTCTTCACCCAGGGGTTCCAGTCCATCGGCCTGGGGCTGGCGACCGCCGTCGGGGCGGCGATCGCCCGGCCGGACCGGCTGACCGTGGCCGCCCTCGGTGACGGCGGCGCGCTGATGGGCATCAGCGAGCTGGAGACGGCCGTACGGCTCGGGCTCGGCCTGCTGATCGTGATCTACGACGACGAGGCGTACGGCGCGGAGGTGCACCACTTCGGGCCCGACGGCCATCCGCTCGACATCGTGACCTTCCCGCCGTCCGACCTCGCGGAGATCGGCCGCGGCTTCGGCTGCGCGGCCGTCACCGTACGCCGTCGCGACGATCTCACGGCGGTGGCCGGCTGGCTGGCGGGCCCGCGCGACCGGCCGCTCGTCGTGCACGCCCAGGTGACCAAACAGCGGGCTGCCTGGTGGCTGGAAGAGGCCTTCCGCGGGCACTGAGGGCTGGACGGCTAGGGAGTCTCGACGGCCTGCCGGATCGGCGGACCCGCGGCCTCTTGCCGGTCGCTCGCGTCCGGGAGATCATCCGCTGAGTCTCCCCGTGCAATGCAGAGCAGCTTGTAATTGATCCGGTAACACAACGCGGGATCGCCGGGGTGCGAGCCCGGACTCCGCGCGGTCCGCACCGTCATGGTCTCCGCACCGGCCGGCGCGGCCGTGCCCATCGCCACCACGGCCGCACCCGCGATGGCCAGGCTGGACACGGTGCGTACCAGGCTCTTGTGAATCACCATGAAAAGTTCCTCCTCGAAGAACCAAGTCGCACAAAGCCCGATTTGCGGCTTTATGGACAGGACTCAGAAGACGGTGGCGCGCGCATTTCCTCTCATGTCATCCCCCGAGGGCAATTTCCCCAAGCCCGCCCACTCGAGTGTTTACGATGATCTACGTTCTCGGCGGGAAGACTTTGGTCGCCCGGCGCTGACCGGCGGCCGGCCCGAGCAGGGCCCATACGACCTTGCCGCCGTCCACCGGCCGATGCCCCCAGTCGGCCGCGAACGCCGCCACGAGTTGCAGGCCCTTCCCGTGCTCGTCCAGCAGGTCGCCGCCCTGCCGCCGCGGCGCCTGCGGGCTCGTGTCGAAGACCTCGATGCGCAGGTGACGCGCGGCACCGGCCGTGACCGGCCGGATCTCCACGGCGATGTCGTCGCCGGACCGGATCGCGTTGGAGACGAGCTCGGTCGCGACCAGTCCCGCGCCGTCGACGAGCTCTGCCATGTGCCACTCGGCGAGGGCCTCCCTGATCAGGAGCCGGACGGCCGCTGCCGCCTCCGGCACGGCCTTGCAGGCCAGCGTGTACGCGGGATGGCCCGGATCGGGGTGTCGTGCGGTCTTGGTGTCGTCCATAGGTCCGTCCACTTCCGTGCCGTTCGGGTGGCGAGGCTCTCGCGCCGGAATTAGCCTGTCGCCGGACCAACACGCTGCGTAGTCGATTGAGTCGACACTCCCCCACTGTCGATTTCGGAGGTCAGGATGGGCCGCCGCCCCAAGAAGCTCGACCCGACCGCCTCGGTGGCCGCCCTGCTGGGCTCCAAGGTGCGCATCCACCGCGAGCGCAAGGGCTGGACCCAGGACCACCTGGGCCCCATGGTCTGGGTCACCGGCGACCAGATCAGCAAGATCGAGATAGCCAAGCGGATGCCCTCGTGGGAGGCCGTCACCGAGTTCGACCGTCTCTTCGGCACGGGTGAGTACTTCCAGGACCTGTGGCATCTGGCCAACAAGGAGACGCTGCCCGAGTGGTTCCGCCCGTACGCCGAACTGGAACCGGAGGCCGGTTCGCTGCGCATCTTCCGCCTCGGAATCATCCACGGTCTGCTACAGACAAAGGACCATGCCCGCGACCTGGTGGGTGCCAGTCAGGATGCCGAGACCCGCGACAGGTTCGTCGAGGCAAGAATGAAGCGCCAGGAGATCCTTGACCGTAAGGAACCGCCATGGCTCTGGGTCGTCATCGACGAAACCGCCTTCCGCCCGGCACCCGGCGGGAACAAGGTGATGCGGGACCAGATCGCCCACCTCATCGACCTGGCCCAACGACCGACCATCACTCTCCAGATAATCCCGATGAGCAGGGCCAACTACCTCGGGCGTTCCGGCTCGATGACCATCCTCAGTTTCGACGAGGGCCCGAACGCGATTTATGTGGAGGACCAGGTCGGCGGACGGCTGGTCGAAGAGGCCTCGGCGGTGGAAAAGTGTGAGGTACGTTTCGACCTGATCAGGGCATCGGCGCTGTCTCAGGAAGAATCCCGAGAATTCCTCGAAAAGCTCTTGGAGAGTCTATGACCGGCTTCCCCGCTCCCGTCTGGCGCAAGAGCACCCACAGCGGGGACCAGGGTGGCGAATGCGTCGAGGTCGCGGCCCTCCCCGCGGCCATCGGCATCCGCGACAGCAAGCACCCCGGCCATCCCCCACTCACCATCGCCGTCCACCAGTTCCGCGCGTTCCTCGACCAGGTCAAGGCCGGCGCTCTCGACGGCTGACCCCCTCCCACAGCGCGGCCCGCGCTCCACTGGCCGTACGGACTCCCACCGGCCGATCGCGGAGCTTCCGACGCGCCGGTCCGTACGCCGGTCTGGGCGTTCACAACAGCAGTTCGGCCAGCCGGTCAAGCAGGACGGAGACCTCACGGGCCTCGGCGGGGCCGGGGACGGCGCGGCCGATGGCGTCGTCGACACGGCGGCCCGCCCGCCGTGACACGGCCCGCAGCGTCTCCTCGGTCACGCGTACGCGAGTGCGCCGGCCGTCGCCCGGATCGGCGAGGGTCTCGACCAGTCCGCGTGCCCTGAGCCGGGACACCGACGCCGACACGTGGCTCTGCGCGAAACCCGTCCGTTGCCGGATGTCGGTGACGGTGCCGGCCGGGTGCTTGATCGCGTCTTCGAGCACGGCGACCTGGCATGGAGTCAGCCTCAGGTCCCCCTCCTCGCCGGTGGCCGCCGCGGACAGCTCGATCAAGCGCCTGCCCAGCCGGTGCAGTTCTCCGCCGTCCATGACCGGAGACTATATCGCTACAGATGCATCGTCAGCGATGTATCTGTAAGGTGAGGCATCGGCCAGGACGCGGAGGCGGAGATGCGGCAGCGGGAGCCCCTGCGGGGCGTGGGCAAGACCGCTCTGGGGATGGCGCGGATACGGGCCCACGAGAGCCTGCGGGAGGATCGGCTGTTCGACGACCCCTACGCGCAGGCGTTCCTGGACGCCGCTCCCGGGGCGTTCACCGACGAGGCGAGCACGAAGGCGGCGGCGAAGGCCGGGTCGGAGGCGGGGCCTGCGGGGGCGGGATCGGCCTCCTCGCTGGGCGGGATGTTCGCCTTCCACGGCGCCATTCGCACCCGGTTCTTCGACGACTACCTGCTCGCCGCCGCGGACGAGTGCCCGCAGGTGGTGCTGCTCGCCGCGGGCCTGGACACCCGGGCCTTCCGGCTGGCCTGGCCGGAGCGGACACGCCTGTTCGAGCTGGACTTCCCCGAGGTGCTGGGTTTCAAGAACCCGGTGCTGACCGGCCGCGACGCCGTGCCGCGTTGTGAGCGCACGGTGGTGCCGGTCGACCTGCGGGCGGACTGGCCCGTCGCGCTGCTCGGCGCCGGGTTCGATCCCGCCGTCCCCGCGGTGTGGCTCGCCGAAGGGCTGCTGATCTACCTGACCTTCGACGAGGCCGGCCGGCTGCTCACCTCGGTCGGCGAGCTGTCCGCACCGGGCAGCCGGCTCTCGTTCGAGTACAGCCCGGTGGCCGAGAGCCCGCTCCTCACCCGCGCCACGCGAACACCGGGCATGGACCGCTACACCGCGCTGTGGAAGGGCGGGCTGGGCGAGGACGCCCCCGGCCGGCTGACCGGGCTCGGCTGGCGTCCCCGGTTCCATGAGCTCGCCGCGCTCGCCGCCTCCTACGGGCGCCCGGCTCCGCACACCACCGTGAGCGGTTTCCTCACCGCAGTACGGCAGCGGACGCGTACCCCACCGGAGGCACCACCCCGGTGACGAGGTACGGGGCGCCCGTACCGGGCGGGCGGACCCGGCCGGGGAGCGGTCATGGCGCGGCGATGGCATCGAGCACGGCGAGCCGCGCGGCGCGGCGCGCCGGCCGGATGGCCGCGAGCACCCCCGCCACGGCGCCGCCCGCCATGACGCACGCCAGCGGGACCGGCGGAGCCATGAAGTTGCTCGCGCCCTCGTCGGCACCGGTCCGCACCAGGGCCCAGCCGAGGAACAGGCCGAGCCCGATCCCGCCGGCGGTGCCGAACAGCGCGGTGATCACCGATTCCCAGCGGACCATCGAGCGGATCTGGGCACGGGTCGCGCCGATCGCACGGAGCAGCCCGAGTTCGCGGGTGCGCTCGTGGATCGCCAGCGACAGCGTGTTGGCGATGCTCAGCAGGGCGATGAGGATCGCCAGCGTGAGCATCACGTAGATGATCGCCAGAAGCTGGTCCAGGTCGGCGGTCTGGGTGTCGATGTAGGCCCGGCGGTCCCGCACGGTGGGATCGCCGTACGCCTGCGCGACCCGCTGCACGGCGGCCCGGCCGGCTGTGGTGGACACCCCGGCGCGCAGGTCGACGAGCACCGCGGTGTCGCGCGTCCGCCGGTCGTGCGGGGCCCAGCCGGAGCGCGGGACGAGGTAGTCGCCCAGCACGGCACTGGGCCGGTAGATCGCACCGATCGTGTACGCCGAGCTCACCCCGTCGGAGAAGGTCATCCGTACGGTGCCGCCCAGCCGCCATCGCCTTTCCTTCGCGACGGTCGTGGCGACGGCGAGCTGCGCGCCGCTCAGCGCGGGCACCGATCCGGCGGTCGTCCGCAGGCGTACCACCCGGGTGAGCGCGGCCGGATCGGCGATCTTCACCGACCGGCTCACCCCGCCCACCCGGGCCTGCCCGTCGGCCAGCGCGGCGACCGCGGCCACCTCCGGCAGCCGGGCCAGCTCGGCGCCCAGCCCCGGCTCCAGCCCGCCGCCGGCGCCATCGGCCTGGACGGTCAGATCCCCGCCGAACGACGCGCCGACGCTCTGCTCGGTGGTGCTCTTGATCGAGCCGATGACCACGGTGAACAGCGTCACCACCCCGACCCCGATCATCAGGGCGGTCGCGGCCCCGGCGGTCCGCCGCGGGCTGCGCGTGACGTTGCGCCCGGCCAGCACCCCGGCCACACCACGGGTACGGGCCACCAGAGCGCCCGCCGGCCGGCCGAACGGCCGGACCGCCACCGGGCCGAGCACGATGATCCCGATCACGGTCGCGACGGCACCGATCCCGGTGAGGTTCAGCTTCCCGGTCAGGGTGCCGCCCAGGGCCAGGCCGACACCCGGCACGCCCAGCACGGCACCGGCGATCAGCCGGCGGCGCGGCAGGCCGGACGGTTCCGCGGCGAGCTCGCGCAGCGCCGCCAGCGGCGGCACCCGCGAGGCCCGTACGGCCGGGACCGCGCAGGCCAGCAGGGTCACCACGACGCCGACGACCAGCGACGTCACGACGGTGCCGGCGCCGACCACCAGGCCCGGTGTGGGCAGGTCGAGGCCGTTGGCCCCGAGCAGCTCCTTGAGCAGCAGGGCGATGCCGAGCCCGCCGCCCAGGCCCGCGGCCGAGGCCAGCACCCCGACCACCAACGCCTCCGCCACGACCGACGCCAGGACCTGCCCGCGCGAGGCTCCCACAGCCCGCAGCAGCGCCACCTCGCGGGACCGCTGCGCGGCCAGGATCGAGAAGGTGTTGGCGATGGTGAAGGTGCCGACCAGCAGGGCCACCCCGGCGAAGACGAGCAGGAACGAGCGCAGCACGTCGATGAGCTGCTCGTTGACCGCCGAGGCGCTCTCCGCGGCGAGGTCCTCACCGGTGACGGCCTCGGTGCCCGGCGGCAGGGCGGCGGCGACGCGGCCCGCGAGGACCGGCCGGCTCACCCCCGGGACGGCTCGTACGGCCACGGTGCTGACGCGATCGACGCCGCCGCCGAGGTAGCGCTGCGCGTCGGCCAGGGTGAGGCAGACCAGCGCCCCGCGCCCGCCGAGCGCGGGCTGCGCCCGGAACGTCACGATGCCGACGACGGTGACCGGGACCCGCGCGGAGAGCAGGGCGACCGTCCGGTCCCCCACCCGCAGGTGCCCGCGCTCGGCCAGCCCGCGGTTGATCACCACTTCGCCCGGAGCTCGCGGGGGGCGCCCGTCGGTGACGGCGTAGGGGTTGAGCCCGGGATCGGCCGTCCAGGTGCGCACCTCCTGGAGCCCCTCGACCTTGATCATCCGGCCGTGCTCGTCGAGGAGCTGCCCGCCGCCCTGGATGACGGGCTCGGCGGCGGCCACTCCGGCGACGTGGCGCACCCGGTCCAGCACGGAGGCGTCGATCATCCCCCGGTGCTGTCCCGGCCGGCCGGTCACGTCGGTGGAGTTGCGCACGGACACGTCGGTGCCCGCATAGACCTTGGCGTAGATCCCGTCGATCCCGGCCGACAGGGTGCCGCTGAGCACCAGGGTCCCGGCCAGGAAGGCCACGCCGAGGAAGACCGCGAGGAAGGAGCCGAGGAGCCGGCGCTTGCGCGCCCAGAGGCCGGTGAGCGTGAGCCTGGTCATCGCGTTCACTCCCCGAAGGCCTTGAGCCGGTCCAGCACCTTCTCGGACGTCGGCCCGTCCATCCGGTCGACGATCCGCCCGTCGGCGAGGAAGAGCGCGGTGTCGGCGTAGCCCGCGGCCACTGGATCGTGGGTGACCATCGCGACGGTCTGGCCCAGCTCGGTGACCGCCCGCCGCAGGAAGCCCAGGATCTCCGCACCGGCCCGCGAGTCGAGGTTCCCGGTGGGCTCGTCGGCGAAGACGATCTCCGGGCGCCCGGCCAGCGCCCGTGCCACCGCGACGCGCTGCTGCTGGCCGCCCGACAGCTCGGCCGGGCGGTGCGACAGCCGGTCGCCGAGCCCGACGGTCGCGACGAGCTCCTCCAGCCAGCTCGGCTCGGCCCTTCTCCCGGCCAGCGTCAGCGTGAGCGTGATGTTCTCCAGCGCGGTGAGCGTCGGCAGCAGGTTGAAACTCTGGAAGACGAAGCCGACCCGCCCGCGGCGCAGCCGGGTGAGCTCCCGGTCCGACAGGGCGCCCAGCTCGGCGTCGCCGATGAACACCTGTCCGGAGGTCAGGGTTTCCAGCCCGGCCAGGCAATGCATCAACGTCGACTTGCCGGCCCCGGACGGGCCCATGATGGCGGTGAAGTGCCCGCGTGGCAGCTCGACGGTGACCTCGTCGAGCGCCCGGACCCGGGTGTGCCCCGTGCCATAGATCTTGGTGGCGCCCACCGCCCGCGCCGCGCCCGGCGCCCGCGCCGCACCTGCCCGCGCGTCATCGCCGCCCTCGTGTTCATCGGTCTCGTACGTCGTCGTGTCCATGACCCGATTGCAGCCCAGGCGGGGTGTCCGGCGGCAGCGCGCAAGGTAGGGAACGCCGGCGACGAAAGTCGGGTCCCCGGCCCGCCGAACACGACTTTCGGAGGGATGGCAGGAGCGCCGGGGAGACGTACCGTTGGCCGGGTGAGACGCCCGCTGGTCAGCTCCCCGCGCAACACGCTCTTCGACGCCGCGGCGGTGGTCATCTCCTGCGCCGTCAGCGTCGAAATGGCCCTGGACGGCGCGCACGTCTTCCGCCATCCGGTGCCGACGGGCGTCCTCGCGTTCCTGCTCTCCCTGGCCCTGGTGGTGCGCCGGCGCCTGCCGCTGACGGTCGGCTGGCTCGCGGTGGCCGCCGGGGCCGGCTGGCTCCTCACGGAGTCGATCGCGCCCAACAGCCTCGCCCTCCCCTACGCCGGGCTCGACCCGAACGCCGGTCCGCAGACCGTGCCCTGGCTGCCGCCGATGGCACTGTTCGCCGCCTACAGCGCGGTGGGCTTCGCTCGTGACCGGCGCGTCGCGTGGGTCGTGGTCACGATCCTGCTGATCCTGGGCACCCGCCCCTGGGCACCCTCGTTCGTCCTGATCACCCGCGGCCTGCTGCTCATCGGGGTGCCCGCGCTGCTCGGGCTCTACATCGCGGCCCGCCGCCGGCTGCTGGAGGAGATGACCGAGCGGGCCGAACGCGCCGAACGCGAACAGCACCTGCTGGCCGAGCGGGCCCGAGCGGACGAGCGGGCGCGGCTGGCCGCCGAGATGCACGACGTCGTCACCCACCGGGTGACCCTGATGGTGCTGCAGGCCGGTGCCCTGCGGGTGACCGCCCCCGACGAGACGACCCGTACCGCCGCCGAGGACATGCGGCTGACGGGCTGCCAGGCGCTGGAGGAGCTCCGCGACCTGGTCGGGGTGCTGCGCGACACCGCGGGCGGCGCGGACGACGCCGACCATGCCGACACCGCGTCCGCGCCCGTTCCCGGCCTCACCCCGCTGATCGCCGCGTCCCGGTCTGCCGGCGTCCACGTCGAGCTCGTCGAGGACGGCGACCCCGCACTGGCCTCACCGCTGATCGGCCGGACGGCGTACCGGATCGTGCAGGAGGCGCTGACCAACGCCGGCAAGCACGCACCCGGCGCACGGGTGGACGTGCGGGTGCGCTATCGGCCGGACCGCCTGCACCTGACCGTGCGCAACTCCGCCACCACCCGGACCGTCGACGCGGCGCTGGCGGCCACCGGCTCCGGCGCGGGGCTGCTCGGCCTGCGCCGGCGGGTCGAGCTGGTCGACGGGGCGCTGCGGGCCGGCCCGGACCCCGAGGGCGGGTTCGTGGTCGAGGCGACGCTGCCCGCCTATGTGCCGGCCGCCGCGCCCGCCCTGGAGCCCGCGCCATGACCGGCGGTGCGGGCGTCCGGATCCGGGTCGTGGTGGTCGACGACGAGCCGATGGTGTGCGCGCACCTGCGCACCATCCTCGGCGCGGCCGGTGATCTGGAGGTCGTGGACGAGGCGTACGACGGCGCGGCCGCGGTCGAGTCGGTGGTGCGCCACCGGCCCGACGTCGTCCTCATGGACCTGCGGATGCCGGGGGTCGACGGGCTGACGGCGATCGAGCGCATCGGCGAGCTCCCCGACCCGCCCGTGGTGGTGGCGCTCACCACCTTCGACGCCGACAACTACGTGATCCGCGCGCTGCGCGCCGGCGCCGCGGGTTTCCTGCTCAAGTCGACGCCCCCGGAGGACCTGGCGGAGCTGGTCCGGGTGGCCGCGGACGGGCACACCGTGCTGTCGCCCGCCGCGACCCGGCGGCTGGTGGCCACGGCCGCGGGCCGGCACGATGAGCGCGACCGCCGGGCGGACCTGCTCGGAGGGCTGACCGAGCGGGAGACCCAGGTGCTGGCCTGCCTGGGCGCGGGCCTGTCCAACGTGCAGATCGCCCGGCGGCTGCACCTGAGCGAGGCGACCATCAAGGGGTACGTCTCCCGGCTGCTCGAGAAGCTGCAGTGCGCCAACCGGACCCAGGCCGGGCTGCTCGCCTTCGAGGCGGGTCTGGTCCGGTGACCGGCGCCGGGGCGGTCGCCCCGGGGGCCTGGTCGGGGAAAGATGAGTAGGGCGTACTCATGTCCGGAATCGGTGGCCGGCATAACTTCCCTGGTAATTACCCGTCCGGGTACCAATGGGGAGGTAGCACATGACCGTTTCCAGCGTTCTGGAGCTGCAGAAGACCGCTCTGGACAAGATCCTGGCCGAGGAGGACCCCGCCGTGGGGAGCTGCACCTCGTGCATCGCCAACAGCTGCAACGGCCCGCAGACCGAGCCCGAAGAGCCCGTCGTCGTCCCGGAGAGCTGAGCGAGAGGGCCGGGGCCGTGCATTCCTGGGAGACGATCGACAGGTACTGTCAGTTTCATCCCCGCTGGTTCGAATCGGCGAACCGCTATTCGCCGGCCCCGGCCTACCTCGCGGTCTATCGTTCGCTGGCTCCGCCGTCGTGGCGGCTCACGCGCGAGGGCGTCTGGTACGTGGCGACACCGCCGGACGCTGTCGTGCCCGCGCAGGGCTGGAAACTGCACGTCTCGGCGCGCACCGCCGAGTCCGAGCGGGTACTGGCGCGGGTGCTCCCGGTCCTGATCGAGCAGCGCGCCCGCTTCAAGTTCCTGGTCGACCCCGGGCAGACGGCGTGGATCAACTCCAAGCTGTGCCCGCGCTCGGCCGGCGGGAAGTTCGTGGCGGTCTACCCCGCCTCGGACGAGCAGTTCCACCGGCTCGGGGAGGAGCTCACGCGGGTCCTCGCGGGGTTCGAGGGCCCGTACGTCCTCTCCGACCGGCGCTGGCCCGGCTCCCGCTCGGTCTTCTACCGCTACGGCGGGTTCGTGGCCCAGCCCGAGCTGCGACCGGACGGACTGCGCAATCTCATGATCACGGCACCGGACGGCACCCGGGTCAAGGACGACCGGCTGCCGTACTGGAGCCCGCCCGCCTGGGCGGGCGAGCCGTTCCCCGAGCCCACCGCCGCGCTCGGAGCCCTGGGAGGGGGGCGCTTCGAGGTCACGTCGGCGGTGGGCTTCAGCAACCGGGGCGGCATCTACCGCGCGACCGACGGCCAGACCGGTCAGAGCGTGCTGCTCAAGGAGGCCCGCCCCCACATCGAGATCGGCCGGCACGGCCAGGATGCGATCTCCGTACTGGAGAAGGAGCACCGGCTGCTGTGCCTCCTCGCCGACACCGGCTTCTTCGTCAGGCCGGTGGCGTTCTTCCGGGAGGCCGGACACGCCTTCCTGGCCGAGGAGTACGTGCCGGGCGGGCACCTCGGGCGGCTGACCATCGCCCGGAACCCGCTCTACGCCGGCCCGCTAACGAGCGAGCGCGTCGACGCCTACCTCCGGTCCATGCGCGGGCTGTGGGCGCAGGTGGCGCAGGCCATCGCCGTCGCCCACGAGCGCGGCGTCGTCCTCGGCGACCTGTCGTTCACCAACATCATGGTCGACCAGGACCGCATCCGCATCGTGGACCTGGAGGGCGCCGCACAGGAGGATCTCGACCCCCACACCGGGCTCTACACGCCGGGCTTCATCAGTGCCGCCGCCCGCAGGAGCGGCGTCGCCGACCGCGCCGGTGACTACCACGCGCTCGGCGCGATCATGTTCGGCAGCCTGATGCTGGCCAACGCCTTCGCGGGCCTCGATCCCTCGGCCAGGCGGCGTTTCCTGGACGAGCTGACCGCGGACATGGCGCTCCCCGAGGAGCTCATCGGCCTGATCGAGCGTCTCATGGCACCCGCCGCCGGCCCCGGGCCGGTGGGTCACCCGTCAGCCGATCACGCGTCGGATCACGCGTCGGATCACGCGTCGGTGGCCGCGGCCATCGAGCGGCTGCCCGCGCTGACGGCGACGCCCCGCCTGTCGTCGCCGCCCGCGCAGAGCCCGCCCGCCGCGCTGCGCAAACAGGTGTCCGAGACGCTCGACGGCATCGTCGCGTACCTGCACGCGGTCGCCGACCCGGGTCGCGACGACCGGCTCTACCCCGCCGACCCGCTGGTGTTCCAGACCAATTCGCTCTCGGTCGCGTTCGGCGCCTCCGGGGTCCTGTACGCCCTGCGGCGCATCACCGGGAGCGTGCCCGCCGCCGCGGAGGCCTGGCTGCTGGGCCGTACCGCCTCCAGCGACAGCCACCCGCCGGGCCTCTACTTCGGGCAGTCCGGTGTCGCCTGGGTGCTCGCCGAGCTCGGGCATGCCGAGGCCGCCCAGGCCCTTCTCGCGACGGCGTCCCGGCACCCGCTGCTGTACGAGTCCGCCGACCTGCTCCGCGGGGCCACCGGCTACGGCCTGACCTGCCTGAAGTTCTGGAAGCGCTACGGCCAGGAGAGGTTCCTCGACCAGGCCTCGGCCGTCGGCCGGCACCTGATGGACTCGGCCGTACGCGACGAACGCGGCGTCCGCTGGTCTCCCGGCGGCGCGCCGGCCCGCCTTGGCCTCGGCTACGGCGGCGCCGGTCCCGCCCTGTTCCTGCTCTACCTGCATCTGGCCACGGGCGACGCCGTACCGCTGGACTTCGGGCGGCGCGCGCTGGACTTCGAGCTCGCCCAGGGAGCCCGGGTGAACGGCCGGTTCGCGGGCTTCCCCGACTACGAGACCCTGCCTCCCGAGTCGGCGGCGGTGCTGCGGTGCTACTGGGACGCCGGTTCGGCCGGTGTCGGTACCGCCCTGGTGCGCTACCTGGCGGCCACCGGGGATCCCGCGCTGCGGCCCCACCTGGCCGAGGTCGTGTCGGACGCCGCCCGCAAGTACACGGTGCTGCCCCAGCTCTTCCACGGCCTGGCGGGCCTGGGCAACTTCCTGCTCGACGTCTGGGAGCACACCGGCGACGCCGGGCCGCTGGCCGAGGCGTGGCGGACCGCCGAGGGTGTCCTGCTCTTCGCGATGGAACGCCCCGAGGGCATCGCCTTCCCGGGCGAGCAGGCCGTCCGGGAGTCGGCCGATCTCGCCACCGGAAGCGCGGGGGTCGGCCTGTTCCTGCACCGCCTGCTGAACGCCGGGCCCGGCGTCCGGGGCAACTTCAACTTCGTGGTCGACGAGCTGATCGACGAGCCGGTCGACGAGCCGGTGGCCGGGCGCGGGGACGGCACGGGAGCGGCCTGACCGGCTGTCCGCCGGGTTCGTCCTCCCGGGTGTCCTGGGGCCCAGCCGCCCCTACCCGGCTGCACGATCAAGCCGCCCTGTCCGTCGCGGGCGGCCCGTGGGGGTCATGCCGGGATGTGGGCTATCGTGGGTGGTCCTGGGATTTCCGCCGTGTGTCCGCGGATCGTCGCCTGTGAAAGGGGCGCGCGATCATGCTGCATGGTGAGTTGACACGGGGTCTGGCCGTGGCCTCAGGCCGCCTGTCACGTGCGTTGGAGAGTGCCGCGGTCATCGGCGGCGCCGACGGCGCAGCGTTGATGTTGCTGGCCGGCGCCGAACGGCTGCGCGCGATCGGCGCCTCCACCCCGGAGGGCCTGGAGCTGGAGGTCGCCCAGCAGACCGCCGGGGCCGGCCCCGCCTTCGACTGTCTCGCCAGGGGCGAGCCCGTGGTGATCGAGGATCTGGCGGCGTCGGAGTCGCCGCAGCAGCGGGTGTTCGCACGGCAGGCCGCGCCGATCCGTTCGGTGCTGTCACTGCCGGTGCGGGTGCACGGAAGGCCGGCCGGGTCGTTGAACCTGTACCGCTACCGGCCGGCGTTCTGGAGCGACACGCAGGTCGCGGCGGCGCAGCGGCTCTCCGACGTGGTCGCCGTCCTGGTGGAGATGCTGGCCTCCCGATACGGGGCCTCACCGCGGCCAGGAGCGTCGCCGGCACGGTGAACCCCGGCCTGGGGCCGTTCACCGCGCCATTCACTCGAACCACCCGTGTCGCCGCCTTCCACCGCACAGCGGGCGGCACGACAGCACATCCGCCGGGCGCCCGGCGGGCCGACGAGAGAGCGGGCATGGCGTGCACATCAACTCCAGCACGTTGCGAGAGAGCCTGGACCGGCTGCAACTGGCACCGTACGAACCCGATCTGGTGCGCGCTCTGGAGCGCATCATCACCGCGGTCGACACGCTGTTCGACTACGACGGCGCGGGGATGATGTTCGTCGACGACAACGACGAACTCCACTACGTCGCCGCCACCGACGAGGTCGGGCGGCACCTGGAGGAGGCCCAGCTGGCGGCGGGGGAAGGTCCGTGCATCGACACCTTCGTCCATGACCGGGTCATCACCGCCAAGGACGTGCACAACGACAGCCGCTGGCCGATCCTGCCGGCCCACCTGGACCAGCGGATCAGGGCGGTCGCCGGTGCGCCGATCCGGCTCGGCGGCAGCCCGGTGGGCACGTTGAACGTCTACCGGTCCCAGGCCCAGGCCTGGGACGACTCCGACACCGAGGCGCTGCGCGCGTACACCACCCTGGCGGAGGAGATCCTCACCACGGCGCTCGCCGCCCGCGACCAGAGCGTCCTCGCCGGGCAACTGCAGTACGCCCTGGACTACCGGGTCGTCATCGAGCGGGCCACCGGCTACCTCATGGCGGCCCACGGACTGGACGCCGTGACCGCCTTCAACCTGCTGCGCAAACAGGCCCGCGACTCGCGGCGCCGGGTCGCCGACGTGGCCGCGCAACTGCTGAACGACCCCACGTCGCCGCCGCCCCCGCCCAAGGGGAACAGCCGATGACCGCCACCGACGGGTTCGCCGGTGCGGCCCGGACCACGGGCCCGTACGAGATCATCGAACTGCGCGGTGAACTCGACATCGCGTACGTTCCCGCTCTGCGGGCCCAGATCACGGTGATCCTGCGGGAGCGGGACCCCGGGCGGCTGGTCCTGGACCTGACCGGGCTGGAGTTCATCGACTCCACCGGCCTGTCGGTGCTCGTGTGGGCCCACCGCCGGCTGTCGGAACGCGGCAACCGGCTCTGCCTCGTCGCGCCCGGCGCCCAGGTGCGGAGGATTCTGCGCGTCACGGGGCTGCACGAACGCCTGAACGTCCACCAGACTGTGGAGGACGCCCTCGCACTGCCGTCGTCCGACCGGCCACGGCCGGAAGGGCACCGGTAGCCGGGATGGCCGACCACGAGCTATCGGCGACCGCCGACCGGACAGGCCCGATGACGGGCGGGAAGCCGAGATGGAGCAGCTGAGACTGTCCAGCAGGCGCCTGCCGGCGGGCATCGTCATCATCGTGGTGGCCGGCGACCTGGACCTGACCGTCGCCGGACGGCTGGAGGCGTTCATCCGTGAGTCCCGCCGGCACCCCGGTGACCACCTGGTGTTCGACCTGGCGGAAATGACCTTCATGGACAGCGCCGGCCTGCGGGTGCTGCTCAACGCCTACACCTACGGCAGGCGGCACGGTGGCGCGGTGCATCTGGCCGCCGCGCAACCCCGTCCCGCCGTCGTGCTGGCCATCACCCAGGTGGGCTCGTACCTCGGCGTGCACGAGACCGTGGAGAGCGCGCTGCACGCGGCCCTGACCGGGTCCTCGCCCGAGGGCGACCTCGGCATCGCGGGCGGCGGGGACGCCGACGCCACCGCCTGAGACCGTGCGCGAGGGAACCGTCGCGATCGTGCCGGGTGGGTCGCCGCTCAGTGGCCGGTGGCGCCGTCGAGTCGCTCGCGGAGGAGATCGGCGTGGCCGTTGTGCCGCGCGTACTCCTGGATCATGGCGGCGTAGACCCAGCGGAGGCTCATCTCGGCGCCGCGTCGCGGGTCCAGGTAGGTCTCGTCCAGGGAACGCCCGGCCGTCGTCTCGCGGACGAGCTCGATCTCGCGCAGGTAGGCGGCGTAGTCCGACTCGGCGTCGGCGCCGTCCACCTCGAACTCGGCGTTGAGATCGTCGTCGGTGCAGTACAGGTAGCCGACCTGCTGCCCGGCGAACCTGGTACGGAACCAGTCCCGTTCCACCTCTGCCATGTGACGGACGAGGCCGAGCAGTGACAGGCCCGACGGTTCGACGACGCGCAGTGCGAGCTGCTCGGCGGTGAGCCCGGCGCACTTCCACAGCAGCGTCTGCCGGTGAAGGTCGAGCCATGCGTCCGCGAGCGTGCGCTCGTCACCCACCAGCGCGGCCAGCGGCCCGTTGACGCGGGTGATCTCGGGGGCGGTCCAGGTCATCCGCACATCATGCCCGGCTTCGCCGCCCCGGGGCAGGCGCGGGCCACCGATGGCCGGGACCGGGCACGGCCGTGCCGCGGGCGGTGCCACGGCCTGGTGTAAGCGGCCGGGGGAGCGGGCAGAAAATGCACCTCTCGAGGAGGTGACCCGGCCGGTGCACAGCGTGCTGGAGATCGCGGCCAAGGCATTGCTCGGCGGCGTGCTGGTCGTGCTGTTCGCCCTCCTGTCGGAGATGGTGTCGCCCAAGAGATTCTCGGGGATCTTCTCGGCGGCCCCGTCGGTCGCGCTCGGCGGTCTGAGCGTCACCCTCATCGTCGAATCCGGCCATGACGTGGCTCTCGCCGGTGAAGGGATGATCCTGGGCACCCTCGCCCTCCTGTGCTACTGCCTGCTCGCCGTACCCGCTCTGCGGCGCTTGGGCGCGCTCAAGGGTGCGGGGGCGGCGCTGGTGGTGTGGCTGGCCATCGCGGTCCCGGGCGTCGTGATCTGGGGGTTGAGGTGACCGGCCGGCCCGAGCGGGTCCGGATGCAGCCGTCGCGCCTGCGTCAGGTACGGCCGCGCGACATGGCCGTGCGGTTCGGCTTCGGCGCGGCCGTCTCCACGATCGCCGGTGTCATCTCCGCGACGGCGGGACCTCGCGCGGGCGGCGTCTTCCTGGCCTTCCCCGCCATCCTGCTGGCGTCGCTCACCCTGGTCGCCAAGGAGGAGGGACTGCGGACGGCACGCGACGACGCTCGTGGCGCGGCGCTCGGAGCCCTCGGTTTCATCGCGTTCGCCGTCGTCTGCGCGGTGTTCGCGGACGTGCTGAACGGCTGGCTGGTCCTGGTGCTCGCCACCCTGGCCTGGGCGCTGGTGTCGTTCTCCGCCTACCTGGCCGTACGGCTCCGGCCGGCGATCACCCGGCGTCGCGGGTGAGACGCGCGGGCCACGACCGTCATGTCCGCTGGTGCGACAAGTCCCCCTTGATGCATGAAAGCCCTTCATATGGGCACCAAGCTCCCGGCACATCCGCCTAGAAAGGACCGCCATGCATGTCACGGGTATCATCACCGCTCTGATCTTCGGCCTGGTGATCGGCGCGCTGGGTCGCCTCGCGCTCCCCGGTCGCCAGCCGATGCCGATCTGGCTGACCCTCGTGGTCGGCGTCATCGCCGCCCTCGTGGGAACGGCCATCGCCGGCGCCTTCGGGGTCGCCGACACCAAGGGAATCGACTGGATCGAGATGCTGATCCAGATCGTCGTGGCGGCGGTGGGTGTGGCCGCCGTGGCCGCCATGTACGGCCGCAAGGCAGTGCGCTGACCTCGTCGCACACCGCCCGGCCATGACACGGCGCAGCACCGGCACCGTGGGGGACGACCGAGCTCATCGGTCGTCCCCCACCCATGTCAGCGGTCCGTGATGCCGCGGATCGGGTTCGTGGGGCTCGGCCGGATGGGCCTGCCGATGTGCGCGAATCTGGTGCGCGCCGGCCACCAGGTGACCGCGAGTGATGTGCGAGGCGAGCTCGCCGAGGCCGCCACCGGCTGCGGGGCGCGCTGGCTGCCGGCGACGGCTCAGGTCGCCGCCGAGTCCGACGTGCTCATCACGATGCTCCCGGGTCCCGGCGAGGTACGGGAGGCCATGCTCGGATCGGGCGGCGGGATCGCGGCGATGCACAGGGGCTCGACCTGGATCGACATGAGCAGCAACTCGCCGCTGGTCGTCGTACCGGTTCGCGAGCGCGCCATCGAGCGCGGGGTGGTGGTACTGGAGGCGCCGGTCGGCGGTGGTGTGCCGGCCGCACGGCTCGGAACCCTGCAGTTGCTGGTGGGAGGAGACGCGGACGTCCTGGCGCGGCACCGGCATCTGCTGGAGGTGCTGGCCGCTCCGGAGGGGATCGTCCACGTCGGCGGGCACGGCGCCGGGTACACCGCCAAACTGCTGATCAATCTGTTGTGGTTCGGGCAGGCCGTCGCCACCGCGGAGGCGCTGCTGCTCGGCCGGGCGGCGGGTCTCGATCTCGGTGTCCTGCGTCAGGCGCTCGCCGGCAGCGCGGCCGGTGGCGACTTCATCCGCCGGGATCTGGACGCCCTGTTCGCCGGGGACTATCTGGAGTCCTTCGGTCTGGATCGCTGCTCGGAGGAGCTCTCGGCCGTGACGGACCTGGCCCGCCGGCATCACCTGCCGATGGAGCTGTCCGGCCTCGTCGCGGCCGTCTACGAGCGCGCGCTGGCACGCTACGGGCCGCTCGACGGAGAGTTGCTGGCCGTCGCGCTGCTCGAGGAGGAGGCGGGGCTTGATCTGCGGCATCGATGACCCGGGACCTTCGCGCCTTCCACGTGATGAGGGCCCCGGTGCGGAGCACCGGGGCCCAGGGCCGTGGGCTCACCGCCGTTGATCTCCCGCCTGGCTCCGGCATCGCCCGGCGGAGCCGTCAGTCCGGTGGCTCGTCCAGGGCCTCGTCCGAGACGTCGTCGGCGTTCTGGGCGTCCTCCGGCTCGGCCTCGACGCCCGCGAGCGGGTCTCCCTGCCGGGTGCCGCCGTCGGAGCTGTATCCCTCCGCGGCGCTGCCGGTGCCCGGGATGACCCGCTCCTGGGCCGGGCTCTCCTGACCGGAATGCGCGCCCGGGCCGCGGTCGGCCGGGTCGGCCTGTCCCCCGTTGTGCTGCTGCATTCGCCGTCTCCTCGTCGTCTCCCACGGGACGATCCCGCGGGCCGTGCCTCTGCGCCGCTGCAGGTACCCGCCTGATCTGCCGGAAAACACCGGATGACCAGGGCACGGTGTCCGGCGTCCTGATCGGTCTCGGCGGCGCGGGCTTCGTGGCCGAGACCGTCCTCCGTCACCTGCACTGGCACCACTTCTACGACAGGTCCACTCCCGCCGTGGGGCTGGTGTCAGGCCGGGGGCTCGCGTTCGGCGCGCACCCGCCGGCGGTGGCTGGTGTCGCACAGCGGATAGCGGCGGCTCCGCCGGCACGCGCACAACGCCACCACGAAGCGGTCGCACACCACCCGGCTGCCGTCGTCGAGCTCGATCTCGACCGGCCCGTCGACCAGGATCGGCCCGTCGGCGACCATCACCACCCGACGCCGATCCGGGCGTGGACCACCCGGTTCACCCGCCGCCCGAGGGCACGCCTCCTCAGCCCGGGGTCTCGGTTCTGTCGGCACGGATCACCACCAGCTCCTCGCATCGCTGACCCACCCGGATCAGCCCCCTCGCCTCCAGCCGCGCCGCCCTGGCACGCATGACCCGGCCGAACGGCTCCGGCCGTCGCGCGATCACCGACGCCTTCAGGCCCCGGTCCCGCAACGCCGCGACGGTGGCCTGCTCATCGCACAGCGCCGAGTGCACCATCAGCAGCACCCCGCCCGGGGCCAGCAACGGCGGAGCCTCCGCGCAGATCCGGTCGACCAGCAGACGGCCCCCCGCACCCGCGTCCCAGGAACGGCCACGGCCATGCCGGGGCGGCCGCCGGTCGCGGCCCGGCACATAGGGCGGATTGGCCACGATCACGTCGAAGGACTCCCCCGCCACCGGCGCGAACAGGTCACCCCGCATCACCCGCACCGGCAGACCCCGCAGCCGCGCGTTGATCCGCGCGGCCAGCACCGCCCGGGCCGAGATGTCGATCGCGGTGACCCCCGCCGCGCCGATCCGAGCGGCCTCGATCGCCAGCGCCCCCGTCCCGGTACACACCTCGAGAACCCGCGCGCCCGCCGGAACCGCCGCGTCGTGCAGTGCCTCCGCCAGCAGAAACGTATCGCCCTGGGGCGCGTACACCCCAGGCGGCCTCAGTAGCACCATCATCCACAACTACCGCCAATTACGACATAGCAAACATTGTGGTCAGGCGGCCATTGAGTAAATCCCCAGGTCAGGAGGGGATAAACGAGCGGCGACCATCGTCTGCGACGGCCGTACGCGGGGTACATAGCGGCCCGGGGAGACCCGGGAATCTGCGGGAGACAAGGGGAAGATCATGGCGGAAGACCCCGATGCGGGGCTGGTGATCCAGGTGGGTTCACTGGACATCGACATTCCACGTTCCGCCGGCTACTACGGCGGGGTGGCACTCGCGGTCGCGGTCGGCCTCATCGACCCTCCGCTGGGCATCTTCATCGCGGCGGTTCCGGTGCTGAAGATGCTCACCAGTGCCCGCTTCCCGATCCCGGTCCGATTCATCGGGCAATTACTGGAGGGCAGCGCCCGGCCCGTCGGGGGAGACGCCGAAGGCACCATACGGTGGCAGTCGCCCCAGCCGTCACAGGCGCACCAGAAGGCGGGCCCCCGGCCGTCCACCGTCCGGCCGAGGCGGCCACGGCCGGCACCCTCCCGAGCGGGCCGCTGACGGAGTCGTACCGTCGCTCTGGGCCCGGCGGCTTCCGCGGTGGCCGGCGCCGCGGCCCGGCCGGTCAGCCGGTGGGGGGTTCCGGCAGGATGTCGTGCACGGTGAACAGGCGATCGAGACCCGTGATCCGCAGCAGTTCGATCAGCCGCGGCCGGGGGTTGAGCAGCAGCAGTTCCCCACCGGCGGCGTGGACGCGCTTGCGCGCTCCGATCAGCGCGCTCAGGCCGGAGGAGTCGCAGAAGCTCAGCCGGGACAGGTCGAGTGCCACGTGCGGCAGACCGCGCCGCGCCACCACCTCCTCCAGCTGCTCGTCGAGGACGGAGCGGGTGGCGAAGTCCAGCTCACCGATGACCTCGACCGTTATCCAGGTACCGCGCAGACCCAGGGTGACGCTCAGTCCATCGGCCTGCGGACTGGGAGTCTCCACCACGTGTAGCACCTCCGGTGATCCGTTCATCGATCGGTCGTTCGCACATTGTGCACCTTAAGACGACATGTTCTTTCCTCGATCTTTCGGGTACGAGCGGCGGCATGTTCGCTCTCAAGGCCACCGGCGGAGCGGTCCGGCTCCTGCGCTCGGCGGCGGTCGTACTGGCGCTCGGTACGGCGTGCGGCGGCCCCGCCGGGGACGACGCCGCCCGGAACGCCACGGTGGCGTTCTTCGCCGCCGTCCATGCCCACGACGGCGCGCGAGCCTGCGCGGACCTGGCGGAACAGGCCGCCGAGGCCCTGGAGTCCAGTGAGTCCGGCTGCGCCGAGCAGATCACCAAGCTGAGTCTCCCGGGCGGGACGATCCGGTCGGCGCAGGTGTGGGGCGACCGGGCGCAGGTGCGCCTGTCGGCCGACACCGTGTTCCTCGCCCGGTTCCCGGCCGGCTGGAAGGTGACCGCCGCCGGATGCCGGCGGCAGGCCACCGGCCCCTACGACTGCGATGTGGAGGCCTGAGCGATGCGCGTGACGTTCTTCCTCACCTTGGGGATCATCGTGGCCGGCCTGGCGTACATGATCATTATCGGGCTGATGGGCAGGTGAGATCCGTTGAAGGCCTTCCTGCGTGACAACGCGCTGACCCTGTTCTTCCTGCTCATCCTCGTGCTGGCGCTGGTCGGGCAGGCCGTTTCCGGGCTGCTGGTCTACAACGACCGTCAGCTGACCAGCGGCGGCCCCGAGGTCTCCCTCGCCCACTACGTGACCTCGTCCCAGTTCGCCACCGACGTGGCCGAGAACTGGCAGTCGGAGTTCCTGCAGTTCTTCCTGTACATCCTCGTCACCGTATGGCTCGTGCAGCGCGGCTCTCCCGAGTCCAAGAAGCCGGGCGACCAGGGCACCGAATCCGACCAGGACCAGAAGGTCGGCACGCGGGCGGGCGACGACTCGCCGTCGTGGGCCGCGGCGGGCGGCTGGCGGACCGCGGTGTTCTCCCGCTCCCTCGGGCTGGCGATGGGCACGATCTTCCTGCTGTCGTGGCTGGCCCAGTCGATCGCCGGTCGCGTCGCCTACAACGCCGACCGGCTCGCCGACTACCAGGACCCCACCTCCTGGACCGGGTACGTGACCAGCGCCGACTTCTGGAACCGCAGCCTGCAGAACTGGCAGTCGGAGTTCCTGGCCGTCGCCGCGATGGCGGCCCTGTCCATCTACCTTCGCCAGCGCGGCTCCCCCGAGTCCAAACCGGTCGGCACTCCCCACCAGGCCACCGGCGTCGAAGGGTGATCATTGGACCACCGAGCCGGTGCTAGGTTTCGGTGAATTGTAAGCATTAGCGGGTTTAGCGAGGGATGGTGGGTAAGGATCGGTGGGCCGCCTGAGGAGGGAAATGGGTGAACGTTGACGTGCCGCCGGGGGTACGGCCGCTCCGCATCGACGATCCGTTCTCGATCGGCGAATATCGCCTGCTAGGCCGCCTGGGAATCGGCGGAATGGGAGTGGTGTATCAGGCTTACGATCCGCTGGCCCGCCGTACCGTCGCCATCAAGACCCTGCATCCCGCGCTCGCCGACCACGCCGAATCACGACTGCGGTTCAAGGCCGAGAGGGACTTCGGGCGGCGGGTGTCGTCCTTCTGCATCCCGCGCGTCCTGGACGACGGAATGGATGGTCCCCGCCCGTACATCGTGACCGAATACGTCAAGGGCGCGTCGCTGGCGGAACGGGTGGACACCCGGGGGCCGCTGACCTGCGAAGCCCTCGAGGCCGTCGCCATTTCGGTGGCGGCGGCGCTGGTGTGCATCCACGCCGCCGGCCTGGCGCACCGCGATCTCAAACCGGCCAACGTCCTGCTGTCCCCGGACGGCCCCCGGGTGATCGACTTCGGTATCGCCAGTGATCTGGAAGCGGCGGGCGGTCTCACGCAGAGCGGCATCGTCATGGGCAGCCCCGGCTGGATCGCGCCGGAAAGGCTGACCGGCGGACCCGGTTCGGCGGCCTCGGACATCTTCGGGTGGGGGTGCCTGGTGGCCTTCGCGGCGACCGGGCACTCCCCGTTCGGGTCCGGGTCGGCGGCCGAGCGGAGCGAACGGATCCTGAGCGGCCATCCCGAGCTCACGGGCCTCCCCGAGCCGTGGCTCGGCCTGATCGTTCGCGCCCTCGACGCCGACCCGGGCGTACGGCCCCGTGCCGAGGATCTGCTGCGGACACTGCTGGCGCGGCGAGGCCGGCCGCCCGGCCCGGACGCGGCGGCGGAGACCGTCGCGGAGCTGTGGAGCGCCGCCGAGGCCGCCGGAGTCACCGATCCGCCGTCGCCATCCCCGGCGCCGACCCCCACGCCCACCTCGGCACCGGCGTCCCCACCGGCCCACCGCCGCAGGACGGTCGTCGCGTGGACGATCACCGCGGTCGCCGTGACCGCGGCGGTGGCGGCGGGCCTGAGCGGCGCGGCGATCCCCGGCTCCTCCGCCGGGCCGGAGGACGGCTCCGCCACCCGCCCGGCGACCTCGCCGGCCGGCCCCGGCGGACCGGGCCAGATCCGGGGGACGTCGGGTTCGGGCCCTGTGGGCACGAGCCGGTATCCGCGGCCGACCCCGGGGAAGGGCGCCTCGAACGATCTTCCGGTGAACGCGACGACGCCCCTTCCGGGGCAGGGTGACCCGCTTCCGTCCCCGGTCGTGTCGGTCCCGTCGGCGGCCGCCACTCACCCCTCCCCGGTCACCACTCACCCCACTCCGGTCGCGACCAGGAAGAGCAAGAGGCCCAAGCCCCCGAACACCCATGCCAACAACAGGTGAGGACGGGCCGGGAGGGGCACTGCGCCCCCCGGTCCGAGTCCGCCCGGGTCAGAAACAGTCGGCGGCGGCGACGATCTCCGCCCGCATGTTCTCCTTCATCATGCGCAGCGAGGCGGCGCCCAGATCCTGGTCGATGGCGGCGACGGCGTCCCGGGGAATCTTGATCGTGAAGTGCCGGACGTAGGCGTCGAGCGCGGTGTAGAGGATGCACTGCTCGGTGACCTGACCGGTCAGCACCACCTGCTCCACCTCGGCCCGCTGCAGGAGGTACTCCAGTGGCGTGCCGAAGAACGCGCTGTGGCGGACCTTGGGGAGGAAGGCGCACTCCGCCGTGGGCACGATGGGCTCCACGAGATCGGGCCGCTCACCCTTGAGCGCCGTCGCCACGAGATCCTCCCGGGTGGCGGAGAAGTCGCCGTGGTTGTCGTTGACGTAGATCAGGAGAGCCTCGTCGTGGTCCCGGGCACGGCCGATCAGGTCGCCCAGTGGGCCGACGACCTTGGCGACGCTGTCCTGGAGTGGCTCCGCGTCCGCATGCCGATACGGGTTCAGCATGTCGATGACGACGACGGCAGTAGTGCTCATGTCCCCCACCTTCCCCCGGCTCACCGGTCATCCCGGGCTCCTCCCGCCGGGCGCCGGTGCACGGTCCCTCTCCCGGGACGCCGACCGGCGGCGACCGGCCGCGTCTCCGTTGATCGGTACCGGTCTCAGGCGGCCCTGCCCCTGGTGGCGTCGCCAAAACCCCGGCCATCGCCCTTCTGCGGCAGCCCGGTCGTGCCTTGAAGCGCCCCCGGTGGAACCGTTGCTCAGAGGTCGAGGGTGCAGGTCACGGCGGCCCGTACGACGGCGGCCAGATCGCCGGTCCGCCGGTGAACGCGGCGTTGCAGTGTCGCGCCGTTGCCCCGGCTCAGCAGCCGGCGGGTCAGGTCCGTGGCGAGGCCGAGGTCGCCCGCGTCGGCCAGGGCCGGGGTGAGGTGATCGAGCAGCGCGTGCACGACGAGATCGGCGGGGGCCGGCCGCTCGGTGAGCGGATGTACCAGCTCACCGTCGAGCCCGGACCGGCTGGCCCGCCAGGAGGCCAGCCGGAGGAGGGGCATGCGGGTCGGCTCGGGCGGCTCGCCGGCCCGCCAGGCCCGCGCGGCCGTCTCCACGAGTGCCCGCACGAGCGCGGCCAGCAGGACGGCGTCCTCACTGCGCAGGCACACGTCGGCCACCCGGATCTCCACCGTCGGGTAGCGGCGCGACAGGCGGGCGTCGAAATAGATCATGCCCTCGTCCAGCAGGCCACCCGACTCGATCATGGTCTGCACGATGTCGTGATAGGCGCGCGGCGAGCCGAACAGCTCGGTCGGCCCCGCGGACGGCCAGCGCCCCCACACCTGGTGCCGGTAGCTGGCGTATCCGGTGTCGCCGTCCTGCCAGAAGGGCGAGTTGGCGGTCATGGCCAGCAGCGGGGCCAGCCACGGACGGATGCGGTCCAGGACCGCGACCCCCTCGTCCTCTGAGCTCACGCTCACATGGACGTGGCAGCCGCAGGTGAGCTGCTCCTGGGCGGTGAGCGCGTACAGCTCGACCATCTCGAGGTACCGGCCGGAGGGGGTGGTCGAGGGCGTCACCGCGACCGGTGACGTCGCCAGCGCCGCCACCTCCGCGCCCCTGCGCTCGGCGGCCCTCGATGCGGCGCGCCGGCGGGCCCGCAGCTGGGCCGACAGCTCGTCGAGCGTCGTACACGGCGCGGTGCCCGTCTCGACCTGCTCCTGCTGGAGCTCGGACTGGGGCGCGTTGTTGACGTCCTCGCTGATGACGGCCCCCGCGAGCGCGACCGGGGCGCCGCTGTCCGGGGCGACGAGCAGCAGCTCCTCTTCGACCCCGAAACTCCGCACCCGTCCACCTCTCTCTGAACGCCTGCCCGGCGGCCGCGCGATGATCCGGCGATCCCACCGCGACCGTCATACCGCATGGAGCCCGCCACCGGGTGACCCGCCAGGGATTCAGCGGAACTTCGATCGCTCCGTCCGCCTTCTTCTGGAAGATCCCGTAGCCGTGGGGGGCCCTGTCGAGGGGCGGGCAGCCGGTCCACCCCCGCCTTCTTCATCATCATCGCCGCGCTGGCCGCGTCCGAGAGCAGCCCGGTGAGACTTTGCGCGACCTTTGCGGGCGCGGAACCATGAGCCTCCGTGCACGGTGATCGCCCGGCGTGAAGTGAGTGCCGGCACGCCGGAGTCTGGCTGCCGCGCACTATCCCTGCGGAGCGGTGCGGGCCAGGGTGGGGTTCCCGTCACACGTCAGCGAGGTGAGAGATGCGTTCCAGACAGGGTGAGAGGCGCTTCGAGCGACAGCTGGTGCCGGTCCTGCTGCTCGTCCCGGTGCTGACCGTCGCCGCCTGTGGTGGCGACGGCGGCACGGAGGCCGGCGGCCGGAACTCCGTCCCCTCACCGCCGGTGACCTCAGGGCCGGTCTCCGCACCGGTCACGGCCTCCACCACTCCGGCCGTCCCCCGGACAGGGACGGGGGCCGCCCCGGCACCCCGCGGTTCAGTGGTTCCGAGCTCCCTCAACGCCTTCGTCGCCTGCATGCGCCGGCACGGTGTGAACGTCCCCGGACCCGGGCAGACGGCGGCCCCGCCGGCCACGCAGTATCCGGCCAGGACGCAGAGCGCCCTGAAGGCGTGTATCCGATACGTGACCGCGGCCCCGTCAGGGGGATAGCGACCCGGCCTCCGGCCCGGCCGGGGGCAGCACGGCGAACTGGCGTACGTAAAGGTCCATGAACGTGACCGGGCCCCTGGGGCCGGGCGCGTCGCCGATGTTGATGCCGGTCTCGGGGACTCCCAGGAGCCGCTGGCCGTCGATCAGCCGCGTGGTGGCGTTCCACAGCACGCCCGTGCCCCGATAAGCGCCCATGAAGGCGTCCGCGGTGCGCGGGTCCTCGGTGACGATGGTGGCGGCCAGGCCCGAGGTCTCCTCGTTGGCGACGCGGGCCGCCTCGGCGGCGTCCGCGACGACGTCGACCGTGACGGTGGCCTCCTCGCCGGCGACGAGCGCCCACTCGGTCCCGCGGGGACGGTCGTGCGGTGGCAGGGCCGGCGTGATGCCGAGCTTCTCCAGGTGCCGCTCGATCTCGGGGAGCATCCGGTCACGGACCTCCCGGCAGATCAGCAGGAGGTTCAGGCGGTTGCAGACACCGAGCCGGTCGAGGCCCTCCTCGATGAGTGCGAGCGCGGTCGCGAGGTCGGCGTCCCGGTCGACGTAGAGCACGCCTCCGCCGTCGGCGTGCGCCAGGGTGCGTACGCCGTGGCTCGCGGCGAGCCGGTCGAGCCGGCAGGTGCTCTCCCCGCTGCCGCGCAGGATCACCAGCGGGACGAGGCCGGGCAGGGAGACCAGGGCCTGTGCGCCCTCCCGGTCGGGCGTCCGGACCAACGCGATGGCGTGGGGGTCCAGGTGTGCCCGGGACAGGGCGGGGGTGACGACGTGGTCGAGGAGGGCTTCGGCGCTGCGCAGGGCCGCGGCGCCGGTGCGCAGGACACCCGCGTTACGCGACTTGATCAGTTGCGAGGCGACGTCGACGGTCACGTTGGGGCGGGCCTCGTAGTTGGCGCCGATCACTCCGACGGGGCGGCGCCATTCCTGCACCCGGTGGCCGCCGGGCAGGGTGCGCACCGTCCGGCGCGCCGGCGGGAAGGGGACGCCGGCCAGTGTCCGCAGCTGGTCGGCCATGGCCCGCAGGCGGGTCTCGTCCAGGCGGAGCCGGTCCAGCAGAGCGGCCGGCATGCCGGTTTCCGCGCCCTGGGCGAGATCGGCGGTGTTGGCGTCGAGCAGGGCCGGTCCGGCGGTGCGCATCAGGTCGGCCATGCCCAGCAGCGCGGCGTTGACGGCCGTGTCGTCGGCCGCGGCGAGCTGGTCCGCGGCGGCACGGGCCTGCCCGGCGGCGGCCGCGACCTGGGCGAGGATGTCTGTCACGCTCTCACGGTAACGCCCCGGGACGGCGGGCGTCCCGACCGGCGGTCATCGTGCCGGGGGACCCTCGTATCTGGGCATACGCAGGACGAAACGGGCTCCGCGCGGGCTGTCCTCGATGGTCAGGCAGCCACCGTGTGCCTGTGCGAGCTGCCTGGCGATCGGCAGGCCCAGGCCGGTGCCCCCGGCGTCGCGGCTGCGTGCGGTGTCCAGCCGGGTGAAACGGCCGAAGACCGACTCGCGGAGCTCGGCGGGGATGCCGGGGCCGTCGTCGGCGATCTCCACGACCGCCGCCGGGCCGTCGTTCCGCACGACCACGGTGATCTGCGAGGTGGCGTGACGGTCGGCGTTGTCGAGCAGGTTGCTCAGCAGCCTGGTGAGGCGCGGCCGGTCGCAGTCGGTGACGACCCCCTCCTGGAGATCCGTGTGGACCGGCACCCGGTGCGTGCGGCGGTCCAGCTCGGCGGTGACCAGCCGGGCGAGGTCCGTGGGCCGGCGGTCGAGGGCCGCGTCGGCGTCCAGCCTGGCCAGGGTCAGCAGGTCGGTCATGAGCACCTGCAACCGTTCCACGCTGGTCAGCACGGCCGTGGTCATCTGTGGCCAGTCGGTGTCGTCCGGATAGAGCAGAGCCTCCTCGAGCCGGGTCCGGATGGCGGTGATCGGGCTGCGCAGCTCGTGGGAGGCGTCGGAGGTGAAGCGCCGCAGCTGCTCGTAGGTCCCCTGAAGGCGGTCCAGGGTGCCGTTGACCGTCTCCGCCATGAACCTGATCTCGTCCTGGTGCGCGGGCACCGGAACGCGGCGGTGGAGGTCGGTGGCGGTGATCTCCGCCAGTTCGGCGGCGATGGCGTCCACCGGAGCCAGGGTCCTGGCGACCGAGCGGAAGGTCCACACGGCCATGAGCGCGGTCATCAGCATCGACGCGCCGACGACCAGGTTCAGCAGCGTACGGTTGCCGTACCAGAAGTTCATCGGAGCGGCCGCGTAGATCCGCAACGTGCCCTCCGGCCGGCGCGTGACGTCTGCCGCCAGGACATGCCTGCAGCCCCGCAGACCGGCAGGCGGGCACAGGGTCCTGGTGGTGCGCGGTTCACCGCCGATCGGGCGGAAGGTGGCCATCGGCGGCTTGCCGACCAGTGGCGGAGTCGCCGCGATGACGCGGCCACGTTCGTCCAGTACCTGGATCGCCTCGTCCTGACCGCCCGGCAGCACCGGCGGCAGCGGTCCCTGCCTGATCAGGGACAGCACCCCCTCCGTCGCTCCGGCGGCGCGCAGGGCGGCCTGCTCGGCCTCCCTGTTGCCGAGCATGACGATGAAGAGCGCACTGACCCCGACGCACACCAGTGCCGCGATCGCGCTGCCGGCCACGGTCAGACGGGCACGCATCGAAGATCCAGCCCAGTTCACACCTAAACCCCCGAGTGAGGGTATTCCTCCCTCTTAAGTCATGTGCTCCGTTACCAGGGCACAGCACACCCAAGACGGAGCAAAGATCTACTTTCCCGATATAGCCGGAAAAGCTGGAGGTGATCCTCCAGGCCGGCGCGGCCGTCGCAGGGGGATTGGCCGTACGGCCGCCTTCGAAGCGGTGTCCGGGCCGGGACGCCGTGGCATTTGGCCGATGACCTAGCCTCGGGGAGAAGGCCGCCCGGGAGGAATCTCCATGACCCAAGAGCTCGGCACTCCCATCGGTGCGGCGCTGGCCGGGCTCGCGGCCGAGCAGCCCGATCGTCCCGCCCTGACCTGCGAATCGGTCACGCTGACCCGCCGTGAGCTGGAAGAACGGGCCAACCGGTTCGCCTGGGCCCTGCTCGAACGCCAGGTCGGCGTCGGCGACCGGGTCGCGATCGTGCTGCCCAACGGCATCGACTTCGTGGTGGCGGCGCTGGGCACCTGGAAGGCCGGCGGCACCCCCCTGCCCGTCGCCGCCCGGATGCCCGCCGCCGAGCGGGACGCCGTCCTCGCCCTGGCCGAACCGAAGATCGTCATCTCGGAGGAAGGAGAGGGCCTGTCCCCCGCCGACGACCTCTCCGGCCGGCCCGCCACGGCGCCGCCGCCGGTCGTCCCGCGGCCGTGGAAGATCCTCGCCTCCGGCGGCAGCACCGGCAAACCCAAACTGATCGCCACCACCGCCCCCGGCACCCTGGAGCAGGCCTGCCTGTACGGGCTCGCCGCCCAGATGGAGAAGGACCGGGTCGCCCTGCTGTCGGCGCCGCTGACCCACAACGCCCCCTTCATGGGGCTGGCCTCCGCCCTGCTCTTCGGCGACCACGTCGTACTGATGCGGCGCTTCGACGAGGCCGAGGTGCTGCGGCTGGCCGAGCGGCACCGGGTGGACTGGATCTACGCGGTACCGACCATGATGCACCGCATCTGGCGGCTGCCCGAGGCTCAGCGCGGCTCGGCGGACCTGTCCTCGGTGCGCATCGTGTTCCACCTCGGGGCGCCCATCGCACCGTGGCTCAAACAGGCCTGGATCGACTGGCTCGGACCGGAGCGGATCTGGGAGCTGTACGCCGGCACCGAAGCCCAGGCCGCCACCCTGATCAGCGGCACCGAATGGCTCGCCCACCCCGGCTCGGTCGGCCGCCCGATCACCGGCGAGATCCAGATCCGCGACGACGCCGGCCGGACGCTGGGGCCCGGCGAGCCGGGCCGGGTATGGATGCGCCCGGGTTCCGGGCCGACCTACACCTATATCGGGGCGACCACCGCGAACGACGCCGGCTGGGAATCCCTCGGCGACCTCGGCCACCTCGACGCCGACGGTTACCTCTACCTCACCGACCGGGAGACCGACATGATCCTGGTCGGTGGCTCCAACGTCTATCCGGCCGAGATCGAGGGAGCCCTCGAGGAGCACCCCGCGATCGGCTCCGCGGCCGTCATCGGGCTGCCCGACGACGACCTGGGCTCCGTACCGCACGCCATCATCCAGATCCGCGGCCCCGTCTCCGACACCGAGCTGCTCGCCCACCTCCGGGAGCGGCTGGCCGGCTACAAACTCCCCCGCACCTTCGAACGGGTCACCCGGCCGCTCCGCGACGACGCCGGCAAGATCCGCCGCTCCGCACTCCGTGCGGAGCGGCTGGACCATCGCCACGTCCCCCGCTGAGCGGGCGCCGGGGTCGCGCGTCGACCTGGGTCAGGTCGGTGCCGCCACCGGCTCCCGCCCGGGGGTGAGAGCGCGCTGGGTGAGCGCCCCGAAGCCCAGGCCCAGGGTGGTCCACAGGACCGTCTGGATGCCGAGGGAGGCGAGGCGGAACCGCCACAGCACCCCGGCCGGGAATGCCGCCGGCGTCTCCTCGACCGACGGCAGCACCAGGTAGGCCACGGCGACCAGGACGGCGAACAGCCCGGCCGCCGCCAGGGTGGCGTTCCAGTTTCCCAGCCGCGGTGCCAGCCGCCTCCCGGTCTGGACGGCGGCGATCGAGACGACGATCGCGATAGTGATCATCGCGAAGTACAGGGTGGTGCGGGTGCCGATGGTGTCGGGATCGTTGGCACCAGGTGGGTTGGCGGGATATTTCAGGAAAGGCACCAGCTCCACGGCGACGAACCCGCCGGCCGCGACCAGCGCCGCGGTGGCACGGGCACTGAAGCGGCCGATGCGGCCGTAGGCGACGGCGAACGCCAGGGCGTACAGGCCGCCCAGCGCCACGCCGAACACCAGGACGCCGACCGCCAGGCCCGCGGTCTTCTGCGCGGTGCGGGACAGCAGTTCGTGTTCGTGGACGGCCCCCGCGAGGGCGGCCTGGTGGTGCTCGAAGGCGATGCCGCCCTCGACCTGGGGTTCACCGAAGACCCAGGCGAAGGCCAGCGCGAGCACGGCGGCGGCCAGTCCGGCGAGCATGCCGCGGACCAGCAGCGTTCTCATGGTCATGCTGTGGAGTCCCCGGCCGTTCAGTGGCAGGGGAAGCCGAGCAGGTGCCGGCCGTCGTGCAGGAACTCGTGCACGTTGCCGCCGGACAGCAGAGAGGTGGCACCCTGTTCGGCACCGACGAAGTACAGCAGGATCAGCGCCAGCAACCCGGCGAAGACGGCCCAGGGGAGGATCTCGCGCAGCGGTATCCGGATGGGCAGCGGCTGGGACTGGGACGTGGGGGGAACGGCGGCATGAGCCACGGCAGGGCCTCCTTCGGGATTGCACGCGTCCCGATCGGTGGTGGCCGTGACAGCACGGGGTCTGACTCACAGATCCGGCGAGGGGTCTGCTCACAGTGGCGCGGCCGTGCCAGATTTTCGCTGGCTTCTCCGTATTGTCACGATTGTCGCCTGGACCGTACGACGGCGTGGCACCGCACGTCAATCCGCCCGAAGGAGACGATCGTCATCACCCCGCTGCCCCTCGACCCCGCGCCGAACCGATGACCGTCCGGCTGACGCTCTTCTGCCATGGCGCCACCGCCGCGACGCCGGGGGCGGTGTTCCCGGCCGGCGAACCGCTGTCCGAACGGGGCCTGCGCGAAGCGGCCACGGCCGCCGCGGCCCTCGCCGGCACGGCGGCAGGGACCATGGCCTGGTGCAGCCCGGCCCCGGCCGCGGTGCAGACCGCGGCGGCGCTGGGACTGAGCGCCCAGCCCGACCCCGGCCTTCGCGACTGCGATTTCGGCCGCTGGCGCGGCCGGCCACTGGCCGACGTCCACGCTGCCGAGCCCGGCGCGGTCGGTGCCTGGATGAGCGATCCGGCCGCGGCCCCCCACGGCGGGGAGTCGGTGCTCGAGCTGATCGACCGTACCGCCGGCTGGCTCGCCGGCCGCCTCCACCACGTGGGGAGGGCGAGCGCGGTGACCCACGCCGCCGTCATCCGGGCGGCGGTCCTGCATGTCCTGGACGCGCCCGCGGCCTCGTACTGGCGCGTCGACGTACCCCCCTTGGCCAAGGTCCGGCTCACCGGGCACGGTGGCCGCTGGCAACTGCTGGCGTCCGTCTGACCGCCGGTCCGCACGTGGTCCAGGGCCGCCAGGCGGATGTGGGCGAGGGTGGCATGAAGAGGGTCCTGACCTGGGTAGATCCCGCTCATGAATACGACCGGGGGTACCACTGACGCGTCCGCCGCCGCGGAAGAGGTGCTGTACTTCGTTGAGCTGGCCGATGGTGATCTGCAACTGGCCAGGCGGTTGCTGGCGGCGGCCGAACTCGGCTTCGATCCGCGGCGCGTCGATGACCGCGACCGGCGGCTGCTACGGCCGCCGGACGCCGGAGCGATGGCATTGATCGGCCTGGTCCCCGACGGCGACCGGTCGACGGTGATGGATCTGTTCATCCTGGCCGGCTACGACGACGCCTACGCGCAGGCCCTGCTGGAGCGGCGCCCGTCGGCGGCACCGGACCCCGAGCTGGTACGGGCGCTGCTCGACCAGGCCCGGCCGCCGCACCGCGACGGCGAGGACGGCTGAGGTTCTCCCTCGTGCTGAACGCGGCGACGACCACCGGCCTCACTCCCGGGCAGTTCGTGCGGCGGGTGCTCAGCGGACCCGCCGTGTGGTCAGCCCGAGCAGGACCGCTCCGGCGGCCAGCATGAGGGCACACGACACGGGGGTCACGGGAAGCATCAGCAGGTGCCCGGTCCGCCCGGCCAGCGGCCCGCCGAACCCCACGGCCGAGAAGCCGAGGATCGCCACGAGGCAGAGCACCATCCCGACCGCCGAACGCGCCGGGCCGTACGCCCGCCCACCGAGCGCACGGGTGCGGTCCGCGCGGCGGAACACCGTGACCAGACCCGCGGTGACCAGCGCGAGCAGCCCGAGCCAGACCGGCCGCAGCAGCCACCACGCGGCGCTGCCCACCGGCGGCTGCGCCAGGCCGAGGGCGAGCTGCGCGGCCGCGGCCAGGAACAGCGCGGTGAGATGCCACAGGAACGCCGTCATCGCCAGGCCGTTCGCCGCGATCACCCCGGCCCACACCCGCGGCCGGGCCAGGCCGCGGCTGATCGCGTCACGGACCAGCAGCGCCAGCCCGATCAGCCATACGGCGTGCGCGAGCAGTGCCAGGGTCGGCGGTGACATGTTGGAGATCCGCTCCCCCGGCATCCCCACCATGGAGATCGGGTACGGCCCGCGGACGGTGAGCGCCAGCACGGCGGCCAGGCCCACGGCGGTCATGCCCGCGGCGGCCCGCCGGCCGAGCCGGCCGTCGGCGTAGTGGAAACCGAGCTGGTGCACCGCGAGCCAGACCAGCAGCAGGTTGAGATAGCCGATCTGACCGAGCCCGCCCTGGAACCGGGCCACGTCCACGGCGACGGCCCCCGCGGCCAGCCCGGCCGGGACCACCATGCCGTACGCCCGGTGCAGGCGGAGCATGAGCGGAGCGAACGCGACCACGGCGAGGTAGACCCCGACGAACCACAGCGGCTGGGCGACCGTCCGGGTGGCGTAGGTGAGCAGCCCGGTGTCCCGGCCGGCCAGCTCCACGGCCACCGCCACGCCCAGCCACACCGCGGCGAAGACCGCCGTGGGGATCAGCAGCCGGGACGCCCGGGCCCGGACGAACTCCCCGTACGACGGTCCCCGGCGCAGCGCGGTGGCATGGGAGAACCCGCCGACGAAGAAGAACAGCGGCATCACCTGGAACAGCCAGGTCAACGGCTGTGCCCACGGCATGATCGCCAGCAGGTTGGCGGGGGTGACCTGCCCGCCCGGGCCGACGAGGAGCACGGCCATCAGCCAGTGCCCGACGATGACGACTCCCAGCGAGAACCCCCGCAGGAAGTCGACGTAGCGGTCGCGGCTCGCCGGGGTACGGGCGGCCAGTTCGGTGGCGCTGTTCATCCTGCGATCGTGGCCGCCCGCGCCGCCGGGGACATGAGTGCGCATACTCGACCGGGCCTGAGTAGGCGCACCGGCGCGCGGACCGGTCCTAGGCCCGGGTGGAGATCAGGCTTCCGTAGGCGATGACGTTGTCGACGTAGTGGCCGGTCTTCCGGTTGAAGCTTCCGCCGCAGGTGATGAGCCGTAGCCCGGGGAAGCCGATGTCGCCGTACACCTTCCGGCTGGGGAACGCGTTCTTGGGCACCCGTTCGATGGTGTCGATCCGGAACGTCGCGACCGACCCGTCCTTGCGGGTGACCTCGGCCCGGTCGCCCTCGCGCAACCGGCCGAGCCGGGCGAACACGGCCGGACCGCCGTGTGCGTCCACGTGTCCCGCGATCACGGCGGGCCCCAGCTCGCCCGGTGTCGGACCCAGCCGGTACCAGCCGGTCAGGCCGGGCTGGGACAGCGGCGGCTCCTCGATGGAACCGTCGCTCTTGAGGCCCAGCGTCGAGACCGGCGCCCGCACTCCGATCTTCGGGATGACGAGCCGGACCGGCTGCGAGCGGCTCAGTGCCTGCGGCCTCGCGCCCGGTGCCGTGGCGGCCGCCGTGGGCGTCGCCGTGGACGGAGCCCGCGCGGTGCCCGGCACCGGTCGCGAGGGGCCGGCGGAGCCCGCGCCGTCGCCACAGCCCGCCACGCCGAGACCGGCGATCAGCAGGACACCGGCCGCCAGGCGTGCCGGCCGGTGTCCCGTGCGGTGCGCGATCCTCATCCTCAGGCGCCCTCGGATGCCTTCCGGCGGCGGTACGCCAGCACGGAGGCGCCCGCGACGACCACGGCCAGGCCGCCCGCCGTCAGCGGCAGGACGGCGGAGCCACCGGTGCGCAGGCTGCTGCCGTCGCCGGTGTCGATGCCGCCGACCGGGACGACACCGGTCTGCCCGCCGGAGTGCTTGGCGGTCTTCTTGCCGGGCCGGACGGTGAAGGTGAACTTGCCGACGTTCTCGCAGCTCACGATGACGCGGAAGACCTTGTCCCGCGGCAGGGTCGCCTTGGTGACGGCACTGCCGCTGTGCCGCAGCCCGCCGGCCTTCTTGAGCACGAGCGGGCCGGTGAACAGCCCGTCCACGTCGTCGACGGTCGGGACCGTGGGGCAGCCGCTGGTCCTGAGCGTCAGCCTGTCACCGGCACGGAACGGGTTGGGCGTGATGTCGGCGGCGAACACGGGCTTCGGCGGCTTCGGCGGCTTCGCCACGACGGTGATGTTCACGGAGCCGGCCGGGGTCTCGCCGCAGGTGAACTTCACGGCGTGGCTGCCCGGCTCGGCGGTCTTCTCCGTACCGGCGAAGGTCTTGCTGAACGTGCCCGCCGTGGCCTTCTTGTCGAGTGCCTCCGACGGGCCCTCCAGCAGGTCGGTCTCGATGGAGGCCTCCTCGGCGTCGCAGCCGGTCAGGGTGGCGGTGAAGCCTCCTTCGACCTGGATGGTGTTCGGGGTGACGCTGGGTACCGGCGCGGTGGCGAAGACCGGCGTGGCGCCGGCCAGCACGACCGCACCGGCGGCCGCCGTCGCGCCCGCAAGGCGTGCGATACGCATGCTGCTCCTCACATTGAAGATCAAGTCGCCCCCGTATCGCTCATGAGGAAGCCCACGCGTCCCTCATGAGGCGGATAGGGACCTCAGAGATAGGACGCGAGGACAGGTACGAGCGAGTACTGCGGAAGCGGAGACCCGGTGGCCTCATGCGGCCACCGGGCGGTGCGCGTCTCGTGCGGACGGGCGGCCCGGGGTCAGACGGTGCGGGCCGTGGTGAGGTGGCCGGTGAAATCGGCGAAGCGGGCGCGTTCGGCCTCGGCCGGGGTGAGGACGAGGCGGGTGCCCACGTCGGCGACCGCCGAGCGGAGGACCTTGGCCGCCTTCCGCGCCCGGCGGCGGCCGCCCAGCCAGGCGGCGCCCCGCGCGAGAAAGGCCACCAGGACCCCCGTGAGGGCACCGCCGAGGAAGAGCACGGTGGGCCAGGGGAACTCGCCGAGCCTGGGAGTCGGCAGCTCGGGGAGCTGGAGGTAGCCCACGAGGAAGAGGGCGAACAGCCAGAGGCCGCCGGCCGCCATCGCGGCGAAGATCAGCCACTGGAGCATCCCGACCGCGGACCACCACCGGGGTCGCCGGGCCGCGCCCAGCGAGGTGGACGCCACCGCCTGGTCGAGGGCGTCCGCGAGCTGGTCGTTCTGGGCGCGCGCCGCCTCCCGGACGGCGCGGGCCCAGGGCTCGGGCAGCCCGTCGGCGGCTCCGGAACCGACGTCGCGCACCGCGACCTCCAGCCCGGACCGCTGAACGGCCGAGGCCACCGGCAGCGAGGTCCGCCCCGTACCGCCGCCGATGCGGAGCCGGCGCAGCGGGTCGGGCCGGAGCCGGCGCAGCCAGCGCGTGACCGGCCATCCGGTGGCCGCCACCGCCCGGTGCCGGTGCGACTTGGCGACCGCGGCCACCACGGTGGGCACCCCGGCGGCCAGCGCCAGCGCGGCCGTGAGCGGCTCGGCGAGGCGGTCCACCGGCTTTCCCTGCTCCGCCGCCGCCACGTTGGCCGACTCGGCCAGCCCGTCGGCCGCCGCGCTCGCGTCGGCGGCGAGCCGCGCCGCCCAGAGCTGCCGCCGCGAGACCCGGTCGACCAGCAGCTTCCGCAGCTCCGGCAGGCCCGACCCGGTCCGGGCCGACACCCCCACCACCGGCACCCCGCCGAGCCCGTCCTCCGCGAGCAGGCCCCGCAGGTCGTCCAGGCACCTCTCGACCGCCTTCTCCGGCAGCCGGTCGACCTGGTTGAGCACCACGACCATGACGTCCTTGTGCCGCGCGAGCGGACGCAGGTACCGCTCGTGCACGGCGGCGTCGGCGTACTTCTGGGGATCGAGCACCCATACCAGCAGATCGACCACTCCGACGAGCCGGTCCACCTCCAGCCGGTGCGTCATCTCGATCGAGTCGTGGTCGGGCAGGTCGAGCAGCACCAGCCCGGAGAGGTCGGCGTCGCCGTCGACGGTGTGCCGTCTCGGCACGTCCAGCCAGTCGAGCAACGGCCCGGACCCCTCGGGCTCCCAGCGCGCGGCCTGCGCGGCGGACGTCGTCGGCCGGGTCACGCCGACCGCGGCGAGCGTCGTCCCGGACATGGCGTTGAACAGCGACGACTTCCCGCTGCCCGTGGCCCCGGCCAGCGCGCAGACCGTGTGGTCGACCGACAGCGCGGCGCGCGCGCCGGCCCGCTCGACGACCGCCCGCGCCCGTGCGACGGCCGTCTCGTCGAGCCGTCCTTCGGCCAGCCCGGCGGCCGCCCCGAGCGCCGTCAGCCGCTCGTCGAGCGACACGGCGCTCTTACGTCGCAGCACCTTCACCGTGCCTCTCCCTCCGGCAGCTCCAGCCGGTGCGCGTGCACGGCGTCCGCGACGGCGCGCAGCGCACCCGGATCCGGGCCGGTCAGGCCGTCCAGGAGGGACGTGAACCGGCCCTCTTCCTCGTCCAGCAGTTCGTGCACCCGGCGGCGCAGGTCGGCGCGGGCGTTGTCGGTGAGCTTGCGGACGGCCTGGTCGCCGAAGACCGCCTCGAGCAGCTTCTGGCTGAGCACGCTGGTGCCCCCCGCGATACCGATCTCGATGCCGGTGAGCCCTCCCGTGGAGGCGAAGACGCCGATCATGAGCAGCAGCCCGAGCCCGTTGACGCCGAACGAGGTCGCCCGGGCGACGCCGCGCCGGTCGGCGCCCTCCGTCCTGACCAGTTCCAGGACGTACCCCTGCCAGTCGCGCACGGCGACCTCGGCGCGCGACCGCAGCTCCGGCGACGCGCGCCCGAGCCGGCCCGACGTCGCGACTCCCGCGCGTTCGAGCAGGTCCCGGCCTGCCGGGGTGGCCAGCCATGCCTCCACCGACCGCTCGGCCGCCCCGTCGGCGACGGCCCGGATGAGCGACTCGACGCCGCTCTCCAGCGCCGTGCGCAGCTCCTTGTCGGTCGGCGGGCGGCCGCTGAAGGCGGCGGTGATGCGGTCCCTGAGCCAGCCGATGCGCGATTCCAGGGACCGCATGAGGTCGCCGGTCCCGATGAAGTCCTGCCAGCGCGCCAGCACCTCACCGCGCAGCAGCGTGCCGTCGCGCATGCCCTCGTCGAACGCGGCCATCCCGGACCCGTAGCTCTTGTCGACCAGCGCCCGCAGCTCGTCGGCGCCCAGCCGCTGCCGGTCGGCCGCGTCGGCCAGCGCGGGCACCCGTACGGCGAGGCTGTCCAGCGCGCCCGACAGCGTCCGCCGGACGACCTCGGACCTGGCCTGGGCGTCCGCCGACAGCCCCGCCAGCCACTGCTTGACCGGCTGCACCGAGTCCGCGGGCAGCCGGGTGCTCTCCGCGGGCAGCGCCAGCTCGGGCACGACGAACAGCGGGGTCCCGGCCAGGCCGTTCTCGCCGAGCAGCCGGGTCAGGTCCCGGCTGACCGGCTCGCGCGCGTCCGGCGGCATCCGCTGGAGGATGATCGCCAAGGCGGTGCTGCGCTCCCGGGCGGTGCGCAGGAACCCCCAGGGCACCTCGTCGGCGTACCGGGAGGCGGTGGTGACGAAGAGCCACAGGTCCGCGGCGGCCAGCAGCTGGGCGGCCAGCTCGCGGTTGGCGGTGACGATCGAGTCGATGTCGGGCGCGTCGAGCAGGGCCAGCCCCGGGGGGACCGCGGTGGTCGTGACGACCTTCAGCGTGCCGGGCTCGCCGCGTCCCCGGCCGGTGACCCTGGGCAGGCCGGGCAGCACGTGCGTGGCGACGAACCAGTCGGTGTCGTCCGGATGGGTGACCAGGGTGGGCGCGAGCGTGGTCGGGCGCAGGACGCCCGCCTCGGTCACGTCCGCCCCGGCCAGCGAGTTGACGAGCGTGGACTTGCCCGCGCCGGTCGAGCCGCCCACCACGGCGAGCAGCGGCGCGTCGATGGCGGCCAGCCGCGGCAGCAGGTAGTCGTCGAGCTGGCCGGTGAGCTCCTTGAGCGCGCGCCGGTCGGCCGCGACGTCGCCGATCGCCAGCGGGAACAGATCGTGGTCGAGCTGACGCCGCAACTCCAGCAGCGCCGCCGACAGGCCATCGGACATACGCCCGACCTTCCCTCAGACACGCATCCGCAACGCCAGGACACCGACAATTTTTGTGCCGGATCGTACGGTTAGCACCGCATTGTCCTCAATGCCGTCCCGTGTCGGCACTTCGCACCCGTCCCGGGCGTCCGGGCACGCGGCCGAGGCGCATTCCGGCGTCGGCGCCCGAGCGCACCTCCCCGCCGACGGGCATCATTGATGGGGCCTTCGAGCGAGAGGAACTCCCCCTTCGACAGCCGCGGCCGTGCGCCAGTTCCTCTGATCGCGCCGGCCGCCGCCCGCGCACGGGTCGAGAGCGCGGCGGGCGCGCAGAGGAGGCGGCATGCGTGGTGAGGTGCTCGTGGCCACCTGGGGCGGGGGCGGCAATCTCCCGCCGTTGCTGTCGGTCGCCGCCCTGCTCGCCGGTGCGGGATGCCGGGTACGGGTCCTGGTCTCGGCGGCGACGAGGCCGGCGGTGCGGGCGGCGGGCTTCCAGGTCATCGACTATCGGCGTGGCCCCGATCCGCGGGTCGACGTGCCCTTCGAGGCACAGGCCGAGGGGGTCCTGGCCACCATCGCGGGTGCGGAGATCGCCGCGGACGTACACGAGGCACTGGCCGCCACGGGGCCTGACGTGCTGGTCGCGGACTGCATGCTTCCCGCGGCCCTCGCCGCCGGCGAGGCGAGCGGCACCCCCACGGTGTCCGTCGTGCACTTCCTGTACGGGACCGCCCGCGGGCCCATGGCCAGGACCGGGGACGGGGGGACGACGGACCTGCCGCGGCTGAACGCGACCAGGAGAACGCTGGGCCTGGGCCCGGTGGCCGGGCCCGTCGAGGCGTGGGAGGCGCCGGACCTGGTGCTGGTGACGGCACCGCGATGGCTCGACGCCGAGGCCGGCCTTCCCCCTCATGTGGTGCACGCCGGCCCGCTGGGCGTCCGCACCGGCCCGCGCCCGGACGGGGAGCGAGCACGGGCCCGGCCGCACGTGTTGATCAGCTTCAGCACGACCGTCATGGCCGGCCAGACCCGGCTGGTGCGGGCGGTCTGCGATGCGGTGGCCGAAACCGGCGTCGAGGCGCTCCTCACGCTCGGGCCCGCGATGAGCGCGGGCGCCATGGAGGTTCCGGCCAACGTGACCCCCGTCGCGTTCGCCGATCACGACCAGGTCCTTCCGCACTGTGATGTCCTGATCGGCCATGCCGGCCTGGGCACCGGCCTGCGCGCCCTGGCGCACGGCGTCCCCCAGTTGCTGCTTCCCCTCGGCCGCGACCAGCACGTCAACGCCGCCCGCATCGCCGGCCTCGGCGCGGGGATCACGCTGCCGGCCGACTCCCCGCCCACCCAGATCCGCACGGCCCTCACGCTGCTGCTGCGGGAGGGCCGCTTCCGCACGGCGGCGCGGCGGGCCGCCGCCCGCATCGCCACGGACCGCCCGGACCGGCACGCCACCCGGGCCCTCGTACGGCTGCTCGATCGGCCGGACCGCCACAGGTCGGCAGGTGCCTCGTGACCGCCCGTACGAACTGGGGTGATCGTGACAATACATCCCATGTCGTCGAGTCAGGGGTGGAAGGATGAGGCGCCATGGGTGTCGTGGATGTGGGCGGCAGGAACCACGTGGTGGTGACCGGCCGTGCGGACGGGCCGGTGGTCATGCTGGCCCACGGCTTCGGCTGCGATCAGAACATGTGGCGGCTGGTGGCTCCGGCGCTGGCCCGGGACTTCCGGGTGGTCTCGTTCGACCACGTCGGCGCCGGGCGGTCGGATCTGTCGGCCTGGCGCGCCGACCGCTACGCGACCCTGGACGGTTACGCCGACGACGTCCTGCGCATCTGCCGGGAACTGGACCTCACCGAGGTCGTGTTCGTGGGGCATTCGGTCAGCGCGATGATCGGCGTACTGGCGGCGGTCCGGGAGCCGGAGCGGTTCGCCAAGCTGGTCCTGCTCGTTCCCTCCCCCTGTTACGTCGACGACGAGGGCTACCGGGGCGGGTTCAGCCGGGCCGACATCGAGGAGTTGCTGGAGTCGCTGGACAGCAACTACCTGGGCTGGTCGGCAGCGATGGCACCGGTCATCATGGGCAATCCGGAGCGCCCCGAGCTGGGCGAGGAGCTGACCAACAGCTTCTGCCGGACCGATCCCCGGATCGCGCGGGCGTTCGCCCGGACGACGTTCCTGTCCGACCACCGAGCCGATCTGGCCGGGGTCACGGTGCCGACCCTGGTGCTCGACTGCTCCCGGGACGTGATCGCGCCCCCCGAGGTGGGCGCGTTCGTGCACGCCCAGATCCCCGGCAGCCGTCTGATCACCCTGGACGCGACCGGTCACTGCCCGCAGCTGAGCGCCCCCGAGGCCACCACCGAGGCGATCGCCGCCTTCATCGGCGACCGGCGGTGATGAGCACCCAGCACGACTCGGACTCTGACGGGTCCGAGCACGGCGGCGGCCACGACGGGGCGCTCTTCTCGTCGCTGCTGGAGGACAGCGCCGAGGATCTGTACGAGAACGCACCCTGCGGTTACCTGTCCACGCTGCTGAACGGCCAGATCGCCAAGATCAACGCCACCTTGCTGAGCTGGCTCGGCTACACCCGCGACGAGGTGGTCGGGCACCGCTCCTTCCCCGATCTGCTGACCGTCGGCGGCCGGCTCTACCACGAGACGCACTTCGCGCCCCTGCTGAGCATGCAGGGGCAGATCGGCGGCGTGGCCCTGGAACTGCAGACCGCGGACGGCACCCGGCTGCCCGTGCTGGTCACCTCCACGGTCAAGACCAGTGCCACCGGTGAGCCCCTGCTGATCCGCACCACGATCTTCGACGCCTCCGACCGCCGCGCCTACGAGCGCGAGCTGCTGCGCGCCCGCCAGGAGGCCGAACTCGAACGCGAACGCCTCCAGCGCCTGGTCACCACCCTGCAGCGCAGCCTGCTCCCCCCGGCGCTCCCGGTGGTGCCGGGCCTGGAGGCCCTCGCGCACTACCACATCGCGTCCCTGGACCAGGTCGGTGGCGACTTCTACGACCTGTTCCCCGTCAGCGGAGACCGGTGGGCCTTCTTCCTCGGTGACGTGTGCGGCAAGGGCGCGGCGGCCGCCACCGTGACCTCGTTGATCCGCTACACCCTGCGCGCCGCCGCGGTCTACGGGCCCGCCGCCGATCCCGTCGCTGTGCTGAACACGCTGAACACGGCGCTGCACCAGGAATACCACGGCGACGATCCGCGCTACTGCACCGTGATCTTCGGTGTCCTCGTCCCCGACGGTGACGGCTTCACCATCACGCTCGCCAGTGGCGGCCACCCCGCCGCCCTGCTGATGCGCGCCGACGCAACCGCGGACTACCTACCCACCCCCGGCGGCCTCCTCGTCGGCGTCATGGAGGACGCGCCCTTCACGGCCACCACGATCCGCCTGTCGCCAGGTGACACCCTGTTGCTGTACACCGACGGGCTGACAGAGGCGCACACCGATACCGCCGACGGCCGTTATGGAGAAGAAGCCCTGCACGAGTTCGCCGCACGTCTGGCCCCCACCACCGCCACCGCGGCCATCGCCGCGGTGATCGACCTGCTCGACGGCTTCGGCGACGGCCTGGACGACGACGCCGCGGTCCTGGCGCTCAGCGCCCCCCTTCGCGCCGACGAGCCGTCGTGACCGACCTGACCGTCGTCACCCGCGGCATCCGTACCGGCGCCCTGCTCGCACTCGCGGGAGAGCTGGACTACCACACCGCCCCGGAGGCACGTGAGGCGCTGGCGGCCATCACCGTCACCTCCGGCCAGCAGCTCATCATCGACCTGTCGGGGCTGACGTTCTGCGACTCCAGCGGCATCGCCACCTTCATCGCCGCCCGCAACCACGCCCTGGCCGCCGGCGCGGACATCGCGCTGACCGGCGTCCCCGACCGGGTCGCCCGGATCCTGCACATCGTCGGTCTCGACCGGGTTCTCGTCACCTACCCGACCATCCAGGCGGCAGCCGAGGCCCACTCCCCACAATGATCGACAGGCCGGTCGCATAGGGTGACGAGGTAATCGCTCATCTGACCGGCTCGAAGACCAGTGGAGGTACGAGATGTGCCGGTTATTCGGCCTTTCGGGCGCGCCGAACCGGGTGCGCGCCACGTTCTGGCTGCTCGACGCGTCCGACAGTCTCAGCATGCAGAGCCGCCGCGAACCCGACGGCACCGGTCTCGGCACCTTCGACCCGGACGGCACCCCGCACGTCGACAAGCGGCCGATCGCGGCGTACGAGGACGCGCAGTTCGCCTGCGAGGCCAAGCAGGTGGTCTCGACCACCTTCCTGGCCCACATCCGCTATGCCTCCACCGGCGGGCTGGACATCCGGAACACCCACCCCTTCGCCCAGCACGGCAGGCTGCTGGCGCACAACGGGATCATCTCCGACCTGGACCGGCTCGAAGCGGAGCTCGGCGACTACCGGGCCCTCGTCAGAGGCGACACCGACTCCGAGCGGTTCTTCGCCCTCGTCACCAAGCACATCGACGAGTCCGGAGGCGACATCAGCGCCGGGATCACCGCCGCCGCACGCTGGGTCGCCGCGAACCTGCCCCTGTACGCGCTCAACCTGATCCTCACCACCCCTGACGAACTGTGGGCGCTGCGCTACCCCGACACCCATGACCTGCTCGTCCTCGAACGCCGGCCGGGCGGCCCGAGCGGCTGCCGGCATCTCGAACACGCCAGCGCCGCCGGTACGGTGCGGGTCCGCTGCGGTGACCTGCTCGGACAGCCCACCGTCGTGATCGCCAGTGAGCGCATGGACGAAGACCCCGGCTGGCGCCCGCTCCAGCCCGGCGAGCTCCTGCACGTCCGCCCCGACCTGCGGACCGAGTCCACACTGATCATCGACCGGCCGCCCAGCCACCCGATCGCCCTGGCCGAGCTCGGCGCCCGTGCCGCGGCCTCCCAGGCACCGGTGACCGGACGCGGTGCGACGTAGGCAGCGGGGGCGTCCGCGGCCCGTCGCGCGGCGGCGGCGAGTACCGTCCCTTACTCAGGGTGAAGCACTCAGGGTGAAGCCGAACGAAGCCAGTGGAGGTTGTGTGCACGAACGAACCAGCGGTAAGGCCGGGCAACGCCGGCGACCCGGCCGGGTCGTCGCGGGAATGACACCGCCGGCCCTGGGCGGTGACGAGCCGGTGGAGTCGCCGTCGCGCATGGCACCCGCCGAGCTGGCCGCCATCAGGGCACTCGACGATGCCTACCGCCTGCTCGCCGGCCGCTCCGACCAGCCGGACCGCTGCTGGGCGACGGTCGTCTCGCACGGGGACGGATACCTCGAATGCGACCGCCCGGCGTGTCCCGGCCCGTACACCGTCCTGCACGATCCCGGCCACGTCTACCCGTGCGTCCTGCGCCCGGACCTGGTCACCACGATGGTCCACCACTGCCCCCGCTGCCCCGGGACGCCCGACGCCCCGGAATCGCTCGCGTCCGTTGCCGGGCCGGAGTCGCCGGGCCGGAAAGACGCATGACCCGCCCCGGCGGGGCGGGCCATGCGAGGCGGCAGGTGAACGGCAGGAGCTAGTCGCCGGCCATGCGCATCCTGATGTTGACCTCGGGGAGGTCGAGGAGGGTGTCGGGGATCTCATGGGGGGTGCCGCGCCAGTTGGGAGTGGTGCCGCCGAGGTTGAGGCGGCGGCACCAGTCGTCGTACTGGGCTGAGTCGCCGGTGATGCGGGGGATCAGCGAGATCCAGTGGCCTGCGTCGAGGTTGAACTGCGTGACCTTCTCGCTGAACCGGCGACCCGCGATCTTGACCTCGCCGGTCTGGCGGCCGTCCCAGCCGGACAGGCCGCTCTGGATCGTGGGGCTGCTCAGTGTGAGCTGCTCGTTCTGGTCCCAGTCGACGCTCAGCTCGACCTCGATGACGCGCAGGCCGGAGGAGTCCGTGGCGTAGAGCCCCACGGCCTTGATCGCCTTCTCCTGGATGCCGTAGACGACCTTCTCGATGTGCGCCTCCGAGATCCCGCCGTGCTCCAGCAGGAAACGGAACTGGTCCTGGATGCTCTCCAGCCGGGTCAGGGTCCAGGTGTGGGTGTACGTCCGTGGACTCATCTGATCTCCTTCACCGAAGGGTCGGGCTGCAGGAAGTCGTGCAGGGCGTTGGAGCTCTCGGCCTTCAGCCGGCGGGCGGTCGCGATCAGATCCTCGTAGGCGACCTTGCGCGGAGCGGGCGCCGCCCGCTGGCCCGGGCCGAGCCTGCGCAGGAACGCCCGCATGTCGAGGCCGACGTGGTGCAGGTTGCCCGCGATCTCCGCCTCGGCGAGCAGGTGCCGCACCTGGGCGAAGAACGACAGCGGCTCGTCGACGAACTCGGCGGCCAGCTTGTCGAGAGCCGGCTGGTCCGCGACCCCGGCGAACACGCCGTGCACGACGGTCCTGACCTCCTCCGGGCCCGGCCGCCACGGGAAGGCGTCCATGCGCCCGTGCCGCCGCAGCGGGGCGTAGAGGCGGTTCAGGTTGTTGCCCGTCACGAAGATCGGGACCCGCTTGGGCCGGTTGCGGTCCGGATCCACCGGCCGGTCCGCCAGGTGCATCAGCTCGGCGAGGACCTGCTGGTGGTTGACGGTCCCGGTGTTCATCTCCCACTCGCCGACCGTGGTGTCGACGTCGTCGACGACCAGCGCGGTGGGGACGCCCTTCGCGACGGCCAGCGACGCCGCGCTGTAGGTCCGCGCGATGTGCTTGCCGGGCTCCCCGGCCAGCCCGCTCTCCAGGTCGGCGGCGTTGAGCCGGACGGCGTGCACGTGGCAGTGGTCGAGGGAGGTGGACAGCTGGAGGGACTTGCCGTCGCCCGCCCGGCCGAAGATGCCGAGGATGAGCGGGCGCCGGGGGGACTCGCTGTAGCTGCCCACGAGGTGGAGGTGGACCCGCTGGAAGAAGCGGTCAAGGAGAATCGCCTCGTTCAAACCACGTCCTCCTGCCCCAGCCGCGCCCGCCTGATCTCCTCTTCGAACCCGTCGAGGAAGCCCTTCAACTGGTCGCTCGTCGGCCCCGCCGGGATCTCCCGGGGCTCGGGCCGCCGCCGCGACCGCTGGCGTCTGGCCTGGACCTGGGCCGTGACCTCCTGCTCGAAGCTCTCGATGACCTGTCCGACGACGACCTGACGTCGTTCGTCGAGCCCGCCCGCCAACTCCAGCCGCTCCCCGCGGTAGCTGAAGGTCTCGGCGCCGTACTCGGCGAGGAAACGTGTCAGCACCACCACGGCCTGCCGGATCTGTACGAGCTCGTCCTCCATGTGCCGCTGCCCCGCGGCGAGCCGGATCACCTGATCTTCCAACTCCGAAAGCGGGACCGCGTCCCGCCGACGAGCCAGGAAGTCCTCCGTCACCGTCGATATGAACGGTGAAAGCACCCCGAGGAGTATCTCAACCATGCCGTTCCCCTGCCCATCAGAACTCACAAGGACATCGGGTTAGATACGGCCGGGACCGAGACGGTTCATATCTTCTTCGGCAGAGTCGCTTTCGTTATCAATCCACATTTCGGCGAGCCGAATCGAATGTTCAGCCGAGACGCAAACGATGATCGTGGGACGTGGCAGCACCGCGATCATCCAGGGCGCATATGTGCCGTCTTGCCGGCGGGCGGCCGGATCACCGCCACGGCTGCGCCACCCGGGCATCGGCGCCGTTGAGATCGCAGGTCACTTAATCCATGATCTCGTAACAAAAGCACCCATCTCTCTGAGCCCGAACAAATCGGGATGAATGCCCTCGTATCCGGTTCGGCGAAGGGGACCTCCTCACATTGCATTTGCCCCGCCGCCTCTGCCGCCTCTGCCGCCCGCCGGACCGGGGCGCCAGAGGAACGGCGAGCGCGGCTCAGGGGAGCAGCCCGGTGCCGAACGACGCCTGATGGGTGGTGCCTCCGAGAGTGGCCGCCCCGAAGGACAGGACTCCGCTGGTGGACAGGCCGCCCGAAGTGCCGCGCAGCACCGCCACCGCCCCGTCGGCGTTCCGGTCGTCCGCCGTGCCGGTGCCGTTCTCGCCGGGAGCGCCGACCGCGAGCTCCGCACGCCCGTCGCGGTCGAGGTCGGTGAGCTGTACGGCCGAGCCGAAGATGTCGCCGTACTCGGAGTGGCCGGGGACGCCCGAGGTGTCCTGGGAGTAGGCCTTGGCGCCGGTGGCGGTCAGGCCGGTGGCCGAGGACGAGCCGAACAGCACCGTCACGTTGCCGTAGCCCCATGCACTGCCGGGACCCTCGAACGGTGCGGCGACGGCGGCGTCGGCCTTGCCGTCGCCGTTGACGTCGCCGAGGGAGACCGCCGCTCCGAAGCCGTCGAAGTCCTCGAACGTGCCAGGGACGCCGGCCGTGTTCTGGTTGAAGGTCCACACCTTGCGCAGGCCGGTCGCCGAGCCCAGGAACACGGTCGCGACCGGCGCGGGGAGGATGTTGGAACCGCTCGTCCCGGCCAGCACGTCACCGTACCCGTCGCCGTTGATGTCACCTCCGGCGAGTCCGCCGCCGGCATTCGCCAGCACCTGGGCGTGCGTGGTCGCGACGCCGGACGCCGAACCCCGGTAGACCTCCGATCCCGCGTACGCGTTGTCGCCGGGGTCGCCCTCCGTGCTACGGAGCCACGCCCCCGCGATCAGGTCCGCGTACCCGTCGCGATCGGTGTCGGTGATGGCCAGCGTCGAGCCGAAGCCGTAGACCTGCAGCGGGTCGGACTGGGAGGGGAAGTCGGCCCCGGGTGGCGTCTTGATCAGCGTCGCCCCGGCGCTGGTGATCCCGTGCGCGCCCCCATAGAGCACGACGACCTGCTTGCCCGTGCCGACGGCCAGGTCGCGGTAGCCGTCGCCGTTCAGGTCCCCGGCCGCGAGCGACCGGCCGAAGTGGAGGTCGGCGCCCTGCGCACCGGGCACTCCCGCGGTGCCCAGCGCGAAGGCGACGGCCCGGCCGGACAGCCCGGTCGCGGAACCGTAGATGATCGTGACGGATCCCGCGTCCACCACCGTGCCCAGTTTCTCGCCGGGGGAGCCCACGGCGAGGTCGGCATGGCCGTCGCCGTCGAAGTCACCACTGGCCACGGCCTGGCCGAACCGGTCCCCCGCCTCGGCACCGCCGGGCACCCCGCCGCTGGACTGGCTCACCGTCTGGTGCTTGCCGGTCTTGAGGCCGGTCGGCGAGCCGTAGGTCACGGCCACCGCTCCGGCTCTCTGGATCGAGGAGATCTTCATCGTGGGAGCGCCGACGGCGAGGTCGCCGTAGCCGTCGCCGTTGAAGTCTCCCGGCTTCGCCGGCTTCACCGGAGCCGCGCCCGCCACGCCCTCGTGGCCGGCCGTCGCGCACAGGACGGTGGCCAGCGCGATCCCCGTACCAAGGAGCCGCCTCAGAACCCGCATGTTCCTCCTCTGATCATCATTCGCTCAGAGGACGGCTGCTCTTTACCTTTGGTTTACCTTGTCCGAAAACGACGGTCTCACCCTGACCGGGGAGCCTCAGATGGTGACCCCGAGGACGGTGGCCTGCCCATGCCAGACCACCGTCCGGAACCGCCGTGCCGGGTCAGCGCGGAGGTGGGTCAGCGCTCAGCTCTGGCAGCTGCCCACCGCGTTGTCGTATCTCGTCGGCACGCCGTAGAGCCACTTGTAGCAGATCTGCCACAGGGTGTGATTGCTGCAGTAGAACTGCTCCGTGCAGTAATCACCCCCCGGCTCTCCCTTCGCGCTGCCACAGCTGACCTGCGAAATTGCGGCGGGGGTGACCGTCGCAGCCGAGGCCGGAGCGCTCAGGGCCAGGACGACGGGTATCACCACGGCCAAGGCGAACACGTATCTGGGCACGACTCTCCTTTCGTAACGAGGGTTTCGCTTGCGAGCCGATCGAGCACGAGACAAGCCGATCAGGTCGATGACTACGGAAAGTGACGATCGCCGATCTCGCAGGCCTCAGCATTTCCTGCGATTCATGGTCTTTTCAAGGCATGACATCGGAGAGTACCCATCCGGATACAGTTACGGTGAGTAAGGAAATCCCCTTGCGGCGGCACCCACCGCTGGTATCTCATGATTACCCGGCGTAGTTATCCGATGCCGGGCGGCGTCGCCGTCCGGCACCGACTCAGCGAGGGGCCGTCAATGCGCAGACCAATCATCCTGTTCGCGGCACTGGCGCTCGGAGGGGCCGCCCTGAACTCCCCCGCCGTCGCGAGTGCCCAGCCGTTGCGGGGCGGGAGCGAAACCCGGGCCGCCGCCCACGAGGGCGAGTGGACGCTCAATCCCGCGGGCACCTGGGAGACCGAGGCCGGCTGCAACTGGGCCGGGTCGACGGGCTACCTCGGCGGTGCGTGGAAGGAGTTCAGGTGCGAGTACATCGGTGCCTTCGGCTGGCGGATGTGGATCCGCCGGACCTGACCCGGCCCATCCCCGGCCAGGTGGGAGCCGGTCAGGACAGGCGTCGCCGCATCCACCGAAGCAGAAGCCGGTGAGGCCGGAGGCGAGGACGGTGTAGATCCCGGTCTCCAGCCACTGGAAGGGCCAGAAACGGCCGGCGGGGTGGTAGGCCATCCGCTGCCGGTAGCCGAGCCGCTTCATCTCCGCCAGGCACCCCGACAACCCTCCCCGGGCCACCGCGCAGGGCCAGGAGGACGGGGACAGCGGGATGGCGTCCACCGAGCGGCCGGAGGCGTCGACGGTGTGGCTGGACAGGAGCAGGGCACCGGAGGCGCATTCACCCTCACCCGGATGGGGCCGTCGCTCGAGCGATTCGCCGTGAGGCCGTCGATGGCCGCGTGCGTCGAACAGCAGCGCCCCCATTCGCGGGAACTCACGGGCGGCGGCCTTGTCGACCGGGCCGGACCACCAGGTCACCGCGAGGCTGCCCAGCCCGGCTCCACCGCGTCGTCCCACCCGGGGTTGAGCCGGGCGCCCAGCCGCAAGTGATCTGTCAACCGGGCGAGCGAACCGGAGCACGACGAGGCGGCGGTTCGATCTCCTTGGGCAACCCCGTGGTGGGTTCGGCCGATACAGGTCATCCTTGGGCGCGGAGGTGTCCGTCATGCCGGGTCTCAACCGTGAACAGGTCTTCCAGGAGGCGCTCCGGGCCGCGCTCGGTTCCGCGGAGCTGGACGGCGTACCGGAGGAGGACAAGGCCCAGCTGAGCCGCTCGCTCAGCGCGCCCGACTCCCCGGAGCGAGCGGCCATCCTCAGTTCCGCGGAGTCCAGCGAGTCGCGTTATCGCAGCGTGGCGGCCAAGACGAGGTTCTGGCCACTGATGCCACCGGCCTACGTCCTCGCCCTGTTCGGCTGGCTCGGTACGGCGGCGGTGTTCGGGTGGGCCGTCGAGCTCGAACACGCCCTCAAGGGGCATCGCGAGGTGGTCTTCTCCAACGCCGCGGGTTACGGGCTGAGCGGCGCGGTGCTGGTCGCGGTCGTCATCTGGGCCGCCGCGATGGGCGTCTCCCTCGCGGAGGAGTTGGCGCTGGTCCGCGCGGGGAACATCCTCGACGGGGTGCTGGCGCTGACGATCGCCGCGGCGCCGGCCGGACTCCTGGCCTTCTACACCCAGGACCTCGTCTGGATGTACGACCACCACGCGCCGTCGCGCTCGTTCGACGACGGCTACCTGTGGGGCTGGTGGGTCTTCGCCGGCGCGACGGTGCTCTTCACGGCCTGCGCGGAGGCCATCATCCTGCTCGACGACCTCGAGGTCAGCCGGTCGGGCGTCCGGCAGTTGGCCGCCGCCTGGCGGGAGACGCTCGAGCACAACGTCCTGGCCGGGTTGCGCGAGGAGATCGGGGCACGGCAGGCGCGGCGGTACACGACCACGCTGAGCATCAGCATCCAGGACGCGCCCGGCCTGCGCTGGGTACGGGGCACCGAGCGCCATATCGAGACACAGGCCGAACGGGACCTCGTCACGATCGGAAGGGCGATGGACGGAGGCAGCATCGCGCTGTCGGGCCCGCGCGGGGCCGGCAAGTCCGAGCTGCTGAAGGTGTTCTGCGCCACCGACGGCCCGGGCACCGTCAGCGTGCTCATGGACGCGCCGGTGGTCCACGACCGCCGGGAGTTCATGCTGCACCTGTTCGCGCGGGTCTGCGACGAGGTCCGCGACTCGGGGCCGGAGGTGCTGCACGGCAAGGCCCAGCGGCATCTGCAGCAGATCCGGTACCTGCAGACCCGCACCGAGGAGCGGGGCTGGGGCGGCGGCTGGAAGGGCCTCACCCTGTCGGGCAAGCGCGGCACCAGCAGTGCCCGGCAGCCGCTCAGCTACCCGGAGATCGTGCACGAGCTCCGGGAGTTCCTTCTCGAGGTGGCCGGTCGGCTGCACCTGAGCGGCGGACGCCTGGTCATCGGCGTCGACGAGCTCGACCGTATCCAGCCGGCCACCAAGGCGAGGGACTTCCTGAGCGAGCTGAAGGCCGTCTTCGACGTCAACCACTGCCTGTTCGTCCTCACGGTCTCCGACGAGGCGCTCCGGGACGCGGGCCTGGCCCCGGCGGGAGGCCGGGACGCCTTCGACAGTGCGATCGACGAGGTGATCCGGGTCGGGCCGCTCGACCAGGACACCGCGATCCGCCTGCTCAGCTCGCGCGTGGTGAACCTGCCGGCCCCCTTCGCCGCGCTGTTCACGTGCCTGACCGGCGGTGTCCCCCGTGACCTCCTCCGGACGGCCCGCGCCGCGGTCACCCATGTCACGCCAGGCCGGTCCAGGACGCTCGCCGACGTCACGTCGATGCTCGTGCAGCGGGAGCTGACACGTCTCGCGGGCGCCGCGGGTGCCGGCGAAGCAGGCTCCTCCGAACTACTGGAGCTGTTCCACGAACCCGTCGCCTCCCACCACGGCGGCCTCCGGCTGCTGGGCGAACGCACCCTCCGGCTGGCCGGGTCGATCCCCGGAAGCGAGCGGCTGGCCGCCACCCTCGCCAACCACGCCTTCCATCTCGACACCGTGTGCGGCGTCTTCTCGGCGGAGCTCTCCCAGCCCGACATCGACCGAGCGCTGTCCGCCGACTTCGACGGCTCCTTCGCCGCCCTGACCCGGGCCCGGCGCGAGATCGGCCCGACCGATGCCCTGGCCCGCAGCACGATTCAGCAGGTCCGGGACGCCTGGAACCTCTCCCCGCTGCCCGCGTACCACCTCCTCCCCACGGATTGAGGGGCCGGGCCGGGCGACGGCGTACGGTCCGGACCGCGCCGTCGCCGGGCCCGCTCACTCGTTGCGCGCCGTCTCCGGCCCGGTGATCCGCCTGAGCAGGGGCAGGGTGGAGGCGATGATCCCCAAGGACGTGACCAGCCCGCCGAGGACGGTGAGGTAGTACGCGGGTCCCGGCGCTCGGAGCGAGTAGCCGAACTGTGCCTGCAGGAACAGCTGGGCGGCCAGGAAGCCTGTTCCGATCGCCACCAGGGCCACGGCGAGGAGCGGGACCGCGCTCTCCAGCAGGACGACGCGTCGCAGCACGCCGAGGGGCACGCCGGTGAGGCGCAGCAGGCTGAACGGCCGTTTGCGGTCGCTCAGGCCGCCGGCCACGCTCACCGCCAGACTGCAGCCGGCGATGGGGAAACTGACCAGGATCACCACGTTGGCCAGTTGCTGGAACTCGGCGAGGTTCCGTGACGACCAGGCGCGCTCCTCCGCGATGGTGTCGGGGATCAGCTCGTCGGGATAGGCGTTCGCGAGGACGGTCCGCGCCCGCTCGATCGCCTGCTTCGACCCGTCCGTGGCCACGACGACCTGCTGAACCGGAAGGTCCTGGAGCCGCCGGGTGGAGATGGCCGCCGCAGGCCAGACCCGGGGCCAGCTGTTCGGGGGTCCGTAGCCGAAGCCGCCGAAATTCGGTGCGACCGATGCCGACTCGGCCCCGGGCGGGCACACGCTGAAGGCCGGCGTGGTGGCGAGCTGCGCGCACGATGCCAGGCCGGCCGGGTGCGGCGGGCCGAACTCGTCAGGGTCGCCCCAGGCCGGGTCGGGGGTGCCGAGCGGATTGGTGTGGATCACCGTCACACCGCGCACGCCCGGTATCGAGTGCAGCTGGGCCTGGACGGCGTCCCGGGGCGGGGCCGCGACCGCGACCGGCTGCCCGGAGGCCGCGCGGCCGTGGACGAAGTCGGCGATCACCGTGTTGCCGATGGCCGCGTCGCTCTTCGGGAGGCCGCGCTCGGCGGCCATCGCGGTGATGACCCCGACGGTGCCGCTGGTGACGCAGAGGGCGAGGACGAGCCCGCTGACCGCGCGGAAGCCCGCCCTCGGGTCGTCCGAGAGCCGGCGCCCGGCGACGAGCGCGGCCGGCCGGCCGGTGCGGCGGGCCAGGACCCGGGCTCCGGCCATCGTCAGCCACGGCCCGGCGATGACGATCCCGGCCAGGACCAGCAGGGCCCCCGGGATGAACGCCCCGATCTGGCCGCTGATGCTCTCCGGAACCCGGCCGATGAAGTACGCGAGTTCACCGAGGCCCGCGGCCAGCGGGAGGAGCCGGTAGACGCGGGGCGGGCGGGGGGTGACCCGCCGGGTGACGCCGAGCGGGGAGATCTGCACCCGGCGCAGCGCGATCCGTGCCACGACCACCGCCCCGGCCGGGACCCCGGCGGCGACGAACAGGACGTCGGACAGGCCGAGCGACAGGTCATCGGTGAAGAACCGCGTGCCGGTGAAGTCGACCGCCGCCAGCACCGGGCGGAACAGGAAGAACAGGCCGAAGCCGAGGGCGACGCCGAGGACCGCGGCGACGGTCGACTCGACCGCCGAGATCACCGAGATCTGCCGGGGTGTCGCGCCGACCAGGCGCATCGCGGCGAAGCGCTGCTCACGGCGGGCCGCCGAGAGCCGGGTCGCCGTCCCGATGAGGATGAGCACCGGGAAGATCAGGGCGACCGCCACCACGGAGAGGACGAGGGCGATGCCGTTGGCGTCGATACCGACCCGGACACCGCAGTCGGGACCGGCACAACTGCTCGGGGTGACGTCCGTGATCGAGGTGACGCGCTCGGCCTCGCGGTTCTTCGAGAGCTGGTCGGGGCTGTGGCCGATGATGATGATCAGGGAGTCCGGGCCGGGGAGCGCCGCCGGGCCGATCGTGCCTGCCTGACGTCCGGGAAAGCGTGCGGCGAGCTCGGCCGCCGGAGTGGATCGGATCAGCTCGCTGAGCGCGGGCGAGGCGTAGAACTGCCCGGGCCCGGGCAGCCGCGGGATGCCCGGCGGGACCGGCGACTGCGGCCCGCTCGCGGCGACGTCGACCCGGCCGATGGTCCTCCCGTCGAAGTTGTCGGCCCGGAGCAGCCACCACAGCGGGTCCGCCGTCGACGCGGTCGCGGACGGGCTCGCCACCGCGCCGGTGTTGAGCCAGGCGTTGCGGGCGTTCTGGGTGTCGGTGCCGTTGATGGCCGCCAGGGTGCCCAGCAGCATGCCGACCCCCAGCGCCACAGCTGCCGCGATGAGGGTGAGACGGCCGGCCGCCTCCCTGCCGCCGGCCAGTGTCAGGCGGAGTCCGAGACGGATCACGAGGCGACCCGCTCGACGGACGTGGGGGTGACCGTTCCGTCGCGGACGATGACTTCGCGGTCGGCGTACGCGGCGACCCGCGGCTCATGGGTCACGAGCAGGACGGTGGTGCCCTGCTCGCGGGCGGCGGTGACCAGCAGATCCATGACGTGCTCGCCGGTGAGCGAGTCGAGCGACCCGGTCGGCTCGTCGGCGAACAGTACGCCGGGCCGGGCGACCAGGGCCCGGGCGAGCGCGACGCGCTGGGCCTGCCCGCCCGACAGCTCCCCGGACCTGCGCCCTTCCAGACCGTCCAGGCCGAGCCGCCCGAACCACGCCCGGGCCTCCGCCACCGCTCCCGCCCTGCGGGTGCCGGCCAGCAGCAACGGCAGGGCGACGTTCTCCTCCGCGCTCAGCTCGGGGACGAGCTGGCCGAACTGGAAGACGAACCCGAAGCGATCCCGGCGCAGGGCGCTGCGCGCGGTCTCGCCCATGGCGTCGACCCGGCGGCCGTCGAACCGGACCTCGCCGCTGTCGGGCACGAGGATCCCGGCCAGGCAGTGCAGCAGGGTCGACTTGCCCGAGCCGCTCGGCCCCATGATGGCGAGGATCTCACCGGCTGCCACCGACAGGTTCGCTCCCCGCAGGGCGGGGGTCTGGCCGAACGACCGTACGACGTCGCGCGCTTCGACGAGGAACTCCCCCGTGCCCGGCCGGGTGGAGGCTCCGGCCGCGCTCATGACCGCACCTGCGACGCCAGCGCGTCGAGCCTCGCCGTGGTCAGCTCGATCCACCGGAGATCGGCCTCCAGATGGAACAGGCCGTGATCGGCGAGGAGCCTGTCGACCAGCGGGCCGGTCCGCTTGATCTCGGTCAGCTCCCGCATCCGCCGCAGGTGCGCCGCACGCTGGGCGTCGAGGTACGCCTCGGCATCGCGGTCCAGCATCAGCGCCAGCACGACCTTGGTGAACAGCACCGTCTGCAGGTGCGGCTCGGCCTCGACCGGCTCGGCCAGCCAGGTCTCGACCTCGGTGGCCCCCAGGTCGGTGATGACGTAGCGCTTCCGATCGGGGCCCGCCCCCGGCTCGGGCTCCCCGACCAGCACCTTCCCGTCGCGCGCCAGGCGGCTCAGGGTCGCGTAGACCTGTGAGAACGGCAGCGGCCGGTGCCGGCCGAAGTAGGCGTCGTAGTCGCGTTTGAGGTCATAGCCGTGGCTCGGCTCTCGTTCGAGCAGCCCGAGAAGTGCAAGAGGAACGGTCATAACCGAGTGTCTACACTGAGAGAATACTCGGCGTCAATACTCGCGCCGGGCGCGGACATGCCGACGCACGGCCCACGGCGACCTGGTCGCCGCGGGCCGTGGTGGCGTGCGCTCAGCGGGTGCGGTCGCGGGCGAAGGCCTTCAACGCCCAACAGAAGCCGAGGGCCGTGATGCCGGCGCACCAGGCGACGGCGAGGATGCCGCTGTCACCGATGGGCGTGCCCATGAGCAGCCCGCGGAGGGTTTCGATGATGGGAGTGAAGGGCTGGTACTCGGCGAAGTAGCGCACAGCGGTCGGCATCGAGTCGGTGGGCACGATCCCGGAGCCGACGAACGGCAGCAGGATCAGCGGGAAGGGAGCGTTGCTGGCGGCGTCCAGGGTCTTGGCCGCGAGACCGAAGGCGATACCGAGCCAGGTGAGCGCGAAGCTGGTCAACGCGAGCAGGCCGATCGCGGCGATCCAGTCGCCGAAGCCGGCGGTGGGCGAAAAGCCCATCAGCACTGCGATGCCGAGGACCAGGGCCATGCTGGTCAGCGTCTGGATCACGCTGGAGATGACGCGGGCGATCAGGATGGACGGGCGGAAGATCGCCATGGTGCGGAACCGGGCGATGATGCCTTCGGTCATGTCGACGCTGGTCGAGGTGGCGGTGCCGAGTGATCCGGTGGCGGCGGTCATGATGAGCAGGCCGGGCAGGACGTAGTCGACGTAGGCGGTGCTGCCGTCGGCCATGGGGGTGACGGCGGTGCCCAGTGCGCCACCGAAGACGTAGACGAACAGCAGCAGGAACAGCACGGGGATGCCGACGATCGCGATCGCCGTGGTCGGGTAGCGCAGGTTGTTCTTGAGGTTGCGTCGCAGCAGGGTGACCGTGTCGGACACGGCGTAGGTCGCGGTGCTCATGCCTGGGCCTTCTTGTCGGTGTCGAGGTGGAGCTCGGTGTCGGTGTCGGTGTCGGTGTCGTCGCCGGTGCCGGTGCCGGACCGGCCGGTCAGGGCGAGGAAGACGTCGTCGAGGTCGGGGGTGTGCAGCGAGAGGTTCTGGATCGACCGGCTGTCCAGCCGGTTGAGCACCGCCTGCACCGACTGGGCGCTGCCGTCGCTGGGGATCTGAAGCACGAGGCCGTCGTCGTCGCGGATGGCCGGCCCGCCCAGCGTGCGGGCGGCCTCGTCGAGTGCGGCGACGGTGGCGAAGCCCAGGACGATGCTGCCGCCGGGCACGCGGCGCTTGAGTTCCTCGGCGGTGCCCTCGGCGACGATCCCGCCGTGGTCGAGGACCGCGATCCGGTCGGCGAGCTGGTCGGCCTCCTCGAGGTACTGCGTCGTGAGGAAGATCGTGACACCGGCGGCGACGCGGTCGCGGATCATCTGCCACGTCGCGCGGCGGACGCGGGGGTCCAGGCCGGTGGTGGGCTCGTCGAGGAAGATGATGCGCGGCGAGCCGACCAAGGTCATCGCGAGGTCGAGCCGGCGCTTCATCCCGCCCGAATAGGTGCCGACCGGCTTCCTGGCGGCCTCGGCGAGATCGAACTGCTCGATCAGCTCGGCACAGCGCTGCCGGCCGACGCGGCGGTCCAGATGCCACAGATCGGCCATCAGCCGCAGGTTCTCCTCGGCGTTGAGGTAGATGTCCACCGCCGAGAACTGGCCGGTGACCCCGATCGAGGCGCGGACCCCGTCCGGGTCGCCGGCCAGGTCATGCCCGGCGATCGTCACGGTGCCGGCGTCGGCCGTGGTGAGCGTGGACAAGATCTTGACCGCGGTGGTCTTGCCGGCGCCATTCGGCCCCAGCAGCGAGAAGACCGACCCCTCCGGGATGTTCAGGTCGATGCCGTCGAGCACGACCTGGTCCCCGTAGGACTTGCGTAGCCCGGTGGCCGTGATGGCCGCGGCCACCTTGGTGATCGCCATGTCTCCCCTGCCCTGTGTCGACTTGCACTGCGTTCAAGGCAAGACTCTAGGGAGCACTTGAACGTTGTGCAAGTGCTTTCTTGAACATTGTGCAAGTCGCGTGACGTGCCCTATCGTGGGTCCATGCCGCGCGACACGCTGACCCGGGAGCAGATCGTCCAGACCGCCATCGAGCTGCTGGACGCGGAAGGGCTGGAGGGCTTGAACATGCGGAGCCTGGGCAAGCGGCTCGGCTCCGCCGCGACGGCGGTCTACTGGCACGTCAAGAGCAAGGACAATCTCGTCACGCTCGCCGGCGACCAGGTATGGCACGAGGTCGCGCTACCCGACCTCGGCGAGGTCGGGTGGCGGACGGCGGCGACCGCGATGGCCCACGACCTCTACGCGATGTTCACCGCGCACCCCTGGCTCGTGCAGGCGTTCTCCTCGCACCTGTTCTACGGTGCCGGCAAGGCGCGCCACGACGACCACAGCATCGCCGTCTACGAGGCGGCCGGATTCACCGGCGAGGAGGTGGACCAGGCGATGGCCACCGTCTTCACGTTCGTGCTCGGCAACGCCCTCGGCGCGTCGGCCACGGCCTCGCTGACCAGGCGGCTGAGCCGCGAGGGCGGAGACGCCGAGGAACTGATCCGGGACACCGTCGCGCAGGCGAACGAGATCGCGCAGCGGTTCCCCCGGCTACGCGCCCGCCTCGAGACGACGGCGGCCGCCGGCTACGCGGAGGCGCCCGACAACAGCTTCGAGTTCGGCCTCCAGACCATCTTCAACGGCCTCGAAGACCGGCTCGCCCGCCGGGAGGCGCACGAGCCCCCGCTCACCCGAGGAGTTCGCGGACCCGCGGGATGACCTGCGTACCGTAGAGCTCGATGTTGGTCATGAGCGCCTCGTGCGAGAGGCCTCCCATGCCGTACTTCAGGTCGAAGCGGTTCGCGCCGAGCACGGTGAGATTCGCGGCGATCTTCTGGGCGACGGTCTCCGGCGACCCCACGTAGAGCGCCCCATGCGGCCCGATCTCGCGGGCGAAGGACTCCTTGCTCGGGACGGCGAAGCCCCGGGTCTTGCTGACCCGGCGGATGACCTCCAGGTAGCGCGGCCAGAACTCCTCGCGGGCCTTTTCGTCGGTGACGGCGACATGCCCCGGTGAGTGCACTCCGACCGGCAGGGGTCCTCGTCCGAACCGGCCGAGGGCCTGCTGGTAGAGCTGGGAGAAGGGCGCGAAACGCGCCGGCGACCCGCCGATGATCGCGAGCATCAGCGAGAACCCGTACTGCGCGGCGCGGACGACCGACTGGGGGCTGCCGCCGACGCCGATCCACGCCGGGAAGGGGCCGGACTCGGTGTGCGGCACCACGTCCTGGTCGTGCAGCGACGCGCGGGTCTTGCCCTGCCAGCTGACCGGCCCGCCCTTGAGGAGTTCGGCGAAGAGGTTCGTCTTCTCTTCGAAGAGGTTCTCGTAGTCGGCGAGGTCGTACCCGAACAGCGGGAACGAGTCGATGCTGGAACCCCGCCCGAGGATCACCTCCGCCCGCCCCCCGGAGACGGCGTCGAGGGTGGAGTAGCGCTGGAACACCCGGACGGGGTCGTCCGAGCTCAGTACCGTGACCGCCGACCCCAGCCGGATGCGGGTCGTGCGAGCGGCGATCGCGCTGAGCACCACGTCGGCCGCCGGCATCGGGAAGTCGTCGGTGTGGTGTTCACCGATGCCGAAGAAGTCCACCCCGACCTGGTCGGCGAGGACGCCCTCCTCGACGACGTTGCGGATCGTCTGGGCATGTGAGAGCGGGCGGCCCTCGTGGTCGTCGGTGAGATCGCCGAAGGTGTCGAGGCCGAGGACGAGCGGGAACCCCGCGGCGTCCGAAGATTGCGATGTCATGTCGGGCTTCCTGTCTGGAGTGTTCGGGAAAGGCTGAGCGAGGGCGCGTCATGCGGCTTCGGCACGCACCGCCTCCTCGAACTCGGCTCGGCGCAGCGACACCCCGAAGACGGGGCCGCCGGGTTCGAGGAGGCGGCCGGCGACGAGGCCGCCCAGCCGTACGGCGTCGTAGCCGATGCGCTCGACGACGTCCGCCACGGCGTCCACCGCGCCCAGGTCGTCACCCGCGACCCCGAGCGCACGGCGTTGCGGCGAGCCGGCGGGCCGGCACTCGTCTTCGAGCTCGTGGTAGCCGAGGTGGTTGAACGTCTTGACGATCGTGGACCTGGGCAGCCTGCGCGCCACGACCTCGCTGCTGCCGTACCGGCGATCCTCGAACATCTCCTGGACGCCGTCGACCGGCGGCCAGTAGTTCATCGTGTCGACGACGAGCCTGCCGGCCACCAGACCGGGGTCGAACGTCGCGAACCTGTGGAGCGGGATCGCCAGCACCACGATCTCGGCGTCCGCGACGGCATCGGCCGCCCACCGCGGTTCGGCCCCCGGCGCCAGGACCTCGGTGATGAGCGCGATGTCCGCCGGGTCGCCCGACGCCGCGATCGACACCCGGAAACCGGCCGCGATCGCCAACCGCGCGATGACGGGACCGACGTGCCCCGCGCCCAGGACCGCGATCGACGGCAACCGTACGGGCGGCGGCGCTCCCCCGATCACGACGAACCGTCCCTGCTACGGGCGGGAGCCGATTGCGCGCCGAGGTGGTGCCGCAGGGCCCGGAGGACGTCGGCGAGCGCCTCGAACTGCTCGGGCGTCAGAGCGTCCGCGAAGTGTTTCTTGATGGCCCTCATATGGGGCCCGGTCGCACGCTGGAACATGTTCGCCCCGGCCTGCGTGAACGAGACCTCGGCACCGCGGCTGTCAGTGGCGCACTCGTCGCGCCGGATCAGGCCGCGCCGCTCCATCCGGCCGAGGTGGTGGGACAGCCGGCTCCGCTCCCAGTCGATGCTCGCCGCGAGCTCGGAGGAGCGCAGCCGCCTGCCGTCCGCCTCGTGCAACGCCAGCAGCACCTGGTAGTCGGCCGGGGAGAGATCCGACTCCTGCTGCAACTGCGCACCGAGGATTCTCCGGAGCTCGGCGGTCGTGTCCAGCAGCGACCGCCAGATCGCGAGCTCCTCCGTGGTCATCCGCCGCCGCGTCACCGCGGCGGCGGCCGTCTCACCTGCCATGACGCCTCATCTCATTGACACGTCAATCATAAGGCACATGGTTGATGTGTCAACATATGACGCGTCAAGCGCCCCCCGCGGCTGAGGTGCGCGACCCGGGCCGGGGATCGCCGGACGGCACCAGGACTACGCCCACCAGCTTCGCTCCAGCACGCGCAGCGTGTTGCCGCCGCAGAGCTTGGCGATGTCCTCGTCGGCGAAGCCGTGCTTGACCAGCCAGCCCACGATGTTCCAGAAGTTCTCGCCCGGGTTCTCCAGGCCGGCGCAGTACTCGACGTGCTTCGCCACCGGGTCCGTGACACCCACCCGGGTGCCGGGGTCCGGGTCCGCCTGCGGGACGGACGGGCCGCCCTTGCCGAACACCCCGGCGAGCGTGGTGTGCAGGCCGGCGTGGTCGCCGAAGAGGGTGTCCGGACCGAACGTCACCGCGTCGATGCCCATCAGGTCGACGCAGTACAGCATGTGGTCCATCACCGAGTCGATGGAGTGCTCGGGGTGCGCGGGCGAGACCGTCGAGTGCGGCGCGGCCTCGATGCCCAGCAGGCCGCCGGACTCGGCGAGCGCCGTCAGCACGTGGTCGGGCTTCATCCGCTCGGAGGGCCACACGCCACGGGCGCCCGCGTGCGTGATCATCACCGGGCGCTCCGACGCCTCGATGACCTCGATGCTGGTCCGGTCGCCCGCGTGCGACAGGTCGATGGACATGCCCAGGTCGTTCATCCGCTTGACCGCGCGCCGCCCGAACCGGCTCAGCCCCCCGTCACGGAGCTCCTTCAGCCCGGAGCCGAGCAGGTTCGTGTCGTTGTAGACGATGCCGACCTGGCGCACCCCGAAGCCGTACAGCAGGTCGAGCCGGTCCAGTTCGTTCTCGATCGGGGTGGCCGCCTCGATGCCGAGCACCAGTGCCATCCGCCCCTGGCGCTTGGCCTCGAGGATGTCGGCCACCGTACGGGCGAGCACCACGTAGGACTGGTGGTCGATGTCGCACACCCGCATCCCGATGTCGAACAGCACATCGGACCACTTCCAGCCGTGCGCGCTGGTGATGCAGCCGGTCGGACCGGCCAGGTTCTCGAAGACGCAGTCCATCCCGGACCGCCGCAACCCCTCGTACCCGAGCGCGGTGCGCCCCGCTCGCGCGTAGTCGCGCAGCCTGCCCATGTCGTCGGGGAACACGTGCGGATGATCGTGCACGCTGATGATGAGGTTCTCCGCCATGAGGCGACGGGTGCGCTCCTGCTGCTCCTCGGTCAGCCCGAGGTCGTACGGGGGCGTACGGCCCACCTGCGGGGCCAGTTCCACCTCGTCGTAGTCCTCCCCCGCCGTGAGGTAGGAGAAGGAGCTGTACTGGACGTCCGTCACCACGACCACCCCCGCTGGGCCGGCGGGGTCCACACGCCGGCGCGTTCCAGGTGCGGCAGCACGGAGCCCAGCAGCCGCAGCTCCTCGACCGACCACATCAGCGGCGTCACCATGAAGCCGCGCATCCCGGTGATCCGATGGATCTCGATGAACTGCTCGGCGACCTCCTCAGGGGTGCCCACCAGCACGCGGCTGCCGGCGGCGACGCCCACCCGCCGGGCGATCTCGTCGGCCTCGGTGTCCTGGTAGGTCGCCTGGTAGGTCTGGCTGCGCCCCATGAACGCACCGGCCCACGCCCGGGCCGCGTCCATGTCGACCGACTCCCGGATGAACGCGAACTTCTCCTCGGCCTCGCGGTGCGTCGCGGCGGTGACGACCCCGATGCTGCCCGCCGCGACCACGGCGTCGCGGGGACGGCCCGCGGCCTCGACCGCGTCACCGAGCTGGGCGAGCGGCGCGCTCACCTTCGCCAGATCCTCCGACACCGACAGGAAGGCGTAGTCGCAGGTGGAGGCGATGAGCTTCTGGCCCGCCGGCGACACACCGGCGTTGAACAGCGCGGGCCACGGGCGCTGGAGCGGTCCGGGGCCACGCGGCGTGCCCTGGACGGTGTGATATCTGCCCTTGAAGTCGACCTCGGCGCCGTCGGCGGCCCAGATCGCCTTCACCGCCTCGACCGCCTCGGCGGCCATCTCGTAACGGGCGTCGTGGTCCTCGACGTCCTCGATGCCGAGCAGCGCCGCCTCGGAGGCCTTCGATCCCGGCACGATGTTCCAGCCCCACCGGCCGCCGCTGAGCACGTCCAGGTTCGCGCCGATCCGGGCGATGACGGCGGGCGGCAGGTACCGGGTGTGCATCGTCGTGATCACACCGATGTGCCTGGTCGCCGCCATCACCGCGCTCGCCCACACCGGCGAGAACAGGCACGGCTCGCCATGGCCCACCCGGGCGCTGTGCTCGCCGTGGTGGGTGTAGCCGTCGGCGAAGAACAGGAAGTCCATCCCGATGGACTCCGCCGTCTGCGCCAACTCGATCTGCACGTCCACGTCGAGCACGTCGGGATTGCGGTCCGCCATGACCTTGGAGGTCACGTGCGGCGACGGCGAATTGAACCACATCAGGCCGAAGCGGAACCGGTCGTCCAGGCGCCGTTCCTTGCGGGTACGGGGACCCTGCGATAGGGCTGTCATTCTCTGGGCTCTTCCTTGTCTTTCGATCGGTCTCTTCGATCGGTCGTCTTCGAGGGGGTCTTCGAGCGGCTCTTCGGCCGCCGCTAGTCGATCGGCCCGCCGGCCGCCTGCACCCGCTGCAGAAAGGCCCGGGTCCGGGCATGCCGCGGATTCTCGAGCACCTGTCGCGGCGAGCCCTGCTCGATGACCACCCCGTCGCCCATGAAGACGACCCGGTCGGCGACCTCGCGGGCGAAGGCCATCTCGTGGGTGACCACGATCATGGTCAGCCCGTCGTTGGCCAGGTCCTTCATGACGGCGAGCACGTCACCCACCAGTTCCGGGTCGAGCGCCGAGGTCGGCTCGTCGAAGAGCAGCAGCTTCGGCTCCATCGCCAGCGCCCGGGCGATCGCCACCCGCTGCTGTTGCCCGCCCGACAGATGGGCCGGGTAGGCGTCGGCCTTGTCGGACAGGCCCACCCGCTCCAGCAACGCCAGCGCACGGGCACGGCCCTCGGCCTTGCCGCACTTGCCGAGCACCGTCGGCGGCTGGGCGGTGTTGGCCAGTACGGTCTTGTGCGGGAACAGGTTGAAGCTCTGGAAGACCATGCCGATGGCCTGGCGCTGGCGGGCGATCCGCCGGTCGGACAGCTCGATCATCCTGTTGCCGCTGCGCCGGTACCCGATCACCTCGCCGTCCAGCGTGATGCGGCCGTGGTCGATGGACTCCAGGTGGTTGATGCACCGCAGGAAGGTGCTCTTGCCCGAGCCCGACGGCCCGATGATGCACACCACCTCGCCGCGCTCCACGTCCAGGTCGACCCCGTTGAGCACCTTCAAGTCGCCGTAGGACTTCTCGATCTGACGAGCGGTCAGCATGGGCATGGTCACGCACCTTCGTCCAGTGTCGCGGCGGGCGTCCGCCGCCGGTCTTGCCTGCCCCGCTGCCGGGCCGGCCCGTGGCCCCGGGCGAAATAGCGCTCCAGGTAGTACTGGCCCACCGACATGATGCTGGTGACGATCAGGTACCAGCAGGTGGCGACGAGCAGCAGCGGGATCGTCTTGAAGTTGACCGCGTAGATCCGCTGCACGGAGTACAGCAGGTCGGTCAGCCCGATGAAGCTCACCAGCGCGGTCAGCTTGACCAGCGAGATCGCCTGCCCGGCGACCGGCGGGATCGCGGTCCGGACCGCCTGCGGCAGCGTGACGTGCCAGAAGGCACGCCCTCGCGACATCCCCAGGGCGGCGGCCGCCTCCGACTGTCCCTTGGAGACGGAGAGGATCGCGGCTCGGAAGATCTCCGACATGAACGCCACCTCGTGCAGCGTCAGCCCCACGATGGCGGCGACCATCGGCGTGATCACCTCGTTGGCGTCCGCCGACGCGAAGTGCCCGAGGAAGGGCAGCCCGATGCTGAGCTTGGGGTACAGCGCGGCGAGGTTGAACCAGAACAGCAACTGCACCAGGGCCGGCACGCTGCGGAAGAACCAGACGAACGCCCAGGCGACGGCGCGCGCGATCGGCACCGAGGACAGCCGCATGCCCGCCACCAGCAGGGACAGCGGGATCGCCAGAGCGGTCACGATGACCGTGAGCAGCAGGCTCAGTCCCAGCCCGTCCAGGATGGCCGAGGCCCCGAAGTAGTGCCCGACCGTCCGCCACTCGAACCGGGGGTTGCGGGTCACGGAGACGATCAGCTCGGCGAGCAGGAAGACGACGATGAGGGTGACCACCCACCGGCCCCAGCCGCGGGCGGTGCCGATCGGCAGGATCTCGTCCTCACCGTCGGGCGGCGGGGGCGAGGCCCGCGCGTCCCCCGGCGGGGTGATGTTCGTGGACAGCATGTCGGATGCCATGCGGCGCCTCTTTCGTCAGCGCGCCGGGTCCGGCGCGGAGTGTCGGTCTAGCGCGTCGTGCATTTCCGCGAGGTTGCGAGCGGCCACCGTGCGCTCGCCGTCCTCGAGTTCGCCGAGCACCCTGGCCAGCAGCGTGCAGGCCGGCACCTCGACGCCGAGCCGCCCGGCATCGCCCAGCAGCGCGGCCAGGTCGTGGCCGGCCTCGGTGCGGCGGCGGCGCACCACGAGGTCGCGGAACACCCCGCTGCGCTTCTTGCGGAACGTGGCGATGGTGGCGGCCAGCGCCGCCACCGCCGCCCGCGCCGCCTCGCCCGAGCCGGCCGTGAACGCCGCGGCGTCGTATCCGTCGAAGGACTCCGGCGTGATCCCGCCGGCGACGGCGACCGCGTGCACCTCCCGGGCCAGCGCCGCCATCACCTCCGGGTGGGCATCGATGATCTGCGCGGTGGGCGCGTCCTCGAACGCCGACGCGGTGAGCATCATCGCCATCCCCCGCTTGGCCCACAGCAGGCCCCGGACGTTCGCCGAGACCGTGGTCGGCACCGACGCGTCGAGCAGCGCGGCCACCGCGTGTACCCGCGGTGTCGGGCCACCGGCCGGTTCGCCGATCGCCAGCCCGCCCGCCGCCCCGTCCCGGATCACCCCGGGGGCGACGACGTCCGCGGCCACCTCGACCATGGCCGCCAGCAGCCGGCCGGCGCCGAGGTGGCGGGCCGCGGCCTCCAGGGTGTCGCCGTTCTGGCAGGACAGCACGATCCCGTCCGCGGCCAGCCTGGCCGCGAGCCAGGCCGCGGCGGCCTCCGTGTGCTGGGACTTGGTGGCCAGCAGCGCCAGGCCGATCGGCTCACCGGCGAACTCGTCCGGCATGAGCGCGGTCACGGGAGGCGAGACGTCCAGCGTGCCGTCGGGCCGTTCGACGCGGATGCCGTGCTCCCTGATCGCGGCGACGTGCTCGGCGTCGGTGTCCACCAGCACCACGTCCCGCCCGGCCTTGACCAGCCCGTGCGCGATGGTCCCGCCGATGGCGCCGGCCCCGACGATCACCACCGGCGACCCCGGCTCGGCTCCCATCTCAGTGCTCCGCCTGAGCGCCGAAACGGGCCAGCAGCCCGGCCGCGTTGCCGCGCAGGATCGCCTGCCGGTCCTCCGCCGTGAACTCCGGCGCCTTCTCGAAGTCCCGCCGCAGCTCGCCTGCCGTCTCCGCGGCGGTGAACGGCCAGTCGCTGCCATACAGCACGTGGTCCCGCCTGGCGATGCCCAGCAGCGCCGGCACCTGATGCGGGTAGACGCTGCCGGCCAGGTCGTACCAGAGATTCGCCAGCGACTCGTCGAAGTCGGGCAGCCGCTCGTCAGGGCCGGCGGCGGCGTTGCGGCGGTGCACGTTGCGGGCGACCCGGGAGGCGAGCGCGGGCAGGGCGGCACCGGCGTGCGCCACGATCAGTCTGATGCCGGGGTTGTCGCTCAGCGTCCGGGTCAGGATCAGGTCGGTGACGGTACGGGTCGACTCGAAGAAGAACTCGATCATCGGGCGCTGCCAGCCCACCATCACCCCGTCGACGGCGCACGCAGGCGAGGTCGGGTGCAACAGCACCACGGCCTCCCGGCGGGACAGCTCCGCGAACACCGGCGCCAGGCGCGGGTCACCGGGGTAGACGCCCCGGTAGTTGGTCATCAGGACGACGCCGTCCGCGCCGAGCTCGTCGAACGCGCGGCGGATCTCCTCCAGCGAGGCCTCGACGTCCGGCAGCGGAAGGCTCGCGAAGAAGCCGAACCGGCCGGGGTGCGCGGCGGCCACCGCGGCGCCCTCGTCGTTGACGATACGGGCCAGTTCGGCGACCCGGGCCGGCTCGTCATAGAGCAGGACGCCCGGGGAGGACACCGACAGCACGGCCGTCTCGACACCGAGCCCGTCCATCACCTCCAGGTGCCGCTCCGCGCTCCACTCCGGCAGGCCGGGCGGCGCCAGGCCGTCGGCGAGCCGGTAACCGGCGTCGATGGCGGCCCGCCGGTAGGCGTCCGGCAGGAAATGGACATGGACGTCGATCGCGCCGGGCGTCATGTGGTCCTTCGTCATGGTCGCGTTCTCTCTCTCACGTCAGTTGCGCGGCAGCGCCGCCCGGCCGGTCGAGCTGCCGCCGTCGACGTCGAGCACCGTTCCGGTGACCCAGTCCGCGTCCGGCGAGCACAGGTACTCGACGCCCGCCGCGATGTCGTCGGCGACTCCCATCCGGGGCAGCGGCACCAGCGTCTTCATGGCCGCGACGTACTCGTCGTTGGTGAACGCGCCCAGGCCCGGCCGGGTCCCGTGATCGATGAATCCGGGGGAGACCACGTTGACGTTGATGCCGTGCGGGCCGAGCTCCAGGGCCATCACCTTGGCGAGCATCACCAGCCCGGCCTTGGAGGCGCAGTACGCCGCGGCACCGGTCCGGGCCGACTGCCGGGCTCCACTGGAGATAGCGCAGATCTTGCCGCCCCGGCCCTGGCCGACCAGCACCCGCGCGGCGGTCTGCATGAACACGAAGGCGCCGGTCAGGTTGGTGCCGATCACCGACTGCCACTGGTCGTCGTCCATCTCCAGGAAGAGATGGTTCGGTGCGACCCCGGCGTTGCTGACGGCGACGTCCAGGGATCCCCGGCGCCCGGTGAAGGTGGCGATGGCGTCCTCCACCTCGTCTCGCCGGCCGATGTCGGCGTGCAGCGCGTCCACCCGGGCGTCCGCCGGGAAAGCGGCGAGCGCCGCGTCGAGCTGTGCTCTGCTGCGGTCGAGCAGGCCGACGCTCGCGCCCTTGCGCGCGAAGCGCTGGGCGATGGCGAGGCCGATCCCGGCCGCTCCCCCCGTGACGAGGACGTTGCGCGGATCGTGGTCAGGCATGCGGGTCTCCAGAGTCGTGGGGCGCGGCCGGCCCCGGGGCGTCTCCCGGCCCGGCCAGGCCGGGGACCGGCGACGCGGCGGTCGCCAGCTCCGCGCCCACGGCGGCGCGCAGGCCGGGTGAGGCGAGGAAGTCGGCCACCGTGCCGGCCAGCGCGGCTGCCGCCACCGCGACGGCACGCCGGGCCATGGCGCCGACGCTGTACTCGGCGAACTCCGCCGTGTGGTTGGCGACCCCGGGCGGCGCGATGGCGATGGTGGGCTGGACGGTGGCCACCTCGTAGCTGATGTTGCCGACGTCGCTGGACGGCGGGGTGCTGCGGAGTGCCCTGGGCTGCGGGGGGATCGGGTACCCCAGTCGCTCCAGGTGCGCTCCGTACCTGTCCCCGAGCGTCTCGTTGACGTTCAGCGGCAGGTACGGGATGCGCTCGCTCCAGTCCAGGGCGACCTCGCACCCGGTGGCGGTCGCCGCCGCCTGGAAGATCGCCTCCACCCGGGTGGACAGCTCGCCCAGCGCGGCGAGGTCCGCGGCGCGTACCAGGAACACGCCCTCGGTCAGGCTGGGTACCACGTTGGCAGTGTCGCCGCCCTTGGTGATGATCCCGTGCACCGACTGGGTGCGCGTGATGTGCTGCCGTAGCTGCGCCAGCGACTGGTACGCGGTGACGATCGCGTCCAGGGCGTTGATCCCCTTGTGGGGGCTGCCCGCCGCGTGCGCCGGCCGGCCTCGGTAGACCACCCTGACCTGCCGCAGCCCGCTCGTCGCCGAGTAGATCGTGTCGTTGTCCTCCGGGTGGACCAGCATCGCGGCGTCGACGTCCGCGAACCCGCCGCGCCGCCGGATCAGCTCCTTGCCGCCGCCGCCCTCCTCGGCGGGGGTGCCGATGAGGGAGAGCCGCCCGCCGAGCCGCTCGACCACCGGGGCCGCGGCCAGATAGGCGCCCACCGAGATCGCGGCGATCACGTTGTGGCCACAGGCGTGGCCGAGCCCCGGCAGCGAGTCGTACTCGGCGAGCAGCGCGAAATGCGGGCGGCCGGTCCCCGTCCCGGCCACGAACGAGGTGGGCAGATCGAAGGTGCCCGTCCGGACCGCGTGGCCCTCGGCCCGCAGCAGCCCGGCGATCCGCCGCACCGAGCGGTGTTCCTCGAAGCCCGTCTCGGGATCCGCGTGCAGGTCCGCGGCGAGCTCGTGCAACAGCGGCTCGACCCGCGCGACCTCCCGGTCGATCAGAAGGTACGTGGCCGCGTCCGCCCCGCGCACGCTCGGTTCAGCACTCATCGCCAGGTCCACCCGTCTCCGTCACGATCCCCGCGCTAGTTCAGGCCGCCGTTGATCTTGATCTTGTCGATCGGCAGGGTGAGGTCACCGACGCCGTACTTGTCGTACAGCTTTTGGTAGGTACCGTCCGTGACCATCTTCTTCAGGGTCGCCACCAGCACCGGCGCGAGCTTGTTGTCCTTGGTCAGGGCGATCGCGGTGATGTTGTCGGGACCGTTGATCGCGTTCGGGATCAGCGTGAAGCTCACGAACTTGCCCGACGACACGGAGGCGGTGTACTGCGTGACGAGGTTGGTGTCGGTGTAGGCGTCCAGGCGGCCGGAGAGCATCGCCAGCTCCAGCGCCGCCTTGTCGGGCAGGACGCTCAGCTTGATCGGGGGCTTGCCGAGACCCGCGCACGCCTTGGAGGCGTTCGCCGCGATGTCGCCCGCGATCGAGCCCGCGATCGTCCCCAGGCTTCCGCCACAGAGATCGGTCAGCGAGCTGATCTTCTTGGACTTCGCCGGCGCGAGCACGCCCGAGGCCACCTTGTTGATGTCGACGAAGGTCGCGCTGCCGTGCCGCGCCTTGAAGTCGCCCATGCCGCCGAACAGGTCCCACCGCCCGGACTGCAGGCCCGGCAGGATCGAGGCGAAGCTGGTGTCGACGAGCTGGAACTTGATGCCGAGCCGCTTCTCGAACTCGTTGAACAGATCGATGTCCAGCCCACTGGTGATCTTGCCGGACGAGTCCTGCAGCAGGTACGGCGGCTGGAACAGCGCCGCCGCCTTGAAGGTCTTCCCGCGCATCTCGGGCGGGAGCATGGCGACCAGTGACTGATCCAGGGACGCCGTTGACGAGCTCTGCGGCACGGCCGCATTCGATGCCGATCCGGACGACGACGAATCGTCGGAACTCGAACAGCCACTCAGGAGCACCGCCACAGCGGCGGCCACGCTCAGCCAGCCACGGTGGATTCCCAGTGAACTTTTCACAGACACTCCTCGCCAGGATTCTGTTGTCCTGTTTATCAGGACTAGAGTCCGATTATGTAGGACAAAGATAGGCGCTGGTCATCGAGGGTGTCAACAGCCTCAACAGCGCATGAAGATTTCCGATGTGGTGTTCGGCCGATGGCCCCGGATGGCCCTGTGAGCAGCGGGAACGAGGGAGACGAGGCGGTCCCCCCGAGGGCGTGGACACCGCGGGCGGGCCTGACCGCCGCCGGCCGGGCCGGCCGGGATGTCAGTGCCGGCGCAGCGCTCCGGGCGGCCCGCTCCTGCGGTGGGGGCCGCGCCACCGTTCATCACATTATGTGACTGTCCGTGCAGGTCTCACGGGCCCGCCCACGCACGGACGATCAGTGCTCGGCGGCCCTGGTGTCCCGGAGACGGGAAGAAGGGGCATGTACCCGTCTCGCACGGCCCGGATCCGCCGATCGCCGGACGTTGAAGCGGCCCGCTCGCTCAGGCGCTCAGCGCGTCCGCGACCTCACGCAGGGCCTCCAGCGCGTCGAGGAGCTGGGCCCCGCTGACGCGCTCCGGCCAGCCGAAGAGCGCCGCGTACATCGACACGCTCCCGTCATGGTCGAAGGCCGGGACGCCCAGGCTGCGCACCTCGTACCCGGCCTCCGGGTCGATCTCGGTGACGTCGTAGGCCGCCGGGCCGCCCAGCAGGGCATGCTGCTCCCGCAGCCGCCGCTCCAGGTCGGCATCCCCGCCACCGGCCGCCAGCGCGTCGAGCAGGTCGTCCACCGTGTCCATCGCCGGCTGCCGCAGCGTCACCGACCATCCCCGCTCGCGCAGCCGCCGCAGCGCCTCCAGGTACGCGGCACGCTGCCGGCCGCCGAGCGGCCCCGGGATGCCGCTCAGCCACCGGTCGGCGGTCGCTTCGTCCGCCCAGGCGACGAACATCGCGCCCATCGGGGCGGCGAACGGCATCCGCACCCCGACCCGGGACGGCGGGCCGCCCGAGCGCGGCCGTCCGGCACCGGCGACCTGGACGACGTCGCCGTCGACGCCGGCGACCGCCACGCACTCCAGGCTCAACCGGTCCGCCACCCGTTCGAGGCTCGGCCGGGCCCGATCCGCCCGCCTGATCTGGTCGACGAGGTCGGGCGCGGAGGCCATCACCCGCGAGCCGGCGGAGAACCTGCCGTACCCGCTACGGAAGAACAGCAGGGGCAGATCCGCCGGCGCGCTCTCCAGCGCCTGCACGGCACCAATGACGATCTTGTGATCGCCCGCCTCGACGACGGTGTCGACGACGCAGTCGATCCAGGCGATGGCACCGTCGATCCGGACCTGGCCCGCACCGGTCAGCGTCCAGGCGAGGTCGCGGAACTTGTCCGGGCCGCGGGTGGCCAGCGCCCGGCACACCGGCTCCTGCCGGTCGCTCAGCACGTTGACGCAGAACCGGCCCGCCGCCAGCACCTTCGGCAGGGTGGTCGAGGACCGGTCGGCGAGGAACGCGACGAGCGGAGGATCGAGCGACACCGAGGTGAAGGATCCGACGGCCATGCCGACCGGACCTCCGTCGGCCCCCACGGCGGTGATCGCGCACACACCGGTCGGGTACTGGCTCAGCACGCTGCGGAAGGTGGCGCCGTCCAGGACGGCTCCGGTCTCGGTCATCTCGACTCCTCCGACGTCGGTGTCTCCCGCGGCATCTGGACGAGCAGCCGGGTGGGCCGCCGGACCATCAGCTCATCGGCCTGTTCGTACACATAGGACGGGTCGAGGGTGATGCCGGGACGGCTCCGCAGCAGTTCCCGCACCAGCGACCGCGCCTCGATCCGGGCGATCGGCGCACCGAGGCACGCGTGCGATCCCCGGCCGAAGGCCAGATGGGCGCCGGTGCGCTCCCGATCCAGATCGAAGACGCCGGCGTCCGGACCCCAGAAGCCCTCGTCCCGGTTCGCCGACTGGAGGCTCACCACGATCTGCTCGTCCAGCTCGATGGGACAGCCGCCGACCGTGGTCGGCTCGTGCGGCGTCCGCATCACGTACTGGATGGGCGGGTCGTGGCGCAGGGACTCCTCGATGGCCCGGTCCACCAGCTCGGGCTCCCGCAACAGCCGCTGCCAGCGACCGGGCTCCCGCAGCAGCTCGTACAGCAGGTTGACGATCAGTGTGCTGGTGGTCTCGGTACCGGCCTGGATCAGCTGGCGGACATGCGTCACCGCCTCGGAGACCGGCAGTTCCCCGGCCGCCGCGTCCGCCGCCAGCCCCGCGATGACCGAGTGGTCGGGGGCGGTCCGCCCAGACATGTACCCGTCGAGCAGGTTCTCCAGATACCGCACCATGTCCAGGTATTCCGGCATGTCGTCGAAGGGGGCGGGCAGCCGATGGTGGAACGCGTCGGTCCAGGCCTGCAGCCGGGGCCAGTCGGCCTCCGGAGCGCCGATCAGGTGGTAGACGACCTGCCCGGCCAGCGTCTTGACCGGCGGCAGGAGGTCCACCACGGAGCCGGCCGGCAGCGCGGCCACCTGCGCCGCCGCCAGCTCGGCGACCCGCGGCTCGAGCAGCCGGAGAGCGCGGGGTGCGAACCAGTGCCGCAGCCGGCGGCGTACCTCCGTGTGCTCCGGCGGGTCCAGCGAGGTGATCGAGGTGGCCGTCTTGACGAACTTCGCGCCGTTGACCGGGTCGAGCCGGAAGTTGCTGCGCGCGGAGAACGTCGTGTGGTCCACCAGCACCCGCTCCACGTCCGCCATCGCGGCGACGACGTACATGTGCGGATGCGGTCGTGACACCGGGCAGCTTTCGCGGGCCCGGCTCAGCCGGGCCACCGCGTCGCGGTGGTGTGCCAGGTCCAGGGGGTCGAAGACGGTCTCGCCGCTCATCGGGCGGCTCCCCTCACGTCGTCGTCGCGGGTCATCGGCCGGGCGAGCGCCACCTCGGCCAGGTCGTCCTTGGCGGCCCACCAGACGCCGTCCAGCTCGCGGAGCCGCTCCATCACCCGGGCCAGGGTGGGCAGGAACGCCGGGCGCCCGGCCATGTGGCAGTGCAGGACCATGTCGATCCACCCGCCCGAGTCCGCGGACGCCTCGCGATCGAGGGTGGTCACCGCGTCGAGCAGCGTCTCGGCGAACACCGAGGGGGAGTTCTGCGGCAGTATCCACTGCACCAGGTCATTGGCCGCCAGGTTCGCCTTCGGCAGGATCGCCAGGGGGCGGCCGCCGATGTTCTGCACGTAGGGCAGGTCGTCACTGGCGTCGTCTCCGCACCACCGCACGCCCTCGCTCACCAGCAGCGACGGGGTCCGCTCCGAGCCCATGTTGCCCGGGCTGATCCAGCCGGCCGGCCGGGAGCCGGCGGCCTCGCCGATCGCGTCGAGGGTGCGCCGGATCTCCGCGCGCTCCGCCTCCTCGTCCTCGAAGGCGGCGAGCAGACGATCATTGGCCCAGCCGTGACCGACCACGCTGTGGCCGCCGTCGATCATCGCCGCCAGCACCCGCGGATGCCGCTCGGCGGCCAGGCCGTTGCAGGAGAAGCTCACCGGGACCCCCTGCGCGCCGAAGAAGTCCAGCAGCCGCCACACCCCGACCCGCCACCCGTAGTCGGCGTAGGACAACGAGAACCGGTCGACCTGTCCGGGCCGTACCCGCTCCTGGTGGTACTGGCTCTGCCGTTCGAAGTCCTCGAAGGCGACGCCGATCGTGACGCACAGGCGCTTGCCGTCGGGCCAGCGCACCCGGCGGAGACCCTGGATGATCTCGGACACCGCACCCTCCATGGCTTCAATGAGTCTCGTTTATCAGGATAGTTGTACTGCAAATCGAGACAGAGCCTAGGTCGGCGGTACTCTCCTGTCAACGATCACGAACGGTCGGCCGCCGACCGCGGTCCGCGCACCCCGGTCACCCGTCGCGTGGAATTCCGTGCCATGCTCTGTGCCATGGGTGGGATGACCAAGAACAGCGGATACCGCGAACGGAACTCCACAGCGGACCGCGCGCTGGACATTCTGCTGTTGTTCACCGACGACAGGCTGGTGCTGTCGGCCACCGAGATCGCCGAGGAGCTCGGCGTCGCGCGGTCGACGACGTACCGCTACATCCAGAGCCTGGGGTCGTCCGGCTTCATCGAGGAGGCGCCCGGCGGCTTCCGGCTCGGCCAGCGCGTCTTCGAGCTGGCGCGGCTGGCCAGGCGGGGCATCGGGCTGTCCCAGCTCGCCGTGCCGATCATGCGGCGCCTCGCCACCGAGACCGGCGAGGTGGTCCTGCTGACCCGGCTCAGCGGCCATGCGATCGTCTGCCTGGAACGCGAGGAGGCACCCGGATCCCGCATCCGGATCTCCTACGAACGCGGGCAGGTGCTCCCCCCCAACGCCGGCGCCTCGGCGTTCTGCATCCTGGCCTGGCTCGCGCCGAAGGTGCTCAACGAGATCCTCGACGACGCGCCCTTCACCCGCTTCACCCCGGCGACGATCGTCGACTCGGAGCCGCTGAAGCAGCGCCTCAAGGAGATCCGCGAGCTCGGCTACGCGGTCACCCACGCCGAGCTGGACGACGACGTGCTGGGCATCGGCAGCCCGATCCTCGGCCCGGACGGCACGGTCACCGCCGGGCTGAGCGTGGCGGCGCTCGCCCACCGGGTCAGCGACGAGCGGGCGGAGACGCTGATCTCCCAGGTCCGGGCGGCGGCCGAGGAGATCTCCGGCGCGCTGGCCCGGCTGGACATGTGACCTCCCGGCCGGGCCCTCCGGCCGGTGGCCGGACCTTCCCGCCGATCAGACCTTCTCGGGTACGCAGACGTTGCGCTGGGTGCCCAGGCGCTCGATGCTCGTGGTGAGCACCTGGCCCTCGGTGAGGAACACCTTGGGAGAGCGGCCCGCCCCCACGCCCCCCGGCGTCCCGGTCGCGATGAGGTCGCCCGGACGCAGCGTGATGATGTCGCTGACGTAGCTGATGATGTCGCGGACGCCGAACAGCAGGTCGCTGGTGCGCGCCCGCTGCATGACCTCGCCGTCGACGGCGCAGACCATCTCGAGATCCGGCTCGGCGTCGCCGAACTCCTCGGCCGTCACCAGCACCGGGCCGACCGGGGTGGTGTGCTCGAAGGTCTTGCCGGACAGGAACTCCCGGGTGCGGTGCTGGTAGTCGCGTACGGTCACGTCGTTGACGACGGTGTAGCCGGCGACATGCGCCAGCGCGTCCTCGTGCCGGATGTGCCGCCCCGGCCGGCCGATGACGACGCCGAGCTCCGCCTCCCAGTCGACGTCCCGGCTGACCACCGGCAGCACGATGTCGTCATGGCCGCCGATGAGCGCCCCGGAGTACTTGGCGAACAACGTCGGATACCGCGGGGTGTCCCGGCCCATCTCGGCGATGTGGGTCCGGTAGTTCAGCCCCAGGCAAATGATCTTCTCCGGCCGGGGGATCAGCGTCGCGTAGTCGGCCGGTGCCACCGTCCGGGTCTGCCCCGGCCCGGCCGCGCGGGCCCGCCAGTCCGGATCGGCGAGCAGCTCGCCGACATCGGCGTGGTCCAGCAGCGTGGCGATGTCGTCGTCGATCCTGGCTGCGGCGGTACGGCCGTCGAGACGGATGGTGGCGAGCCTCATGTCACGTTCTCCTCTATCCCTGACGAAGTGTGCTCCGGCGGATGCCCGATCAGGCCGAGCCCCCGGGACCGGGTGTCGAGAAACGGGGCCAGCTCCCCCATCACCCGGCCCGACTGCGCGGCCGTGAAGACGGCGGCGATGAAGCGGTCCGGCCTGACCAGCACGAAGTGACCGGACATCCCACGGAAGAAGCCCTCCAGCCGCCCGTCGGCGTCGGTGCACGCCCGGCGTCCCGGCGCGGCGCGCGGCATCCGATCGCCCAGTGCCACCTCGATCCGGCGCGGCGCCAGCCCCTCCAGCCTGGGGTCCAGCCCGGCCCACTCGGCTTCGGCCACGTCCACGCCGAGCAGGCTGAACCCGGGACCGAGAGCGTCGTCCATCCGGACCAGCTCGTAGTCGCCGGTGTAGACGCGAGGCTGCGGGAGCTGCACCCCGACGAGGTCGCGCTGCGCGTCTCTGCCGGTGACGTGCACGAAACCCTGCTGGTAGCGGGCGACCGGGCGGAAGCGCATCGCCTCCAGGTAGTCCCGAGTCCCGGGGAAGAGCTTCAGCAGCCGTACGGCCGCGTCCCGGGCGCGGGCGGTCCACCGATTGCGGGTCATCACGACGGTGCCCAGCCGTTCCGACAGCCGCACCGTCGCCAGGGCATGGGGCTTGCGTTCCACCTCGTAGCTGTCCAGGAGCGCGGGCCCGGCGGTGCCCGACAGGACCGCGACGAGCTTCCAGCACAGGTTCGCGGCGTCGCGGACGCCGGAGTTCAGGCCCTGTCCGGCGAAGGGCGGCATCATGTGCGCGGCGTCGCCGAGCAGGAAGCACCGTCCGCTCCCCCAGGTGTCGGCGACCAGCGCGTTGAAGCGGTAGACCACCGCGCGCTCGACATGGTGCGGCTCGATCGCCCGGAAGGGGGCGAGCAGGCGCCGGATCAGTTCGAAGTCCACCACCTGGCCCAGGTCGGCCTCGTCCGGGCGCAGCGCGAACTCGTACCGGCAGCGGTTGCCCCGCCCGGGCACGATGACGTGCGGTCGCCCGGGATCGCCGTAGTGCATGGCGAACCGCTCGTCGCGCTGGTCGCCGAGCGTGTCCACCACCAGCCACTTCTCCTCGTGGTTGCGGCCCGACATGGTGATGCCCCGCAGCTCCCGGACCGCGCTGCGGCCACCGTCGCAGCCGAGCACGTAGGCGAACGGCAGCGTTTCGGAGCCGGCCGCCCCGTCCGGCCCGCCCCGGCCGGACCTGCGGACGATGGTCGCCTCGACCCGGTCCGCGCCGGGCCGCAACCCGATCAGGGTGGTTTCGAAGGCGACCTCGACGTGCGGGAACCGGTCCAGGCCGTCGAGCAGGACGCGTTCCAGGTCGGGCTGGGCGAAGGCGTTCTTGAACGGATGCCCCAGGCGGAACGGGAACGGGCCCTTGGCGTGCAGCAGCGGACGGCCACGGCGGTCGTAGTAGCGGGTGCCCGTGCCCGGCGTGACCACCTCGGCCACCTTGTCGTCCCACCCGGCGGCCTGCATGGTGCGCAACGACTCGTCGTCCAGGCTGATCGCCTTGGCCTCGTCGCTGGTCGTCGCGTGCTGCTCGATCAGCGACACCGGAACACCCGCCTGGCCGAGCAGGTTGGCCGCCGCCAGGCCGGTCGGCCCGGCTCCGACGATGAGCACCCGGCCCGACGCGGACACGCTGCTGCTACTCACCGATTTCCTTCCACCCCGAACCACCCCGAAGACCACGCCACCGTGTGCTCGCGCGCACCACTACGAGACCGGCTGATACGCCTCGCCACCGTCGTTGAGCAACCGCTCCGCCTCGGCGTAGATCTGCTCGGCGGTCTGGCCGAAGTCGATGCTCTTGCGGAACGGCTGCCGGACCTCACGCGGGATCCGCAGGTACACCTCGTTGCGGTTGCCCTCCGGATCGAAGAAGTAGATCCCGAAGGCGTTGCCGTGGGTCACCTCCTGCTGGACCCGTACGCCCTCCGCCTCGAACCTGCGGTGGAACTCGCGCAGGCTCTCCAGGCTGTCGACACGCCAGGAGACCTGATGGGTGAGCAGCACGCCGTCCGGCGCGGTGCGCCCCCGCTGGAGCACGAACTCGTGGTGCTCCTCCGCCGGGCGGGAGCTGAAGAACACGATGCCCAGCGTCTCGTCCTCGTCGGTCACCTCGAGTCCGAGCACCCGCGAGTAGAAGTCCCGCATGAGCTCCAGATCGCGGACCCAGAAGCCGGTGTGCCCCAGCGACACGATCATGACTGACTCCTGATAGTTAGGAATGCTGTTTTATATTCCAGGACATCGGACGTTACAGTTTCGAGTCAGGGAGTGCAACCCCCCGAGCCTGACCGGCGCCTTGCCTCCGGGGCGGCGGCGCACAGCCGCCCGGTCGGCCGCCCCGCCGGGCGCGCCTGGGTTCGGGCGCAGCCGGTTCGAAGCCGGCACCGGCCCCGGGCGGACCGGAATCCGGCCGCCCCGATGCCCTTCACCCTGAACGCCGGGTGGTGAACCGCCGCCCGTTTCACGCGAATTCGGCATTGCCACGCGGGCACGCCCCGCGGGTTCACCTGCGCCTTCGCAAATGAAGTGTGCCGGGTTGACAAGTCGCCGCGAAAAACGGCTCTGCCGCCGTTACAGCGGGCCCGCCTCCTTCCGCCTATAAAACCTGAGACCAGGGTTTCGGACCATGCCGAGCGCAAGGAGCCGTGAATGGCGGTATTTCAAAATGTCTCGTGGCACGACGGTGACGGGGAGTCGCACTGGCACTGCTCGCCGGTGGTACGGCGACCGCCGCCGCCCCGCCCGCCGCGGCGGCGGCGGAATGCCCGGCCGTGAGCGTCATCTCCGCCCCGACGCGGGTGTGACGTTCGCGGTCCAGAAAGTGCGGGGCTGATGCCTGTTATCAGGCCGCCGGAACACCAATCCTCAACCGCCATGCGCACCACATAACAAATAGAGGGAACCGTCATGGACGGCATCAGCGCGCCGGATGGCGCGACACGCGGTATCGACGAGCGGCATCCGCTGATCAAACCGCGCCGGGTCTCCTTCGACTGGGAGCAGACCCCGCTGCACTGGATCCCGGGTGATCCGGTCGCCACCCACCTGATCAACTGTTTCCACCTGATGCTGCCGACCGGTGAGCGCTGGTTCATCGAGTGCGTCAGGGACGCCCAGCCGGAGATCACCGACGAGAGGCTGCTGACCGAGGTCAAGGGCTTCATCGGTCAGGAGATGGTCCACGCCCGCGCCCACCAGGGCGTCCTCGAGCGGCTACTGGAGGGCTACGGCATCGACCACCGCAAGCTCACCGAGGCAGCGGAACGCCGCAACGACGAGCGGCCCGCCCGGCGTGCGGCGATGCCACCGCGCAAACGGCGCCGCCTGCTGATGTTCGAACTCGCCATGGTCGCCGCGATCGAGCACTACACCGCCGTACTCGGCCAGTGGATCATCGACGACAGGGGTCTGGAGCGGGCCGGCACCGACCCGACCATGCTGGACATGCTGCGCTGGCACGGCGCCGAGGAGGTCGAGCACCGCTCGGTCGTCTTCGACGTCTACCGGCATCTCGGCGGGAAGTACCCGATGCGGGTCGCGGCCTACGTGTTCTCCCTGGCCCTGATGGCCTACGGCACCTGGCCGGGCGCGATGGAACTGATGCGCCAGGACCCCACCGTCCACGGCAAGGTCACCTTCCCCCGCGTGTTCGTCTCCTACCTGCGATCGGTCCGGCGGGGACACCTTCCGGCCGTCTTCCGGATGTTCGCCAGGCAGTCACTGGTCTACCTGCGGCCCGCGCACCACCCCTCACGGGTGGCCTCCACCCAGCAGGCCCTCGACTACCTGGCCACCTCCCCCGCCGCCACGGCAGCGCGGCGGTGAAACACGGAAGCTCCTGGTCGCGCGGAGTCTCGGTCGGCTCCGCACGGCCAGGAGCTTCAACGGGTGTCAGGCGTTCGAGCTCAGAGCCCTCGCCGAACGAGGTCGTGCCGTCTGTTGAAGACCGGCCGGTCGGCGCCGTTCGGGACCGATTCGGAGGCGGCGTACTGCGGGCAGGGGCGGGTGATGCAGACTTTGGACTCGCGAGTGGCGAACGTGACGGTGAAACCGATCCTGTTCTGCGCCGACCCGGAGCCGACGATGGCGGTGAACGGCCTCGACCCGTCTCCCGAGCGGTATCCGTCGATCAGATCTCGCGGCGTGTATCTGGTGACCGTGCCTCGGAAGTTGCTCTGCGGGTAGACGCACAGCACCCCGGTCGGGCAGGTCGCGGCTTCCGCCGGTACCGCCGCGAGAACGCCTGGCACCCACGCCAGAGCGGCTGCGACCGCGATGGAACGCGACAGGTTCACTGGACACATCCTTTCCATGTTCCGGCAGGGAGAACGGCCCCCAGCTCAGCGACCAGACCTACCTGGAACCACGAGACGCCACCCCGGGACCCGCCACATCTTTGCCGGTCACGACGCCGTTCTTTGCGAACCCCCCACGCGCTCACCGGTGACGACGGACGTGCTCGCGCCGGGGTCTCCGAGCGGGCTGCGGGGGGCCTGCGCGCCGGCCCCCGCAGGCTCTCGCCGCGGCGCGGCCGGACCAGGACCCGCTCACGCTCCCGGCGGGTGGATGGTGAGCGGAGTGAGCTGCTGGATGTCGTGCCGGGCCCGGAGCGCCGCGATCTCGGCCTGGTCGGGTGGCCCGGAGGCGGCCAGCAGGTCGGTGAGTTCCTGCAGGTACAGCTCATGGCCGGCCGGGGACACGAGGAAGAGCATCCGGGCGGCCGCCGATCCCGGGTTGAAGAAGGCATGCGGGCATCCGGCGGGCACGAACATGAAGCTTCCCGGGCCGCCCCGGAACACCGTGGCGCCGGTCTCCGACTCCCAGCTGCGCCAGTCGCCGCCGGCCGTGGCGGTCGGCTGGAAGGCGAGCAGGTCGAGTTCGCCTTCGAGCACGTAGAACACCTCCTCGGCCTGCTGATGCAGGTGCGCCCCGACGTCGAACCCCGGCGCGACCTCGGCCTCGAACGCCGACCAGATCTTCGACTGCTCGGCGCCCGCCTTCAGGGTCATGGTCTGGATCCTGCGGCCGCCACCAGGCGGTAGCAGCAGTCCGTCGGTCATATCCGCCCGCTCTCTGCGCCCAGGGTCTTCAGCCTGTCGTGCGCGACCAGATCTCCAGCCGGGTCAGGCCCGGCCGAATGGCTACGATCATCAGGGTAGGTGGACATGCCCGGCCGGTCCTGGTACCGATACTGCTAGCTTCGGCCTGTCAGCCGCCCATTCCGCCCGGGAGTCGAATCGGCGTGACGAATGGCCACGAGACCCCGCAGTCCACGCGCCGTACCGAGCTGGCCGCCTTTCTCCGCGCTCAGCGGGCACGGCTGCGGCCGGCCGACGTGGGACTGCCGGAGGACCTCCGACCCGGCCTTCGCCGGACTCCCGGCCTGCGGCGTGAAGAGGTCGCCCGGCTCTCGGGTGTCGGCGTCACCTGGTACACCTGGCTGGAACAGGGCCGGAACATCTCGGCGTCGGAACAGGTGATCGATGCGCTGGCCCGGGCACTCCTGCTCGACCCGGACCAGCACCGGCACCTCCGCGGCCTGGCCGGTCTCGCCACCACCGCGGGCGAGACCCGCGTCGACGACGTACTTCCCCGGCTGCAGCGGCTGGTCGACGCGGCCGCCCCCAGCATCGCCTCCATCTATGACGTGCACCTCGACTACCTGGTGTGGAACACGCCCTACGCTCGTCTCCGGCATGACCCCGCGAGGCTCCCCGCCGACCGGCGCAATCTCCTGTGGATGATGTTCACCGACGCGGAGAGCCGTGCCCGCATGGTCCGCTGGGAACCGGCCGCGCGTGCCGTGCTCAGCCAGTTCCGAGCCGCCGTCGGGCGGCGGCCGGACGACCCGCGGTTCGCGACGCTGGTGGCGGCGCTGACCGAGGCCAGCCCGGAGTTCCGGGAGTGGTGGGCGGAGTACCCCGTCCGCGACTTCAGACCCGCGACGATCAAGATCGATCACCCCGGGATCGGCCGGCTCGACCTGGAGATGTTCCAGCTACGCCCGGTCGAGCACCCGGACCTGCTCATGGTCCTGCAGGTACCCGCAAGCCCGGATGACCTACGACGGGTCACCTCGCTGCTCGGCCGGCCGGGTTCGGCGGTGGCCGGTGAACCGACGAGCCGGAAGAGGCGTCAACAATGACGAGTTCGACGGGCGGCACCGCCGCCGGCCCCGGACGGGCGGTGCCCGGCTCGGCTCGGAGACCAGAACGAGGAAGGTGTGACGACCGTGCGACTTCCCTCCGGTGAGGCTTCGCGCACCGCCAGGCCCCGCAAGCGCGGGCGGCGCCTCCTGTGGCTGCTCGTGGCCGCCGCCCTGGCCGCCGTCGTTATCGGGGTGCCGTACGTCGCGCACGCGCTGCTGAATCCGTGGGCGATCTCGCTGACCGGCCGGCCGACGCTGACCGGATACTGGCAGGGCCAGGTGGCGTTCGCACCGGGTGATCAACGGAGTGTGGTGCTCCACATTCGCTCGGAGCCACGGACCGGGCGATGCCCGAACTGCTCCCCGATCGACGGCGCCGTGCGGGTGTGCGCGGGCGCACGGCCCATGACCTACGAGCTGACCGGCAGGGTGCACGACCGCCACGCACGCGGCTTCCGGCTGAGCGTCTCCCCCGGCGAGACCGGCGGCCGGTACCTGCGCTGGTTCGACGGCACCTGGCCGGGCGGCGACCAGATCAGCGTCTCGGCCACGATCCTGGTCATCGACGCCGACGGCGTCAGCCGCAGCGACCACCAGCCGGCCCAGCCGGTGCGCTTCGCCATGCGCCGCGCCGCCAAGGCCGACTTCACCGCGGCCTGCTGAGCCGCGGGCCCGGGGGAGTTCTCGCCCGGCCCCGGCGTCGACACGACGCGCCTATCCCCCGCAAGGCACCTGCACCCTGCGCGGGAAGACCTCCGGCATCGCCCACATCACCATCACCTGCTCACCCCGAGGGCCGGATGGAACAATCGGCCCATGGCCCGCTTCGAGCGACTCACCATCGAGGAAGCCCGCACCCTCAGCCGCGAACAGCTCCTCCCCCGGATCGAGGACGAGCAGCGGTACTGGTACCGGCGCATGAACCGCATGGAGATACGCGTCGGCGACGACGAGGCGTTCAAGACCTTCACCGAGATCATGCACATCGTCATCGACCCCGGCCGCTCCGTTCCGGACACGGACTACTGGAAGAAGCCACTGGGCGAGCTCGGCGAGCTCTAGAGGTCATGCCGCCCGGCACAGGGCCGCGACCTGTGCGCCTTCGCCCCTGACGGGACCGTGGCCGGCCGATTCCGGTTTGCGCCGCCGGCGTGCTCGCCCGCGCCCGACCTCGGTGAATCCGCCGCCGTGGACTCCGATACGTTCGGTCATCAGGCGTATGTTTCCCAAGATGGAGGGCCCTGTGCGGTTCGGACTGGTCGGCTATGGTTTCGGCGGCCGCTATTTTCATGCTCCGCTGCTGGCGTCGGCGCCCGGCATCGACTTCGTCGGCGTGGTGACCCGGTCGCCGGACCGGCGCGCGGAGCTGGCCGCCGACCGGCCGGGCGTACCGGCGTACGACTCGCTGGCGGCCCTTGCGGCGGCGGGTGCGCAGGCCGTCGCGATCTCCACTCCGGCCGACACCCACATCGCGCTGGCCCTCGAGGCGATCTCGCTCGGCCTGGCCGTGGTGGTGGACAAACCGTTCGCGTTGGACGCCCCTTCGGCCCGCGGCGCGGTCGAGGCGGCCGAGCAGGCCGGGGTGCCGCTCAGCGTCTACCAGAACCGGCGCTGGGACTCCGACCTGCTGACCGTCCGCCGGCTCATCGACACCGGCGCGCTGGGCGAGGTGACCCGCTTCGAGTCGCGGTTCGAGCGGTTCTCGCCCGAGCCGGGGCCGCCCGCCGCGGGCGGGGGGACCCTGCGCGACTTCGGCGCGCACCTCGTCGACCAGGCGCTACTACTCTTCGGCCCGGTGCGCAGGGTGTACGCGGAGATGCGCGGCCGCCACGACCTCGACGACGACGTCTTCGTCGCCCTGCACCACGAGGGCGGCGTCGAGTCCCATCTGTGGGGCAGCTGGGTGCAGGCCGCCCCCGGGCCACGATTGCGGGTCACCGGCACCACCGGTGCGTTCGTCATCGACGGGATCGACGGCCAGGAGGACGAGCTGATCGCCGGCCGTACACCGGCCACCGAAGGCGATCGCTGGGGTACCGAGCCCGAGTCGCGCTGGGGCCGGCTCTACCGGGGGGCTGAAGGTGAGCCCGTACCGGCCGAGCGGGGCCGCTGGGACACCTACTACCCCGCGTTCGCCGCCGCGGTCCGCGCCGCGGCCCCCGTGCCCGTCGACCCATGGGACGTCGTCCGCAACATCGAGGTGCTCGACGCCGCCCGCGAAAGCGCGGCGACCGGCCGCACCGTCGCCCTCTGAACCGATCCCGTCCCCCTTGCGTCCCTCCTGGAAGCAGCCGTGCGGGCTGTCCTGCACGGCCGCCCGGCCTAGCCGTCGACCGATTCGCCGCAACCAGTGGATTTCCGAATCAGGTTCTAGTATCAAGAGCTAGAACGTTCGGAAAACCCGAAGGAGCACCAGTGCAGACTCGAGCGGCGATCCTGTGGGAACCCCGTACCGACTGGAGTATCGAGGACATCGAACTCGACGATCCCAAGGCGGGGGAGGTCAAGGTGAAGCTCGCGGCGTCGGGGCTGTGCCACTCCGACGAGCACCTCGTCACGGGTGACATGGTCCTCGACCCGGAGATCGCCGCGCTGCTGGAGCTCGAGCAGTTCCCCGTCATCGGCGGGCACGAGGGCGCCGGCGAGGTCGTCGAGGTCGGCCCGGGCGTCACGACCCTGCAGCCGGGCGACCACATCGTGCTGTCGTTCGTCCCGGCCTGCGGCCGCTGCCCGTCGTGCGCCATGGGCCGCCAGCACGTGTGCGACCTCGGCGCGGTCCTTCTCGCCGGCCGCCAGATCGGCGACTTCACGTCCCGGCACCACTCCAAGAGCGGCAAGGACCTCGGGATCATGTGCTGCACCGGCACGTTCTCGCCGTACACCGTCGTCAACGAGGCGAGCTGCGTGAAGATCGACGAGTGGATTCCGCTCGACAAGGCCGCCCTCGTCGGCTGCGGCGTCACCACCGGATGGGGAGCGGCCGTCAACGCCGCCGACGTCCAGCCGGGAGAGACCGTCGTCGTGATCGGGCTGGGCGGCATCGGCATGAACGCCGTCCAGGGTGCGGCCATGGCCGGCGCCCGCCACGTCGTCGCCGTCGACCCGGTCGAGTGGAAGCGGGACAAGGCCGGGACCTTCGGTGCCACGCACACCTCGGCGTCGATCGAGGAGGCGGTCGCCAAGGTCGCGGAGATTACCTGGGGTGCCAACGCCGAGAAGGCGATCCTGACCACCGGCGTCGCCACCGGCGACCTCATCGCCCCGATGATGTCGCTGGTCGCCAAGGGCGGCCGCGCCGTCGTCACCGCGGTGGCGCCGATCAGCCAGGAGGACGTGAAGCTCAACCTCTTCGACCTGGCGATGCAGCGCAAGGAACTGGTCGGCTGCATCTTCGGCAACGCCAACCCCCGCCGCGACATCCCCCGGCTGCTGCGCCTCTACGACGAGGGCAAGCTCAAGCTCGACGAACTGGTGACCAACACCTACACCCTCGACGAGGTCAACAAGGGCTACCAGGACATGCGCGACGGCGCCAACATCCGCGGCATGATCAAGTACTGAGCCGGACACCGGGACGCAGGGCCGGGGCGGGACGAGACCCCACCCCGGCCGGGGTGGCCTGGTGGCCGTGGGTCAGCCGGCCTGGTTGGTGGGACGGATCAGCACCTCGTTGAGCGCGATGTGGCGTGGCCGGGTGATGATGTACGCGATCGCGTCCGCGACGTCGGCGGACTGCAGCGGCTCGACTCCCTCGAAGCGGGCCCGCGAGGCCTCCAGGATCTCCGGGCGCAGATGGGTCGTGAGCTCGGTCGCGACGGCGCCCGGCTCGACCACCGACACCCGCACGTGCCGCTGGGCGACCTCCTGCCGCAGTGACTCGCTCAGCGCCGTGACCCCGAACTTCGTGAGGTTGTAGACCCCGCTGCCCATCCTGGCGACCCGGCCCGCCACCGAGCTGATGTTGACCAGGTCCGCCACCCGGCGCGGAGAGTCCTCGGCCGCCCGGAGCAGGTGCGGGAGGGCGGCGTGGGCCACGTAGAGCAGCCCCTTGACGTTGATGTCGACCATCCGCTCCCACTCCTCCAGCGGCGCGCCGACCGCCGGGCCCAGCAGCATCACGCCCGCGTTGTTCACCACGGTGTCGAGCCTGCCCAGCTCGGCCACGGTGCGCTCGACGGCGCCCACCGCCTCCTCCCGGGAGGTGATGTCGGCCTCGATGACCAGGGCGCGTTCGCCGATGTCGGCGGCCAGCGCCTGGAGGCGGTCCTTGCGGCGCGCGACCAACGCGACCCGGGCTCCGAGCCGGCCGAGCTCCTTCGCGGTCGCCTCGCCGATTCCGCTGCTCGCGCCGGTGACCAGCGCGACGGTTCCGTCCAGTGGGTTCGTCATGTACCCCAGCCTGCAGTACGGGAGGGCTCAAGTGACAACCGGCCGCCCGCCGGCTTCGGCCGCGGGGATCGTGGCCGGGGGCCGGTCGTGGACGTCGAGGCGCCGGGTTCACCGTGCGGATGGCTCGGTGAGGAACCGGCCGATCTCCTCCGCCACGGTCTCGGGTTCGTCCAGCATCGACAGGACGTAGGCACCGGGCACTTCGGCGTACCGCCCCGCGGGCAGTAGCTCGGCCAGGCGGCGGCCGTGTTCGGGCGGCATCACCCGGTTGTCGGGTGACCAGAGCACGAGCGCCTCCCCGGTGAACCGGGTCAGCGCCTCGGTGGCACGGACAAGCTCCTCCCGGTCGAACGGCCCACGGCAATAGGCGAACAGATCGCGCCGGATGCCGGGATCGCGCAGGAGCGGCTCGGTCCAGCGGCGGACCAGGTCGTCCGGCAGCGGCCGACGCGCCATCTGCCCGAACAGCATGGGCAACCGGCGGAGCCGGCCGACGCGCAGCTGGCGGGCGGCGAGCCGGAGCCCGCCGGGCAGCCGGGCGGCGAGCGCCACCATCTTGCCGGGCAGGCCGGGAGGGAAGTTGCCGAACGCCTCGCACGGGAGGATCACCTGCCGGGCGACGCGCCGGTCCAGGCCGTAGGCGGTGAGGAACAACGCCCCGCCCCAATCGCTGTGCACCAGAGTGACGTCCTCCAGGGCGAGTGCGTCGAGGAAGCCGGCGACCAGGCCGACCTGTCCGCGCAGCGTGAGATCGGTGCCCGGCTTCATCGGCCGGCGATGGGCTCCCAGCGGCAGGACGGGCCGCACGTACCTGAACCCCTCCGGTAGGAGCGGCAGCACGCGGTCCCAGACCGTGTGGTCCATCAGCAGCCCGTGGAGCAGGACGACCGGTGGACCCGACCCGACCTCGTCGTACTCCAGAACGCCTCCCTCCACCTCGACGTTCCGCACGGCGACCTCCCCGACTAGAACGGTCTCTCTAGAAAGACCGTTCTATCATGGCCGCATGGGAACCGACCAGAGGATCGTGCTGGCGATGGCGGAGCTGCTGCGGACACAGGGATACGCCGCCACGGGGATGAACCAGCTCGCTCGGGCCGCCGGAGCTCCGACCGGCTCGCTCTACCACCATTTCAGGGGCGGCAAGCGCGAGATCGCGGCGGCCGCGCTGCGGCAGACGGGGGCCGCCTACATCCAGCTGCTCCCGTTGCTGCTCGACGACCACGACGATCTCGCGACCGGGATCGAGGCGGCCTTCGCCGCGGCCGCCGCGGACATGCGCGACACCGGCTGGGCGAACATGTGCCCGGTCGGCACCGTCACCGGCGAGGTCGCCGACACCGAACCCCTGCTACGGGAGGTCGCCGCCGAGGTCATGCGGAGCTGGGCGGAGGAGGGCAGCCGCTACTTCACCGGGCGCGGGCTGTCCGACACCGACGCGCGCAGCCTGACGTTCGCCGTGCTCACGGCGATCGAAGGAGCCTTCATCCTGGCCCGCGGGCTGCGCTCCACCGAGCCGTTCCTCGCCGCCGGCCGCACACTGGCGGCCTACGTCGCGTCCCTGCCCTGCACCCCCGCCACGACGGCACCGGCCGGGCGGCAGCGCACACCGGGATCGACGGCCGCCGGCCGGCCGGCGAAACCCAGGGGATGATCGTCGGGACCGGGCCGCCGGCAACGCTCAGCACCGGCCGTGCCCGGGCCTCTGGTCCCACGCGACGGATCGCCCCCTTACCGCTTTCCCCTGGCGACCGCCGGCACCACCGCCCCTGATTCGGTCGTCGTGAGAACTATCCGAGCGATCAGGTCAGGCGCATCGTAGAGGGGCACATGTCCGCAGCCGGGGAGTTGCACCAGCCGCGCCTGCGGAATCTCCGCCTTGACCCGCGCCGCCTGGTGTCCGGGCAGGAGCCGGTCCTTGGTGCCCCACACGATGGTCACGGGCACGTCCGGGATATCGCCGGAGAAAAGGCCGGGAACCCGTCCGGCCCGCAGGGTCGCCATGAAGCCCGCCGCGTCGCGCATCGCCCGCAGGGCCACGGTCACGGCCTCCGGCGGGCACGAGTCGGGGTCGCCGTAGAGCATGCCGGCCAGCGCCGCCCGCCCCATGGCCGTCCTGCTCAGCCGCAGCAGGACCGTCTCCGGCAACAGCCGGGCGCCATTGCGAGCCGCGGCCAGCATGGCGAACGTGTACCGCCGCTCGGCCTCGTTCCAGAAGCCCGCCGGGGCGATCGCGGTCACACTGCGCGCGCAGCCCGCCTGAGCGAGCCGCAAGGCGATCAGCCCGCCCAACGAATGGCCAACCACGTGCGGCCGTTCCAGACCGAGCGCGGCGAACACCTTCTCCAGCGCCGCGACCACGGTCGGCAGATCATGCGATAACGACTCAGGCAGATCCGGCGACTGGCCGAACCCAGGCAGATCCAGCGCTATCACCTCGCGCTCTGCGGTCAGGAACGGCACCACCGCATCCCATGAGCGCCGATGAAGCCCGATGCCGTGCAGGAGAACGACCGGCTCCCCCGACCCCTGCCGCTCGTACGCGACCTTCACCGCCCGTGAACCCGCCACCAGCCCTCGCACGAACGAGACTCGCCGTGCCGGGCCCTGCCGCCGTCGCACCGGGCCGTCGGATCCGGCGAGGGAGGCGTGGTCCGGCACGATCACCTCCACCCAGCTGCGCGCTCGGGCCGCGGCCTGTGCGCCTTTCCGAATAACGGCTCCGCCGAGCTGGGAGACGACGTTAAAGGAAGACACCATGGGAACCATTGCCGACCACCTCCGCGCAGGCTTTGACGAACGCTTCTCCTTCCGTCTCGTTTCTCACGGACGCCGTATCGAGTGGACTTTCTCTTGCTTATATACCCACGGGGAAACCCTGAGTCCCCTCATCTTCCTCGGGCATGCCACGACCGCTACGGATGAATTGTCGGCATCCGCGGCGTCGTCATGCCGGCATACGTGTTCGGCCTGTCCGCTCGGTGCGCTGATTCCGTCCGGCCGGCTCCGGCCTCGGACGGCGCGGCGTCGCTGCCCGTCGGCGCTCCTGCCCACGCTGCGCCGGTCAGCGTGGGGAGGGCAGGCGGGTGAGGAGCAGGCTGACGTCGTCGTGGCGGTTGGGCAGTGCGGTGGTGACGGTGTCGCAGATGGCCTCGAGTGCGGCGCGAGGTCGGTCGAGGGCGGTGCGCAGGGCGGTGATGCCGGTGTCGATGTCGTGGTCGCGGCTCTCGACGAGGCCGTCGGTGTAGAGCACGAGCGTGCTGCCGTCCGGGATCCGCACCCGGGTGGTCTCGAAGGTGGCCTGGCCGACCCCGAGCGGCAGGCCAGGCGGCAGGTCGAGCACGGTGGTGCTGCCGTCGGCCTGGAACAGGATCGGCGGCACATGGCCGGCGCGGGAGATCGCGCAGGAACGATCGGTGAGGTCGCAGACGGCGTAGATGCACGTGGCGCACTGATCCGGATCGGTGTCGTGGGTGACCTGGTCGAGCCGCCGCAGGAGTTCGGCGGGTGGCAGGTCGAGGCCGGCCAGCGCACGGACGGCGGTGCGCAGCCGGCCCATGGCGGCGGCGGCCACGGCGTCGTGGCCCATCGCGTCGCCGATGACCAGGCCCACCCGGGTCTCGGAGAGAGCGATCACGTCGAACCAGTCGCCGCCCACCTGGGTCGTCCGGCTGGCGGGCAGGTTGCGATGGGCGATCTCCCAGCCCAGCGGGACCGTGAGCTTCTTGGGGATCAGGTTCTCCTGCAGGGCCTGGGCGGTGCGGCGTTCCCGGTCGTACAGGCGGGCGTTGTCGATGCAGATCGCCGCCTGCGCGGCCAGATCCTCGGCCGTGGCCACGTCGTGGTCATGGAAGGGGCGCCGGTCCGACCTGCGGGTGAAGGCCACGAAACCCAGAAGCGTGCCGCGGGCCTTCAACGGCATGGCCAGCATCGACGCCTGCTCCAGCAGATACGCGCCCTCGTCACGGAGCACACCCCTGATCCGTGCGATGTCCTGGGCGTCCATTTCGGCGGCCCTGAGCAGGACGGGCTCGCCGCCGCTCATGCAGCGGGCGAACGGGGACACCGCCCGGTACACGACGACCTCGTCGGCGGGGAAGGCGTCGACCCAATCCTGGGCATCGGTGTGCAGGACCGCCAGGCCGAGCGCGAGCCGGCGTACCTCGACCGATCCAGTGGGTGCGGGGTCGGGCAGCGCCTCTTCGCGAAGCAGGCGCTCCAGGACGTAGATGCCGGCGAAGTCGGCGAATCTGGGGATCGTCACGTCCATGAAGTCGCGTGCGGTCTGGCCCAGGTGCAGGGTGGTCCCGATCCGCGTGCTCACCGCGTTGAGCAGGGCCAGGCGCTCGAAGTCGTCGGCGGCCCGGTCGTCGGCGCTCCGCGGGTCGGGCATCCGGATCGCGGTGACCATTGCCGAACCGTCCGCCCAGGCACCCCGTAACGGCTCCCAGCAGAACATGGCGTCATGGACCCGGCCGTCGGCGCGTTCGACCGGCAGGACACCGCTCCAGCACCGGCCCGCCGCCACCTCCGTCAGGGCCCAGGTGATACTGCCACGATGTTCTCCGTCTGCTCCGTGCAGCAGCAGCTCACCGAAGTGGCGACCCGCCGCCTGCACGGCCGAGTAACCGAAGAAACGCTGTGCCGCGACGCCCCAGTGCCTGACGTGCCCTTCCCGATCGAGCAAGAGCGCTGCCGATTCCGCCCATGACGCCGCTGTGTCCGAACGAAACCATCCAGCACCATTGGCCATGAATTCCGACATCACCACGGGCAGCGACACCTCCGAAGACGGCAACCACGATCACCTCGAGATGATGCTCCACGGGCGTCGCGCCCAGCAGCGTCTCCTCCATTGCGACTACAATAAGCGAGGAAGTGAACACTGTCAGGCATGCACCGATTCGGTCATCGAGCACGTCACAGCGGCGCCACGGCGCCGATCAATGGCGGCCGCCGGCACTTTTCCGCGCCCGCGTCTCCGCCGGCTCCTCGACGACGTAGCGGTGGATCGGGCGAAGCACCCAGCCGGGGTCAGCCGGTGAACGCCTCGATGAGCGTCCAGACGGCCAGCCCCGCCATGCACAGGCCGCCGATGATCTGCACGGTCTTCAGCGGGACCCGCTTGGCGATGAAACGGCCCACCAACAGCGCCAGGGCCGAGACCGACACCAGGGCCGCGGCCGAGCCGATCGCGGTGGACAGGGCGCCGTCGGTGGCGGCCAGGTTGGCGGTGGTGATCTGTGTGAGGTCACCCCACTCGCTGATGAAGACGGCCATGAAGGCGGTGGTGTAGACGGGCCAGAAGCCGGTGACGGCCCGGCCGCTCTCGTCCGTGTCGCCGTCGGCTCCGTTGCGCAGCAGGACGAAGGCGCCGAAGGCGAACAGGGCGGCGGAGACGAGCTTCACCGCGAGGTTCGGCAGCAGCCCGATCAGGCTGCCCGCGCCGACCGCGATGGCCACGTGCACGATGAAGGCGGTCGAGGTGCCGAACCACACGTACAGCGGGCGCATGCGGGTGCCCATGGCCAGCGAGGCGAACATCGTCTTGTCGGGGAGCTCGGCCAGGAAGATCAGCCCGAAGGCCGTGATGATCGCCAGGGGGTCGAGAGTCATCGCGGTGCTTTCTGCTGGGGCCGGGCCGCGTGCTCCACTCCCCCAGGCGGGCGACGGGAAGAACCACTCGGCCCGGCACGACGGAGCCGCCCGCACGTGGTGCGGGCCTGGTCATGCCATGGCCGAAGGTCTCGTCCGTCCCCGCACGGTGTGCGGCGACCCGGTGGCCGGGACATTTACGTCCAGCATGTCGACCAGCCGGTATTTCGGGACTACTCCCCTTCGCGTCGCCCAGTGTAGCCGCCGGACCTGGTCCGGCCGCCGCGGGTGGTGGCCCTGACCCGCCGGAGCGGGCCCTGGGCGGAAAACGCACCCTTATCCCGCGGAGTTCTGTTGCTCTATATAGTCGAATGATGACAGACTGTAGTCAGAACGAAACCGCCCGACATGAGCGGTTTGTTCTGACCCCCGGATGTTGACGAGACGAGGGACCCCCCATGAGACGCAATGCAGGCAGGACGTTGCTCGGCGCGCTACTGACGCTGGGCCTCGCGGTATCCGGCACCGGGATGACCGAGGCGCAGGCGGCGAACGTGTCCTCCGAAGACGTGACGCTGACCGCAGTCGACGTGATCTACCACACCAACAACGACGACAAGGACCACAACACCAAGGTGTTCACCACGGTGCGCGACAACCGCGGCATCGAGGTCGCCACCCTGGACGAGCACTTCGGCAGCGACACGTGGGACGACGACGAGGACGACGGCCCCTACGGCCTGCGCCTGACCAGCCCCGCGACCTGGGCGTCCATGAAGGGCGGCCAGCTGGTGGTGCGCATCGAGCCGGACGGGCGTGACACGTGGAAGTTCAACGCCCAGGCGACCCTGTTCTTCTCCGACGGTGAGCGGCGCCACGCCGTGGCCCGCAACCACTTCCTCGACCAGAACCTCCGGCAGATCGAGATCGAGATCATCTGATTCGCCGGAAGACCCGGCCTGGGTGCGGGCGGCGACCCGATTCGGCTCGCGTGCCGCACCCAGGCTCGCCCTCCTGCGGGCCGGTGCAGGGGGGACAATGAGGCGATGAACCTTCCGGTCGCTCCACCGGTCGCGCCGATGCTGGCGAAACCGGTCAAGAAGATCCCCACCGGCCCCTACAGCTTCGAACCCAAGTGGGACGGTTTCCGGGCGATCATCTTCCGGGACGGTGGCGAGATCGAGATCGGTAGCCGCAACGAGCAGCCGATGACCCGCTACTTCCCCGAACTCCTCCAAGCCTTCACCACCCACCTGCCGGACCGGTGCGTGATCGACGGCGAGATCATCATCCCCGACCCCGACGGCACCCGCCTGGACTTCGAGGCCTTGCTGCAGCGCATCCACCCCGCCGAGAGCCGGATCAACCTGCTCGCCGAGCAGATCCCGGCGCATTTCGTGGCCTTCGACCTGCTCGCCCTCGACGACACCGACCACACCGGCCGCCCGTTCTCCCAGCGCCGCGCCGCGCTCGAGCAGGCTCTCGCGGGTGCGGGGTCGCCGGTCCACCTGACGGCGGCGACCACCGACCACCAGGTGGCGGCGGACTGGTTCGGGCGGTTCGAAGGCGCGGGCCTGGACGGCCTGGTCGCCAAGCCCCTCGACGGGGCCTACGAGCCGGGCAAGCGGACCATGCTCAAGATCAAGCATGAGCGGACCGCCGACTGCGTCGTCGCCGGCTACCGGGTGCACAAGAGCGGCCCGGAGACGATCGGGTCCCTGCTCCTGGGCCTCTACACCGACTCCGGTGACCTCGCCAGCGTCGGAGTCGTCGGAGCCTTCACCATGGACCGGCGCAAGGAGCTGTTCACCGAACTCCAGCCGCTGGTCACCTCGCTGGAGGGGCATCCCTGGAACACGGCGGCGCAGGACGCCGGCACCCGTACCCCCCGTAAGGCCGAGGCCAGCAGGTGGAACACCGGCCGGGACCTGTCGTTCGTGCCGCTGAAGCCCCAGCGGGTCGTGGAGGTGCGCTACGACCACATGCAGGGCACCCGGTTCCGCCACACCGCCCAGTTCGTCCGCTGGCGCCCCGACCGCGACCCGGCCTCCTGCACCTACGCCCAGCTCGAGGAACCGGTCAACTTCGACCTCGCCGACGTGCTGACCACCACGGCCACCTGACCCCACCCCCTATCCCTGACCCAGGTCTCACGGCGATGGGCGGGCCCGGTGGTCCAGGCGATCGATGAGGGCGCAGGCCGCGACGGCGCAGACGAAGAACGCCGACGCCGCCCAAGGCCGGGAGACTACGACATGCCGGCCGCCGGGTAGTAGCCGACGGGCGCGGAGCCGGAGTACGAGGCGGCCGGGGCCGCGATCCGGGGGAAGCTGGAGGTCGGCGGGTCATCGATGCTCCGCCGATCCCATTGGCTGCTGACGGCGTAGAGGGGCTGTGGCCTTTCCGTGGCGTACAGGAAGGCGCCCAGCCCGGTCAGCAGTCGCTGGACGTCCTCACGTGGCCGCACCACCAGGCGCAGGAACTGGCTGCTGCTGCCCAGCTTGTTCCCGCATTCCCGGATGAACACCCCGTGCTCCTTGATCAGGTAGTCGCGGAGCTGCACGCCGTCCTTTCCGGCCGGCAGCTTCACCAGCACGAAGTTGCCCTGCGACGGGTAGACCTTCAGCCCGGGTAGCGAGGTGAGCTGCTGGGACATGGACGCCCGGTCACGTGCGAGCAGTTTCAGGCTCTCGCGGTACTCATCCTGGTGTTGTTTGAGCAGGAAGACGACGATCTCAGCGAACGAGTTGAGATTCCACTTGGGCAACGCCTTCCGGATCTTCCCGGCGATCGCCGGGTTGGCGACCAGATAGCCGAAGCGGACGCCGTGCAGTCCGAAGTTCTTTCCGAGGCTCTTGAGCACGATCACGTTGGGACGGATGGCGGCTTCGTCGGCCACGCTGGGGCGCTGCTCGACGTCCACGAAGTCGATGAACGACTCGTCCACGACCACCAGGTCCAGGTCGATCAGTCTGTCGAGCAACCGGATCACCTCGTTCCGCGGGATGTATCCGCCGTCCGGGTTGTTCGGATTGCAGATCACCGCCACCCGGGAGCCCCGATGCCTGACGAAGTTGACGAAGTAGTCCATGTCGAGGGCGAAGTCCCGGTGCTCGGGCAGCGGGACCATGTCCAGGCGCTTGCCGGTCTCCAGCGGCTGGTCGGTCCAGCGGCCGAAGGTGGGGATCGGCGTGGCGAGGCTCTCCCGGACCAGCAGATGGTCGATCCAGGTGATCAACTCGGTGGACCCGTTGCCCATGGCCACGGTCTGCGGGTTGAGTGAAAGGGTGGTGCACAGCTCGGCCGTGATGGTGTCCGCGTCGCTCGGGTAGTACTTGAGGATCGTCTCCAGCCTGCTTCCCAGGTGCGCGAACATTCCGGGAGTGGGAAAGTACGGGTTGCACGGGATGCAGAAGTCGGCCAGATCGACGTGCTGGCCGGACTCGCGGGTGAGCGCGAAATAGGAAGGACTATGCGCGCCCTTCCGTAGCAGACCCAGATCGATTGACACGGGGAGATGCTCCTCCGGGGTGGGTCGACGCCGCGATCCGTTGCAGGGTCACGTCGCAGCACCGAACGAGTGGGGCCGGTGGGCAGTACGCACAGGCGGGCCAGGGTGGTTCAGCCGTTCGAGATCATGTGGCTTCTCCCCTGGTCGCCGGGCCGCCTCGGTCGATCCAGGCCGTCATACCGGGGCACGGGAAGGGCGCGGCCGGGGTGGCGACCGCGCCCTTGCTCTGTTGCTCTTCGATTTTCACCCGGATGCCGGATGGGCGATTCGCCTTCGCCGAACCCGCTGGTACGGCTACGCCCCCGGTCGGTTCACGCCGGGAGGCCGTTGCCCAGGAACATCTTGTAGCGGACGCGGGCAGGAGCGTTCGTGGTGGAGAAGCCCGAGCTCACGCACACCCAGAAGTTGCCCGGCAGGAACTTGCTACCGGGCTGGACGGAGGTGCTGAAGAAGTCCGAGTGCGCGGTCTGGACGATGTCGGCGTCGGCGAAGAAATCGGTGTTCGCGTCACCGCGCCGTAGCTGCCAGTCGACGGCGACACCGACGGGGACGCCGGACTCGTTGATCTCGAAGGCCGAGCCGCTGCCGGCGACGATGTCCTTGGCACCGGCCGCGAACGGGCCGACACATGCCAGGCTGCCTCCCGTGAGGTCGCCCTGGGCGGCCATCCGGTCGATCGTGGCACCGTTGGCGGCCACCGGACCGAGCGTCAAGGCGGCGGTGAGGCTCGCTGCGAGCCCCGCCACGGCCAGGAGCACGCTACGGCCCTTGGTGATGTTGCGAGATCTGGTGTTGGCGGACAAGGTGGTCTCCTCGTGTCCCATGCGCCCTCATCGATGACGGGCGCCTCACCCACAAGGCGTTCCACGGCGTTCCAGCACGTTCCACGGCGTTCCATGGGCATGCCACGGCGGGCCACCGCGGGAAGAGAGGGCCGGTGCCGAGCCGGCTCGGATGCGCGCGTTCACGGGTGGACGGGCGGAAGGCCGAAGTAGTCGAACAAGGTCTCGTCGAGGAAGCTCGAGATGTGGGCGATGCCCGAGCGGGTGACGGTGAGCACCTGGATGGAGTGCGCGCGCAGGACGCCGTCCTCACGGCGTAGGTACATTCCGAAGGCGGGCTGGCCGTTCGCCCGGGTGGGTACGAGCCGGTTTCCGCCGGGGCCGGAAGACAGCCGTGCGGTGAGCAGCCGGCCGATGGCGTCCCGGCCGCTGAACCAGTGGGGGGCGGGCGGCATCTCCCAGGCCGCCTGCTCGGTCAGCAGCCGGGTGATCGCGGGGATGTCGACGGCCTCGAAGGCCTTGGCGAACCGGTCGAGGAGCTCGCGCTGCGCCGGTTCGTCCGGCTCGGTGATCTCGTCGCTGACGGGGACGAGGCGTTCCAGGCGGGAGCGGGCGCGCAGCAGCGTGCTGTTCACCCCGGCGCTGGTCATCCCGAGCAGCTCGGCGACCTCGGTCGCCGGCCAGGCCAGCACGTCGCGCAGGATCACCACGGCCCGCTGCCTGCCCGGCAGGTACTGCAGCGCGGCGATCAGTGCCAGCCGCAGGCCGGCCCGCGAGGCCACGATCGCGGCCGGGTCCTCCGGCACGCGGCCGATCAGCCTCTCGGAGAAGGGCTCCAGCCAGGTCACCTCGGGGGCGCGCACGCCGGGCGGCGTCGGACCGTCGGACGGCGGGGCGAGACCGGAGGGCAGCACCCGGCGACTGCTGTGCTCCAGGGCGTTCAGGCAGGCGTTGGTCGCTATCCGGTACAGCCAGGTCCGCAGCGTCGCCCGGCCCTCGAAGGCGGCGTACGAGCGCCACGCGCGCAGATAGACCTCCTGGACCAGGTCCTCGGCATCGTGAACGGAACCGAGCATGCGGTAGCCGTAGGCCAGCAGTTCGCGCCGGAACGGATCGGTCAGCCGCGCGAACTCCTCGGCCCCGGTGTTTCTCTCATCGGTCTTCATAGGACGTACCTCCCCATGTACTGACCGGAAGCGGCGGCCGAAGTCGTCGGCCTCCGCCCGCTGAATTCTCGCAGCCCCGCCGGTTTGTACAGGTGACCGGTGAAACACGTTCACCCGAGGACCCGAGGGACGCGCATGGCACAGAGGACAAGCGGCTGGCTGCTCGGCCTGACCGCGACGGCGTCGCTGATGGTCGCGCTGGACGCGACGGTGGTGGCGACCGCGTTGACCAGCATCCGGCAGGACCTGTCCGCCACCATGGAACAGCTCGAATGGACGGTGAACGCCTACAGCCTGAGTTTCGCCGTACTGCTGATGACCGGGGCCGCGCTCGGCGACCGGTTCGGGCGCAGGCGGATGTTCGTGGGCGGGCTGGGGCTGTTCACGGCGGCCTCGGCGGCGTGCGCGGTGGCCCCTGGCATCGGCTGGCTGATCGTCGCCCGCGCCGTCCAGGGCTGCGGGGCGGCGCTGGTGATGCCGCTGGCGATGGCGCTGCTGAGCAACGGGTTCCCACCCGAGCGGCGCGCCAAGGCCTTGGGGATCTTCGCCGGGCTCACCGGGCTGGCGGTGGTGGCCGGACCGGTGGTCGGCGGGATCGTCACCCAGGGGCTGGCCTGGCAGTGGATCTTCTGGCTCAACGTGCCGTTCGGCCTGGCCGTCATGCCGCTGGTGCTCCGGCGCATCCCGGAGAGCCGCGGCGCCGGGACCTCCCTCGACCTCGGCGGCGTCGTGCTGGTGACCGGCGGTGCGCTCGGGCTGGTCTGGGGCCTGATTCGCGCCGGCAGCACCGGCTGGGACGCGCCCGAGGTGGACGGTGCGCTGGTGGCCGGGGCGGTACTGCTGGCGGGGTTCGTCGCCTGGGAACACCGCGTCCGGCAGCCGATGGTGCCGATGCGGCTGCTGCGCTCGCGCGGCTTCTCCGCGGGCAACGCGGCCGCGCTCTTCATGTACGCGTCGCTCTACGGCTCGTTGTTCTTCATGGCCCAGTTCCTCCAGACGGGCTTGGGCGACGGGCCGATGGCGGCCGGGCTCCACCTCATGCCATGGACGGCGACGGTGACCGTGGTGGCACCTGTCGCGGGGGCGCTGGTGAACCGGGTCGGGGCCCGTACCCTCACGGTCGCCGGGCTGGCCCTGCAGGCCGCCGGGATGGGGTGGATCGGGCTCATCGCGGAGCCGTCGGCGGCATACCCGCAGCTGATCGCCCCCATGGTCCTCGCGGGCGCCGGAGTCAGCATGGCGATGCCCGCCGCGCAGACCTCGGTCATCAACGCCGTCGCGCCACAAGAGATCGGCAAGGCCTCCGGCGTCTTCAACACGCTGCGGCAGTTCGCCGCGGTGTTCGGTGTGGCGATCCTCGCAGCGGTGTTCACCACCAAGGGCGGTTACGGCACCGCGCGGACCTTCTCCGACGGGTTCGCGCCCGCCATCGCCACCAGCGGCGCGCTGTCGCTGGCCGGTGCACTCGCCGGCCTGTTCGTTCCCGGACCGAACCGGATGGCCCGGACGGCACCGGTGCCGTCCGTGCCCCGGGGCTCGAGATCATCGTTCACCGGCGTCGGCCCTGCCGAGGCGATTCTGGATTTTGACGAACCGCCGGCGCGTCAGCAGCCCACCGGCCAGAGCTGATGGCTGTTCTCTCGCCTTCTTGGCGAATTCTTCCAGGATCCGCAAGAGGTGGATTTCACCGAGGCCCTGCAGCTCGCGTTCGCGTTCAACATAAGGAGCGACCGCCTCCCAGACTCTGATCGTCCTGACCCGCATGGTGGGGAGGGTCTCGTCGTCGAGGACCTGCTGGAGACGCAACATCCCCACGCCTTGGTAGAAATAGGCGATGTCGTAGACGGCGCGTCGTGCCTCTTCCGGCAGCCCCGAGATTCCCAGCTGCGGGTCGTGCTCGACCCGCAGCCGGGTCGTCACGTATCGGTAGTTGTCGTGGAACTCCATGGTCCGGAATTCGTCGAGCACCTGCATGTAGGCGGGAATGAAGTTGGCCCGCTTCTGCAGTACGCGATGTTCCAAGGCGATGTAAGTGGAGCTGAGGAACGCCGCGAGGGACAAGACGGTGGCGACGACATTAAAGATCATCAACAGGCTGCCCTTCGATCTACTCGCCCTTGTAGGACGCAAGCAGCCCACGCGGTAGTTCCGAGCTCAGGCGCCAGAACCGAAAAACGGTCACGCCGTTTCCCATTCATCGTGAGTTGATGAAGTCGATGACATCGGTCGGCGAACGGTCAGGGCCTGGCCGACGTAATCGTCGGTCAGGCCCTGACCTGGCCGCCCTGAGGGCGACAGGTCATTTACAGAGGGCCGCGAGATACGCGGAACGCAGTTTGCGCTTCTCGATCTTGCCAGTGGCAGTGCGGGGAAAAGGCCCCAGATCGAAGACTATTTCGGTGGGGACCTTGTAGTCGGCCAGGGTGGAGGCGGCGAGGGCCTTGATGTCCTCCGCGGTGAGGTCGGTGCCCTCGCGCAGGGTCACGGCCGCCACCGTACGCTCGCCCAGCCGGGCGTCGGGGACGCCGAACATGGCGACCTCGGCGAACTGGTCGGAGGCGACCAGCGCGTTCTCCACTTCCGCGCAGTAGATGTTCTCGCCGCCGCTGATGACCATGTCGGTGAGGCGGTCGACGATGTAGATGAAACCGTCGGCGTCGACCCGGCCGACGTCACCGGTCCGGTACCAGTCTCCGTCGAAGGCCTCGGCGGTCGCCTCGGGGCGCCCGAAGTAGCCCTGCATGATCAGGACACCGCGGAGCTGGAGCTCGCCGGTCTCCCCCTGCGGGAGGACCTTGCCGAGCGGGTCGACGGTGCGCACGTCCATGAGCGGGGACGTCCACCCCGCCGAAACGGGGTGGACGTCCGCCCCGTCTCCGGAGGCACTGCACACCCCTCCGACGGCCTCCGTCATGCCCCAGCCGCCGCCCTGCCCGGCCTGGGGCATGACCTCGCGCATGCGCTGCGGCAGGTTGGGAGGCGTCGCCTGCCCGCCGACCCCGGCCTGCGTGACGGTCGCGAGCAGCGCGGACGCGCCGGGCAGCTCCAGCAGGTCCTGGACGACCAGCGGAGGCCCGGACAGGCTGGTGACCTTGTGCTCGGCGATGAGCCGTGCCGCCTCGGCGGAGTTCCACCGGCGCACCGCCACCATCCGCCCGCCGGACATCAGGGCCGAGGCCATGGCGGTCAGCCCGGACACATGGAACATCGGGTAGACGAGGAACACCGACATCGGCGGCGCGTGCTGGAGCAGGACGGCGACCGGCACCCCGTGCTTCCTGGCCGTGTACTCCAGGCCGGAGGCGCGCAGAAGATCCAGGTTCTTGAGCATGTTGCACACGTTCGCCTGGGTGAGGACGGCCCCCTTGGCCCGCCCCGAGGTGCCGGAGGTGAACAGGATCCAGGCCGGATCCTCGAACTCGGCCGGTATCGCGTCCGCCTCGCGCCGTCCCGCGGCGATCAGCTCGGCGAAGTCGGCCGCTCCCTCCGGTGAGACGGCCCCGGGGTCGCAGGTGACGACGAGCGGGATCCGGCAGCCGCCGTCCCGCAGCCGGGCCGCGCGAGCGTCATCGGCGACGATCACCGTGCAGGGCACGTCCTCGGTCGCGGTGCGCAGCTCGGCCGGCGCTCCCCTGCCGTTGAACAGCACGGCGACGGCGCCGATGCGGGCCGCCGCGAACAGGGCGACGAAGTACTCCAGCCGGTTGCGCATCACCACCCCGACCCGGTCTCCGGCCCGTACGCCGAAGTCGTCCTGCAGGGAGCCGGCCAGACGGCGGGCGAGCCGGAACACCTGACCGTAGGTGTGTTCGCGGCCCTCCTGGACCAGCAGGACCTCGTCGGGGAAGGCCTCGGCCGCCTCGGCGAAATGGTCCTCCAGGCTCCGCGGCGCCTGGCGGAAGGCACGGACGGCGCGCCCGCAGAGCAGGCGCGTCTCCATCTCGAAGGGACCTCCCGCGGCGGTGAGCGACGCGACGATCTCCCGGTACGTTTCCACTACCGAAGGGGACATCTTCTTCCTCTGTGCTGGAGCCGATGGTACGACGGGGGCGACGGGGGGCGTACGGCCTGCTCAGGCGAGTCGGGTCGCCAGTTCCCAGCCGTTGACGCGCATGACCTTCTCGCTCTCCTCGAGCGTGTAATGGAAGTTCTCGAGGTCCTTGATGTACGTGGCCGGGTCGGCGAGTCCCTCGACGTGGGGGTAGTCCGAGCCCATGAGGATGCGGTCGACGCCGATCAGGTCCTTGAGCGCGCCGAGGTCGTCCTCGTAGAACGGCGCCACCCAGACGTGCTCGCGGAACGTCTCGCGCGGGTCCTCGGGGAACATGAACGGAGCCTGGCCCCAGAGCTTGCCGAGCTTCTCGAACAGGTGCAGGACCCAGGACGAGCCGGACTCGATCGAGGCGATCCGCAGCCGGGGGAACCGCGTGAACAACCGGAGCGAGAGCATGCTCGCGAAGGTGTCCTGCAGGGCGTTGGCCGACGACAGGGCCGCGAAGGAGGCGGAGGCCTTGAACGCCTCGATGTAGGGCTTCTCGCCCCAGTCGGCCAGGTAGCTGGAGTAGTGCGTCTCGCCCGAGTGGTAGGCGACGGTGATCCCCGACTCGGCGGCGAGCCGCCAGAACGGGTCGAAGCAGGGGTCCGCCGGAGACTTGCCGCCCTCCGCGGTCATCACCGGGCCGCCCACCATGACGACGAACCGGGCGTCGCGCTCCAGGGCGCGGGTGAGCTCGGCGACGGCGTTGCCGACGTCGACGAGCGTGATGTACGGCGCGGCGAAGATCCGTTCCTGGTAGGCGTAGCCCCAGTCGTCCTCCAGCCAGCGATTGAACGAGCGGAAGGCTGAGGTGAGCGCGGGGAGGTCGTGGATCAGGGCCTGCTCCATGCCCACGCCGAGGGTGGGGAGCATCAGGGTGCCCTGCATGCCCTGTTCGTCCATGAGGGCCAGGCGGGCGTCTCGGTCGCGGTACTCGGGGCGGGAGGCGATCGGTTCGAGTTCGCCGAACAGCTCCCGGACGCCGGCGGACTTGGGGTTGCGGCCGCGGAAGTACTCGTCCATCGCGCCGGGCCTGGCGATCGGGTCGAAGGTCGGGTTCGGGATGAACCGGTTGAGCCGTCCGCCGACCGTCAGCCGGGTCCTGCCGTCGAGCCGGACCCACTGCATGGTCCGCTTGGCGTGCTCCGGTTCGGCATGACGGGTGAAGGCGTCGAGCGCCTCGTAGTAATGGTTGTCGCAGTCGAAGAAGGTGAAGGGAAGCTCGGTCATCTCGCACTCCTGGGCGATCGGGGACTGCCGGTGGCGGGGGCGGGCCGGGTCATCAGGGACAGGCCCAGCTCGGGGATCACGGAGGTCTCGACGTGGCCGCCGCCGGCCGGAGCCGTGGCGAAGGGAAGTGGCCTGTCGGTGGTGACGCCCAGGGAGCGGACGCCGTGCCGGGCGCGTGGCAGGCCGGGTTCCTCGACGAGGACCACGTCCGCGCCCTCCGCCCAGGTGAACCTGGCCGCCCGGCGTCCCGAGGGCGTCGGCAGGTCCTCTTCCGTGCCGCCCAGGATGTCCGCGAGGACCGTCCGCTGGGTGGTGAGGTCCGGTACCTCGGCCAGGACGCAGTCCAGCCGGGCCGGCGGCCCGTCCGCGGGGTCGTCCCACGGTGCGGGGACGTCGGAGAGCGCGGCGATCTCCGCCATGTCCAGCGACGACTCGACGAACTGCACCAGGAAGCCCAGGCCGGTGTCCCTGGGGTGCAGGAACGCCTCCTTGCGTAGCTCGTGGCTCAGGTCGACCAGGACGGGTTCGACACCGTGGGCGGAGGCGGCGGCGAGGGTCTTGCCGATGTCGGAGACCCGGAACGTCAGATGATGGGGGCGGCTGGCGCCCTGACCGCGGTCGAGAAAGGTGCGGACGAACGAGTCCGGAGACGTTCCCGGGGCGAGCAGTTCGACGCGGGTGTCGTTGCCGTAGTGCACCTGGCAGACGCTCATGTGCGGAAGGTGCGCGCCGTGGCCCCAGCGCCCGCCGAGCACCCCGGCCAGGACGGGCCCCGCGACGTCCCAGCGGCGTACGGCGATGGCGACATGGTCGAAGGCGAAGGCGGTCATGACGGCTCCGCCCCACGCGGACCGGGCCGCCAGGAGGTGATCAGGAGCAGCGCCGCTCCCCCGGCCCCGGCGCCGAGGGCCGCGAGCAGGCCGGTCCACCCGGCGGTGGAATGCCCGCCGATCTCTCCGGCGCCCAGTACGTGGTCGAGGGAGACTCGGCCGGGTCCGAGCGCGGCGAGCGCACACGCGACCACCGAGATCATCAGTACGTACTCGTAGCCCTCGCCGGGGCGGAAGATGAAGAATCCGTTGCGCAGGTGGTTGGCCACCAGCGCGACGAGCATCGTGCCGAGGACCAGGGCGGCGGCCGGCGTGGTGAGCAGGCCGGCCAGCAGCAGTGCCCCCGCGGCCAGTTCGGCCACCGTGGCGAACACGGCGTGGACGCGGCCGGGCCGGATGCCGATGGACTCGAACCAGCGGGCGGTGCCGGGCAGGCGTCCGCCGCCGAAGGCGTGGTTCCAGCCGTGCGCGAGCATTGTGACGCCGAGCGTCGCGCGCAGCAGGAGCGCGGCGAGATCGGTCTCGATCAAGGGTTCTCCTTCGGGTGACGGGACGGGTGGGGCCGGGGATGCCCCGGCCCCGGCGGTCAGCCCGTCACGGGCTGGTAGGCGACCGTGCCGTCGATGTCGATGACGTCGCCGAAGGGCTCCAGCAGGCCCTTGGCGCGGTTGAACCGCTGCAGCCGCATGCCCTCGATGAGGTTGGCGTCCTTCGGGGTGATGGTCGTCTTGATGCCGGGGAGCATGAAGGACGGGCCGGTGTAGTCGAGGTTGCGGGTCGCCTCCATGATCGAGGGCCGGTCCATCTTGGCCGCGTGCTGGACGACCCACTCGAACAGGCGGCCCTGCCACCAGCCCTGCGAGGCGCTGGTCGGGTCGACCTTCTCGGTGCCGGGGGTCGCCCGGAACCACTTGAGGAAGAGCTGGTACTCCTCGCCCGTCTGGTTGGCGGGGTTGGCGAGGTCGAGGCTCGGGCTGCCGATGATCAGGCCGTCGCCGGCGCCGGGCTGGAGCTTGGTCAGCAGCGCGCTGCCGACCTGGGCCGCCTGGAAGATCTGCGGCTTCCATCCCGACGCCGCGACATGGTTGATCGACTGAAGTGCGCTGAGGCCGATGGCGATGTCGAAGAAGACGTCGGCCTTGGTCGCGGCGAGCGTGGTGATCTGGTTGTTGACATCGGGGTCGGTGGACTCGAACGTCACGGTCTTGACGATCTTGATGTTGGAGCCCTCGATGCCCTGCTTGAAGCCCTGCACATAGGCGCGGCCGAGATCATCGTCCTGCTGGAGGACGGCGACCGTGGCGTTGGGCGAGGTCTTCTTCAGGTACTGGCCGAGGATGCGGGCCTCGACGGCGTAACTGATCGAGCCGGCGACCGCCCACGGGTACTTGGGGTTGGCGAGCTCGGGCGCACCGGTCGTCGCGAACAGCGACGGCACGCACTGCTGGGCGATGAGCGGCCGGGCCGCGAGGTTGCCCGCGGTGCCGAACTGCCCGATCAGGGCGAAGACCTTGTCGTCGTTGACGAGCTGGTCGACGTTGGCCTTGGCCTTGGTGGCCGTGTACGCGTCGTCCTTGGCGACCAGCTCCACCTTGCGGAGCTTGCCGTCGGGCCCCTTGAGCCCGCCCTGCTCGTTGAGGTGACGGAAGTAGGCCTGGAGGCCGTACAGCTGCGCGCCGACGGCGACGAGCGGCCCGGACAGCGGCTGGCTGATCCCCAGCTTGATGGTGGTGTCGGTGATGCCTGTCGTGGCGTTGGCCGGGCAGTTCTTCGTCAGGGCGTTCGCACCGCCGGTGGCCGCGTCGGAGGAGTCGCTGACCGCTCCGCCTCCGCAGGCGGTCGCCAGAAGTCCGGCGAGGCCGAGCAGGGCCGGGAAGAGCAGTGTTCTGGTGGGGGGTCTCATGGGGTTCTCCTAGGACGAGGGGATGGAGGGGACCAGGTCTTCCTCGCCGTCGGGCACGGACGAGGCGGGCGGTCGCGAGGCACCGGGGCGGTGGATCCGGGCGGCCAGGGCGGCGAGCGCACCCGCGGCCCCGCCGGGCAGGAAGTAGGTGAGCAGGATGAGGACGAGGCCGTAGACGACCGGGGTCAGCAGCGGGTCGACGCCCGTGTCTGCCGCGAGGTCCGGGACGTAGGAGAGGAACAGGGCGCCGAAGATCGGCCCGGCGAGGGTCCCGGAGCCGCCCACGGCCATGCCGAGCAGCAGGTTGATCGAGACCAGCACGGAGAAGTCGCCGGGGCTGACGAACTGGTTGCTGACGGTGAACATCCAGCCCGCGAGGGCCGCCATGCCCGCGCTCGCCGCGAACACCATGATCTTGGTGAGGCGGACGTTGACGCCCGAGGTGTGCGCGGCGAGCGGCTGGTCCCGGATCGCGATGATCGAGCGGCCGATGCGGCTCGCCCGGGTGTTGCGCACCAGCCAGAAGGCGGCTCCGGCCAGGACGAGGAGCACCCAGTACCGCCAGGCGACGTCGGAGATCCCGAGCGCTTCGGGGGCCGCGAGGCCGTTGTCGACGGTCAGCCCCTGGGTCCCGCCGGTCTGATCGGTGAACCTCACCGGGATCTGCGGGAAGACCATGGCGAGCCCGAGGGTGACCAGCGCGAGGTTCATGCCCTTGATGCGCAGCGCCGGGATGCCCGCGAGCCCTCCGACCAGGGCCGACGCCAGGATCGACACCGGAAGGGCCGCCCAGTAGGACCAGCCCGCGTTCTGGACGGTCAGCGCCGTGATGTAGGCGGCCATGCCCATGAAGGCGCTGTGACCGATGGACGCCTGCCCGTTGAAGCCGGTCAGGACGTTCAGGCTCATGACGGCGACGGCCAGGTACACGACCCGCTGGAGCGCCGAGACCTGGGACGCCGCCACGAAGAACGGGGCCAGGAGGAGGGCGCAGGCCAGGAGCGCCCAGGCCGCACGCGCGGTTCTGCCGTTCATACCCGCTCCACCGAAACCCTTCCGAACAGGCCCTGCGGTCGGACGAGCAGGACCGCGAGGATGAGGACGAAGGCCGTGGTGAGCTGGAGCTGCGTGCCGATGAACGAGACGTAGCCGCTGGCCAGGGCCTGGACGAGACCCACCAGGACGCCGCCGACCAGGGCACCGGGGGCGCTGTCGAACCCGCCGACGACGGCCGCGGCGAATCCGTAGAGCAGCAGGGTCTGCATCATGCCGGGGCTGACGAAGATCTGCGGGGCGACCAGGGCGCCGGCCAGGGCGCCGATCGCGGCCGACAACCCCCAGCCGATCATCAGCATCCGGCTGACGTCGATGCCGAGCAGCCGGCTCGACTCGGGGTTCATCGCCGCGCCGCGCATCGCCAGGCCCAGCCGGGTCCGGTTGAACAGCTCGCGCAGCAGCGCCGCCATGACCAGCAGGACGACGACCACCCCGATCTCGCGGGTGGAGACGGAGACCCCGCCGAAGCTCAGGGTGTCGTCGGGGAACGGCGAGGCCAGGCGCTGGGTGTCGGCGGTGAAAATGTAGGCGGCCAGCGAGTTCAGGGCCAGGAACAGGCCGAGCGTCACGATCATCTGCCGGAGGTGGTCGGCGGACTCGAACGGCCGGATCACGATCCGTTCCAGTCCGGCGCCGAACAGGAACCCGAACACGACGCCGCCGATGATCCCGACGATGATCGGCAGGCCCAGTCCGGAGTCGGGATCGGCGAGCTTCCAGGTGACGAAGGTGCAGAACATGGCCATCTCGCCCTGGGCGAAGTTGACCATGCCGGTGGCGCGGTAGATGAGGACGAGGGCGAGGGCCACGGAGCCGTAGAGCATGCCGTTGCCGATGCCGTCGATGAGGCGCTGGACAAGGAGGGCCATGGTCATACCCCCAGGTAGGCGCGGCGGACGGAGTCGTCGCCGGACAGTTCGGAGCCGGTGCCGGAGAGGACGATGCGGCCGGACTCCAGGACGTGACCGCGGCCGGCGATGGTCAGGGCGACGGCGGCGTTCTGCTCGACGATGAGCATCGCGGTGCCCAGTTCCGCGTTGATGCGGGCCAGTTCGGCGAACAGCTCCGCGGTGATCTGCGGGGCCAGGCCCATCGACGGCTCGTCGAGCAGGAGCAGCCGCGGCCGGGCCATCAGCGCCCGGGCGACGGTGAGCATCTGCTGCTCGCCTCCGCTCATCCGGCCGGCCGCCTGGTGCCGCAGCGCCGCGAGCTGAGGGAACATCGCGAACGCCGTGTCGAGCGCGGCGGGGATCTCCTTGGCGGGGCGGTGCAGGCCGCCGAGCCGCAGGTTCTCCTCGACCGTGAGGTCGGTGAAGGTGCCCCGGCCCTCCGGCGCGTGACCGAGCCCGAGCCGGGCCCGGGCGTCGGCGCGACGCCCGGCGAGGTCGGTGCCGTCCAGGACGATTCGGCCCCGTGCGGGGATGAGGCCGCTCAGCGCGCGCAACGTGGTGGTCTTGCCCGCACCGTTCGCGCCGAGCACGACGACGATCTCACCGGCCCCGACCGTGAAGGACACCTCGCGCAGCACGGTCAGCGAGCCGTATCCGGCGGTGAGGCCGGCCACCTCCAGCAGCGGGCTCATGCGGCGGTGCCCAGGTAGGCCGCGATCACGTCGGGATCGCGGGAGACCTCGGCGGGGGTGCCCTCGCAGATCCGGCGGCCCAGATTGAGGACGACGACCTTCTGCGAGATCGACATGACCATGCCCATGTGGTGTTCCACGAGCACGACCGACAGACCGAGGTCGGCGCTGATCCCCGCGATCAGGGCGCCCAGCTCGGCGACCTCACCGTGGGGCAGCCCGGCCGCGGGCTCGTCCAGCAACAGCAGCTTCGGCCGGGCCATCAGCGCCCGCGCCAGTTCGATCCGCTTGAGCGTGCCGTAGGGCAGTCCCGAGGCGAGCCGTCCCGCCAGGTCCGCGAGGCCGAGCCGGTCGAGGACGTCGTGGGCCTGTGCGCGCAGCGTCCTCTCGGCGCGGCGGTGGCGGGGCAGGTGCAGTGCGCACGCCCAGGCACCGGGCCGCTCGTTCAGGTGGCCGCCGAGCAGGACGTTCTCCAGCACGGACAAACGCGGGAACAGGGCCAGGTTCTGGAAGGTGCGGGCCACTCCGGCGGCCGCCACGGCATGGGCGGGAAGCGGCAGCAGATCCCGCCCGTCGAACAGGACCCTTCCGCCGGAGGCCCGGTAGAGGCCGGTGACGCAGTTGAAGACACTGGACTTCCCCGCGCCGTTCGGGCCGACCAGGGCGCACAGCTGCCCCTCGTCGACCTCGAACGACAGCCGGTCCAGCGCGCGGACCCCGCCGAAACGCAGTTCCAGCTCCTCGACGATCAGTTTCGGCATCCTTGCCCTCTCGGGTGCGCGCAGGGGGCCAGGCGGCCGGATCCCTGACGGGGTGGGCGGAGGGTGGCGATGGGCACGGTGTCTCCTTCGGCGTCCCGAGGCGTTCGGTGGGGTGGTCGGGGCGTGCGGGCAGAGCGCCTCGGCACTACCGGGCGAGCAGGAGGGTGGTGAGGGGGTCAGCCCCGGGGCAGTCCGAGGATGCGTTCGGAGATCACGTTCAGCTGGATCTCGACCGTCCCGCCCCCGATGAGCTGGGGAGGGACGGACAAGTAGGAGTGCACGACGGCGCCGGCGGAGCCGTCCTCGGCCGCCGCGGCCGGCCCGGACCAGCGCAGCGCCGCCTCGGCGATCGCGGTGACCTGCCAGCCCGCGGCGACCTTGGTGACGCTGGCCTCCGCGCCCGGTCGCAGCCCGGACACCGAGCGCAGGGTCGCGCGCAGGCCGAGCGCGGCGATGGCCTGGCTCCTGGCGGTGAGGGCGCCGAGTTCGCTCAGGGCGGCCTCGTCACCGGATCGGTCCGCCGCCCGCGCCAGGGCCGGCAGGTCGAGCGAGGTGAGCCGCATGCCGCCCATGCTCACCCGCTCGTTGCCGAGCGTGGTGCGCGCCAGCGTCCAGCCCTGGCCGGGCTCCCCCACCAGATGCGCGTCGGGGACGAAGACCTCGTTCAGGAACACCTCGTTGAACAGATAGCCGCCGTTGGCCTCGCGCAGCGGCCGGATGTCGACGCCGTCCGCCCGCATGTCGACCAGAAAGTAGGACAGGCCCTTGTGCTTGGGAGCGTCGCCGTCGGTGCGGGCCAGGCAGATGCCCCAGTCGGCCTCATGGGCACTGGAGGTCCAGACCTTCTGGCCGGTGAGCCGCCAGCCGCCGTCGGACCTCACCGCGCGGGTGGTCAGCGAGGCCAGGTCCGAGCCCGCGCCGGGCTCGGAGAACAGCTGGCACCAGACGAGGTCGCCGCGCAGCGTGGCGGGCACGAACTCCTCGATCTGCGCGGGCGTACCGTGTGCCAGCACGGTGGGCAGCGCCCAGTCACCGATCACGAGACTCGGCTGTTCCATCCCGGCCCGCTCGTACTCCTGGGCGATGACGAGCTGTTCGGCCGGGCTCGCGTCCATTCCGTACGGGGCGGGGTAGTGCGGGGCGACCAGCCCGGTCTCGGCCAGCAGCCTCCTTCGGGCGGGCTCGCCGACTGCGGCGGCGTCGGCGATCAGCCGGGCGATCCGGTCGCGGTAGGCGGGGTCCTCGTCGTCCAGCCGGACGGTGAAGTCCCGCTCCCCGGTCAGCGCCAGGTCACCGAGCGCCCGGTGCCACCGGGTGGCCGGGCCGATCAGCGCGTCGAGGCTCATCGCCCGCCGCCAGTACAGGTGGGCGTCGTGCTCCCAGGTGTATCCGATCCCACCGAACAGGGTGATGGTCTCCAGACCGAGCCTGCGGGCCTCCGCCGTGCACACCGCCGCCGCGGCGGCGGCCAGGGCGAGCTGGTGGTCCGGGCCGCCGACGGCGCGCCCGGCGTCCCAGGCCGCCGCGGCCATGGTCTCCAGTTCGACGAACATCCGGGCGCACTTGTGCTTGACGGCCTGGAACGACCCGACCGGGCGGCCGAACTGCTCGCGCGTCTTGACGTACTCCAGACCGGTCTCCAGGCACCAGCGGACCAGGCCCACCGCCTCGGCGGCGAACAGGACGGCCGCCAGGTTCCTGACCCGGGGCGTGTCGAGCGCGACGACCCGCCCGGACGGAACGTGGTGTTCTCGCAGGGTGATCCGGCCGAGGCCGCGGGTGCGGTCCACCCCCGTGACCGGTTCCACCGCGAGGCCGGCGGTGGCGTCCAGGACGAACCAGACCTCGCCGTCGCCGGACCGCGCGCCGATCAGCAGCAGGTCGGCGCCCTGCGGCGCCAGGACATGGCCGGTGGTGCCGGTGACCACGTAGCCGTCGTCGGCCGCCCGGGCCGTGAGACCCTCGGCCGACAGCGCGCAGGCGCCGGTGGCCCCCTCCGCGAACCGGTGCAGGGTCTCCTTGCCGGCCGGGCCGTCGGCGTACCAGGTGAGCAGGGCGCTGGTCAGCACGGTGGGCAGGAACGGGCCGGGCAGCAGGCCGCGGGCGGTCTCCTCCACCACGATCGCCAGTTCGACGGCGCCGGCGCCCGCCCCGCCGTGTTCTTCGGGCAGGTGCAGGGAGAGCAGTCCCTGCCCGGCGAGCGCCTCCCAGCCCGGGGGACGCCCGCCGGCGGCGATCCGGTCGAGGTCGGCACGCGTGGCGGCGCGCGGAGCATGCCGGGCGACGAAGCCGGCGACCGAATCGGCGAGGTCGGTCTGCTCTTCGGTGAATCCGATGGCCATGTCGCTCCCCTACTGGTCGAGCTTGAGGACGCGGCGGGCGTTCTCGTGCAGGAACTTCGGCCAGACGTGGTCGCGGAACGGTACGTGCGGCATGTCGGAGAAGATCCGCTCCAGGGACAGGCCCATGGGGAAGTAGCCACCGTAAATGATCTTGTCGGCGCCCCGGCTGTTCGCGTAGTCCACGATCGCCTTCGGGTAGTACTTCGGCGCGAACGCGCTGGTGGAGTAGTACAGGTTCGGCCACTTGAGCATCAGCTTGACCGCCAGGTCCGTCCACGGCTCGCATCCGTGCCGGGTGACGAACACCAGCTCGGGGAAGTCGAACATGACCTCGTCGATCAGCTCGACGTGCTGCGGGGCCATCCGCAGGCGCGGGCCGGGGACCCCGGAGCAGACGAAGATCGGGATGTCCAGCTCCACGCACTTGGCGTAGATCGGGTACATCTTCTTGTCGTTGATCGGGACCTGGGGAAAGGTGCCCGCGGGGAAGGCGCCGACCGCGCGGATGCCGAACTCCTCGTACTCGCGGACCATCCGCCGCACGCCGTCCATGCCCTCGTTCGGGTCGACGCTGCCCGAGGCGATGAACCGGTCGGGGAACCGCTTCAGCGCGAGCTGGGACACCTCGTCCTCGACCCCGATCAGGCCGCGCTCGATGCCGTACGTGTCCATCTCGCGCAGCGTCACGCTGATCGGGTCGTCGGTGGGCAGGTCCTTCGGCACCTCCTTGAACATGTACTCGGCCGGGAACTCCATCTCCTCCTTGGAGGAGATGTCCTTGGTCTGCTTGCGGATGAAGTCGTAGCGGTCGAATCCGTCCTCAGGGAAGGCGATCATCGTGTCGATGACCGGGGTGCCGGCAGGGAACGTCATGAGGGGCTCCTCAGGCTGGAGACGGACGGGCCCCTGGAAGGACCCGGGGAACGTGACGTAGGGAACGGCGGCCGGATCATGTCGTTCGCGGCAACCCCGACTTGCCGCGGTGCGCTCAGATTCTGAAACGCGGTTTCTGTGATGTCAAGCACAGAAATCCGGCTCACGGCAGGGCCGAGACGCTCCAGGCCCTGCCTCGTAAGGGGTCAATGCCCGTGTCGGAGGCGAAAAGTCACTCCGGCCTCGCGCCATCCGGTGACCAGGAGTCAAGAAGTCTGGCGGTATGAGGAGAATCGTGTTTTTATTTCCCTGCACCCACCGGCTACGGCGGCCCCGCGACAGATGCCATCGGGCCAGGCCGGCACGCCGGAAGGGCCACCGGGCCACGACCACCGAATGAAACTCAGTTTCAGAACTACGCCCTCAGTGCGGCCCGGCGGCTCCGGTGCCCGGATCACCCAAGGAGCACACATGCCCTCTCTTCCCCTCGCCGGACGCCGCGCCCTGGTGACGGGCGCCTCCCGCGGACTCGGCGCGGCCACCGCGCTCGCCCTGGCCGGGGCCGGCGCGGACGTGGCGCTCCTGTACCGGAAGAAGGCCGGCGAGGCCGCCATGACGGCGGGCAGGATCGAGGCGATGGGCGTCCGGTGCCCGGTCGTCCCCGCGGACGTCAGCGACTGGGAGTCCTGCCGAGAGGCGGTCGACACCGCGGCCGGGCGGCTCGGCGGCCTGGACATCGTCGTGGCCAACGCCGGGGTGGCCAATCCGTTCCTGCCCCTGGCCGACACGCCCGTCGACCGCTGGCGCAAGATCATGGGCGTGAACCTGGACGGCGCCTTCCACACCGTCAAGGCCGCGGCGCCCTGGTTGCTGCGCTCCGCGCACGGATCCGTGGTGTTCGTCTCCTCGGTGGGCGGGCGGCGCGCCGCGCCGATGCAGGGCGCCTACGGCACCGCGAAGGCCGCGTTGCTCGCGCTGGCCCGCACCTGGGCGGCGGAGCTGGCCCCGGCCGGCGTCCGGGTCAACACGGCGGTGCCCGGCCTGTTCCACACCGACATGACCGAAACGCTCCGCACCGCCCACGAAGACGGCGGCGACGGGCTGGTCCCGGTCGGACGGGTCGGGGAGCCGTCCGAGCTCGCCGATGCGATCGTGTTCCTCTGCGGCCCCGGCGCCGGGTACATCACGGGGGCCGAACTGGTCGTCGACGGAGGAATGTCCGCCTGACCTGCGCGGATCGCTCCCCGTGCACGAACCCCGGCGAAAGGACACTTGTGAACGGCATTCTCAACTCCGAGGGGCCCGCCGGCCCCCCGCTCACCCGCCCTCACGTCGGCGTTCCCGCTTGTGGACGCGGAAACATGAAACTTAGTTGCCATAGAATCGCCGCGTGAGCCAAGACTTCTTCCGCACGCCGATCGGCTCGATGACCGCCAATCAGCGAGCCCGGCGCGACAGGCTCACCAGGGCGGTGATCGAGATCGTCTCGGAGACCGGGCCCGAGAACCTGCAGATGCGCGAGGTCGCCGAGCGCTCGGGCGTGGCCCTCGGCACCATCTACCGTTACTTCACCTCGAAGGAGCATCTGCTCGCCGAGGCGTGGAAGGACTGGCAGGGTCGGCTGACCGAGAAGGTCATGGGCGATCTGGGCCGAGTCGGACGGCAGCCCACCTACGAGCGGGTACTCGAATTCGTCCTGCGCGAGATGCGGGCGTTCCAGCACAACCCGAACTTCGCACGGCTCGCGGTCCAGCTGGAGGCATGCCCGGATCCCTACGTCAGCGAGACCCTGGTCCAGATCGGCGAGGAGAACCAGCGGGTGATGGACGCCCTGATGGCGGGGCTCGACGAGGACATCGTCCGACCGGCCCGTATCGCGATCTCCTCGACGCTGGGCGCGGGCCTGGTCGCGTGGACGACCGGCAGGGTCACCATCGTGGAGGCACGGCGAAACCTCGAGGAGGTCGTCCGCCTGGTGCTGGGCGAGACCGACTGACCTCCCCCTCGCAGGACCACTCCGGTCCTGGCAGGTCGCATCTGCCTGGACAGAAAAGAACTCCGTTCTATAACCCGCTTCCCGCGGCGCGCGCGCCACTCCCCGGGTTCGGAGGTCGTGGCCCGTCCCGGCATGGAAACGACCCTGGTGCCGGCGCACACCCGACCCCTCCGCTGACCCAGCTCACTGAAAGTGCCTTCTAGCAGGTACTTTGCGGGTTCGACACAGCGGCAAGGCCGGGTGATCGACCGCCCCTCCCCTTCGCGATCCGCGCCCGAGACTCGACGCACCCCACGATGAACGACAGGAAACCCGTCACGCGGTCTTGCGAAATGAGAAACGTTGTTCTAATTTTGGAGCAACCCCAGTGGCCGGCTCACGGCCGCGCAGGCGGTCCGACCCTGTTCTCGATGAAGGGCAACCCCGTGGCACACGACCTCTCGTTCCGCTTCTTCGACTGCGACAACCACTACTACGAGGCCACCGACGCCTTCACCCGGCACATCGAGCCCGAGTTCCGGAAGCGGACCATGCAGTGGGCGGAGATCGGCGGCCGGACACGTCTGCTCGTCGCGGGCAAGGTCAACAAGTTCATCCCGAAGCCGACGTTCGACCCGATCGCCAAGCCCGGCGCGATGGACGAGTACTTCCGCGGCCGCAACCCCAAGTCCTCCGACGTCCGGCAGCTGTTCGGCGAACTCGAGCCGATCGCCTCCCGCCCCGAGTACCGCGACCGCGACGCCCGCCTGGCCCTCATGGACGAGCAGGGCATGGACGCCTGCATCATGCTGCCCACCCTCGGCGTCGGCATGGAGGTCGCCCTCTCCCACGACATCCCCGCGCTCACCGCGGCGTTCCGCGCCTTCAACCGATGGATGGAGGAGGACTGGGGCTTCGCCTACCGCGACCGCATCTTCAGTGCCCCCTACATCACCCTCGCCGACCCCGACAACGCCGCGCGCGAACTCGAATGGGCGCTGGAGCACGACGCCCGCTTCGTCATCATGATCCCGGGCCCCGTCGTCACCAAGACCGGCCCCCGCGCTCCGGGCGACCCGATGTTCGACGCCTTCTGGCAACTCGCCAACGACTCCGGCATCACCGTGCTTTACCACGGTGGCGAGACCCACTACACAAAGTTCCTCCACGAGTGGGGCGAGTCCGACTTCACCGAGGCGTTCCGCGCGAACGCCTTCCGCGGCCTGGTCTCGCCGGACCCCATGCAGGACACGGTCGCCAGTCACCTGGCCCTCGGCCTGTTCCACCGCTTCCCCAACCTGCGCATCGCCTCCATCGAGATCGGCTCCGCCTGGGTCTTCCACCTGTTCGAGAAGCTGTCGAAGTCCTACGGCCAGGTTCCCCACCTGTACCCCGAGGACCCCCGCGAGACCTTCAAGCGGCATGTGTGGGTCTCGCCGTTCTACGAGGACGAACTGCGCAGCCTGCTGGAGCTCCTGGGCGCCGGGCACATCCTCATGGGCTCGGACTACCCCCACGTCGAGGGCCTCGCCGACCCCAGCTCCTACATCAAGGACCTGCAGAACTTCGACTACACCGCGGAGGAATGCGAAACCGTCATGCGCACCAACGGATGGGAACTGGCCACCCGCCGCCCCGTCTGACCCCGCACCCACGGGCGGGGACGGCGCGCCGCCCCCGCACTACCCCGCCCGTTCCGGGCGGTCCCGACGAAAGGCGCCCGGCCGTGAGACTCGGCAAGCTGAGCCTGGTCAACCTGCTCATGGAGGAAGGCGAAGAGGACACCGCCGTCCTCATCGCGGCCTCCGACCTCCCCGACACCCTCGACCTCGAACACGACGCCCCCGCGCTACGAGCCCTCGGCCTCGGCGAGGACGACCTGCTCGCCCTCCTGCCCGCCATCACCGGCGACGACCGCCCGGGACTCAGCGCCGAGGACGCCGCGGCCCTCGACCGCACCATCTCCGAACGCTGGGCCGCCCTCGTCTCCGACTGGACCGGAGGCCGCCGATGACGGTGGACGGGGAACGCGTCGTGGCGCGGCACCCGTGATCGAGCCCTGTCCCGCCGCCCATCCCCCGGCCGCGGCCCTCGGCGTCTACTCGAAGCGGACGGCGCCGGGCGTCGAACGGCAGGTCGTTCCTGGTCGTGTCCGCTCTTATCGGGCCGGCGAAGAGCGTGGCGACGAACACGGCCAGCGCGACACCGCTGACCGCACGGTAGGTGGCGCGTGGATCGGCCGTGATGCGCCGCGCCGCGCCGCGCCGCCAGCAGGGTGGTGGCGCGCCGGCTGTACCGTGCCAGAACCCGGCCGACCAGCGCACACGCCCACGGTCCGATGACGATGGCGCCCACCAGGGTGCACAGAACGAGGCCGGTGAGGACCCAGGCGGCTGCGCTGCTCTGGGTGAGTTCGGGGCGGTCGCGAAGGCCGATCGCCGTAACGACGAGCCCCACGATGCCGACCGTCACCGGCAGCGCCCGCCATGCCTTGGGCGGCCGCAGGGGTGCGCGCCTGCTGATCCCGAGCGGAGTCATCTGCACCCGGTGCAGCGAGACGACCGCGGCGACGACCGCCAGTACCGGCACTCCGACGAGGACGACGATCATCTGACCGAGCGGTACGGCGAAGTCGCCCGGGAAGAAGCGACCTGCCTGGTACCCGCCCTAGTGCAGGTTCTCCACCACGAGCGGACGCGCCACTCACCGGGTAGAGCTGACGACGAGGTGGTCACGGGGTTTCGAGCTCGGCGGGGACGGCGGCGCGCAGGGCCGCGGTGACGGTGGCGACGGCGGGGTGCGCGTCGGCTCCGGCGCGGTGGGCGGTCATGGTCCGCCTGCGGATCGGCAGCCGGGTCAGCACCACGCCGGGTGGCGGGTTCACCGCGCCGAGCTGCGGGATCAGCGCGACTCCCTGTCCGGCGGCGACCAGGGCCAGCACGGTGGCGAACTCGTCGACGTGGTGCCGGACGCGTGGGTGAAACCGGCGGCCTGACAGGCCCGGATGGTCATCGCGTGGCAGGCCGTGCCCGGGATCGCGGTGATCCAGGGCATGTCCGCGCAGCCGGTGATCGCCCGGCCGTCCATCGGGCCGGCCGACGCCAGATACACCGACTCGCTGCACAGCGGCCGGGTGGCCAGCCCCGGCTCGGCCGGCCGAGGTACGAAGTCGTAGTCGTGCATCAGCGCGAGGTCCAGGTCGCCGGCGCGCAGCGCGTCGGCGACGCCGGCCGGATCGATCTCCGAGACCATCGGCTCCAGGCCGGGGTGCTCGCGGGCGAGGGCGGTCAGGGCGGCCGGGAGGATCGCCCGCGCCGCTGTCGGGAAGGTACCGATGCGCAGCGGGCCGGCCAGGCCGTGGCGAGCGTCGACCAGCTCGCCCGCGGCCTGTTCCAGGCGTTGCAGGACCGCCTCGGCGTGACCGGCCAGGTTCTGCCCGGCGGGGGTCAGCCGCACCCGTCGCCCGGTCCGTTCCAGCAGCGGCACGCCCGCCTCGCGTTCCAGGACGGCCAGTTGCTGGGAGACCGCCGAGGGGCTGAAGGACAGCGCCTGGGCGACGGCGGCGATGGTGCCCCGCAGGGCGAGTTCGCGCAGCAGGCGGAGACGACGCACGTCGAGCATCGGCTCAGCTTATGCTCGAAGCCACAAAGGCGAACTGGACCCGCACAAGGCGGCTCGCGCACGCTGGTGACCATGACCATGGACACCGCCCTCCGCGGGATACACGTCCGCTGATCACACCGTTGACCGCTGACGGGCGGCTCGCGGCAGACGCCCTGGAGCAGCTCGCTCACGACGTTCTGGCCGAGGGCGCCACCGGGATCGTCGCGCTGGGCACGACCGCCGAGGCCGCCACCCTCGACGAGACCGAGCGGCGCGCGGTCGTCGACGTGTGCGCCCGGGTCTGCCGCGAGCGTGCCGCGACCCTGATCGTCGGCGCGGGCGGCAACGACACCCGGCGCAGCGCGACCGCCCTCGCGCAGCTCGCGGCGTGGCCGGACGTGACGGCCGCGCTGGTCCCCGTGCCGTACTTCACCCGGCCGACGCACTCCGGCGTGCTGGCGCACTTCTCTCACCTGGCGGCCACCAGCCCCGTACCGTTGATCGTCTACCACGTCCCGTACCGCACCGGGCGGTCACTCGACGCGGCCTGCCTGCGCGCGTTGGGCCGGCTGCCCGGAATCGTGGGAGTCAAGTACGCGGCCGGCGGCATCGACCCGCACGCGGTGGACCTGCTCGGCGACCTTCCACCGGACTTCGCCGTCCTGGCCGGGGACGACCTGTTCGTCTCACCGCTCCTCGCGCTCGGCGCCACCGGCGGCATCCTGGCCTCCGCCCACCTGGCCACCGGGCGGTTCACCAAGCTGGCGGCCGCCTGGCTCAGCGGGGACCTCCCGCGGGCCCGGGACCTCGGGCACCGCCTGTCCGCCCTGTCCGCCGCCGCGTTCGCCGAACCCAACCCCACCGTGATCAAGGGCGTCCTGCACGCGCAGGGCCGCATCCCCACGCCGGACGTACGGCTGCCGCTGCTGCCCGCCGGTCAGGACACCATCGACCAGACCCTCAGGCGGCTCGCCGACCAGGCATCGGGCTGCGCGACATGACGGTCGCCGGCCGGCACGCCTCCGGCGAACCGGAGGGAAGGCGGGCTCGTTTTGCGGGTTGCCCATTTCGGGATTTTCAGGGGAGCGCGGCCCTTCCCGAACATTGACAGTTCGGCGGCACGCACGGATGACTGAGTCATTGACCGGCGACGAGCCGGGCGACCGATCACGGGGTGTGAGCGGCGACGATGACGAATGATCCATGCAGCGTGAAGATCACGAAGGTTCTGTACCGGTTCGAGGGGGACTCGGCCGGGGCCGCCGTCGTCCGGGTGACGGTTCAGGGGAAGGCGGCAGGCATCTCGCAGGTCGCCGTCGAACTGACCGATCCCCCAGTGGCGGCCGAGCCGGCGCAGGTCAAGGACGGGACGTGGAAACACGTCTTCACGCTGGAGGAGTCCCGGTTCCCCTACGGCTGCCGGATCAGCGTGACGGCGCGGGCTGTCGACGACGACTGCGACGCGGCGGACTGCACGTCGGTGACGCTCGGGTCCGGCCCGTGCGCGCCGCCGAAGTCACCGGCGGGGTGTCTCGCGGGTCTCGAGCAACAGCGCGACCGTTTCGTGGCGAGCCACCCGGACCGCTTCGTCGCCAGCCGGGCCTTCACCCCGCTGCTGTGCTCGTGGTGGGCGCCGACGGTCAAGAGCAAGGCGACCGCGATACTGCTCGCGTCCGCGCTGGGCGACCTGCCGGATGAGCCCGAGGCGCTGGGGCAGAAGTTCGCCGAGCGGCTCGCCGAGCGCGGCGCCGAGTTCGAGAAGGGTCTGCATCCGGGCGATCCGGTGGATCTGGAGGCCGCGCGGCAGATCGTGGCCGAGACCTACTCCGAGGTGTACCTGCCCGCAGGACCGAAGGCGGCGGCCGACCGAGCAGGGATCGAGCGGCTTCCCGGCCCCGAGATCGCCGGCTGGCAGGTGGCGACCGCCTCGGCCGCGGTCACGCCCGATGACGTGGCCCGGGTGTTCGCGGGCAGCCAGGGCCTGGTGACGACGTCGACCGGCGCACCGTCCGCGATCACCAAGGGCGTCGAGCGCTATCTGGACATCGGCTGGCTGGGCATCCTGTTCTACGACCGGCTGCGGCTGCGGCCGAGCGGTCTCGCCGCGGGCGACCAGGTCTACGCGCTCTCGCTCGCGCCAGGCGAGGAGGTGACGCTGACCCAGCGCAGCGAGACCAAGCGCAGTGCCGCCTTCGAGGAGATCGTCGACCAGACGATGGAGCAGGAGCTGGAGTTCAACAGCACCTGGTCCACCGGCCTGACCCAGCAGGACGCCGACTCGACCACCAGTTCCTCGGGCGGGAATCTCAGCGCGTCGGTGGGCGTCGACCTCTTCGGCCTGATCAACGTCGACATCGGTGGCGGGCTGAACGCGCAGGACAGCCATACGAAGACCACGAGCACCCAGACCCAGAACACCCGGCAGACCACGCGCCGCGCCGCGTCCAAGGCCCGGCAGGAGCACAAGACCACCTTCCGGGTCGGAACCGACGCCCTGGAGGAGTTCGGCTCGCGGAGGGTGCTCCGCAACGCCAACCCGAGCCGGGCCCTCACCCTGACGTTCTTCAAGCTCTACCAGAAGTACCGGGTGATCCTGGAACGCCATGACGCCAAGCTCTGTGTCTCTCTGTGCGTCGACGACCCGGGCGCTCACCTGCGGCAGGAGCTCCTGGAGGAGCTCGCCAAGCTGGATCCGGTGGCCCCGGCGGGCACGGTCCCGGAGATCCCGGCCGCCGGGCAGCAGATACAGGACTTCGACCTCGACAACCCCACGCGGGGCATCACCGCTGAGGTGGAGTTCACGACGGAACTGCCCACGGGCACGCTGCTCACCGGCTGGAGCCTGGACATCACCGGCTTCCGGCTCAGGCAGGGCGCCGCCGTGGTGGACGTGGACCCGAGCCGGTTCGCGAGCGCGGGCGGGAGCTGGGCGTTCGTCAACACGAGCGGCCCCGTGGTCGGCTCCACCGGAGAGCAGCGGCACCGGGTCCACTTCATCCTGCCCGGCGGAGTCATGGGCCTCTCCTCAACGGCGTCGGTGAGGTTCACCTGGAGATACGCGCCGGACAGTTCCTTCACCGACGACGTGACGGCCGCGCTCGAGGCGGCCAGGCAGAAGGTCAGGGATTCCTTCTCCGCCGACCGGGTCATGCGGATTCTGGAGGAGGTGCGCGCCGGGGCCAGGGATCTGGTCTTCCGGCAGTTGTTCGAGCAGACGCTGCTCGCGGGCGTCCGGGCCAAGAAGACCGATCCGCCCTGCGATCTGCTGGAGCAGATCCGGCAGTGCTTCGACTGGAACGAGGCGGTGATCCAGTATCTGCCCTGGTGGCTGACGTCGGCCGGATACCAGCGCCGGGAGGACCTGCGCAGGCTGCTGCTCACCCTGCCGGGCGACACCCAGAGCGATCTCATCATCGATGATCTGCTCGTCGCCTCGAAGGCCCGGGTCTACCTGCCCATCCGGCGCGGCCGTGAGAAGGACGCCGTCCAGTTGCTAGCGGGGAAGGGGAACGTCCCCTGTGTCGCCGACTTCATCGCCTGGCGGGACCAGCAGCTCGGTCAGCTCCCCTACCCCCTGCCCGACTACACGGCGATCACCGCGATCGGCCCGTCGCTCGCCACCCCCGCCGGGGCGGCGGACTGGGAGCACGACTGGGAACGGCAGCGCGGCAAGTTCCTCGTCCTGGACGAGTGGTCCGAGCTGCTGCCCACCGACGGGGTCCACGTCGAGCCGTCGTTGAGCACCTGCGGGGCGACCGACGAGTACCGCACCGCGGCCCTCACTTCCGATCTGCGCACCTCGGCGGCTCTCCAGGAGGACGAGCTGGCGCGAGCGGAGCTGGCCCGTTCCCTCGCTGCCAAGGACGACCTGGAACGCACGGTCGTCGTCTTCGGCGACCCGTCGGGACGCTGACGATGGCCTTCAGGATCCCTCGGCCACGGGCCGAAGCGCTCCCGCAGGGCCTTGAAGAACTTTTCCGGCTCGCGGGGGCCGACTGGACGCGGGAACGCAGGACGAAGGCCGACAAGCCGAATATCTGTCCCACGGACGCACAACGCCGCGCCTACGCGGCCAACGTCGCGAGCCGCGGCGGGCGACGCCGGCCCGTGCCCGCCGTCGAGACCTGGGACCGGTGGCTCGCGCAGGAGTTCCCGGCGATGGTGCTCGCGCTGGCCGACCGGCTGGAGGCCTCCCCCGAGGACCGGTTGAGGCTTCGTCAGGCTCTGGCCCGCGCCGACCTGAAGCACGCGGCGGCTGTGACGTCGCGGCTGGTGACCCTGTCACCCTTGGTCAGGAAGGGGGAGAACGCCCCGGATCCTGCCATCGATACCCAGGGCTCCCTCAGCCGGTCGAAGGCCTGCGAATATGTCTCGGGGTCGCTGGACCCGCTGCTGACCGCCGCGGACTACAGGTCGTGGCTGGACCGGCTCCTGGACGTGCGGCCGTTCGTACCCGGAGCACGCCCCGGGAGCCCGCGGGTGCCCCCGGAGGCGGCGCGGCTCGAGGCTCTCCGCGACGACGACCTCGCTCGGACCTGGCTCGATCCGCCCCAGCCCCCGGCGAACCAGAATCCGGCTCAACGCCGCGCGTACGAACGGGAGTTACAGAAATACCTCCGGCGCCGCGCCACCGTACAGGCATTCGTACAGTCGGAACCCGCCGCGCCGGGACTGCGGGTGCAGGGCCCGCTCACCGCAGGCGAGGCCGCCCGGCTGGATCGGGTACGCGGCCAGGCCGCCGCGAGCCCCGGGGCGGCCGTCGTCTTCCCCCGGGGGCAGGTGAAATCCGCCAACCTGTTCATCGGCGAGATCGCCGACACCGCCGGGGGCTATCTCGCCGTGCTGGAGGCCGCGCTGCCCGGCGGGCCGCTCAGCCAGGCGCTGCTCGGGGCGGCGTACGGCATGCTGGCGCTGGCGCTCGTCCCGATCAACTGCCTCTACGACCGCTTCCACGGCACCTGTGCGGTGGAGAGCCTGCTGCCCCGGCTCACGGCCAGCGCGGCGGAGCTGAAGAGATACCCCGCCGAGCGGCTCTGGGAGGCGCTGGGCCCGCTGGCCGACCCGAAGAACCCCGCCGACGCCAGGCTGGTCGCGGCGTTCTCCGAGTTGGCGGTACGGCTGGCGGACCGGACACAGCAGGCTCACTTCAGGCTCGCCGAGCTCGCCGCGGACCAGGGTGGCGGCCGGGTCCGGATCCCCCAGTCCTTCTCTCCGGGCGGCTCCTGGAGATTCCCGGTGACCACCGACGACGGCGACGTCGAGTTCGTCGTCCCCGAGATCTTCGAGTGCGACCTGCCACGCGAGCCCAACCGGGAGATCTTCTGGATCCTGCCCTCGGTGTGGCCGCCGCTGGCCACCGCGGTCGCCCTGGTCAACCAGGCGGGAATGCGGTTCTGGATCAACGCCTCCAACAACCGCTGGGGCGGAGCACACCCCCCGCATTCCGCCCACCGGCAGGGGACCAGCGTGGACGCGGATGTCGGTCTGGGCTGGGTGCCGAACGGGAAGGTACCCAACATCAAGGCGCGCGACGAGCGCAACTTCCCCCTCTCCGACAGGGAGGTCCCCGGCAACTCCAAGCGGCCGGAATGCCTCACGGGAATCGACCGTCTCGCGGGCTGGATTCTCGTACAGGCGCTCACGCTGACCGGAATCACTCAGTACCTGTACGGCGACCGGGGCCTGGTCGCCGAAGCGACCGCGCATCTCGCCGCGCAACTGACGGTGGACCGGCCCGCCGCCCTCGGCGGCACGCTCGAGATGAAGGTGCATGCCGACCACTGGCACTTCGAGGTCCTCAGCGGCGGCCGGCCCGCCGGGAAGGGCGACTACGTCTGGCAGGTGGACGACGAGAACCTGCTCGACAGGCTCTACGAACTGGCCGTCGCACGCGATGAGGACGACACCTTCTGGGCGAAAATGGCGGGCCTCAGGGAGGCGCCCAGGGCCGCGGAGGACTTCAACGGGATCAAGGACGGCGAGCACTGGCGCACCTGGTGGCAACGCGGCCGGAACGGCCCGACCGGCGTCTCCCTGCTGCCCGTCTGGACCCGGCAACTCGCCACGGACACCTTGGGCCCGCGTAACTGCATGGACCCCAGAGACATGCCGGTCCCCGCCACCGACGAAGGCGAGGCCGCCGGGTAGTGCACATCGGATCCGGCGAGGCGGTCATTCCCCGGTCGTCGGGCAGCCGCCAGGTGGTGAGGGCGAGTCCGGCCCACCACGACGCCCCTGGGCGTGAGAAGAGTGCCGCGGGGGTCAGGAACAGCAGTCACAGCCGGGCGCGCACGCCGTGCAGGCGGGCGTCCCGGCGGCCCTACCGGCCACGTCGCGGGTGGGTGCGGCAGGCAGGGCGCAGCAGGCGTCCCCGCGCCAGGCCTCACGGCCCTCTTTGACGGCCACGGCGGCGATGACCAGCGCGGCGATCGGATCGGCCCACGCCCATCCCAGCAGGCTGTTGACCGCCAAGCCCACCAGCAGCACCGCCGACAGGTAGGTGCACAGCAGCGTCTGCCTGGAGTCGGCGACCGCGCTGGCCGACCCGAGCTCACGGCCGGCGCGGCGCTGGGCGTACGACAGCCCAGGCATGATCGCCAGGCTGAGCCCGGCCAGCACCAGCCCGGGCGCCGAATGCTCCGCCTCGCCGGCACCGAGTAAGGCTCGTACGGCCTCCGCGGTGACGTAGCCGGCCAGCGCGAAGAACGACAAGGCGATGATCCGCAGCGCGGTCTTCTCGCGGCCTTCGACCACGGCAGGGTCGCGGGCGGAGAACTGCCAGGCGACCGCGGCCGCCGAAGCGACCTCGATCATCGAGTCCAGCCCGAACGCCACCAGCGCTCCGGACGAGGCGACCGTGCCCGCGCTGAGGGCCACGGCGGCTTCGATGAGGTTGTAGGTGATGGTGGCCGCCACCAGCAGCCGCACGCGCCGCGCCAGCACGCCGCGCCGCTGCGCGGACGGCTCCAGCGGCAACGCCGTCACGCGTTCGCCTCCGGAACCGGAGCGGCCGTGGTCGTGCCGATGCCGTAGGTGGGGCACAACGCGACGGCGCGGCCGGTCGCCTCCAGCAGACCCTCCGCCGAACGCAACAGATCCAGCAGCTCGGGAGCGGCGATGAAGTAGAACGACTGGCGGCCCTGCGCCCGGTAGTCCACCAGCCTGCAGCCGCGCAGGCACCCCAGATGCTTGGACACCGTCGACTGAGCCAGCCCCAGCTCGCGGGTCAGGTCCACCACCCGCGCCTCTCCCCCGGCCAGCCGTTGCACGATCGACAGCCGAACCGGATCGGCCAGCGAGTGGAACAACGCCGCCGCGGGCGCCAGCCCGTCCAACGAAGTCATTCCACAATCAGAATCAATCGCCATACCGTGATGTTATCGGAGCCATGTGATTCGTAAAAGAGGGGCGGATTGGAGTTGTATCCGGTACCTCGGTACAGGCTTACCGTCGGGCTATGGAGGAAATCGAGCCAGAGCCGGGCGGAGCGTGGGAGCCGGCGGCGTGCACGTTGCCCACCGCCGAGCGGCCGCTACGGGTGGCGGAATTCGACGCGCTGTTCGCCGAGGCGGTGACGGGCGTGGAGCGCCTCGCGCCGGGCCGGGTGCGCATGGACCTCAGGGCCTCCCCGGAGACGGCCGGACGGACGGCGGAACTCGCAGCGGCCGAGACGGGCTGCTGCTCCTTCTTCACCTTCGTCCTCACGGCGACAGGCGGCGCGTTGTCCTTGGAAATCGGTGTACCGGACCAGCACACCGAGGTCCTGAACGAATTGACCGCCCGCGCCCTGAACACCGTCGGCGGTGCGCGATGAGCGGGGGGTTGCGCAGCGGGCAGGTCGCCGAGGCGGCCGGGGTGAACGTGCAGACCCTGCGGTACTACGAGCGCCGGGGCCTGCTGGCAGCACCGGATCGGACCCTGGGCGGACACCGGTTGTATCCACCGCGGACGATCACGATCCTGCGGGTGATCAAGACCGCGCAGCGGCTGGGGTTCACCTTGGAGGAGGTCGCCGATCTGCTGGAGACCACGGCCCACCACCACGGCCGGCGGCCGGCGAGACTGCAGGAGCGGGCCGTCGCAAAGCTCGCGGAGGTACGGCGGCGGATCGACGACCTGGAGGTGATCCAGGCGACCCTGCAGGCCGCCGTCGCGGCGGGCTGTGACGACCTGATCGCTTGCGCGGGCCGGCCGTGCTGTCCACTGCCCTTCGCCGAGCTCGCCCATCCCGATACCGACCCGCAGAACGGAGCCCGCCCATGAGGGCCTCCTGGCCGGGCTCGCGCGGTCGCGCCGGCGGCGGTGCGGGCCCGGGATGCGGCGCACGTCGGGCAGGTATCACCAAGGGCCGGCCGGATGGAGGCCGCCCCCGCTAGTCTTGATATATGAACAATAGCTCAGATGATCAAAGAGTCGTGGGCTTGGAGGACTGCAGCGTCCGGATCGTGGATCGCGACCGGGTCACGGTGGTCGCCGCGGCGATGCCCGCCGAGGGTGACGTCGCCGAGCTGGCGGACGTGTTCGCCCTGCTCGCCGATCCGGGCAGGCTGCGGGTGCTGGTCGCGATGCTGGAGGGCGAGATGTGCGTGTGCGATCTCGCCGCGGTCGCCCGCTCCAGCGAGTCGGCGGTCTCCCATCATCTCCGGCTGCTGCGCGCCCACCGGGTGGTGCACGTGCGCCGGACCGGGCGGATGGCCTACTACCGGCTCGCGGACGCCCACGTGCGGATGCTGCTGGACGTCGCGCTCACCCACATCGGCCACGCCCCCGCGGCCGCCCACCCCGAACACGACCTGACCCCGGAGAGCGACGGATGACCGTCCCGGACGGCGTCACGCCGGCTGCATGAGGGGATGCGTCCTCGCCGTCCGATCAGCCAACGCCCTCATGGCAGAGCCGGCGCACTCGCTGTGCGGGCACGCGGCCTCGCCCTGCGTGGTGCGTGCCGTGGTGATGAGCGCGCCCAGCACGATGGCGGCGCTCACGGCGATGACCATGTGCCGGCGCTGGAGTCCTCCTTGCTGCCGGGCGGCGAGTTTCATGCCGACCACCGCGATACGCGCCAGCACTCCGGCCACCGTACCGAGCAGCAGCGGGATGAGGCGTTCGGGCAGCGGACTGAGGGTGGCGGCCAGGACGCCGACCGCGGGGCTGACGCACGAGACCACCAGCCAGGGGGCCAGGCGTTGCTCGGCCATGTCCAGCAGTGCGGCCAGGGCGAGCCCTTCGCTGGCCGAGTGCACCATCAGCGCGAGGACCACCACGACCGAGCCGGTCAGGGCCAGGGTGGCACCCTCGATGGCCCGGTGCGTGGTCAGCGCGGCGGCGGTTCCCATCCCGCCGAACATCGCGGCGTCGACCGCTCGTTTGAGACGGCGGTGCCGGCCGGGCGCGTGCCGTGCGGTCCGGGCGACGGTGTCGGAGGGACAGGCACAGCCCTTGCGGGTGAAGTAGGTGATGACCAGGAAACCGGTCGCGACCGAGAGGCCGAGCGCCCAGAGGGGAACTCCGTCTTCGACCGCGTCCTGGTAGGCATCGGGCAGCAGGTCGGTCAGGGCCATCACCATCATCATGGCGGCGGCGATCGCCAGCCAGACCACGGCGCGTCCGGAGTCGCGGCGGGCCAGCCACGCTCCCGACAAGGTCGAGACCGTGACCAGCCCCACCGCGAACCACGCCTCCGAGCCAGGAGTTCGCCCCTGATCCAGAATCGGTCCCGTGAGCATCTGCATGATCAGCATTGCTGCCCTTCCTGTCGGTCTCCATCTGCCACCTGCCGCCCGCGCGGGCTGAGGCAGTTGCCGGCTGGGTTCAGCGGTCGCCGTTGAGGTGGTCGGTACCGTGGAAGGGCGGCGCCGGGGTGGCCGGCGACGCCTCGTCACCGGCGTCCAGTTCACGCAGCAGGCCCTGCAACTGACGTGCCTGGGTCTCCAGGCTCTCCCTCATCCGGGCACCCTGGTCGAGCGACTGCCGGACCATGACTTCGGCGCGCTCGCGTGCCCGCGCCAGGATGCCGGCCGCCTCCTGCTGGGCGGCGATGATCGCTTGATCGGCTGCCTGCTGGGCGAACGCGACGATGCGGCCGGCGTCACCGTTCGGCGCAGGGGCCTTCGCGGCCCGCGCGGCCGCCTGTGCGACGGCCTGTTCGGCCAGGGACAGCTGGCTGCGCAGGTCCTGGTTGTCGGCGAGCACCGCATCGAGGGTCGCTTCGACCTTGTCCAGGAAGGTGTCGACCTCCCCCATCTCGTATCCCTCGCGGAGGCGGACGGTGGTGAACACCTGGCCGCGCACCTCGGCCGGGCTCAACCACCCCATACCGTGGCCATGGGCGAAGCGCCGCACCGCGTACGGCACCGCCGACGTCATCGCGGCCGCGCCGGGATGCTCCTGCTCAGGCTGTCCGTGCCCGTGTCCGTGTCCGTCATTCATGTCTGCTCACCGGCCTTGCTGTCGTTGTCCGGTACGAATGGGGATGGGTGTGCCGGCCCGCCACCGTCAGGGACGGCCGCCGGCCAGGAGGCGGGTCAGGCCCGCGCCACCGGCATCGACCGCCGCCCCGGGCGGCACAGGCGCCAAGCCGGGGCCAGCCTGGAGCGCGGCCGGCCGGAAGCCGGCGGGACGAGCCCGGCCTCACCGCCGGCCCGATGTTCACACAAGGTAGTTAGCCGTTTACTGAACGTTTAAACATCAGATCATGCGCTCATATATACAGAGGCCACTACATCCCGTGGCGGGCCCCGGCCGACCAGGCCGCGCAACGCGATGCCGAAGGGGCAGAAGGCACCGATGACCGATCACAATCACGGACACGGACATGGGCACGGACATGGGCACGGGGTCTCGGCGGGGGCGGACCGGCGGTATCTCAGCGGGGCGCTGGTGCTGATCGTGGGCTTCATGGCGGCCGAGGTCGTCATCGGATTCATCGCCCGCTCGCTCGCGCTCATCTCCGACGCCGGGCACATGCTCACCGACGCCGCCTCCATCGTGCTCGCCCTGATGGCGATGCGGCTCGCCGCCTGCCCTCCCCGGGGCGGATACACCTACGGCCTCAAACGCGCCGAGATTCTGTCCGCGCAGTTCAACGGCATCACCCTGCTGCTGCTGGGCGCCTGGTTCGGCTACGAGGGAGTCCGGCGGCTGATCGAACCCCCCGAGGTCGAGGGTTTGTACGTCCTCGCCACCGGCCTGGCCGGCATCCTCGTCAACCTCGCCGCCACCTGGCTGCTGTCCAAGGCCAACCGCACCAGCCTCAACGTCGAGGGCGCCTACCAGCACATCCTCAACGACCTGTTCGCCTTCGTCGCCACCACGATCGCCGGTCTGGTCATCTGGCTCACCGGCTGGGGCCGCGCCGACGCGATCGCCGCCCTGGCCGTCGCGGTGCTCATGCTCAGAGCCGGCTGGGGCCTGGCCCGCGCCACCGGCCGCGTCCTGTTGCAAGCCGCACCCGTGGAACTCGACCCCGACCACATCGGCGCCAAGACCGCCGCCCTGGACCAGGTCGTGCAGGTCCACGACCTGCACATCTGGCAGATCACCTCCGGCTACGCCACCCTGTCCGCGCACATCCTGGTCGTCCCCGAAGCCGACTGCCACACCGTGCGAGCCGCCGCCGAGCGAATGCTCCACGTCGATCACGGCATCACCCACACCACCCTGCAGGTCGACCACGCCCCCCTCGAACTCCGCACCGTCTACGCCACCGAAGACCACTGCGAGGACCCCCACGGGCCCGTCCACCACGGCGCCGCCGCCAAGCGCACCACGTCGTTGTCGGCGCCCACGTCGTTCGAACATCACCCCTCCCTCAGCGGCTGGCACTGACCCCTGACCTCACCTGGGACGAACCGGCATGCCCTGCCCCAGGCCTCGAGGCACCCGGCAGGAGGCCACGAGCCGGCAGAAGCCCTGCTCGGGATCTGGGCGATCTCAAGCCGCGGCAGATGCGGCACCCCCAGCCGCGCGCCCCCGGCGCCGGACCGGGCACGGGCATGCGCATGCGGCGGTGACGGCTTCGGCGAACATCGTGGTTCTGCGAGGGCGGCCGGCCCTGGACCGGGGCGACGGCACGAACCGGGCGGCGGGCACGAACCGGGCGCCGCGACGGGACGGGCGGCAGACGGTCTTATCCGGCCGCCGGGCTCCCCGCTACGGCGGGCTCTGTCAGCAACGCAGGATCAGGCAGCGGGCCGGGCTCGCTTCAGCGGCCACCCGCGCAGGCCCGCAACAGCAGCCGGCGGCGGCCACCGGTGCGCAGGACGGCGGAACCGGCGGCCCGGCGGAGGCGGGCACACCACCGGCGTCGTCACGAGGCTCGACCGCCGTCTTCACGCACACGTGCCCGACCTCCGCGGCGTCGCCGCCGGACAGCTCCAGGCGGCTGCCGTGCGGCAGCCGGAAGGTTCCGGTGGTGGGGTCGTGGTGTTGCGCGAGACCGGCGACCACCGCCCCCACGGCGGGGCTGCCGGCTCCCGGGGCGGCGCACGAGGCGGACGCATGCGCGGCGCACAACGCCAGGTGGACGGCCACGATCACGACCACGGCCGCTCTGCCCAGCACCCGAACACCTCGGAGGCCGGACAGAACAACACCTACACCCACCCGCACAACGCTTAATGTAATTCCCCGACTACGAAATGCGCTGCGAGGGCAGCGGGAACAGACCGTCTCGCCACCCCGAATTATCCAGAAAGGTCCAGGTCAGCAGCGGCCAAGTGAGCGCATGACGGACCCGGGAACCGCACGATTCAGCCGCGGGCCGAGCGGTCACCCCGATGGCCGATGAGCCCGCCCAAGCCCTGCAGACACTCATTGAGCATTGGCGCGCAAGGGTCTCTCCAGAGTCGGCCACGGTTGGCCGTAACGCCTTGTCATCTATTGATGACTTCAGCACTAAACTGGTCATGCTTCGCACCATTCGTAGTCTTCCCACCCCCGGAGGGTCGAATGGTGCGCAAACGTGCGCTCTCAATCCTGGCAACGCTCACAGTCGCGGTCGCGGTGACCCCGCTGGCCACCGCCCAAGCCAGTGCACCCCAGCCCAAACTGCCCAAGCTGGTCACGCTCAAAGATGTCCGTCACCATCAGCTGAATCTGCAGAAGATCGCTGACGCCAACGGCGGCAACCGCCTGGCGGGTCTGCCGGGCAACCAGATCACGATCAAATACATCGCCGACCAGCTCAAGCGCGCCGGCTACACCCCGACGGTACAGACCTTCGACATCAACTACTGGGAGGAACTGTCCGACCCGGTCTTCGCCGAGACGGCTCCGACCCCGAAGACGTTCACCCCGACCACCGACTTCGCCACCCTGCAGTACTCGGGCGCCGGTGACGTGACCGCCGCCGCCACCGCCGTCGACCTCGCCAGCGCGGGCCTCGGCAGCGGCTGCGAGGCCTCGGACTTCACCGGGTTTCCCGCGGGCAACATCGCGCTGATCCAGCGCGGCGGCTGCTTCTTCTCCGAGAAGGCCGACAACGCGGTCGCCGCCGGCGCCAGCGCCGTGGTGATCTACCAGCGGCCCGACGTCCAAGGACCCGTCGGCGGGACGCTGACCAACCCGTACTCCATCCCGGTCGTCGGCCCGACCAACGCCATCGGTGTCAGCCTCGCACAGCAGGCCCAGAACGGTGGCGTCACGCTGCACATCAAGACCGACACCCGCAACCAGGTCAAGCAGGCGGCCAACGTCATCGCCGACACCGAGCGCGGCCGCGCCGACAACGTGGTCGTGGTCGGAGCCCACAACGACAGCGTCGAGGCCGGACCCGGCATCAACGACGACGGAAGCGGCACCCCGACCCTGCTGACCATGGCCCAGCAGATCAACAAACTCGGCAGCAAGATCCACAACAAGGTCCGGTTCGCGTTCTGGGGCGCCGAGGAGGAAGGGCTCATCGGCTCCCAGTACTACGTCGACCACCTGGCCCCCGCCGACCAGGCCAAGATCGCCCTCATGCTCGACTTCGACATGCTCGGCTCGCCGAACTACGTCAACTTCGTCTACGACGGTGACAACAGCAGCGGCAACAACAACGTGCCCGGCCCGGCCGGTTCCGGTGCCATCGAGAAGACCTTCAACGACTACTTCGCCGGCCGTGGCCTGCCCACCGATCCCACCGCGTTCGACGGCCGGTCGGACTACAACGCCTTCATCCTGGTCGGCATCCCCGCCGGCGGCATCTTCACCGGCGCCGAAGGCATCAAGACGGCCGAGCAGGCCCAGAGGTACGGCGGCACCGCGGGCCAGCCGTACGACCCCTGCTACCACCAGGCCTGTGACCGCTACGACAACGTCGACCTCACCGGCTTCGACCACATGATCGACGCCACCGCGTTCGCGACCGAGATGTTCGCCTACAGCACCCTGACCGTCAACGGCAACGAACTCGCCAAGAACCGCGCCACCACCAAGGCCAAGGCCACCCGGCCCGACCGCCTCGGCCACTTCTGGGCCCGCTGACCGGCCCGGCCGACACACCGTGAGGGGCGCGCCCGGACCGGGCACGCCCCTCACGCTCGTCCTCTCGGTGGTCAAGTACCAGCTCTGCACGAAGCCCGCCAACAGGCCGATGACCCCCGACCCGGGCACCCCGGACCAGCACTGGGTCCTGGGCGAACCGAGCCCCGGCTGCGGCACGGTGCCGGCCACGATCCCCTAACGCAGACCTGCCACAAGCCGGGCGACCAGGCCAGCGGCGAGCGGGCGGGCTCAGGCGACGGGCAGGATCGGGGTGTTGAAGCGCGCGGCGTCGCCGCCGAGGGCCACGGGGCGCGCGGAGGCGACCACGTCGTGCGGCTGGCCCAGGGCAACGCGGCTGACCTCGTCGAGGCGACGGTACTGCTCGGCGTCCAGCCGGACGTCGAGAGCACTGATGTAGTCCTCCAGTTGGGGCAGGGTGCGCGGTCCGATCACCGGGACGAGCGGTGTCGCGGCGCGCGCGGCGCGCTCGCGGACCCACGCGACGGCGACGTGTGCGGGGCTGGCACCGGTCTCCTTCGCGATGGCCAGCACGGCATCGACCACGGCGGTCTTCTGCCGGCTGTCCTCGGTGTGGACTATGCGTCCCCAGTCGGTCAGCCGTCCCGCACTGCCGGTGCGGTACTTGCCGGTGAGCAGCCCACCGCCCAGCGGTGACCACAGCGCCCCGCCGAGCCCGAGGGCCTCGGCCATGGGCAGGATCTCGCGGTCGGCGGTGCGCTCCACCAGGCTGTACTCGAACTGGACTCCGATGACGGGCGCCAGCCCGCGCAGTTCGGCGAGGGTGACGGCGCGGGCGGTGCGCCAGGCGGGAAAGTTGGACAGGCCCGCGTAGAGGATCTTGCCTTGGCGCGTGAGGTCGTCCAATCCGCGAACGATCTCCTCCACCGGGGTGACGGTGTCGGGAAGGTGCACCCACAGCAGGTCGATGTGGTCGGTCCGCAGCCGCCGGAGGCTGTCCTCGACGCCCCGCACCATGTTCTTGCGGCTGTTGCCGGTGCCCATGACACCCGCGTCCCCGCCGACCCCGTGGGTGAACTTCGTGGCCAGCGAGAATCGTGAACGCCGCCCGGTCAGCAACTCGCCGAGGATCTCCTCGGACTGGCCGGCCTGGTAGCTCTCGGCGGTGTCGATGAAGGTGCCGCCGGCGTCCGCGAAGCGGTCGAGGACGCGGCGGGCCTCGGCGGGCTCGGTTCCCGTGGCGGCGCGGGTGCCGAAGGTGGCCGTACCGAGTGCCACCTCGGAGACCCGGAGGCCGGTCGTGCGGCCGAAGGTCGTGTGTTGCATGGCATTCTCCCTTGAAGCAAAACGATCGGCGTACTGAGTCGCCGACTACCGGGTGAGCACCCATCGGCCGCGGTGTCCGCCGGCGCGGAAGGTGCGGTAGGCGTGCGCGGCCTCCCCCAGGGGCACCGTGCCGGCCCGGCGCGGTTCCAGGACTCCCCGGGCGGTCAGCGCGAGCGTTTCGCGTAGGAGGGTGCCGTCGGGGACCACCACCGCAGAGGTGACGGTGATGCCGCGTTCGGAGGCGGGTTCGAGGCCGGGGAAGACCCCCACGTAGGCTCCGTGGTCGCGGACCGGCCGCAGGGCCGTCTCGTTCAGCAGGGCGGTGTCCAGCACCGCGTCGAAGTCGCCCGCCCCGTCGAGGGTCGTGCGCGTCTCCGCGGCTCCGGCCCTGGTCAGGAAGGCGTCGTCGGCCGCGCGGGCGAGTCCGGTGACCTTCCAGCCGCCGTGTGCGGCCAGAGCCACCGCGTAACCGCCGACCCCGCCCGCGGCGCCGGTGACCAGCAGCCGCCGGCCCTGGGACGGGCCGAGCAGGGCGAGCAACTGCGCGGCGGTCAGCGAATTGAGCGGAACGGTGGCCGCGTCCAGTAGCTCGACCCCGTCCGGGACCGGCGCCGCGTCGGCGGCCGGGACGATCACGTACTCGGCGGCCGTGCCCGCGGCGGCGTGCGGAGCGTGCGGGAAGGTGAGCGCCGCGACCTGCGTGCCCACGGCGAAGCCGCGGACACCGGGCCCCACCATGTCGACGACACCCGCCACGTCCAGCCCCAGGCCGAGGCGCGGCGCCTGACGCCCTGCCCTGGCCTCACCGTGCGAGGCATCGATGATGTGAAGATCGGCCGCGTTGATCGCGGCTCCGGCCATCCTGATGCGGATCTGCCCCGCCGCGGGCTGCGGATCGGGCAGATCCACCACTTCCACCTCATCGTCCGCCCCGGGATGGGCGGGGACGATCGCGCGCATATCAGTGACCTCTTTCTCGTGTGTGCTCATTTCGGCCGTACGGTCCGGCCCGCTCTCCGGCCGGCGTGCTGCAGTCGCCTCTGCCGCAGCTTCTCTTGACAGCCAGGTGCCGAAGCCCGGAAGCTCTCAGCTCGATGGGTATGCTGGTCAACAGGGCGGAGCACCGCTCCGTAGCTGCCCTTCGGAGAATACGGAGCGCCGCTCCGTAGGTCAAACCGTGAGGAGACGCAGGTGGCCGGCACATCCCGAGCCGACGTACTACGCAACCGGGAACGGCTCCTGGCCGCGGCCCGCGAGGCGTTCGCCACCGACGGAACGGATGCGTCCCTGCGCGATGTCGCTCGGCAGGCGGGAGTGGGGATCGGCACGCTCTACCGGCACTTCCCCACCCGCGAGGCCCTGCTCGAAGCCACCCTCAACAGCAACTTCGACACGATGCGCGAGCACGCCGAGCAACTGCTCGACTCGCCGTCGCACACGCCGCACGAGGCGCTGCTGACGTGGCTGAACGACCTGGCCGCCGGCACCCGCACCTATCAGGGACTACCGCAATCGATCATGGCGGCACTGGCCGAGGAGAGCTCCGAACTGCACGTCTCCTGCGCCGCCATGCGGGCCTCCGGCGCACGGCTGCTGGAACGCGCGCAGGAGGCCGGGCAGGTACGCGCCGACATCACCGTCTACGAGGTGATCGCGCTCGCCCTCGGCCTGGCCTGGGCGGCGCAGCAGCCGGGCGGCCCCTCCGACCTGATGGAACGCCTGCTCTCCACGGCGATGTACGGACTGGCGGCGCACCGGTAGCGGCGACAGGCTTGCGCGCGTGGCTTATCGGCGTCCAAACGCGCTGCGGCGCAACACACGTTGACCCGCCCCGCGAACAGTCTTGAACGCGCGCAACGGCATCGCACCGGGGGTGCGTGAGGCGGTGGCCGAGGCACTGCCGCCGGACACGATCGCCGATCTGGACCGATCAGACCCAGGGCCGGGAGGGCCGAAGTCGCGGCGCGCCAGGCGGAGGAGGCCGTTGCGGGACTTCATCGAGCAGGGGCGGTCAGGTGGTGCAGGAGTTTGCGCGCCAGGGCGTCCAGGGCGGTCAGTTCTTGGGGCGTGAGGCCGGCCAGCAGGGTGGTGACGTTGGCGGTGTGCTTCGTCATGGCGGCGTCGACGGTGGCGTAGCCCTGTTCGGTGAGGCGGATCTGGAAGCTGCGCCGGTCGGTGCGGTCCAGGGAGCGTTCGATCATTCCGGCGGATTCCAGCCGGTCCAGCCGGTTGGTCATCCCTGCTCGGGAGAGCATCAGCTGGTCGGACAGGCGCGAGGGGCTGAGGGTGTACGGGGCGCCTGAGCGGCGCAGCGCTGCCAGGACGTCGAACTCGCCGCGTTGCAGGTCGAACTCGGTGAACACCTGCTCCTGGGCGGGGCCAAGGAGCAGGTTCACGCGGCCCAGCCGGCCGACTACCGCGATCGCGGCCAGGTCCAGGTCCGGGCGTTCCCGCTGCCAGGCGGCGACCACCACGTCCACCGCGTCCGGGGCGGCGGCCGGATTGTTCACGCGCGTGCCGGCAGCAGTGCCGGGTGAGGTGGAAGCAGGGGTGTGGTCGTGCGTGTCTGCGGCGCTCATGCCCTCATTGTAGTTCGAGGTCAGATACAAGTACCACCGTATAGTTTGACGCCGTACTATCAGACGTGTAATCATCTCCGGCATGAGCGAAACACACCCGCCGGGGACGCCCCCGGACGAGCAGCCCGGTTTCAGTCCCCTGGTGATACGCCGGCAGGACGCCGAGCTCCTCGGCGCCGGGTCGGACACCATCGCGCTACTGGCCGACGCGTCGGCCACCGGTGGCCTGCTGGGAACCAGTCGCACCACCTTGGGGCGAGGCAGGGACGGCGCGACCCCGCACTATCACCGCGGCTCGGCCGAGTTGTTCTTCGTCCTGGACGGACGGCTGCAGGTCCTGGCGGGCGAGGAGGTGGTGGAGGTCGCGGCCGGCGACACCCTCGTGGTCCCGCCGCACACCGTCCACGCCTTCGCGGCCGCTCCCGGGTCAGGCGCCGACGTGCTGATCGTGATCACCCCGGGCGTGGAGCGGTTCGCCTACTTCCGCCTGCTGGAACGCATCCGCCACGGCCACGCCGACCCCCAGGATCTGCTGGCGGTCCAAGACCGCTTCGACACCCACTTCGTCGACAGCACCCCCTGGCGCCGGACTCGCGCAGCCGCCTGACCGCACCCCCACCCTTTTCCGGCACCTGGTTGCACCCACTCCTAGGGAGACATCATGCGAAAGATCATCGCTTCGACCTACGCCACCCTCGACGGCTTCATCGACAACCCGCACCTGTGGTCCATGCAGCACAACAGCGAGGACGCCATGGCGTACGCCCTGAACCTCACGCTCGGCTGCGACGCGCTTCTGCTCGGCCGCGTCACCTACGAAGGCATGGCCCAGGCATGGCCGGCCATGGGCGGCAACCCCTACGCCGACCACGTCAACAGCATCGCCAAGTACGCCGTGTCCTCCACCCTCGAAAAGCCGGCCGCGTGGGACAACTCCCACCTCATCCCGGGCGACAAGCTCGTCGAAACCGTGACCGCGCTGAAATCCGAAGACGGCAGGGACATCCTCATCTGGGGCAATGGCCGACTCACCGACGATCTGGCCGAGCACGGGCTCCTGGACGAGTACAAGGTCTGGATCTACCCCGTCATCAAAGGCGGCGGCGAGACCCTCTTCCGCCCCGACAGCGCCAGCACCGTCGAACTCGTCGACAGCACCACATTCACATCGGGCGTCGTCGTCCTGACCTACCGCCCCACGCACCCCTGAGACGAGCCGGCCGTGTCCTGACGACACCCGACTGGTCGACGTTCAACGGTCTGGATAGACCATCATTTTCGGCAACGACGTGAAGGAGAACACCATGAATGACGAGGTCACCCAGTACATCAACAAGGCACAGCCCTGGCAGATCGAGGTGTGCGAGAAACTACGTACGATGGTCGGCCAGACCATTCCCGATGTCGAGGAGCGGCTCCAGTACGGCAAGCCGCACTACCTCAAGAACGGGCACTTCGCGGCCGTCATCGCGGTGGGCAAGGACAAGATCTCGTTCATGGTGTTCAACGCGGCGGGAATTCCGGAGGTCAAGGGATTTCTTCGGGCCTTGGGCAACGGTGACCGCAAAGCCGTCGACATCAGAGAAGGGCAGACCGTCGACTACGGTGCACTCGCCAGCATCCTGAAAGAGACGGCGACCGCCCTGTAGCTGCCAGGGTGCGTGCCGTGCAGGGTCTGGTCCTGGCACCGCGAGCGCAGGCGGCGGCCGTGTCTGCTGCTCCCGGGCCACCGAGTCGCTCACGATCCTGCTGTACGCAGACGATGTCCCCGCAGCCCTACAACAGTCCCCACTCGCCGCCACCGGGCAAGAGGGACGCCCCGAGTCTGGTCTACCAGAGAGCCGCGTCGTCGGCCCACGCCCGCAGCCGCGCCGGGTCCAGGATGCCGATGTTGCGGTAGCGGGTACGGACGAGGCCTCGTTCCCGGAGTTCGCGTAGGGCTTTGGTGATGGAGTCGGGCCCCGCGCCGATGATCGAGCCGAGTTCGTCCTGGCTGATCCTGACCCCGAGATCCCAGGTTCCGGAGCCGTCGTCGGACCCGTATCGGTCGGCGAGTTGCACGAGTAGTCCCGCCAGGCGGACGGTGGTGGTGTAGGCGAAGAAGTCCAGCCGCCGCTGATTCGCCCAGTCCAGCCGGTCCGAGAGCATCTGCGCCACGGCCGCCCATGCTTCTGGGTAGTCACCCAGGTAGGCGTAGAGCTCATCCCCCGGGATCGTCATGGTGAGCGTCTGACGGCAGGTGGTGAGGGTCGCGGGTTGGTTTCGCCCAAATAGCGCCGCTTCGCCCACGAGGTCTCCACCGACCCGGATGCCCTGGAGCATCACCGCACCGTTCATGGAGTCCTTGGTCTCTTTGACCGTGCCCTGGAGGAGGAGGTGCACCACGGGGGCGATCTCCCCCTGCCTCACCAGGATGGATCCGTCCGGGTACGTCCTGTGCACGCCACAGCGCAGCAGACCTTCGCGGACCGATTCGGGGAGCCCGCCCAGCAGGGTCCCCGAAGGCCAGATCGACCCAGGTGAGGTCATTTGTGCTTGCTCGCCCGGCCGTGCAGCGCGAGCAGGACCGCGGGCAGGACGGCCACCACTGTGGCCATGGCCGACAGCACGACGGCCAGCTGCGGACCCGAGCTGGAGCGCAGCATGTAGACGACGGAGCCCAGGAGGGCGAAGAGGGCCAGAGCGATCACGACTCCGGCAACGATCAATACGCGGTCCGACTGACGCATGGGGGAGGCGTCTCCTTCGGGTCTGCGGCTGGGACGTGGACTGGTCGTCGCAGCCGACCCTGCGGAGGAGTGAAGAGGGTGGAAGCCTCACCTACGCCGCCGACGGCGATCTACTTCGAAACGCTACAAGCCGGACCGCGAGTTAGCCAGAGAAGTACGGTGAGATCTCGTAATAATACGGGATCTCTGGCGCCCGGCTCTGCTAGGGAGGGAGCAGGCGTACGGGTCTCTGGCTGGGACGTGGCGCCGGACAGAAGGCGGTGTCCCGGAGGTGGAAGCCTGGGAGCCCGCCTTTTGTCATCTTCCGGGGCTGATCTCATATGTCCGTCGAACCGGATCAAGCCCACGGTCTGCGGCACCTCTCGGGCGCCAACAATGGCCACACATGACTCCGAGACCAACGGCTTGGGGTATCTACAGAGACTGTTCCCTGTCACCTGAGGCCGAGGTGCACGAGCCGATCGGCGAAGTTGCAGAGTTCTGCGGTTCTGAGCTGGCACCCAGTGGGATCGCGGTCTGCGAAGGCGGACTGGTGCCAGGATCCACCTGGGGCGAGGAACCGCTCCGCATGGTCGGTGCCGAGCTTGTCATCGAGGTAGAGCAGCGCACCGATGGCCCAGTCCTGGTCGTAGTGGCAGTCGGCCCTCGGCAGGTGCCGGTCGAGATAGGCGACGAGGATCTCGGCGTCCTCGGGCTGTCCGAAGCGGGCGAGAGCGAAGCAGTATCCCTGTCCGGCATAGATGAGGTTGCTTGCGAGAAGCAGCTCGCCGAGGGTCTGCCGGTACTGGGTGCGTTGGTCGAGGCCGATGAGCCATGCGGCGGTGAGCCGGGAACGCCATTCCGTGGACAGCAACTTGGCAAGGTCAGTGTCGCTGATCTCGCGGGCGTCCTCGGCCAGCGCTGTCTCGAAGCCGGCCTGCTCAGATCCGTAATCGCACAGAAGGTTGGCGTTCAGGAGGCTCGTGTAGCGCGCCCTGATCGGGTCGTCGACAGCCCAGATCACATAGCGGCCTATGGTGTCGACGATCTCCGGGTCGTTGGGCAGGCGGATGTCCATGCGGACATTCTGTCCCCGGCTGTGAGGCGTTGGTCAACCGGTGCGTCGGCCGACGGTGTCTCTACCGGTGGATGGTGGAGAAATGCAGTTGCCGTCGGCTGGGTAGTGGGTTGCGGCGGCGCGGACCGAGAATCCGAATCGGCAAGAAGAAACTCAAGGATCTTCGCGCCGACGACGTGGACGAGTGGCTCGACGGCCTCACCGATAAACTGTCCACCCGGACCCTGCAAGGGGTCCCCGCGATCCTCAAGCGGTCCATCCGGCAGGCTCAGGCACGTGACAAGGTGCTCCGCAACGTGGCCGCACTCGTCACCACGCCCAAGGGCAGGGCCGGCAGGCCGAGCAAGGCCCTGACGCTCGACCAGGCCAAAGCCGTACTGCAACACGCCAAGGCATCACGGCTGAACGCCTACGTCGTGCTCAGCCTGATGACCGGCATCCGCACCGAGGAGGCTCGCGCTCTTCGGTGGCATCACGTCGTCGCATGGGTCAACGACGAGGTCGGATGGCGACCGGTCACCGAAGTCGGGTTCCGACACACAAGGTTCGCCGTCTACGTCTGGCGCTCCGTACGGGCAGGAGGCGACACCAAGACCAAGAAATCCCGCCGCACGCTGGAGCTACCAGCAGAAGCGGCGAGAGCCCTCACGAAGCACCGCAAGCGCCAAGGCATCCAACGAGTCCGGACCGGGGAGGCATGGCAGGAACACGGCCTCGTGTTCTGCTCCCAGGTCGGAACACCCCTCGACGCACACAACGTGCGCCGAACGTTCAAGTCCATCACCAAGAGCGCGGGAATCGGCGAAGACTGGATCCCCCGCGAACTCCGCCACTCGTTCGATCGATCATGAGTGACAACGGCGTACCCGTCGAGACCATCGCCGATCTCGTCGGGCACGCGGGCACCTACGTCACAGAGAAGATCTACCGGCACCAACTCAAGCCCGTCATCACCAAAGGTGCCGAGACCATGAACACCATCTTCGGGTCGAGCCCGTCCGCCCCAACCGGCGAACAGTCCGTCAAGTCCGCGTGACGATGGCTCCCCGTTTGGCTCTTATCGGCCAACAAGATCGAAAAAGGGTTCCGGATGATCTCCGGAACCCTTCCTCACCAGCATGAACTCGGTGGAGATGAGGGGATTCGAACCCCTGACCCCTTCGATGCGAACAGCCGCCGGACACCCTCGCGACCTGGGGATTCAGAATCGTCGCAGGCCAAGGGCCTCCGTTGAGCGCCGTTCGGAGCCGTCCAGAGCCCTCCAGGTCAAAGATCATCTCCCAACCGTCTCCCAAGAGCGATCAAGAACCACTCCACAGTCCGCTGTCTTCGGATCACAATTTCATCGATAGTGCCATGGCCCCTCATTGGGCGCGCTATCGGGTGCGAGTTTCTCGTCGGAGAAGAATGATCTCTTGGCCACAGGCCACTGCCAGCAAGCCATTGTCGTTCACCGCCAGACCATTGATCCTTCCGGGGAAATGCAACTGCTCCAAGCGTTCACGGGAAAGAAGGTCAAATATCGCGACAGTGCCGTCTCTTGCTCCGCTGAATACGGTCGGCCTCCCTCCGATCTGGGAACAGGCCAAGGCGAGCACGCCACCGGGGTGGGCCAGAGGCGGGTCGGAACGCCGCTGAGCAGCGAGATCCACTACCCAGGCTCCATCTGAGGATTCGCCTGCGATCAAGACGAAGGGAGCGGACCCCGAGGAGATTGTCGCCAGGACACTGTTCAATGGCGCGGGAACTTCGATGTTCACCAGGCGAGTCCCAGTCGCGAGATCCCAGCAGGCCAGGCCCTCGCCATCATGGGGCGCGATGATGATCGGGCGATCCTCCACCGTGGCTGTGGTCACACCGGTCAGGTCACGCAGGCCGTTGTCTCGGTCCGGTTCGATGAGCCCGAAGGGAGTGCAGTCGTCGAGCCACCAGACGCGGATGCCGTCGCCGGCGTAGCTGGCGAACCTGGCACAGGTGACGCCCATCGGTCGGCCGTCCAAGGTCGTACAGGATGCGTGTGAGATGACGTTCTTGTGTCCGGCCATGCTCCCGACCCGGGAGAGGGTGTCCAGATCGAACACCCAGACAAGATCTTCAATGCCGTTCTCGCCTCCATCCCCGGCGACGAGAGCGAAATACCGTCCCCGCGCCTGAGTACACGCGATGACGTTCGGCATGACCGTGAGCTGATCGAAGAGACGGGCCAGCGGTTCTCCGGTCAGGGCGTCCCAGACCTGGACCGCGCCGTCTCGGCTGCCGCTGATCACACGTGGCCGGTCGGGTGCACCGCCGATCGCCACCGCGTCGATGGGCCGTTCATGGCCTGGTCGCTGCGGCGTTCGCGGTGCTTCCAACATGGTGAGATCCCAGGTTCGGATCACGCCGGCCCGGTCTCCGCTGATCACGAGCGGCACTCCGCCCGCTTCCGCGTATGTCAGGGCATCGACGGCTGCGCTGTGGCCGGCCAATGGCGCACCGAGGGGCTCGCCGTCACACAGCGACCAGACCCGGAGCGTGCCGTTCTCGTCGCTGGTAACGGCGATGGGGCTGCCGTCCATCTCACCGCACGCGAGTCCTGAGAGGTGGCTCGGGTGGGCGTTGATGCGCCAGTTGAGCACCTCCGCGGTTTCCAGGTCCCAGCTGGCCAGGATTCGCTGCTCACTGCATACGACCACGATCGGTAGTCCCGCGAGCTCGGCGGTGGCCAGGCCCATGACATAGGTGTGCACGGAGAAGGCCATGGGCTGCTGCGGTATCGGTCGCAGGGTGACCAGGTCGCGAATGGTGACAGGGGAGTGCCCGCCCCCGTGAATCAGTACCGTACGGCCGTTCAGTTCGGTGATCGCCAATCGCATGATCGAGCGATCACTCACCTCGGCGGAGTCGCCGATGGCGACCCGTCGTCTGAGGTCCCACTTGGTCAGTTCCCCGCTGCTGGTGCAAATGACGGCGAGGGGAACGTCGTCCACGATGGCGCAGCGGATCGACATGACGCCTTGTCCGCATCGTGTCAGCGGCTCTCCCCCTGACCGGGAAGCCGACAGGTCCCAGATCCGCACGGTGCCGTCGTAGTAGCCGCAGACGGCCACGGGGCGGCCATCGATGGTGGTGACGTCCACGTCGACCACCGATGCGAGGTCGCCGCGCGGAATGCGGGTGTCGTGGTACCGCTCATCGTGGATCATCAGGGATCCGACCAGCGCCGTGCTCTCCAGGTCGACGATGCCCAGCGCGCCGTCCATCCGACCTACCACTACGACGGTCCGTCCGTTGAGCTCGGTGGCCGTCATTGCGGTGATGCCGCTGCCCATGCTCATCGAGGAACGCAGCGCCAGGCCGGTCTGCTGTCCGCTGGCCCACAGCACCTGCCAGTTCGAATGTTTGCCGTTGAGTCTGGCCAGCAGTGAGGCGGCCCCATATCTCGCTGCATCGACGGTGAGAAGCGTGCGTCGTTCTTCAGGACGTAGTGCGCGGTGCTGTGCGGCTGAGGCTCGGTACACCGCGGCGGCCAGCCGGGCCTCCTCCGATCGCGCGTGCCGCAGTTCGGGTATCAGGGTGTCGGGGTCGGCATGGGGTAGAAATTCCTCGTCCGTGATGAGCTCATCGGCTCTGTTCGCGATCATGGCATGTTGGATGGCATGCCTGCGGGCATACGGCGTTGAATCCGCCCAAGACGTCCCGGATGGGACCAACCGGTTGAGAACCAGGTTGGCCGAGGTGTCGGCGTAGGCGGGCCCGGCTCCCGGCCATCTGGCGGCGGGCGGATGTGGGCGTATGGCCAGGTGCTCGACAAGCCCTTGGTGGTAGAGCCGGTAGAGCGCCGTTCCGTCGGCTTCCCGGGCGCGCTGGAGATAGAAGCCCGCATCCCGTATCGCCTCGCCGATCTCCTCAGGGTCCGGCGAGGCCGTCCCGGGTGGAGCGAACGCCTGCGCCAGGTCCTCGATCAGGCTGATCGGCATTCCCGCTCCGCGAGCCGGGGCGAGACAGGCCAATGCCGGGCGGAGCCAGACGCTTTCGCTCCTGGACGCAAGATCGAGTTCCAGCATGTCGGCCACGCTCGCGGGAACGGACTCGCCTAGCCTCATCCCCTCGGCGACGGTCGTCGGGAGATCCGTTCTCCTGTCGTTCAATAGGTGGAAGGCGAACATGGCGGCCACCAGGAAGGGGCCCTCCGACTCGCGGGCGAGGGTGGTCGCGGCGGCTCCCGCGATCACCCGGCCTAGTCCGGGGCACTCTGCGGGGTTGTACCGGTCGTCGGTCGACAGCACGCTCGTCAGATATGCGGTGAGGTCGGCACGGAGTTCGTCCTCGGGTACCAGGCTCAGGTCGACGACTCGGCCCGCCGCCCAGTCCAGCAGCGCGGAGAGCCCTGGCCGGGCTCCCAGGAGCAGCCGGCACAGCGGGCCTCCGTCGGAGCGGGAGCCCAGGGCCAGCGGCTGAAGCAGCGTCGTGACCACGGACGAGGCGTCCGGGGATTCGTCGATACCGTCGAGCACCACCAGCGGTGGCTCCGGCAGGTTCCCCAAATGGGTGAGGACCGTTTCGAGATCGGGCGTGGGTTCGCCCAGGCCGATCAGGCCGACCTGGCGTGCCAATGCGGCCCGGATCGCTTCGAGGTCACGGTCGCGCGCGTACAGCGCGACCACGGTCCGCTGTGGTCGAGGGGTGTACGCGGCGCGTGACCAGATCGGCCGGGCCGCCGCGCGCAGTTCAGGGTGGGTCGCGCACATGAGCATCGCGATCAGGGTGGATTTTCCCGAGCCCGCACCGCCGGTCACGACGCGCACCGAATCGCCCGTACGGAGCGGGCCGTCGATCCAGCCGGACAACTCGCGCAGCGGCCTCGTCCGTCCGCAGAAGTACCCGCTGGCCCGCACTGCCCCCGGGCCGCGGCCTCGGGCACGTTCGATGAACTGCGCCGGGTCTGCGAGCGGCTCAAGATCGGGCGGCAGTGTCGCGAGCAGCCTGGTCAGCCCTTCGGCGATGTGCGGCTGGTGCATCGATGCGCGGGCCAGCACGATGGTCGCTCGTTCGACCTGACCGGGAGCCGCCTGGCGAACGATTCGGAACAACAGGTCTCTGTCGTCTTGGGCGACCGTCCCGATGAGGTGCTCGCTGAGCAGGTCCGGTTGCAGCGACCCCCAGAAGGCGGCGCCGGCGGCGCCCTCGGCGGGATACAGGTCACGCAACCAGGTCGCGACCCGTAGGCGCTGGTCATGGCTCTGGTCGTGCAGGCCTGGCACGTGCTCGAGCAGCCGCACTGCCTCACTCTCGCCTGCGCTGCCGCACAGGGCCGCCACGGCGACCGCGAGCCGCTGGGTACGCGGATGGACGGTGACGCCGTGCTCGGGGGCAGTCCTCGTCCAGTAGACCTGTTCGTGATCGAGCACGACATCCTCGGCGGAGGCGGAATCGCCCTTCCTGCTCGGAGAGAGCAGCCGGGCGAGCGCTTCCGTCTGAATCGTGAGCACTGAACCGTATGCGTCGGTGGTCAGGTCAGGAGGCTGCACCGGGGTCGGCTGACAGTCCGGCGTGATCTTGCGCAGCGCGGCACCCAGGTCCTCGACCGCCTCGGCGAAGAACGCCTGTCGATCGTCGGGATCGGCCGCCAGTGGAGAGAGCGGATCGATCTCCGCTGTACCGAGCATGTCGCGCACTGCGGCTTCACCGCTTCGCTTCGTGTTCTCCCACCAGCCGTCGGCCGAGCGTGCGACGAGGAGAACCCGCAGCGGGACGGTGTGCCGGTGACCCTGCGCCGCGCGGATGATCTGCCGCACGGCGTTCGCCCGCTGCTCCGCGTAGTCGATCACGAGCAGAGTGGGAATGTGCAGGTCTGTGAGGTAGGCGCGGAGAGTCTCGGTGCCGGAGTCGCCAAGCCACAGCCCGCTCGTCCAGCCGGAACGCTGCAGCCGGGCGGCCAATTCCCGGGCGAGCCGAGTCTTGCCCGCGCCTCCGGGACCGATGAGCAAGCGTACGGAGACACCGTCACCGTCGCACCAGGCCCGTAGGCGCTCGATTTCGGTGGCGCGCCCGCGGAAGCGGACGATTTCATGGTCTGCGCGGAGCAGACCCGCCACCGAGCCGGGGCGGCGTGGGACGGCAGGCGGTGCCAGCACGTGCGCGAACTCGACCGCCTCCAGGATCGGCTCGGTGTCGTGGTTTCCGCGAATCGCCGTCCGGAATCCGGGCTCGGTGAACAACCGTTCGGTGCGGACGGCCGTCAGCCGGCGGCTTGCCGGCCCGTATCGTCGCCGATCCTCGATCAGCAGGCCGACCACCATTCCCGAACACAGCAGGGCCGCCCCCGACATCCCACTCCACGGCGAGGTCTCTTCGACGCCCGGGGCCCGGGAACCGGACCCCGGTAGGTCGGGTAGGTCCCGCTCGACCGACAGTTGGAAGTGGCCGTCTCTGGACCGGGTGAGCGGGGCGACCTGGGCATGGAGTTCCTCGGTGTCGCGCACGTTGCCGAAGCGCCGCTGTGCCACCGGGAAGCCGGTGCTGTGGCAGTCCATCATCGCCGCGGTGACCGGGCGTCCCCAACGCGCCGCCGGAGGGGTTAGCCGCCCGTCACCGGTGATGTCGGTAATGCGGAGCAAAGCGGCGTCCACGGCGGCGGTCTCACCGTTCAGCGGCCACACGAGCTCGCTGTCCAACCACCGATCGGTGCCCAGGATCCGCACTGTGATCCCACCGTGCGGCCGTATCGGTCCTGCGCTCGTCTGTTCAGCCGTCGGCTCGGCGGCGGGGGCACCCTGAGCCACCACGTGCAGGGCGGTCAGCACCAGACCGTCCCCAACGAGATAGCCCGTCCCGTAGCCAGGATCGCCCTTGGTCGAGACATCCACGACCCGCGAGTCGAAGGGCACGCCGATCTTCCTTCCTCACCGTCAGCCGGGCTGGTATTGCTCGCGGGCGGCGATCTTGGGGGGCAGCCCGGATGTCCTGTCTCTGGGCTTCAAATTGATCTTGAGACGGTGGGTGGTGACCGTGGAGGTGTGCTCCGCGGCCCCGAAGTTGAGGACGTAGACCTTGATCCCGCCGTCGACCTTGGAGTCCTGGGTCACCGCGACGGTCAACTCGAGCTCGATGTCCCCGAGTTCGAATCGGAGTCGCTGATCCGAAGCCTGATGCAGGGCTCGGGTCAGCTCCTCCCGGATCCCGGCTACGACGACCGCGAGTTCGGCCCCCGGCATACGGGCACTCACGTCGCCATCCAGCGCCGGATTCCTCCCCATCAGCGTGTCCATCCCTGCCCGCGCCGGAGCTCGTCAGCCATCTGGGCCATCCTCCCGGCCACGCGTACATCGAGCATGCGTCGCCGCTGGAGGCTCCACCCCGGGGTCCAAGCGCGCCGGTACACGACGGCGATCGCGATCAGGCCGGTCAGGAGCATCACCTGCCCGATGCCTTTGGTGATCGCCGGCAGGCCGAAGAGGGGACCGCCAAAGGCGCAGAACCACCACCAGTACGACCACCACCAGCTTTCGAACAGCCGGAACGTGAACCGCTTGCGGGCGGCCTCATCGACTTCGGCCATCAACTCGTCCAAGCCGGCGCGCACTTGCGGTTCGTCGAACCGAAGCGCCAGCGCCTGGCCTAGTAGCTCGCGCATGGTCTCGACCTCATCGGCCGATGTGATGTAGAAGCGTTCCTCGTCGTGCTCCTTCGGCACCCGATAGGCGGCATGGAACAGCGCGGCTGCGTACGCTCCACCGACCACCGGGTCATCACGGTGACCGGCATGCAGCGGCCGCAGGACCGTCAGCGCCTCGTCGATCCGGCCTATCCGGGTCAGCACCCGGCCGGCCCCGGCGCCCGCGCGGGGGTCGTCGGTCAGCCTGCCCATCGCCTGGAAGGTCGCCAGTGCGTCCCCGACCTCGTCGTGGTCCTCCAGCGCGCACGCAAACCGGAAAATATTCTCTGGATCCCCGGGATCCCGTGCGACGGCCCTACGCGCAGACTCCACAGCCAGTCCATGCTGGCTGGTTTCGGACAGCACGAGGGAGTGCAGTCGCCACGCCTCAGCACTGTCGGAGTCCTGCGCCACTTCGCGCGCACGCTTCCCGGCGGTCTGCAGGTCACCGCGGGCGTACGCGTGCCAGGCGGACTCCAAGCGCTGATCGCCACCTGCTCGGTTCGAAGTAGCGGTCGGCCCAAGCGGCGTGGCCTCCGAGCGGGGCGGTGGCACGGCGAGCCGCCGGTCGCTGTGGTGAGTCCGGTCGTACTCCACCTTGCGTTCTGGGTTGAGCAGTACGAGTCGAGCCTCGCGGATCAAGTCCAGTAGTTGCCCGGCCTGGCGGGCCTTTTCCGGGTCGGCGGAGGCCGCCTCGGCCTTGTACGCCGCCGTCCGGTCTTTGATCCGCTTGTTGATCTCATGGGGTGAGGCATCGGTGGACAGACCGAGCAGTTCGTAGTAGTCCACTCGCCGCTCACCCGCTGCGTCACCCGCGGTTGCCTTGTACATCGTGCTCCCCTGTCGTGTGGTCACGCCGGGTCGGCCGAAAATACGGCCAGGGCGGCATGGAGGTCGAAACCAAGATCGCTATTGCCCCCCCGGGGGTTCGACCGGCCCAGTATCGGGAATGTCGCCACCGACAGACAGGTCGATCTGTACCGTTTTCCCGGACTATTCGGCCCGATGTGGAGTAGCCGGTGGGGGATGCACAGGCCGGGGGCGCCTCTGGACGAGCGGCCAACGGGTGGGACATACCGCGGCGAATGGTCCTGGACCGCTGCCGCAAGGCTCTGGACGCTCGTGGCATCAAGTCCTACGCCGAGATCGCCCGTAGGCTCGGCCTCGACGAGAACACCATCGGAAAAATCTTCAATGGCCGGCGGGCCCAGCGTTTGCAGCCAGAATTCGTCCGAGCCCTCGGCGAACTGGCCGGGTTGCCGGTGCACGAGCTGTTCCGGACCTTGGGATGGTTGCCCCCGCAGGAACCGTTCGCGTCTGAGAGCAGCGATCCCGGACACGACGCGGGCACCGCGCTCTCCGCGCCGCTCGCCGCGGCGAGAGCACTGGAAGATGATCTCGACGGTGAGGGGCGGTTCGAGGTTCGGCTCGCTCCGGTCGATTCCGGTGGACGGTATCGGATGGTCACCAATGTCCTCGCCGAGTTCACGTTGCGCCCGGGCATCGCACCGCTCTCCTATGCCCAGGCCGAGCGGCTGGCCCTGGCTGCCGGCCTGTTGCCCGAGGTGGGCGACTGGCCGGGGGGCACCGACGATCATGCCGCGATCCGACTGGAACTGATGGCCAGGATGCATCGGGCACTGCGCGACGGCCAGGAGTACAGCTGGCAGGGGGACCCGGATCACCGCACCTGGCGGCCGGCGGCGGCTCGCTGGCCCACGCACCTGCTGGTGCAGGACGCCGTCGCCGGACAGCAGATACCCGCCGGCTTGGATCCGTGGAGCTGCGCGGAGCCTCGGACGATCGTGATCATCGGTGGGCGCCACGGCGTCGGACCGGCCGCGGCCCTCCTCGCTGAGGCTCTCGGATGGCAGTTCGTGCTGGTCCGCCCGAATACCAATGTCACCGGCACCGGTGACGTACGAACGGTTCCGGTCGCCAGGGCCGGTGATGTGCGCGCGCTCCCGCCGGACGGCCGCCCGGAACGGATCCACGCGTGGATCCAGGCCGCCCTGCACACCGAACAGGCGCACCGTGAGGGCCGGCCGTGGCGGGCGGTCATCCTGGTCCGCCCCGCGGCCTTCGAGACCCACGAAGGAAGGCTGCATCCGTACGCCGCCGACCTGCTTCGGACGAGCCCGGCTCGGGTGGTGTACGCGCGGCCGCCGTGGGAGTACCTGTACTGGTGGGGCAACCGGGTCGCGAGCGGTCGACACCCGGAACAGGACCACGGTCGGCGCCGGGCCGAACGTCAGTACGCGCGCTACGTCGAGATCGAGAAGGTGCTGAACGACCGGCTGAGTGGAGACGATCTGCTGCTCCGGATCCCCACCCCATACGGCGAACTGCCCGCGCATGTCCCCGAGATCCCCGACGAGGTCGTCGATCAGACGGTGCGGGTCACGTGGGCGGCGACCCGCTGGCTGGCCGAGACGACCGGTGTACCGGTCCTGCCGCGCCCGGGTCGACTGGCGTCGTGGCGGGCGCTCCTCGACAAGGACCCCATCCAGATTCCCCGCCTGACAGAGCTCGGCTGACAACTCAGTCACCGTCCTCCTCACCACCACAGCAGTGTCGATCATCATCCGAAGGGTCGACACAGATGATCATCTTGCTCCCTCCCGAATTGCGCCTCCATCGAGTGGTTCAAGCACAGACCGAGCTAGGAGTGGAGGAAAGGGTGTCGGCAATCGCCGTACAAGCCCGTACACCGGCCTACAGAAAGGGCGGACGGCTACGGGCAGGGCGGATTGTAACGAAGACCCGGAACGTACTGGCGCCATTCGGCAGGCCGGATCGGTTCCCCGGCAACCGCGCATACCTCGGCGGAGACCCGGTCCGGATCGATGTCCCAGAGCCGCACGGTCTTGTCCATGCCGCCGGCCGCGACAGCGGTGGCGTCCGGGCTGAAGACTGCGGGCAGCACCGCCTCGCCCGGCCCGGTGAGCGTGGCCAGAGCCTCGGGATGGCGCCGGTCATCGATGTTCCACAGCCGTACGGTCCGGTCGGTGCCGGCCGCGAGCAGCCGCTGCCCGGTCCGGTCGAACATGACCGAGTAGACATAACCGTTGAGGCCGAGGATCGGCGTGCCGAGGGCGGCAGGTCTGCCAGGGTCGGTCACGTCCCACAGACGCACGGTCTTCCCGGTGCTGCCCGCCGCGAGTGTGCGTGAGTCCGGGCTGAAGGCCACCGAGTAGGCCGAGCCTTCCGGGACCGGGAACGTGTGCAGCAGCCGAGGGGACCCATCCACCTGCCAAAGGTGAACCGCGCGGTCGGTGCTGGCCGCTGCCAGGAGCCGTCCGTCGGGGCTGAAGGCGACGTAGAACAGACCGCCGGTCGCGCCCTTCAGAGTCGCCAGCAGTTGCGGGTACGCACGATCGTCCATGTTCCACAGCCGAACGACGGCATCGTCCCCGGCCGCGGCCAGGGTACGACCGTCCGGGCTGAAAGCGACCGACTCGACCCAGCCGGTGGGTCCTCGTAGCGGAGCGCCCAGCCGGACGGGGGTCCGGGGATTGGACATATCCCACAGCCATACTCGGTTGTCGGCTCCACCGGCGGCCAGCGTACGGCCGTCCCGGCTGAACGCCACGGCGATGACGAAGCGGGCAGACGACGTCACCGGTGAGCCGAGCGGCGTGGGATCGGCAAGCTGGTCGAGCTCCCAGGTCCACAGCTTGCGGTCCTCGCCCGCCCCGACGAGGAACCGGCCGTCGGGACTGAAGGCCACCGCATACACGTGGCCCTGGGGTCCAGTGAGTACAGGGCCAGGCAGTGCCCAGATCCGGGCGGCTCCATCGGTGGACGCGGTCGCCAGCGTACCGCCGTCCCGGCGGAATGCGACGGCGGTGACCGGCTCCGGATGGGGCAGCACCGCCATCACCTGTCTTCGCGCTACGTCCCACATGCGCACTTTGTCGTCTGCGCTACCAACTGCGAGCACGCTGCTATCAGGGCTGAACGCTACGGAGTAGACATAGCTGGCCGGTCCGGTGAGCGGTCCGCCATGGGGCCGAGGTGAGTTCCGTTCCACCAGGTCCCACAGCCGGACGGCCCGATCCCGACCTCCCACCGCCAGAAGCCGTCCGTTGGGGCTGAACGCCAGCGAGGTTATGTCGCTGGTGGCTCCCCTTAGTGGCTGTCCCACCGGGGTGGGTGTTTCGGAGACGTCCCACAACCGGACCGTCTTGGCTCCGCCGCCAATGGCCAAAATTCTGCCGTCCGGGCTGAACGCCACCGACTGGATGGGGCCGGACGGCTCGCCCAGCCGTACAGGAGGCCGTTCCGGTGTGGCCAAATTCCATACAAATGCGTCGCGCTGCGCGCTGCCTGCGACGAGCAACCGCCGGTCCGGGCTGAATGCCACAGTGTGCAGCATGCCGGCCGGTCCGGTCAGAGCGGGCAATGGCCTGGGGTGTTGCGGGTCTGCGGTGTTCCACAGTCGTACCGACGTGTCGGCACCGCTAGCGGCCAGCAACGTGCCGTCCCCGCTGAAGGCCACCGTCGAAAGGCTGAGCGTCAGTGAGGTCAACGACGCCTGGGAGGCTGGCAGTTCAATCGGATGCCGGTCGGGACGACGGGGATCGGTGGTGTCCCACAAGCGCACCTTGGCGTCCGCACCGACTGCGGCAAGTGTCCGGCCATCCGGGGCGAACGCCACAGAGTGGAGCTCACCCACAGGACCAAGCAGCCGCGTCGCGACCGAGATGGCGGACGAGTTGAACAGCGCACTACGCGCCTCATTGGTGGAGGCGATCCGGTACGCAGCAAGGCTGAGCTGAGCGGACAAAGAGGTGTCACTATCGCGTATCCGGTCGGCTTCGGATGCCACCAACCGTGACACCGCCAGAGAGCGCTCGTGGGAGATCCCAGCGCGCTGTTCAAAGGAGACCACCGCCAGGACGATCGCCAGCGCGGTGAGCGCCACAAGCGCCACGATGACCTGATAGAGGCGCCTAATCCCCCGGCGCTGGTGGCGGAAACTCGCGGCCACATACTCACCGACCAGGCGTCCGGACCCTGCCCATTCCTGCGCTGCGGAAAGTCGGGATCCGCGGAGCAAGCCTGCCGGATCCCGACTTTCCGCAGCCCATGCCTCCGCAGCCTCCGCGATCTGCTGTTCTACCAGCAACGCGGCGCGGTCGGCATCGATCCAGCCACCGAGCCGGGGCCAGGCACGTAGCAGCACCTCATGGCTGATCTCGACCGTCTCCTCCGCCACAGTGATCAGCCGACGTTCAACGAACCGGTCAAGCACCAACGCGAGGGCGTCAGCCTCTCGTTCCTCCAGCCTGTGGAAGACCTCCTCTCGGGGAAGCGACCGGCGAGTATCGGCGACATCCTTGCCAATACGGACTAGACGTAAGAACAACCGGCGGGCGATCTCTTGGTGCCATGCTCCGAGGCCCATGAACACGGTCTCCGCGGTTGCTGCCACCGAGCCGTGGATTCCCCCTGCAGCGCTGTAATCGGTCACCGTCAGGCGCCGCCGTCTGCCGCGTTCCCACAGGGCGAACAGTGTGTGCGACAACAGCGGGAGCGCCCCTGGGTCGAGGGGGGCCGAAGATGGCACCAGGTCACGCAGCAGCAGCGCCACCAGCCCCTCCTCGACGTCCAAGTTCGCCCTGCGGGCGGGCTGCAAGATCGCCTGGCGGATGCCCTGTTCGGTCATCGGACCAACGTTCACCTGGGCGTGTTGCATGGCATCGGCCAGCTCCGCGTACCCCAAGGCAGAGCCGTAGAAATCGGCGCGCAATCCCAGCACCGCGATCCCGGGCGGCTCTCCCGACGCCGTTGCGGCCAGCGAACAGACCGTTCCGACAATCTCCCGGCGCTGCGCGACATCGAGGGAGAAGATCTCCTCGAACTGATCAACAACCAGCACGAACGGGCCGGTCCCGGCAGCGTCCCGAAGGTCCGCCACGTTTCGGGCCAGTTCCCCTGGCTTACCCGGGTTGGTGAGCAGGACCGGCCAACTCCCCTGCTCACCACTGCGGAGGGCGGGAATAAGGCCAGCCCGTAGGAGCGACGACTTGCCTGCCCCTGACGGGCCGACCACCGCCAGCAGCCCCCCACCCGAATCGGCCAACCCGCTCACGGCGGCGACCAGCGAACTGGTGAGCTCCTCCCTCCCGAAGAACCATTCCGCGTCCTCCGCCTGGAAACTCTCCAAACCTCGGTACGGCACCGGACCGTCCGTCGGCACGCGGCCTGGTGCTCGCCGAACCCGTAGCAGCGCCTGTCGCCATCGGTCCACCAAATCCGGGGCCTCGATTCCGCAGGCACGTAGAAGATCGGTGAGGAGATCGGATTGGCCAAGCGGCGGGAGGTGACGACCCTTGAGGTAGCCCCCAAGCGTGCTGTGAGGGATGCCAGACCTCTTTGCCATTTCCCGGACGGTCAGTCCCGCCAGCTCACGCGCCGAAGAAAGCTCGCGTCCGAATCCGAAACGATCGGTAATCCGATCCGGGTCGGGCCCAACCGGATCTGGCGAGAAGCCAGCAGGCAGCTGCTGTTCGGCCAAGACGACTCCCAGACGCTGAATCTCATCGTGACGAATATTCGAGGTCTTCCCCGAGTCTTCGCCCAGGCCCTGCATCGATCATGGCCACCACCGGCCGTCACCGAATATCGACAACGGATGAGAGCCTTTTGCACTCGTCATCGACAAAGGTGAGGATGCCGCAGTCCGTTAGCCTCGGGCTTCGATCCTTTGATCAGCTTGCCGAAGGACACGAAATGGGCTTCAGTCACGGGCTGGTGGCGATCCACGATCTGTCACCGGACGAGGTCGCCGCCCGCCTCGGCCGGGCCGTCGGCGATCGGACGATGGGCCTCGGCGTCGCCCCCACCCATGACTCGCCCGGCTGGTGCGCCAGCCCACCGATCGACGGCTGGACCTTCCTCGTCGACAAGACCCAGGAAGTGCTCTTCGACGAGCACGGCCTCGCTCGCCTCAGTGCCGGCACCCGGCTGCTCACGTTGCACATCGAGGAGCACGTCATGGGGTTCGGCACCACCTGCTGGACCGAAGGCTCCTTCACCTGGAAGGTCATCGCGGCCGCCGAGAACAACGGGCTGTATGTCATCGGAGACCCGCCGCCCTTCGGGGACCTGGTCGGCGACCTTCACGAAGGTCCCGATGTCGTGTACGCCCTGGACGAGCTCAGTGGCCCGCCACCCGAGCTCTGGGACGAACTCGGCTTCGACGGAGCCAATCTGCCGACCGCCCGCGCCGCCGCCCTCGGCCTGACGGTCCGGCGGACCCGGGCCGCCCCAGCCTTCGCCTCGTTTCCCACCTACCGACCATCGAGATCTTCACCCGGCTCACCGGACATGCCTACGACCGGCGGGACCGCCTGCACACCGCACAACTACAAGTGCTGGAGCCGGCGCGCGAAGTCACGTGATCCAGTGAGGACCCGAAAACGGCGGATCGTGGCTGTCGGGCACGGCATAGTCTGCGTGGGGAAGAACCGGAAGCCGCTCAGGTCAGGTGCGTGCTGACGCGCGAATATAGCCGGGCAAGGTCGTCCACCAATGACACTCGGCGCGGACGGCTGGTGCCTGTTCGCGGTCGTCTGCCAGCTTAACGAGGGACTCGTGGCGATCCGCTCGCCCGCAGGCGGCCACGCCCGCTCGTAGGACGGTGACGGCCTGTGAGCCGAAGGAACGCGTGCGGCAGATTTTCAGCATTGTGTCCGGCACCTCCGAGGGCATGCACGGCGAGGCATTGGCAAGCGCCCAGCACGCCTGAACGCGTGTGTCGAGGTCGATTCGCTCGGCGTCCACGATGCCCAGGAGGGCCCAGCCATCGTTGGCACCCTCGGCTATCTTGCCGAACACGCGGATCACGGCACGCAGCAGGACGGGGTCCATCAGGTCGGCTCCGCAGTGCAAGATTGCGGCCAGCGGCGGGCGTAACGCGTCGCGGTAGCCGGAGTTGACCAGCAGCGCCGTGTACATCGACCGAGCCGCGTCGTCGGGACAAACGAGGCTCTGCGTAAGGATGTGGCGGAGCAGCGGATCGTCGCCACGGTCCCACTTGGCCTGCCAGATCAGACCGATGTCCTGGATATCAGCGGCGAGGCGAGAGCAGGTGGCGTGAAAGCGGCCGGACTGGACGTCGACAACTCCGGCCGGCTTGGCGAGGTAGACCAGTTCGGGCCCCGTCCCGCCGCGCAGCGCGAGGTGTGCGGACGGGGTTATGCGCCGCATGAGCTGGGTGGCGGCGCGGCGGACTTCCAGTTCGATGCCCGCGTCGCCGATCGTGTCCGCGCATTCGCGCCGCAGCGCACCGAGCTCTCGCTCCGATGGACGCCATGCCCCCGCGTCGATGAGAGCGGCGACGGTAGAGAACAGTTCGCGCAGCAACCAGCGGTCCGGCGGGTCGAACAGCGCCCGGACGACCCAGCTTGCGGGTGCCCGTCCCGGCGTCCGCTGGTACAGCTTTAGCGGCTGGAACGACGCGGGGTTGCCGCGTTGGGTCATGGCGTCGACGGCGACCTCACGGGTGATCTCGCTCGCGATCTGCGCGCGCCCGATGCGGAGCAGCGCCTCGGCACGCATATCTTGAGCTGCGCCCTGTGCCGCGCACAGCTCCAGCATCAGCCGTTCGACCAACAAGCCCCAGGTGCGGCGACCGAGCCTGCGGCCCGTCGCGACAAGGTGCGCGGACAGCAGGTCCCACTCGGCGGATGTGACGAGGTCGCAGCCGAGGACGCAGTCGACGATCTCTGCGGCGTCTTGTTCGTCCACTAGCGTCCTGGACGAGTCTTCGGCGTGGCGTCCGTGCGCGCGTAGCACCTTGTGCGCGGGCCCGGCGAGGCGTCCCGGCGCCAGCCCCAGCGCCTGCTCGTACGCGGCCAGATGGCGCGGCAGCCAGGTCGCGGTGCCGTTCTCGAGCCGCGAGATCATGGCCGCGCCGATGCCGCGGGTTGCTCCTGGGCTCGCGATCTTGGCCGCGAAGGTCGATGCGGTCGCCGCATCCGCATCAGGGGCGTTGTATCGATGCGTCCGAGCGAGCCATCCCACCAGGGCATCGGGTCCATGCCGGGACGGATCTGCGGACTTGGCCGGTCTGCCGAGCGTTGAAGCCATGACCGTCTCCGACTTGTTTACCGCCCGATGCACCGATTCAAGCATCCGCCTGGACGGCTCGGAAGACCTGAGACTCAAGGCGGAGACACCATCGGCCAAGGAGACAAGTCGTGATCATTACCGACTGTATGCCGTCCCGACTTCCGACCTTCTGCCCGATCTTCGGCGTGGACATCGTGGGCTTCGGACGTCCGGATCGCGACGACGAGGTACAGATCACCCTCCGCGACATCCTGTACGCGATGATCCGCTCGTCATATGAGGCAGCCGGACTCGCGTGGGCCCGCGCGATCATCGAAGATCGCGGTGACGGCATGCTGATCATCCCGCCGGCGGACGATCCGCCGACCGCCATGGTCGATCCGCTGCTCGACGTCCTGCGTGCGCGACTCCACCAGCACAACCGGTTGGCGAGCCCTGCGGCAAGGATCCAGTTGCGCGCGGCGTTGCACATGGGGCTGGTACATCGCGACAAGCACGGCGTCGCCGGGTCGGCCGTCAACCATATGTTCCGCTTGCTGGACACCGCGCAACTACGGGACGCACTGGACCAGCCTGAAGTCGATCTCGCATTCATCGCCTCCCAGCACGTCTACGACAGCCTGATCAGAGTGCACGGCTCACTTGGCCCGGAGAACTTCCTGCCGGTGGAGTGCCGAGTCAAAGAGACCGCAGCCATGGCCTGGATCACCATTCCGGTCCGCGGCCGCCGCCCCATCCTCAGCAGCCCCGGCGTCGTCCCCCTGCATCGTCGAACGAGTTGATGGCGAAACAGCGCCATGTCGTCGGCGTGCCATGTGCAACCGTGTCTCCCCCATGGCTGCGGAGAGCGGCTCAGATCTGCAACAACCCTGTTTCAGGACTGCCGCCGGCGGACGTCTCTTGCAGGAGCGCTACGACCCGGTCAGCGGCTCTCGGATCGGCTCTCCGCACGGCTCGGCCAACCTTGAACAGCAACTCAAGGCAGACGCCAGGCTTCCGCCTGTGTACCGGACCCGCAAGATCATCCGCCCCGTTCAGCCTCTCCCCACCCTGTTGAGGTGCCCGACATCTATGACCTCAGCAGCCCAGCCGACGGATACCGCCGCAGCGAAGATCGTCTCCCAAATATCTCCCAGGACTCCGGACCAGTGAAGCGTTCGGTCCCCGCTCCGGGCGCATACCGGGCTCTGACCTGGTGCTTCACAAGAACAGGAGGACAGAGGCAGAACTTCCTGACCCCTTAGCAATACAGAAACCGGGCTCCTCAGCTGAGAAACCCGGCTCTGACCTGCGAAAACTCGGTGGAGATGAGGGGATTCGAACCCCTGACCCCTTCGATGCGAACGGGGATTTCGCGTCCAACGCCTCCCCCAAAGAACGGGTCGAATTCGATAAAGTCCCTGGTGAAAGGCATGATCATCTGTCGCCCAGTACCGCCTGATCTCAAGATCTACTAAGCGGTCCTGGTGCCAAACGGGTGCCAAACGATCATCACCAGGGGGTCACCATGGGATTCGCTCGAGTTCGCATCGGCAAGGACGGCAACGCTCGCTACACAGCGATCTACAGAGACTTACGAGGCCGAAAACGCTCGGCAGGAACGTTCGCCAGCCAGGAGAAGGCGGACGCTGCCTGGCGGTTGGCGGAGGTCCGACTGACCGAAGCCAGGCTCCCCGACCCGAAGAAGGGACGCCAGACCTTCCGTAAGTACGTCGAGGACACCTGGTTCCCCAACCACGTGATCGAACTGACGACACGCCAGAGCTACACCTACGAGATCAACAAGCACATCATGCCGTGGTTCGGGAACATGAAGATGCTCGCGATCCTGCCCATCGATGTACGCGAGTGGGTCACTCATCTACGCAACAAGAACGTCAAGCCGCCAACGATCCGCTACTGCATGACAGTGTTGAGCGCCATCTTCACCACCGCGCTCAACGACCAGGTCACCGTGCTGCATCCTTGCAAGGGCGTGAAGACTCCAGCGGTCGCCAAGAAACAGCGAGTCATCATCACCCCCGAGCAGTTCGAAGATCTCTACGCCAAGCTCCCCGACGCACGGACGCGGCTCCTCATCGAGACGAAGATCGAAACAGGCCTCCGCTGGGGAGAACTGACCGAACTACGACCGAAAGACCTCGACCTTGAAACTTGCCTGCTGACGGTCAGCCGCGTCGTCGTGGAACTCGTCCCCAAACATCACCCGACAGGTGACCGGTTCCTCGTCAAGCAGTACCCCAAGGACAAGGAACACCGGCAGATCAAGTTCAGCAAGCAGATGCGCGACAAGTTCAAGAAATACATCGAGTCGGGAGAGATCGAAGACGACGACCTGCTGTTCCCGATCCTGCCGTCAGAACAGACCCAACCGCGGCCACTGCGCCTGCTCCCCGATCCGAAGACACTCGGGGAGACAGACCCGAACGCGAAAGGTAAGCAATACTCACACGGCACGATCAGCGCCTACAACGCCGCACCCTGCCGCTGCCGGCACTGCAAGACCGCCTACGCGGTCTATCGCGCCCAGCGCAGAGCCGAAGGAAAGGACTCTCCGCGCAGTCCCAAGGCGGTGAACACCGACGGGCATCTACCACGCAAATGGTTCCTGGAGAAGATCTGGCGACCCGCACTCAGCGCCGCCAAAATCCGGGTCCACGTTCGCGTGCACGACCTGAGGCATGCACACGCCTCATGGCTGCTCGCCGGCGGAGCCGACTTACAGGTCGTCAAGGAGCGCCTCGGGCACGCCAACATCTCCACAACCTCTAAGACGTCGTTTCATTTGGTTTGTCGTAGTGTGCTGCGGTGTCGATCGTGGAGCGTTTGGTCCCCGATGAGTTGTGGGAGCTGTTTCAGCGGGTGGTGCCCCAGGCGCCGTCCCGGCCGCAGGGCGGGGGTCGGCGGCGGCATTCGGATCGTCAGGTGCTGGCCGCGATCGTGTTCGTGGCCACCTCGGGGTGTACGTGGCGGCAGCTCCCGCCGGTGTTCGAGGCGTCCTGGCAGACGGTGTACCGGCGGTTCGCCGAGTGGAGCGCCGCCCGGGTGTGGGCCAAGCTGCACCGGGTGGTCCTGGACGAACTCGGTGCGCGTGGTGAGCTGGACTGGTCGCGGTGCGCGATCGACTCCGTCAGCATCCGCGCTATGAAAAAGGGGAGCTGACAGGCCCGAATCCTGTCGACCGCGGCAAGTTCGGGTCGAAGATCCATCTGATCGTCGACCGTGCCGGACTGCCGCTGTCTGTCGGGATCTCCGCCGCCAGCACCCACGACAGCCAGGCCCTGCAACCACTGGTGCGGGGAATCCCGCCGATCCGCTCTCCTCGCGGCCCGCGCCGCCGAAGACCCGGCAAGCTCCACGCGGACAAGGGCTACGACTACAACCACCTGCGAAGATGGCTGAGCAGCCGCGGAATCACCCATCGCATCGCCGGCGAGGCATCGAATCCTCCCAGCGCCTGGGCCGCCACAGATGGGTGGTCGAACGCACGATGTCATGGCTGAACGGCTTCCGCCGACTACACCGCCGCTACGAACGCAAACCCGAACACTTCCTGGCGTTCGCAGCCATAGCCGCTGCCTTCATCTGCCACCGCCGACTCACCAAATGAGACGACGTCTAAGGCGGAAGCCGTAGGACACTGGCTTGATGTCCGCCTCGAACCAGCACGCGGGAGGCTTGCACGAGCCGTCAATCGCGGTGGGAATCCCCAAGACGGCGAAGCTTCCCGATGCCCGGCTTGGGGATCAGGCGTTCCCGAACCGACAAAGGAGTGAACGTCCGCGCCTTGAGCTGCTCGCGGGCCTCGCTGAGGAACGCCACGATGTCGGTATCGTCGGAGGAAAAGGCAGGGACGACCCGACCCACTCCGGCGGTGCGTGCTCCCATGTTTCCCCGCACCCGGTCCCACGCGACAGTGAGGAAGCCCGGGTGATGAAGGTTGAACGGGTCATTGAACTCGCGATCGGGATCTTCGACCGCCACGGGTGCAGTTGGGTCTGCATCCGTCGTACCCCTCGCTCCCCCCAGAACGGGTCGGGCCACGGTTCACCGGTATTCACCAGCGTCTCCGTCTCTTGCAGTACGGCGCGTGCATGAACCCGCTTGGCCCCTTCGCCGTGTAGGTAGCTTTCCTCCGCTCGGACTACTACAGGCCCTCCGCCCGGTGGCCGTCAGCAGACGACGCGCTTTCCCGATCGGCCCACCTGGCAGGTCGAGAGCGGGAGCCTCGGGGCGGTTCCCACATTCACCGTGAAACGATCGTCGGGTGCGGTGACCAGCTTTGCCCCTGCGGCATCGCCACGACTACGCCGGAGTCCTCCACAGCGGCCTCCCGGCCGAAGGCCGATCCGACCCCCAGGAGTTCCCCGCCCCATGAGGGACAGGTACGCACCGCGATCCAGCCCCGGATCCACCGGGTTCGAGCTGGCGGAGGTCTCAGGGGGCTTTACACCGCTGGTTCCTCGCGTCTACCTTCCGGTCTCGCTTGCCGGACCCACACCGTCCGGTAGTACCGGCGCGTCCCTTTGTTGTCGGGGCTGCTTGCCACCCTCCCGGCGTCTCCCAGATCAGGCTGCCCCAGCTCCTACCGCTCCGCAGCGACAAAACGGCGGCGAGAGTCTTGCACCTTCGCTTTACCACACGGCGCCTCGTGGCCTGTCGTTGGGTATTTGCCCGGGGTTGCGATGGATCTGCGAAGTTGACCCCTCGCTAGGAGAATCGCTCCAAGAAGCGAGCCACTGCTGAATATCTCTGCGCTGACTGGCCGAGAGCGCCTAGTAGATCCTCTCGCTCGTGGGGGTTATCTCTGAAAAAGATCTCAACTGCGATCTCCGCTATATCGCTGTTCTCGTTACGGTCGAGCATCTCCGAAATCTTCGCTACCAGCAATTCGGGTGCCGGAAATTCCTGAATCATCCAAGATGCCGCACCATACGACTGGATCGATGAGTGGAAGAACTGATAGTAGGAATCTCCTGATGCACCCGAGCCAATCTGCCGAAGGATGCCTTGTTGGAAAAGAGCCTGCTCTACGAATTCCTCTGCATGCTCCCTAGCAACCGCAGGCTCCTCAAAGTAAACGGTCTCGAAATATTCTTTGAGTAGTGCATACAGTTTTATCTCTGAGATGACCCTTCTTTCTTCAGGATCCATCGACATCTTGTAAGCCAAATACTCCGTTGGCACAGAACCGAAAGTGCCAAGCCTAGAGGAGTTGCGCCCCTCCATTATTCGACCATGCCAGTAGTAATCAAAGAGTTGTTGAATATTCTCAGCAATCATACCCTGTTCTCGCCACGTTGCCCACAGCAATACGGCATGGAGTGGATTTCCTTTAGCGAGAATTCCAGCACTCCTGTTGGTTACGACGTCTAGGTCCTTTCCGACATTCTTATCTGCCGCGTTTAGCTGCGCCAGAAGCTGTTGCATTCCGGCTAGAGTGAGCGGGCAGAGCTGGAAAGTCGTAATATTTGGATTGCGATCGAAAGGTTCCAGTGGAAGCGCTGGGCGAGAAGTGATGATGACAGGAGTCCTGCTGTAATCCTTAATAAAGGCGGTTAGCATGCGGGCCAAGACTAATAGGTCACTCGGATTTGCTATCTCATCGAGTCCATCACACAAGATGGCAGCACGCCCCGTGTGTAGCAGTATAGCCAAACGATCCATTTCCAGATCAAGATTAAAATCTGTGCCGACGATATCTAGGAGGAGGCTTAGGATATCTCGATGAGTCTTAGAGCTGAAATCGCGCAGCCTAATCAGGAGTCCGATATTTGCATTCCCAGGGAGGCTACCGTCAGCAAGTCCCGCTCTGAGATATTGAAGAAGGGTCGTTTTCCCCATGCCTCCCTCGCCGAGCACGATACTGATCTGACCAGGTTTGACAATTTGACTAGGCCCTATGAGGTCGCGAGAAGTGTCATTAGTCAGAATGAGCTGTGGCGGCACGTATACTTCCTCAACACGCATTCGCTCTTTGGCGGTTGTGACGGAAACGCCGGCGCCCAGTTGTCGAGTGATTGCACGGTACTGCTTTTCGAAGTCGGCGGTGTATCTTTGAAGACCTACACGCGCCTTCTCAACGCTTTTCGACGTTAGTTGCTGTCGTTGCTCTTTAGCAAAAATGCGAATTAGGTCGTGCAGACGAAAGAAATCGCCACCAACTGCCTCAACCAACTGCGCATCATGTAGTCTTTCCAGGGCGAGGTCCGCTTCGTGCACACTATAATCAATCATCTCAGCAACTGACTCTGGCAGGAAGTTCGAGCGTGGAAGCAAACTAAGAAGCGAGAATACTAGTGAGTCGTTAGCAGAAAGATCGCGATAGCTCAACATAAAACTTGCTCTGACATCGAGATCGCCAAGCTGGAGCATCTTCAGCCGAGATCGTTCGTCAGCAATCTTGTTAACGAGCTTCGTCAAGCTCCAGTGCTTCTTCTGCTTCATCAAGGCACCAGCAATACGAATAGCTAGTGGCAATCTCCCGCAATCCGTTACTACTTTTTCCTCGAGATCGTCGATTTCTTGTTGAAAACGATTTTGCTTTGAAGCCTTACGAAATAGCTCTACCGACTCGCCGAGTTCCATTACATCCAGGTCAACAAGTTCGGCATTTTCCAAGGAAGCCAAGGGGGTGCGGCTTGTGATTAGAACCGCACAGTCTCTATTTGCCGGAAGCAGTGGACGGACCTGTGCCGCTCCATGCGCATTGTCTAGAATTATGAGTACCTTATTTTTCTCGAGGATCGACCGAAAAGCCGCACTCCTATCGTCGAGTTCAGAAGGTATATCCGCAGTGCGCATACCAAGAGACCTCAGAAAACCGATCAAGAGTTGATTAGGGTCAGTTATGCGACTTCCATCTCCTCGAAGATTGGCATATAGCTGCCCGTCGGGATAATTGTCGCGAACTCGCCTAGCTACATGAACCGCAAGGGTCGACTTTCCAACACCGGGCTTGCCGGAGATTGCGCAGATGCTAGGCAGGTCGTGATCCCGCTTTAGCCAATTCTCTATGTGAGCCACATGGCGATGACGGCCAGTAAAGTCAGAAATATCAGCAGGCAGTCCGTTCGCCAGCACAAGATTGGCGTGACTCTCGATCGTGATATCACCGTAAGAATTACCGCCTATGTTGACTAGGCGAGCATTTCCCGAGGCATCACCATGCACTGAATTCATCGGCCACACCGTTACATCGTAATGTTTCCTGAATTATCGCCACCGATATTTATCTGCTTGGCCGTGTCGTAAGCGTGAGCCACGATTGCAGCAGTCGATTGACTCTTCGAGGCGTCTTCAATCATCCTCGAAAGATCCCGACGTAGTTCTTCGTCTCGAGATACTTTCCCCTCGATCGCCGTTGCAATGGCAGCAGTCTTTGTAGTGTCTCCGGATTCCAAGACCTCGAGATCGGCTTGGGCCTTCTCGTCATCTGAGACAGCAGCGCGAACACGACTGCGCAGACTGGTGATTCCTGTCCACGTCACCTTGCCGGCTTCGCCAGCGACACCTTCTGCGTACTTAGCTGCCAGCAACGCTGCCACCGTCAAGCCGATCGTCACTGGGTCCACGTCAGCCTCCACTGATCTGCGATTCACCGTCGATGACCAGTATCACACTCTTTACGTCACCAGACTCTCAGTTTGATGTGAATGACCTGTGTGGAGAGAGATTCGGGATTTCAGCACTGAAGACTTACAGAACGATCTTTCGCAGGGGAACATGTTTTCGTGCCGGCAACGCTGGCTTCGCATGCTGGCTCGACCCGCAATAATGTACACGGCCCGGACCGCCCCCGAACAGACCGCACGTCGACCCATGTACGTCGGCGGCAAGGCTGCGGGCTCGGCGTGTCATGGGCTGGCGGCTGTCCTTTTTTTCTGGACGTAGGTTGTCGGACACCGTTTGCCCCAGCTGACCGGAATGCCAGAGAAGGAGCCTTTTCCATCTTCATTTGGTCTGGTGGTGGAGGGTGAGGATGGCTTGGACGATGCTGGTCAGGCGGGCCGGTGAGCAGCGGGTCTTGCGCAGGATGTGCCAGGTCTTCAAGGTGGCCCGCGCCGCGTTCGCCGAGGGCTCTGATCTTGGCGTGGTGCCGGTTGTAGACCTTCTTGCGCCGCTCGAGTTTGCGTCCTTTGGGTTTGCGGTGCGGGGTGCCGATCGCTCCGCCGGCGCCGAGGTAGCCCTTGTCGGCGAAACAGGCGACGGCCCTGCTGGTCAGTGCCGCAACGATCCCGTGGGCGCGGGCCGCGGTCAGGTCGTGGGTCGAGCCGGGCAGGGCGGGTGAGGCCCAGATCAGCCGGCCGTGCGGGTCTGTCAGGAACTGGATGTTCATCCCGTGCCGGTGGTGCTTTCCCGAGTAGTAGCGCCGGTCGTCCTGGCCGCCGAGCCGGTCGGTGGGCACCAGGGTGCCGTCCAGGATCACATATGCCTTGCGGGCGGCGATCCGTAGGGCTTCGCGCAGGTCGGGAGCCAGCTCGGCGAGCAGATCAACGACCTCGCAGACATACCGGTAGGCGATTGCGACGCCGACCCCGAACCCCGCCGCCAGCTCGGCGTAGGTGAGGTTGCGGCGCAGATGCGCCAGCACCAGCAACGCTTGGCGGCCCGGCGGCAACTTGCGCCACCGCGAACCGATCGCTTCCAGATGACGGCGGATCAGATCAGCGGTGAAGTTCACCGACCGGCGCGACAGATCAAGCGCAGCACGATAGAACAACACAGAAGCTCCTGGTTGTGCGATGTCATGGTCTACTCCGCACCTACCAGGAGCTTCATCCGTTCATGATCAAAACCTGCGCGCCGCAACCAGCCTGTGACCAGCAAGATCAGGATGGAAAAGGCTCAAGGTACACGTTTCCGGACGGCTTACTGCCTGGCCGCCTCCAGGTTCGCGCATACGACCTTCGTCACCGGGTGTTTGGACCGCCGCGGCGATCTTGGAGGCTAGATCGCCGGGGCGGTCCAACCAGCAGCAACAGCCGCACCGCATGCGCAAAACGATCATCTTCGTCGCTTCTGTCCACAAACTGACCAAAGGCGCGCTGGACATCAATCGGTTGAACGCGCTTTCGCCGTTCCTGGACAGAATGAAACCCTTATGACTGCGGAAAGCAACACTCGGGGACAGCTCGCCAGACCTCGCGTTATTCGAAATCAGCACCAGCTTGCGATCATGAGCGGCAGCCGCCACCCGCCTATGCATGCTGTCATCCATGACGCCCTCTGGGCAGCACTAACCGGTCCACCGCAGAACGCTGAGCTGCAAATCGTTCAGCTTGAACCGCAGGCTGGCCATCTGTTCAGGCCGGTAGCCGATGCAGATGGACACGGTCTGTCGGGAGCTCGGCGACCGCGAGTTCGGCGACATGTTCGTGGTGGGTAAAGACGATCACTTGGAAGCGGTCGGCGAGGTCGTTGAGGACGTGCAGACCCGCGGCGGTCCGCTGGTCATCGAACGTCATGAAGATGTCGTCGACAGCGACGGGAAGGGCGCGGCCAGTGTCGGCGTGCCGTTCCAGAGAGGCGAGCCGAAGGGCCAGGTACAGCTGGTCACGGGTACCTTCGCTGAGCTGGTCGGTAGACCGGAGTGTTCCGTCCTGTCGCTTGGTGAGGATGGCCGGCTTGTCTTCGTCGGAGAGCTCGAGGCTGACGTAGCGGTCACCAGTCAACGTCCGAAACGTGGTCGCGGCACGGGCCAGGACGGGGTCTTGGTCGCTGTTTCGATACTCCTCCATGCAGGTGAGGATGTAGCGGCGGGCGAGCTCGAGACGGAGATATTGCTCGGTGTCCCCTACGAGATCCGATGTGATCATCGCGGCTTCAGCTCCTGCCCGTGCCGCCTCGGCCGACCCGTCGAGGCCCTGGAGCTGGCTCCGACGTCCGGCCAGTTCCTGGGCCCACTCAGTTTGCTGGGTCTCGAGCTCGATGAGCCTGTCCCCAAGCTCTCCTAGTTTGGTCTCAAGCTGATCCGGAGAGGTGCTCTGAGCCTGCTGGATCAGCGCTTCCCGAGCGGCCCCCTTTGGAAGGGTCGCGCTGACAGCCCGCAGTTGGTCGCTGGCGGCTTCCAGCCGGACGGATCGGTCGGCGGCAGGTTCCAGATCGGCTTGGTCGGCAACTCTGGTACGGGCGACGAGGTCGCTGAGCGAGCCGTTGACCCTGTCGAGTTCAGCACGCGCGTCGGATACTTCGACGGTCAGGGCACTCTGATCGGTGATGAGCTGCTCGCGACGATCGGCGGCGGCTCGGTGCCGGGTGAGCTCCTTGTGCAGCGGGTCGACGGCTCGGTGCCACTCAGCCGGGTCATATGGCAGTTCGAAGTCACAGGCATTGGCCGTCGCCTGCAGCAACGCTTGGAACGCGGTGATGCGCAGTTCATCCTGGTGTGCCTTCAGCTCGGCGGCGTTGGCCTTCTCAAGGTGTTCGGCGGCCTCAGCCAGCCGGTCCAGGTCGTTGAGGGCGGCTTCGGTTTCACGATTAGCAGGGAGGTTGGCCTGTTGGAGGAACTGCTCCCACTCGGCCGTAAGGTCGGCAAGGTCCTTCTCCTGGCGGGTGAGCAACGCCGCGACTTCCTCGAGTTCCGCAGTCTCACTCTTGGCTCGGGCTTCGTGGACGGCGCGCTCCTGGACAATCTGATCATGCTCCGCGAGCCTGGCCTGGGCGATCTCCATAAGTTCTGGGAGCTCGGACAGGACGGTTGCCCCGCCGAATCTCAGCATGGTGTCCGCGTCCGGGGCGTGGAGCAGCGTACGCAGCCGGGCCACGTGCTCCTCTGCTTGCTTGCGCTGACGATCCAGCGACATGTCGGCGTCGTGTAGGTCAACGGCAGCAGCCCTCAGCTGTCCGACTTGGTCGAAGAGGCGGGAGGCGGTGCTGATAGTAGGAGCCTTCGCCGGATAGGACTCCCACAGCGTGGTCCAGTCACGGGCGAGTGCGGCATCGGCACGGCCCAGATCGTCGAGCTGACTGTTGCTGTCATGCAGTTGGACGTCCAGCTTGGCGAGGTCGGCTTCCAGCCTCACGCGTTCGGCGACCTGCGTGGAGTGTCGAATCATCAGGTCGGCGAGACGGTCGGTCTCGGCCACGGCCGCGATGATGGCAGCCTCCTCGGCCAGCGGGGAGAGCAGCGAGTCACGCCGCTTCCGTGCCTCGTCCAGTTCGGTCGGGGTCGGTGGGGCATCCGCGAGAATGCGTTCGAGGTCCATACGCCGTTCGATGCGGATGCCGTTGAGCTTCCGCTGTTCCTTGATCAGATCCCGCCGGTCCTGCTTGAGTTCGTCGGCCTTGGCGGCCAGCTCGTCCGCTTGCTCGCGGGTCGGAACCGTCAAGACCGCCACGGCGTCGGGGGCAAGGTCACCGAGTTTCAGTTCCGCCAGGAGACGGTTGTAGCGGTTGCGGATCTTTCCTCGGGTGTCCTCGGCGGAGGCGAGGATAGTCAACAGGTCGCGGGGTACGGCACCGTGTGCGCCACGTAGGAGCGAGGCGTCCTCAATCGGAGGGAGTTGACTGAGATCCTTGTCAGCCTGTTCCTTCCTGCGCTGCCGGGTCTTCACGGACTCCTGCGCTTGCTCGAGCATGGTGGTGCTCGTGGTGTATCGCTCGTGAAGTTTCTTAGCACGGGTCTTGGTCCGTGTTGAGACCTGTAGGAGAGCGGCATCGGCGAGTGAAGACTGCGGATGCACCTCGTGCAGCAGTCGCTCGGCAGTGGCACGAGCCCGGGTGACCTCGTCGGCGGACTGCCCCTGCCGTTTGACCGCTTCCTGGACAGCCGCGCGATCCTTGACGAGTTCATCGATGGCGTCGCCGTGTTGGAGCAACCGCTCATCCACCTTGAGCGTGTCCAGGTCATGACCGACAGCGGTGAGCCGCTTGCCGTGGTCGGCGAGTCGGCCGTTGGCCTCGCGGTGGGCACCCCGCAGGCCGGGAAGCAGACCGGACACGTCCTTCGGGGCGACGATGCCCTCCGCTTGGATAGCGGCGATCTCTACCTCGAGTTGCTGTGTTCCCTCAAGCGCCGGCAGGGCCTGCTGGAGCCGGGTTAGCGAAGCATGTTCCGCTCGCGCCGTGCGGAGCTCGGCGTCGCTCCTGGCGAATTCCGCTTCGGCGTCCTCCACCGCCCGCTGGGCGGCGTTGTACGCCTCGGGTTTGAGTGAGGCATCGGAGATCTTCGTGCTGTACTCCCGGAGCGTGGCGATTCCCGCGTTGATCTTTGGGAGCTTCCCGGTACGCAGGTACAGCTCCCCCTGGCGTTTGGTGATGGTCGCCAGTGCCGTGTTCAAGTGCAGGCTGGAGCGGGTTGCGGCCAGCGCCTCATTCAGGTCACCTTTGCCGGAGGCCAGTAATTCGCCCCCTTTGCGGAGCTCCTCGCTGCCCAGGGCGAACTCGGCGGTGAAGGTCTCCTTGGTCACCCCGGCAAGGAACGGCGCGAGCTCCTGCTCACCGATCGGCCGACCGGCACCGTCGAGCAGGGGGTGCTTGCGGGCCTTCACCCGGGTGATGTCCAGTGTCTGCCCGTTCGCCGACTGCAGCCGTGCACTGATCCGAAGCCTGGACGGCCCATGCTGGAAGCCGTAGGGCGTCCGTTCGTCGATCCCATACAGCAGTTGATTGAGTGAGCTGAGCGCGGTCGACTTGCCCGCCTCGTTCGGTCCGTACACCAGGTGGAGCCCAGGCGCGGCGAGGTTCAGAAGGTGGTCGGTGAAGGCGCCGTAAGCAATGAGATGGAGCTGGTCGATGCGCACCTCGGTCACCGGCTTTCCATCAGAAGGGATTCCAGCAGTTCCAGCGCCTCGTCCCCGATCCGCCGTACCCAGTCCACGTTGTCTGGCTCGACGCGGTGCCTCCCTCGGGCCTGGGCGGGCAGCGCGGCTCGCATCAACGGCGTGTCGTTGATCATCTGCATGAGCCGGTCGGGGTCGGCGCCGAGGTCTGCGGCGGTGCGTTGAAGGTCAGCGAGTACGCCTGCGAGCCCAGGGCTCGGAATGTGTTCGCTACAGGTGCCGACGTGCAGCTTCTCCATCCACAGGTTGCCAAAGTCGTTGGCGACGTTGCGTAGCTCGGCGATCATCTGTACCTGCCGCTGCCACAGCTGCCGGTGGGCCGGAGTGCGGCCGGTCAGCGTGACGCGCACCGCGTGTAGCCGGTCATCAGGCAATTCCCGCATGGCGGCTTGGACAAGGTCGAGCGCGTATTCGTGGTCGGTCGCGGCGGACACGTCAACGATCAAATGCTCCCAGCGGGCGACATCCAGGTCGTGATGTTCGACCGACAGGACCCGAAGGTTGCCATCGACGGTGACGACCGTGCAACCTTTCGGTCCGATTTCGCGGGCGTTACGGCCCTGGAGATTACCGGGGAAGACGATCCATGGCTCCTGCGTTACAACTTTGCGGGCGTGTATGTGCCCCAGGGCCCAGTAGTCATAGCCCTTGCCGACCAGGTCGTCGACCTCGCACGGTGCGTACTTACCATGGTCGGGGTTGCCGGTCAGAGCAGTGTGCAACAGGCCCACGTTGAACAACCCCGAATCCCGCAGCGGATATTCGGCGGCGAGGTTCTCGGTGAGGTCCCACCGAGCGAACCCCTGCCCGTGCACGGCGAGACCCGCATTCTCGTTGCGGATGGTCTGCGGCTCAGCGGTGTCCAGGACGTTTACGTTTTCGGGCAGCCGCAGCCCCTTCATAGTCCGGTTCTTCGCATCGTGATTGCCCGACACCAAGTAGACAGGGATCCCCGCCTGGCGCAGCCGCGACATCTGACCCGAGAAGAACAGCCCGGTCTGGTAGTCACGCCAGTCACCGTCGTAGATGTCGCCAGCAAGCAACACCGCTCCAACCGGCAGCATCAACGCCAGATCCACGAGGTTCTGCAGCGCCCCGCGACTGGCTAGCCGCAGGCTCTCGACAGGAGCACCTTCATAACGCGACAGACCGTGCAACGGACTGTCGATATGAAGATCAGCGGCATGCAAGATCTTCACGCGTTTCCTCTCGAAGCCGGGGGACATCGACGATGAAGCCTGTTACTGGAACTGCGGGAGGGCATGAAACGCCCGTGGCTGAACGGCATGATTGAGGCCGACAGAACCCCATGGGACCAGAAATGCGTGATCAACAGGTGGCGACACGCGCAGGGAATGTCACCCTAAGTCGACGTTGCTTCACAGGTGCCATCGGGAAGGGTCTGTCAGACACAAGCTGGGCGATGTGCAGCGAGGCTTCGCAGCCCTCATCCGCCAGTGAGCCAGCGTGCTCACGCTGGTGTCCGGGGCTTGCCCCAGGCGCTCAAGCAATCGCCAGGTGGTCGGTAGTGACCACACCATCGCCCGCGGTCAGCTCATCACAGGGTTCCCGCACAATCACCAACAACGATTGAGCGCAGTCTGGGCATGGGTGTCTATGCACCGTGGTGTCACGCGAATCATCCCCACCGCGATACCTTTCGGCCGCCAGCATGTCCACACGGGATCCGCGACCAACGGCTTGGGGTATCGCCAGGGACTGATCCCTGTCACCTGAGGCCGGGAGATCCTGGTGCCAAACAGGTGCCAAACGATCAAGGACCTAACCGGTGTGATCACCGGTCAGGCCCCTGACCTGGCACTTCTTGTCAATCCAAGGTGGAGATGAGGGGATTCGAACCCCTGACCCCTTCGATGCGAAGCAATTCTGGTGTGTCGGTCTTTGTCGAGGTCGGATAGGAACCAAGCGGGGCGCCTCTCACCTGCATCAACGCCTGAGGGGGTCCCAACGCGCTTGAATGCGGTGGCTCCCTATATTGGCTCCCGTGGCTCCCTCTTGGCGGGAGAGGAGCCCCATGGCAATCAACAGCGACAATCTGAGCGAGCTTCAGTTCCCCGACGACTCCCCCGTACTGGTCTGGTATCCGCTACCCGGTGCCGATCAGCATGACCGCGACGTTTGGGCCTGGCTGCTCGGCTCGATCCTCACTCGGTGCGGCCCCGATGAGTGGCATGTCGTGATCGAGCTTCCCGCGTTGGCCGAGCCTGACGCGAGCATGCCGAACGTAGACGCGCCGGAGAACCTGCTCTACCCCACGTGCTTCCGCGACTCCAGCGAAATCCGCGCTGTCACCGTGCGGCACTGGCAGCAAGTACGGGAGGCATTGACTCATGGCTGACCGTCTCGTTCGGATCACGACCGCGCTCGCCGTGGTGGTGGTCGCCGCCGTCGCGGCCGTCATCTCCTACCGGCATGCGTACGAGTTGGTACGGGCACACGGGGAGTCCGGCGCAACGGCACGACTGGTGCCGTTCACGGTGGACGGTCTCATCTGGGCCGCGTCGATGGTAATTCTCGACGCCAGTCGTCGGAAGCAGTCCGCGCCGGCATTGGCCAAGTTGAGTCTCGGTGTCGGCATCGTTGCGACGATCGGTGCCAATGTGGCGCATGGCCTGAACCATGGCGCCATCGGCGCTCTGGTCAGCGCATGGCCCGCTCTCGCCCTCGTCGGATCCTTCGAGTTGCTCATGACGCTGACTCGCAACGCCGCAACGCCTGTGCAGGTGCCGCCCCGCTCCGAGGCCGCTCCCGTCGTTTCTGAGGAGGTGCCAGCGAGGCGTACCGAAGTGGAGCAGACCCCCGAGGATGCGGTTCTCGCGGACTACCTCGCCAGTCTCGACGGTCCGGGCAGGCCTCTGTCTCAGCGCTTCCTCGCCGACAAGCACGGCGTTGACCGCCGCAAGGTAAGAGAGATTATCTCCACAGTGGCGCAGTCCGAGCCAGCATGAGCGAACAGGGACCCTACCGTCCCGACCCGCCCGGCCGGATCTCTTCCTGTCAGGAGACCTCCCGAAGGGTATGACCGGTGACCAGGTTGAGCGCTCCTCAGCCCCGACTACGCGCCCTGGCCGATTGCTCCGGCAAGGCTGACCGTTCGCTCATTGTCCTTGCTTGAGCAGATTGAGCCCCCCCCATGGCCTGCTCGACCGGCAGGCCCGACAGCATAACCGGGTCACGTCCAGGGGTGTGGTGTATGAGTTGCCTACGCGTGCCCCGTTTCCGTAGCAACCGAATAAGTACCAGCTTGAAGGCTGGTTAATTGTCAACGGCTACGAGGAAAGCCACCAAAAACAAAAACCAGGAGCGAGGTGCCTCCAGCCAACATGGCTATCTTCCATTTCCCCTGGACGGCCCAGAATATCGCCATACTCGCGTACACGGAACTGGAGCCATAGATAAATATCTTGACCAGATCCGCTACTGGTCTTTTCTGATCAGGCCGCTCTACCAGCACGACGCTAGCTAGCTCGATCTCCGCCTGCTCGGCGTGCTGCTCGTAAGCGCCGCTCACATAATCCTGCGCCCTTATGCTGCCTTGTAGAAATTTCTGACCCTCCGGCGTTATGAGTGGCGTTGAGAAATCCCTAGCTCTTGACATCATCTTTCCCCTCTCGCGCGTAAGTATTACTTCCCGACTAGACCTTTTACCCTCTCTACGATTACTTCGATACCTTGCTTGTCGAGCATGGCAAGACCGACCGACAGGATTCCCGCCATAAGTATCAAGAGCTCTTTATCGACCTCGGAGAGGGGAGAGTCGGAATCCGCAGTTAGCATTCCAAAGTGCGTCTGACCAGCACGTACGGGAACCGATATAAAACTAATGTAGTCCTTGTCCTTGGCGCCCCGGAACCCTTCAGGCGGGTCCTTTCTCAAATTCTCCACGAAGTATGCATCCTCGCCCAGAGCAACTTTGATAGCGAGATCATCATGATCGCTCTCCCGTTCAACGAATCTCAATCTCGGAGCACTTGTGCCCGGACGACCTTCAGACTCGATTCTTAGGAGCACCTTTCTGATGCCCTTGGAAGAAGACTCGTCTATCAAATGATAATAGGCCGCTCGCATCTTGGAGCCATTAGTTACTTGATTGCCCAGCTCAGCGCGAGCGAGTGCGACTATACGATTAATCAATATGCGCACTGAAGCTATTCTATCATCCTGACCACCGGCGGTCGCCATGTTTCCGAGAGCAACAATTAAAGGCTGCCCACCGTCCACTATGGCGGTAGTCAATTTGGCCTTCGCGTCAACAGCCTCTTTCTTCGCTAGCAGAGCGAGATCGCGAGAGGCGGCTGCGGTGCGTTCCTTGATAAGATTTAGCAGACCAGTCACTGCAGTAAGTAGAATAGCCCCAACGAAGCAGTAAAATTTTACTGCTCCTCTGCTATTCGTCGCAATTGCCGTGAGTGCGGCGGCCCCAGCGGGTGGGACAACCGGAATACAATATCTCCAAAGAAACCCAGAACTCACCCGGTCCCAATTTGGCATACAAATACCCTTCAGCCAAGGAAATATGATTCTTTGGCTCAAAAGGTACATGACATCATCCCGCCTTGAACAAGACTCCCCCAACACGGTGTGTATCGGAAGCGTGACAGTGGTGTAGCCCCCACTGCACCTACACCCCCCGGACCCGAATTGTCCCCCACTGTCCACTAGTTCACCTTTTAAAACAAGATCTTGCACGCGCTAAATCTCCTCAGCAATCCCCAGTCTGCCCTCCTTTCATGATCCAAAATTTCGAGGTGGCCATATAATCACTAGTACGTAAGACAAGCTTCGAGAGATCACTCGCTCGCGAACGGGTCTTGCTGACAACTTCGAGCCCCCTCTCCACTCTGCCTTGGGTCGAGCGCCGCAAGTCTATTTTCCTTGATCGCCGGGATCATGTCCTGAACATAGTTGTCGCTGACCTGCATAAGTGTGATGCCGTTGCGGGCTTTTGGTCCGGCTGGACATCAACGCCACGATCGCCGGCCCCAGTCTCCGCCGGTTCCTCGCGGGGCATGTGATCCGCTGGCTAAAGACCTTCCCGAGATGGCTCGTCTTCTATCGGCGGCACAGTGGACGTACTTAGACGTCCCCTGATGTCTCTGGAGAGGTCCCAGCACCGGCGCGAGGCTCATGGACGGGGCGATGCAATCCGTCTCGTCACCTCACCGTCCGTCCGGGGCGGGAGGCCAGACCCGCGCCGTAGCCCCAAGGAAGTGGCACGGCCGTCCAGGTATAGAGATGAGCTCAAGCGCGACGCGATGTGGCTGGCTGGTCCTCAGGTGTCTCCCCGCGGATGCGGTTCTCACGGACTACCTCGCCACAGTCTCGACGGCCCGGGCAGACCGCTGTCCCAACGCTTCCTCGCTGAGAAGCACGGCGTTGACCGGCGGAAGGTAAGAGAGATCATCTCCACAGTGGTGCAACCCGAGCCAGCGTGAACGACAGAGACCCCCAGCCGTCCGGACCCGGACTCGGCTGGGGGTTTCTTCATGTCTGGACGCACGGGAGACGTCCCCGAAGACGGATGCGACCAACCCAGAGAGGACGTCCTTAGACGTCCCGTGATGTCCATGGAGAGGTCCCGACGCTGACGCGAGGCTCGTGCACATGGCGATGCGCTCCGTATCCGCCATCTCACCGCCCATCGGACGTGGAGACCCGACCCACGCCACAGCGCAAGGAGATGTTCCCGTGAGCCCGATCGACCGGCCTCGTGAGGCCGATGCCGAAGTTCCTGACGATCCACGCGCAGCCCGCCTGTCGGCCCTGTCCGTCACGTTGCGGGCTCACGGGCTCGTCGCGGAACCAGAAGACGATCTGCGGTTGCGGGTGTGGTCTCCGCTCCGTCCCGGGTTCGCGTTGGTGGTGCGGTGTTCTCGCCGAGCGTCGGACGGTGATCGGCTGTGGTTCATCAGCACGCAAGGACGGCCGTTGAAGGAAGCCGACGACATCACCGGCGCCGTGATGGCCATCAAGAGCCTTACGGCGGTACGGATGTGAACGGAACGCACGGCAGGACGTTCGCGTCATGGCTATCCCTGCTGCCATCCCGGCACAGCACCTACCAGAGCGGTCACACCTCGCACCGACACACCAGACCTGACCGTGACAGCACGCACATGGCCGGTGATCTCAATCAGGTCGAGGCGGAGCAGGCCCGGTGGCTGGGGGCATCCCGTCCGGGCTGGCTGGTGATCTGGTCGCCCTGGAGACGGACGTTCACCGCGTTCGCCTACTTCGCTCCAGACGCCGTCGTGATCGATGAGATGGCCGTTGATCGACTTCTCGTCGCGATGCGTGAGACCGAACAGCGTTACGCAATCCCGGTATCCGTTCCTGCTTATACGAGTGGGACGGCAGCAGTCTCACGGAACGACGCGACGGTGCAGCGGACCCGTTGAGCGGTTGAGGTCAACAGTAACGATCAATCTGAGGAGAGCCATGGAGGGTATGACCAGGCAGGAACATGAGAGGCGATCGCTGTCCGCCTTGGTCGATGCTCTGGAGCAACTCGGAGCGGAAGCAACGCTTTCGGGTCCGGGAGCGAGCGCTGTGCTTTTTCGTGACGGTACGCCGATCGGCGGCGCATACGTCGTGGTCAGCATGGGCTCCCAGTTGTCGTGGGGCTCTGGCGACGGCCTTAAGCATCCCGTCTGGGACGTGCCCGGAGCAGCACGGGCGATCCATGCCTTCATGCTGGCCCAGGGGAATGCACAGTGCTGAGGGTGCCCAGAGCGACTGACGAACACAGCCATGCGGATGAGTAGACCCCTGTGACCGGGCGGTGCGTAGCCGCGCGGCCCCGTCGAAACCGTCCGGTCACAGGTTCCGCAACCAGGGCGGGCATGGATCTACGGCAGGGACGTCTTGCCGTGAGACGTCCCAAGACACTCCGCAGAGACCCGTGGATGTCCTACTCAGCGCGTCTACCGTCGATCTCATGAGCAACAAAGCCGCCTGGGCAAGCGAGATCGCCCGCAAACTTCTCGAAGTCCCGTTGCCGCGCCGATGGGCTCACACCCAAGGCGTTGCTCGGCAGGCCCGAAGCCTTGCCCCCATCCTCGGTAGTGACGCCGATCTCCTCGAAGCCGCCGCATGGCTGCACGACATCGGCTACAGCCCCGAGATCGCCGTTACCGGCTTCCACCCCCTTGACGGCGCACGCTACCTCCGCGACGTCCAGCGCGCGGAAGACCTGCTGTGCCGCCTCGTCGCCGGCCACTCCTGCGCGCACATCGAAGCCGAACAGCGCGGCCTCGCCGAACAGCTCGCCGTCGAGTTCCCTCCCGTCGACCAAGTACTCAGCGACGCTCTGAGCTACTGCGACATGACGACCACTCCAGATGGAACAGCGACAGTCGTGACCCACCGTCTCTCCGAGATACAAGAGCGCTACGGCCCCGATCACCTGGTCAGCCACTTCGTACAGCTCGCCGAACCCCACCTCATCGGCGCAGTTCGCAACACGCAAGAGAGAGCACGACGCCCCAAGATCGCGGTCCACTGACAACCTCTAAAGCCTGCCGCCATGCGAAGCCGTGAGATGACGTGACAACGCCCATCATGCAGACCCGGTATCGGACTCCGCCTTGGACGGAGCCTCTCTCCAGCGAGCTAGGGACGTCTAGGGACGTCTTCTGTTAGCGTCAGGAGTTCGTACCCCGGGGAGGTCCGCAGTGAACGAGCCCTTGCGGCGCGCACTCACGAACGCGCAACTCAGCGAACACGACGTTGCGGCACGTCTGGCCGTTGACGCCAAGACCGTACGGCGCTGGCTCGCCGGTCGCACGCCATACGCCCGCCATCGGTCAAGCCTGGCAGCCCTCATCGGGATGCAGGAAAGCGAGCTATGGCCAGCCCTCCCGGCCACCCCACAGACTTCAGCGTCGCCACCGCTCGAGGTGCTGGCCACTTACCCTCACCGCTGGGCCGTACCCCACGGGACATGGCAAGGGCTCTTCGAGTCCGCTGAACGGGAGATTGGCATCCTGGTTTACGCTGGCCTCTTCATCTCCGAAGATATCGGCATTCTGCGAACCCTCGAAAGCAAGGCACAAGCGAATGTCGCTGTCCGGATCCTGCTGGGCGATCCAGACAGTCCTCAAATCACGACACGCGGGGAAGACGAGGGAATCGGTACCGCCATATCCGCCAAGATCCGGAACGCCCTCACCTTCTACCAGAAACTCCGCACTATCGAGGGCATCGAAATCCGGCTTCACCAGACTCCACTTTATGCTTCCATCTACCGAGCTGACGACGAACTTCTCGTCAACCCACATGTCTATGGAATTCCCGCCGCTCAATCACCCGTGCTCCATGTCCGAATGGTAGAAGACGGCGACATTGCCAGCATGTACCTCGGCAGCTTCGAACGCGTCTGGGCCAATACCGCGCCGTGTTCACGCTTATGATCCGCTGAGTGTGCTCTGACATACCTGCGTCGAGCTAGGACCATAGACGACGTGCAACTCGCAGAAAATGGCGTCATGGCCTCGCTGAATGAAGCGAACCCCGAGAATAGCGCGAGCCAAGCTACCTCAGCAGGCCATCTATTCTTCCCTCAGAACGTCAGCCACAAAGTTTTCGACATCTTCTAGATAGGCCATTTGCCCCAGAATCATCGCGGCATTGGGCACAAAGGTTTGAGGGTCAGGAATTTCGAGCAATTCTGCCAACTCTCTCGCACGCACGAGACCGAGCCGGGCTACACTCACATTACTTTGCTGTTCAAACCCAGCCAAAGCTACGACGGCAAGCATAGTTGATGCAGCTGCCGGAGAGTCGAGCCATTTATCGGCAGCTCCAGCCATCGCTGACACCTGCCATGCAGGAAGCAATTCTGCTTGCTCGAGGGCAACTTTAGCGTAAATAACCGCCAGCTCCTTCAGTGGGTACTCTCGCCAAGCCCACCAAGAGGCTCGACTCAATTGGGCCGCGGCTGCTCCGGCTGGCATCCACCCATCAGTCTCTGCCTGGACTAGGAGATCTTCCAAATCAACCGGAATATCGACAACGTGCTCCGCAAGAAAATCACGCATCAACAGTTGTTGATCGTAGATAGCAGAGGCGATTTCTGTTTCTGCCAAAGCGCCTTCCGCTCTTTCAATTCTCCTGTTGACAAGGGCTTCATGTAGGGCAGCAGTACTAAAAGACTTGACGCCAACGCTATGCGCCAACGCACGTAGCGCGACATCGTCACTCCAAAGTGGAGTATTTTCGCGATGTGCCAGTTCAATTGGATCTAGCCAAGGTCGAGCAGCCAAAATGTCATTAAATCTTTCAAACAGACTGAGCGAGTGGATTGACCTGACGGTTGCATTACGAGCCACTTCGTCGAGATCTTCTGATCTCTCCAATAGGCGCGCTTGATCCTGAGCGGACGCTTCACGTGAGACGAGCCTTCGTTCCCTTTCATCCCAGCCAATAGTTCCCGCACTTCCGGTAAGACCTCGGGCGCGCACAGCCGCAATCGTCACGTCATCGCGTGAACTGGCAGGCAAAAGTAGGTCTGAAAAATGACCAAATATATCACCAATACTAGCTATCGAGCTAATCATGCATAGTGCACTAGCCTCTATAACAACCGGCCCTTCAAGAGCGGATAGCGCTGCTGACATCTCCGCTGTATGGACGCCCCCGTCAAAAGCGACCGCTACCTGCACGCCGACCGCGCGCTCAAGTATAGTCAAAGCATATGACTTATTGCCAGCTAGGGCTAGCATACCCAAGGGCATTGCGCCAAGCCCGACTTTTCTGATCAACTCTCGTATGAGACCATAATCCCTATTGGAAAATTCTTGATAAAAATGCTCGATCAGTTGCTCCGGTGAAAGGTTAAGCCTCTGAATTATTGTCGAATCCGCATGAAGATCCGCATAGGCGTTCAACGCGGCGAACGCTTTTCTGCGCAAATCAGATTGCACTACTGAGCGGGCATCAGCGCTCAGCTCATCAATGCCACTGTCCTCGTCATTCGATTTGTCTTCGACACTGCGAGTCGTTGAAATAATATGCAAAAGTACCGCTCCCGAGAATTCATTGTCTTCTTCGAAGCGACTGGCAAGAGCTAGGCCTTGAGCGACCAAATGGTCATCCCATGGCCGGCTAATCATTACTCTCAGCCATATTTTTGCTTCACTGATATCACGTGGGATGAGCTGGAACTCGAGAATTACTTCGGCGGCCCGCTGGTCTCTCCGCTGATTGAGTTGAGCCCGTATTAGATTCCACCGGTCAGAAACGTCGGGTACCGCTGCCAATGCACTGGTTAGATAGCGCTCAACGGAACCCCAGTCTTCACGCGAAGCTGCTTGCTGTGCAAAATAGCGATATGCGCGAGCACGCTGAATTCCAATTATCGCAGATTCTGCAATAACCTCCTGGCCTACCGACTCTGCTTTTTCATTGTGACCGAGTTGCACCAGTATCTCAAAACGCTGAGCGAGAAAATCAGGATCACGCAAGCGATCGTATGCACGTCGGCAGGCAACCTCAGCCTCCTCGAGCCTGCTCGCGTTTACCAGGAGAATAATTAGATGATGAGCGGCAGCCACTTCTCGATCTGCCAGTGACCGCAGTTTAGGCAGAGCCTCATCGAGGCTACGGTAAGCCGTCAGAATCGCCGCCGCCAGAGCGCGATTCGTATCTGAGGTGATACCTTGCTCGATTAGAGAGTCTAGAGCAGAGACATAATCTTCGCCAAGCGATGCTAGCCTCATCACCGATGAGATTAGAAGATCATACATATTAGCTTCTTGCGATTCTCGCAAATGTTCTCTAGCTAGCTGTATGCTTTGTTCTTTGGTGGGGTTGCCAGAAAACTCTAGCTTGAGCCGTTCCCTGTATTCTTGATCTTCCAAAGCATCCAGAAGATCAGATATAACACTCTCACGATTCAGGAGCTTCGCGGCGCCGAGGACCGTGTAAGCGATCTTTCGGTCACGAAATTCATGGGGCAGAGCTTCACCGTACGGCTCAGGCGAGCCCAATTGAACTACCTTTTCATAGTCACTTTGAAGCATCAGCACTGAGAGTACGTCACTTAGCGCCTCTATTGTGCCTCCATCCCATTTCCGACGTTGGATTAGTGCACGATTTGCCCAGTCAAACGCATGCACCAGGTGGCCGGGATTATCGCCATTTTGAAGGGCTTGTTTGACGTAGGCATCCGAAAGCGCAAGCATATAGGTGCTGGCATCCGGTCTGAGGGAATGGGCTTTAAGGAGTCTCTCTGTGCATTTATCGTATCTATGTTGACGTTGGAACTGTATTGCCAGCAGACCTTGTGCGGCCGCTTCTTTTTGAGATTCTTCTGTAGAAAAATCAAGATCGTCTGGCAGTGTGAATGGATGAGCGCTTCCAGCTGGATGGCCCACCAAGATCGCTCCTATTCGCGCGAGGAGGTCACCTCCTGGTAGCGGCTGAGCACGATCAAATAGAGTTCGAGCTCGTTGCCTATCCTCTTCCGCCAACTGGAGTCCAGCGAGCGCCAAGAGCCGACCCTTTCGCTCAGGGTTGAGTTCTGATGCACGCTCAAAAGCATCGGCGGCGGCTCGATTCAAATTGTGCTCGGATGCATACGCACCAATCGCGCTCCAACCGTATGAGCCAGCTTCTTGCAGCCAACTCGGTTCTCCAGCAAGTAGAGTTTCTACCGTGAGCCCAGGATTTACGCGCCCCTCTGCCAGGAACAACGCTAGCCAGGCCGTAGCGGCGGGTGATATCTCCCAGGACTTTTCGATGTTTTCGACTGCAGACGGCGGAAGAAATTCGAGGTTCTTTCGATAACGCTCACTGGCACGCATACCCATATCTTTGGCTATGTCAAGCCAGGCATCTTGAGCCGTGACTATCGTCTGTTCCCTCGGAACCGTAATCGCGAATCCTTTGCCGGTACTGCGCACAGTCTGAGAATTCACATGCTCCCAGTAGGCGATCTCCTCATCGAGATCAACGATCACTACTATCACAGGCAATGCATGCTTCAACCAGTACCGAACGTGCTTAGTCTTCGGAACAAAGGTCCAGCCGTTGGCATTGGGCCTAGAAAAGAACGAAGGTCCTCCCTTTACCTGAAGTGCTAGGAGACGGCCCGTGGGTAGACCATCATCCTTGATCTCGACCTGCCCATCGATGCCGTAATCAAGGACCTGCTGAGAGCGATAGAACCAGCGAAGCGACATCAGGACTTGCTTGTTGACTATGGCGACGGCCGCCTCGCCAGCGAGATCAGGATCAAGCATGATCAAACCCGTTCATAACTCAGTAGATAGCCGTGGCGAGTGTGAGAAGAACAAACGACTAGACAATGACTGGCGTGTCCCGCTGCTCTAGGTAGTGCTTGATCCGTAGACGCATTGAACGATCCATGCTCAAAGCTTCGATCTCTGTTGGGGCTATCCATTGCACCTGACTGGATTCCTCGCTTGGTGTCGGTGTGCCGCCAGCTGGCCGAGCGATAAGGACGATCGAGAATTCTTGGCGGACTTCGTCGTTGCTGGTGTAGTGGATTACGTGTTTGGGGTCGGTGTAGATGCCGACAATGCCGGTGATCTCGCAGTCGATACCGGTTTCTTCGCGGGTTTCGCGGACGGCGGCTTGGGCTACGGATTCGCCGAGGTCGATGGCGCCGCCGGGGAGTGCCCAGTTGTCGTTGTCGGTGCGGCGGATAAGGAGGATCTCGCCGTTGTCGTTGGCGACTAGGACGTTGACGGAGGGGACCATACTGTTGACGGGGGGTGCGTTGGGGTCGTCGTAGTAGTCGATGCGGCGTGCCATCAGTCCCCCGGTAGTGGTGTGGCGCCTTCCCAGACGCGTTCGAAGCTTTCGGTGTAGGTGTTGAACAGGTCGCCGCCGGCGACCTTGCGCAGGTGCCAGAGGGGGGCCTGGGCGGCGTTGATGCCGTAGACGTGGGTGTTGACGAAGAGTTGTTCGTCGGACTGGTAGATCGAGTTGTAGAGCACTGTGCGGTGTAGCCGGAGCTCGACGCCCTCGACGGCTCTCAGCGGCCGGTAGAGCACGAGGGCGTTGCGGACCTTGGTCGCTACGGCTTCATCGATGCCCTCGTCTTGGCCTCGTTGGGCGACCTGGGGGCTGTCGGGGTCACCGAGGAGGATCCGGACCCGTACGCCTGCTTGGGCCTTCTCGCGGAAGAGGCGCTGTATTCCGTTGTCTTCGGCGAGGAACAGGCCGACGTAGACCAGGACCCCGATCTCTTGCTTCGCTGTGGCGAACAGATGTCCCCATGCGTCCCTTGGCATGGCCCAGCGGTGCGGGTAGATGGTGACAAGTTCGCTCCCGGACGCCGCCGCTACTTGCTCCTGTGAGAGGGCGTCCGGCCAGAGGTAGGTCTCATCGAATCCGAGGCGTGAAGCTACTGCGTAGCGGTGCTTTCGGTACGGGACTCGATCCTGAGTGATCCACCGCTCGACGGTCTTTTGATCTACGCCGATCGTCTCGGCGAGAGCCGCAATCGTCAGCCCTTGTTGCAAGAGGGCTGCTCGCAACCGTTCGTTCGGCATACACCCAACCGGTTTCGCAGGACGTCTCAGGACGTCCCCACCCTAACGGAGGACGTCACGCGTACGTCCGGTCACGCAGTGATCTCGTCCTACCTCTCAGACGGATCCTCTTTCTCGTAAGCACCACAACCCGCCCGAGCCGAATCCCACAGAAACGGCACTGGGCGCCACGAGAAGGAGTGATCTACATGATTCTCGCTCTGAGCACTATCGCCGCCGTCTTCCTCGGCGGCATCACCCTCGGCGTGTTCGTGACGGTCGTCCTCGGCATCCACGCTGAGGAACGCCGCATGACCGAAGCCGACGCCGCTCTCACCCGCACTGGGCAAGCCTCCCGCCGGCTGCTCAGCGTCCACGTCCGCAACGACGCCGAGCGCGAAGAGACAGGCAGGTGAGCATGCGACTTCCGAGAAGCATCACCGGCGATTCCTGCCCGTGCAGTGCCCGCGTCGAGCCGGGCATGTGGCGGTGCGTCAAGTGCCGCTCCCGTGCCCGGTGGCGTCGCCGCAAGGCCCGTTACCCCGACCTGTGAGGCACACAGCCGAAACCGGAAGGAAGTGAGGCTGTGACCGTTTCCGTTCCGCTGGTGGCGGTGCTCGGAGTGGTCGCCTTCCTGGCGTACCGCTACATGGGCCTGCGTGTCTGGCACGCCGCCGTGTGCCTGCTCTTCGGGTTCTTCCTCGCCGCCACCGGTGCCGCACCGCAGATCCGCCACCTCGTCGCCGGCATTCTCACCTGGCTCACCGGCTCCCCACCCCATTGACGACCACTCCTCAAGGAGGTGATGCCCTAGTGACCGACACACCCCACGAGCCCGAACCCGACCTTCAGGAGGTTGCGACCCGCAACCAGGCCGCACACGAGATCATCGCTGGCTTCCAGACCACGAGTCCCGCCGAGATCTGGCGCTACATCGAGACCGCACTTGCCGACGTCCCCGCCCTCGTCGCGGAGGTCGCCCGTCTGCGGACAGACCTCGACGCCACCCGGCTCAATCGCGCCAACCTCGCCGCCGCCGCTCTGGCCACCATCGCCGCCCACCACGAGGGCGAGCCCGATCCCCTGTCCTACCTCCGCGACGAACTGACCGCCCAAGCGCACACGCTCAGAGGGCACGGATGACCCGCGCCCACCAGATGCGACGGCACGCCCGCAAGATGCGGCGCTACGGCCTGCAACCAATGATCGTCATCAACAACGACGACCAACTACCGGACATCGCGGCCGTACTGATCGCCCGCGCCTTGTGGCGGTACCGGTCAGAACTCGCTCCCGCCTACCTCGCGGCCGTGCTGGCACTCGGCGCAGCCATCCTCCACATCACACACCCGGACTGGTGGCCCTACCTCCTCGTCGCCGCAGTAGTGGCCGCGTGGAGTCTGGCGGTTTGGGGCAAGCGCGTGGGCTTGGCGCTGCCCGTCGAGCGGTACTACGCCGCCACGGTGACCATGTGCGCCGGTAGCTGGCTTGCCGCCGCTACCGGTCTTGGAGTCACTGGTTGGCCGCTCCCGCAAGCCCTCGTCATCGGAGGGTTGTTGCTGGCGTTGCCCTGGTGGATTCACCGCAGACGCCGCGCCAAGGTCCGTGTGGATCGCCAACTCGCGGCATGGCCCGAGATCGCCCAAGCGGTCGGATTGGCCGGTTCCCGAGTCCAGTCCGCAATGGTGGACGTGTGGGGATGGCGCGCACGCGTCGCCCTGGCGCGCGGACAGACCATCAACGACGTGATCGCGAAGGTACCGGCCATCGAATCGGCGCTCGGGACCTTCCGGGGAGCCGTCCGCGTCTCCCCTACCAGAGAGGACCTGGCCAACCGGTTCGAGTTGCGGGTCCTGGCCACCGATCCGCACGCGGACGCGATCGCCTGGCCCGGGCCGTCCGTCGCCTCGATCGCCGAACCGATCGACCTCGGACCCTTCGAGGACGCCACGGCGGCGCGGGTACTGCTGCTCCGCCGGCACGCTCTCATCGGCGGGATCGCCGGGTCCGGCAAGAGCGGCGGCATCAACGTCCTCATGGGCAACCTCACCGCCTGCCCTGACGTGGTCATCTGGGCGATCGACCTCAAACGCGGCATGGAACTCCAGCCATGGGCCTCTTGCCTCGATCGCCTCGCCATCACCCCCGAACAGGCACACGCCCTCCTGCGTGACGCCGTCGCCGTACTGGAGGCCCGTGCCGCCTGGCTCGCCGCACGAGGCCGCCGCGTGTGGGAACCGACCCCGGGCATGCCTGCGCTGGTGATCGTCATCGATGAGTACGCCGAACTCAGCGACGACGCACCCCAGGCGATCAGCGACGCCGATTCCATCGCGCGACGAGGCCGCGCCGTCGCCGTGACCCTCATCGCCGCCACCCAACGCCCCACCCAGAAAGCCATGGGCAAGGGAGCCGTCCGCTCCCAGATGGACGTACGCGTCAGCTTCCGCGTGCGAGAGCGCAAGGACGTCGACCTCATCCTCGGACAGGGGATGCTCACCGCCGGATGGCACGCCCACACCCTCAACGCGCCCGGCAAGTTCCTCATCTCCGCACCCGAACACGACACGCCCCGCCGAGCCCGCGCCTACCTACTGACCGACGAGACCGTGACCGACGCCGCCCAGCAACACAGTCAGCTTCGGCCGATCCTCGATGAGGTCTCCCGGATGGCGATCGACGAGGCGCACGCGGGAGTCCACCTGCACAGCGAACAGCCCCCTTCCCAGAAGGCAGAGGACGGCGAGCAAGACGACCAGCCCGAGACGCTGCTGTGGGCGATGCTGACCGCCGCACCCGCCGAGGGCATCCCGGTACCCCACCTGATGAAGGCGACCGGCATGAGCCGCCCATGGATCTACCAACGGCTCCGCTCCCTCGCTGACGCCGGCCGTGTCATCCAGATCAGTCGGGGACGTTGGCGCGCCTCGTAGCCACTCTCAGTGACTTGTCTACGTCTACGTCTCGCGCGCGCCTGCACGTAAGGGGCGTAACGAGGCGTAGACGTAGACAAAGACCGACCACCCATCGTGACGAACGGAGACCACCACGAATCAACACCCACACCCGAGAGCACTCGGGAGAAGGAGGTGAGCATGCAGACCTACACCGTCGAGCAGATCGCCGAAACCCTCCAAGTCGGCCGAGACAAGGTCTACTTCCTGCTTCGTACCGGCCAACTCCGAAGCATCAAGATCGGCAAGCTCCGTCGCATCACCGACGAGCACCTTGCCGAGTTCATCGCTTCCCTCGACGGGAAGCGATGACGAGCGTAGAACGCTGTGCTACGTTGCTCTACGAAAGGTCCGGGGCGCGCCCCACGCGGGGAAGGCTCCGAGACCACGCCTCTTTGATAACTCCATCGACGCGAGCGCGCTCCCTCCGATCGGCATCAACACGATCACGAAGGAAGGACGCTCACATGACAGGCGACAGAACCACGCTTCCCCCCGTACGAGTGGAGGCCGAGTTCAAAGAACGCCTGGCCAGATACGCCGCATCGCAGGAACGCGACGTGTCATGGGTCATCAGGAAGGCGATCAAGGAATACCTCGACAACCACGAGGAGGGATCCCTTGGCAAAGATCCTGATCGGTAAGTACCAGGGGACGATCTACGCCGAGGGAGACGGCTTCACCGGAGCCCTCTCCCTCGGATTCGCCCCCGACGGCAGGCGCAAGCGCCTCAAGAGGAAGGGCAAGACCAAGACCGACGTCAAAGACAAGCTGATCAAAGCCGTCGATGAACTGAACTCCGGCATCAAGAGTCCCGAGAACTACACGGTCAAGAACGCCGTAGAGGACTGGCTGTCCAAGGGACTCAAGGGCCGCGATCCGACGACGATCGACACCAACCGCATCCTCGCCGAAAAGCACGTCATCCCGCTGATCGGCAAGAAGAAACTCAAGGATCTCCGAGCCGACGAAGTCGATGACTGGCTCGACGGACTCACCGAGAAACTGTCCACCCGGAGCCTGCAAGGGGTCCACGCGATTCTCAAGCGGTCCATCCGGCAGGCTCAGGCCCGTGACAAGGTGCTCCGCAACGTGGCCGCACTGGTCACCACCCCCAAGGGCAGGGCCGGCAGGCCGAGCAAGGCCCTGACCTTCGACCAGGCCAAAGCCGTACTGCAACACGCCAAGGCATCACGACTGAACGCCTACGTCGTGCTCAGCCTGATGACCGGCATCCGCACCGAGGAGGCACGCGCTCTCCGGTGGCAGCACGTCGTCGCATGGGTCAACGACGAGGTCGGCTGGCGACCGGTCACCGAAGTCGGCTTCCGACACACGAGGTTCGCCGTCTACGTCTGGCGATCCGTACGCGCGGGAGGCGACACCAAGACCAAGAAATCCCGCCGGACACTGGAACTCCCCGCAGAGGCGGCAAGAGCCCTCACGAAACACCGCAAGCGCCAAGGCATCCAACGAGTCCGAACCGGGGAGGCATGGCATGAACACGGCCTCGTGTTCTGCTCCCAGGTCGGAACACCCCTCGACGCACACAACGTGCGCCGAACCTTCAAGTCCATCACCAAGAACGCGGGCATCGGCGAAGACTGGATTCCCCGCGAACTCCGCCACTCGTTCGTATCGATCATGAGCGACAACGGCGTACCCGTCGAGACCATCGCCGATCTCGTCGGGCACGCGGGCACCTACGTCACAGAGAAGATCTACCGGCACCAGCTCAAGCCCGTGATCACCAAGGGCGCCGAGACCATGAACACCATCTTCGGGTCGAGCCCGTCCGCCCAGAGCGGCGAACAGTCCGTCAAGTCCGCGTGACGATGGCTCCCCGTTTGGCTCCTATCGGCCAATAAGATCGAAAAAGGGTTCCGGATGATCTCCGGAACCCTTCCTCACCAGCATGAACTCGGTGGAGATGAGGGGATTCGAACCCCTGACCCCTTCGATGCGAACGAAGTGCGCTACCGGACTGCGCTACATCCCCGAGGACTCGCCAAGGTTAGCAAACCTCAGGGGGTGTTCGCGCACCTGAAGGGGATCAGTCACCGACGGCGCGGAGCTGATCGGTGTACTGGTCGAAGACCTCGCCGGCGCGGCTGCGGGCGGTGAGGTCGATGACCTCTGCCCGATCGGCCTCTTCGGCCTCCCGGGCCTCCTCGGCCAGCCGCCTCTCACGTTCCAGCGCCCGGGCCTCCAGACGCGCCAGGGCGGCCTCGCGGCGCCGGGCGGCGTCCATGCCCGCGGCGACCCGCAGCAGCGACAGGTGACCGCCCAGCAGGCCGATCGGGGGCAGCGCCGCCCACCAGGGGGCGAGGCCGGCGATCACGATTCCGGCCATGACGAGGACGAGCAGGACCAGGCCCGAGGTGCGCCGCCGGCGGCGGGCGATGACGGCCGCCCGGCCGTTGCGCCGCCGCGGCTGCCTCTCCTCGATGACGGGGTCCTCGTCGTAGGCGGTGGGGTCGTGCGGCTCGTCCGCCGCAGGCTCGTCCGCCGCAGGGTCGTCCGGGGTGCCGGACCGGCGGTGGAGCAGGCGGGTGAAGCCGGGGGCGTCGGCCTCCCGGCGCAGCCACATGGGCACCAGGACCCCGGCCCAGACGGCGACGATCGCGAGGTACAGGAGAGTGCTACTCATCGGCGCTCCCCTGGGCACGCCAAGGAGCGCTGCTGACCTTGGGCGCACACATGCTCACGTCCCGCACGGTAGGACCCACTGTCAGCCGTTGACGAGTATTAGGGGCGGTGTGTCGCGAGATCGAGGGTCCAGTGGCCTGATGTTTACTCAATCTTTTCTGATCACGAGTCGGACCGTGGTGCTCATCGCAACGCTCTCCCCGGAATACGGCGGAGAAAACACGCGTGGAAAAGCCTCAGGGAGAGGTTCGCGGAAAGGCCTGTTTGGCGCTCGCCAGCCAGCGTGCCCGCAGCCCGCCGGGCACGTCCTCGACGGTGAGCGCGTAGCAGAGGTGATCCCGCCAGGCGCCGTCGATGTGCAGTTGCCGGCGGCGCAGGCCCTCTTCCCGGAATCCGAGCTTCTCCACGACGCGCCGGCTGGCGGTGTTCTCCGGCCGGATGTTCGCCTCGACCCGGTGCAGCCCCACGGTGAAGAAGCAGTGGTCGACGGCGAGCGCGACCGCCGTGGGGATCACTCCGCGGCCGGCGACGAGCCGGTCGACCCAGTAGCCGATCTGTGCGGACCGGGCGGATCCCCACACGACCGCGCCGATGGTCAGCTGGCCCGCGAACTGCCCTTCGTAGGTCACCACCCATGGCAGGGCCAGGCCCTGCCGGGCCTCCCGGCGCATCGTGTTGGCCATGCTGAAGTACGGCCCGAGGCCGCTGCGGAACAGCGGGGTCTCCGGATTGGTCGGCTCCCACGGGCGCAGCCACTCGGCGTTGCGCACGCGTACGTCACGCCACGCCGCGGAGTCGCGCAGCCGAAGCGGCCGGAGTCCCACGGCGCCTTCGGAAAGGGTTACCGGCCAGCCGCGCAAACGTTCCACAGGTCCAATGATTCCCTGGTCGGCGGGCACTTGGCCATCACGGGTTGATAACCAGATGCCCGCGGTCACTCCGGCCGTGAATGGTCCCCGCCGCCGATCTGGTCCACCGCGTGGGACAAGACCGGACCCAGCACCGCCATTCCGTCCCGTACACCCCCGGCGGACCCGGGCAGGTTCACTATCAGAGTACGCCCGGCGACCCCGGCGACACCACGGGAGAGGATCGCGGCCGGCACCTTGTCGCGGCCCGCGATCCGGATCGCCTCGGCGATCCCGGGGATCTCCCGGTCGACGACTCTGCGGGTCATCTCGGGGGTGAGGTCCTGCGGGGTGAGCCCGGTGCCGCCGGTCGTGACGACGACGTCGTACCTGGCCTCGACCGCCTCGCGGAGGATGTCCTCGACCGCGTCGCCGTCGGGGATCACCACGGGCCCGTCCACCTGGCAGCCGGCGGCCCACAGCAGATCGACCAGCACCGGCCCGGACCGGTCGTCGTAGACCCCCGCCGCCGCCCGGTTGGACACCGTGACGGCCATCGCCCTGATCGTGGTCGGCACGGAGGTCACTCTCCTCGCCGCCAGACGCCGGTCTTGCCGCCGGTCTTCTCCTCGACCCGTACGTCCGTGATCACCGCGGCGGGGTCCATCGACTTGACCATGTCGATGAGGGTGAGCGCGGCGACCGACACCGACGTCAGTGCCTCCATCTCCACCCCGGTCCGGTCGGCCGTGCGGACGGTGGCGGTGATCGCCACGCCCTCGTCGGTGACGGCGAGCGTGACCGCCACGCCGTGGACGGCGATGGGGTGGCACAGCGGTATGAGGTCCGGGGTGCGCTTGGCGCCCTGGATGCCGGCGATCCGGGCCACCGCCAGCGCGTCGCCCTTGGGCACGTCGCCGCCGCGCAGCGCCACCACGCAGTCGGGCGCCAGCCGTACGAAGCCGGTCGCGGTGGCGGTACGGGCGGAGATCTCCTTGGCCGAGACGTCGACCATCCGCGCGGCGCCACCCTCGTCGAGATGAGTGAACTCTGTATTCATGAGGCACTCATCTTGGCAGCCTGAGCACCTCGACGCGCGACCCCGCGGCAAGAAACTCCTGGTCCTCGCCGAGGACGATGAGCGCGTCGGCGGTCGCGAGCGAGCCCATCTGGTGCGAGCCCTGCCCCTCCGCGGGGTCGATCACGTAGCCCTGGCCGGTGTACGACAGGACTCCGCGCACATAGTGCCGCAGGCCCGCCGGTGATCGAAGGTCCTGGGTCACGGCGGCGGTCAGGGTGTCGGGCGGTTCGGGCGGAAGGCCCTGCAGGGCGCGCAGCGCGGGCCGTACGAACACCTGGAACGAGACGTAGGCGCTCACCGGGTTGCCGGGCAGGGTGAAGATCGGAGTGCCGGTGTCGCCGATCAGGCCGAAGCCCTGGGGCTTGCCCGGCCTCATCGCGACCTTGGTGAACTCGACCGGGCCCGCCTGCCGCCCGGAGGCCGTGGAGAACGCCTCCTTGACCACGTCCCGGGCGCCCATCGAGACGCCTCCGGAGGTGACGAGGGCGTCGGCGCGCGCCAGCTGGTCGTGCACGATCTCCAGCACCTTGCCCGGGTCGTCGCCCACGGTCTGCTGGCGGTAGCCCACTCCGCCCGCCTCCGCCACCGCGGCGGTGAGCATGAAGCTGTTGGAGTCCCAGATCTGCCCCGGCGCCAGCGGCGCGCCGGGCTCGCGCAGCTCGCTGCCGGTGGAGAGGACCACGACCCGCGGCTTGGGCCGGACCAGCACCCGCGAACGCCCCAGGGACGCCAGCATGCCGAGCTGCGCCGCCCCCAGCCGGGTGCCGGGCGGCACGACGACCTGGCCCTGCGGGACGTCCTCACCGGCCCGCCGGATGTAGTTGCCGGCCGGGGCAGGCCGGTCGATCCGGACCTGGACCGTTCCGCCGTCGGTCCACTCGACCGGTACGACGGCGTCGGCGCCGCCCGGCATCGGCGCGCCGGTCATGATCCTCGTGCACAGGCCGGGCCGGATCCCGTTGACGCCGTGGTCGCCGGCGAACACGTCGCCGACGACCTGCAGCACCACCGGGGCGGCGGGCGAGGCCGAGGCCAGGTCGGCGGCGCAGACCGCGTAGCCGTCCATGGCCGAGTTGTCGAAGGGCGGCAGGGGTACGGGCGCCGGCACCGTCTCGGCGAGGACCCCTCCCTGGGCCTCCAGCAGCGCGAGGTCGAGCGGCGCCAGCGGGGTCAGCGCCCCGAGGATGGCGGCCAGGTGCTCGTCGACGCTCTTCATGCCCCGGCGGCGCCTTCGGTGCCGACCTCGTGGGTGCGCACGAACTCCCGCAGCCAGGGCAGGAACTCGGGGGCGAGATCGGGGCGCTCGGCGGCGAACTGCACCACCGTGCGCAGGTACTCCAGCTTGTTGCCGGTGTCGTAGCGGCGGCCGCGGAACAGGACGCCGTGCACCTGGCCGCCCTCACTCCCGGGCATGCCGGCCAGCGTGCGCAGCGCGTCGGTGAGCTGGATCTCGCCACCGCGGCCCGGCGGGGTCTTCTCGAGCACGTCGAACACCGCGGGGTCGCAGATGTACCGGCCGATGATGATCCAGTTGCTGGGCGCCTCGTCCACGGCGGGCTTCTCGACCAGATCGGTGATCCGGACGACGTCGTCCTCGCCGACGGGCTCGATCGCGGCGCAGCCGTACGAGGAGACGTGCTCGGGCTCGACCTCCATGAGCGCGACGACGCTGCCGCCGTACCGCTGGCGTACCTCGATCATGCGGGTGAGCAGGGCGTCCCGGGCGTCGATCATGTCGTCGCCGAGCAGGACCGCGAAGGGCTCGTGGCCGACGTGCTGGCGCGCGCAGTGCACCGCGTGGCCGAGACCCTTAGGCTCACCCTGCCGTACGTAGTGCATGACCGCCAGGTCGCTGGACTCACGGACGGACGCGAGACGCTCCTCGTCGCCCTTGACCCGGAGCGCCTCCTCGAGCTCGTAGGCCCGGTCGAAGTGGTCCTCGATGGACCTCTTGCTCCGGCCGGTGACCATGAGGACGTCGGACAGGCCCGCCGACACGGCCTCCTCCACGACGTATTGGATCGCGGGCTTGTCGACGATCGGGAGCATCTCTTTGGGGGTCGCCTTGGTGGCGGGCAAGAATCGAGTACCGAGCCCGGCCGCCGGGACGACCGCCTTCAGTACTGGTGCGAAGTCGGCCATGCACAGACCCTAGTCAACCGCGAGGAGTCGCACGTGCAGGACATCAGCTCGAAACGGACCCTTCGCGAGGCCGTTCTCTCCGCCCGCGACAGGCTGACCACGGCGGAACGCGCCGCGGCGGGCCGGGCGCTGCGTGACGCACTTCTCGTCCGCCCGGAGGTCGAGATGGCCGCGAGTGTCGCGGCGTACGTCTCGATCGGCACCGAACCGGAGACCCACAGCCTGCTGTTCGCGCTGTGGAAGCGCGGCACCTATGTCCTGCTCCCCCGGCTGCTGCCGGACGGCGACCTGGACTGGGCCTCCTACGAGGGCCCCGACTCGCTGGCCCCGGGCCCGTACGGCCTGCTGGAGCCCACCGAACCACCGCGCGGGACGGCGGCCATCTCGGCCGCCGACGTGGTGATCGTCCCGGCGCTGGCGGTCGGCCGGACGGGCATGCGGCTGGGCCGGGGCAGTGGATCGTACGACCGCGCGCTGGCCCGGGTCGGGCCCGGCATCCTCACCGTGGCCCTGCTGTACGACTCCGAGCTCGTGGACGAGGTGCCCGCCGACCCGCATGACCAGCGGGTACGCGCGGTGGTGACCCCGGCCGGGGGGTTCCGGCGCTTCTAGGCCATTTCGAACTGCCCGGAAGGTCGGCATAGGGTCATGACGTGACCGATACGAGGCCATGGCGGGTGCTGGCGCTGCCCCCGCTCGGTGAAGAGCTGCTGCGGCGCATGGTCGCCCCGCTCGGCGACTCCGTGTCGCTGTCGCTGCCCGCCACCCGGGACGGCGCGGGACTGCACGCGGCGCTGGCCGACGCCGAGCTGGTGATCGGTGACTTCACGGGTCAGCTGGCCCTGGACGCCGCGGCGGTGGCCGCGGCGCCGCGTCTGGCGTTCGTGCAGATGCCGAGCGCCGGGGTGGACAGCTGCGACCTGCCCGCGCTGACGGCGGCCCGGGTACCGGTGGCCAACACCGCCGGCGCCAACGCGCGGTCCGTGGCCGAGTGGGCGGTGGGGGCCGCCTTCGCGCTCTGCCGCCGGCTGGCCTGGGGCGACCGGCGGGTCCGCGCCGGGGAGTGGCCGCAGTCGGAGCTGCTGGCCTGGGGCGCCCGGGAGATCCACAGCCAGCGGGTGGGGATCCTCGGATTCGGCGCGATCGGGGCCGAGGCCGCCAGGCTGTTCGGCGCGCTCGGCTGCTCGGTGTCGTACTGGTCCCGGACGCCGCGGACCGGCGTCGGCCCGGTCTACCAGGAGCTCGACGACCTGCTCGGCTCCTCCGACCTGCTGGTGGTGGCGCTGCCGCTGACCCCGGAGACGGCCGGGCTGCTGGGACCTGAGCGCCTCGCCCTGCTTCCGGCCCGCGCGCTGGTGATCAACGTCGCCCGCGGCGGCATCGTCGACGAGTCCGCGCTGTGCGCCGCGCTGGACGAGGGCCGGCTGGGCGGCGCCGCGCTGGACGTCTTCGACGACGAGCCGCCGGCCGGTTCCCCGCTGCTGGCCCAGGAGGACGTGCTGCTCGCCCCGCACGTGGCGGGCGGCACAGGCCAGGCTCAGCTGAACATCCTCACCCAGGTGGTGGAGAATCTCAGCGCCGCCGCGGCCGGCCGCCCGGTGAAGAACGTGGTCAACGGGCTTCCGCCGGAGATCCGCCACCGCTGACCGCCTGCCCCGGCCGGCCCTGCCCGTACGGCCGTGCGTGCCCGCCCGCGCCCCGGCCCGGTGGCACCGCGGACGGTCGCGGAGATCACGGGACGCATGGGTTCGTTGCGTTCTGTGGCAGTGTTTCGGACAGGACCGGGAGGAGGTGCGCGTGCGGCTCGATGTGTTGCTGCTGCTGGGGGCGGCCGTGGTGCTCGTCTCCATCGTGGCCGTGCGCCTCTCGCACCGGGCCGGGCTCCCGAGCCTGCTGATCTACCTCGCCTTCGGGCTGCTGCTCGGGGAGTCCGGGGCCGGCATCCGGTTCGACGACCCGGCGATCGCCCAGACACTCGGCCTGTCCGCACTGGTGATCATCCTGGCCGAGGGTGGCATCACGACCAGCTGGCGGCACGTGCGCCCGGGGGTGCCCGCCGCGCTGTCCCTCGCCACGGCCGGCTGCGCGATCAGCATCGTCGTCGTCGCCGTGGCCGTGCACACGTTCCTCGGCAGCGACTGGCGGCTGTCGCTCCTGGCCGGGTCGGTGCTGGCGCCCACCGACGCGGCGGCGGTGTTCTCGGTGCTGCGCCGCCTGCCGTTGCCGTCCCGGCTGTCCGGCGTCCTCGAGGCCGAGTCGGGCTTCAACGACGCGCCGGTCGTCATCGTGGTCATCATGCTCAGCGCCGCGGACTACGCCGTGCCGAACCTCTTCCTGCTGCTCGGGATGATGGTGTACGAGCTCGCCGCGGGGGCCGTGATGGGGCTGGTCATCGGCTGGCTGGGGGCGTACGCCCTGCGCCGGATCGCGCTGCCGGCCTCCGGTCTCTACCCGATCGCGGTGCTCTCGCTGGTGGTCGCCTCCTACGGCGCCACCAACCTGCTGCACGGCAGCGGATTCCTGGCGACCTACGTGAGCGCGCTGGTGCTCGGCAACGCCCGGCTGCCGCACGGCCCCGCCACCCGTGGCTTCGCCGAGGGGATCGGCTGGCTGGCCCAGATCGGCCTGTTCATCATGCTGGGCCTGCTGGCCTCGCCGTCGGATCTGCCCGGCCAGATCGTGCCCGGGCTGGTCACCGGGTTCGTGCTGATCCTGGTCGCCCGGCCGGTGTCGGTGCTCCTCTCGACGCTCGGCTTCCGGATCCCCTTCCGGGAGAAGGTCTTCATGTCATGGGCGGGCCTGCGCGGAGCGGTCCCCATCGTGCTGGCCACCGTGCCGATGACCGAGGACGTGCCGGGGGCGGGCCGGCTGTTCGCCCTCGTCTTCGTCGTCGTGGTGGTCTTCACCCTGCTCCAGGGGCCGACGCTCCCGCTGGTGGCACGGTGGTGCAAGGTCATCACCGACGGTGAGGCCCGGGAGCTGGACGTGGAGGCGGCGCCGCTGGAGGCCCTGCACGCCGACCTCCTGGAGGTCCGCATCCCGGCGAGCTCCCGGTTGAGCGGCGTGGAGCTGTTCGAGCTGCGGCTGCCGCCGAAGGCCTCGATCACCTTGATCGTCCGCAACGACCGCAGCTTCGTGCCGGAGCCCACCACCACCTTGCGGGCGGGCGACACGCTGCTGGTCGTGGCCGCGACCGAGGTGCGGGAGGCCGCCGAGCGGCGGCTGCGCGCGGTCAGCCGGCGCGGCAAGCTGGCCGGCTGGTTCGGCGAGCAGGGTCTCTCGGAGCCGGAGATGCAGGAATCGGCCGGGCGTGAACGCGCGTTCCGTATGAGTAACCTGCTGAGGCCCGCGGGTTCCAAGGTACGGCGGCGCCGGTACCATTAGCAGTCGATAGACGTGAGTGCCAGCCCCGTGCTGGGTTGCACAAATAGGAGGAAGCCGTGCCGACCTACCAGTACGCCTGTACCGCGTGCGAAGAGCGGCTCGACGTCGTGCAGAAGTTCAGCGACGACGCCCTGACCGAGTGCCCCCAGTGCGGCGGCCGGCTGCGCAAGATCTTCTCGCCCGCCGGGATCATCTTCAAGGGGTCGGGCTTCTACCGGACCGACAGCCGCGGCTCCAGCAAGACCCCCGCGACGACCGCCGCCGCGGACAAGAAGGCCGAGTCCGCGACCTCTTCGGCCGGCTCGTCGGGCTCCTCCGACTCCTCCTCGTCCTCGTCCTCGTCCTCCTCCTCGGACGGCTCTTCGGGCTCCTCGTCCGCCGGTTCCTCCTCTGGTTCGTCCTCCTCGGGCAGCGGCTCCTCCAGCGGTTCTTCCAGCGGCTCTTCCGAAAAGGTCGCCTGACCCTCCAGCCCCGCAGGCAGAAACCCGGCACAGGTCCGAGGACCTGGCCGGGCTTCGCCGGGTACGGCTCCGTACGAGGGCATGGGCCCCCGTGATCAGCCGACGGGCTGGAGGATCTTGGACTCGGGTCCGCCCACCTCCGGCTCCTCGCGGGCGAGCCTGCTCGGCGCCCAGATGCGGTGGCCGAGGTCGAAGGCCAGCGCGGGCAGCAGCAGTGACCGCACGACGACGGTGTCCAGCAGCACACCGAAGGCCACCACGAACCCCATCTCGACCATGCCCACCAGCGGCAGGGTCGTCAGCGCCGCGAACGTCGCCGCCAGCACCAGGCCGGCAGAGGTGATCACACCGCCGGTGACGGTCAGCCCGCGCAGCACGCCCCGCCGGGTGCCCAGGGCCTGCGACTCCTCCCGGACCCGGGTCATGAGGAAGATGTTGTAGTCCACCCCCAGCGCCACCAGGAAGATGAACGCCAGCAGCGGGAAGCCGGCGTCGGTCCCCTCGAAGCCGAACAGCTTGTCGAACACCAGGCCGCTGATGCCCAGCGACGCCGCGAACGACAGCACCACGGTGACCATCATCAGCAGCGGCGCGACGATCGACCGCAGCAGCAGGACCAGGATCACGAACACCACGAGCAGCACGATCGGGATGATCAGCTTGTTGTCGTGCGCCGCGGCCCGTTCGATGTCGAGCGTCGAGGCGGTCTGCCCGCCGACCTTGGCGTTCAGCGGATGGACGGTCGTACGCAGCCGGTCGATGGTGTCCCGGGCCGCCTTGCCGTCGGCCGCGACCTTGAGTACGGCCTCGTACTGCACATGGCCGCCGGCGGTCACGGGCTCGCTGACCTCGGCCACGCCGGGCGTACGGGCGACCGCGTCGCGCAGCGGGCCGGCATTGGACGCGTCACCGATGATCACTGCCGGCGCGCCGCTGCCGGCCGGGAAGTGCCGGCTCACGACGGCCTCGCCGGCCACCGAGTCGGGCTTGGAGACGAACTGCCCGGCGTTGGACAGGCCGTTGGCGTGCAGGGAGGTCAGGCCGAAGGTCATCGCGATCAGCGCGGCGGCGGTGACCGTCCAGATCAGGCGCGGACGGGCGCTGACCAGGGTGGCGACCCGTGCCCAGACCCCGTGCTCCTTGTCGTAGGCGTCCGGGTTGGCGTACGCGGTGTCGAAGCGCGGCACCTTCGGCCAGAAGATCGCACGCGGCAGGGTGACCAGCAGGGCCGGCATCAGGGTGGTCATCGCGGCCAGGGCGCAGATGACGCCCACCGCGGAGACCGGCCCGAGCCCGGCGGTGGAGTTCAGGTCGGCGGCCATCAGGCACAGCAGGCCGATCGCCACGGTGGCGGCGCTGGCCAGGATGGCCGGACCGGCGCGGTGCAGCGCGAAGGCCATCGCCTCGTGCTTGTCCTGGTGCCGGTGGAGCTCCTCGCGGTAACGGGCGATCAGGAGCAGCGCGTAGTCGGTGCCCACCCCGAACACCAGGACCGGGAGGATGCCGCCGCTCTGCCCGTTCACCGTCAGGCCGGCGTGCTCGGCCAGCAGGTAGACCACGCCCATGGCGACCGAGAGGGAGCAGACCACGGTCAGGACCGGGACGATCCACAGGGCCGGGCTCCGGTAGATCAGCAGGAGCAGCACGATGACCACGATTCCGGCGGCCATCAGCAGGAAGCCGTCGAGGCTCTCGAAGACCTTGATCTGGTCGGCGGCGCCGCCGACCGGCCCGGTGACGTGGGTGGTCAGACCGGGCGGGCCGCGCTTGACGACGTCACGTGCCGGGTCGGTGAAGTCGATGACCTTCTCTCCGGTGACCGGGACCAGGGTTTCCAGCGCCTTGCCGTCCTTGGACGGGAACGGCCCCTGCGCGGGCCCCGTGACACCGGGAAGCTGCGCGAACCTGGCCGCGTCGGCCTGCGCCTGGGCGCGGTCCGCCGGGGTGATTCCGCCGGAACGCTCGTAGACCACCACGGCCAGCGCGGTGTCGGACGAGCGGAAGTGCTCGGCCAGCTTGACCACCTGCGTGGACTCCGCGGCCTCCGGCAGCCATGCCGCCGCGTCGTTCTTCTCCGCGCCCTGCAGTTTCCCGGCGAACGAGCCGAACACCATGATGAGGATCAGCCACACAACGAGCATGAGCCATTTCGAACGACGGCCGGCCGGTATGGCCGCCAACGATCCTGCTCCGGGGGGACTACTCATGATCTCTCCTGCGCTCCTGGATCGAGATATGTCGTAAGGTGGCTTCAGAGTGTCTCGGCTTCCGAGAGTTGTCAAGTACTATCGCGTTTCGGTCTTCATCACCCTCCCCCTCCTCGAATCCTCCCGGCACGATCGCGCGTCGGCATCACGCTTGGGGAGGCACCCGCGCTACGCCTCGCGTATGAGACCCGGGCCGGATCTGCACCCCGAGCGGTAGCCACGGCCTGCTCCTCGCGCCATCTGCATTGCCCCGGCTCGCCCCGACTTGCCCCGGCTAGTCCTGGGGTCCTCCGCCCGGTGCCCGCGTCCCGGCCGGCCGCCCGCCCGGTTGTCCACAACCTGGGGAGGGGCTCCCGCCGGGCCGGCCGGGCTGGCTAGGGTCGCCGTATGCCCTCCTCAACGCCCCTTTCACCGTCGTCCTCACGGCCCTCGGCCGAGATCGGCGTCATCGGCGGTTCCGGTTTCTACTCCTTCCTCGACGACCTCGAGGAAGTGACCGTCGACACGCCCTTCGGGCCGCCCAGCGACCCGATCTCCATCGGGGAGGTCGGCGGCCGGCGGGTGGCCTTCCTGCCCCGCCACGGCCGGGATCACCGCTTCCCTCCGCACCGGATTCCCTACCGCGCCAACCTCTGGGCGCTGCGCTCCCTCGGCGTCGGCCAGGTGCTGGCCCCCAGCGCGGTCGGCTCGCTCACCGTCGACTACGAGCCCGGCACGCTGGCGGTGCCCGACCAGCTCGTCGACCGCACCCACGGCAGGTCCCAGACCTTCTACGACGAGGGCGCGGTGCATCTGTCGTTCGCCGATCCCTACTGCCCGGCCGGGCGCAACACCGCGCTCAGCACGGCCCGCGCCGCCGGCTGGGATCCGGTCGACGGCGGCACCCTCGTCGTCGTCGAGGGGCCGCGGTTCTCCACCCGGGCCGAGTCACAGTGGTACGCGGCGCAGGGCTGGACGCTGATCGGCATGACCGGGCATCCCGAGGCCGTGCTGGCCCGGGAGCTGGCGCTGTGCTACATCCCGATGTGCCTGGTGACCGATCTCGACGCCGGCATCGAGGAGGGCGAGGGCGTCACCATGGAGGAGGTGTTCCGGGTCTTCGGCCAGAACATCGAACGGCTGCGCACCCTGGTCGGCCAGATCGTCACCGCGCTCCCCGTCACTCGCGACTGCTCATGCCCGCGGATGCTGGACGGCATCAAGCTTCCCCTGGAGCTCCCGTGAAGGCCGGGTTAGCCCGCTTCAGGCGGCCGCTCGCCGCCGCCTTCGCCGCGGCCGCGGTGGGCCTGGCGGTGCCTGCCGCGCGCCCGCCCGCGCCGGCCTCGGTGCCGGTCCTGGTGGCGGCGCGCGACCTGGCGGGCGGGGCGACCCTGCACGGCGGCGACCTGCGGCCGGTCGCGGTCCCCGCCGCGCTGGTGCCCGACGGGGCGGTACGGTCCGGAGCGGCCGGCCGCCTGCTCACCGGGCCGCTGCGCCGGGGAGAGCCGCTGACCGACGTACGGCTGGCGGGCGGTGACCTGCTCGACGGCTACGGCCCCGGCACGGTCGCCACCCCGGTCCGCATCGCCGACGCGGGCGCCGTGCGGCTGCTGCATCCCGGTGACCGGATCGACGTCCTGGCCGCCGCGCAGTCCCCGGAGGGGGCGATCTCACCTGGCCGGGCCCGGGCCGTGGCGCAGGGCGTGCCCGTCCTCGCCGTGCCGCGCGCGGCCACCGGGGCGGCCGGCGACCAGGGAGCCCTCCTCGTGCTGGCCACCAGCAGGGATCAGGCGGCCATGCTCGCCGGCGCGGGCGGCGTGCTGTCCATAGCGATCGTCTCCTGACACCCGTCCGATGGTCATCTGTTCAGCGCTACGATGATCAACTCGGTGGCGTCCAGGAAGTTCCGCTGGAGCTCGCCAGAATGTCCGAATTCTCGTAATCAACGCGCTTTCGCAGGGTAAAAAGGCGGCCGTACCATCCCCTACCCCCCAGGAGTCCCGCCATGGGCGGCTTCAAGAAGTTCCTGATCCGCGGAAATCTCGTCGACCTCGCGGTCGCATTCGTCGTAGGCGCGGCCTTCGCCGGGCTGGTGAAGGACTTCGCGACCTCGTTCATCTCCCCGCTGCTGGCACTGTTCGGCGGCAAGCCCGACTACACCAGGCTGGCCTTCACGATCAACGGCACGAAGTTCCCGTACGGGGTCTTCCTGACCTCCGCGCTGACCTTCGTCATCACCGCCGCGATCGTCTACTTCCTGGTCGTCCTGCCGACGAGCAAGCTGCTCGAGCGGCTCGACCGGGGCAAGGAGGCGGCCGAACGCGACTGTCCCCAGTGCCTCGGCTCCATTCCGGCCAAGGCCCGGCGGTGCCAGTTCTGCACGTCCGAGGTCGTCCCGGCCAACGAGTTGCCGGTCTGATCAGTATCCGGGATCGGCGATGGCCTGCCCCCTGCCGGCCTTGTACTCCCAGTGCCAGGGCTCGAACGGGCTCGAGTAGGCCCAGCTCGGATGGAACCAGCCGTACTTCTGCGAATTGGCGACCAGCCAGTTGAACGGGACCGAGCCCTGGTTCTGTACCCCGCCGCAGATGTCGAGGGCCGTGCCCAGGCCGTGATTGCTACGGCCGGGCACGGCCGCGAACCCCGGCCGCTGGGAGTAGATGCGCTGCTGGTCGCCGAGGCTCCGGTAGGAGTCGCGCAGGCACATGTCGTGCTTGAAGCGGGCTTTGAAAGCGGCGTTGAGCTTGAAGAACGCCAGCGCCGCGTCAGCCCGCAACTGCCGGTTCGGCTGCGGTAGCCGGCAGAGGTAGCGCGCCGGGATCAGTCCGTTGGGGAACCTTCGCGCGTTGGCGACGAGGGCCGGATCGCAGGACGCCGCGAGCCTGCCGGCACCCGACAGCTTGCCGAGCGACTGCGTGAGCTGCTGGGTGATGCGCACCGACTTCGCCTTCAGCGCGTCGATCTGCCGCTGCACCTTCGCCTGCTCGACGCCGTTCTTCGACTGCAGGTCCTGTGCCGTGGCGGCGAGCTGTTCGCGGCGCTTCCGCAGATCAGCCGCCCGCTTGACCAGCGCGTTCTGCCCCTCGGCGAGGTGGGCCAGGTCGGCGGCGGCACTGAGCGCCCCCTGGGGATCACCGCTGCTGAAGATCGCCATCGAGCCGTTCGCACCGCCCTGATAGGCGGCGTTGGCGAGGCGGGCGAGCGGTTCGCGGATCCGGTTGAGATCGGTGTCGGCCACCCCCAGATCCGCCAGCGTGGTCTTGAGCGTGGCCTGGGACTTCTCCAGCACGCGGCGGCGGTTGTCGAGCTGCTTGGTCGCCTTCTCCAGATCCGTACGCGCCTTGGCAGCCTGTTTGCGCAGCTCTTCGACGGTGCCGGGGCCGGACTGCCGAGCAGCGGCGTGTGCCGGTGCCGAGACCAGCGACGCCGCGACCGTGATGACCGCGAGCAGCACCGCCGACCGGGGGGTCCGCACGTGGGGGGTCCTTCCGATGTTCGAACAACCGCAGGAACGGTACTACAGGTTCCTGCACATCCCCTATGAAAACGGCGATGCCGGGTTATCGGCCCCGCGGGGGCTGATAACCGTGTCGAACGCACCAGTCATGGAAGAACGGCGCCTGCACCGGACAAGGCGGCCGTTGTTGCGACGTCGCCGGCGTCGGTGTCGGTTTGACCGTCTTCGTGGGCGCCTTCGGAGTGGCGGTGGGCACCTCGGTGGGGACCGGAGGGACGTACTCCCCACGGGTCGGATAGGCCACCGGGGTGAGCCGCTCGGGCGGCGTCACGTCAGCCGGACGGGGTGCCTGCGGCGTGCTGCCGACCGTGGACTCCGGTGAGTCCCCGACGAGCGCGAAGCCGATCGAGACCACCAGCACCACGGCGGCCACCGTCCCGACGATCACCACCCCCACCCGACCCGGCCGCCGGCGAGCCCCGACCGCGGGATCGAGGGAAGCCTGCGCCGCGGGTTCTTCCGGCTCGAACCCGGGCGTCAGCGTTCCACGATGCCGACCAGCCACGGCAGGAGCGTACCGAGACCTGCGCGCAAGTGCTCCCCCTCCACCCCAGTTCTCACCAACCCCAATGGTTTCGGCCGTCTCATCGCACACCCCACCAGTTGTCCCGAAGGGGTCTGCCCTCTTATGTCCACCGATTTCATCCATCGACGGGTCGCTGGCTGACGGAGCACCTCGGGCGGGCGAACCCGCCGTCCTTGGTCGCCGGGAGGCAGGGGCGTCGACCGGCATCAAGGCAGGCACCTCTGCGAACAGACCGGCCCCCTCTGGGAGGGAGCCGGTCCGGGTGTTCAGCTGCTCAGCATGCGCAGAGCATCATCATGGGTGTGGCCACCCGACCGCGTCCGCGCGTAGGAGCTCAGTTGGAAGCCCGCCTTGTGGGCCGCCATGACCTCCTCGTGCGTGGCACCGGCCTTCCGAGCTTCCGCATAGAAGTCCAGGAGGACGCCCGGCGTGCCGGCGGCCTCCAGGATCTCGTCGTGCGTGGCACCGACCGACCGCGCATACGCGTAGTCGTCCGGAAAGATGCCCTTGGCGTGGGCCGCCATCACCTCGTCATGCGTGGCACCGGCCTTCCGCGCGAGCGCGTAGCCGACCAGGTAGGTGCCCGTGATGTGGGCTGCCATGATCTCGTCGTGCGTGGCACCGGCCTTCCGCGCAAATGCGTAGTCGTTCACGCCGATGCCCTTGGCGCGAGCTTCCATCACCTCGGCGTGCGTGGCCTCGGTCTCCCGCGCCTGTGCGTAGTCGACCAGGTAGATGTCCTCGGCGTGGGCTGCCATGATCTCGTCGTGCGTGGCACCGGCCTTCCGCGCGTTTGCGTAGTAGACCAGGCGGATGCCGTTGGCGTGAGCCTCCTGCAACTCGCCGGGCGTCGCACCGGCGTCCCGTGCTTTCCGGTACCAGTCCGGGTCCGCGTCCCAGGGGCTGAGGGCCCCCTTTGTGCCGCCTGTGTCGCTGACGCCGTCCGGCGCCAGCTTGGGGATCCCCATAAGAGGTTCCTTTCGGGTGCTCTGGTTTGTATGACTGCGGTCAAGACCGTCCCCTTATGCAGGGCCGAGGCAAGAATGATCTCGGTGACGGTCCGTTCCCGTCGTGCTGCCGTCGTGCTGCCGTCGTCCGGCCGGGCAGGCCGCAGCACCCAGCGGAGCGGCCGGTGGTTCAGAAGGCACGTATGAGACCCGGATGCGGTAACGACCGGGTGTGACCTGCAAGTGCTGTTCTTGGCATGGGCCGTCTGCCGGCCGTATAGATGGCGAGGTCACCTGCTGTCCGTTAGGAGACCGGCCTCCACATCGCCATCATCCACGGCTGGCCACTGACGTCACTTTGGACAGTCTCTGGACTCCTTGATCTTGTGCCAAGATCGCGGGATGCTGCGACTCACCGATTTCATCATCGACTGCCCGGACCCGATGGAGCTGGCGGCCTTCTACTCCGAGGTGACAGGCCGCGCCATCAAGGAAGGCAGCTCCGATAACTGGGCCGGCATCACCTTCGGCGAGATCGAGCTGGCCTTCCAACGGGTGGACGACTACCGCCCCCCGCGCTGGCCCGACAGCGAGCATCCCAAGCAGTTCCACCTCGACTTCGAAGTGGACGAGATCGAGTCCGAGCAGCGCCGCGTCCTCGACCTCGGCGCGACGCTGCAGCAGGACTTCATCGACCCCGATGGCTACGGCTGGCGCGTCTACACCGACCCGATCGGCCACCCCTTCTGCCTGTGCCACAACAAGGGCGTCATCTGGACCGACCAGGGCCTGATCTGGCCCAAGCGCGACTAAGGCCTGTCTCAACGCCCGCTGCCCTACTGAGCGACGACACCACCACCGGCTGACCGACCGGCTCAGGCCCGGGTCAGCCGGTGCGTGATGCCGTTCTCCTGGCAGATCCGGTCGAACAGCACCTCCCCGCCGCGGCGGTGAACTGCTTGCCGTTGCCGGTCAGCAGCTCATCACTGCATCGGCTCCGAGCGTTGCAGCGCTTGTAGTCCTCCCTGCGCCGGCCCGCGGGGTGACCTGCACCAGTCCGTGCCGGACCAGCACCCGGTGCACCGTCGCCCGGCACGGCACCGGCCCCGGGCAACCGCGGCGAGTCAGCTCCCACCCCAGCCGGCGAGCACCCCACGACGGATGATTCCGCCGCAGCTCGCAGCTCAGCGCCTCCACCTCCGGCACCGTCCGGGTGGGTGACGGGACCGGCCGAGACGACCGGTCCGGAATGATCTATCACCCAGGTCATGAGACCCGACAAGAGAATCGGCGCCGCCGGATGAGGACTTTCGCTTCAAGTGCGCCTGCTTCGCGGTCGCCGGCCCCGGCGCGCCGGGCGTGCGGCCTGTTCCGTCCGGTCCTGGCACGCCGCGTCGCCCGTCCGCCACCTCATGGCGCAGCAACTCTGGTCGAGGCGAGGGCAGCAACGTAGATGGCAGCAGGACTACCGGGTTGCCAGGCCGGATAGGGGTCAATGGTGTCGATCTGAACGAAGCCCATGCGTTGCTGTGCTCGGTACTGCTATCGGCGGCACCACCACGCGTTGTTCACGCGCGCGATCCCCGGCGGGTCACTTGAGGGTCGTCGCCGACCGCCCCTCCTCGACGACGTACGAGCCCGTGGCGACGGTGCCGAGGCTCCGCGGGGTGAGGGTCAGGGAGACGACCCCGCCGGGCAGCACGCGCGAGGCGTCCTGGGCGACCGTGAACGTCGCGCCCATCGCGCCCTCCGGGAACAGGCGCTTGCCAGTGCCGACCACGACGGGGTACAGCAGCATCCGGTAAACATCGACGAGCCCCGCCTCGTGCAGCGTCTGCACGAGCTTCCAGCTGCCGTGCACCTGCAGCTCGCGACCGGGTAGCTCCTTGAGGCGGCGCACCTCGTCGGCAGCGTCGCCACGCAGCACCGTCGTCGGATGCCAGCCGGCCTCCGCGTCGGACAGCGTCGAGCTGGTCACGTACTTAGGCAACGAGTTGAGCTGCGACGCGATGACGCTCTCCGGGTCGGTAACGTTCGGCCAGTAGCCGCGCAGCATGCCGAAGCTCGTCCGGCCGAACAGGAAGGCGTCCGCCTCGCGGAACCATCCCGCGACGACCTCGTCCGTCTGCGCCGAACTGAACGGCACGAGCCATCCGCCGCGGTCAAAGCCGCCCGAGCGGTCCTCGTCGGGGGCTCCCGGCCCCTGCACGACGCCGTCGAGGCTGACGAAAATATTAACGCTGAGCAGCACGGTTCCCCCTGAGCTGGAGTCGCAGATCCGTCGGCCCGGTCGGCCGACGCCCGACGCTAACTTCCGGCGCCCGAACCCGTCTTGTAGAGGAACGACATCGGCGCGAGGTCGCCGGTGCGAAGCTCGCGCGCCGTGCGTCCGACGAATCGGCGCAGGGCATGGGCGAGGTGCGCCTGATCATAGAAGCCGAGCGTGCTGACGACCGTGGCCCAGTCGTTTCCGGCCCGCAGCATCGTGGCCGCAGCGTTCGCGCGATCGATCTGCGCCACTGTGGTTCGCGTCATCCCGGTGAACGCGCGGTACCGCCGTTGCCGCGTCCGCTCTGACTCCCCGCGCCCCGGACGCGGGTCACGGTCGAGTGTCGACGGCACCAGGAGCCCGGCCAGCCGCAGTCGCCGGACGAAATGCTCCACGTTCTCGAACGTCGGCGCCTCCCACTCCTCACCCCCGAGCACGATCCTGCCGGCGTCTGTCACCGGGAGCGGAGCGTACCCGTCGACCACCGTCGCCGCGGGGTGCGGACGCAGGACCGCGCCCAGCGCGAACCGCACGCCGAGATACTCGGTCTCCGCCGGGACGGGCGCCGTCGTCGCCCTCGTCTCCGGACCGCGCAGCCCCGCGGCCACACGGCCCCGGGTGCGGGCGAAGATGAGATGGAAGCTCGTCCGCGCGGCGGACGTCATGACGGCGTCGGTGTCACTCCGGGTGCACCAGACGCGGTCGAGGATGCGCGAATCCGCGTCGGTGCCGCGGTGCTCGAATCGCACGACTCACCGCCTCGCCGCTTCGGCCATCTCGCATGGTGGCACCTCACTAATCTAGCTGTAGGTCGTGACTTCGCCGGCGTGGCGCGATCGTGAGGCGGCCACCGCATGATCCTCGTCCGTTATGTCGACATCAAATGATCAAGCGGTGGCCGGAAGTAAGGGGACAGCGCCATGAGGGGCGCCCAGCCCTCACGATCTTCGCTGGTCAGCGGCGAAGCAAACGCCGCAACGCACGCCATACGGTGCTATCGGTGACGACGAGGATGCGCACGTCGACGGAGAACGGGCACGTGGCCTTGTTCGCCCACCACTCCCAGCGGGCCGGCCCCTGGCAGCGGTCCATGTTGTGAGCATGGCGCCATCCTCACAACGCCTCCGGCGGAGGTCTCCGACTCGGGGATACGCAGCCCGCACGGTTGCCGGTCCGCCGCCCGCGTGCGAGCACCGACGGCCGTACAGCATGCTCCGGGATACCGACGCCCTGAGGGTCGAGCATCGATGAGCGTCCTCCAGGCGTTAGCCACTACCCTAGGACTGGTCGCAGGATCGTACCCGGAGCAAGATCGCGGAATATACGCGGAATGATCATCGCCCGTACCGCGCCACCGGATCGGCTCCGCTAGGCTCTACCTGCGTCAAGCCCTCGTAGCTCAGGGGATAGAGCATCGGTTTCCTAAACCGTGCGTCGCAGGTTCGAATCCTGCCGGGGGCACCCAGAAGATGGGAAGCTTCGGCGCGCCCTGGGCACCCGTAGCCCGAGCTCACTGGGCATGTCGGCCGCTCCCCCGGATCCGGCCGTTGCCGTGGTGAACGTGTTCACCGTGTTCTCCCGTACGGTGACCCGCAGCACGACCTCGTGCCGGGCCTTGTGGTAGCGGATCTGGAGTTGGAAGGCGTCGTAGAACCGTCGTTGCACGTCTTCCGGGAGCTCGTCCAATCTGGTCGCCAGCTCGGGGATCTCTTCCAGCAGTGAAGGGTCATCGTCGGGTGGCGTGCTTGCGGTGCCGGCGAGCTTCGCGAGTTGCGCTTGGTAGTCGCGGCGTTTCTTGGAAATTTCGGCGAAGCGGCGTTGGATGCCGGCGCGGAACTCGCGATCGATGTCGGGGTCTCCGGTGGGCTCGTGTTCCTCGAGTTGGTTCATCAGGTTGTCCTGCCGCCGTCGGAACTCGGCGAGGGCGCTGATGATCTTTGCTTTCCGCGTGTCGGTACGTGACTCGATCTGCGTGCTGGGCTGTTGGCCGAGTCTGGCGCGCAGGTGCTCCTGTCGGCGGGGGCCGAAGACACGGTCGGCGAAGAACTCGTGGACGGCATCGAGGAGCGCGTCTTCGCGGACCCACAGGCTCTTGGGGTGATCGTCGTACCAGTCGGAGCGGCCATGGTGGTGCTGGCGTTGCGGCTCGCAGGCGTAGGTAGGCCCAGCCCTTGCGGGTCTTGCCGAACATCCGCCGGCCGCACAGATCACACAGCAGGTAGGAGCGAAGCTGATAGCTGCGCTTGGCCTGCGGGTGACGGCTGAGTCCTGGGGAGGTCCGCGAGCCCTGCCGGAGTTTGGCCACTGGAGAAGCCGCCTCGAACAGCTCCTTGGTCACCAGCGGTTCATGTGTCGGGTGCGGTGACCAGACCCACTGATCAGGTGGGTTGCAGCGCCCGCCCTGCTTGGTGGCGCGCCGGTTCCACACCATGTAGCCGGTGTACTTGGGGTTGGTCAGGACGCCACGCACGGCAGAGCCGGTCCATCGGCCGACCGCGCGGCGGGGGTCGACCGGCTGTGGAGGCGGATTGCCTCTAGATCGGTGTTGAGCCGATCGGCGATATCGTCGTAGCCCAGGTGATCGAGTGCGCGCAGGTGGAAGATCCTGGTCACCACTCGGCCTGTTGCGGCATCGGGCACCGGACGTGTTTTTGTCTTTCCCTCAGCGCGCCGCGCGGGGACGGGGTGGGGGCGCTTGTCCGCCTGATAGCCGTACGGCGGTCGGCCGATGTTCCAGCCTTGCTCGATGTGCTCGCGGAAACCGTCCCACGACAGTTCCAGCATCTGCAGGACGTACCATTCGGCGATGGCCTGCTTGACCCGGCGGGTCAGCGTGTTGGTGGCCTTCTTCTTCGGCCTAGGGCCTGATGTTGCTTCGTGACTGATCGGTTCATCGGCCGCGAGCAAGACGACGCCGACTTGCTCCAGCTCATATTCAATCTTGGTACCGAAGTACGTACGGCGCGCGACGCGATCGATGGATTCGCAGATGACAGCGACGAAACGTCAATCGTGGCGGGCCGCCTCGGCCAGGAGGTCTTGAATCCCGCCGTCTCTGGGAATGGAAATGTCGAACTGCTCATGGGCCAGGCTGTTGCCCCGGTCATCCAGAGACTTACGGCCGGACTCCACGTCGTAGAAGTGCGCGACGATGACATAGCCGTCCGGCAGCGCCTGCCTCGAACCACGCAACTGCCGCGGTAGGGACAGCGTGGGATCCTGCTGCTCCTCGGTGGACGTACGTCCCAGCCACGCGACCGGCACCAGCGCTCCTGCGCCGACAGCCTCGGCCAGCGGGTTCACCTCACTGCCACGTCGCCACGGCAAGACGACGTCCGAGCCGGTCTCCGAGGCTCCTAGGTCTCCGATTTGTTCTGGTGTAGCCATTGAAGGACCTCCCAGATCACGGCGAGTTGCCTGGCTTCCAAGGCCTCACCTTCAGGCCCGCCGACAGCGACGAACTCCGTCTTCACGGTCAACGTGCGCGCTGTGTCACCGCCCTGGCGGGTGTGCCGTCCGCGCTCCGGCCTCTGAGCATATGTGCTGGTAGATGGGTCAGGACCTGCTGTTTCGTCAGTCTCCTCTAGCCTCCGGCGGGTCATCGTGGCTGTTCGGTCTCTTGGGTCGCATGCTTCCCCTCGCGCTCCGTGGCGGTCAGCAGCCGTCGTTTGGCGATCTCGCAGTAGGCGGGGACAAGTTCGATCAGTACCGCTCGCCGCCAGGGTTCCCGGGCGGCGAGGCCGGTGGGCAGCATCGCGGTGCTGTGGTTCTTGCCGCCGAGCCGTTCTGCCGCGCCCGTGTACTTGCCGTCCGGTGGCCAGGGTGCGCCGATGGTGTTGGGCCTGTTACCGCCGCGGCGGGCGCGGCGCGACAGAGTGCGGTCGCCGGTGTAGGGCTCGCGGATCGGGTCAAGGTCGAACCAGTAGTGCCACTGCTTGACGAACAGGAAGATCAGCTCGTACCGGTTGGAGAGCCGGTCGGTCACCGACTGCGGCATCGCGTTGGGCTTGTGCCACACCACGGCATTCCGCAAAACCCAGTCGCTTTGAAGGGCGAACGCCACCCGCCATGGCATGCCGAGCAGGTTCTTGGGCGGCACCACCAGCCGCGACTTCGGCCGCACCGGCGGTTGCCGGTTGAAGGTGTTGCCGCCCGCCCATCCGTCGGAGTTGGAGGCGTAGCAGTCGCCGAGGTTGACCCACAAGGTGCCGTCGTCGGCGAGCACCCGCCGGGCCTCGGCGAACGTCGCTCGCAGCGCCTCGATGTAGGCGTCCGGCGAAGGTTCCTGGCCGATCTAGCCCAGCCCATAGTCGCGCAGCCCGCAGTACGGCTGGCTGGTCACGATGCAGTCGACCGACCCTGCCGGCAGGGCGGCGAGCACCTCGCGGGCGTCGCCCAGGTGGATGGTCGTGGACTCGTCGCTCCAGTACGGGGTGCTCACAGCGCCCATCCCCGGCGCGCGCTTCCCGTGCCGTGCCCAGAGCCCAGGTGCAGAGAGCGCAGGAAGGCCGAGCATTCCCTGCGGGTCCACCCCAGCTCCACGAGCGGATAGGTGTAGCGCAAGTCGGCGCTTTCAGACTTGGCGGCCAGGTGGATCTGGTCGAGGCAGATCCCGAAATCCACCTCGGCCACGAGTTGCCCAGGCAGCGGGCTGCCGGGCGGGTGGCCGAGGATCTCCCGGACCTTCGAGCTGACCACCTCCGTCGGTGACCCGGCACAACACAGACGCAGGATCGGCACCCCGGCCTTGATCGCGACCTGCTGCACCTGAGCAAGGTCGGCGCTGATCCGCACCGGCCGCCGGGCGTCGTCGACGAAGATCGCCAGATCGAACGGCGGCAACTGCTGCGAACGGCCAGCAGCAGCACCGCCAGCGACGGGGTGCCCGCGTCCAGCGACAGCACCCGCAAGGCCGGTTCGCACATGCCAGCGGACCCAAGGGCTGCCGGTTCGGACACAGCACCGGAACTCGTGGACGCCGACGTTTCCTCATGCCGGCTCCGGCAGGCTTCAACGCCGCCGCGACTTTGACCGTGGCGTCCCTGGGAGGGAGTTGTCATATGCGGTTGTGGGGCTCACCTCAGATACCCGCACCCCAGCTCGGCGCCCGCTTGCGACCCGTCCCACTGTCCGCTCGGTCGGACTCGGCCGGGTGGACACGCGAGGACTTCAGCGGAACGCCTCCAAGGGCGTGTCATCAGCGAACCGGCGCCCTCTGGCGGATCACCGGCGCAGCAGCGCCGGCCCTCTGGCAGTGCTCTGGCGATTGCCTGGCACAGCTCTGGCGTTCGCTCCGCACCGGCCCTCACGGCCCCTGGCTGACGCCTCCGGACGCACCCCATCCGCCTCACACAGGACTGTCAAAGTCCGACGACCGGCCAATCTGGCAGGACTTCGGGCTCAAGCCGCACTGCGCCGAGACCTTCGCTCGCATCGTCAGCACCTGCGCGGACTTCGCCCGCCGCGCCCACCGCTCCAGCATCACCCGTTCGGAGTCGGTGATCATCAACTCGGCCTTGGGCCGTCCACCCCTCGACGCATCGATGTCTCGCTATCTCAGGTGGCCGGCCTTACCGAGGGCACAATGAGCTTGTCGGGAACGGACCACACCTTCAGTCCGCTGACGTGCGCGCGTAGGCGCATGTTCCGATCAATGGTCACCACCGCAGTCGGCCTTCCCGTCATTTTCTGGAGCAGAACGGCGCGGTCGATGATCTCGTCATCGACGTTTCCCCGACGCTCGTGTCCAGGTTCGTCGGGCAGGAATTCCACGGTGACCTTTGGACGTAGCTCGGCTACGCCGGCGGATTCAAAGGCAGGGAGCATGGTGTCCAGCGCCTTGATGACCTGCAGGCACGCTCTCGACGGGGGCCCCTGTCGTTGATCTTGATCTGATCGAGTTCACGGAGGATGGCTGCGGGCAAGATGATCCGGACTGCCTCCTTGCCAAGCTCGGTTCGCCAGTCGACCTCGGTGAACATGGTGCAATGCAGGTAGACGTTCGTGTCGAGAATCGTCTGATAGCCGGGGCGTTGCGAGAGGGTGGCCAAGTGCGCCAGCCCATCCGCCAGGGCGGACAGGCGGCTTGCCTGCATCTCGAGTTCAGCCCTCAAGCCGAGGTTGATGCCCTGCGTAGGGGGATTGCTGTAATCCCTGTCGATGCGCCAGAGCCTTTCGGTCAGCAGCGCATCGGCGATCGCACCGTCTACGAACATGTTGCGGAGCGACCTCTCGGCGCCGCCGAGCCAGTTCAGGTATTCGGTCTTCGCCCTCTGCTGCCCGATCAGACCGTGGATGTTGTCGGCTTGCTGAATGAGCGCGCGAAGACCCTGGATGACCTCTTCTGCTGTGAATCCGTCGCGAATGTACACACGACGAGCCTGGCATGCCCGTGCCTGCAGCGCCTCGTATTTACCGCTCGGTGTCAGGGATCCAGCGGGGCTTGGGCTCGGATGAGGACGTCGACGTTGGCGAGCGATGCCCCGCGGCGGCCGACCGAACGTCCGAATCTTCGGGCTGGTCGACAACCCTGGCTGTCGCCACAGGAGCTCTCAGGGCCTACGGGTGAGCCCCATTGGGCGCCCACTGGACCACCGTCACTGCCAGATGTACGACTTCGGGCTCAAGCCGCACCATGCCGAGACCTTCACTGTCTGCCGACCCGTTGCTGGTGGAGAAGGTCGTCGACATCATCGGCCTTGGTCTGCCCCTATCTGAGTCCGCCTGATCGAAGGGCATCCCGGAACTCGCTGAGTTTCGCGGCCGTCGCCGGCGTCCATTCCTGCTGCTGTTCGCCAGCGCGCAGAGCATCGTCGATCTCGCTGAGCTTCGCAGGGCTCAGGACGCCCGCCTGCTCGATCAGATCGTCCCGGGACACGGTGGTCAGCCACGTGCACGGGGTGAAGCCCGGCCTTGGGATCGCGAACCGTAGCACGCCCTCGGAAGGCATCCCGTCGATGGCGCCTACCGCCACTTCGAGGCCCAGACCGCCGAGGTCGACGCCCGCCGGAGCGACGACCTGCATCGCCTGAAACCCGTACGCTCCCTCGTCCGACAGCAGGACGACCGGCCGCCGCTCGCCGAAGTCTACCCACCACACTTCACCGCGTCGCATGTCTCTCCGTAAAGGTCGGCGGGCGAACACCGTGCGCCCAGGTCCACAGAAATATAGGGAACATCACCGGCAGCCGGCAGGGTGGTGCCCCCTGCGGCCGGGCCCCTCGCACCGCCCACCAAGAAGACCGCTCCGAGGAGACCCGGTGGCTGCCCGCGACACCAGGGGCGTCGTGTTTCCAGGTGCCGGAATCCGCCAGTGAACAGCCAGAACTGCCGCCATAGATCTGCCTGAGCGGCCCCGTAGACCAGGACGCAGTCGAACTCCTCCTCGTCCTGGAGCACATGATGGGAACACACCACGTAAGCGCTGCCGACGGCGACCGTTCGCTGGACATCGCCGAGAGCACCTTTCGGCTGCTGGTCTGCGAGCCGGGTGGTCTCGCCCTGGACTGTCGTGGCCTGCACCCTGAGCTCCCTCAACGGGCCGTCGGCATGGCCGAGCTGCGTTACCTGCTGGGCGGCGGTCTGAGCAGCGCCGCCATGGATGCAGTGTGGCGGGAGCTGGTGCTGCGCAGTCGCCACGGCGGCCCGTCATGGCGGGTCGCCGCGGTCGGCATGGCGCTGCCCGCGCTGCGGGCGGCAGCCGGGAGACTGGCCCGCGACCGTGCTTCCTTTGCCTCCTGTGACCTGGACGCCGAGCTGCTCACCGGCTTTCTTCAGGCGCTGAGCGAAGCAGCTGTCGATCGTCCTCAGGTGCGTGCTCGGCTGTGCGACGCAGCGCGGCTCGCGGCCGAGCGAGCCCGGCGGCCCGCCGGGACGGGTGAGCGGCGGCCGCTCTTCCTCGCGACTCCGGCAGTGCACCAGCCCGCCCAGGACGGCGGACGTACCGATCCACACCCCATGATCTTCCTCGCTGCCCGGAGGGGTGCGGGGACCTCGTTTTCCGTGCGGGGCCGGGACACCTCAGATACCCGGCCCGACATCACCGAACCGAAAGGAGGACGGGGCTACCTCCCCGGCCCCGCACGGATCCCATTGATCAATACCGACCGCGTGTCCGCCTGCGGTCGCCCCGGCCACCGGCCACCGCGGTCCTGGTGGCGCGGGCGATGGCCACGCTGGGTGGGCGTGACGGTCGTGGTGCTGCTGGTCCTGCTGGTCTGCGCGGCGACCGCTCAGGCAGGTACGGCCGCGAAGGCGAAATCCCTGCAGGAGGTGATCAACAACCTGCGGAACTGGCTGGTGGGGTTGCTGGCGGCGCTGGCCACGTTGATGGCCACCATCGGTGGCCTGCGCTACCTGCTGGCCGGCGGGGACCCGGGCGAGGTTTCCAAGGCGAAGAACACGCTGAAGTTCGCGGCTTTCGGGTACGGGATCGCGGCGCTCGCCCGCTGCTGGTGTCGGTGGTCCAGTCGATCGTGGGGTCCTGATCATGGTCCCCGCAGGGTGGTGGATGATCACCAGCGGTGTCGTCGCGACACTCCTGCTCGGTCTCTCCACCGCTCACCTCACCCAGCCGGCCCAGCCGGCCCAGCCGGTGACCATCACGGTCTCCGCCGTCCAGCCGATAGCCGCCAAGAAGCACTGCGGTCCCCTGGAGATCGACTGCAAGATCTCCAACGCACTGGACGGCTGGTTCCGGGACCTCGCCAAGTCAGCGATCAAGACGGTGTTCAACGGGCTGGGCAAGAACCTGATCCAGACCCCGCGCATTGATCAGATCCCCTGGGTCGGGGAGATCTGGGACCAGGTGCACTGGGTCGCCAACACCTGCTTCGTGCTGTTCGTCATCATCGGTGGCCTGCTCGTGATGGGCTACGAGACCGTCCAGACCTCCACCACGGTCAAGGACGTCGCGCGTAGCCTCGTGATCGCCGCGATCGCTGGGAACTTCAGCCTGCCGGTGGTCGGGCACGCGATCGAGTTCGCCAACGGGCTCTCCCTCGCCCTGATCGGCCCGGGTGCGGACGCGGAAGAAGCGATGCGCACCCTCGGCCGGCGCCTGTCGGCCAATCTGGCGACCGGGCCGCTGTTCCTCGTGCTGCTTGTGCTGGTCGCGGTTACCCTGGCGCTGCTGCTGGCGGTCGTGTACGCGCTGCGGCATCGGATGCCCTGTGTTCAGCCGTCACGACCTTGCCCGCGCCGTCCCGCCTTGACCAACGAAGGCGCGCACCCGTGAAGCCTCGAGGTGGGGCACATCCGTCGGTCGTGCCTAACCACCGGTGACCACGCACAGCGGGACTGGCGTGCCCCGGCACCTCCCGTAGGCGCGGATCACAGCAGGCCATGCCTACTCCGACCGGCGGGCGGCCGGACCGAGATCGCGGTCGTCGAGGACTTCGATGTCCGCGGCAGGCCCATGTCAGCCGATCTGTTCGGCCAGGGCGACGATGATGCCCGCGGGGCCGCGGAGGTAGCAGAGCCGGAAGATGCTCTCGTACTGCGCCACCTCGCCGAGGAGTTCGGCGCCGTGGGCGCGCAGGCGGGCGACGGTGTCGTCGATGTCGTCGACGGCGAACATGACGCGATGCAGGCCCAGCGTGTTGGGCGGAGGGTTCTCCGGCTCGGCGCCGGACGCCGCGGGGGTGTGGTACTTGGTCAGCTCCAGCTTGCTGTGGCCGTCCGGGGTCCGCATCATCGCGATGTCGCTCCGGACTCCGTCGAGTCCTACGGTGCGGTCCGCCCAAAGGCCTTCGACCTGTCCCTTGCTTTCCAGCTCCATGCCGAGCTCGGTGAAGAACGCGACAGCCGCGTCCAGGTCGTGGACGACGATGGCGACGTTGTCCATCCGCTGAATGGTCATGTCTCCGAGCATAAAGAACACGGCGAGCCGAAGGTCCGCACGGCCGCTGAGCGGTCACAGGATGGGATCGTAGGACGCCTCATAGAAGGAATCGCCTTCTTCATGACGGGCGATGGGCAGGAAGTCCGGGACGGTGCGTGCGGCACAGGCCCGCAGCCGGGCGAGGGCCTCTTCCGCGGTGGGAGGAGTGACGCCGAGCCGGGCGAGAAGTTGGGCGCGGACGGCCGGGTAGTCGGGATCGTCGTCGGTGATCTCCTCCTCCAACTCCTGGGCGGGATGGCCGTGGCACAGGTCCTGCCAGTAGGGGTGGGCAGCGATCAAGGTGACGGCCTCGACCAGGTCGGTGGCCAGCAGCGTGGCCTGGCCCTCGGAGTCGGCGTACAGGACCGGGCGTGGGGCGCCCGGCTCGCCGCACAGGAAGTAGGTGCCCCCGCCAGCGTCCCCGGCGATCGGTGTCAGTGGCAGACCTGAGGGAAGTCGCAACTCCTCTACGGGGTCGCGGCGGTCGATGTCGAAGTCGCCGGGCCACCGCAGCAGGTCGGCCAGGTCACGGTCGGTCTCGATCCGGCGGAGAAGATCATCAGCAGCGTCCATCCGCGGACTCTAACGCCTCAGGGGTGAACCGGCGATCACCGACAAGCAGCAGGTAGGAGACAACCTGGCCGGGCATCCGTAACCAAGGCGAACAACCAGTCGGAGCCAACAGGTGAAGGGCCCCGGGATGAGCCGGGACCCCTCAGCGCAGCCGGGATCAGGTGTCGAGTGCCTTCTCGACCAGGCGGTTGATCCGCTCCTCGTCGCCGTCCATGCAGCCCGCGTACACCTTCCACAGCACGGGCCGCCGCCTTGTCGCAGGAGCGGTCATCCAAACCGGCCGCCGCGACGAATAGAGGGTGGAGCCGTCGCCGGCCCGCGGTGCGGGCGGAGAGGATCAACGATGTTCCAGACGCCGACCGGGTGGCGGACCGGACCAGCCCCGCCGGCGGGCGGGCCGGATGCTGACCGGGTCCGGCCAACATGGGCCGGCGACGCCGATCGCCATGACCGCGCTCACCGAATCGGAGAGGGTGTCATACATCGAGCCCGCCAGGGGAACCGGCCGAGGCAGGTGGTGACGCAGGTGGACGCGCCCGAGCCGGCGAGCATGTGCGACGAGGAGCTGCACCGCCGTCTCGCCCTGGGTGACGAGACCGCGCTGGAGCAGGTCTACGACCTGTTCTCGCCGCTCGTCTACGGTCTCGCCGCCCGCGTGACCGCCAACGCGGAAGGCGCCCGCGACGTGGCTCAGGAAGTGTTCATCACGCTGTGGGAACGCCCGCACCTCTTCGACCCGGAACGGGGCTCGCTGCGGACCTTCCTCGCCGTGATCGCGCATCGGCGGGCGGTCGACTGGGTGCGCCGGGAGAGCAGGGCGAACCTGCCGGCACCGGCCGACCGCGATCACCACCCGGAGGAGGTGGAGGACAGCGTGGTGGCCAATGAACTGGCCGACATCGTCCGGCGCCGGCTGGTCGCGCTGCCCCCTCCGCTGCGGGCCGTCCTGGAGATGGCCTACTTCCAGGGACACACCTACCGGGAGGTGGCCGCGCGGCTGAGCATTCCCGAAGGCACGGCGAAGTCGCGGATTCGCAGCGCGCTGGCCCGGCTCGGCCGGGAACTGGAGCGGGAGGGGTTCCCCTGATGAGCCGGTCCCGGCCGCCGGCGGCACTGGACGAACCGCAGCCGCGGGGGTCAGCATCAGAGAGGAGGTTCGAATGAGCGAGAAGTCGCACCCCAGCGTGGACGGAACACTCGCCGCGTGGGTGGTCGACGCGTGCCCGGCCGGCGAGTCGTCCCGGATCGCTGAGCATGTGGCCTCCTGCGATGCCTGTTCCGCCGAAGCGGACCGGCTGCGCACCGAGGCGGCGCTGCTCGCGGCGGTCGCGGAGCAGGCCCCTCCACCGGCGTTGCGCGGCACGGTGCTGTCGGCCGCGTTCCGCAGGCGGCGTCCCGGCGTGCCGGCCGGGCTGGGCGAAAGGCTCACCGATGCCTACACCCGCCAGGTCGCCGCGCTGAACGGGCTCCTCGCCACGCTCGCGCCCGCGACCTGGAGCACTCCCCTGCTGCGCTATCCCTCGGTTCGTGCCCTGATCGTTCACCTGGCCGAGAACGACTCGGCGTTCGCGGCCGATCTAGGGCTCGCGCCCGTCCCGGTCGGCGACCTGCTGGCCGCCGACTGGCACGAGCAGGCCCAGGCCGTGCTGCGCGACGTGTCCGCCGACACCCGGCTGCTGGATCGCCAGGTACGGCTTGCGGGCACCCGCCCGGCGCACGGGTCGGCGCGTACCGCTCTGCTGCAGCGCACCTTCGAGACCTGGACCCACGGCGATGACATCCGGGTGCTGGTGGGCCTGCCCACCGAGCCGCCGCCCGCCGGGCACCAGCGGCTCATCGCCGAAATGGGGGTGGGCCTGCTGCCGGGCGCGCTGCGCGCCGCCGGCCGGCACCACCCGCACCGGACCGCGCGCCTGGTGCTCACCGGCCCCGCGCCCGGGGAATGGACCATCCCGCTGGCGCCCGGCCACGAGCCGGGCTGGCCCGACGTGACGATCATCGCCGACATGGAGGAGTTCTGCCGCCTGCTCGCCAACCGGCGGACTCCGCAGACGTTCCCGCACCGGGCCGAGGGAGACCGCACCCTCGTCCCCGACCTGCTGGCCACCGCGGCCACGCTGGGCTGCGACTGACCTGCCCCGACGCGGGCTCCCGACGGAGCGCCCTCGACGGCCGGCCGGCTTCGCGCGGCGTACGGCCCCGCGCCGACCGCCACCGACCGGACCGCTCAGCCGCCTTCTCGTAGATCGGCACCGCCCTCAGGCTGGCTGGTCACGGTGAACCGCCCCCGCTGCCAGCCGCCCGGGCGTTCGCGCAGCCGCAGCCGAGCCAGCCGGGCCAGCCGGGCCAGCCGGGCCAGCCGGGCCATGAGATCCAGTTAGGCCGGCCAGACGTTTCGCAGCACGGCAGGGACGAGCCGGATGCCGGCGGCGCTGATGAGGATCTGCCGGGCACCGATGCGCTGCTCGACCGGATCGCGCAGCGACGCCGGGGCCGAGCGGAGCGGTGGCGGTCAGCATGGTCGCCACCGCTCGCAGCGGTCGACATGGATTGCCGGTGTCAGGGGTTGGCGGGTTCGATGAAGATGGTCTCGCTCATGACGGTATTACCGAGGGTGGCGGTGAGAGTGGCCGCCTGGAAATCCGCAACCTCGGTAGTCGTGACGGTGAACGTCGCCGAACTCTGGCCGGCCGGGATGACCACTTCGGCCGGGACCTGCAACACAGGGTTGTCGCTCTCCAGCTTGATGACGAGATCCTGGCTTGTCGCGGTGCCCAGATTGACCGTCGCCTCGAATGTTTGACCACCGGTGAGCGGCCAGGGGATCCCCTCGAAGGACTGCTTCAAGCCTGGCAGAACGTGAATCTGGTGAGTACGTGTGCTGACACCTTCGATGGTCGCGGTCAGGGTGACCATGGCATCGATGTCGCTGGTGGCATAGATCTCGAAATCGGCACCTGTCCAACCTTCCGGAAGGGCTACCGGCTCCGAGGTTATGACCTTTGAGTTGTCCGAGGTGAGCGAGACCTTCACTCCTCCGTGCGGCACAGGGTTGGGCAGCTCGACTCTCATCTGGTAGTAAAAGCCACCGCCGTACATGGATTCGGGACCGCTCAGGGTCCACGCCCCCGGGTCGTAGGTCCACGCGCGCAGGTTGAGCGTGGCCGTCAACATCTGGCCGGGAAGTTTTGCCGTGATCGTCACAACAACGTCCTCGGGAACCCGGGTGCTCTTGCCGAACCCGCCGGATATCCCCGAACCGCCTTGCCGAATGGTGACCGACTTAGGCACCTGGACGGCGGTGTTGTCGCTCTCGAGCGTGACCACGGTGCCGCCTTCGGGCGCGTTGCCGTTCAGGCCGATGTCGAGGGAGAAACCATCGCCGCTGATGAGGCTTGTCGTACCGGTACCGTTTCCGAAGCCGATACGCCTCAGCCCCGGCTGCAGCGTGAGTGTCCGTGTGACCGTGTTCGCGTTCAGCGACGCCGTGATCGGCACGGTGAAACCAGCGTCGATGTAGTCCGGCTGAAATGTCTGGACGTCGAAGCCGGCCTCCGCCTTTCCTGCGGGGACCGTCACCGTCGCTGGCACGCCCACCCAGGACGCGTCGCCGGACGTCAACGTCACGGTGGTCGCACGCCGCGATGCACAACTGAGGCGTACGGTCCCGCTTGTGCGCGCACCTGAGTGAATGCGCTCCGCAGGAAGCGACAGACCTGAAAGTAGCGGTTTCCCGTGGCACTGCGACGACTTGGCCGCCGGCCGACCCTCGGCATTCGCCGGCATAGCCAGATTCGCGCTGCCGATGACGACGGCGGCAGCGATGCCACATATCGCCGCCATCCTTTTATTGACCTGACCCATTCACGCTCCATCTGATCACTACGCGTCCACTCGAACACATTCAGTGATCGAGAGCGGCAGGTCCCTGCACGGCAACGAAAACCTGTGAAAGCAAAGACCGACCCATGCCGCTAAATGATCATAACCAGACACCACTATTCGCACCACAACAAACCCGCCCTCTGGCTACGAAGAAATACAACCTCTACCGAACGACGTACTGGGCACATAGTGCGTGATACATATCGGACCTGGGCCAAGACGGAGAGTCATCGGATCAGTACGCAGGTTGTGCCGCACGACCTGGTTGAGAACGCCGCGATTGTGTACTGTCACCCGTACAGTTACACGAACATCAATGTTCATATACCCGCGACCGGACGGCAGATTCCCGTGCCAGGAGCCGCCACCATGGCCGACCACGTGATCCGTACGACCAGCGAACGGGCGGCCACGACCGCGTCCGGACGCCAGGTCGGCCGGCGGCTGGGGGCGCGTCCGCCGCTGACGACCGCACCGGTACAGGCAGCACACGCCGCAGTCATGACCAAGCCGTCCATGCTCGTCCTCGCCCCAGGGAGAACCAGATGAGATCAGCCGTGCCTCTCCGGATCGCCGCCGTCCTGACCGTCATCGCCACCGCCGGTCTGTTCGCCGGCGGTCCGGCCACAGCCGCCGAGCCGCGCCCGCTCCAGGCCGCGCCCACCCCGTGGCTGTGGCCGCGCAGTGGGCTGGAGGCCGTCTCGGCCACCGGCCCGAACGATGTCTGGGCGGCCGGCTACCAGGGCTATCAGGGCATCGACTGGTCGGTCCCGGGCTGGGGCGCCGGCACCATCCACGTCGTGCCGCCGAAGGCGATGGTGGTCCGCTGGAACGGCACGTCCTGGAACACCTACGATCTCCCGGGCACCAGCGGGGACGCCGTGGCCCAGGAGATCGACGCCGTCTCTCCGGACAACGTGTGGGTGACGGGCACGCTGTATCCCCACGACAGCAGCAAGAGCGCGCCTTACGTCGCCCACTGGGACGGCACCCGATGGCAGCAGGTGCCCGGGCCGGGCGGCTGCCGGCCACAGCGCCCGGCGGCCGACTCCACCGGCGCGTGGTTCTCCTGCGCCCCGGGCCTCTTCCGGTGGCAGAACGGGCAATGGACCAAGCAGGACGCTGGCGCCCCGGACGCCTGCTGCATCGGCGTCGATCAGATCTCGGTGGTCTCCGACGACTCGGCCTGGGCCGCCTCCACCTGGGGCCTCCTGCATTGGGACGGACACGGCTGGAGCACGATCCCCGGCTTCGACGGCGTGAACTGGACGCGCGTCACGGCATTCACCGACACCGACGTGTGGGCCACGGGCCGTAAGTGGACCGGCAGCAGCACCGTGCAGGTCTCCGTGCGCTGGGATGGCCGGACTTGGCAGGAATTCCCCACCACACCCTCCAACGAGCGGCTGATCCGCACCGGCGACGGCACTATGTGGGCCCTGCAGTCCTTCTGGGGCGAGCTCTACCGGCTGGAGGGCGGAGCCTGGACCAGGGTGTCCCTCCCCGTCCCGAGCGGCGGCCACGTCACGGGCGGCACTCCCGTCCCGGGCAGCCCGGCCCTGTGGCTCGTCGGCAAGACCCCCAACGTCCCGGTGGTGATCAACAACCGCTGACCCGCGCCGCAGCCCGGCAGGCGTTCGCGGATCGGCCCGTCATCGGTCTCGGGTGTCATCGGCCGTGCGGGCCGAGGCCCGCATGGGTGTGGTGCCGGACGAGCGGGGCCAGCTCGGACGAGAAACGCGCGACGATCTGCCGGACGCGTGTCTCGGCGAGCGGGCCCAGCGAGTCGTACAGCTCGGCGAAGATCTCGTGCGCGCGCCGACGGGGCCAGTCCGCCGGAAGCAGCTCGTCGGGCAACCTGGGGTCGACGCTGGGGAAGTGCATCCAGTCGTACATGAGCTCGGTGCGGGCCAGCAGGGCCTCCGCCGCGCCGACGGCCCCTTCTCGCACGCGTCCGACCAGCGCCTCCCATTCGGCGATGAACTCGTCGTACCCGGATCTGATGCTGTCGAGATCCCACGCGTCGAGCGGAGCGACCCCCTGCGGAATGCCCGGCAGGACCTGGGCGGTCATGACGGCGTAGGTCCGTATCCGTAGCTCGGAGAGGTACGACCCGGCCTCCTCCTCCATCCCATGGGGTGAGATCCAGACCCCCTCGAACAGGGGCGCGAAGCCGAGCCACCGCAGCCGCGCGCGGACCGTGCGCCGGACATTCCGCTGGTCCTCGGACATCGAGAAGATCACCATGCGCCACAGCCCGTCCCACGGAGGGGAGCTGTTGCCGAACAGGATGGCGCGCCGGGTCGCGTGGCTGAGCCGCATCTCCTCCGGCACCCGGCGCGACAGTCCGTAGCCGGTGCGCCGGCCCGTCTTCGACGATTCGAGCACGCCCCTGCGCGCCAGCCGGTTGAGCACCGCGCGGGCGATGGACGACTGGCAGCGGCTCCCCTCCGGCCTGCCGGCCTTCATGGGCAACCTCGACGTCGGCCACTTCGCCACCTACGACCAGCCCAACGGCGGGGAGTTCGGCCGTGTCGGCTCAGCCTGGCTCAAGTGGCACCTCAAGGGCGACGCCACCGCCAAGAGCCTGTTCGTCGGGCCGGCCTGCGGCCTGTGCGGCACAGAGTGGGACGTCATGCGGAAGAACCTGGGCTGAGGCCCGGTGCACACCGATCCCAGCGGCCACCCACCCGGACTCCGGCGAACCGGGCCGGGTGAGGTGGCCGGCGCGCCTCCTCCCGCAGGACGACCGGCCTCAGCCCTGAACGCCTCCCCGCTCTCGTGCGCTCGTGGAGGCGGTGGTGAAGGCCAGCGACGCGTTGTGGCCGCCGAAGCCGAAGGAGTTGGCCACCGCCGCCTCCCACCGGCCATGGCGCGGCCGCCCGGTGACGATGTCGAGCTTGACCGCGGGGTCCAGGTCGTCCAGGTTCAGGGTGGCGGGGATCACCCCGTCGCGGAGGGCGAGGATCGTGGCGACCGCGCCCATCGCCCCGGCGGCCCCGCACAGGTGCCCGGTCATCGACTTGATGGCGGTGACCGCCGGATGCGTCCCCAGCGCCTCGGTGATCGAACCGGCCTCGGTCAGGTCGCCGGTCGGGGTCGAGGTGGCATGGGCGTTCACGTGCCCGACGTCGACCGGGTCCAGCCCCGCCGAGGCCAGGGCCAGCCGCATCGCGCGCACCTGCCCGGCCGCGTCGGCGGAAGTGATGTGATGGGCGTCGGAGGTGGTGCCCGCCCCGGCCAGCGTGGCGTGCACCCGGGCGCCCCGGGCCGCGGCGAATCCCTCCCGTTCCAGGACTACCACGGCGGCCCCCTCGCCGAGCACGAACCCGTCGCGCCCGGTGTCGAAGGGCCGGGAGGCCTCGTGCGGGGCGTCGTTGCGCTTGGACAGCGCTCTGGCCTGGGCGAACCCGGCAAGGGTCAGGGAGTGCACGCACGCCTCGGCGCCGCCTGCGATCACCACGTCGGCGCGGCCGAGGCGGATCAGGTCCAGCCCCATCGCGATCGCCTCGGATCCGGAGGCGCAGGCGCTCACCGGGGTGTGGGCGCCGCCGCGGGCGCCGAGCTCGATGCTGACCACGGCCGCGGGTCCGTTGGGCATGAGCATGGGGACCGTGTACGGCGAGACCTTCCGCGCCCCGGACGCCTCGAGCAGGTCGTCCTGGGCGAGCGTGGTCAGCACTCCGCCGACACCGGTGCCGATGACCACCGCCAGGCGCTCGGGCTCGACGTCGGGGGCCCCGGCGTCCTCCCATGCCTCCCGTGCGGCGACGAGGGCCACCTGCTGGCAGCGGTCCAGCCGCCGGGCCTTCACCCGGCCCAGCACCTCGGCGGGGTCCACCCGCAGCCGTCCGGCGATCCGCACGGGCAGGCCCTCCGCCCAGTCCTCCTCGATCAGGGTGATGCCGGATCGCCCTTCCAGCAGGCCGGCCCACGTGGAGACCACATCCCCGCCCAGTGGCGTGGTGGCCCCGAGCCCGGTGACCGAGGCGCCCGCCTTCATGCCGTCTCCCATCAACAACCCCTTCATCCCCGCGTACGCCGCTCCATGGCCGATGCCACCGGAGTGCTGAGGCACCACGCTGCCAGGCCGCACGCGCCCCGGCAGGTGGCCTGATCAACGAAAATGACCGAGGAGATTTGTCGGCCCCGTCACGATCGTGACGGGGCCGCACGGAAGATGGCGTCTGTCCCGAGTTGATCCGACGCCCGCTTCCGGGTTCGGCCGCGGCCGGCCGGGTGCCGTTCCGAACGAGAACCGCCAGGTCAGAGGATGCCGCGGTCGGCGAACGCCGCTCGGGTGGCCTGCGCCGCCTGGGTGCCGTACAGGCGCTGGGCGGCGGCCACGGTGGCCTGTGCGGCGGCACGGAAGGAGGTGTCGGGCGCGAAGTCGAACTGGGCGTCGATGATCAGCGTACCGGCCTTGGTGTCGCCGAGCCGCAGCCGGATGTCCCACAGCGCCCGCGACCAGATCTCTCCGTCGGCGTGCACCTCGCCGCGGACGTCCTCCGGGTAGTGCTTGGTGCCGTCCAGCCGTCGCAGGCAGTGCGGCGTGGTGCCGGTGTAGGAGACCGAGTCCCAGTCGGCGACACACGCCTCGGGGGTCCTCGCCGGAGTTCCGGCGGCCCAGCTGGTGACCGCGACCGCCAGGTAGTCGCCGAACGCCTCACCGATGGAGCCGGATTCCAGGTTCGTGCCGAACCCGGGCACCTGCCCGTCCTGCACCGAGTGGCCGTACTCGTGCACGATCACCTCTGCGTCCTCGGCGTCGTCCACCCCTCCCTTACCGAGGGTGATGTTCGCCTTGTCATCCCGGAAGAAGGAGTTGTCTCCGCCGTACTGGTTGATCCGCAGCTCGATCTGCCGCTGGTTGACCGGCCGCAGCGTGGAGCCGAACCCCAGGTGCTGCAGGTAGTGCTGGGCGGTGGTCACCCAGTAGTAGCCCATCACCTGTTCGAACTGGTCGGCGTCACGGTGGTAGGCGGGGAAGTCACCGTTGACGACCTGCGCGGCCTTGCCCGTCTCGCTCTTGACCACGACGTAGCGTCCGGCCAGCGACCCCGACCCGTCCAGATCGGTGAGGACCACCTTGCGGTAGGCCGGTTGCAGCGCGGCGTAGTCGGCGTCCTTGAGATCGGTGAGCGTCTGGTCTCCGAGTTGCTGGACCGGGTTGGGGTAGAAGACCGTCCCGGCGGCGGTGTCATCGGAGGCGACGGCCGAGGCGGCGGTCGCCGTGCCCATCAAGGGGAACGTGAGCGCGGCCGTCAGCATGACGTGTCGTAGCGTACGCATGAGCCGCAGCGTACGGCCGGTTTGTCCGGGTTAATAGGTCGGCTGCCCGCGGAGTTCAACGCTGTCCATCCCTGCCCGCCAGAGCCGGTCGACTCTGGCGAAGATTGTCCTGGCGCGGCGGGCCTCGGCGGTTCACGATGTCCCTGGCGTACGGGCCCGTCCCCACGGGCCGAGACCGCGTTCGCACCGCGGGTCGCGGCCCCTCGGCGGGCGGATAGGCCCAGGTCAACGCGGGATGCCCGGGCCGCAGCGGCTAAAGTGCCGTCCCATGCGTTCCGCTGATGCCCGGCCCGCCGGTGGCCACCCGTACTCCCCCGCGTTCTGCCCCGGCGGTCACCGGCTCACCGCCGGACGGGTGGACGTCGGCTGGCTCCCGTGCCAGTGCGGCCCGGCGCTGGCCGGCCGGCGCGGGCACACCACACGGCGGTGCCGCGCATGCCAGGACGACGGCTGGACCACCCTCGCGTTCACCCCCGAGCACCTGCGGACCGCGGCCGATCTCGAGTACGAACTGTCGTCCATGCACGACGCGCTTCCCCGCGCCCGGCAAGGCCTCGACGCGCATCCCGATCCCGGACCCGCGAGGGAAAGGGCCGCCGCCTACCTCTCCGCGCTCACCCGGGGCATCGCCGAGAAGGAGGCGATCGCCGCGGTGCGCCACCTCCGGCCCGGCAGGGGAACACCTTCCGGCAGGTGAGCCGAAGGCGCCGGGGATCGCGGGCGCTCCCCGCCGCGTACGGCTCGCGCCTCGTTCCGGGCATGAGATCCCGGAGCCGAAGCGACCCACGACGTCCGCCGGGAACCCTCCCCCCGGGACCGGCGGACGTTCGCGGGTCGCCTCACCCTGAAGGCGTTCCATCCCGTTCCATCGCGTTCCACCGGCCGCACCGGCTTCACGGGCGCGAGCCGGAGCCCCGGTTCCCCAGGAATCTGACCGCCAGGAGGACGCAGAGGGCCGCGACGATGACGAGGGCCGCCAGCCCGTAGTAGTTCGTGCCCGTCTCCGCCTTGACCGCGTCCGCCGTTCCCATGGTGATCGGGAACGTGATGGTCGCTTCGGCGGTGCGCCTGGTCAGCCCGCTCTCCAGCCGGAGGCGGGCACGCCACGGCCCGTTCGGCACCTGCTCGCCGAGCACCACGGTGACGGGCCGGGAGTCGCCGGGAAGGAGCGTCGTACCGGACTGGACCTTGAACGGGCCCGCGCGCAGGCTCCCGGGGCCGTGCGTCAGCCTCATGTCGCCCGCCAGGTCGAGAGCCCGGCCGCCGGTGTTGTGCACCTGCGCCTCGACGATCTGCTGTCCGCCGGGCGAGCGCTGGGGTGTGATCGAGTCGATGGTGAAGTCCGAGGGGGGCGGGTTTCCGCGGCCGACGGAGAGGTAGACGCGGACGCCGACCCGGTTCACCTCGGCGACGCCTCCGCCGCGCGGTGCCGGCGCGGCCGTCTCGGCCCAGATCACCGCGTACCGCTCGCCGGGGGCGGCGTCGTCCGGAACGGTGATGGTCGTCATGACCATCGAGCGGGCGTGCGGACCCAGCGTGAGCTCACGGTGGCTCATGGCGGTCCAGGTGGACAACTCGTCGGGCGTGCGACCGGGGGCGAACTGGAACTTCCCGCCGCGGATCTCTCCCGCGGCCGGGTAGAGGGACAGGTGCCTGGGCGAGCCCGTCGTGTTGGACACCTCGACCCTGCGATGGATCACCGAACCGGGTGCGAGATGGTCGATGATGTAGCGCCACGCCCGCGAGTCGGCTCGTGCCTTGACCGGCGCGTCGACGAGGCGAATCTGGATGCCGTTCCGGGGCGACCGGTCCGCCGCCAGGGCGGGCCCGCCGGTCGCGTCGGCGGCCGGGGCGAGAACCCCGGCCACCAGTAGCGCCAGAACGATGGGACGAGGACTCACGTTGTCGTCGTGGTCCCGGCTAGGCGACCGAGTGGGTGACGGTGCCGTTGTACGTGCCCGCGACGGTCCCGGACGGGATGTTCACCGTGAGAGTCGGGTTCCAGGTCGCAGAGTTGTCGCCCGCGAGCGCGGTGCCGGTGAACGCGACGCGCGGCACGTTGATGATGCCGCCCGGACCGGAGGTGAACGTCCCGGTGCCCGTCGTGCCGGTGGCCCCGCCCGGCGAATAGGTGAGGTTGATGTTCGGGATGGTCTCGGGGGGCGTGGCCCCGCCGGTGGTGAAGTCGGTGCCGGTGACGGTCGCGGTCCAGGAGCCGTTCAGGGTGCCCCGATCGTCGTTCACCGTGACGGGACCGATCGGCCCGTTGATGCTGGTGGCACCGGATACCACCGAGCCGAGGTTCACCGGTCCCGGCGCGCTGATCGCAAGCGCACCGGCCGTGATCGAGAACGTGACGTTGGTGTCCGCGGCCGACGCGGGAAGAGCGGTCGCGCCGGCGAGTCCGAGGCCGGCGGCCAGCACGAAAAGAGGTCTACGCATTTTTTGATCCAATGTTCACGCGGATATGAGAGGCGATGCGGAACTTGAACGCCTGACTCAGGAATCAAGACTCTTGTATGCCGACCGCCTCGCCGCAAATAGTATCCCTGTGCAATGCCTTCGGCCTCTAATGGCACGCTATGCATACGTTCACCGAAACGCCATCCACGCACATTGAAATGACAAGGGGAGCAGGCCAGAAAAGGCCAAGTCCGGAAATGGGGCCTTCCCGCCGACAAGGCGGCCCTTCGTCGCCGACTACTCGGCAAAGCTCACATTTCCGGGTGGTGGAGTGGGGGTGCTCCAGCCGGCGGGGCGACCGGCGGCCAGGGGTGCTCGTGACGCCCCCACGACGTCACGAGCACCCCACCCGGGCCTGGCGTCGTCGGCAGACCCTCAACCGGGTGACCATCGGAGCCCACAGACGGTCACCCACCGTCACCTCCTACCCCACATTCCCGCACCAAAGCACGGGACCCGCAGAGGCCCAGGACAACGGCATACCAGGATGATCCAAATACCCCCCGTTCCCGGGCGATGGCCGGAAGCACGGGCGTGGCCGACCGGCATGACACCCGCGGCGGACGGCGGCACGGCCCGCGAGGACCCGCCGTACGGGACGCCCAGAGTATTCAATTAGCTTTAGGGAGCATTTACCGTTCCGCAGGATTATGCGGCCAAGCCTGCGCTATATCTGGGATCCAGAATTCGGACGGCGGGCTGCCGGCATGTATTCGTGGCCGCGCCTTTCAGGTGAACGGGGACATCGATGATGAGGCGGCTGGTCGTCGTCGGCCAAGGATACGTCGGACTGCCCCTGGCCCTGCGAGCGGTGGAGGCCGGTTTCCATGTGGTGGGCCTGGAGATCGACGAACTGAGGGTGAAGCGGCTCAGCGCCGGCGAGTCCTATGTCGAGGACATTCACCAGGATCGGTTACTCGCGGCGCTCAAGACCGGCCGCTACCTTCCGAGCTGCGACTACGGCGACGCGGCGGGGTTCGACATCTGCGTCATCACGGTGCCCACGCCCCTCCGCGAAGGGATCCCGGATCTCAGCTACGTGGAGAGCGCCGGGCAGTCCATCGGCGCGCATCTGCGGCCGGGATGCCTGGTGATCCTGGAATCCACGACCTATCCGGGAACGACCGAGGAGGTGCTGCTCCCGCTGCTGGAGGAGCGCAGCCGTCTGCGCGCGCCCGGCGACTTCCATCTGGGCTACAGCCCGGAACGCATCGATCCGGGTAACGGGCTCTGGCATCTGGAGAACACCCCGAAGATCGTTTCTGGACTGGACGACGCCTCGCTCGCCGCCGTGCAGGAGTTCTACGCCCAGATCGTCGACAAGCCGGTGCCGGTCTCGTCACTCAAGATCGCCGAGCTGACCAAGTTGCTGGAGAACACGTTCCGGCACGTCAACATCGCGTTGATCAATGAATTCGCGGTCTTCGCCGAGCAGCTCGGCGTCGACATCTGGGAGACCGTCGACATGGCGGCCACGAAGCCGTACGGCTATCTGCCCTTCTATCCCGGTCCGGGGGTCGGCGGGCACTGCCTGCCGATCGACCCGTCGTACCTCTCCTGGCGGGTGAAGCTGGCCCTGGGCAGGAACTTCCGCTTCGTCGAGCTTGCCAACGACATCAACGACCACATGCCCGATCACGTGGTGCACCGGGTGACGGTGGGCCTGAACCTCCGGTCCAAGCCGGTCAACGGCAGCCGGGTGCTGCTTCTCGGCCTGGCGTACAAGAAGAACACCGGTGACCTGCGCGAGTCACCGGCACTCGCCGTCGCCGAGGCGCTGCGCAAGCTGGGAGCGGACGTGCGAGCGGTCGACCCGCACGTGGAACCGTTGCGGGTCCCGCAGGGCATCGGACTCGTTCATCTGGAGGAGCACGAGCTGCGGGCCGCGGACGCGGTGGTGGTTCTCGCGGATCACGATGACTTCGACTTCGAGCTGGTCCAGCGGGCGAGCCGGTACGTCTTCGACACGCGCAACCGGTGCCGTGGTGCCGCCGTCGAGCGTCTGTGAGCGACCCCGGCTGCGGGCGGTCAGGACGGGCTCTTGTCCGGCAGTGCGTACGCCGAGACCTTCAGCAGCAGCCAGATCAGCGTGGCCGCGATGGTGAGGGCTCCGGTGAGCGTGCGCAGGCCGGACAGATGCTCCTCGACGACGAGCACGCCGCACAGGCACGACGCGGCGGTGCAGACGAAGAACGTCATCGTCACCTGGCCGGTGCTCCATCCCAGCCGCCGCAGGCGATGTGACACGTGGTCGGTGCCGCCGGTCGACCAGGAGCGCCCCGCCCGGCGCCGTGAGATGAGGACGAGGCAAGTGTCGACGGTGGCGATGAAGGTGACCAGCAGAAGCTCGGCGGCCCGGGCCACCCCACCGCTGGGCACGTGGATGAGGACCGCCGTCGAGGAGATGACGAAGCCGATGAACAGTGAACCGGCGTCGCCCATGAACATGCGCGCCGGCACCCAGTTGTGGATGAGGAAACCGAGGCATCCGGCGGACAGCGCCAGGAGCAGCAGCGTGAGCCCGGCCTGACCGGCCAGGTACGCGACCCCCGCCAGGAAGCCGGCCGTCACGAACCCCACGGTGGAGGCCGCGCCGTCCATGTTGTCGAGGAGGTTGAACGAGTTGGTGAGCACCACGATCCAGACGACCGTCAGCACCGGATCCACCCAGTTGCCGGCCACCGCGATGCGTCCGCCGACGAGGACCACCGCGGTCGCGGCGCAGCCTTCGACCAGCAGCCGCGTCCTCGGGTCCAGGGGTTTGATGTCGTCGACCAGGCCGAGCAGGGCGACGGCCGCGCTCGCGACGATGACCACGCCGATGCGCACGTCCCAGTGCGGGACGAGGGCGGAGGCCGGGAGCAGCGTCCCGACGGCGATCGCGATACCGCCGAGGTAGGGCGTCGGTCGCGCGTGCACCTTCTTGTGCAGGTCGGGACGGTCGGTGAAGCCCCGCCGTAACGCGAGCGGACGCAGTGCCGCGCTCAGCACGTCTGCGAGCAGCAGCGCCGCGAGAACCGCGCCCGCCACCGCCATGATGGAGATCGGCATGGCTACGGCGAGACCAGGTCGGGGTACTTTTCCAGGTCGTGCCGCGCCTGGGCGACGGCATCGCACAGCACGTCGTCGAGCGACCGCCGCGGCGCCCACCCGGTCAGGGCGCGCAGCTTGCGGGTCTCGGGCACCCTGCGCTGCATGTCCTCGAACTCCGGCCCGTAGGCCTCCTCGTACGGAACCATCCGGATCGGGGAGTCGCTCTCGCACCGGGCCCTGATCGTCTCGGCCAGGTCGCGCATGCTGATCTCGTGGGACGACCCGATGTTGAAGGTCTGCCCGACCGCCGCGTCCTCGTCCAGGAGCCGCAGCAGCGCGTCCACGACGTCCGCGACGTGCGCGAAGCAGCGGGTCTGGCGGCCGTCGCCGAAGACCGTCATCGGTTCGTCGCGGAGGGCCTGCCGGACCAGCCGCGGGATGACCATGCCGTAGGCGGGGCTCTGCCGGGAGCCGACGGTGTTGAACAGGCGGACCACGATGGTCGGCAGCCCGCGCTCGCGGTGGTAGCAGCCGGCCAGGATCTCGTCGACGGCCTTGGCCGTGCTGTAGGCCCAGCGGACGATGCCTGGGCTGCCGAGGATCCGGTCCGCTCCCTCGTCCAAGGGGCCGGAGGAGTTCTTCCCGTAGATCTCGGACGTGCTGGTCACCAGGATCTTGCGGCGGTAGCGGTGCGCCGCCTCGATCACGACCTGCGAGCCGCGGATGTTGGTGGTCAGTGACTTGAGAGGCTGCTCGATGACGAGCTTCACCCCGACGGCGGCCGCCATGTGGATCACGACATCGCACTGGTGCACGAGTTCGTCGACCATGAGCTCGTCCAGCACGGACCCGTGCACGAAACGGAAGTTCGGGAACGTACGGGCGTTCTCGAGGTTGGACGGTCGTCCCGTCGAGAGGGTGTCCAGGGCGATGACCGAGTCACCGCGGGCCAGTAGGCCGTCGACGAGATGCGAGCCGATGAAGCCGGCTCCCCCCGTGACCAGGTACCTCGTCGTAGTCCTGCCTTGCATGACACGCCTCCCAAGATCCATCGTGATCGTCGCAAGGATGCACTACTCTGCGTAGTCATTCAACGACACAAGGCTAGAGATCATTGATAAAAACGCTGGTCATAGGGCCACACGAGGAAAGAAATCATCTGGGTAGGTGATCAAAGAATCGGTGTGCCCGTGGGCAGCGCGGCAATGGAGCGTGAACGCATGACCGCTGGTGGCCCGAGGACGGCCGAGATCTTACGGCCGACGCTGATCCGGGGCGCACCGGTGGTGCTCGTCACGGCCTCCGCCGTCCTCACGTACCTGCTGCTGCGCCACGACACGCGGACCTTGCTGTCGGCCGCCGCGCTGGTCCTCGTGCTGCTCACCGTGCGCAGGCCGGCGACGGCACTGCCCATGCTGATCCCGCTGGCGTTCGTGAGCGCGGTGTACGCCGAGGCCGCGTTCGCCGTCCCCGCGATCGCCGCCGCGCTGCTGCTGTCGATGGCGTTCCGGGTCGCGGCCGGGTCGCTCCCGATCCGGTCGGCGCACATCTGGATCGGCGTGCTGGCCGCGGTGCTGCTCGCCGGCCGGCTGGCCCCCGCGAGCGGGATCCCCGGGCAGGTCGCCCAGGACGCCGACCTCATCGGGGTGCTCGCCGGCCTCGGGCTGCTCGCGGTCGCGGCGGCCACTCCCCCGCGTCCACGGACGGTCGCGTGCCTGATCGCGGTGACGGGGGCGGTGGCGGCCGGGTACGTGCTCGTGGCCGGCGAGCACCTGGACGGCCGGCTCGAAGGGCTCGGCTTCAACCCCAACTACCTGGGCGCGGTCCTCGCACTGCCCCTCGTCGCCTCGGCCGGCCTCCTGCGCCACCACCGCAACCCGGTCTGGCTCGTCCCCGGCGCGGTGTGCCTGTTCGCGATGGCCCAGACCCAGTCGCGCGCGGCGTTCATCGCCGCGACCATGGGCACGGCGATCATTCTGCTGCAGGGCCGCACGGTCCGGGTCCAGGCGTCGGTCATGCTGACCGCCGTCGTCGCCGTCGCGCTGCTGCCCGCCGCTCTCGGGACGGCCGAGCACTTCGCGACCGGCGACCGGCGGTCCGCCGAGCTGGCGTCCAACAGCGAGGTCAGGGCACGCGCGGCGGAGTTCGCCGCGCGCGTCGCCGTGGAGCACCCGGTCCGCGGCATCGGGTACGGAAGGTTCTCCGCCTATGCCGCGAGCTCGCCGCGTTTCGGGCTCTACATGGCCACGCACAACGACTACCTGCGACTGGCCGCCGAGACGGGGGCCGTCGCGCTGATCGCCTTCCTGGCCCTGCTGCTGCTCGGCACCTGGGGCCGGCGGTCGGGCGACCTCGCGGTGCTGCGGGCGGTGGTGGTCACCCACGCCGTGGGCCTGGTCTTCGCCAACCTCCTGTCCAACATGACCGCCAGCCTGCCGTTCTGGCTGTCGCTGGGCTGCCTGCTGGCCGCAGCCCCGAGCTCCGGCGTCCAGGGCGGCGATCAGATCGCGTCACTCACAAGGAAGGTCACAACAGATGCTTGACAGCCAAGCCGAGATCCGCAGCGGCGACCGGTTCGCGTTCGGCGACAACTGGCGCGCGTTCGTCGACCTCGTCGACGAGACGAGGATCGAGGCCGCCACCGGCTCGCTCGTCGGCCCGCTGGGCACCGACGACCTGTCCGGACGTACGTTCCTCGACGTCGGGTGCGGAAGCGGGCTCTTCTCCCTGATCGCGCACCGGCTGGGCGCGCAGGTCCGCTCCTTCGACTTCGACCGCGAATCCGTCGAGGCGACCACCGAGCTGCGGCGCCGGTTCGCCCCGGGCGCCGACTGGACCATCGAGCAGGGCTCCATCCTCGACCGCCCGTTCATCGAGAAACTCGGCACGTTCGACATCGTCTACAGCTGGGGCGTGCTGCACCACACCGGGGATCTGTGGGGGGCGTTGGACACCGTGTCCGGCCTGGTGGCTCCGGGGGGCCGGCTGTTCATCTCCATCTACAACGACCAGGGTCTCGAGAGCCGGATCTGGCGCAGCGTCAAACACCGTTACAACCGGTCCGGCCCGATGATGCGCCAGGTCCTCGTGGCCGGCAGCACCGCCTACCTCGCGCGGCGATGGCCGTTGCGCAAGCTCGTCCGGCTGGTCCGCGGCGAGCAGGGCGTGCCGACCCCGCCGCCGCGGGCGCGCGGCATGTCCGCCAAGCACGACCTGGTCGACTGGGTCGGCGGATACCCGTTCGAGGTGGCCAAGCCCGAGGAGGTGTTCACCTTCCTACACGCCCGGGGCCACGAGCTGCGCCATCTGCGCACCTGCGGCGGGGGGCTGGGCTGCAACGAGTACGTCTTCGAGCGCACGACCTCGTCCCCGCCCGCGATGACGTAGCGTGGAGATCCGGCTACGGTCCGCTAGCCTGCTGTCATGATTGCTTCGGTGGTGACCGCCACGTACAACCGCGCCGCCACCCTGCCGGCGTTGTCGGCCAGCATCGAGACGCAGGGGATCGATCTCGAGTGGGTCGTGGTGGACGACGGCTCCACCGATGAGACCCCCGAGGTCATGGCCGGCCTGGCCGCCCGCGCGCCCTTCCCGGTCCGCTACCTCAGGCGGCCGCACCGGGGAAAGCACGTGGCGCTGAACCACGGCATCCCGGTCGCGCACGGTGAGATGCTCGCCCTGATCGACTCCGACGACGAACTGCTCCCTGGCGGGCTGGCCCGGCTGCTCGATCACTGGCACCGGATTCCCGCCGCGCGAAGGGAGCAGTTCGTCGGGGTCACCGGCCGCGGCATCGACGACACCGGCCAGGTGATCGGCAATGCCTTTCCCGGCCCGGTGCCGGTCGAATGCCGGTGGCACGACGCGGTGTACGTCCACCGGGCGAGCGGCGACCGGTGCGGGATCCTGCGCGCGGACGTCCTGCGCGAGCACCCGTTCCCCGAGCCGGACCACCGCTGGTTCGTGCTCGAGGGCACGGTCTGGCGCCAGATCGGCCGGCGCTATCTGACCCGCTACGTCGATGATCCGGTGCTGGCCGTCCACACCGCCGGCGCGGACCGCATCAGCCGGCGGCCGTTCACCGAGATCGCCGCCGCCGTACGCGAGTACTACGCCCTGGTGATCTCGCAGGACCTGCGCTGGTTCCGGCACGCTCCGGCGTGCTTCCTCGGCTCCGCGGTGCAGTACGCCCGCGCGAGCCTGCACGAGCGGGTCCCGCTGTCGGAGCAGGCCGCCGAGCTGCCCGTGCTCTCCCGCGCGCTGTGGGCCGGTGCGCTACCGCTGGGCGCCGCTCTCTGGCTGCTCGACCAGCGGCGGCCCGGCTGATCCGGCCGAGCGCGACGATGCCCGCCAGCCCGCCCAGGTGTCGGCGAAGTACCGGAGCTCCGCACGCCCCGGTACGAGCCGCCGGACCGGCGTCCCGGTGGCCTTCCGGAACCACAGGACGTACAGCCCGGCCAGCGCGCAGTAGCTGACGCTGGAGGCCACGGCACATCCCATGATCCCGTACCTCGGGATCAGCAGCAGGTTCAGCGCCACGTTGACCACCAGGGCGACGACCGCCGTACCCGACCTCAGCACGGGCCGATTGAGCCGGAGCAGGAACGCACTGATCATCCGGGTGAGGCTGAGAGCGATCAGGCCGGGGGCCAACCCGAGCAGCGGGCCCACGCTGGCGCCGAACGCCGCGCCGTAGACGACCGGGATCAGCAGGGGCGCCGCCGCGCACATCAGGCCGGTGGAACCGACGGCGAGGAGCACGTTGAGACGCGTGATCCGTGCGGTCAGCGCGGCGGCGATGTCATGGTCACCGTCCATCTGCTCGGAGAGGATCACCTGCGCGATGGCGTCCGCGCCCACCCTGGTCAGCTCCACCAGCGTCACCGCGACGGCGTACAGACCCACCGCGGCGGCCGGGGCGAACGCGTTGAGGATCAGGATGTCGGCGCGCAGCAGCAGGAACAGCGAGGTGCTGCCGATGTGATAGCGCAGCCCGATGCCGAGGGCGCGGCGGGCGAGGGCGAGGTCGCGGTCGCGGAGGCGGGGCCGGACGGCGGGGATGAGGACGGCCAGCGGCACGGCCGCCGACAGCGTCCACAACCCGACGACCGACCCGAGCGTCGGGTGCCCCAGCGCGGCCAGGACCAGCAGCAGCACGCAGGGGACGCAGACCGCCAGCACCCCGCTCCAGTTGACCGCCTCGATGCGTTCGCGCAGCACGAGCACCGTGTTGAGATAGAAGACGGTCAGATTGCACGGGATCGCCAGCAGGGCCAGCGCCAGCATGCCGTACCCCGGCACCGGCACGATGCCGGGACCCAGCGCCACCACCGCGATCGCGCTGGCGGCAGCGGCGAGAGTGCCCGCCACCACCCCGAAGAGAAGACTGTTGGTGGCGATGGCCGCGAAGTCGCGGGCGCGGGCGTTCGCCCACAGCGAGGTGTGCGAGGCGTCGATCGACAGGTGCCCGAGGGTGACCGCCGTCGCCGCGATGGTGACGAGCACGGCATAGCCTCCCCGGCCCTGCGGCCCCAGCGTCCGGGCGATCACGATGGCCATGACGCCGCTGACGGCGAACCGGACGGCGGACGTCAGCATGGTGTGCGCCACCTTGCGGAGCCGGACGCTCATCGCGGCGCTGTCCGGTAGACCGCCTCGTGCCTCGCGGCGCAGGAGCCGATGCTGAGGTGTTCGGCGGCGCGCCGGCCCGCGGCCCCCATCTCCTCCCGCAGCCGGGGATCAGCGGTGAGCCGGGCGATCGCGCTCGCCAGTTCGTCCGGTGCGTGCGCCGGGACGAGCAGCCCGGTCACGCCGTCCACGACGATCTCCGGGGTGCCGCCCACCGCCGTGGCGATCACCGGCAACCCGGCCGCCATCGCCTCCAGGACGGCGTTGGGCAGCCCCTCCTCGTGCGAGGGCAGCACGGCGAACTGGTAGTGGCGCAGCAACCGGACCGCGACCGGCACCGTACCGGCGAACGCGACCACCCGCTCCAGGCCCCGCTCCTCGACCAGTGCGGTGAGGCGCTCCCGCTCCGGGCCCTCCCCGATGAAGCACATCTCAGGTGGGGCCGCCAGCATGCCCAGCGCCTCGACCAGATCGGCGTGGCCCTTGTAGGAGATGAGGTTGGCGACGACCACTCCCCGGGCAGGCTGCCGGCCGGCCTCGGCCACGGCGGGCGGGATGCCGACGCCGTTGGGGATCACGACGATCCGGCCGGCCGGGACGCCCTCGCGTGCCTGCAGATCACGAGCACCCGCGTGCGAGTTGCAGACGTAGACCGAGGAGCAGCGATGACCCAGGAGGTCGCGCAGTCTGCGCTGCAGGCCGGTCGGGGTCGCGGGGGGCATCCCACGGCGGCCGTTGACCCGGACCGGGACGCCGGCCGCCAGGGCCAGTGGCAGCACCAGCGTGTAGCACGTGAAGCCGAACGCATGACACACGTCGGCGCGCAGGCTCCTGAGGTGGCGCCAAATCGCCAGCAGTTCCCGCGCCTCCCCCAGGAGGGCACGCGGCGACCGCCAGCCGGCGTCGTCGCGGAGCCGCAGGCCGCTGTGCGCGAAGATCCGCGCCGGGGTCCCCTGCGAACGCAGCTCCGACTCCAGCGGGCCCCCGCGCGAGATGGCGACCACGTGCACGTCGTGCCCGCGTTCTCGCAGATCGGCGGCCAGCTTGACCAGCTGGGTCTCGGTGCCGCCGATGCGCAGCGAACCGACCACCAGCACGATCCGCAACGGGCGTCCCGCGCCGCCGGAGCCCGTCACGAAAGCTGCCATCCCTTGCCGCACTCGTCCGGCAGCAGGGAACCGGTGTGGTGGTCGTCGATGAAGATGCGGTGCCACAGCTCGAACTGGACCAGGGCCCAGATGCGCGAGCCGTGGTCGTGCCCGTCGGCGTGCTGGCGGAGCAGCTCGGTGACGGCCTCCGTCCGGAACAGGCCGCGTGATCTCGCGGTCCGGTCGGTCAGGACGTCCCAGGACAGCTCACGCAGCTCGGTCCGCAGCCACGCCGCCAGCGGCACGCCGAAGCCCATCTTCGGGCGTTTGATCAGCTCGGTGGGCAGCCACTCCGCGACCGCCTTCTTCAGCAGGTACTTCGTCGTGCCCGGCCGCACCTTCAGCCCGATCGGGAGGCCGGCGGCCCACTCCATGAGGTGGTGGTCGAGGAACGGGGAGCGGGCCTCCAGCGAGTTGGCCATGGTGGTGATGTCCGCCTTCACCAGCAGGTCACCGGGCAGGTAGGTGTTCACCTCGGCGTCCATGATGGCGCCGACGTAGGAGTCGGCACGGGAGCCGGCGATCGCCTCGTCGATGAGGTGATAGCTGTCCACTCCCGAGAGCCGCTCGCGCAGCGCGTCGGAATAGACGGCGTGCCGCTGCTCCGGGGTGAAGTACGACATGAGCCGCGCGTACCGGCGCGGTGCGGGCTGCCCGACCAGCTCGACCAGCCGGCCGAACCTGCGCAGCGCCGACTGCGAGGAGCTGTGCGCCACCAGCGCCGCGCCGAACCGGTCGAGCCGGGGCCGGATGACCGGGATCCGGGCCAGCCGGGCCATCGCCTGGTACCGCCGGTAACCGCCGAAGCACTCGTCTCCGCCGTCGCCGTTCAGCACGACCGTCACATGCTCACGGCTCAGCTGCGCGACGTAGAAGCTCGGGATCGCCGAGGAGTCCGCGAAGGGCTCGTCGAAATGCCATGCCAGTGTGGGCAGCAGGCCGAGCGCGGAGGGGTTGACCACCATCTCGTGGTGATCGGTGTCGTAGCGCTCGGCGACCATGCGCGCGAAGCGCCGCTCGTCGTACGCCTGCGCCTCGAAGCCGATGCTGAAGGTCTTGACGCGCCCGCTCGCCTGACGGGCCATCGCCGCGACGATCGCCGACGAGTCGATTCCGCCGGACAGGAAGGCCCCCAGGGGGCGTTCGCTGACCATGCGGACCCGGGTGGCGTCCAGGAGCAGCGCCCGGAGCTGCTCGGCGGCCTCTTCCTCACCGACGTCCTGGCGAGGAGTGCTGTCCAGGCGCCAGTAGCGGCGCAGTTCGACGGCGCCGTCCCGCCACGACAGCAGGTGCCCCGGCGGCAGCTTGTAGATGCCGCGGTAGATCGACCAGGGGGCCGGGACGTACTGATAGGTCAGGTAGTGGTCGAGGGCCTCGATGTCCACTTCGCGGCGTACGGCCGGGTCCTGGATCAGTGACTTCAGCTCGGAGCCGAACGACAGCGACTCGTCGTCAGAGCGCCAGTACAGCGGCTTCTTGCCCACCCGGTCACGCGCGAGGAGCAGCCGCCGGCTCTTGTCGTCCCAGATGGCGAAGGCGAACATGCCGCGGAGCCGGTGCACCAGCTCCTCGCCGAACTCCTCGTACAGGTGGACGAGGCATTCGGTGTCACCGGCGGTCGTGAAGCGGTGCCCCCGGCGGCGCAGTTCCTCCCGCAGCTCGGCGAAGTTGTAGATCTCGCCGTTGAAGACCGCGGCGACCGTGCGGTCCTCGTTGTAGACGGGCTGGTCCCCGCCCGCCACGTCGATGATGGCGAGCCGGCGCATGCCGAGCGCCGCGTGCTCGGAGTCGTGGAAGCCCATGCCGTCCGGTCCGCGGTGCACGATCACCCCGCACATCCGGTGGACGAGGTCCGTGTCGACGAGGCCCGTGGACACGATGCCCGCTATTCCGCACATCGCGCCTCCAGGAGCTCGCGGTAGATACGGACGTGGTGGTCGACCATGGTGCCGACGGCCAGGTGGGCGCGGCTCCAGGCACGCGCCTCCCGGGCGAGCCCCGCGGCGAACTCCGGGTCGGTCAGCACCCGCCACAGCCCGTCGGCCAGCGCCCCGGGATCGGCCGGCGGCACCAGCACCCCACGCCCCCGCAGCAGCTCCCCGGTCCCGCCGACGTCGGTGGCCACGACGGGCCGTCCCGCCGCCATCGCCTCCATGACCGCGTTGCTCATGCCCTCGTGCAGGGAGGGCAGGACGAAGGCGTCGGCCCGCGCCAGCAGCGCCTGCACGTCGGTCCGGGCACCGAGGAAGCGGACGTCGACGCCTAGCCGCCCTGCCAGCTTCTCCAGGGCCGGGCGCTCGGGCCCGTGGCCGACCAGCACCAGCGTGGTCATCAGCCCCCGCTGCTGGAGGCGCGCGATGCCCTCCAGCAGGAACCGGTGGCCCTTGTTGGCCTTGAGGTTGGCGACGCACAGCACGACGGGCGATTCGGTGACGATCGGAGTCGGCTCCACCGGATCGAAGGCCGAGTCGGGAAGCCCGTTGTAGACCACCGAGATCTTCTCTGGTGAGACCTTCTCGCGGCACCGTGTGTTCTCGGCGACGGCCCGGGCGTTGGCGATCAGCAGATCGGTCGCCCGGGTCGCGAAGCGCTCCACCATCAGGAACACCCGGTGGCCCTCGGCGAACTCGCCCAGGCTGCGGCGGCCCGCGACGAGCACGGGGACGCCGGCCAGGCGGGCCGCCGGGGCGGCGGGGACGTAGCTGTGGAACAGGAAGGCGTGCAGGACGTCCGGCCGCATCCGGCGCAGGTACGCCACCAGCCTGCAGAAGGCGCCGACGTTGGCCGCCGGCATCCACCAGCGGGCCTTGAGGTTCCGGAATCCGAGCCGGACGACCGGGATCCCGGCCTCGCGCAGGGCCTCTTCACCCGGCCCGCCGTGGAACATCACCAGGACGGTCGTCTCCACTCCGCGTTCGCGCAGGCCGCGCGCGAGCAGGACGATCTGCTTCTCGGTACCCCCGAGGCCGAGCTGACCGATCATCAGGCATACTCGCGTAGGCCGTATATCCGGCTTATTCCGCTCGGCGACCGAGCGGACGCCATCTCTGCTGATCACGAGATTTGACATTACCGTAAGTAATGACTCGCATGCATAGATGAGATTACAATGGTCGGCTAAACATTCATTGGCTCGGCTGTGAACAGGTAATTGGGAAAGCGATAAGGGTGAGCGAATCGGTCATCGACCGGGACGAGACCGGCCTGATCGATGTGATACGCGTACCGGTGCCCGAGCGCCGCGGTCACGCGGCGCAGCCGGTCCAGCGCACGCTGATCGAGGCACTCGGCGATGATCTTCGGCCGGTGGGCCGCCAGGACTCCGGCCATACCGGTGAGCACCTGCGGTTCCAGGCCCTCCACGTCGATCTTGACCAGGCCGACCGGCAGGTCGCCCAGCGCCTCGTCGCCGGTGGTGACCGGGACGTCGACCGTCCGGGCACCGGGTGCCGCATGCGCCAGGGAGGCCTGCGAGTCGTCCGCGGGAATGGCCAGCCCGGCCCTGCCCGGTTCCGACGACAGAGCCTTACCGACGAGCGTCACCCTGTCGCGCAGTCCGTTCAGCGCGACGTTCGAACGCAGCTGCTCGAGCTTGACCGGATTCGGCTCGAATGCGATCGCGCGGAGCCGGGGGTTGGCGACACAGGCGAGTATCGTGTAGATGCCGGAATAAGCACCGACATCGACGAAGACCTTCGCCTCTTTGGCCAGGTCGAACAGCAGCGGCTGGGTCGTGGTCTCCCAATGCCGCATATCCGTCCACACCACGTGACGAGCCATCCCGTCGTGCGGGAAGGCGGAGTCATAGCGGAAAGGCGTGCCGTCGGGCGCGTGCAGTGTCCAGGCGCCGCGAGGATGCAGTCTCCGCCAGACCGACGGGGGAATGGCTCCTTTCCGCGCGCCCGCGCGGATGACCCTTTGCAGCCCCGGGGTGTGCCAGAGCACGCGATCACGGGTCTTCTTGGCGTATTCGCGCCGCGCCGAGTATCGAGACATGTCCCACCTCTTCGATATCGAGCAAGGAATATGCACACGGCCACGGATGCATGCCGTATGCGAGCACGATGTCCGCGGCCGACAGGGTGACGGGTGAATGATCGCCCGCCACCCTGTCGAATACCTCGTGCGGTCACGACCCTGCGCTCCAGGGCCGCGGTCGGGAACAGGCCCGATCTCAGCCCACGCAGCGCTGGATGGAGCCGAGTGGCCGGCAGTTTCCGACGACGTTGCCGGTGATGGTGGTGGAGTTCAGAGCAACGCTCCGGAGCCCGCCACCGTTGTAGATGCCACCGCCGCTGGCGGCGGTGTTCCGATCCAGCCGGGTGCTGTGGAACAGCTGCGTGGCGCCCGGGGTGTTGTAGGTGCCACCACCGTTGCCCGTGGCGCGGTTGGCGGTGAGCCGGCTGCCCACCACCTGCAGCGTGCCCCGGTTGTAGATACCGGCACCGTCGGCGTGAGCGCTGTTGTTGTGGATCAGGCTCTGCTGCAGCCCCGTGGTGCTGGCGGCGTTGTTGTAGATGCCGCCCCCGTTGGCCGCCGCGCCGTTACCGCTGACCGTGCTGGAGCTGAGGACCGTCCTCCCTCCCTGCTCGTTGAAGATGCCGCCGCCGCTGGTGTTGGCCCAGTTGCCGCTGACGGTGCTGCGCCTGAGCGTCAGGATGCCGTCGTTGTAGATACCGCCGCCGCCACCCCCGCCGCCGGTCGTGTTGACGCTGACGATGCTGTTGAACAGGGTCATGCGGCCCCGGTCGTTGGACAGTCCGGCACCGTTGTCCGCCGTGTTGCGGGCGATGAGAGTGCTGTTCAGGGCGACCGTGCCATTGGCGTTGAGGATGCCGCCGCCGGTGTTGGCGCCACCGTCCCCACCGCTGATGATCAGGTTGTGCGTGGTCAGGGTGCCGCCGGCGGCGACCTCGAGAATGCGGAACCGCGCGCCCGAGAAGCGGTTGATCGTCGTGCGGTGCTGCCCCACGAGCGTGACGTTTCCAGTGATGATCGGCAACCCGTTCGGGCCGCGCGAGCCGATCACCACCGGCGCGGTGAGCGAGTAGGTGCAGAACGGGGCCAGCTGGAGCACCTGCGAAGTGACCGCGTTGGCGGCCTGGATCGCCGTGACCAGGGCCGACACGCTGCACGGCACCGCCACCGCAGCCGCCGCTGACACCGGTGCGGCATGCGCCGCCGGCGGCAGCGCCGCCGTACCGGCACCGATCAACGCGGCACCCGCCACGCCGACGGCTCGTCTTGAGAATGAGCCCATAAGGTTCCCCCCGAACAGATATGGGACAATTTGCTTTCCGAGATGAAGCTCTCCCGCAATGCCGTCCTCGGCAATTGGGAAACGATGCGCAGCCTATCAAGCGTGATCACAGATGTCCCCCTGTGGAAGTACCGCAATATCATCACGTCGCGCGGTTTTCCTTACTTCCCAGTTAATGACGATTAGGCGTCTCATCCACTTTCGTCATCTCATTTAGCTTTTTGCCATCCAGGCCTCCGATCCGCCTCATCGCGGCGCCTTTCCCGCGAACACAGAACGGTCCTTGTACGGAGAGTGATGATTCTGTACTCTGCGTGATCATGTGGTCGTACTGGGGGCACCGGTGAGCGGCAAGCGAATCAGAGTGATGCGGGTCATGACACGGATGAACGTGGGCGGCCCGTCTCTGCAGGCGTCGGTGCTGATGCGAGGGCTGGACGCGGAACGTTTCGACCAGCGGCTCTACTGCGGCTTCGTCGAAGCGGGCGAGGCCGACTACGTGGAGTTGTGCGCACCGGACGTGACCGTCCACCGCCTGCCGACCCTCGGCCGCTCGGCGCGGCCCTCCGACGACGCGCGCTCCCTGGCCCGGCTGACCGCCGCCATGCGCGAGTTCCGGCCGCACATCGTGCACACCCACATGGCCAAGGCGGGCGCGCTGGGCCGGACGGCCGCGGTGCTGGCCCGGGTCCCGGCGCGCGTGCACACCTTCCACGGGCACCTGCTGCACGGCTACTTCTCCCGGCCGAAGACCCGGCTGGTCGTGCAGGCCGAACGCACCTTCGCCCGGGTCAGCGACCGTCTGGTCGCCGTCGGCGAACGCGTGCGCGACGACCTCGTCGACGTGGGCATCGGCCGGCCCGGGCAGTACTGCGTCGTGCCCCCCGGGACGGAGCTGGGCCCGCTGCCGGAGCGGGAGGCGGCCCGGCACAAGCTGGGGCTCCCCCTGGACGTTCCGGTCGTGGCGTACGTGGGCCGGGTGACCGGGATCAAGCGACCGGACCGGTTGGTCGAGGTGGTGCGGGCCGTCCATCGTGAGCTCCCCGCCGCCCGGTTCGTGGTGTGCGGTGAGGGCGACCTCCTCGGCCAGGTGGCCGAGGCCGCCGGGCGGCTGGACGACGCCCTGCACCTGCTGGGCTGGCGGGCGGACGTGGAGACCGTCTACGCCGCGGCGGACCTGGTCCTGCTCACCTCGGACAACGAGGGCATGCCCGTGTCGCTCATCGAGGCCGGGCTCGCCGGGCTCCCGGCGGTCGCCACCCGGGTGGGCGGTGTGCCCGAGGTGGTCCAGGACGGAGTGACCGGCCTGCTCACCGCACCCCGGTCGGCCGAGCTGGCCGACCGCGTCACGCGGCTCCTCCGGGACGAGCCGTTGCGCCTGCGCATGGGCCGCGACGCCCGGACCCGGACCACGGAGCGGTTCGGCGCCGATCGCCTGGTCCGCGACATGCACGAGCTGTACACGTCGATCGCCGTGGACAAGGGCTGGTGGTCGGCTTCGACGCACCCGAGGGGGAACGACCGTTGAGAGTCATCGTCACCGGTGGTGCCGGATTCATCGGCGCCAACCTCTGCCGTGAGCTGGCCTCGCGCCCGCAGGTCGGCGAGGTCGTCGCGTTCGACGACCTCAGCACCGGATCGGCCGCCAACCTGCACGGGGTGGACGCACGGCTGGTCGAGGGGAGCATCCTGGACCGCGAGCTGCTGGCGGAGACGGTCCACGGCGCCGACGCCGTGGTCCACCTCGCGGCCCGCCCGTCGGTCACGCGGTCGCTCACCGACCCCGTCGCGAGCCACGAGGTCAACGCCAGCGGCACGGTGTACGTCCTCGAAGCATGCCGCCGCGCCTCGATCCACGTGGTCGCCGCGTCCTCCTCCTCGGTGTACGGGTCGGTGGCGGAGCTGCCCAAACACGAGGAGCTGCCGACCCGGCCGCTGAGCCCCTACGGGGCCAGCAAACTGTCCACCGAGGCCTATGTGCTCGCCTACGGCGCCGGCTTCGGGCTGCCCACGCTGGCCCTGCGCTTCTTCAACGTCTACGGGCCGCTGCAGTCCGCCGGTCACGCGTACGCCGCCGTCATCCCGGCGTTCATCGACGCCGCGTTACGCGGAGAGCCGCTGCGCGTCCACGGCGACGGCCACCAGACGCGCGACTTCACCTTCGTCGGCACCGTCACCCGGGTGCTGGCCGACGCCGTCATCGGCGGTGTCACCTGCGAGACGCCCGTCAACCTCGCGTTCGGCACCCGGATGTCGATCCTGGACCTGGCCCACCAGGTGTCGGCCACCATGGGCGTGCCGATCGAGATATGTCACGAACCTCCCCGTGCCGGGGACGTACGCGACTCTCAGGCCGCCGCCGGGTGCCTTCGCCGGCTGTTCCCGGGCGTCTCCCCGGTGGCGCTGAAGGACGGGCTCGAACAGACCGTGGAGTGGTTCGGCACGCTCCCGCACTATGCCGGGGCACAGGCGCTCCCCCGGGGCGCGACCGGCTCGGCGGCCCCGCAACCGGCATAGCCGACCGATACCGACGCTAGGACGATCTTCCGGGGGCACGAACATGGAAATCACTCGTTATCTTCGCCTGCTCCAGCGGCACTGGGCTCTCATCATGGCCTGCACCGTCCTGGCGGTCGTCAGCGCGTGGATCGCCACGACCCGGGCGACCCCGCAGTACGCGGCGTCCATCACCATGTTCGTGTCGGTGGCGGATCGGAGCATGGACAGCACCTCCGCCTACCAGGCCACCCTGCTGTCGCAGGAACGCGTCAAGTCCTATGCGAACCTGCTCAACAGCTACCGGCTGACCGACCGGCTCGCCGAGGAGTCGGGCGGCCTCACCTCCCGGCAGCTGCAGGACAGGATCTCGGCCGAGGTCGTACCGGACACGGTGCTGCTGCGCGCCACGGTCACCGACTCGTCGCCCGCCCGCGCCAAGCAGATCGCCGACGCGCTGGGGACGCGGTTCGTCGCGCTCGTCGACGAGCTCGAGCGCCCCGCGGCCAGCAAGCCGGCGCGCGTCAAGGTCACCGTGGTCGACAACGCGCGGCTGCCCACCGGGGCGGTGAGCCCGAGCCTGCCGGATAACCTGGCCATCGGCCTGATCATCGGTCTCGTCCTCGGGATATGCGGCGGCCTGCTGCGCGAGTCCCTGGACCTCTCGGTCAAGACCGTGGAGCAGCTCCGGGAGATCACCGGCAGCCCCGTACTCGGGGTGATCTGCCAGGACGACTCCGCGGCGAAGCATCCGCTGATCGTGGAGGGGCCCGCCCACGGAGCGCGCGCCGAGGCGTTCCGGTTCCTGCGCACGAACGTGCGTTCCTTCGACGGGGACGACCCGGTGCGGTCGGTCGTGGTCACCAGCGCCGTGCCGCACGAGGGCAAGTCGCTGACGGCGTGCAACCTGGCGATCTCGTTCGCGCAGGCGGGCAAGCGGGTCATCCTCGTGGACGGTGACCTGCGCAGGCACGGGCTGGCCAAGTACCTCGGGATCAAGTCCAGGGCCGGGCTGACCAGCCTGCTGGTGGGCCAGGCCTCCCTGGAGGAGGCGCTCCATCCCTGGGACGGGATGTCGCTGTCGGTGCTGTCCAGCGGGCCGATGATGTCCAACCCCAGTGAGCTGCTGGGGGCGCAGCACATGCCCCGGCTCCTGGAGGAGCTGCACAGCAGGGCGGACCTCGTCGTGATCGACGCGCCGTCACTGCTCCCGGTCGCCGACGCCGCGATCCTCTCCAAGATCTGTGACGGCGCCGTCCTGGTGACCCGCTACGGAAGGACCTCGCGGGAACAGGTCCGCCGCGCCGCCGAACAGCTCAGCGCCGTCGACGCGCGGCTGCTCGGCACCGTGCTCAACAGGGTGCCGCACAACGCCGAGCCGGGCTACCAGCACGCGGGCGCCTACGATCTCGCCGGCCAGCCGGTCGAGACCGTCTGAGCCCACCGGAGTCGTACCCGCGAAGGACCGCCGGATCCCCGAGAGGGCCGGCGGTCCTTTCCTTCCGCGTGGACCGATATCCGGACCGCTACCTGGTGCTGAAGTCCGCGAGGTTGACCGAGATCGGCTCGGGCCCGCCGCCGTTCTGGACCGGCGCGGCGGTGAGCACGTCGAGGTGCTGGTAGCCGGCGGCGATCACGACGTTCTCACCCGGCTCGCGAGGGAAGAGCCCGTCGCCGGCCAGCAGGTTGATGGTCGGGTTGGCGGTGAGGCCCTCCTTGTGGACGGCATCCCTGAACAGCGCCGGAGACGTGGAGAGCTGGATGTCGGTGACCATCCGGGTGGGGAAGTAGTGCTCGGTGAAGTCGAGCGGATGCTCCGACAGGCTCCGCGCCAGTTCGTGGACGTCGGTGACCTCCTTGGCGGCCGTGGTGAACGGTGTGCCGTCCTTGGACTTGTAGACCGGATCATCCAGGGCGCCGACCCGGTCGTAGTTCCGCCACGTGTAGAGGGGGCCGGCGGGCTGGTCGGGGATCGCCTTCTTCTCGTTGCCGAGGAAGCGCGAGAACAGCTCCAGGCCCGGGATCTTGGCCAGGTCGTTCGGCAGCGGGAAGTCCTTGTCCGCGATCTTGCCGCCGTCGAAGAACCCGACGCTCGCCTGGATGAAGCCGAGCGGCTGGGAGTTGTCGTCCATCAGCGCGCCCAGCGCCGCCGAATTGGTGACCTTGAAATCTTTGATCGTGGGCGAGCCGGCCACGAAGGCGGCCAGGTTCTTGGAGAACAGCACCCGGTAGGTGGTGTCCTGGTTGAACCCGCTCGGGATGTACTGCGCCAGGTCGGACTGCGCCTCCGGGGCGACCCGCGCGGCCAGGCCGGCGATCGCCAGCAGGTTCATCGTCTCTGAGTTGATCACCGCGGGTGCCGAGAGCGTCCGGGGGATGATCCCCGACTCCAGACCGGCCTTGACGACGGCCGGGCCGAGGTCGATCTGGGGGATGGACGGCACCTGCCCGTCCACGGTGATCGGCCCCGCCTGGATCGAGGTGTCCAGGGCGAAGTAGCCCGAGCACTGGTTGTACCCGGCGTCGCCGGTGGTGGCGTGGTCACCGTCGAAGTCCCACACGGCGAAGAACCCGGTCAGCACCCCGCCGAGGGAGTGCCCGCCGCACAGCACCTTCTGCTTGCGCAGCGCCTGACCGGGCAGTTCCTTGACCATCAGGTCGTACTGGTCCCTGACGGTCTGCTCCAGCCCGATGTTCTGCAGCCATTTCACCTGGTCGTTGGTCTGGTATCCGGCGAACTTGGCGCCGTCCACGACCTTGCCGCGGTAGTAGTAGTCGATGGCCACATGCGGGTCCTTGGCCGCCAGGCCCGCCCGCAGTCCGGTGCCGTCCTCCAGGCAGTTGGATCGCCGGTCCAGCGCCCAGAACTCGATGTGCCTGCCCTTGGCGGCCGCCGCCTTGATGGTGTTGCGGGCCACGCTGTCGAAGGCGCCCGCACCCTCCAGGACACCCGGCTGAGCTATGAGGATCCTGTCGGCCGACGCGGACGCGGAGGGCCCGTCCTTGTGCCGGAACCGCAGGTACGACAGCCATTCGCACGCGGCCGGGTGCGGCCCCACCGAGTCCGGCAGCGGGACCTTGACCTTCACCACCGACTCGACGACCTCGGTGATCGGTGAACTGGTGGCGACGGGCGTCTCCACCCGCGAGTCGTCGGCGCGGGCCGCCGGCTGCGGCACCACCACGGATGCGAGGACCAGCAGCCCGGCGTACAGCAGCGCCGGGCCACGGACCGGGACATGTCTGGTCCAGGACATCGTTTCCTCTCAAGCCGGGCAGCGCGTTCGCGAACGAGCGAACGAGGGGGGCCGGTGCCCGGCCACGGCTGCCAGACTCACCCCTGCCGGCGGGGAGGAGTACTCATCGCGCCCACGAGCTTTCGCGCGCGGTTGTCAGCCGTCTCAGCACTCACCCCGGCTGATCTGCGATGCCCAGGGCCCGGCTCATCTCCTCGTCAGGGCGACGACGGGAATGGTGCGGCCGGTCTTGGCCTGGTGCTCGGCGAAGAACGGATAGGCCTCCTCCAGCGTGCGCCACAGTCGGTCTCGCTCGCCGCCTGCGAGCGGAGTGGCGGTGGCCTCGTAGGTCTCGTCGCCGACCTCCACCGTGACGTGGGGATCCGCCACCAGGTTGCGGTACCAGTCCGGGTGCGCGGGCGCCCCGATGTTGGAGGCGATGACCAGCAGCCGGTCGCCGTCCCGGTGGAACATCATGGGCGTGGTGCGGCGCCGGCCCGTCCTGGCTCCGACGGTGGTGAGCAGAAGCAGGCGGTCACGGTGCATGCCCTCGATCTCGCCGCCGGCCCGGAACTGCTCGATCACCTTCCGGTTGGTCTCCTTGATGTCCATGCCCACTTCCTGTCCTCGGCCGGACGGCCGGTGATCCACTTTCGCACGCCAGGGCGCCGGTGCACCGCATCGTACGAGGAGATTCCGTGACCTCGCGCGGACCGGGCGGAACCCGCCGAGATCCCGCGGGCGCTTGTTATTGACAAAGAGCGAGTAATCATCTGCGCAGTCGATCTCTGCGGGCGGGATCGACGCCGGTCGCAGGGTATGAAAGTGACGGCCATGATGTCAGACGCACGGAGCGCCCTTCACCGAAGCCCTGAAAGGACAGGTGTGCATCCTAATGACCCGTCATTGTGGGAAGAGCTCGCGTGCCGGTGCCGTCGTCCACGCGCGGAGGCTGGCGCTGACCGCGCTCATCATCGCGATCTCGGGGGCCATCGCGGCACCGGAGGCGAGCGCCAAGCCGATCGGCCCCGGTGCCCGCAAAAGCATCTTCAACGGTGGCGGCCAAGGCAATTCCGGCCGCATCAGCGTGCACGGCGGAAACGGCAAGGCGAACAGGAACTTCTGGCAGGTCCTCAGCCCCTCCTTCAACAGCGGGCCGCAGCAGATCCAGAACGTGAACATGAGCGGGAAGACGAACACCCAGGTCGCCTTCTGCAAGAAGAGGAATCGCGTGTGCAAGATCTCCCAGCGGCTCCGGTCCCACTGACCCTTTTTCATCCTCGGATGATCTCGTAGTTCTGCAGGACGGCGATGGCCTTGACGAGGTGGCCGGCTTTGCTGGGGCTGCACCGCAGCTTGCGGAGGAGTTCGCGCAAGATCCCCCAGATCCGGGCTGCGGTCAGGTCGTGGGTGGAGCCGGGCAGTGCGCCCGATGTCCACAGGATCGTCCCGTCTGGCGTGGCGATGACCTGCACGTTCACTCCGTGCGCCCGATGCTTGCCGGAGTAGTACGGTCGGTCCGCGCGGACCCGGTCGGTATAGATGAGCGTGCCGTCCAGGATCAGATGACTCAGGCCGTCCTTCGTGGCCTTCGCCAGCGCCTGCGTGAGCTTGGGAGATCGCGCCGACAGTAGCGCCACCACCTCCTCCACGTACCGCCACGCCGTCGACGTCGATACCCCGAAACCCGCCCCGGCCTCCGCGAACGTCTCGCCCTTACGCAGATGGACCAGCACCAGCAGTGCCTGCTGCCCAGGAGTGAGCAGCCGCCACGCCGACCCGATCGCCTTACGGTGACGGCGGACGATCCCCGCCACGTAGTTCAGCGTTGAACGCGACAAATCGACGGCGGCACGGTAGAAGCTCCTGGTCGTGACGGGTTCGGTTGTGGTGATCAATGCAGCTACCAGGAGCTTCTCTACGTCAGCAGGCAAACCCGCAACTCACAATCATGACGTGATCACCGCTGCTCCGCGTACGGAAAAGGCTCATTGAACCGAGGTGGGGTCAAGACGGTCAGTCGGCACACCATTGACGTACGTAGCGTTCCCGTTGCCCATAGACCAGTCCGGCGGGGTGACGGTCATCAGGTTGAAGAAGACGTCCTCTCGCCGCATCTGCAGCTTCTCGTGCAGATCGTCTGCAACAGCCTTGTAGAATGTGGCCTTTTGCTCGGGACTCGCCACGTCGAGGAACACCAGCTGAATGAAAACGCAGTTCTCGGACCTGTAGATGCCGAGGTAGTCGCGGTCGTAGCTGAAATTCTCAGCCTTGTGTTCGGTGATGACCTGGAACCGGTCCTCGGGCACTCCCAGGCACTCGATCATCTTGTCGTACACCACGTCGCCAATGGTCTGGCGGTACTCCACCGACTTGCCCTCTATGAGATCAATGCGAGCGAGAGGCATGACAGACGGCCTTTCTCTAGTTAGAGTAGTCCCCTGCGTGATCGGGGACGGGAGGCGGGCGACGACGCATTGGCTCGCCTGCGAAGGCGGCTGGTCCGTCGTATGTTCTCTTTCCCACGCGAACACGATCTTACTCAGGGGCTAGTAACCCACTTACTACGTCTGTAAACCTGTTCCTTGGGAATCGCGGAAGTTGATCGACACAACCGAGATTTCTCGACGGTGTCCGCCCGCGCGGCACGGTAGAACAGCACCGAAGCTCCTGGTTGTGGCGGGTCTTGGTTGTGATGATCAACCCGTCTACCAGGGCCTTCTTTACGTCACAGCCCCAACCAACGCATAGCGATCATACTGTGATCAGCAGCCCTCCACCACAAGATGAAATGGGTTCACTGACCACGCCTCCGGCCCGGACCCGCAATACCCACAAAAGGGATTCCCGTTCTCCCTCGAACCTAGCTGAAGCAGTCATTCTCCCGTGTCCCCGCCTTGTCATGGGATAAGCCCTTTTCCCCACCGCACACGGCAATGATGCGGTAAGGATCTGCACCCGGGTGATCCAGAACATGAGCGGGACCGCGCTGCGGAGTAGGCTCGTACGGCCGTGATCGACCGGCCGCCCGGCGGAACTCATCCGATGCAGCGAGGGACAACAGAGAATGACGTGTCAGCATGACGGCAGAGCGTTCGGGAAAAGGAACATCGCCGTGCGTCTTCTGATCGGCGCTTCCGTATCGACCGCATTCCTATGGTGCTCCGCAGCACTTCCGGCAAGCGCGGATCCAGAGCCGATCGACATGAACTTCACCGAGCAAGGCCATTATGGAAACGGCACTCACAACCGTAACATCTATTCGCTGAAGAGCCCCACGAACAACCATGGCTACCAGCACACCTCGACCAGCACCGCGGGCGGGGTGACCAATATCCAGAATGCCATGTGCAAGAACGTCAAGGTCTGCAACATCGTCCAGCAGGTCACCCCGAAAACCGAGACGACCCCTCCGAACACGACGGAGACCGTCCTGCCGGAACAGGTCCAGGAGCCCGCCGCGCAAGAGGCGGAGACGGCTGATCCGCTCTGGTGCGCGTTCGTGCTCCCCGGGGCGGTGTCGATCTCGGCGCTGTCGCCGCTCACGGCGACCGCCGCACGGAAGGCGCCGGACGCCGGCGTACGCGCGGTCCGGCTCCCGGCCGGCACCGGACGCCACTCGCGCTCCCACCCGCACCTGCGCGGACACCGGGTGATGTCCAGGTAGGCGCCGGAACCCACCGTCGGCCGGCAGGTCGCGCCCGGGTCGTCGTGGGGTTCGCCGATCCGGCCGGTGGCGGAAGGGCGCCCGGGAGGCGGGCTACGGTGGGCGGGTGACGTGGCGGCGGTGGGCGCAGGGCCCGATCGGTGACGTGACCCTGGCCGTGGTGGTCCTGGCCGTCAACCTGGGATCCGCCGTCGTGAGGGCCGCGCCCGGCGACCGGGCGCTGTGGCCGGGCGGTGTGATCCTTACGGTGGTCAGTGCGGTGGCACTGGCGTTCCGGCGGCGGCACCCGGCCATCGTGCTACTGGTCACCGCGGTGGCCAACGTGGTGTATTACCCGCTGGGCTACCCGGACAGCGCCGTCGCCGTGGCCTTCCTGATCGCGCTCTACACCGCGGCGATGCGGTGCGCGCTGGTCGTGCCGCTGGCCGCCGGCGCGGGCATCGACGCCGGGTTCGTGCTCATGAGCAGGTTGCGGGACACGGGCGGCGGCCCGGTGGATCCCGACGCCATCGACTCGGCGTCCGCGGTGGCCGCCCACGGTGCGCTGCTCCTCGTCATCATCGCGCTCGCCCGGCACGCCCGGGACCGGCGCGCCCGGCTGGCGGAGGCCGAGCGGCGGGCCGCGGAGGCCGAGCACACCCGCGAGGAGGAGGCGCAGCGGCGGGAGACCCAGGAGCGGCTGCGGATCGCCCGGGAGCTGCATGACGTGCTCGCCCACCAGATCTCGCTGATCAATGTGCAGGCGGGTGCGGCGCTGCACCGCCACGAGGCCGAGCAGGCGTTCTCCGCGCTGGAGGCCATCAAGCAGGCCAGCAAGGACACCCTGCGGGAGCTGCGGAGCGTGCTGGGGGTGCTGCGTCAGGTGGACGGCGAGGCCGCCACGGCGCCTGCGCCGGTGCCGTCACTGACCCGGCTGGACGAACTCATCGCGCAGACCGCGGAGGCCGGGCTGCCGGTCCGGCTGACCCGGGCGGGCGGCGCCGTGGACATGCCCGCGCCGGTGGAGCTGGCGGTGTACCGGATCGCGCAGGAGGCGCTGACGAACGCCGTGCGGCACGCCGAGGCGTCCGGCGTGGAGGTGGAGATCCGGTACACGGCGAGTGCCGTGACCGTGCAGGTCGACGACGATGGGACGGCTCCGGTGGACGAGGGCGCGATGCGGCACGGCCATGGGTTGCGCGGCATTCGCGAGCGGGCGGCGGCCGTCGGCGGAGAGGTGACCGCGGGCCCGCGACCGGCCGGGGGCTTCCGGGTACGGGCATGGCTGCCGTTCGAGCCGGCGGCCGCGGGCGCCCAGCCGGAGGGGGCCGCGTGATCCGGGTGGTGCTGGCCGATGACCAGACCCTGGTACGGGCGGGCTTCCGGTCGATCCTCGAGGGCGAGGACGACATCCAGGTGGTGGCGGAGGCCGGCGACGGGACCGAGGCGGTACGGCTCGCCACGGCGGAACGGCCGGACGTGGTGCTCATGGACATACAGATGCCGGTCATGGACGGGCTGGAGGCGACCCGGCGGATCGTCGCCGACGCCCGGCTGGCCACCGTCAAGGTGATCATCCTGACGACCTTCGACCTGGACGACTACGTGTACGGCGCGATCAAGGACGGGGCGAGCGGCTTCCTGGTCAAGGACACCGAACCCGTCGAGCTGATCCTCGGGGTGCGGGTGGTGGCCAGAGGCGACGCGCTTCTGGCGCCGTCGGTGACCAGACGGCTGATCTCCCAGTTCGCGTCGCGGCTCACCGCTCCGCCGCCCGCCGCCGAGCTCGACGCGCTCACCGAGCGGGAGCGCGAGGTGATGGCGCTGGTGGCGGCGGGACTGTCCAACGAGGGCATCGCCGAGCAGCTGGGCATCAGCCATGCGACGGCCAAGACGCACGTGAGCAGGGTGCTGACCAAGCTGGGGGCGCGCGATCGCGCTCAGCTGGTGGTGCTGGCGTACGAGACGGGGATGGTCCGGCCCGGCTGGCTCGGCTGAGCCCCTCCCCGGCCGGTGCTCCTCCTCGGTGAGTACGCCGAGTACATCGCCGGGTGTACACGGCCCGTCCGGGTGCGCCGAAGTTGCAGGCGAGATGCCCGCGTACGGCCGATTCGCAGTGGGGGCCCATGGGAAACGATCAGGGCCGTACCCACTGGCGAGGCATTCCCGAGGACGGCTCCCGATGGACGACCCCCTGTTCCTGGCCCGGCTGCAGTTCGCGCTGACGGCCGGGTCGCATTTCCTGTTCGTAGCACTGACGCTCGGGCTGGCGACGCTGGTGGCCATCATCCAGACCCGGGCGACGATCTCCCGGAGCCCCGTCCACGAGCGGATGGTGCGGTTCTGGGGGCAGCTGTATGTGATCAACTACGCGATGGGGATCGTCACCGGGCTGTTGATGGAGTTCCAGTTCGGACTGGCCTGGGGTGGGTTGTCGCGGTTGACCGGCGACGTGTTCGGGGCCCCGATCGCGATGGAGACGCTGGTCGCCTTCTTCGTGGAGTCCACGTTCCTCGGGCTGTGGATCTTCGGGTGGGGCCGGTTCGGCCGGTGGGTCCACCTGGCGATGATCTGGGTGGTGACCCTGACGGCGTACGCGTCGGCGTTCTTCATCCTGGTCGCCAACGGGTTCCTGAAACGCCCGGTGGGCTACGAGATGCGCGACGGGGTGGCACGGCTCACCGATGCCGGTGCGCTGCTGACCAACCCGGCGGCGGTCCTGGCGTTCTGGCATGTGCTGTTCGGGGCGCTGGTCACCGCCGGGGTGTTCATGGCCGGCGTGAGCGCCTACCACCTGCGCAGGGGCACCGAGGAGGTGGAGTTCTTCCGCCGCTCGCTGCGCATCGGGATGCTCGCGCTGATCCTGTCGATCAGCCCCACAGTGGTGTTCGGCGGGGCGCAGTTCCCCTATCGCGAGAACTCGGTGCCGGGCGTCGCGGAGGCGCCGAAATCGGCGTCGGCCGAGGCCGGCCTGGCGGTCATGACCTCGATGTGGGGCCTGCTGGCGCTGCTGACCGTCGTGTGCCTGGTGAAGTTCCCCTTCGGACGGTGGCTGACGCGGGGCCGGCTCTTCCACCTGGTGCTGATGGCGGCGATCCCGCTCCCCTACCTGGCGATGCTGGGCGGCTGGGTCTCCCGGGAGATGGGACGGCAGCCATGGGCGGTGGTGGGGGTGCTGCGCACCGAGGACGCGCTGGGACCGGTCGGCGGCCCCGAGATGGCCGCGTCGCTCACCGTCTTCGTGACGCTGTTCGCGGTGCTGATCGCGATCAACATCTGGCTGCTGGGCCGGTACGGGCGGCGTGGCCCGGAGGGGGCCGTGCTCGGTGCCCCGCCGCCCGCCCCCGAACCGGCCCGTGACCTCGCTCCGACGTTCTGAGAGGACGCTGCGATGGACCTTCTCGCCGTGACATTGCTGGCGTTCTTCGCCGGCGGCTACCTGGTGCTGGCGGGCGCCGACATCGGGGTGGGCATGCTGCTGCCGGTCCTCGGCCGCGACCAGCGCCGGCGCCGGCTGGTGATCGCCGGGATCGCGCCGTTCTTCCTCGGCAACGAGGTGTGGCTGGTGGCCGTGCTCGGCTTGATGGCGGGTGCCTTCCCGGGACTGGAGGAACTGGTGCTGGGCGGGCTCCGGGCACCGGTGCTCGCCCTGGTGACCGGCTGGATGGTGCGGGACGCCGGACTGTGGCTGCGGGGCCGGGCCGACGCGCGAACCTGGCGGGCGGCCTGTGACACCGCGATCGTGGCGGGCAGCTGGGCGCTGGCCTTGTCCTGGGGGGCGATCCTGGGCGACATCGCCGTCGGGCTGCCCGGCCTCAACGCGGGCCTGCTGTTCGCGCTTCCGGCGGCGGCGTTGTTCGCGGTGCACGGAGCCGGGTTCGCGGCGCTGCGCCTCACCGGTGAGCCGTACGAGCGGGCGCGCCGGCTGCCGGGCCGGTTCGCGGTGACGGCCCCGCTGCTGGCAGTGCTGCCGGTGGCGGCGGGGGCCCGGTTGCCGTGGTCGCAGGTGGAGGCCGGGGGGACGGCGCTGGCGTTGACCGCGACGACGACCGTGGCCGTGCTGCCGCTGCTGCTGGCCGCGCAGTCACTGACCTGGTGGACGTTCCGGCACCGCGTCGACCGCCCCTCCTACCTGTGAACGCGGAGCCCGGGGAGGCGCAGCCTGTGAGGGCGGTCCTGGTGAACGCGGAGCCCGGGAAGGCGGAGCCTGTGAGGGCGGAGCCTGTGAGGGCGGGCCGGTGAAGGCGGCCGAACGGCGGCTGCTGGGCCTGGTCCCCCGCCGGCGCCTCGGGGTACTGGCGGTGTCGGCCGTCGCGCAGGGCGTGCTCATCGTGGCGCAGGCGGAGCTGCTGGCCAGGGCGCTGGCCCGGCTCGAGGTGACCCTCCTGCCGTGGGTGATCGCGGTGGCGGCGCTGCGCGGCGCGCTGGGGTGGGCGGTGCACCTGCTCGCCGCGAGTACGGGCGCCGGGGTCAGGACGCGGCTGCGGACCGGGCTGCTGGAGCGGGCCGCGACGGCGCGGTCGCCCGGGAGGAGCGGGGAGCACGCCACCTTGGTCACCCGGGGCGTGGACGCGCTCGACACGTTCTTCGGCGGCTACCTCCCGCAGCTGTTCGCGGCCGTGGCGGTGCCCGTCGTCGTGCTCGCCCGGGTGGCGGTGGCGGACTGGAGATCGGCACTGACGATGGTGGTGACGCTGCCGCTGGTGCCGCTGTTCGGGGCGCTGGTGGGGATGCGCACGGCCGAGCTGACCGGGCACCAATGGGCGCTGCTGCACCGGCTCGGCGGGCACTTCCACGATGTGCTGGCGGGCCTGTCCACGCTGCGGGCCTTCGGGCGGACCGCCCACCAGGGCGAGGTCGTACGGCGGCTCGCCGGCGAGCACCGGCGGGCCACGGTGGCCGCGCTGCGGGTGGCCTTCCTCTCCTCGCTGGTGCTGGAGCTCGTGTGCACCCTGTCGGTGGCGCTGGTCGCGGTGCCGATCGGGTTGCGGCTGCTGGCGGGCTCGGCAGGGCTGGGCACCGGGCTGCTGGTGCTGCTGCTGGCCCCCGAGGTGTACCTGCCGCTGCGGACGCTGGGCATCCGCTTCCACGCCGGTGCGGAAGGGGTCGCGGCCGCGGAGCAGGTCTTCGCCGTGCTGGACGGGCCTCCGGCGACGGCTCCGCGACGGCGGCGCACCGCCCGGCCGGGAGAGCGGCCTCCGGAGATCGTCTTCGAGGACGTCACGGTCCGCTACCCGGGGGCGGCACGGCCCGCCCTGGACGGGGTGTCACTCGTGCTGGCGGCCGGGGAGCGGGTGGCCGTCACCGGTCCCAGCGGCGCCGGAAAATCGACCCTGCTCCAGGTGCTGCTCGGGTTCGTCGTCCCGGAACGGGGCCGGGTGCTGGCCGACGGCACCGACCTGGCGGAGCTGGACCTCGAGCGGTGGCGGCGGCTGCTGGGCTGGGTGCCGCAGCACCCGCACCTGTTCGCGGCGAGCATCGCCGACAACATCCGGCTCGGCGCTCCCGAGGCCACCGCCGAGCAGGTCAGGCGGGCGGCCCGGACTGGCGGGGCCGACGCCTTCGTCGGCGCGCTGCCCGAGGGCTACGGCACGGTCCTGGGCGAACGCGGAGCCGGCCTGTCCGCCGGGCAGCGGCAGCGGATCGCGCTCGCCCGCGCCTGCCTGCGGGACGCGCCGCTGATGCTGCTGGACGAGCCGACCGCCCGCCTCGACCTGGGCAGTGAGGCGGCGCTCGTGGCGGCGGCCGGGCGGGTGCTGGCCGGGCGCGGCGCGCTGATCGTTGCGCACCGCCCGGCGCTGCTCGCGGCGGCCGACCGGGTGGTCCGCCTCCGGGCGGGCCGCGTGGTGGACCCCGCGGCGGAGGTCGCGGCATGACCGGGCCGCCGGCCGCGATCAGGCCGTACCTGGGGCGCCTGACCCTGGCGGCGGTGGCCGGAGTCGCCGCCGAGCTGTGCGGCCTGGGGCTGGTCGCGGCGGCGGCGTGGCTCATCGCGCGAGCGGCGCAGCGGCCTCCGCTGGCGGCGCTGTCCCCGGCGATCGTCGCCGTCCGCGGCTTCGCGATCTTCAAGGGGGTGCTGCGGTACGGGGAGCGGCTGGCCGGCCATGACGCGGCGCTGCGGGTGCTCGCGGAGCTGCGCGGCCGGGTGTTCGACGCGCTGGCGGCCCGGCGGGGGCCGACCCGGGACGGGGACGCGCTGGTCCGGCTGGTCGCCGACGTCGAGGCCGTACAGGATCTGCTGCTGCGCTGCCTGCTTCCGGCGACGGCGGCCGTGCTCGCCGGCGCCGCCGCCACCGTGCTGGTCACCGTGGTGTCACCGGTGGCGGGCGGGGTGCTGGCCGCCGGGCTGCTGCTGGCCGGGATCGCGGTACCGGCGGTCGCGTGGGCGGCCGCCCACCGGACCGGGGCGGCGGTGTCGGCGCAGCGGGCGCGGCTCGCGGTGCGGAGCCTGGACGTGCTGGAGGGAGCGGCGGACCTGGCCGCGTACGGGGCGACCGGGTCCGCGATCGGCCGCGCCGCGGCCTGCGCGCGGCGGCTGGCCCGGCTGGAGCGGACGGCGGCCGCGGTGTCCGGGGCCGCGGCGGCCGCCGGGTCGATCCTGCAGGTGGGCACCGCGGCGGCGGTGCTGCTGGTGGCGGTGCGTTCGGGTGCGGGCGGGGTCACCGTCACGCTGCTGACCCTGACCTGCCTCGTCGCGGTCGAGACCGTCCTGCCCCTCACCGGCGCCGCACAGCGGCTGGCGGAGGCAGGTCCGGCCGCGCGCCGGGTGTCCGCGCTGCCGGCCGCTCCCCCACCGGCGGGGCCGGTACGGCGGCGCACCCTGGCCTCCGGGCCCCCGGTCATCGAACTGCTCGGCGTCCGGGCCGCGTACGAGGGCAGGGTCGCGCTGGACGGGGTCGACCTGCGGATCGGACGAGGCCGGCGGGTGGTGATCGTGGGGGCCAGCGGAGCGGGCAAGAGCACCCTGCTGGCGGTGCTGTCCGGTGAGGTGGCCGCGGTGTCCGGGGCGGTGGTGCTGGACGGCCACGATCTGGCGGCCTACGACCCCGGGGACGTACGGGCGGCGGTGCGCGGGCTGGCCCAGGACGCCCACGTGTTCGGCACCACCCTGCGCGCCAACCTGCTCCTGGCCCGGCCCCTGGCCACCGGGGAGGAGCTGGAGGCGGCGGCCCGGCGGGCCCGGCTGCTGGAGGTCGTGCGGGAGCTGCCGGACGGCTGGGACACCCCGGTGGGGTCCGGCGGGCGGGGTCTGTCGGGCGGGCAGCACCGGCGGCTGCTGCTGGCCCGTGCGCTGCTGGCCGATCCCGCCGTGCTGGTGCTGGACGAGCCGGGCGAGGGGCTGGACGTCCCTACCGCGGACGACATCACCCGGGAGCTGCTGACCGCCCCGGGCGGCGGGACGCTGGTGATGGTGACGCACCGGCTGGCCGGCCTGGACCTCGCCGACGAGATCGTGGTGCTGGACCGGGGCCGGGTCGTGCAACGCGGAGCCCACCGGGACCTGCTGGGGCGGCGCGGCCCCTACCGCGACCTGTGGGAGGCCGAACGGCTCACCGGCACCCCCGCGTGAGGCCGGCCGGAGATCAGCGGGAGAAGGGCAGCCGTCCCTCCCCTCGGCAGGGGAGGGACGGCTGCCCGGGGGCCGTGCCGGTCAGCCCGGGATCTCCTGCTCACGGGCCTTCTTGGGGAGCAGGAAGCCGATCAGGAAGGCCACCGCGGTGAGGGCGATGGCGATCAGGGTGACCTGCTCGGCGGCGGCCAGGGCGTTGGTCCTGACCCCGGTCGCGCTGTGCGCCGGGACGGTGAACCGGTTGAAGAACACGGTGCCGAGCACCGCGACGCCGAGGGCGGCGGCCAGCTGCTGGATGGACTCCAGGGCGCCGGACGCCGTGCCCACCTCGTGGTCCTTGATCTCGCCCATGATGATGCCGAACATCGGGACGAAGATCATGCCCATGCCGATCCCGAACACCAGCGCGGGCGCGGTGAGGTTCCAGCCGCCCAGCCCGATGCCGGAGATGCGGAACACCGCGTAGACCCCGGCCATGCCGGCGCCCATCACGGCCAGGCCCAGGTGCAGGATCTTCCGGCCGAGCTGCGGCATCATCGCGCCGGCCGCGGAGCCGATGAACGCGCCGACCGCCCAGGGGGCCATGGCGAGGCTGGCGCCGATCGGGGTGTAGCCCAGGCCGAGCTGGAGCAGGAAGCCCAGGGTCAGCGAGAAGCCGATGATGGCGATGAAGAACACCACCACGAACAGCACGCCGGAGGCGTACGACCGGCGGGCGAAGACGCTCAGCTCGACCAGCGGGGTCCGGCCGGCGGCGGTGCGGCGCAGCTGGTGCAGGACGAACGCGCCGAGCACCAGGACCGAGGAGCCCAGCATGACCAGGATCCAGGCGGGCCAGTCGTGCTCACGGCCCTGCACGAGCGGGTAGACGAGCAGGCCCATCCCGGTCCCGGCGATCAGCATGCCGGCGACGTCCAGGCCACCGGACCGGTCACCGGCCGAGGACGGCAGCGCCCGGCGGCCCGCGAGCAGGGCGAACGCGCCGAGCGGCACGTTGATCAGGAAGATCATGCGCCAGCCGGTGCCGAACAGGTCGGCCTTGATGAGCAGCCCGGCGGTGATGGGGCCGAGGATGGTGGCCAGGCCGATGGCCGGTCCGAAGACGCCCCAGGCCTTGGCCTGGTCCTCGCCGGGGAACAGGTCCCGGATCAGGCCGAAGCACTGCGGCACCATCACCGCGGCGCACACCGCCTGCAGCATGCGCGCCGCGATCAGGGTCTCGGGGGACACGGCCAGGGCGCAGGCCAGGGATGCGGCGACGAAGCCGGCGGCACCCCCCAGCAGCATCCGCCGCCGCCCGAACATGTCCCCCAGCCGGCCGCCGGTGAGCAGGCCCACGGCCAGCACCAGGGTGTAGCTGGCGGCGATCCACTGGAGGGTCGCGTAGGAACCGCCGAGGTCCGTGCGCATGACGGGCAGGGCGACGTTGACGATGCTCGCGTCGAGCAGGTTCATCAGCGTCGCGGTCAGGATCGCGAAGAGGCCGAGCCAGCGCCGGTCCGGGGCCACGGAGGCCGGTGCGGCACCGGCGGTCACGTCGAGGGTTGCGGTCACGGGGAGTCCTTCCACAGGAGACCTTTGCGGAACGAAGCGTTCTGTTCCTAGTCTAACAGAACGGAATGCTTCATTCCACTCCTGCCGGGAAGACGTGGTGAGGAAGACGGGTAGGAGACGGCGCTCAGCGGGTGAAGGTGACGACCAGCCCGGACCAGGTGAGCGGGATGGCGCCGTGGCCCTCCCCGGTCTCCGGGTTCCAGTGCTCGGCGAACCGGGAGTGCTCGACGGCGGCGCGGGACATGCCGCCGATCGCCTCGGTCAGGTCGTCACGGCCCCAGCGGCGCGCGGCCAGCGCGGCCAGGTAGTTCATCTGCATCCAGGCGGTGCCGCGCCAGTAGCCGTCCGGCTCGTAGCCGGGGTGGTCGCGGGCGACATAGGCCAGGCCGTACGGAGCGGCGAACCGGCACGGGTCGAGGAGCTGGTCGAGGGCGCGGGCCGCCTTGACGGGGTCCGGGGTGACCAGCGCGCCGAGCACGCCGTCCAGGGTCGGGGTCCGCGCGGTGCCGCCGCCGCCGAGCACGGGCGCGTCCGACCACAGGTGCTGGCCGGTGTCCCACAGCAGGTCGTCCATCACGGCGGCGAGCCGTACGGAGCGCTCGCGCCAGCGCGGGTCCCCGGTCAGCTCGGCGTGCTCGGCGGCGGCGTGCGCGTACAGCGCGTTGTAGGCGGCGGGCGCGCATTCGAAGACCGTGGAGTGCTCGGCGACGCCGTGCTCGTCGAAGCGGGTGGCGTCGACGAGATGCCGGTCGAAGGCGGTCCAGCTCGGGCGGTCCCAGCGCAGCGTGGCGGGGTCGGCCACGCCGAGGAAGGGCGCGATCCAGTCGTCCCAGCGCGGCGAGTCGTCGGCCCCGGACTCCCAGGGGTGGACCAGGCGGATCAGCCCCTCCGGGGTGCGGCGGCGGCGCCACAGCCAGTCCAGGCCGGCCTCGATCCGGTCGGTGAGCCCGGCCGGCAACGGGCCCGCCGTGGCGAGGACGCGCGCGGCGTGGGCGTAGATCGGCGGCTGCGTGTAGGAGGAGCAGTGGCCGAGGGGCCCGCGCAGGTGGTCGGGCGAGGCGTACCGCATGTGCGGCACGAAGCCGTCGGGGAACTGCGCGGACAGCACTCCCGCAAGCTCACGGCGGGCCCGCACCGGTTCGCCGAGGTGGTGCCAGCAGATGGCGGCGAAGCTGGAGTCCCACAGCCACTGATGGCGGTAGACGGACGTGTGCGGGTAGGTGTGGCCGCGCGCCTCGTCCCAGTGGCCGTCCAGGACCCGCCGGGCGCGCTCGCGGATCTCACCGTCCTCCAGCATGCCGCCCCCTACCTGCGGGCGCGCTGCGACCGGCGTTCCCCGGCGGTCAGATCACGCATCACCCTGATGAGCATTTCCGCAGAAGTCCCGCCGAACCCTGCGGCATCGCCGCGATGACACCGCCCGCGCGGTCGCAGACCACGACCGCCGGGAGGGTGTGGCGGGCTGGATCCTCCTGACCTGGTAGGGGCCGCCGGACCGACACACCGCAGAATGTTCTTCCGGCCCGATGCCGGTCCCATGCCGGCCCGATGCCGGCCCGGCTCGCCGGCACCCGCCGTCGTGCCCGCCGGGGTACGACCGCTCCAGGAGGTCAGGCATGTCCAGCGGAATCGACGCGCACGCGGTGGCCGCCCTGAGCGGCGAGCGTCTCGACTGGCGGTTCAAGGCGATCCCGGCCGCGGCGCACGGCTCGACCGCGGGTGAGTACGCCGCCGCACGACCGCCGCTGGAGGAGTTCGGCACGCCGCTGCTGACCCTCGACGCGGGCGCGCTGGACCACAACCTCACGGTGATGGCCGGCTGGGCGGCGGCCGCCGGGGTGCACCTCGCCCCGCACGGCAAGACGACGATGGCCCCGGCGCTGTGGCAGCGGCAGCTCGACGCGGGAGCCTGGGGCATCACCCTGGCCAACCTCCCACAGCTCCGGGTGGGGCGCGCGTTCGGCGTGCGGCGCCTGCTGCTCGCCAACGCGCTGATCGATCCGGCCGGGCTGGCCTGGGTCTCCGCCGAGCTCGACCGCGACCCGGAGTTCGAGTTCGTGTGCTGGGTGGACTCCGCACGCTCGGCCGCGCTCATGGACACCGCTCTGCGGGCGGCCGGGGCACGCCGCCCGGTGGACGTGCTGGTCGAGCTGGGCGGCCCGGACGGGCGTACGGGGCTTCGCGACGACGACGAGGCCCTCGAGGTCGCCGAGGCCGTGCGGGCGGCCCGCACGCTACGCCTCACCGGTGTCGGCGGCTACGAGGGCGCGCTCGCCCACGACGCCACGCCCGGCGGGCTGGCCGCCGTGGAGGCCTACCTCCACCGGCTGGCCCGGCTGCACGGCCGGTTGCGGTACGAGACCGCCGAGCCGATCGTGTCCGCGGGCGGGAGCGCCTACTTCGACCAGGTCGTCGACGTCCTGGGGGGCCTGGAGGCGACGGTGGTGCTGCGTTCGGGCGCGTACCTCGTCCACGACGACGGCTTCTACCGGTCGATCTCCCCGTTCGCCCGTCCCGGCCGGGGCGCCGGGCCGGCGGACGGTGCCGGAGGCCGCCTGCGCGCGGCGATGCACGCCTGGGCGCGGGTGGTGTCCCGCCCGGAGCCGGACCTGGCCCTGCTCGACGCGGGCAAGCGGGACCTGTCCTTCGACGAGGGGCTGCCCGAGCCGCAGCGCGTCCGCGGCGGGGGTTCGCTGGCGGGGGCCCGGATCACCGCCCTCAACGACCAGCACGCCTTTCTCCGCGGCCTGGACGGCCGCGAGGTCGAGCTCGGCCAGGTGGTGCGGCTGGGGCTCTCCCACCCCTGCACCGTGCTGGACAAGTGGACGCTCATTCCGGTGGTGGACGACGCCGACGGCGAACGCCCCGTCGTGGTCGACCTGATCCGGACCTGGTTCTGAGCGGCCGGAGGCTCCAGCGGGCGTCCCGGCGTCTCCCGACCTCTAGCCGTATTGAGGATGTGAGGGGAGGCGCCGTCGGCGACAGTGAAGCTGTGGGCTTGATCGGCACGCGAGACCGGGCCACCGGAGCCGGGTAACCGGAAGGGAGATGAGCACGATGGCGGACACCCCGAAGGCCGATCGCGGCGAGTGGGAGGGCCTTCTCGACCGGCTGACGAAGGAACACGAGGGCCGGCACATCACGATCGAGCTGCTCGACCCCGAGTACGGCGACCAGCACGAGGCTGAGCGGCTGCCGTTCGCCTACGCCGCGTACGATCCGCGTGACGACGTGGTCATCGTGGCGGTGGGCGGCAACTCCCCCCGGTACCCGGTCGTCCTCCGCCACATGATCTGGCATCCGCGAGACGTGGACGTCGCGCCGGACGGCGCCTTCCGGGTGGTCGAGCAGGACGGCACCACGACCCTGGTGTCGTTCTTCGCCGAGCCCGCCCCCTGACCGCCACGGTGCCGCACGCGGCCCGGCTCGGCCCGTGGCCTCGTCCAGTGCGGCGGGCCCGTCACCTGCCGGTCACTGGCGGAGCAGGTCGGTCCGGGCCTCGGTGACCAGCCGCTGCAGGTGCAGGCCGTGCTCGGCGTTCAGTTCCGGCGGCGTGCCCTGGGCCACGGCGTCGGCGAACTCCTGGAACATGTTCTCGAAGGCGTCCGGCCCGACCGCCTGCGCGCAGTCGATCTCGGCGGCGCCGCCGGGGCCGAAGACCTCGATGGTGGCACGTGGTTCGACCTGGACCGCGGCAGACAGCGAGGCCTCGCTGAACCGGCCGCCCTGGTGTTCGAGCATCAGCCCGACCCACCCCTCCGGGTCGCCGTGCGCGCTCACCCCGGCCACCGTGCCCAGTGCGGCCTCCAGCAGGTCCAGCAGATGCGGCCCCTGGTGCGCCAGCACCCCGAGCTCGAACCGCGATCGGCTCTCCGGCGACGGTCCCGGAGGCGGCCCGGAGAGCACCCGCCCGCTGCCTCCCATCCGTCCCGTCCGCGCCACCGCCGTGCCCAGGAAGTCGCGTACGGAGGGCGCGTAGCGCCAGGTCAGCCCGAGTTGCGAGACGACGTGGGACAGCGCCACCGCCTCTGCCGCCTGCTCGGCCCCGGCGAGCTCCACACTGATGGGGATCTCCAGGAGCATCGCCGTGGACCGTCGTGCCGCGGCCACGGCCAGATCGGGCTGCGCCACCGGCGACACGGCCAGCGTCACCGCGTCACAGTGATCGAGCAGCTCCTCGTAGCGATCGAATACGGGCACCCCATATTTGGCCGCGAGCCGGCCGGCCTGGTCCGTCGAGCGCGCCCAGACCCCGGCGAACTCGGCGCCCGGACATGCGGCGAGATAGGGGGCGTGAACCTCCCTGGCCCTGGGCCCCGCGCCCGCCAGACCTATCGCGACGGCCATGACCTCACTGTAGAACAGCCCCTATGGCGAGTTAGGGACGGACCCTAATGGGGCGCACCGCGCTGCAGGCCGATCCGGGAACCACCCTTCAGCGTCACCCGGAGCCCGACTTCCGTCACCGAAAGCCATGGAATACGCTCAGACATTGCGCGTTTATGAGCATTTGTGTTATCAAAACATCACTACTGATCACAGCTGCCGGTGGCGGCTCAGAACGGAGTTGCCGTGACGACCCACGTCGAGACCGAGATCGCCGATCAGCCGGCCTGCTGGCAGCGGGCCGTGGACCTTGCCTCCACGCCGCTGCCGGGTCTGCCGGACCACGGCGAAAGGGTCGCCGTCGTCGGCTGCGGCACCTCGCTGTTCATCGCGCAGGCGTACGCCTCACTCCGGGAGACCGCGGGTCTGGGCGAGACCGATGCCTTCGCCGCCTCGGAGATGCCGCTCGGCCGCCGCTACGACCGGGTGCTGGCACTGACCCGGTCCGGCACCACCACCGAGGTCCTCGACCTGCTCCGCGGGCTGCGCGGCACGGTGCCGACCACGGCCGTCACCGCCGATCCCGGCACCCCGGTCATGACGGCGGCCGAGCACGTGGTGGTGCTGGACTTCGCCGACGAGCGGTCGGTCGTGCAGACCAGGTTCGCGACCACGGCCCTGACCCTGCTCCGCGCCCACCTCGGCGCGGACCTCACCCACGCCATCGCGGACGCCGCGCGGGCCGTCGCGGAGCCGCTTCCGGCCGGGGTCGCCGACCGGACCCAGTTCACCTTCCTGGGCACCGGCTGGACCGTGGGCCTGGCCGCCGAGGCGGCCCTGAAGATGCGTGAGGCGTCGCTGAGCTGGACCGAGTCCTATCCCGCCAAGGAATACCGGCACGGCCCGATCGCCATCACCGACGAGCGCTCCGCGGTGTGGATGTTCGGGCCCGCCCCCGAGGGGCTGGCCGAGCAGGTCACGGCGACCGGCGGCCTGTGGATCGAGCCCGATCTCGACCCGCTGGCCTCCCTCGTGGTCGCGCAGCGCCTGGCCCTGGCCCTGGCCACCGCCCGCGGCCTCGACCCGGACTCCCCGCGGCACCTGACCCGCTCGGTGATCCTCCGCCCGGCCTCCGTCTGAGATGTTCCTGACCGTCACGCTCAACGCCGCCCTCGACGTCACCTATGAGGTGCGGCGGCTCGCCCCCGGTGCCGTGCATCGGGTCGCCGCGCCCGCCGCACGCGCCGGCGGCAAGGGCATCAACGTCGCGCGGGTCCTGCACGCGCTCGGCGAGCCGGTCCGCGTGACGGGCTTCGCGGGCGGCCCGGCGGGTGAGGCCCTCCGGGCCGACCTTGCGGCGGCGGCCGTCCCCGCCGACCTGGTCCCGATGGCGGGAGAGACCCGACGCACGGTCACGGTGGTGGAGACGGGCACCGGCGAGGCGACCCTGCTCAACGAGCCCGGCCCGCACGTCACGGCGGCCGAGTGGCGGACCTTCCTCGGCCGCTTCGGTGAGCTCGCGGCCCAGGCCCGGGTCGTGGTGCTGTCGGGTTCGCTGCCCCCCGGGGTGCCCGGCGACGCCTACGCCGTGCTGACCCGGGCGGCCGGCGCGGTCCCCGTGCTTCTCGACACCAGCGGCGCCGCCCTCCTGGAGGGCGCCCGGGCCCGGCCGGGCCTGGTCAAGCCGAACACGGCCGAGCTGTCGGCCGCGACCGGGCACACCGACCCGCGCCACGGGGCGGCGGCACTGCGGGACCTGGGCGCCCGCGCCGTCGTGGTCTCCCAGGGGGCCGACGGGATGAGCGCGTTCACCGGCGGCGGAGCCTGGCGGGCCGTCTGCCCGGAGCCGGTCACCGGCAACCCGACCGGTGCGGGTGACGCGGCGGTGGCCGCGCTGGCCCGTGGCCTCGCGACCGGCAGCCCGTGGCCGGAGCGGCTCACCGACGCGGTGGCCCTGTCGGCCGCCGCCGTCGCCGCCCCCCTGGCCGGCGACGTCGACCACGGCCGCTACGCCCGGCTGCTCCCCCTCGTACAGATCGAACCCCTGCCCGGCGAGCCCCTGCCCGGCCGGGCGGGGAGCGGTGCCGCACCGTCCGGCGGACCCCTGAGCCGGCGGACCCCTGAGCAACGCACCCACCTGAGTTAGGAGCCTCATGCCGCTCGTCCCCACCGCGGCCATCGTCGGCGCCGCCCGCGCCGAGGGCCGCGGCGCCGCCGCCTTCAACGTCATCCAGATCGAGCACGCCCAGGCGATCGTCGCCGGCGCACTGCGGGCGGGTGCTCCGGTGATCCTGCAGCTCAGCCAGAACGCGGTCCGCTACCACGGCGCGCTGCGTCCGATCGCCGCGGCGGCCCGTGCCGTCGCGGAGCTCGCCGAGGTGCCGGTGGGCCTGCATCTCGACCACGCCACCGACCCCGAGCTGGTCCGCGAGGCCGTCGCGCTCGGCTTCGGCTCGGTGATGTACGACGCGTCCGCCCTCGGCTACGACGACAACGTGGCGGCCACCGCCGAGGTGACCCGGCTCTGCCATGAGCACGGGATGTGGGTGGAGGCCGAACTCGGCGAGGTCGGGGGCAAGGACGGCGTGCACGCGCCCGGTGCCCGTACCGACCCCGGCGAGGCGGCCGCCTATGTGGCGGCCACCGGCGTGGACGGCCTCGCGGTCGCGGTGGGCACCTCGCACGCCATGCTCACCCGCGACGCGACCCTGGACTTCGCCCTCATCACGGCGCTGCGCACCGCCGTGCCGGTGCCGCTGGTCCTGCACGGCTCCTCCGGAGTGGCCGACGACGATCTCACGGCGGCGGTCGCCGCCGGGATGACGAAGGTCAACATCGCGACCCAGCTGAACAAGGTGTTCACCGGTGCCGTACGCGACCGGCTGGCGGCCGATCCGGCGCTGGTCGACACCCGCCGCTATCTCGGTGCCGGCCGCGACGCCACCACCACCGAGGTGGCCCGGCTGCTGGGCGTGCTGCGCTCCTCCACCACTCTCATGGAAGGCTCTCGGATATGACCGGCCCACTGACCAGCCCAGCGATCCACCCGCAGACCCGCCCGGCGAGCCACCCGGGGATACGGATCGCCTTCGTCGGCGCCGGCTCGGTCGTCTTCACCCGGCAGCTGCTGCGCGACATCTTCTCCTTCCCCGAGCTCGCGGACGTGCGGATCGCCCTGCACGACATCGACGCCGAACGGCTGTCGGTGGCCGAGGCCCTGGCGCACCGTACGGCCGAACGCCACGGCGCCAAGCCGCAGATCGTCGCCAGCACCGACCGGCGGACCGCGCTGGAGGGCGCCGAGGTGGTGGTCAACATGGTCGCGGTCGGGGGCCACCACGCCACGGTGACCGACTTCGAGGTGCCCGCCCGCTTCGGGCTCCGGCAGACGATCGGCGACACCCTCGGCATCGGCGGGATCTTCCGGGCACTGCGCACCTTCCCGCTGCTGGCCGGGCTGGCCGCCGACATGTCCGCGGTGTGCCCGGACGCGTGGCTGCTCAACTACACCAACCCGATGGCCATGAACCTGCAGTACCTCGCCGCGGTCGCCCCCGGCCTGCGGACCGCCGGGCTCTGCCACTCGGTCTACTGGACCGTGCGCGGCCTGTGCGAGATCGTCGGTGTCCCGCACGAGGAGGTCGACGTCGTCTCGGCCGGGGTCAACCACCAGGCGTGGATCCTGCGCTGGCAGCACCAGGGCCGGGACCTGTACCCCGCGCTGGACGCGGCGATCGCCGGTGACGCCGAACTGCGCCGCCGGGTACGGGTGGACATGTACCGCCACCTCGGCTTCTACCCGACCGAGACCAGCGAGCACTCCTCCGAGTACGTCCCCTGGTACCTGCGGCACGACGCCGAGATCGAGCGGCTGCGCATCCCGGTCGACGACTACGTGCAGATCAGCGCGGACAACCTCGCCGAGTACGCCGACGTCCGCGACAGCCTGGCGGCCGGCCGGGAGCCCGCACCGGGCGCGAGCGAGGAGGAGGACGCCGCCGAGTACGCCCCGCAGGTCATCCACAGCCTCGCCACCGGAACGCCGCGCACCATCCAGGTCACCACGGCCAACACCGGGCTGATCACCAACCTGCCCGCCGGGGCGGCGGTGGAGGTCCCGGCGACCCTGGACCGGCTCGGGGTGCATCCGCACCACGTCGGCGCGCTGCCGCCGCAGCTCGCCGCGCTCAACCGGAGCTTCCTCAACGTGGTGGAACTGACCGTCGCCGCCGCCGTGGAGGGCGATCCCCGGCATATCCGGCATGCCGCGATGTCCGATCCGGCCACCGCCGCTGCGCTGACGGTGGACGAGATCTGGGCGCTGTGCGACGCCATGGTGGCCGCGCACGGCGACGCCCTCCCGGCCGCGCTGCGCGTCCCGCTGGCCCCCGGGCCGCGCTGATGACCGGTCCGGCCGGCGACCCCACGAGCCGTACGCCGTCCGGCACGCCGGGCACGGCCGGGGCCGCGGGCACTTCGGGCACGGCCGGGGCCGCCGCTGGGGGCATGGCCGCGCCCGGCGGGGCGGGCGGCACGGCCCGGACGGCGGCCGGCACGGGGCACCGGGGCGCCCGTACCGCGCGGTTCGACCTGCTGGTCGTCGGGGACGCCAACCCGGACGTGCTGGTGTCCGGCGCTCCGGAGACGCCGCCCGCGGGCCAGGCCGAGACGCTGGTCGACAGCGGCACCCTGGCCCTCGGAGGGTCGGCGGCGATCGTGGCGCACGGCGCCGCCCGGCTCGGCCTGTCCACCGCGCTGGCGGCGATGGTGGGCCGGGACGCGGCCGGCGACTTCGTGCTCGACACTCTCTCCGCGGCCGGGGTGGACATCAGCGGGTGCGTCCGGCACGAGAGCCTGCCGACCGCGCTGACGGTCTGCCTCAACCGGCCGGACGGCGACCGGGCGATCCTCACCGCGCCCGGCTGCCTGCCCGCCTTCGGCCCGGAGCACGTACCCGCCATGACGGCCCGGCACGTGCACACCGCCTCCTACTTCCTGCAGCCGCGCCTGGCCGCCGGCCTGGCCGGGCTGCTGGCCGGGTTCACGCGGGCGGGCGCCACCACCTCGCTGGACACCAACGACGATCCGGCCGGCGGCTGGCGGCTCGCTCCGGGGCTTCTCGCCGCCTGCGACGTACTGCTGCCCAACGAGGCGGAGGCCCTCGCGCTGGCCGCGGCGCTGCCGGCCGGCCCGGTGGCGGACGCCCACCCCGTATGGCCGGGAGCCGAGGAGGCGCCGGCCGCCCTGGCCGGGGCGCTGGCCGCGCTGACGGCCGCCGGGCCGATCACGGTGGCCAAGCGCGGCGGCCGGGGCGCCGTCGCCCGCTCCGGTGACGTCCTCCTCGGCGCCCGCGGCCCGGCGCTCACCCCGGTCGACACCGTGGGGGCGGGTGACGGCTTCGACGCCGGCTTCCTGGCGGGCTGGCTCGCCTCCGGAGACCTGGCCGAGGCGCTGCGGTGGGGCTGTGCCTGCGGTGCGCTCTCCACCCGCGCCACGGGCGGCACCGCGGGCCAGGCCACCGCCGCCGAGGCCGCCGCCCTCGCCGTCCAGGTCCAGGTCACCGGCGCCGGCCGCGCCTGACCTCCGCCGGCCTGCCGCGCGGTGGCGGGCCGGGTCGCCGAGTGTGGCGAAGTGAGCAGAACGAGTGAGCGGGTAGCCGGTTAAGTGGCTATTAACATGCGCGAAATCTGCTCTATAGTGATCGAATGCGTCAACAGGAGCGCCTCGGCCTGATCCTCGATCGGCTCGCCCAGCACGGCTCGGTCTCGGTCGTCGAGCTCACCACCGATCTCAAGGCCTCGGCCGCCTCCATCCGGCGCGACCTGCAGGCCCTCGAGGAACAGCAGTTGCTCAAGCGGACCCATGGCGGCGCGGTGTCGGCCGAGGTGATCTACGAGCTGCCGATGCGCTACCGGGCCGGGCGCCACCAGCAGGAGAAGCTGCGGATCGCGCAGGCCGCCGCCCGGCTGGTCACCGACTCGGTGCACTCCGTAGGGCTGGGGGGAGGCACCACGACGACCGAGCTGGCCCGGGTCCTGGGCGCGGCCGGCCGGTCGCTGAAGGTCGTCACCAACGCGCTCAACATCGCCGGCGACCTGTCGGTCCGGTCCGCGATCGACCTGGTCGTGACCGGTGGCAGCGTGCGCCCGGAGTCGTACGAGCTGGTCGGCCCGATCGCCGACCGCGCGCTGTCGGGGGTCAATCTCGACCTGGTCTTCCTCGGCGTCGACGGCATCGAGGCCGCCGGCGGCATCAGCACCCACGACGAGGTCGAGGCACAGACCGACCACTGCCTCATGCGGACCGCCGCCCGGGTGGTGGTGCTGGCCGACGCGTCGAAGGTCGGCAAGCGGGCCTTCTCCCGGATCGCCGACACGACCGAGATCGCCATGCTCATCACCGACGCCGCCGCCGACCCGGCCGAGCTGGACCGGCTCCGCGGCGCAGGCGTCGACGTCACCACCGTCTGACCCCCGCCCCTCCGCCTCCCCCCAGCAGGGGTTCAAGGGGTGGAGGGGCAGCCGTGAGGGGGTGGGGGCTATTTGAAGCCGGACGAGGCGATGGAGCGGACGAAGAACCGCTGCGCGATCACGAAGAGCACCAGGACCGGGACCTGGCTGGTCACGGTGGCCGCCATCAGCACCGGCCAGTTGGTCAGGTGCGCGCCCTGGAAGTTCTGCAGACCCATCTGGATGGTCATGTTCCCGGGGCTCTGGATGGCGATCAGCGGCCACAGGAAGTCGTTCCACACGTTGAGGAACGTCAGCACCGACAGGGTGGCCAGGGTCGGCCCCATGAGCGGGAGCATGACCTTCCAGAGCGTGCGCAGCCGGCCGGCGCCGTCGATGCGCGCGGCCTCCTCCAGCTCGCGTGGCACGGTGGTGAAGAACTGCCGCATGAGGAACACCCCGAACGGCGTCGCGAGGTTGGGTGCGATCAGCGCGCCGAGGGTGTCGGTCAGGTGCAGCTCGCGCACCACGATCAGGGTGGGCAGCATGACGATCTGGAAGGGCACCATCAGGGTGGCGAGCACCGCGATGAACAGCACCCGGCTGCCGAGGAAGCGGATGCGGGCGAAGGCGTAGCCGGCCAGCGCGCAGAACACCAGGTTGCCCAGCACGCAGGAGACCGACACGATCGTGCTGTTGATCAGCCACTGCCCCAGCGGCCCCTCGTGCCAGGCGTCGAGGTAGTTCTGCCAGTGGACGCCGCCCGGCAGGCCCGGCGGGAAGCGCCGGGTCTCCTCCTGGGTGGAGATCGACAGCAGCACCATCCAGACCAGCGGAGCGAGCATCACGGCCGAGAGCGGGATGAGCACCAGGTGCAGCGGGCTGGGCCCACGGTACCGGCGGCGGGACGTGCCCGTCGCCGCCGCCTTCCGGGAAGCCTCCGGCAGCCGGGGCAGGGTCGTCTGTGCCATCAGCTCGCCTCGTAGTGGGAGGTCCGGCGGCCCAGCCAGAGCTGGACCACGGTGACGGCCAGGATCGCCACGAACAGCGCGCAGCCGATGGCCGCGGCGTAGCCGCCGTCGAAGTTCACGAACGCCTGCTGGTAGAGGTAGTAGACGAGCACGGTGCTGGCGTGCAGCGGGCCGCCCTTGGTGGTCACGTAGACCTCGTCGAACAGCTGCAGGGCGTTGATGGTCAGCCACACCAGCAGGAAGGCCGAGGCCGGCGCGAGCAGGGGCAGTTCCACCCGCCAGAAGGCCCGGATCCGCCCGCAGCCGTCCAGGGCCGCCGCCTCCATCAGCTCACGCGGCACGTTCTGCAGCGCGGACAGGTAGATGATGACGGCGAAGCCGAGCCAGCCCCACACCGTCATCCCGACCACGGACGGCAGCGCCCCGCCCGAGCTCTGGAAGAAGCCCTGCTGGGGCAGGCCGACCTTGTCCAGACCCGCGTTGATCAGGCCGATCTGCGGGTTGTAGAGCCAGCTGAAGATGACACCGGTGGCGACGGTCGAGGTGACCAGCGGGGCGAACACGGCCATCCGGTAGAAGGTCATGCCCCGCACCTTCTGGTTGAGCAGCACCGCGATCGGTACCGCCAGCCCCATGGTGATGGGCACGAACAGCACGCAGTAGACCAGGGTCTGCCGTGCCGCCTGCCAGAAGACCGGGTCGTGCACCATCCGCTGGTAGTTGGAGGTGCCGGACCAGGTGCCGGGCGAGGTCAGGTCGGTCTGCTGGAAGGACAGCACCAGCGACCAGACCACCGGCAGCAGGCCGAACACTCCGATGAGCAGCACCGCCGGTGACGCGAACGCCCAGCCCGCGAAGTGGTCGGACTGCCGGGCCCTGCGGCCCGGCGCCTTCCGTCCGCGTTCTCCCCGCGCGGCCCGCCCGGCCGCCGCCACCGCCATCATGCCCCCGCGAGGATCTGGTCGATCTGGTCACGCGCCTGGTCGAGCGCCTTCTGCGGCTGAGCCTTGCCGAGCAGCACCGACTGGATGGCGGTGCCGAGGACCTGGGAGATCTTCGGGTACTCGGGGATGTTCGGCCGGGACTTGGTGACGTTCTTGGCCAGGTTGTCGACGAAGACCTTGTTGGCCGGGTACTTCTTGAGGAAGTCCTGGTAGCCGGGGAGCTTGGTCTCCGACTCGCGCAGCGGCAGGTCGCCGGTGGCGAGGGAGAACTTCAGGTGGGTCTCGGCGGAGTCCAGCCACTTCAGGAAGGCCCAGGCCGTGTCGCGGTCGCCCTTGTTGAACAGCATGAAGTTGTCCGGGCCGGCGATGGTGGCATGGGTGATCTTGGCGGGCAGGACCTGCGCGCCGTACGAGATGTCCTTGTTGATCGTGGACAGGTCCCAGGGCCCGGTCCAGAGCATGCCGATCTTGCCGGAGTTGAAGAGGTTCTGGTACTGCCCGTCGCCGGTCTCCAGGTAGACCGAGCGGTCGGTCACCGCCATGTCGTGCAGCAGCTGCATGGCGGCCAGCCCGGCCGGGGAGTCGAAAGCGGACTTCTTGCCGTCCGGGCTCAGCAGGTCGCCACCCGCCTGCCACAGCATGGCGATGTACCGCCAGACGGTGTCCTCCGAACCGTCGTTGACATACGACCAGCCGTACTGCTTCTTGGCGGGGTCGGTCAGCTTGCGCGCCGCGTTCTGGAAGTCGGTCCACGTCCAGTCGGGCGTCGGGTAGGACAGGCCGGCGGCGTCGAAGAGCTTCTTGTTGTAGACCAGCGCGAGGTTGTCCACCAGCGCGGGGACACCGTAGATCTTGCCGTCCGGCGTGGTGGCGGCCTGCTGCACGGCCACGAAGAAGTCGTCCCACTGGAAGTCCGGGCTGCTCTTCACCAGCGAGGTGAGGTCCTGGGTCTGGGACCGCTTGGAGAGCGTGTTGATCGACGAGCCGTACTGGTAGGCGATGCCGGGGGCCTTGCCGGAGACGAAGGACGCCAGCGTCTTCTTGAGTACGTCGTCGTTGCTGCCGCCGAAGGTCAGGTTCACCTTCTGGTCTGGGTGGGCCTTGTTCCATTCCAGGCCCAGGTCCGTGAACGCCTTCGCCTCGACCTCGGTGTAACCGTGCCACACGATCACGGCGTCCTTCGACTTCGCCGTTCCGCCCGAGTCATCCGAACCACCCGAACAGCCCGCCACGGTCCCGAGTGCCAGCGCTACCGTGGTGGCCGCGATCCGTTCGCCGATCCGCCGGCCGGCCCGTTGTGGTGTTGCGCGCATCTTGACGACTCCCTCTGCGGAGCGGTGCACCCGAGTGCCCCACGCCCGGGTCCTGTGCTCGTTAACGATTGTTGTTGGGGACTTTAGATCAGAAACAATCATCGAACAAGGCATAATGCGAAGAAAACGCCAGATGACGGGCTGTCAGAGTCCGAGCAACCGGCGAGCGTTCACCGCGTACAGCGGGGGCAGTACTGCGGGCGGCAGGTCGAGCGCCTGTACGTGCCAGCGCCCCTGCGGAGGGATCTCCGCCCCCGGAGCATAGGAGAAGGCCTCGTCCGCGGACTCCAGGAACCGAAACCAGAGCCGATAATCCTCCGAAGCAGGAGGAAAGGCATCGGTGCCGAACAGGACCCGCTCCGGATGCCGCACGATGAGCGCCGCCGCGGCCCGTGGCCGGCGGCCGAGCTCGGCCATCCGGGCGCCCAGGTCGATGTGGAAGTTCGGGTAGGTGGTGAGCATCCGGTCGACCCAGCCGAGATCCTCGGCGTTGCAGCCCACGTGCGCGCCGATGAAGGTGGTGCCCGGATGCGCCGCGACCAGCGCCTCCAGTGAGCCGATCAGCCGGGCGAAGGCGGGAAAACGGCCGGTGTCGCCGAACCACCAGTCCGGATGCTCGATCAGCTCTTCCAGCCGCTCGTTGCACGGGTCGAGCGGCTCGAAGAAGGCCACCGGATCGGCGCTGTGGATCAGCACCGGCAGCCGGAGGTCCGCGCACGCCTGCCAGACCGGCGCCAGCCGGGGATCGCCGGGCAGCACCAGGTTTGCGTCCGCGTCACGGTGGTGCAGGCCGAGGTCCTTCCAGACCTTCAGCCCGCGCGCCCCGCGCGACGCGGCCTCGCGCAGCTCCCGGACCAGCCGGGGCACGCCGTCCGGCTCGGCGAGCGCCCGCCAGTCGAGCTGGCAGAAGGTGTAGAACCGGCCCGGGTGCGCGGCGTCGTAGCGGGCGAGGTTGTCGCCCAGCTCACCGCCCCACCGGCCGTCGAGGTTGACGATCGCCTCGACCCGGCATTCGTCCATCATCGCGACGAGCGCCGGGACATCGGCGATCGGCCAGTCACCGTCGGACGACAGCCAGCGGCCCAGATGGTTGTGCACGTCGATGCAGGGATAGGCGGCGGCGGGGACCTGCGTCACCTCCACCCGGGCCTGCGAACGCGGGGTGTAGTCGCGCAGCCGGAGCTCGCGCAGCGCTTCAGCGGTCATCGTGCAGATTCAATCACGCGTAATGATCGAATGCGATCGCTACGCCGGGGTGGGCTCGCGTACGAGCCGTCCCGGGTGTACGAGCGGTGTACGAGCGGTCCGGGAGGTGCGCGCCGTCAGCTCGCGTACGACCGGTCCGGGACGTACGCGCCGCCGAGGGCGCCGGGGGTCTCGGCCGGACGGCCGACGGCGGCGTGCAGGTCGTTCCAGAACGCCAGCTCCTGGTCGTCCTCGAACTCCGCGATCTTGCCCCAGAAGGCGCGGTCCTCGGCCTCGGCCGCGGCGGCCAGGGTGAGCGCGGGCATCATGACCGTGCCGGCCTCGGCCGCGTCCAGATCGGCCGCGGTGATCTCGGCGGGCAGGCTCACCGGCAGGGCCGTCCGGTGGTGACGGCCGCGTTTGCGCACCCGTACCGCCGGCGGGGCGGGCACCTTGGCTGCGGTGGTCCTGCCGACCGCCAGCGCCAGGCTGCCGCACAGCAGCACCGCCGCCAGCCCCGAGAGGGCCACCTCGTGGCCCGAGAGCGGGCCGTTCTCGTGGTGCCCGGCGGACAGCGCCTTGGTGGCCGTACGCGCGGCGGGCGGGGCGTCGTTGAGGATCGTCTCCAGCGAGGGCGCGGGCGCGGCGTGCCGGGGGACGTACTGCTCGACGGGAGAGGACGCGCCCGCGACCTTCACCTTGGCCGGGTAGCCATAGCCGACGACCGCATCGGTGTCCCGGGTCTGGCGCATGAGGTGCACACCCTCGGTGTTGCCCTCGATGGTGTGCAGGGTGCCGCCCTCGACGCGCTCCACCAGGCCGACATGATCGATGTCGGAGATGCTCTTCGACCCCGACCAGGAGTAGAACACCAGCGCACCCGGCTGCGGCTTGGTGCCCCAGGCGTGCTGCTGCTGGAACCAGGCCGCGTGCTCCTGGGTCGAGGCGAACTGGCCCACGGAGCCGGCGACCCCGGCCTTGTCCGCGGCCCAGGCGATGAACATGTCGCACCAGGGCGCCGTCACGAAGTACGAGTCGTGCTGGGCATCGACGTTCTTCGCGAACCAGTCGCCGAACTTGGTGTAGCCGTCGCCCTTTTCGGTGTACCCGAGCTGCGTCCTGGCGACGTCGAGCAGCTTCTGCCCCACTGCATCCATAAGGCTCCCCTTGTGCCGCCTACCGGGTTAGCTGACGGGTTCGGGCCAGGAGTTCGCCCTACCGCACGCGTCATCGCGGCACCTGACGGTCCGGACGACCTGGCGGATTCACCCCGACGGAGTCGGCCAGGAACGGCCCCGGAAACTCCGACCATTGGGTCCTCGGCCCCCTCGACGCACCGCGTCTCAGGGTTAGGCGGTCGTTACGTACTTCTCGAAGCGCGAGATAGGTCACGGATCGATCTCGGCGCAATGTACGTGAAGTTAAACACGGAGGTCAAGAAAGGGTAACGAGAACGCATATGTCGATCACCTCTGGTATGCGGCGCGACCCGTCCTCACCAGCGAATCCGCGGCGCGGGAGGTTACTCTCTCTGTTATCGAGATGGCGACCCGGGCACGGGAGGTCGGACGTGGGGCTCACAGTCGCGGTCACCGGGCCGACCGGTGAGATCGGCATGCCGGTGGTACGCGCTCTCGAACGGGACGACCGGGTGGCGCGCATCGTGGGGATGGCCCGGCGGCCGTTCGACCCCGCCGCGCTGGGCCTGCACAGGACCGAGTACCGGCAGGGCGACGTGCTGGACCGGAAGGCCGTGGACGAGCTCGTCGCGGACGCCGACGTGGTGGTCCATCTCGCCTTCGCGATCCTGGGCTCGCGGGACCAGACCGGCGACATCAACCTCCAGGGCTCCCGCAACGTCTTCGAGGCCACGGTGGCGGCGGCACGGCCGAGCCGGCTCGTCTACACCTCCTCGCTCGCGGCGTACGGCTACCACGCCGACAACCCGGTGCCGATCACCGAGGACGTGCCCGTCCGCGGCTCCGAGCTGCACTACTACTCCCAGCAGAAGGCGGCCTGCGAGACCATGCTGGGCGAGGTGACCGCCTTCTCCCCCGAGCTCGAGGTGTACGTGCTGCGCCCGTGCATCGTGGCGGGCCCGGAGGCGACGCTGCTGGTGCGCAGCCTGCCCTGGCGGCGGGCCGCCGAGCGGCTGCCCGGACCGGTGCGCCGGCTGCTCGGCACCGTGCCCCTCCCGCGGCCCGTGCTGCTCGACCCCGGTATGCCCTTCCAGCTGGTCCACCACGACGACGTCGCGGCGGCCGTCCGTGCGGCCGTGGTCGGCGCCGGGCCACCCGGGGCGTACAACCTGGCGGCGGACGGTGAGATCACGGTGACCGACCTGGCCCACGCGCTCGGCGACCACGCGATCCCGGTCCCGCACGAGCTCGCCCGGCTCACCTCGCGGATGGTGGAGGTCATGCCGCTGCTGCCGGCCGAGGCGGAGTGGATCCACGCCGTACGCCATCCGATGCTCATGGACACCCGCAAGGCCCGCCGGCGGCTCGGGTGGGCCCCCGAGTACACCACCCGGCAGACGCTGACCGCGCTGGCCGAGGCCGTACGCTGACGCCACGCCGGCCCTGCCCGGAGCGCTCTTCCACCGGGCGGTCAGCCCCGCGCCGCCGGGACGATGCCGGTGGCGGGCAGGCTCTGCCAGCCGCGGGTGAACGCCGAGGCCAGCCGGGTGGCCCGGCCGGTGTCCACGCCGATGCCGGGTTGGCGGGCGAGCAGCTCCTCCAGGGCGATCCGGGCCTGCAGCCGGGCGAGGTGCGAGCCGACGCAGAAGTGCGGGCCGGCGGCGAACCCGAGGTGCCGGGGGATCGAGCGGGTGACGTCGAGCCGGTCCGCGGTGGCCCCGAACTCGCGCTCGTCGCGGTTGGCCGAGCCGTACAGCATCATGACCTTGGCGCCCTCGGGGATCCGCACCCCGTGGATCTCGACGGGCTCGGTCGTGGTGCGGCCCAGCGACTGGACCGATCCCTCCAGCCGCAGGAACTCCAGCAGCGCGTTCGGGATGAGGGAGGGGTCGCCGGCGAGCAGTTCGCGCTGGCGGTGGTCGCGGTCGAGCAGCATCACGGCATGGGAGATGAGGTTGCCGGTGGTGTCGTTGCCGCCGGCGACGATGACGAAGCAGAAGCCCAGGATGTCCCAGTCCGTCAGCCGCTCGCCGTCGATCTCCGCGGCGATCAGGGCGCTGATCAGGTCGTCGGCCGGCTCGTCCCGGCGCCGCGTGATCAGATCGCCGAAGTAGCCGAACATCTCCCCCACCGCGTCCATCGCCGTGGTGATCACGTCGAGGGTGAAGCCGCCGTCCTGGATGCCGACCAGGGCGCGCACCCACGGATCGAAGCGGTCCCGGTCGGTGCCCGGGACGCCGAGCAGCCCGGCCAGCACGAAGGTCGGCAGTGGTGAGGAGAGGTCCTGGTGCAGGTCGACGGGCTCGCCGTCGGCGGCCTTGCGGCCCATCTCGGTGATGCGGTCCACCACGAAGGCCCGCACCCCGTCCTCCAGCTCCCTGACCCGGCGCGCGGTGAAACCGTGGCCCACCAGCGCGCGCAACTGCGTGTGCCGGGGCGGATCGAGCATGACGATGGTGGGCGCGAGCCCCAGCGTGCCGATCTCGTCGGGGTAGAACGTGAGCCCGGAGGCCGAGGAGAACACCTCCGGGCGGCGAATCGCGTCCCAGATGTCGCCGAACCGGGACAGCGCCCAGAAGCCGAGCTTCTCGTGCCGGTAGACCGGCTGATCGTCGCGCATCGCCCGGTAGGTCGGGTACGGATCGTCCTGGAAGGACGGATCGAACGGATCATAGAGCGGCACCCGCGGCACCTCCTGCTCGTCGCTGCCGATCTCGCCTGCGTGTCTCGTCCGGGATCTAATGACGGCCGTTATTAATTGGCCAGTATCATTGCCCGGTGGCCAGGGACGCAAGGGACACCAAGGACAGACTTCTGCGGGCGGGCGCCCGGCTGTTCGCGACCAAGGGCGTCGACGCCGCGCTGACCCGGGACATCGTCCGGCTCGCTGGGCAGTCCAACGACTCGGCCGTGCATTACCACTTCGGTTCCCGGGAGGGCCTGCTGGCCGCCATCTGCGCCCGGCACATCGACCGGATGGAGCCCGACCGGCGGTGGCGGCTCGACGCGCTCGGGAGCACCGGGAGCCTGTACGACCTGGTGGCGGCGATCGTCGAGCCCACGGCCGCGCAACTGGGCGACGTCGACGGCCGGAACTTCCTGCGCATCATCGCCCAGCTCGCCGGACACGCCGGGATCCGCAGCCATGCCCCGCACGCGCTCCTCGACGGCACCGCGCTGCTCGACCAGCTGCGCCTGCTCGAGTCCGCCGTGACAGAGCTGCTCCCCAGGCCGCTGGCGCTCGAACGCCTGGCGACCGTCATAGGCCTGCTCGCCGGCGCGCTGGGCGAGCGCGCCCGTCAGCTCGACGAGGGCACGCCCGTCCTTCTCCACGACCAGGCCTTCACCGAGAACCTCACCCTCATGATCGTCGGCGCCCTCCGAGCACCCGCGCCCATCGGCAGGACCCCGCTGACCAGCCGGCCCACTGCCGGGAACACCACATAACGCCGTATCGCCACATGGAGCGGATCCTGAGAGGCCTGGGCCACGGCGGCCCGCGGGTACCGTGGCGATCAGGGTCACCGATGTCGGGGGTGTGCACGTGAGGACCCATCCCGGGTCGGGTGAGGACCCGGGACATCAGGTGAGGACGAGGAGGGCGCACATGCCGTTGCCAGGAGCGGACGCCGAGGACGCCGTGCGACTGCCGGACGCCCCGGAGCTCCTCAGCAACGATCCGGACGGCTACGCCTGGGGAGTGCTGCGCGATCGCACGCCCAAGCTCATCCGCCAGTTCAGCGACGCGCACCCGTACGAACCCGGCCAGCGCCGGGCACTGTCCGACCTGCTGGAGGAGATGCTCACCGGCACGGTGCAGCCGCTCGGCGACGGCGCACCCGATCGGGCCGCCTGGGACGAGTGGGGCCGCGACCACTTCGGCCGCCGGTGGGCCGATGTGCCGTTCCTGTGGTGGGAGAGCTACTTCTACCGGCGGGTGCTCGCGGCGGTGGGGTTCTTCGAGCCCGGCCCGTGGTTCTGGGTGGACCCGTTCGAGTCGCTGAAGTCCGCCGAGCTGCGGGACCCGGCGCTGGAGGCCGACCTCGCCGCCCTGGACCAGGTCTTCCGGCTGCCCGTCGAGGAGCAGGCCCAGGCCAAGCTGCTGGCCTCCCTGTGGGGCAACCGGGCCGACCTCGGGTTCCGCGTCGAGCTGGGCGACGAGCATCCCGAGCAGGCGGGCCTCGTCGCCGACGACAGCGCGCGGCTCTGGTCACTGCTCCCGGCCGGGGCCGGCAACCGGGTCTGCGTCGTCGCCGACAACGCCGGGCGGGAACTGGTGGCGGACCTGGTCCTCATCGACCACCTGATGGCCGGCGACCTGGCCGGCTCGGTCGCGCTGCACGTGAAGCCGCGCCCCTACTACGTCTCCGACGCGATCACCACGGACGTCGTGGCCTGCCTGCGGCGGCTCGCCGCGACCCCGGGAACCGCCGCCGCGATCTCCGGCCGGCTCTGGGCCGCGATGGGCGACGGCCGCCTCACCCTGCACACCCACGAGTTCTACTGTGCCCCGTGGTCGTTCCACCGGCTGCCCGCCGATCTCGCCCGGGAGTTCGCCGGGGCCTGCCTGACCCTGGTCAAGGGCGACCTGAACTACCGGCGGCTGGTCGGCGACCGGGGCTGGCCCGGGAGCCTGCCGTTCGCGGACGTCACGGCGTACTTCCCCGGCCCGGTGGCCGCCCTGCGCACGCTCAAGTCCGACGTCGTGACCGGCGTCGACCCGGCCGTGCTCGCGGCACTCGACGCGACCGGCGAGGCCTGGCGCACCACCGGGACCCACGGCTCGATCCAGGTCCGCGGCTGACCGGCGGGCTCAGGCCGTGGCCGGCGTACCGAGCAGTTCGCGCGTCCGCACCACCCGGGCGAAGCCGCCGTGGTGCAGGCTGGCGGCGGTGGCACGGGTGAGCGCCTCGGCGGTGACGGTCTCGCCGTCCGGGCCGACCGCGTCGAAGGTGTGCATCGCGTCGATCGCGTAGAGCACGTCGAACCCGAGGTTGCCGCCCATCCGCGCGGTGGTCTCGTTGCACATGTTGGTCTGCATCCCCGCGATGACGATCTGGCCGATCCCGCGCCCGCGCAGCCAGCCGTTCAGGTCGGGCTCGCCGTAGAACGCGGAGTTCACCGACTTGGTGACGAACAGGTCGGGCTCTGCGCCGTCCATCGCCGCCGCGACCAGGTCCTTCAGTTCGTTGCCGGGCCTGTCCGGTGCCAGCGGTGAGGACGGTTCCACCGAATCGTGCCGGACGACCACGATCGGCCGCCCGGCCGCACGCCAGGCCCGGATGAGGGCCGTGATGTTGTCCTCGGCCGCCGCGTTGTCCCGGCGGCCCCAGTAAGGATCGTCGAAGCCCTTCTGGACGTCGATGACGAGGAGGGCCGTGTCGTCGTCGAGCTCGTTCCTCAGTGATTCGCTCATAAGTGGATTGTCACCTCAGCCGGCAGGCAGTCACGAGTGGCAGGAATCAGGGTGCCATCGGGGTACGCGTAGGAGTCCAGTTGGTCCCGCGGACCGCGACTGGCGTACGATTGTCCGCTAGGCGGACCATGGGCGGCCGTCGCAGGAACCGGAGGTGGGTGTGGCCGGACGCGGGACGGGGCCGGACTTCGTCGAGGCGCTGGCCCGGGGGCTGGACATCCTCACCTGCTTCGACGAGCTGCACCGGCGGATGACCCTGTCCGAGATCGCCACGGCCACCGACCTGGCGCGGCCCACGGCCCGGCGGCTGCTGCTCACCCTTCAGGAGCTCGGGTACGTGCGGTCCGAGGACGGGTTCTTCGCCCTGACCCCGCAGGTCCTGCGGCTGGGCACGGCCTACGCCTCTTCGCTGGGTCTGTGGGAGATCGCCCGGCCGCACATGCGCGACCTCGTGCGGGCCGTCGGGGAGTCCTCGTCGATGTCGCAGCTCGACGGGTCCGACATCGTGTACGTGGCGCGCGTCGCCGTACCGAAGATCATCACCTTGCGCGTCGACGTGGGCACCCGGTTCCCCGCGCTGCTGGCCTCGCAGGGCAAGGTGCTGCTGGCGGCGCTGCCGCCGCGGGAGCTGGAGCGCGTGCTCGCCCTGCCCAGCCGGTCGGGCCTGCCGCCCGTGCCGCCGCGGGATCCGGCGCTGGTCGAGGAGGAGCTGCGGACCGTGCGGGCGCGCGGCTGGGCGCTGGCCGACGAGGAACTGGCGCCCGGCGTCCGCTCGGTGGCCGTACCGGTACGCGACGGCGAGGGGATCGTGCGCGCCGCCATGAACGTCACCGTCCACGCCGCGGAGACCAGTGTCGACACCCTGGTGGGCGAGTATCTGCCGTTGCTGCTGCGCACGGCCGGTGAGACCTCGGCCGAGTGGGCGCTGTGGCAGTCCCGGCCGCAGCTGGACATGGGATCGCCGGTGGGCGGGCCCGCGGCGGACTGACCGGGAGGCCGGTCCGCCGCGACGCCTCACTGCCCGTGCGTGGACCCGCTCTGGTAGTCGGTGTAGGTGTACGGGTTGTCGAGGATCTTGGTCTTGGGGATGTCGGGGTTCATCCCCTGCTCCCAGGCCTCCTCCCCCATCGCCGACCGCAGGTGCTCGACGGTCTGCTCGACCCCGCGGCGGGCGGCGGCCAGGTCCACGCCGATCAGCCGGTGGTCGTGCTTGACCACCCGGCCGTCGACCAGGACGGTGTGCACGTCCCCGCGCTGAGCCTGGAAGGCGACGTGACCGAACGGGTTGAGCAGCGGGAACGACACCGGTGACGCATCGTTCTTGATCAGTACGAGGTCGGCCTTCTTGCCGACCTCGATGCTGCCCAGGTCGCTCTCGCGGCCGAGCGCGCGGGCACCGCCGCGGGTGGCCCACTGGACGACCTGCTCGGCGCGCAGGCCCGTGTGCGTGACGGTCTCGCCGACCGCGTGCGCCTGCTGGTGCTCGCGGGACCGGTCGGCGCCCAGCGTGGTGCGCATGGCCGAGAACAGGTCGCCGCTCCACCAGACGCTGGTGTCCATCGACAGCGACACCGGGATGTCGTGCGCCCGGATCGCCCAGGTGGGCGGGTATCCCTGACCCGCGCTCTGCTCGCTCTCGGTGGAGACCGAGACCGAGCCGCCGGTCGCGGCGATGCGGTGGTAGGAGTCGGCCGACAGGGACGCGGCGTGCACGTAGACCGTCTCGGGCGTCATGAAGCCGTGCTCGTGCATGAGGCGGATGCCGTCGTCGCCGGTGGCCCCCCACACCCCGGCGTGGGTGGTGACGGGCACGCCGAGCTCGCGGGCGACCTCGAAGGCGGGCTTCTCGGGGAACTCGGGGTCGCCGGTCACGTCGAAGGCGAGCTGGAAGCCGAGCATGTCGTCACCGGTGATCCGGCGGCGGACGAAGTCGCGGAACTCCGGCGCACCGGTCCACGCGGCGGGCGTCGCCTGGATGTTGCCGTAGGCGAGCACGAACCGGCCGGGCACCGACCGCAGGGCGTCGACGGCCGCGTCGGCGTGGTCGACGCTCTGGAGGCCGTGCGACCAGTCGACGACGGTGGTGACGCCGGCGTCGATCGCCTCGATGGCGGCCAGCACGTTGCCTGCGTGGACGTCCTGGGGCCGGAAGCGCTTGCCGTGCTCGAGGTAGTACCAGACGAAGTACTGGGTGAGGGTCCAGTCGGCGCCGTAGCCGCGCATGGCGGTCTGCCACATGTGCCGGTGGGTGTCGATCATCCCGGGCATGACGATGCCGTCGGTCGCGTCGATCTCGGCCGTGCCGTCCGGCACGGGCAGCGCCGGGCCGACCGCGGCGATCCGGTCGCCGACGACGAGGACGTCGCAGCGGGTGAGCACCCGGCGTTCGCCGTCCATGGGCAGCACGGTGCCGCCGCGCAGGACGACGGGCCGGCCGTCCCCGAAGCCGATCGGTTCGCTCATCGTGCAACTCCTCTGGGTACGGACCGCCCGCCGCCCGAATGGATGCGGACCACTGTCCGCTAAACGGTCCCACTGTGTTTCACGTTACTTTTGCCAGCCCGGGTCGCCGTGTCAACCGCCAGCTCACCTCGACTTTCGGAACGTTGACACGGTCGGGCAATGTGCCACAATCGCCCTAGCGGACGTCTGTCCGTTCAGCGAACGTATCGAAGGGGACCCACGATGACCGAGGACACCGCGCCACGCGGGCCACTGGCCGGCGTGCTGGTGGCCGACTTCTCACGGATCCTCGCCGGCCCCTACGCCACCATGCTCCTGGCCGACATGGGCGCCGAAGTGATCAAGGTCGAGGGTCCGAAGGGGGACGACACCAGGTCCTGGACGCCACCTGTTCGCGACGGCGTGTCGACCTACTACCTCGGCATCAACCGCGGCAAGCGGTCGATCGCCCTGGATCTGCGTGCGGAGGCCGACGCCGAGGCCGCCCGGGAACTCGCCCGCCGCGCCGACATCGTCATCGAGAACTTCAAGCCCGGCGGCCTGGCCAAGTACGGGCTCGACTTCGCCTCGGTGCGGGCGGGCAACCCCGGCGTCGTCTACGCCTCCATCAGCGGTTTCGGCACGGCCGCCGGGCGTGAGGTGCCCGGCTACGACCTCATGGTCCAGGCCATCTCCGGGCTGATGAGCCTGACCGGCGACCCGGACGGGCCGCCCTACCGGGCCGGGATCTCGGTGTTCGACGTGATGGCCGGCAACCACGCCGTCATCGGCGTCCTGGCCGCTCTGCGGCACCGCGAGCGCACCGGGCAGGGCCAGCTCATCGAGGTCGACCTGCTGTCCTCCGCGCTGACCGGGCTGGTCAACCACAGCTCGGCCTTCGTCGCCGGCGGCGTCGTGCCCTTCCGGATGGGCAACGCCCATCCCAGCGTGTTCCCCTACGAGCCGCTGCCCACCGCGGACAACGACCTGATCGTCGCCGCCGCGAACGACTCCCAGTTCCGCAGGCTGTGCGAGGTCCTGGGCATCCCCGAGATCGCGGACGACCCTCGCTTCGCCGGCAACGCCGACCGCACCGCACACCGCGAGGAGCTCCGGCCGATCCTGGTCGAACGGCTGGCCGGGCGCGGCGCCGTCGAGTGGTTCGAACTGCTGGTGAAGGCCGGGGTGCCGAGCGGTCCGATCAACACCATCGACGGCGGGTTCGCCATGGCCGAGCGGTTGGGTCTGGACCCGATCGTGGAGGTCGGTGCGGGTGAGCGGGCGATGCCCACCACCCGGCACCCGATCCGGTTCTCCGAGACTCCCGCGGCCTATCGGCTGCCGCCGCCCGAGCTCGACGAGCACGGCGCCGAGCTGCGCGCCTGGCTGGCCGCCCCCGCCGAGCCCATCGCCCCTGCGGCGCCCGCCGTCCCTGCCGAGCCTGCCGTCCCTGCCGCGCCCGCCGAGCCCACCGTCCGGGAGACCCGCCATGGCTGACCGTCCGGACTACCCCACGGCGCTGGGCGCGTCGTCGCTGGAGACGATCACCCTTCTCGGCCAGGACCTGGCCCGGGACGTCATGGGCGAGGTCGGCTTCGGCGAGCTGGCGTTCTGGCTGGCCACGCAGCGCCGTCCCAGCCGGGGCGAGACGCGGGTGTTCGAGGCCGTGCTGGCGGCGCTGGCCGACCACGGCTTCACCCCCACCGCGATCGTCACCCGGCTGACCTACCTGTCGGCGCCCGACTCCGTACAGGGAGCGCTGGCCGCCGGGCTGCTCGGCGGCGGATCGCGGTTCCTGGGCGTCACCGAGGACTGCGGCAGGTTCCTGCACGAGGTGCTGGCGGCCCAGGACGGCACGCTGCCCACCGACGAGCGGGGATGGGACGCCCTGGCCCTGAAGACCGTACGGGAGCGGCGGGAGTCCGGGGCGTTCGTACCCGGGCTCGGCCACCACGTCCACAAGAACGGCGACCCGCGCACCCCGCGCCTGCTGGAGATCGCCGCTGAGGAAGGACTCCTCGGCCCGCATCTGGCGTTGTTCTCCGCCATCGGCCGCGTCCACCCGCAGGTGCTGGGCCGTACGCTGCCGCTGAACGGGGCCGGGGTCTGCGGGGCCGCCCTGGCCGACCTGGGGCTTCCGCTGGAGCTCCTGCGCGGTTTCGCGCTGCTGGCCCGTACGGCCGGTCTCATCGGGCAGCTCGCCGAGGAACTGCGTCATCCGGTCGGCAACGAGATCTTCCTGTCGGTCGACCTGAACAACCGGTCCGTCGCCGCGGACCCCTACCCCCCCACCGACCTCACTGGAGGGTCCCATGGCTGAGCTGGTCGCGGTGATCGCGTCCACCCACCATCCGTTCTACTACCGGGCCAGCACCTCCGCCGGTGCGGACCGCCCGCCGTTCGCCGACGAGTGGGTCCGCAAGGTCGAGGCGTTCCGCGCGACGCTGACCAAGGCGCGGCCCGACGTGCTCGTCATGGTCGGGTCGGACCACTTCCACCAGCTGTGGCTGGACAACATGCCGCAGTTCCTCGTCGGCAAGGCGCCCTTCTACGACGCGAACTTCTACAACGAGGAACGCGAGTTCGGGCTGCCGAGGATGCTGCTGACCGGCCAGGAGGACCTGTCGACCCACGTGCTGCGCGGCGGCCTGGACGCCGGTTTCGACCTGGCCTTCTCCAATGAGCTGCGGATCGACCACTCGATCACCTGCCCGATCATCACGCTGCGCCCGCAGAACGACCTTCCGATCGTGCCGATCTACACCAACATCTTCGCGCCGCCGCTGCCGCGGCCCCAGCGGTTCGTGCAGCTCGGGAAGGCGATCCGCACGCTCGTCGAGTCCTGGCCCGCCGACCAGCGGGTCGCGGTGATCGGGACCGGGCACCTGTCGCTGGAGCTCGGCGGGCCGCGCCAGTTCGGGCCGACCGGGCCGGACCCGGAGTTCGACCGCAAGGCCGTCGAGTGGATCGCGCAGGGCGACGTCGAGGGCTGCCTGTCCGAGGTCAGCCTGGACAGCCTGCACCTGCCCGGCAACGCCACCCACGGCTTCATGGACTTCATGCTGATGATGGGGGTCGCCGGCGAGGGAGTGAAGGCCGACTACGTCGACACCTACGATCTGTTCCACACCATGGAGGCGTACTTCACCTGGTACCCGGGAGGCCGGTCGTGAGCAAGTACCTGATGAACAAGTTCCTGTTCACCGTCGACCGCGACCCCGAACTCGTCGAGCGCTACCGCGACGAGCCCCGGGAGACCGTCACCTGGTGGGAGGCCGAACGGGCCAACGCGATCCTCAACTGCCACGGCGGGGAGGCCAGCACCTGGCTCCGCTTCGAGGACGCCGAACGCGAGGCGCTCGCCTCCCATGACTATCCGGCGCTGTTCGCCCTGGGCGCCCACCCGTTCCTGACGCTCACCCTGTTCATCGCGATGTTCGAGCGCGACCACGAGCCGCTGGGCTTCCAGACCGCCTACGCCCGCCGGCTGGCCCATATGACGATGCCCTACCCCGACATCGCGACCTGACGGTACGGCGGGTGCCCAGGCGGTGACCAGGACCGGCGCCTCGCGGGGACCGGCCTCGCGGTAGAACACCCGCGAACCGCCGATGTCGGCGGTCAGATGGTGGACGGGCGGCATGTCAGGAGATCACCCTTGCGGGCTGCCCGAGGTCACCCGCGCGGCGCGTTCGCCGGTCTGCGGACAGGCGTGATCAGGGGACCGCTCGGCGAGCCGGCGGCGGGCCGAGCCCGCCGCGCTGATAAGCGCCCCCAGCACCAGAGCAGAGCCGACATAACACGCGAATAACAAAGCTTCCTTAGCGGATACCATTTCCCCACCCCGACTTCGGTGGCCGCCGATACGGCACGACCCCGAGGACGTACTCTGACGATTCCCCAGCTCAACAGCCACAGGGAACATCCCACCGGCGCATCCGGCGCAAACAAATGGCGATGTTCCGGGCAATGCCGCCGACATTGTTCGGCGACTCCGATGGTCGCATGCCGGTGGCATGCACCCGGCGTCCTCGGCCGTTTTTTACGGTGCCCGGCCTCCGGCTTTAGGCATTCATGGCGAGGTCCCGGAGGCGCCGGGATCGGCGGGGCCGGGAGGGGTGAACGGCTGTTCGTCCGCGAGGGTCGGATAGTCGGTGTAGCCGTGCCGGTCGCCGCCGTAGAAGCCGACGCGGATCGGGGTGTTGAGCGGCGCTCCGGTACGCAGCCGCTCGACGAGGTCGGGGTTGGCGATGAAGCCCCGGCCGAAGGCGACCAGATCCGCGCCGCGGGCCAGCCAGGCCGCCGCGGCACGGGTCTTGGCCACGTCGTCGGGGTCGGCGGCGGTGGGGGTGATGACGAGGGCCGTCGGCCACAGCTCACGGAGGTCGTGATCGAGGTCGGTGCCGGTCTCGTTGAGGTGGAGGTACGCCACCGGGTCGCGCGCGAGCTCGCGGACGAGGGCCGTGTAGGTCTCGTCCGGATTGTGCTCGTAGAGGTCCCCGAAGCCGTTGCCGGGAGAGATCCGCAGGCCGACCCGGTCCGCCCCGATGGTGGCGGCGACCGCGCGGACGGTCTCCACGATGAGCCTGATCCGGCCGGTGACCGTGCCGCCCCAGGCGTCGGTGCGCAGGTTGGTGTTGTCGGCGAGGAACTGGTGCAGCAGGTAACCGTTGGCGGCGTGGATCTCGACCCCGTCCAGCCCGGCCGCCACCGCGCGCTCCGCGGCCCGTACGAACTCGTCGGCGAGGTGCTCGATCCGGGCGGGGGTCAGCTCGTCCGGCGTGACGGCCGGGAGTGTGCCCTCCGGCGTGTAGATCAGGGCACGGGCCGCCAGCGCGGACGGTGCCACGGGGTGCAGGCCGTCGGGCAGGAAGGCCGGATGGGCCAGCCGGCCGGCGTGCATGAGCTGGACGAACATGCGCCCGTCCTGGGCGTGGACGGCGTCGGCGACCCGCGCCCAGCCGCGCTGTTGCGCGTCGGTGTGCAGGCCGGGGGCTCCGGGGCCGATGCGCCCGGCGGCGGTGGTGTGGGTGCCCTCGCTGATGAGCAGGCCCGCGGTGGCCCGCTGGGCGTAGTACTCGGCCATCAGCGGGGTGGGGGTGCCGTCCTCGGCGGCCCGTGACCGGGTCATCGGGGCCATGGCGAACCGGTTCGGCACGGTCAGCGCGCCCAGCCGAGTGGGCCGGAACAGCTCGGCTGGTGCGGCCATGGCGGTCGTCTCCTCCGACGGGTGCGTCACGGGTTCCGGGCGGCCCGCCCTGGCCTTCGAGGTTACCCCGGCGTAGAGATCATGCTCCAAGGCCCCGCCGGGACGAGCCGGGACAGCGCCCGTGACCTGCCGTGACGTGTGATGTGGACGGACATCGCACGGGGTAGGGATCAGATCGGGGCGCACGATCGCGTGCGGGCCGCCGGGGGGAAGGTGCCACATGAAACTCGCTGTCGATCTCACGCGCTGTCAGGGGTACGCGCAGTGCGCCTTCCTGGCTCCGGAGGCGTTCGTGATGCACGGTGACGAAGCGCTGCTGCACGACCCCGATCCGGACGAGGCCTTACGGCTCAAGGTGCTGCGCGCGGCGGCCGCGTGCCCGGTGCAGGCCATCATCGTCGACCGCACGGACGGCCGCGCCTTCCGGGAGGCCGCCGCCCGGCGCTCTGGGCGATCGGGACCGGGTGCGCCGGACGTCGGGCGGATCGTCATCGTGGGCGCCTCGCTGGCGGGGCTGCGAGCCGCGTGGACCCTGCGCAGGGAGGGCTTCACCGGCTCGGTGACCCTGATCGGGGACGAACCGTACGAGCCGTACGACCGGCCGCCGCTGTCCAAGCAGGTGCTCGCCGGGAGCATCCCGCCCGACCACACCGCGCTCCCCCGCGTCGGCGAGGTCGACGCGGAATGGCGCCTGGGCGTCGCCGCCACCGGGCTGGACCTGGACCGTCAGCAGGTGCACCTGGCGGACGGCGACAAGGTGGAGTTCGATCGGGTGCTGATCGCCACGGGCGTACGGGCGCGGCCCTGGCCGAACGCGGCGGAGGCCGCACTGGACGGCGTGTTCGTCCTGCGCAACCGGGACGACGCGCGGGGTCTGGCGCGGGGTCTGGCCGCCGGGCCGCGCCGCGTCCTGGTGATCGGCGCCGGGTTCACCGGCTCGGAGGTGGCCTCGGCCTGCCGGGAGCTCGGGCTGCCGGTGACGGTCGCCGAACGAGGGGCGGCTCCGCTGGTGGGCGCGCTGGGCGGGGTGATCGGCTCGGTGATGGCCGACCGGCAGCGCGCGCACGGCGTCGACCTGCGGTGCGGCGTGACGGTCACCGCTCTGGAGGGGGACGCCGACGGACGGGTCTGCCGCGCCCACCTGTCCGACGGCGGCACGCTGGAGGTGGACGTGGCGGTGGTCGCCCTCGGCGGGATCCGCAACGTCGAGTGGCTGCACGACTCGGGGCTGGCGGCCGGGGTGTGGGGCGTGGCCTGCGACGCCGGATGCCGGGCGCTGGACGTCAACGGCCTGGTCACCGACCACGTGTTCGTCGCCGGTGACGTGGCCCGCTTCCCGCATCCGGTCTACGACTACCAGCTGGTCGCGCTCGAGCACTGGGCCAACGCGCTGGGCCAGTCCGAGATCGCCGCGCACAACATGATCGCTCCGCAGAGCGACCGCTGGCCGCATCTGGCGCTGCCGGAGTTCTGGTCCACCCAGTTCGGCGTCGAGATCAAGTCGGTCGGGGTGCCGACGTACGCCGACCAGGTGGCCATCGTGCAGGGCTCGGTGGCCGAGGGCCGGTTCGTCGCCGTCTACGGCTATCGCGGCCGCATCACCGCGGCGGTCGGCTTCAACCAGGCCAAGTGGCTGGAGTTCTACGCCGCGCTGATCGAGAACGCCGCGCCGTTCCCGCCCGCCTTCGACCACGTCGACCGGCCGGCCGACGTCCGCCCGGTGCCCGCCGAGGTGCCGGTCCGCCCCACCTTCGAGGCCACCGTCGTGGTGACCGGTCACCAGCCCGGCGACCGGCGGGCGAGGCTGGTGCGCCGCCCGCACCTGTGACGGTGCCCGCCCGGTCGCCCCGCCGGGTCCAGTTCCTCGCCGGTACGCCGGCGGTCAGCAGCCGCGAGAGCCCAGGAGACACCCGCCATGGCACAGCCCAGCGTGTACCAGCAGATCTTCGACTACGCCCACCGCGCCGACCCGTGGCCGCTCTACGCCGAGCTGCGCAGGACCCCGGTGAGCCGGGAGGAGGACGGCACCTACGTGGTGAGCACCTACCAGGAGATCGTGGCGCTGCTCCACGACCCCCGGCTCGGCTCCGTCCAGCTGGGGTCCGACGGGCTCGCCCCCAGCTTCATCAGGCTGAACCCGCCCGAGCACGACCGGGTCCGGCGAATGCTGACCCGGCATTTCGGGCCGCCGCACAGCCCCCGGCGGATCGACGACATGGTGCCCGAACTGACCGGGATCGTCACCGGCCTGATCGACGACTTCGCCGACCGCACCGAGGTGGACCTCGTCGACGACTTCGCCTATCCGTTCCCCGTCACGGTGATCTGCAGGCTGCTCGGGGTGCCCCGGGAGGACGAGCCGCGCTTCCACGTCTGGGCCGACGCGGTCGTCGAGGCCGTCGGCGCCCGGGGGGAGGCCGTCGAGGAGGTACGGCGGCGGAGCGAGCAGGCCCTCATCGAGTTGGGCGCCTACCTCGGCGGGCTCGCCGACGCGCACGGCAAGGACCCCGGTGACGACCTGCTGTCGGCGCTGACCACCGACGACGGCCCGGAGGGCCGGCTGTCCCGGGACGAGCTGGTGACCAACGCCGCGCTGCTGCTGATCGCCGGCCACGAGACCACCGTCAACCTCATCACCAACGGCATGCTGACGCTGTTGCGCCATCCGGACGTGCTCGCCCGGCTGCGTGACGATCCGGCCCTGGCCATCCCGGTGGTGGAGGAGCTGCTGCGCTACGAGCCGACGGTGCAGTTCCTGACCAACCGGGAGGCCCTCGACGACATCGACATCGCCGGCACCACCATCGAGAAGGGCTCGCAGGTCACGCTGATGCTCGCCGCGGGCAGCCGGGACCCCGCACACACGCCGGACGCCGACCGCTTCGACCCCGATCGCCCGCGCAACGAGCATCTCGGCTTCGGCGGCGGCGTTCACTACTGCTTCGGCGCCCCGCTGGCCCGGCTGGAGGGCCAGATCGCGCTGGCCGAGCTGGCCCACCGGCTGGAGAGCCCCCGCCTGATCACCGATCCGCCGCCGTACCGGCCCAACCCGCTGCTGCGCGGCCCGCGTCACCTTCAGGTGGGGTTCGACCGCGTCGGCTCCGCACGGGCGTCCGCCGTCTGAAGGGGCGATGATCGTAATGACAGGAACCGGGCGAGCCGCCCGGAGCGACACGATCGCGGCTTGTTCAGGGGAGTTCGTCGGCGAGGCGGCGGAGGAAGTCCACGGTCTCCGCCCCCGGGATCGCGTCGACGCACAGGCGGTCCATGACCGCCATGTAGCCGTCGGCGTCCTCCCGCTTGTCGAGGTAGATGGCGCTGGTGAGCTGTTCCAGATAGACGACGTCGGGCAGGTCCGGCTCGGAGAACCGCAGGATGCTGAAGGGGCCGCCCGCCGCCGCGTGCCCGCCGACGTGGAAGGGGACGACCTGGATCGTGACGTTCGGCAGATCGGCCACCTCGATCAGGTGCCGTACCTGTGCCCGCATCACGTCCGGCCCGTCGAGCGGCCGGCGCAGCACGGCCTCGTCCAGCACCGCCCACACCGTCGGCGCACCCGGCCTGGTGAGCAGCTCCTGGCGTCGCATGCGCAGGTCGACCCGGCGCTCGATCTCCTCGTCGGACACGGCCGCGTGACCGAGCCGGGTGACCGCACGGGCATAGGTCTCGGTCTGGAGCAGCCCGGGGACGAACTGGACCTCGTAGGTGCGGATGAGGCTCGCGGCCTGCTCCAGCCCGACGTACAGCTCGAACCAGTCGGGCACGATGTCGCTGTACTTGTGCCACCAGCCGGGATTGTTGGCCTGGCGTGCCAGGTCGAGCAGCATTGCCCGCTTCGCCGGATCGACGCCGTACAGCGTCAGCAGGTCGGCCACGTCGCGTTCCTTGAACGCGACGCGCCCCAGCTCCATCCGGCTGATCTTCGAATCGGAGGACCGGATCGCGTCACCGGCGCGCTGGCGGCTGATGCCGCGGTCGTCGCGCAACCGCCTGAGCTGACCGCCGAGCAGGATTCGCAGAGCCGTCGGCCCGCCCTGCGGCTGGGCCGGCGCGGGCGAAGCACCTGAGGTCTCAGGACTGATCACGAGCATTCCTCGGGATGTCGATGAAGACACGAAGCTGGAAGATCCAACACCCTTCGCGTCAAGCTACAGGACAACACCCTCGTTCTTTCGCATTCTCATCGACCAGAAACCTGATGTTTACCGTGCACAACGCCACAATCCGCTCGACAGGTGGGCCACGGATCGGTCAGGCGGGAGGTCATCGGGCGGCGTGTCCACGGTGCGCGGGCGGCGAATCCGAAGCGGTGATCGTCGATGTGGGGCGGGCAGCGACCCCGAGCACGTACTGTGACGGTGTCGACGACCGGTCGGTACCGAAGATCTAAGGGGACCGCGGTGACGGAACGATGCCTCCACGACATGCAGCCGGGCACCTGCGGAATCTGCCAGCCACGCACGGGCCAGTTCGACGTCCACTCCGCCGGGCGGTCCAACCGTGAGACGTCGCCCTTCGAGGCGGAGATCACCACGACGATCGAGTACGAGGGCGAACGCTGGGGCCTGGTCCCCTCACCCGGGTACGTCCTGCTCTCCCCCTCCGGCCGGGCGATCCATCACCGGGAGGGCTGCCTGAGCATCCGCCTCCAGGACCCGGCGCAGTGGCGCAAGATCGACGACCCGGACGGCCTGCTGTGGCGGCGGCTGATCGACTCGGCGCCCTACGGCGAGGACAAGGGCCGGCGCCGGGCCCGGTACGCCAGGAAGACCGGCCTGATCAGCCCCAAGGGCGTCTCGGTCATCCACACCTGCGAGGAGTGCGTGCTGCGCCCGCGCAGTTCCTGACCGGTCCGGACCGCCAGGTCATTCCGTTTCCGCGACGGCTTCCAGGATCTCGCGGAGGATCTCGTCATGGGGGCGGTCCAGCTCCTGGGCGAGCCTGGCGAGCAGGCCGATCTGCAGGATCAGCTGGCCACTGATGATCCTGCCGAACTCCCCGCCGACCTCCTGGGCGGCCCGCCCCAGCGCCGGGCACTCCCCGGCGCACTCGGTCGTCTCCACCTGGAGGCCGTCGATGCGCTCGGAGTAGATCCCGGCGACCGCGTACGGGATGGCGTCCCCGCTCTCGTCCACCTGGGCGGCAGTGATCGCCATCAACAGGGCATCGGCGGCTTGCGCAACATCATGGCTGGTCACGCCCTGCACGCTATGCGAAACCCCCGAACTCCCCAAAGCGCAGCAAAGTCACTATCGCGGTAACGGGCGGAGACCGGCGATCGGCTAAGGGCGGCGGTCCGGGAGGCTGCCGGCGACGCCGTCGAGGATGCGTTCCAGTCCGTACTCGAAGCGCTCGTCGGGGTCCATGTGCGGCTGGCGGGCGTCCATGATGACCCGCTCGATCAGCGGATACCGCCCGGTCTCGAGGATCGAGCGGATGTAGGGGGCGTTGGCGACCATCAGCTGCTCGTCGGTGAGACCGGTGCGGCGGCGGGCCTCGGCGGCGGCCAGTTCGGTGGCGACGAAGCCGTTGACGTACGAGGTGACCATGCCGGTCACGCTCATCATCTGGTCGATGTTGAGGCCGAGGCCGTCGACGGCGCCGAGGGCGATCTCGGCCAGCTCGATGCTCTTGGGGCCGAAGGTCGTCCCGTTGGGGCGGCCGGCCATCCACGGGTGGCGCCGTAGCGCACTGCGGGCGCGGTGGGCGATCAGCCGCAGATCGGCCCGCCACTCGCCGCACAGGTCGGCCCGATCCGGGATGAACTCCCCGATGACCTCGTCGATCATCAGCTCGATCAGGTCGTCCTTGCTGGGCACATAGCGGTAGAGCGACATGGTGCCGGCGCCCAGCTCCTTGGCGACCCGGCGCATCGACAGCGCCTCCAGCCCCTCGACATCGGCGATCTTGAGGGCCAGCGCGGTGATCTGCGCCCGGCTGTGCGCCGGGGCCGGCCCGCGGGCGGGTCGCTCCGCGCGCATCCAGATGATCTCTGGGAGCTCGTCGCCCACGACCTCACCTCCGCCTTTGGTCCTACTCCAGAATCCCACTTGCGTACACCGTACCCAGTTATCTACTCTCGAAAAGGCAACAACTGCGTACGACGTACCCAGAGGATGGATCATGACAGACGCAATCGTTGTCGCGGAGGGGCTGCACAAGCACTTCGGCGACACGCACGCGCTGCGCGGGCTGGACCTGAGCGTCCAGCAGGGCAGCGTCTGCGGAGTGCTCGGGCCCAACGGCGCGGGCAAGACCACGGCGATACGCATCCTGGCGACGCTCACCGAGCCCGACGAGGGCCACGCCACGGTCGCCGGCTACGACGTCGTGCGCCGGGCGGATGACGTACGGGGCCGGATCGGGCTGGCGGGACAGCACGCGGCCGTCGACGAGAAGCTGTCGGGCCGGGACAACCTGCGGATGTTCGGCCGGCTCTACCACCTGTCGGCCAAGGCCGCCCGGGTGCGCGCCGACGAGCTGCTCGAGCACTTCGGGCTCGCCGAGGCGGGAGACCGGATCATCGGCACCTACTCGGGTGGCATGCGCCGCCGCATCGACCTGATCACCAGCCTGATCATCCGGCCGCAGGTGCTCTTCCTGGACGAGCCCACGACCGGGCTGGACCCGCGCAGCCGTGGCGAGATCTGGGCCAGTATCCGCCGGCTGGTGGCCGACGGGACGACGGTCCTGCTCACCACCCAGTATCTGGACGAGGCGGACCAGCTCGCCGACGACATCGCGGTCGTCGACCACGGCAGGGTCATCGCCAAGGGCACCCCGGACGAGCTCAAGTCGACCATCGGCGACCAGGTCGACGTGGTGCTCGCCGACCCGGCCGAGGCCGCCCGCGCGGCCCGGATCCTGGCCGGGATGACCGGCGGCGAGCCCACGGTGGACGAGGGCAGGCTCAGCGTGGCCGTCGCGAGCGGTGCCACCCGGCTGGCCGACGTGGTCCGCGAGCTCGACCGCGAGGGAGTGACCGCCGCGGACGTCTCGCTCCGCCGGCCCACGCTCGACGAGGTCTTCCTGCGCCTCACCGGCCATCCGGCCGAGTCCCGGGACGGCGGGCCCGGCAAGGCCGAACCCGGCGGGACCGACTACGACCAGGCACGCTCCAGCGAAGGGATGACCGTCCGATGACCTCCCCGGCCACACCACTGCCCGTCCTGCCCGACACCTCCCTCGACCGGCTCCGCTGGACGATCTCCGACGGGCTCACCCTGGTCGGCCGCCAGCTCCGCCACCTGCGCAACGAGCCCGGCCAGCTGATCGCGGCCCTGATCTTTCCGGCGATCATGGTCGTGCTGTTCGGGTACGTCTTCGGGAGCGCGATCTCCGTCCCGGGCGGCGGCAACTACCGCGAGTACCTCATGCCCGGGCTGTTCGCCATGACCACGTTCACCGGGGTCATGGGCAACGCGATGATCGTCGCGGGCGACGCCTCCCGGGGGATCATGGACCGGTTCCGCTCGATGCCGATGGCCCGCTCGGCCGTCCCGTTCGGCCAGGCGGGCGCGGACGTGCTGGTCGGCCTGCTGAGCACCGCCATCATGGTGGTGTGCGGGCTGGCGGTCGGCTGGCGCGCGCACCACGGGCTCACCGACACGCTGGCGGCCTTCGGCCTGATCGTCCTAATGCGGTACGCACTGAGCTGGGTGGGCATCTGGATCGGCCTGGCGGTCAAGAGCGAGGAGACCGCGGACAACCTGATCCCGCTCGTCTTCCCGGTCACGATGATCGCCAACACCTTCGTGCCCACCGAGCACATGCCGGTCTGGCTGCGGACGCTGTCCGACTGGAACCCGGTGAGCGCCCTGGTCGCCGCGCTGCGTCACCTGTTCGGCAACCCCGGCGCCGCGCTCCAGCACTCCGCACCGCCCCTGGAGCACCCGGTGGCCGCCACCCTGCTCTGGGCCGCCTTCCTGCTCGCCGTCTTCGTCCCGCTCTCGGTCCGGAAGTACCGCACCAAAGGCCGCTGACCCGCGAACCGCCGCGACCGGGCCGAGGCCGTCCGAGCCGTCCAGCCGTCCGAGCCGTCCAGCCGTCGAACCGGAAGGGGGCTAGCGGGCGGCCCCGGCCGCCGCGACGGCGGGCTCGGACCGCGGCGTGCAGGGGCCCAGGACGACGTCGAGCAGTCCGGGGAAGCGGGCCTCGAGCTCGTCGCGGCGGAGCGTGGTGAGCATGGTGCGGCCGGCCGGGCGCTGATGGATGACGCCGGCCTCCCGGAGCACCCGCCAGTGGTGCGTCGCCGTGGACTTCGAGATCTCGAGCGGCACGGCGTTGCAGGTGCATTCGCCGGCCTGGGCGAGGGTGCGCAGGATCTGCATCCTGACCGGGTGGCCCATGGCGGCCAGCACGTCCTCGAGGCGGATCTGCTCGGCGGACGGGTGATGCAGAGTCATAGTCCGACTGTACGCGAATAGTCGTCCGAAGTCGCGTGACGAACGTACGAATGTTCGCGTACAGTAGAACCGTACGAACATCCCCGTACAGTCGGACAGTCTACCCAGACCGGCACACTCCCCGACTCCACGCAGCTCGACTCCGCTGGAGGAAGACATGACCACAGCCCCGACGATCACGCCGGCCCGCAAGACCACGCCCCGCACGCCGACCGTCCGGAAGACCTCGCTGCGCGCCCTGGTCGTGGCCGCCCATCTGGAGCGCTCCGCCACGGCCCCGCGGCCTCGTCACACCGCCCGTAAGTCCACCTGACAGGCCCGCCCCCCGGAGATGGGGTGATCCGGTGCGGGCAGGGCACACGTGCGGCCGGCCGCTGTTTGGGGAATCGGCCGGCCGCACGTTCATGGGCGATCAGTTGATCAGGTTGTCGAAATCCCCGTCCTTGGCACCGAGGATGAGCGCCTCGATCTCCGGCCGGGTGTAGATCAGGGCGGGGCCCTCGGGGTGCCGGGAGTTCCGTACCGCGATGCTCCCACCGGGGAGTTCGGCCATCTCGACGCAGTTTCCCTGTGAGTTGCTGCGCCGGGACTTCTGCCAGTTAGCTCCGTGAATCTTCTTGGCGGGCATTCCGTTATAGGTATCGAGCATCTACGTCTCTCTGAGAATCTCGCCGATCATCTCGATGGTGCCGTCCGGCGTGGCGCTGTCGACGCTCAGGCGCTCCATGGCCTGGAGATAGACGTCGACGTCATCGCGTTTGTCCAGATAGAGCGCACCCGTGAGAGTTTCGACGTACACCACATCCGGCAGGTCCGGCTCGGGAAACCGCAGGATGGTGAACGCCCCGCCTTCGGCGGCATGGCCGCCGAACTTGAACGGCATCACCTGAATGGTCACGTTGGGCAGCTTGGACACGTTGATCAGGTGTTCCAGCTGGCCACGCATCACCCCGGTGCCGCCGATGGGGCGTCGCAGTGCCGCCTCGTCCAGCACCGCCCACAGCCGGGGAGGATTGGCCCCGGTCAGCCGTTGCTGGCGTTGCAGGCGCAGGCCCACTCGCTGATCGATCTCTTCAGCGGTGGCACCACCATTGCCCAGGCCGATGACGGCTCGGGCGTAGCCCTCGGACTGCAGCAGCCCCGGCACGAACTGAAGCTCGTAGGTACGGATCAGTCCGGCCGCCTCCTCCAGACCGACGTAGGTCTGGAACCAGTTGGGGAGCACCTCGGCGTACCGATGCCACCAGCCCGGAGCGTTGGCCTCCCGTGCCAAACCCAACAGCGCCTCCCGCTCGGAATCGTCGGCGACGCCGTACAAAGTGAGCAGGTCGGCTACGTCCCGCTCTTTGAAGCTGACCCGGCCAAGCTCGAGCCGGCTGATTTTTGACTCCGACGCACGGATGACGTACCCGGCATCCTGACGGCTCACGCCCCGCTGCTCTCGCAGCCGGCGCAGTTGTGAGCCGAGCAGGATTCGACGCACGGTCGAACCGGACCCCGCCGCTTCAGGAGTCACGTCTCTGCCTCTCGATCATGTGGCGGACAGCGCACCAGTGTGCCACTCCGCTCCAGTCCTTTGCGGCTACCTCCGTCCCCCGACTGACTCCGCACCCTCGACGGCGAAAATATCTGCCGCCTCGGGCTAATGCACGTGCATCGGGCCTTGCATTCGCACGCTACGATGCGCAGGATAACGCACGGGACTTCAGTGTCACGGCAGCACACGAGAACACTCCGCGGGGTTCGTATGACGTCACGCCACGCAAGCGACGAGACCTTGGACGACCGCGTGCGCCCTTCATCGGCCCAGGACCTGCCCCCGTCGCTCAGCACCGCGCTGGCCCGTCTCACCAGTGGTGACACGCCTGCCGCGATGTTCGAACTGAAGCCCGACCCCGAGTCCGTGACCGAAGCCCGCCACTTCACGACCGCCACGTTGGAAGACTGGGGGCTGGGCGCGCTGTGCGACGACGTCGCGCTCGTCGTCTCCGAACTCGTCACCAACGCCCTGCGGCACAGCCTGCCGCCGCGGCTGGCCGAGGCCCCCGGCCCCATCCGGCTGCGCCTGCAGCACGAGTCGTCGTTCGTCCTGTGCGGCGTGCTGGACACCGGCTCGGCGGCCCCGCGCCGCCGTGAACCCGACTTCATCGCGGAGACCGGCAGGGGGCTGCACATCGTCGAGTCCTTCAGCGCGACCTGGGGCTGGACGCCGCTGGAGGACGGCGGCAAGGTCGTATGGGCGTTGTTCCGGGGCACCGGCGGCCCGGCCGGCACACCCTAGGCAGGACCTGGCCAGGCACCGGGCGCGCGGGCGTATCGCGCGGCCGACCGGGGGTGGACACGGTTCATCCCCGCACGTCATCTGACGCATTCATTCCGGACGGCCCGGGCGACATTGGGAGAGTCACACCTCCCCAGCACGCGGAGTCTCCGATGATTCTCCTGGCCATGATCGCCACCCTCAGCGGGGCGGCGGTCTTCGTGATCTACCTTCTGGAGTTCGCCCTGACCACCCGGCGTGACCAGCTGTCCGCGGACACCCGCAACGCGGCGACGCGCCGTGCCCGGCGCGCCGTGGGCATCTACGTCAGGCGGTCCCAGACCATCGACCTCGGGCGGCCGGCCGGCGACCTGGCCGAGCCCGTCGACCCCGGCAGAACGCCGGTGCCGTGACTCAGCCGGGCAGGGAATGCTCGAACCACACGACCTTCCCGCTCTCGGTGCGGCGGTCGCCCCAGCGCTCGGCGAGGAAGCTGACCAGCTGCAGGCCGCGGCCGGACTCCGCGTTGTCATCGGCGCTGCGCAGACAGGGCAGTTCACTGCCGTCGTCACCGACCTCGCACAGCAGCGTCGACATCCTGATCAACCGTAAGGTGATCTCCCCGGCTCCGTGCACCAGCGCGTTGGTGACCAGCTCACTGGCCATGAGCTCGACCGTGTCGGAGATCTCGGTGAGATCCCATTCGCGCAGCCGCTCGCGCACCATGGCCCGCATCTTCGGCACCATCGCCGGCTCCGCGGCCAGATCCCACACGGCCACGTCCCGCGCCGGGATGCCGTCCAGGCCGAGCGCGAGCAGCGCGATGTCGTCCCGGCGCACCTCGGGAGTGAGCGCTTCGAGCACGGCGTCACAGGTGGCGTCGAGCGCCCGCGGCGCCCCGGTGAGCTGCGCGCAGAGCGCGGCGAGCCCCGCGTCGAGGTCCTGGTCCCGCCGTTCCACCAGCCCGTCGGTGCACAGCACCAGCTGAGAGCCCTCCTCGGCCTCGAACTCGAGGGTCTCGAAGGACCCGCCGCCGACCCCGATCGGCACCCCGGACGGCATCTCGACCAGCCCGCTCCGGCCCTGCGGTGACACCAGGACCGGGGGCACGTGACCGGCATTGGCCACCTGGCAGCGTCCCGCGACCGGGTCGTACACGAGGTACAGGCAGGTGGCGATGTAGTCCTCACCGAACCGGCGTGACAGCTCGTCGAGCCGGCGCAGCAGCTGGTCGGGGCGCAGGTCCTGGGCGGCCAGCATCCGCACCGCGGTGCGCAACTGCGCCATGATCGTGGCGGAGGTCAGCCCGTGCCCCATCACGTCGCCCATCACGATCGCCAGCCGGCAGCCGGGCAGCGGGATCGCGTCGAACCAGTCGCCCCCCACCTTGGCCGCCGCGCTGGCGGGCAGGTAGCGGTAACAGACCCGCGCGCCGGCGATCTCCGGGGGCTCGGTGGGCAGCATGCTGCGCTGCCGCTGCCGGGCGATCCGGACCTCCCGCCGGTACAGCCGCCCGTTGTCGATGCTCATCGCCGCGCGGTGCGCGAGCTCCTCCACCAGCTCCACGTCCGCGGCGTCGAAGGGTGGGCGGTCCGCCTTGCGCATCAGCACGAGGTCGCCGAAGACCCTGTCGCGGGCGACCAGCGGCACGACCAGCAGCGACCGGTCGCGCAGCAGCGGCAGCAGGTCACGGTCGGGGAACCGCCCGGCGAGCCACCCGGCCAGCTCCGGGGTGACCCGCGGGATGAGCACGCTCCGGCGGTCCCGCATGCACTCGATCGAGGGACTCCCCGCCGGCAGCGCCAGCGTCTCGCCCTCCGGCGCCATCTGGTCCCAGCGGCCGGGTGCCTCGTCGTGCACGACCACCACGCGCTGGACCGTGGCCAGGTCGCCCGGTCCGCCGGGCGGCAGCGCGAGCTCCCGGACCACCTCCTCGAGCAGTTGCAGCGCGGCGAAGTCGGCGAATCTCGGCACCAGCGTCCCGGCCAGTGCCCGGGACGTCTGCAGGTGGTCGAGCGAACCGGCGACCTGCTCCTCTGCTTCGCTCAGGAACGCCATCCGTTCCCGAACCCTCATGTACCCCAACCCCTCCGGATGCGCCCACGTGGATGCGGCCCCTGCGGCTGTACGGTGTCGCGCCGCCGATCCCACGCGGCGGCGCGGGGCCGGGGCCGGTCGTGCCCGGGCGGGCGGTCTCTGGGTGGAGCGTGTGCGGCGGGGGCGTGCTCGGGCAGGTCGTGCCTGAGCAGGTCGTGCCTGGGCAGGTCATGCCTGGGGTGGTGCGGCGGGTCGTGCGGGAGGTCGGGTGAGGCCGGTACGGAGTGGGGCGGATCGCTGGGACAGGTCGTGATCACGACCGGTCCGGCGACGCGGAGCGGATTCCGCTCCAGTGGCCGAGGCGGTCGGGCCTCGAGCCTGCGAGCCGGCCGGCTTCCGGTGTTCACGACGCGGACGCCTCCCCCTGGTGACCTCTGCCGAGCCCCCGAAAAACCCGCGGTGAACATGACGCTACAAGGAGCGACCGGCGCGTGCCGGGCACTCTCCCGAACTGCACTGGAACTGGTAACACGCTGTAAACAAACCCGGTCAGCCGACTACAGAGCGTTCCCCGAACGGATCACGTGCGCCGATCAGCGCGCTCCCCTCCCGGCCAGGCCAGCTCAGGCCACGCCAGGTCAGCTCAGCTCAGCTCAGCTCAGGCCAGCCCACGTCAGGTCAGGTCAGGTCAGGTCAGGTCAGGTCAGGGAAGGTGCCCGGCGAGGATCGTCCGGACCAGGCCCCGTGCGTAGTCGTCCGGGTCCGGCGGCAGCTGAGCGGCCGCCGACACCGCGTGCTCACCGGCCAGCAGGGTGAGGAAGGCGTGCTGCTGACATGCCCCGAGCAGCGCGGCGGCCAGATACGGGGGGCGGGTGTCCTCGGTCAGCCGGCCGGCCGACCGCTCGGCCTCCAGGTAGGCGATCAGTCGCGCGTGCCCCTGGACGGGGCCGCCGGGCGGCGGTGCGTCCGCCCGGGAGGTCACCGGACCGGGCGGAGCGGGGTCCTTGGGGCCGTGGCCCAGGGCGGGGCCGCCGCGCCGCAGCCAGCCCAGCACCTCCCGGTCGGCGAGCGCCGACCCCGTCATCGGCAGCAACTCCGCGTAGAAGGGGACCGCGGCGGACGCCAGCCGGGTGAGGTTGTCCTCGACGGTGTTCTCGCCGACGGCCGACAGCAGCTCCGTCATCGCGCCGCGTATGCCACTGGCGACCCGGGCCAGCGCGCTGCCGAACAGCGCGCTCTTGTTGTCGAAGTGGTTGTAGAGGCTGCCCTCGGAGACCCCGGCGGCACGGGCGATCTCCTTGGTGGTGGCCGCGGTGACGCCGCGTTCCCTGATCACCTCGATGGCGGCACCGAGGATCCGCTCGCGCATCGGCTGGGCCATGGCCCTCCTTCCCCCGGCTGAAGTTAGCACAGCCCATGAGTGAGCACTCACCCAAGACACCACCCCGTACACTGGAGCTGTATGCCGGGTTTGCCCTGGTAAATACGGATCTGTGACGTACGCCACGGAACCTTGTTGCCATCCTTATGCGTCTTCATTAGTGGGACCAGAGATAAGCGGACCACACACCGTCGCCGTCTGGGCCGGAGTGCCCGGTGCGGCGAGCAGCCCGAAACACCTTGGTCACCAAGCCACACGTCGGCACGACCCCCCTCGGCCCACCCGCCAAGCGAGGTTCGGAGCGTCATGACCTGGCGCCGAGCCGATCGGCATCACCGGACACCCATCCGGGGAACCGCCCCCCCGCCCTACGGGAACGGACCCGTCCACTCGAGACAGCAATTTACGGAGTGATGATGAGCATTGTCGCCACGCCGGTTCGCCAGGAGAACCACCTCGCCCAGTCGGATCGCTACGAGCGTGACGTCCTCCCGCTCGCCGAGCCGCTGTACGCCAGTGCCCTGCGCATGACCCGTAACAGCGCCGACGCCGAGGACCTGGTGCAGGAGACGCTGGCCAAGGCCTTCGTGAACTTCCACCAGTTCAAGGAGGGCACCAACCTGAAGGCCTGGCTGCACCGGATCCTGACGAACAACTTCATCAACCTGTACCGCAAGAAGCAGCGAGAACCACAGCGCACCGGCTCCGACGAGCTGGAGGAGTGGCAGCTGTCCCAGACCGAGTCCCATGCCGCGGGCCTGCGCTCCGCCGAGCGGGAGGCGCTGGAGCGGATGCCCGACAGCGGGGTCGTCGCGGCCCTGCGCTCCCTTCCGCGGGACTTCCGGCAGGCGGTCTACCTCGCCGACGTCGAGGGCTACGCCTACAAGGAGATCGCCGTCATGATGGGCACCCCGATCGGCACGGTCATGTCCCGGCTGCACCGCGGCCGAAAGCAGCTCCGCGAAATGCTGACCGGCTCCGAGGAGCACGTTCTCGCAGCCTGACGGCAACCACCCCCGCACCCCCGTACGAATCCGTACGGGGGTGTCTCGCGTCCGGGACCGCGCATAGGACCTCTCCTGCTGGGTAGAGGGCGCAGCACCCGACAGGAGGCGACAGTGAAGCGGAAGGTACGCGATCTCATGACGCCTGAGCCGGTGTCCCTGCCACTCGGAGCCACGCTCGACGAGGCCGCCCGGGTCATGCGCGACCAGGGCATCGGAGACGTGCTCGTCACCGTCGACGGGATGCTCTGTGGCGTGCTGACCGACCGCGACATCGTCATCCGTGCGGTGGCCGAGAACCTGGATCTGACCCGTACCGCGCTGGCCGAGGTGTGCACCGCGCAGATCGTCACCGTCCACGCCGACGACGACGCCGCCGACGCGATCGAGCTCATGCGAAAGCGGGCGATACGACGCCTTCCCGTCGTCCAGGGCAGACAGCCGGTCGGCATCGTCTCGCTCGGCGACCTCGCCATCGAGCAGGACGAACACTCCGCGCTCTCCGACATCAGCAAGGCCCCGCCCAACATGTAAGGGGGCAGTCATGGCCAGGTGCAAACCGGATAACGTTGCGGATGTGCCCGACACCCGCTCGGTGATCTCTGACGAGCTCGCCATCGAAATCGCCCGCCTGGGGCTGGTCCGCGAGTCCTCTGAGGTCCGCACACTGCACCGGGTGACCGAGCTCGCCGCCCGCGCGGTGACCGGTTGTGCGGGAGCGACCTCCGTACGCTGGCTGCGCGGAGACGGATCGGAGCCCCCCGAGCCCCTGGTCTGCGCGGGCAGCCACCCGGCGCTGGCCGAGCTGGTCGATCTCCAGCTCGCCCGCGGAGAGGGGCCCATCTTCGACGTGGTGACCACCCACACTCCCCTGAACTGCGAGGACACCCTCGCCGAGACCCGGTGGCCCACCTACACCCCGGCCATGCTGCGGCGTGGCGTCCGGTGCTTCACCACCACCCTGCACGAGACCGACGAGATGCTGATGACGCTCACGCTGTACGGCGTGCTGCCGCGATCCCTGGACCCTCGGCAGCTGTCGGTCGCCGCGCTGCTCATCGCCCAGGGCGGGGCCGCGGTCTCCAACACCCGGCAGTACGACGACGTGCACCGCACCGCCGTACAGCTGCAGACGGCGGTGGAGACCCGTGCGGTCGTGGACCAGGCGAAGGGCATTCTCATGCACGCCCTGGGCTACGACGCCGACCGGGCCTTCGCCGAGCTCCGGCGCATCTCGCAGACCCGTCACGTGAAGCTCACCGCACTGGCCCAGCGCATCGTGGACGGTGGCGGCGTCCAAGGGACGAAATGACATAACTTGGACTCGGTAGCGAAGTAACGGTTCCGATCCTTCCTCGTCGCTTTCGCTCCCCGGCCGGGCATACCATGCGCAGACTGGGTCACATAGGCCGTACCGATGACGCGGCCGTGCGCCTTCGTCGTCGTCGCTCAGCGCAGGGAGCTGTGCATGTCAGATGGGCTCGAACCCGCAACGGTGATGCGGGAGATCAGCGATCTCGGGCTCCGCATCGGGGAGCTGCGTCAGGCCGCCTCGATGCCCGCACCCGACCTTCGGGCGACCCTCGAAGCGGCCCTGATGGAGCTGGATCTGGCCTTGTCCGCGCTGCGCACCCTCGGTGACCTGCAGATCGTGGCCGGCGAGGACGACGGGGGATCCGCCGCCGAGACCGAGCGCCGGGTGCTGCGGACGGTCTTCCAGGACGCTCCCGTGCCGCTGTTCCTGCTCGACCGCGACGCCGGCGTACGCCGGGTGAACCAGCAGGCCGCGCTGCTCCTCGGCACCTCCTCCGGCTACGTCTCCGGCAAGCCCTTCCCCATCTTCTGCGACCTGTCGACGCGGGCCGCCCTGCGCAGCCAGCTGGCCGCGGTCGTGCGCACGGGCACGCGAGGTCATGCCAAGGTGCGCTTCCTGGGGAAGAAGTCCCCGGTCGACGCCGTGGTGACGCTGGCCAGGGTGTGGATCCGCGGCGAGGCCGACCCGCTCGTGATCGCCGCGGCAGCGGTCGTGTCCGGCCGGCAGCCCGAGCAGGGGCCGCCGGAGGACGAGATCACGGCCGGTGACGACGCGGTGGCCACCGTCATGCACCGGATGGACGTGCTCGCCTCCGCGACCGAGCTCCTGCTGGCCGAGCCGCTGTTCAACGAGTCCGTGGCCGTGCGCCGGTGCGCGCGGCTGCTCGCGACCGAGCTGGCGGACTGGGCGATCATCGACGTCGCGCAGGACGGCGACCTCCGCCGCCAGGTGGTCTTCGGCCCCGACGACGAGCGCTGCGCGGAGGTCTCCCGGCTGGTCGAGGCTCTCGATCCCGCGCCCGGCGCCCTGCCGCACACCGTCTACGGCAGCAAGCAGACGGCGCTGCACGCTCACATGGAGGACCTCGACATCCTCGGCGTGACCGAGGCCGGCATCTCGGTCTGCGGCCTCATGGGCGCGACCTCCATGCTGAGCGTCCCCATCGAAGACGGCGAGAACTGCCTGGGCGCGATCACCCTGGCGACCAGCGGTGAGCACGGCCAGTTCGACCTGATGGACCTGGGCGTCGTGCAGCGGCTAGCCCGTCAGCTGGGCCTGGTCATCCGGGCGGCACGGCTCTACCAGCGCAGGTCCGAGGTGGCCGACGGCCTGCAGGCCAGCCTGCTGCCCCGCGAGCTGCCCACGATCCCCGGGCTGGAGGTGGCCGCCCGGTACATCGTGGCCACCCGGGGCGTGGAGGTCGGCGGCGACTTCTACGACGTGTTCGAGACCATGAACGGCTGGGGCTTCGTGCTCGGCGACGTGTGCGGAAAGGGCGAGGAGGCCGCCGCCGTCACCGCCACCGCCCGGCACGGCGTACGGCTGCTGTCCCGGTGGAAGACCGAGCCCGCCGAGATCCTCACCATGGTCAACCAGGCGCTGATGTCCGAGGACCGCTTCGTGACGGCGGTGCTCGCGGAGGTGACCGAGCGGGGGGCCGGCCTGGGCATCACGGTCGGCTCCGCCGGCCACCCGCCGTCCATTGTGATCCGGGCCGACGGGGTGATCCGCATGACCAGTGGCGGAGGGGTGCCGCTCGGCCTCTTCGACGACTTCGAGCCCGCCATCGAAGGGCTCGACCTGGAGCCGGGCGACACCCTGTTCATGTACTCCGACGGGGTGCTCGACGCCTGCGACCTCATGCGGCAGCGGTTCGGCCACGAACGGCTGATCGAGGTGCTCGCCACCTACAACGGCCGCCCGTTGCACGAGGTGCTGGTGGCGGTGGAGCGCGCGCTCGTCGACTTCTGCGAGGGCGACCTCTCCGACGACGTCTCCATCCTGGCGCTGCGCGTACAGCCCCTCGGACTGAACTGATGTGACCCAGGTCACATAGCTGTTTATTGCATTCGGGGTTTGGTGAGGGCCCCGGCAGGCAATCATTACCCCCGTAGGTGCCTAAGACGCAGGCACAACTTCTGGAGACAGGTATCCCCTGTCCCGATCACCGGAGTTGTGCAATGCGCGTCCCAGGCACCTTTTCGGTTTTCCCCCGCCAGGTGGTCCACTCGCTGGCGGCTCAGGGACGCACGCGGCTCTCTTCGCCGTCTGCCACGTCACACCTCTCGTCACACCTCAGGTCACACCTCAACGGCCTCCGCCGCACGCGGAAGCCGTCTCACATAGCAACACCCTCCCCCCTACACCGGCCGGTCGCGGACGTTCCCGTTCCGGGATTCCCGCTTCCGGCCGGAGACCACCTTCCCCAGCGCCAGGAGATGTTCCGATGAAGATTGCCATGATCTCCGTATCGGCCAGCCCGCTCGCCGCCGCCGACGGGGCCGACGCCAAGAGCGTCCACGTCGCCGAGCTCGCCCGAGAGCTGGGGGCCCAGGGCCACCAGGTCACCATCTACACCCGGCGTACCGACGAGGCGCAGCGCAACCGCGCGAAGTTCGCCACCGGCGTGACCGTGGAACACGTGACGGCCGGCCCGATCCGGCAGCTGTCCACCGAGCAGCTCCTCCCCCACCTCGCCGCCTTCGGCGGGCAGCTGGCCACTCGCTGGGCCAAGGCCGCTCCAGACGTCGTCCACGCCCATGACTGGACCAGCGGGCTCGCCGCGCTGTCCGGGGGCAACGGCCTGGGGATCCCGATGGTCCAGAGCTACCACTCGCTGGGCGTGATCGAGCAGCGCTACACCGGGACGGCGGGCCCGGCGGCGCGCATCCGGCTGGAGAAGGCCACCGGCCGTACGGTGGACGCGATCATCGCCGGCTGTGTGAACGAGCGCGAGGACATGGTCGCGATGGGCATGCCCCGGCGGCACATCACCGTGGTGCCGGCCGGCATCGACGTGGAGAAGTTCACCGAGCAGGGTCCCGCCTACCCGCGCAGCGACAAGCGCCGGCTGCTGATGCTCTGCGGCCCGGACGAGAGCAAGGGCGTCGGCACCGCGATCACGATGCTCTCCCGCGTCCCCGGCGCGGAGCTGGTCATCGCCGGCGGCCCGCAGCGCGAGGACCTCGACATCGACCCGGATGTGCACCGGCTGCGGATCCTCGCCAAGGAGCACGGCGTCGCCGACCGCGTGATCTTCCTCGGCCGGGTCGGCCGCCGGAACGTGCCGCGGCTGCTCCGCTCGGCCGACCTGGTGCTCTCGCTGCCCGCCTACGAGCCGTACGGGCTCGTCCCGCTGGAGGCCATGGCCTGCGGCATCCCGGTGGTCGCCACCGAGGTCGGCGGGCACCTGGACACCGTGCTCGACGGCGTCACCGGCCTGCTGGTGCCGACCGGCCGGCCGATCGAGCTGGCCCGGCGGATCCGCGGGCTGCTGGCCGACCCGACCGGCCTGGAGGCCCTGGGCATCGCCGCCGCGGACCGGGTCCGCTCCCGGCACGCCTGGTCGCGGGTGGCCCGGGAGACCATCGCCGTCTACCAGCGGGTGGCCCGCCTCGAGATCGAGGAACTGGAGTCCATCGCCTGACCCACCCTCCCAGGGCGACCAAGCCACCCCCGAACAAGCTCCATGCACCAGCCCGGCGAACGGCCCCGTGGACATCCACGGGGCCGTTCCACGCCGTGATCACGGAGGTTGGGCGGCGGAGTGCGGCTCAATCGGTGGCTCGGCACCCGCCTCAGCAGGCCCGCCTCAGTGAGGCTTGGCTCAGTAGGCCTTGCCGAAGATGACGCGCTTGCCGTAGGCGGAGGGGCGGTCGCACTTCACGCACTGGCCGCTCTCCTCGGGCGCCTCCGTCGGGATGACCCGGGGAGTCGCGGCGGTCTCCGCCTTGATGTCGTCCTCGCACTCGCTCCGGCCGCAGTGGAAGGCGCGTGCCCAGCCGCCGGCGACCTGCGTGGCGAAGTCGGCCCAGGTGCCGACGTCCGCGGTGTGCTCGTCACGGAAGGCCTCCGCCCGCCGGAGCAGGAAGGCCTGGAACTGCTCGAGGATCTCGGGCAGCAGCCCGGGCAGCTCCTCGAACGGGATCTGCTCCTTGCCCTGGCCGACCTCGGTGGGCAGCCGGCGGGAGAGCGTGGCGACGCCGCCCGCCAGGTCGCGCGGGCCGATCTCCAGCCGGACCGGGACGCCGCGCATCTCCCACTCGTTGAACTTGTAGCCCGGTGAGAGCTGCGGACGGTTGTCGTCCACGTGCACGCGGATGCCCGCGGCCTTGAGCGCGGCACCCAGCTCACGGGCCTTCGCGGCGGTCTGCTCGCCCTGCTCCTTGCGGCCGATCGGCACGATGACGACCTGGTAGGGCGCCAGCCGTGGCGGGAACACCAGCCCCTTGTCGTCGCCGTGGGTCATGATGACCCCGCCGATCATGCGGGTGCTCATCCCCCAGGAGGTGGTGTGCGCCAGCGTGAGCTGCCCCTCCACGTCCTGGTACTGGATCTCGAAGGCCTTGGCGAAGTTGGTGCCAAGGTAGTGGGAGGTGCCCGCCTGCAGGGCCCGGCCGTCCCGCATCATGCCCTCGATGGTGTACGTCCGTACCGCCCCGGCGAAGCGCTCGCCCGGGGTCTTCTCGCCCGCGACGACCGGCATCGCGGCGAGCTCGCGGGCGAGGCCGGCGTAGGCGTCCAGCGCCCACATCGTCTCGCTCATCGCGTCGTCCTCGTCGACGTGGGCGGTGTGGCCCTCCTGCCAGAGGAACTCGGTGGTCCGCAGGAACATGCGGGGCCGCATCTCCCAGCGGACCACGTTGGCCCACTGGTTGAGCAGCAGCGGAAGATCGCGGTATGAGTCGATCCACTTGGCCATGTACTCGCCGATGACGGTCTCGGAGGTGGGCCGCACGACCAGCGGCTCCTCCAGCTCCTTGCCGCCGGCGTGGGTGACCACGGCCAGCTCCGGCGCGAAGCCCTCGACGTGCTCGGCCTCCCGCTTGAGGTACGACTCCGGGATGAACATCGGGAAGCAGGCGTTCTCGTGGCCGGCTTCCTTGATCCGCCCGTCCAGGTCGGCCTGGATCAGCTCCCAGACGCGGTAGCCGTACGGACGGATCACCATGGTGCCCCGCACCGGTCCGCGGTCGACGAGCTCCGCCCTGATGACGACCTCGTTGTACCAGGCAGAGAAATCTTCGGTCTGTGGGGTTACGCCTTCCCGACTCACGCACGTGAGGGTACCGCTACCAGGCCCACGTCCCTACTCGATTACGGCTCCCGCCGGCCACTTGGTACCACGCTGCGGCAAATGCAGTTGGCCTGGCAGGACATCGTGACCGACACTAGGCAGTCGTACTAGGGGGTTTTCTGCCGTGGGGCATGTCGAGGTCGGTCATCTGAGTCACGTGCTCCCGGACGGGAGAGTCCTGCTGGACGACGTCTCCTTCCGGGTCGGCGACGGGGTCACCGCCGCCCTGGTCGGGCCCAACGGGGCGGGCAAGACCACCCTGATGCGGCTGGTCGCCGGAGACCTGACGCCGCAGGAGGGCACGATCTCCCGGTCCGGCGGGCTCGGGGTGATGCGGCAGTTCATCGGCAACATCCGCGACGACACCGACGTGTACTCCCTGCTGCTGTCCACCGCGGCGGAGGGGCTGCGCAAGGCGGGGGCGGAGCTCGAGGCCGCCGAGCTGGCCATGATGGAGCGCGACGACGAGCCCACCCAGATGCGCTACGCCGGCGCGCTGACGAGCTGGGGCGACGCCGGGGGCTACGAGGCCGAGGTGCTCTGGGACGCCTGCTGCACGGCCGCACTGGGCACCTCCTACGACTCCTGCCGGTGGCGGGACGTCCGGACGCTCTCGGGCGGCGAGCAGAAACGGCTGGTGCTGGAGGCGCTGCTGCGCGGCCCGGACGAGGTGCTGCTGCTCGACGAGCCGGACAACTACCTCGACGTGCCCGGCAAGCTCTGGCTGGAGGAGCAGCTGCGGGCCACCCCCAAGACGGTGCTGCTGGTCTCGCACGACCGGGAGCTGCTGGCCCAGGCGGCGCAGCGGATCGTCACCGTCGAGGCGGGCAAGGTCTGGGTGCACGGCGGGGGCTTCGTGTCGTACGCCGCGGCCCGGCGGGACCGGATCAGCCGGCTCGAGGAGCTGCGGCGGCGCTGGGACGAGGAGCACGCCAAGCTCAAGGAGCTGGTGCTGACACTGGGCCAGAAGGCCAAGTTCAACGACGGGCTGGCGTCCCGCTACCAGGCGGCGCAGACGCGGCTGCGCAAGTTCCTCGAGGAGGGCCCGCCGGAGGTGCCGCCCCCCGACCAGAGCCTCAAGATGCGGCTGCGCGGCGGCCGTACCGGCAAGCGCGCGGTGATCTGCGAGGGGCTGGAGCTGACCGGGCTGATGAAGCCCTTCGACGCCGAGATCTGGTACGCCGAGCGGGTCGCGGTGCTCGGCTCCAACGGCTCCGGCAAGTCGCACTTCCTGCGCATGCTGGCGAGCGTGGCGGAGGAGCTGCCGCGTGGCGCGGTCCCGGTCGCGTCCGTGCCGCACACCGGGGTCGGCAGGCTGGGCGCCCGGGTGCTGCCCGGGCTGTTCGCGCAGACGCACGCCCGTCCGGACCTGGAGGGCCGGACCCCGTGCGAGATCGTGATGACCGAGCACGCGCTCTTCCGCAACGACGCCATGTCGGCGCTGGCCCGCTATGAGCTGCAGCTCTGCGCCGACCAGCCGTTCGATTCGCTGTCGGGCGGCCAGCAGGCCCGGCTGCAGATCCTGCTGCTGGAGCTGGGCGGGGCGACGCTGCTGCTGCTCGACGAGCCGACCGACAACCTGGACCTGGCCAGCGCCGAGGCCCTGCAGGAGGGCCTGGAGTCCTACGCCGGGACGGTGCTGGCGGTCACCCACGACCGGTGGTTCGCCAAGTCCTTCGACCGGTTCCTGGTCTTCGGCTCGGACGGCGCGGTCTACGAGTCCGACCAGCCCGTCTGGGACGAGACCCGGGTGGTCCGCCCGCGCTGACCCGGCGCGGCCCCACCCCCGACCGGATCAGCGCCGGACTCAGCGGGCGCACTCGGCCGGCGGACTCAACCGGCCGGATCGACCGCGAGGTCGAAGGCGACCTCGACCTCGTCGGCCAGCTTGAGCGCGCCGAAGAAGGCGGAGTAGGGCTTGATCCCGAATTCGGTCTGCACCACGGTGGTGCCGCCCCGGACCCGGCCGTCGCCGGCGACGCCCCGGACGACGGCGGTACGGGTCGTACCGGCGATGGTGAGGTCGCCCTCCACGGTGAAGTCCTCGGGGGTACCCCGCACCCGGGTGGACCGGAAGGTGATCGTCGGGTGCCGGTCGGCCTGGAGGATCTTCCGCAGGTGCTTCTTGATGTCGGCCCGGTCCGAGTCGCCGAGGGGCAGCGCCCCGCCGGTGCCCTCGCGTACCTCCAGCGCGCCGACCTCGACCGTGACTGCCACCGAGGAGCTCTCGGGCGTGGCGACGGTGACGTCCGCGGACCAGCCGGTCGCCTCGATGGTCAGGTCGTGCCCGGCCTTGCGGCCGAGCCCGGCGCGTCCCGTCCTGAGCAGGAGCGATCCCGACTGCGGTCCCAGCGTGTGCGTGCCCTCGGTCAGTGCCATGATCTGAGGCTAGCCGCGCGGGTACGCCGCCCCGCAGAGCGCCTCGCGGGTGACCGCGGGGAAACCCGGGTGAACGGCCTCAGCCGCGGGCCCGGGCGCCTTCGCGTGACCGATTGGGGTCGATCTCCCGGCCGGGACGGCGCCGGAGATACTCGGTCTCCAGCTCGGCGGTGCGCACGGAATGCTCCTCGAACGCCTGGAGGGGGGCATGCCGCAGCGCGTCCATCCGGGTCTCGTACAGGTGAGTGAGCTCCCGCAGCAGGTCCTCGTCGCTGAGTTCGTCGGTGATCGGACCACGATGGCCGGTCGTCATGAACACACTCCTCACGTCAGCCGCGCGGGCGGTCCGCCCGGCAGAGGGGCCTTACCCGGGCACGCTCCGGCAAACCCTGCCCCCTTGCGTGGGCGCGGTGACCAACCTAGCGTTCGCTCAAGCAGTCAACGGGACGATCGACACGCGGGAGCCGCCATGACCGAGACACTGGGACCCCTGGTCGGACATCTGCACGCCGACGAGCACCCCTGGGTGAGCGCCGGGCCGGTGGGGCTGCAGGTGCTCCGGGTCTCGCCGGACACCTGGGTGGTCCGCAACCGGTTCCAGGCGGGCTACCGGCTGCCCACGCACAAGCACACCGGCGGGGTGCACGCCTACACCTTCTCCGGGCGCTGGCGCTATGCGGAGTACGGCATCGACTACACCACCGGCACCTTCATCTACGAGCCCCCCGGCTCGATCCACACCCTGACGATCACCGAGGACTCCGACATCCTCTTCATCATCGAGGGGGCCTTCATCGAGTACGACTCCGAGGGCGCCATCAGCGGGGTGGTGGACGGGGAGAGCACGCTGGCCGCCTACTACGCCCTGTGCGACGCCGCTGGCATCCCGCGGCCCGAGGTGCTGGGGTGATCCCGGCGGACTTCCCGGACGCCTGGTTCGCCGACGGGCACCCGGACCGGCTCTACGGCGAGATCCGGTCGCGGGGCGGGGTGGTGCGCCACCCCGCACTGCCCCGGCAGGCGGCCGGGCGCGGGGCGGGGAGCACGGCGCTGTGGGTCGTGGGCACGCACGCGGAGGTGCGCGCGATCGCCATGGACCCGGTGGCCTACCGCTCCGGCGACGGCATCCTGATCCCCGAGATGGACTTCGCCTACGACTCGCCACCGACGATGATGCACACGGATCCGCCCGGCCACACGCGCTACCGGGGGCTGGTGGCACCGGCCTTCCGTCCCTCGCTGCTGCGCGGCCTGGAGCCGGCCGTACGGGACCGGGTGCGCACCCTGCTCGCCCCCTTCGAGGCGGGCTTCGAGGGCGACGTCGTGGCGGCGCTGGCCGTACCGCTGCCGCTGCAGGTGATCTGCCTGATGCTCGGCATACCGGAGGAGGACTGGCCGCGGTTCTTCCGGTGGTCCGAGGCCATCATGCCGGGAGCCGGGGACCTGACCGAGCAGGAGCGCGACGCCCTGCGGATGGAGGCGGGCGGATACCTCGTCGGCGAGGCCCATCGGCGCCGCGGGGAGCCGAGGGACGACGTGATCTCCCTGCTGGCCCGGTCCGGCATGGATCAGGGCGAGGACCGGCTCACGGACGCGGAGCTGGTGATGTTCCTGATCCAGCTGCTCGTCGCCGGCAACGAGACGACCCGGCACTCGATCTCCGGCGGGCTGCTGGCGCTGGCCGGGCGCCCGGACCAGTGGGCGGCGCTGCGGTCCCATCCCGGGCTGATCCCGCAGGCGGTGGAGGAGATCCTGCGCTGGACCTCCCCGGTGGTCTACTTCCTGCGCACGGCCACCCGCCCCGCCCGGCTCGGCGAGGCGGAGGTGGCCGCCGGTGACCGGCTCATGCTGCTGTACGGCTCCGCCAACCGCGACACGTCGGCCTTCGGGCCGTCGGCGGACCGGTTCGAGGTGGCCCGGCGCGGCGACGCGCTGAACCTCGCCTTCGGGTTCGGCCCGCACTTCTGCCTGGGGGCGGCACTGGCCAGGATGGAGATCCGCATCGTGCTGGAGGAGCTGCTGGCGCGGTACTCCGTGCTCGAACCGCCCGGCCCGATCGCGTACAACGGCTCGTGCGTGGTCACCGGCCTCAGCCGGGCCCACCTGGCCGCGCACTGACCCGCGACCCGCCCGCCCTGTCCGCACGCCGCCTCGTGCGGGCTCACTTCGGCCGGGGGACGAAGACGGCGAGGCCTCCGGGCTCCTTGGTGAACTTCGCCGCCGTGGTGACCGAGAACGTCTCGCCGTCCCGGGCCAGCCGCAGCTCGGGCGCGGTCTCGGTCCGGCGGCGGGCCGGGCCCAGCAGGTTGTGCAGCGGCGGCCGGCGCGGTCTTCCCGGCCGATGGGCGCGCCCTCCCTGACCGGACGTCCGGCCGGCCGGGACGGCGCCGAGGCGGCGCAGCCGGCCGTTGCGGGGTGGTTCGGGGGCCACGGCCTCCACGGAGAGCCTGGTGGCCTGCCAGTGGGAGTACTCCGGGGTCACGTGCAGATGACCGGCCAGCACCGCCGTGATGGCCCGAAGGCGGCGGCCGTGGCGGCCGGTGGCGATCACCCGGATGTCGAGCTCGCCGTCGTCGAGCCGGTCCCGCCAGATCGGCGTGGCCCCCCGCGAGGAGTAGGCGCAGTTGCCGACGAACGCCAGCCACACGTACCGCCGGTCGCCGTTGACCAGCGTCTCGACCGGCTGGGTGTGCCGCATGACCCGGACGGCCGCCACCGCCAGGGCGGGCCACTTGCCGAGCCGGGCCTGCAGCCGTTCGCGCTGGTCGACCAGCTCGGTGTACGCCCCGAAGCTGGCCGTGTTGAGGAAGATGTGGTCCTCCTCGTCCGGGGTCTCGATGCGGCCCACGTCCACCTTGGCCACCGCCCCCTCCCGGAAGACCGCCAGCGCCTCGGTCACCGTGTCGATGCCCAGCGCCCGGGAGAAGTGGTCGAGGGTGCCGGCCGGGATGGTGAGCAGCGGCACCCCGTACCGCATCGCCGCCTGGGCCCCGGCGTTGACCGTGCCGTCGCCTCCCGCGACCGCGAGCACCCGGGCCCGCCCGGCCGCCTCGTCCAGCAGCTTGTCCAGATCGTCGTCCGGGCCGAACTCCACCACCTCGGCCCGCGGCAGCTCCGCCCGGAGCTGGTCGGCGATGCCCGGCATCAGTCCCTGCAGCCGGGGGGAGCTCGACCCGGCGGCCGAATTGATCACAGCCACCAGCCCGTCGCCCTGGTCGAGCTCGGTGGTGTCGCCGTCCTGGGCCGCCCGCCACGCCTCGACCGACCGGACCCGGGCGATGCGGGCGGGACCGGCGTGCGTGGTCCAGATCGTCCGGGTGACCAGCCCGGCCAGGATTCCCAGACCAACCCCGGCCAGCACGTCACCGGGATAATGGGCGCCGTTGTAGACCCGGGAGAAGGCGACCATGCCGGCCACCACGCCCACCGGCACCGCGACCGCGGCGGGAGCCTCCATCGCCACCCCGGTGGCGAACGCGGCGGCCGAGGCGGAGTGCCCGGAGGGGAAGGCCGGTGAGGTCGGGATCCGCCAGCGCACCCGGATGTGCGGCACCAGGTCGATGATCGGGCGCTTGCGGCGGAAAGCCTGCTTCCCCACCACGTTCACGATCGGGCTGGCGATGCCGATCCCGATCACCCCGCGCAGCGCGGCCCGCCGCAGCCGGGTCTGCCGGGTGCTCGCCAGGCCCGTGGCCACGGTGAACCACAGGACGGAATGGTCGGAAACGCGCGACAATCTGGGTAGTACATGTTCAAACCCTGTCAACCGCGCGTTCGCCACGGCGTCGAAGGCCCGGCGGTCGGCTTTGCTCAGTCTGCTGATGATCCCCATGGGCCCTGGTATCCCCACAGAATCGCGCATGATTCCAGGAAGATCACAGATCGGGCTCTACCTATGGGGGAACGTCGTTGTCACACCGTCAACTGCAATAGGCTCATCGCCATGAGTCACCCGGAACGGCCCTCGGGTGGCGGATCGGTCGACACGGTCGCGGAGCCCCCCATGAACAGCTCCTCGAGCCTGTCCGAGTTCGCCGCACAACACGGGCTGACGAAAAGCGCGGCCCGCCCCGCGCTAGGCAAGTACCTCAGCAGCGTGTGGCAGCGCCGAAATTTCGTCTGGGCCTTCGCCTCCGCCAAGAACATCTCGATGTACACCGAGTCCAGGCTCGGTCAGGTCTGGCAGATTCTCACGCCCTTGCTCAACGCGGGCGTCTACTACCTGATCTTCGGTCTGCTGCTGAACGCCAGCCGGCTCGGCCCCGGTGTCAAGTTCCTGCCCTGGCTGGTCGCCGGGGTCTTTCTGTTCGGCTTCACCCAGCGCTCGATCAACGCCGGATCCCGTTCGGTCGGTGACAATCTGTCGCTGATCAGAGCGCTGCATTTTCCCCGGGCGACTCTCCCGCTGGCCTATGCGGTCGTGGAACTCCAGCAACTGCTGCTGTCACTGGGCGTGCTGTTCGTCATCGTGCTGGTGTTCGGCGAGGTCCCCGATCTGAACTGGCTGCTCCTGCTGCCCGTGCTGCTGATGCAGCTGATGTTCAACGTCGGAATCAGCCTGGTGATGGCCCGCATCGGCGCCTTCAACCGGGACTTCACGCAGCTGCTGCCGTTCCTGCTGCGCACCTGGTTCTACTTCTCCGGTGTCATCTACAGCGTGGTGTCGCTGAAGCGGACCTCCGGGATCCGCGAGCATCCCTGGATCGGCCAGCTACTCGAGGCCAATCCCGGGTATGTCTACGTCGAACTCGCCCGTCGGTCGCTCCTGCCGGACTACCGAAAGTACGTCCATGAGCCCTTGCACTACGTGAACGGCAAGAACGTGGGCGGACTCGCCGAAGGCTCGGGCCTGCACCTGTGGTTCTACGCCCTGGGCTGGGCGCTGGCCCTGCTCATCGGCGGGTTCGTATGGTTCCACCGCGCCGAGGAGAGGTACGGCCGTGGCTGACACGAAGGTCAGAACTCCGGTGGCGGAGAAGAAGACGGAAAAGCCGGTGATCGACCACAACCGCGAGCCGATCGTGGTGGTGGACGACCTGCACGTCGTCTACCGGGTGTACGGCGCCGGCGGCAAGGGCAACGCGGCCTCCGCGTTCATGCGGATCGTGCGCCGCGAGCACCGGCCTTCGATGAAGGAGGTCCATGCGATCAAGGGCCTGTCCTTCGTCGTCTACCGGGGTGAGGCCATCGGCATCATCGGCGGCAACGGCTCCGGCAAGTCCACGCTGCTGAAGGCGATCGCGGGGCTGCTCCCGCCCGAGCGCGGCTCGGTCTTCACCGACGGCCAGCCGTCGCTGCTGGGCGTGAACGCCGCGCTGATGAAGGACCTGACCGGGGAGCGCAACATCATCCTCGGCTGCCTCGCGATGGGCATGAGCCCCCAGGAGACCCGGCAGAAGTACCAGGAGGTCGTGGACTTCGCCGGTCTCAAGGAAGGCTTCATCCAGTACCCCATGCGGACGTACTCGTCGGGGATGGGGGCCCGGCTGCGGTTCGCCATCGCGGCCGCCAAGACCCACGACGTCCTGCTCATCGACGAGGCCCTGGCCACCGGTGACGCCCAGTTCAAGGTCAAGAGCCAGAAGCGCATCGAGGAGCTCCGCAAGGAGGCGGGCGCCGTCTTCCTGGTCGCCCACCAGCTCGACGTCGTCAAGGAGACCTGCGACCGGGTGATCTGGATCGACGACGGCCAGATGATCATGGATGGCGATGCCGAAGAGGTCGTCGCCGCCTACATCGAGTCCACCAAGAAGTAGACCCCCGCTTCCGTACGACCCCTGCACGACCCCGCGTTACAGACCACCGCTTGCGTACGACCACCGCTTGTCACGACCACCGCTGACGGGTGGGCAGGAGCCCGGCTCCCGCCCACCCGTCCGGCTTTCACCCCCTTCCGCCGGGCGCCTCCGAGGGCTCCCTATGCTGGTGATATGCGCGTGTGACGGAGAGCGCTCCGCGCACCGCCGAGGAGGGGGCAGTGGAGGCAGGGCGCGGCAGCCGAGGGGCAGGGGTCCTGCCCGGCTTCGTGGTCGTGCTGGCGGCCGTCGGCGCCGTCTCCTACACCGCATGGATCCTGGAGTTCCTGCTCAGCCCCGGCATCGACGTCGTCGACGGGTACGTCAGCGAGCTGTCGGCCCGCGGGCAGCCCTACCGCCTGGTGTTCAGCGCCGGGGACCTCGTCACCGGCGTGCTGGTCACCGGCGTGGCCCTCGCCGCCCTGCTGATGCTCCGCCGCCGGCCCTGGGCGGTCTTCGGCTGGTGCAGCCTGCTGCTGTTCGGGCTCTGGGCGATCGGTGACTCGCTGTTCTCCATGGACTGCGCGCCCAGCATCGACACCGCGTGCGCGCTGCGGGAACGCGCCGGCCAGGTCTCGTTCTCGCACGAGTTCCACTCGGTGACCAGCAGCATGGTGACCCTGTGCGGGATCGCGGCGCTGCTGGGGCTGTCGATCGCGGCCCGGCGTTACGGCTGGTGGCCCGCGCTGGCCCGCTGGGGCTGGCTGCTCGCCCTCACCGAGGCGGTCCTGTCCGGGGGCACCCTCGCGCTCATGTACTTCGGCCTCTGGCTCGGCCTGGCGCAGCGCCTGCAGATCAGCGTGCTGTGCATGGGCCTGCTGGTCATCGCCTGGGCCCTGCACACCGACTGGCTGGCGTACCGGCAGGCGCGCGCCGCACTGGCCTCCGTCCGACCCCCGCGAGAGAAGGCAGGCAGCACCCCTCCGTGAAGCTCCTGGAACTGGCCGGCAGCCTGGTGCATGTCGTCACCGCCGGCAAACCCGACAATCCCCCCGTCATCATCAGCAGCGGGCTGGGTGGCGCCTGGTTCGACTGGGAGCCGGTCGTCGAACTGCTGCGCGACGACTACCGGGTGATCTGCTTCGACCGGCCCGGAACGGGTCTCAGCCCCGGCACCGGCACGACGCCGAGCCTGCGCGCGGCGGTCCGTGAGCTGGCGGCGCTGGCCCGCGGCACCGGGCGGCCCGTCACCGTGATCGCGCACTCGATGGCCGCCTTCCAGGCCGAGGCGCTCGCCCGCATCCACCCCGAGCTGGTCCGCGGCCTGGTGCTGGTGGATCCGAGCTACGAGCCCGACGCGCGGGTACGGCTGCGCCTGTCGGCGGTGCTCTCGCCGCTGTACCGGCTGACCGGCACCGTCCTGGAGACCACCCGGCTGGCCCGGCTGATCGGCCCCTGGGCACGCCGCCGGATCCTCGCCCAGGTCAGCACGCGCGGCGAGATCGCGACCCCGCAGACCGTCCGCCGGGTGTACGGGCGCGGGGTGGTCCTGGCCGGCGTGCTCACCGAGAACCAGGCCTACAGCGAGATGGCCGCCGACCTCGCCGGGCTCCGGCGGCGCCGGCCGTTCCCGGACATCCCCCTGGTGGTGCTGACCGCCCTCGGTGACCTGGGCGGGCCGGAGCAGGAACGTGCGTGGGCCGCGGCCCACGCCGAGCTGGCCGCGATGAGCCCGCGCGGCCACCAGGTGGAGCTGCCGGGCCACCTGCACATGCTGCAACTCGACCGCCCAGATGAGATCGCCGGGGCGGTCGCCGAGGTAATGTCCGGCACATGACTCGGCAGCTCTCCGCCGTCATCGGGTTATCCGTCCTCGTCGGGATCGGAGCCGGGATCGAGGTGACCGGCACGGGCTGCCAGAATCCGGCGGTCACCGTTTCGGACGGCGAGTTACGCAACGCCACCGCGAACGGCGCCGCCGTGGAGCTCAAGGGCCTTGGCTACCGGCTGCGGCACCGGCCGAGCTGCCGTACGCCCGCCGGGAACACCCGGCGCACCGTACGCGTGCACTGCGAGGCCGTGACCACCGACGGACGGCCGGTGCGCGTCGAGGGGGTCGCCTACGACGCGGAGAGCCGCCATCCCCGCCAGCACTTCGTCATCCGGGTGGCCGGTCGCGTGGTGCTCCGCAAGTCCTGTCTCGGCCTCGGCTGCCGGGACCGGTCGTGATCAGCCCCCGGTGAAGGGAAACGACGGGCCGACCTCCCCGCAAGAAAGAGGTCTTCCCGCCGTCCCCGCGTGCCCCTGCCGACGGGTGACTAGGCCGCCGCTTCGAGGAGGGGCTTGAGCAGGAACCGAGTGTAGTCAGTCCCTCCAGGGGGCGGACGGTCTCGGAGTAACGACAGCAAACGAGAGCCGCCCGGCTCTGCTGTCGCGTTCTGTTCGCAGGCGCGACAAGGGCCGGGCCGACTACCCGAGCCCTTGCGCGCCCTGATCATGAGGAGTCTCATGAGCGGCAACCGCAAGCCCATCGCACCGTCCGAGCCCCCCTTCTTCGCGTCTCCGGACGGCCTCAGCGAAGAGATACGCGCCGCGGCGGTCGTGAGGGGAATGAAGCCCGCCGAGCTCGACGTGCTCTCCTCGGCCTCCCGGTGGATGCACTCGATGTACGGGTCGTTCCGTATCTGTGCAGAGCTCGACGAGGTCGTCGAAGCATGGGGCCTGATGACCCCGGACGACTTCGAGCACTACAACTTCGCCCGGGCCGAGGGTGTCACCCACGCCCAGGCGCTGGAGGCCGTCAGGGCCTGCGGCTACATGTACCTCTACCTCGAACGGCTGCGCGTCGGCGACGAGCACGACGAAGCACTCGAGAAGACCGGGTGCGTCCTGGACGCGGACGACGAGGGCTGAACACCGGACCGGCCTGCGCTCTCCCGACGGAGAGTGCGGGCCGGTTCCACCCTGCGGTCACCGGGCCGTCCGGCTCCCTGTGACCCCGGAACCACCCCGGAACCACCCCGGAACCACCCCGGCACCGCCCCGCAAAACGCCCTGCCTTCGTCGCGCAATGGATCGACGATTAATCGCGCGATCACCCTCAAGTTGCGGGAAAGAAAGCATGGCGGACGTGTGAGAACGTGCTCCGCCGGTCACGCTACGGCGTGTGAAGCTCTACATCGGTGCTCTCGGCGCCCTGATCGTGGCGGGCTGCGCGGTCGCCATCGGATACCTCACCCTCTTCGCGCATCACAAGGAGCTCCGGCATCACAACCAGGCGCAGTTGCTCAATGCGATACCCGTCACCGCGACCGCCGAGTTGCGTCACCGGGGGTTCGTCCCGCGCAAGCCGCTGCACTGCTGGAACATGCGCGAGGCCGCTCCCAAGAAGATGCGGGTGGCCTGCTCGGGCACGACCACCAAGAACGAGAAGATCCAGGTGATCGGAGCCGCCGAGGCGAAGGTGCAGGAGGAGTACTTCACCATCCTGATCGACGGCCGGCCGCTGGTGCAGAACGTCGGCTGCCTCGGCGCCGACTGCCACCCCAAGGACTGACGCGCGCACCCGGGCGGGAAGACCTGCGGGAAACCCGGGGAACAGCGCTCCGACCGGCGGGCATACGATGCATGCAGGCGCGCACGCCGCGCAAGCACCCATTCATGACAAGGAGCCGCGGCATGCCCTGGCAGGCGCCGGTCGCCCCGGTGGCAGTCGACACCATGGGTGGCGACCACGCGCCTGAGGCGGTCGTCGCCGGCGCGGTCGCCGCCGTTCGTGACCATGGCGTACGGCTCGTGCTCGTCGGGCAGGCGCCGCGCATCCGGGATCTGCTGGAGCGGCACGGCGCCGCGGGAGTGATCCCCATCGTCAACGCCGAAGAGGCGCTGGAGATGGACGAGGGCGCCCTGGCCAGCTGGCGCAAACCCCGTTCCTCCATCGCCATCGCGTGCCGGCTGATCAAGCAGGGCCGGGCGTCGGCGCTGGTCTCGGCCGGTTCGACCGCCGGGATCGTGGCCACCGCCCGGCTGCGGCTGCGCGGCCAGCACGGTGTGATGCGCCCGGCCATCGCGGTCACCCTGCCGACCCGGCCCCGGCCGACCGTGCTGCTGGACGCCGGCGCCACCGTCGATCCCAAGCCCGAGACCCTGGCGCAGTTCGCCGGGCTCGGGGTGGCCTACGCGCAGGTGGCGCTGGGCGTGGCCCGGCCACGGCTGGGCCTGCTGAACATCGGCTCCGAGCCGGGCAAGGGCAACAAGCTGGCCCGGCGGGCGTACGAGCTGCTCAGTGCCTCGCCTCCGTCGCTCCGTGCCGCCGTGCCGGGCGAGAAGTCCCCGCCGGGGGCCGAGTTCATCGGCAACCTCGAGGGTGACGACCTGCTGAGGGGCCTGGTCGACGTGATCGTCACCGACGGTTTCAGCGGCAACGTGGCCCTCAAGACCATGGAGGGCGCGGTGCGCATGATGGCGGCCGAGGTCCGCGCGGCGGTCGGGTCCACCCGGCGCGCCAAGCTGGGCGCCGCCCTCCAGCGCAGGCCGCTGCGCGAGATGCGCGAGCGGTTCAGCTCCGACACCTACGGCGGCGGGGTGCTGCTCGGCCTCAACGGCACCGTGGTCATCGCGCATGGCGCCTCCAACGCGCTGGCCATCACCTCGGCCTGCCGGCTCGCCCACCAGCTCGCCACCGGGCAGATCGTCGAGCGGATCCGCGACCAGGTCGTGGGGCCGCGCACGTCCCGCTTCGGGCGGCGCAACTCGGGGGACCAGTCCCGCCCCGGCACCGAGCGGACGGACGAGACCCGCGGGAGCGAGGAACGAATCGCCGAGCCGTTCGTTCCCAAGGAGGATCTGCCAGATGCCGGAGAGACACCGGCACCACCACCTGCGAACAAATGATCATACGGCTTCCACCCCGGTCCGATCTGAGGCAGGCGATCGCGGGGAGCACCTCCCCGGGGGGAACGTGAAGGACGTACAGCACGCCGCCGCATGGGGGCTGACCGACGAGCAGGTCGCCCAGCGGGAGGCCGCGGGCCAGGTCAACGACGTTCCGCGGCGGTCCAGCCGGTCGGTGCGCGACATCGTCCGGGCGAACGTCCTCACCCGGTTCAACGCGATCATCGGCGCGCTCTTCGTCCTCATCATGATCTTCGGTCAGTGGCAGGACGGGCTGTTCGGCGGGATCATCATCGCCAACACCGCGATCGGCATCATCCAGGAGCTGCGCGCCAAGCGCACGCTCGATCAGCTGGCGGTGGTCGGCGAGACCCCCGTCCGGGCCAGGCGGGACGGCCGGGTCCGCGAGCTCGGCCAGCGGGAGATCGTGCTCGGGGACCTGCTGCTGGTGGGCTCGGGCGACCGGGTCGTCGTCGACGGGGAGATCAGTGAGTCCGAGGGTCTTGAGGTGGACGAGTCGCTGCTGACCGGCGAGGCCGACCCGGTGCACAAGCGGCCGGGCGACCCGGTGATGTCGGGCAGCTTCGTGGTCGCCGGCAACGGCGCGTTCACGGCCACCAAGGTGGGGCGCGACGCCTACGCGGCGGCGCTCGTCGAGGAGGCCAGCCGCTTCTCCCTGGCCAGGTCCGAGCTCCAGACCGGCATCAACGCGTTCCTCAAGTACGTCACCTGGCTGATCGTCCCCACCGCGATACTGCTGATCATCAGCCAGCTCGTCTCGGCGCAGAGCTTCGACCAGGCCGTGGTGGGCGCCGTCGCCGGGGTGGCCACGATGGTCCCCGAGGGCCTGGTGCTGATGACCAGCATCGCCTTCGCGGTCGGAGTCGTACGGCTCGGCCGCCGTCAGTGCCTGGTGCAGGAACTGCCGGCCATCGAGGTGCTGGCCCGGGTCGACGTGCTGTGCGTCGACAAGACCGGCACGCTCACCGAGCCCGGCATGGACCTCGAGGAGGTGGTGGTCCTGCGCGCCGACCTGCCGGTGCACACCGCGCTGGGGGCGCTGGCCGACACCGACCCGCGGCCCAACCCCACGATGCGCGCCGCCGCGGGGGCCGACGGCGCGGACCCCCACGACGACGGTACGGCCTGGAAGGCCGGCACGGTGGTGCCGTTCTCCTCGGCCCGCAAGTGGAGCGGGGCCGAGTTCACCGGCCAGGGCGCGTGGGTGTTCGGCGCGGCCGACGTGCTCCTGGCCGAGGACGACCCGGACCGGAGGCGGGCCGAGCGGCTGGGCGCCTCCGGGCTGCGGGTGCTGGCCCTCTGCCGGGTCCCGGACGGCGCGCTGGAGGCCCACGCCGACGGGGGCGCGGGATGGCCGGACGGGAGCGCCGACGCCGCCGCGCTGGTGCTCCTGCGCCAGCGGCTCCGCCCCGAGGCCCCCGCCACGGTCCGCTACTTCGCCGAGCAGGGGGTCACCGTCAAAGTGATCTCCGGCGACAATCCGGCGTCGGTCGGCGCCATCGCCCGCGCCCTGGAGATCCCCGGCGCCGAGCACCCGGTCGACGCGCGCACCATGCCCGAGGACCTCGACGAGATGGCCGACCTGCTGGAACGGAACTCGGTGTTCGGCCGGGTCAGCCCGCAGCAGAAGCGGGCGATGGTCAAGGCCCTCCAGTCACGCGGCCGGACGGTCGCGATGACCGGCGACGGCGTCAACGACGTGCTCGCCCTCAAGGACGCCGACCTGGGCGTCGCGATGGGATCGGGCAGCGGCGCCACCCGGGCGGTCGCCAAGATCGTGCTGCTGAACGACAGCTTCGCGACCCTGCCGCACGTCGTCGCGGAGGGCCGCCGGGTGCTCGGCAACATCGAGCGGGTCGCGAACCTCTTCCTCACCAAGACGGTCTACTCGATCCTGCTGGCCGTGCTGGTCGGCCTCCTGCACGTGCGCTTCCCCTTCCTGCCCCGGCACCTGACGCTGATCAGCGCGCTGACCATCGGGATCCCGGCGTTCTTCCTGGCCCTGGCGCCCAACCTGGAGCGGGCCCGGCCCGGTTTCGTGCCCCGGGTGCTGCGGTTCGCGGTCCCGGCCGGGATCGCGTGCGGGGCGGCGACGTTCGCCGGTTACTACCTCGCCACCGAGCACGGCGCGGCCACGTTCGCGCAGAACAGCTCCACCGCCACCCTCACGCTGTTCGTGCTGGCCATGTGGGCCCTGGTGCTGATCGCCCGGCCCTACACCTGGTGGCGGATCGGCCTGGTCGCCGCGATGGCCGCGGGCTTCCTCATCGTGCTGGCCGTACCGGGGCTGCGCGACTTCTTCGCCCTCTATCCCGGCGACCTCTACAGCGACACGGCGGCGCTCGCCATCGCCGGAGTCGCCGCCGTGCTGCTGTCGCTCACGGTGCGGTACGCGCACCGGTTCCCGGGCGTGCTCAGACGGCCTGACTGACCGGGTCATCGGCCGTGGCCCCCGCAGGTCCCCGCCGGCCGCGGAGACTGCGCCGGCCCAGCAGCAGCACGGCCAGGGCGAGCACCCCGCCGGCTCCCGCGCAGGCGAACGCGCCGGAGGGGCCCGCGAGGTCCCCCGCCCGGCCCGCCGCGGCCGAGCCCAGCGCCGCTCCGCCCGCCATCGCGGTCACCACCCAGGCGAAGGCCTCGGTGACCGTGCCCTGCGGCGCGAGCTCGTCGACGAGGGTGAACGTGCAGGCCAGCATCGGGGCGAGGAACACGCCGCCGACCATCGCGAGCACCAGCATGAGCGGGAGCGCGGGCACCAGCGAGAGCGGCAGGTAGCCCAGGGCCAGCCCCCCGACCAGCCATGGCAGCCGGCGGTGCGCCGGGCCGCCCGGCCGCACGGCGGCGTACACCAGGCCGCCGGTGAAGGCTCCCCCGGCGTTGGCCGCCAGCAGGAGCCCGGAGGCCGAGCCGGAGTGGCGGCTGTCGGCGTACGTGACGGCGGCCACGCTGATCACTCCCAGCGCGGTGGCCGCGCAGGCCAGCGCGACGAGCAGGGTACGCAGCCCCGGCGATCTCAGCGGGCCCGCCCAGTCCGCCGTCCGCGGATGGCCGCGCCAGTGGCGGGAGGGCGCCGCCGTGACCACCACCAGGGTCCCGGCGATGCCCAGCAGCGCGGTGAGCAGCAGGGCCGCCTCGGGCGAGACCACCGCCGCCGCGATCACGAGCAGGGGCCCGCAGATGAACAGCAGCTCCTGGGCCGCCGCGTCCAGCCCGTACGCCACCGCCACCTGGGCCGGATCCGTGAGCACCACCGGCCACAGCGCCCGCAGGCCGGCCTCCAGCGGCGGCGTGGCGAATCCGGCGACCAGGAACGCCGCCGTGGTCACCGGCAGCGGATACAGGCCGGTCACCACAGGGAGCGTGAACCCCACGGCCGCCGCCACCGCGGCGGGGATGAGCACCCGCGGCTGACCGGCCCGGTCCATCAGGCGGCCGAGGACCGGCTGGCCGGCGGCCATCGCGACGACGTATCCGGCCGCCAGCGCCCCGCTCAGGGTGTAGTCGCCCCCGTGCGCCCGCACGAACAGCAGGATCACCAGTCCCGCCATGCCGTTGGGCAACCGGCCCAGCAGGGTGCCGCCCAGCAACCGCATGGCGTAGGGGGTACGCAGGAAGTCGCGGTACGTGCGCATCAGGGGGGTTCCTCGTCATACGTATTACTCGGCTACGTCATACGTATCACCCCCAGCTCCGAAGTGCCACCGGGTTTCTCCGCCCGGGTGGCCGCGGCCCCCTGGTCCGGGACCGCGGCCACCCCCTGATCCGGCCGTTCGGGCCGGTCCGGCGGGTCGGGCCGGTGGGTCAGGCGGAGTTCAGCGCGATGTCGTCGACCACGAAGCTGGTCTGCAGGCCGGCGTCCTCCCTGCCGGTGAAGCTCAGCGTCACGGTCTGCCCGGCGAGGGAGGAGACGTTGAAGCTCTTGAGCAGGTAGCCGCCGGCGGCGTTGAGGTTGGAGTAGGTGGCGAGCGTCGTACTGCCGATCTTCACGGTCAGGGTGTCGTAGACGACGTTGCCCGTTTCGGCGGTGTCGGTGTGCAGCCAGAAACTGAGCGTGCTCGTACAGCCGGCCGGGATCGTCACCTGCTGGTAGAGCACGTCGTTGTGCGTGGTGCCGTAGCCGTCCAGCCAGCCGAACACGTTGCCGGTGCGCGCGGTCTGGCCGGTGCCGCTGAGCGAGACGACCCCCCGGGTGGCGGTCCAGGCCGCGTGACCGCTCTCGAACCCGCCATTGGTGACCTTGTTGCCGGGCTGCGTGCACGCGCCGGCGGCGGGTTTGATCGTCCAGACGAAGGAGGCCGTGGCGGCGAGGTTCGAGGAGTTCCGCGCCGTGATCGTCGTGGTCGGGGTGCCCGCCGCGGTGGGCGTACCGGAGATCACCCCGGTGGAGGCGTTGATCGACAATCCGGCCGGCAGCCCGGTCGCGCTGTAGGTGAGCACCTTGCCGCCGGGATCGGTGGCCTTGATCGGTAACACCACCGGCACGCCGACCGTGCTGGTCAGGTTGCCGGGATTGGTGATCGTCGGGGTGCCGGACTGGCCACCGCAGGTGCCGGGCACCGGGTCGGCGCCGGTCACGCTCACCGCGGCCCAGGCGGCGTTGACGGTGTTGTACTCGGTGCAGTGCGTGCCGTAGAGATCGGCCGCCGCCCTGAGCGACGACGTACGCGCCGCCGCGTAGTCGATGCCGCTGGTGGCATAGACCGACAGCACCCGGTACCAGATCTTCGAGGCCTTGTCGTTCCCGATGCCGTTGATCGTGGAACCGTTGCAGGTGGGGCTGTTGCCGTACCCGCGGTTGCCGCTGCCGACGGCCGCGAGGAAGAACCAGTGGTTGAGCGGCCCGTTGGCGTGGTGGGGATCCAGGTTGCCGTTGTTGGCGGCGTAGCAGTTGGGTGAGGCACCGTCGAGCGAAGGGTTGTACATGTACCGCAGCGGCGTGTTGTTGCCGTTGATGTTGATCAGTTCGCCGATGGTGTAGTCGGGCGTGTCCCTGGGGTTGCCCGAGTAGAACTCCACCATCGTGCCGAAGATGTCGCTGGTGCCCTCGTTGAGGCCGCCGACCTCACCGATGTCCTGCCAGCCGATCAGCGCACCGCTGATGCCGTGGCTCATCTCGTGCCCGGCCACGTCCAGCTCGGTGAGCGGCCGGACGTTGCCCACGCCGTCGCCGTAGGTCATCTGGGTGCCGTCCCAGAACGCGTTCGCGTACCCGTTGCCGTAGTGCGTGCGGGAGGGCACCCCTGACCCGTTGCCGAAGATGCCGTTCCGGCCCTGGGCCGCCTGGAAGTAGGTGTACGTCTGGGCCGCGCCGAAGTGCGCGTCGACGCCGGTGGAGGCCGGGTCGCCGGTGGTGCCGTTGCCGAACGTCCCGGTGGTGTTGCTGTAGATCGAGCCGTTGCTGATGCCCAGGGTGCTGTGGCCCAGGTCGGTGGTGAACCCGTTGCCGTGCGAGGGGTCCTTCATCGAGTACGTGCCACCCGCGAGAGTCAGGTCCAGCGGGACCGTACCGCTGTAGACCGACCTTCCCGTGCCCGGCGTCCGCGCCACCCGGCCGGCCTGCGGCGGGCCGGCCCTCCGTGCCGTTGGCGACGCGGGCGCCGAGGCCCGGCCGACGGCGGCCAGCGTGTTGATGCGGTCGTTCGCGAACGCGACCTTGCTGGTGTGCGCGTCCACGAGGACCTGCAGCCGGCTGGGGGTCTGGTCCGGCCGGAGCCCGGTGACGGTGACGTCCCAGACGAGGAAGGCACTGGTCTTCAACGTCCGTACCGCCAGTCTCGGCGCCGACACCGAAAGGACCGTTCCATTGAGCTGGGTCCGGGCCACCGCCCTGGCCCGGTCGGCGTCCACGGTCGGCGTCTCCGCCACGGCCGGGGACATCGGGTTGGCCACGTCGAAGGAGGTCGAGGTCCCGTCCGGTCTCATGTGCACGTTGATGTCCCCGCCGTAGACGGGGAGGCCCTTGAACTTGCGGTCGAACCGCACGTGGGCAGAGCCGTCGCGGTCGAGGACCACGTTCCGGGCGGCGAAGGTCTGGTCGGCGGCGACATGCGCCTGCTGAGGGTGCTCGCGGACGGCCTTCAGGGCGTTGGCGATCGCGCGCTCACGCTCGGCCGGTGTGGGTTCCCTGGTCAGGGTGGGCGGCGAGAAGGCGGACGGCCCGACGGGCAGCGGCGGCACGGGCGGCGGCGAAGTGGCGGCGGTGGCGGGGACGGCACAGGTCACCCAGAGCGATGCCACGACCGGCACCATGGCGGTGCGTCGTCGGTTCACTGAAGAGAGCCCCTTCCCTTGGGATGTACGGGTGTGTGAGCCGGACCGAAGCGCGTTGCCACGTGCAGAGCCCCCGCCAGGCACCCAAACGGATATCGGCGGGAAGGAGGAAGAGAGCCGCCGCCGCGCCCTATTGCCGATTCCGAACCGGGAAATCGACCGTGCCATGCCAGATGAGCGGCCCCCGATCCGCTCCGGGCAGCGGTACCGCTCCTGGGTACGCGGCGGGCGCCGTCACCACCGCACCGGTTCGCACGGGAAGATGACAGGATGTTGACGCGAAGCCAGCACCCGGCCGCAGGTCACAGCGGTGACCCGCGACCGGGCTGTCCCGCGTGATGCGTCAGCCTCCGGAAGATCACACAGGCGGGTGTTGGTCCCCGTCCGATCGATGATCTGGAAGTGATGTCGATGCCGACGACAGGGCGCCCGGCCGGCCCGCCGGTCCGCCGTCCGACCAGCAAGGACGTGGCCCAGGCCGCGGGCGTCTCCCAGTCCACGGTCTCGATCGTGCTGGCCGGCAAGTGGGCCGGCCGGGTCTCCCCCGACACCGCCGAGTCCGTACGCGAGACCGCCGCCCGGCTCGGCTACCGGCTCAACCGGGCCGCCAGCAATCTGCGCCTCGGCCAGGCCCGGACGGTGCTGCTCGTCGTCCCGACGCTGTCCAGCCCGTTCTTCGGGGACGTGTACGCGGGCGCGGCACGGGTCGCCGCCGACCGCGGTTTCAGCGTGGTCGTCTACCTGTGGCCCGACGGGGCGGGGGTGGCGGACAGCCCCTTCGCCAAGGTGAACGAGGCGATCGACGGCGTGCTCGCCTCGTCGATGGCCGTCGACGCGCTCGCCGAGCTGAGCGCGGACGCCATGCCCCTGATCATGCTCGACAGCGATCCGGGGGACGCGGTGCCCACGGTCAACCTCGACGTGGCGGCCGGGTTCCGCGTCGCCGTGGCGCACCTGGCCGGCCTCGGGCATCGCCGGTTCGGCCACCTCGCCGCGGCCGTGGACACCTGGACCTTCCGGACCCGGCGCGCGGCCGTGACCACCGCCGTGGGGTCCCTGCCGGGCGCCGTACTGCTGCGCGAGCACACCGCCATCGACATCCGCGCCGCCCGGGAGGCCGCCGGGGCCCTGCTGCGGCGGCCCGACCGGCCCACCGCGCTCGTCTGCGACGACGACCTGATCGCCGCGGGCGCGTACAAGGCCGCCCGCGACCTCGGGCTCGGCGTCCCCGCCGATCTCTCCGTCACCGGCTTCGACGACATCCTGCTCGCCGAGGCCCTCGAACCCGAGCTGACGACCGTACGGCTGCCCGCGCAGGAGCTGGGCGCCCAGGGCATGCGGGCCCTGCTGAACCTGCTCGACGGCGGCGACCCCGCCTCGGTCTCCCTCCCGGGGACGTTCATCGCCCGCGACTCCACCGGCCCCGCCCCGAGCTGACCCACGACTATTGTCCGATCACGCACTGTCACGGCATTCTGTCGACACCGTGTTCTACGTTCTGTGCCGGAGTGGATACGGAACGTACGACAGGAGAACAGGGGATGATGGAGCGATGGCCCTCGCCTACGCCATGGAGACAGCCCACACGATGGACGACGAACGAGAACCCACCCTGCGGGAGATCCACGAGTCGCTGGACATTCCCGGCTGCCGGGTGGAGATCATCGGGGAGCGCATCATCGTGAGCCCCACACCGATCATGCAGCACGGCAAAATCGTCTTCTGGCTGGGCGACGTCCTCCGTGAACTCTGCGAGACCAACAACTGGGCCAGGTTGCCCCAGACCACCGTGGATCTGCTCACCACGGAGGAGCGTTTCGTGCCGGACCTGGTCCTCTGTCCGGAAGACAAATCTCCGGACGGCGACTGGCTCCTCCCGCCGGAGCACACGATCCTCGTCGTGGAGGTCGTCTCGGCGTCGAGCAGGAATGACGACTACAAGTCCAAGGAGGAGAGCTACGCGAAGAACGGGATCCCGATGTACCTCATCGTCGATCCCTTCCTGGCGAGGCTGACGCTCTGCACCGAGCCGAGCGATCGAGGCTACCGAATGGTCCACTCCGTCGATGTGGGCGAAAAACTGGACTTGCCCGAGCCCCTCGGCATCACCCTCGATACGGCCACGGCCCCGATCAAGCCAGCGGAGAAGTAGTCCCGACCAGGTGCCGCCCACCGCGCGGGCGGCGTCTACGCAGCGAAACGCGGCTCAGTGGACTCCGCACAGCGGCCCCGGCTCAGCCGGCGCCACGCTTCGCGGCACCCAGGACGATCCCATGCGGAAGCCGGGAGGCGGGTCTTCGAGCACGGCAGGGGGGTGCGGCTGTAGATGCTTTGCCCTGACCACCCATACGCGGCCTGTGGCAGCGGGACCGGACGCACGAAGCGTACGGGGGATCCCTGCCCCTCTCACTACCGCAAGGAAGGGGACCCAGTACGTTCCGTACGGCAAGCACACTCGGCCGTCGGCCGCGTATCAGTGGTCACGGCAAAGCCGTTTGCGCGACCATCCCCCCGCCCGGGAGACGCATGTCCTGACTGGCCGACCCCCTGAGACGACGTGACGCTCAGCCGAACACGTCACGCTTCACGGCACCCAGAAAGCTCTCCCACTCGGTCGCCGAGAAGCTCAGCACCGGCCCACCAGGGTCCTTGGAGTCCCGAGCCCGTACCACGGCTTCGGCACTACGCAAGGCCGCCACCTCGACGCACTCGCCTTCTGTACCGCCGCTGCTGTGGGAGCTCTTCCGCCAGACAGCATCTGGTAGATCCCGTTGGGACATCCGGTTCTCCGCTTCCATCGGCTACAGCGCCGACCTTACGCACTCGATCAGCGCCCGGGAATCCCACTCGGAAAGCGCCACCGAGCTGAGCTGATCGTAGGCCAGGGAATAGCGGCGAAGATCGTCACCGTCCTCCAGGTACCAGGCCCGTGTCAGAGCCTCCACTCGTGCCACGGTGAGTTCCCCCCATTCGCCGACCTCGAGAATCGTGAAAGCTCCGTTCATACCGGGGTTAGCCCCGGCTGAGAACGGCAACACCCGCACCTTCACATGTCCGAATTCAGCCATCTCCAGCACTCGGGACAGCTGATCCGACATGGTCTGCGGGCCGCCCACCATCTGACGCAACGCCGCTTCACCGATGATCAACGAGTACTGCGGCGGTCGTGAACAGGTAAGGATTTCCTGCCGCTTCAACCGCACCGCGACGAACTCGTCTTGATCAGACGGCCGTAAACCAGACACGCTGACGCCGAGCATCGCACGCATGTACGCCTCGGTCTGCAAGAGTCCGGGCAGGTACAGCGCCTCGAACGTTCTGATCACCTTGGCGTCGGCCTCCAGGCTGATCAGATCCAGTGTCGCCGGGGAGAGCGTGTTCTTGTAGCGGTTCCACCAGCCGCGTTTGCTCGCGTCACGGCGGAGGGTGAGCAGGAACCGGCGCAACTGCGGGTCGGCGACCCGGTAGGCGTCGAGGATGGCGTGCAGTTCGTCCTGGCGCAGGCCCTGTTCGGCGCGCTCGATCTTGGCCAGGGAGGACGCGGGGCGGTCCATCAGACGGGCGGCCTTGGCCTGCGTCCAGCCCAGTTCTTCGCGGATGCGCCGCAGTTCCCGTCCCAGCCGGCGGCGGCGTACGGTCAGGCGCGCGGAATCGGCCATGCGGCCAGCTTCAGTCATCACGCTCAGCGACGGGACGGTTTCGCGCGGAAGAGACAATTGTCGATCGCGACTATCGGCTCATCGGGAGTTCCGGCCCCCGGAGCATCATCCGTCCGGTCCACAGTGGCGGCAGACGCCCGTGGAAAGGAAGCCAGGTGACGATGATGAGCGAAACGGAACCCCTGTGGACGGTCTCCATTCCGGGTGTCGAGGAGTCCATTCCGCTGTTGCGACGACAGGCCCGGGCGCGGCTCCGCGCGGTCCTCCCCGACTCGGGCGATCTGCTGCTGTGCCTGACCGAGCTCGCCACGAACGCGCTCAAGCACACCGACAGCGGGAACGGCGGGCAGATCGTCGTACGGCTCGCGATGTCGGAGAAGGAGATCCTGGTCTCGGTGACCGACGACGGCGGCGCGACGACGTACCCGGAGATCCCGAACAGGACATCCCCGGACCCCCGGACCGGACCCGGCAGCGCGACGAACATGTGCCCGGAGATCCCTCACGAGGCCGGCGGGACCTGCGGACGAGGCCTGCGGCTCGTGGACGCGCTGGCCGCCCGCTGGGGTGTCCGCCCCGGCCGCCCCGGCACCACCGTCTGGTTCGCGCTCCCCCGGTGAAAGGCGTTCACCGTGGCCGTACCGGTCAGGGGACGGGGTGCAGGCGGGGGCGATCGTCGTAGACGGCCGTGACCGTACGACCGCAGAAGCCGCCGCACCAGTCCCACCACGAGGCCGTCATCTCGACGGCGAACAGGCCCCTGCCGGACTCGGCGAAGTCGAAATCCCCGAGATCCGCGGCCATCGGGCCGCCGGCCGTACCCCGCCTGGGCTCGTTCGGGCCGCCCTGGTCGATGACCGTGAGGGCGACGCCGCCGCGCCATCGGCGTACCTCGACCACGAAGAGGCCGCCCGGGCAGCCGGACCGGGTGTGCTGGAGCGCGTTGGCCACCAGTTCCCCGGCGGCCAAGATCAGATCGTCGGCGCGGGGCGAGCCCTCGACCAGGAAGCCCACGAAGTCCCGGGCCCGGCGGGCCTGGGGGCGCAGGCCCGGGAAGGCCCGCCGCCAGCACATGTCGCCGACGGGGAAGTCCCGGCCGCGCATGCGGACGACTCCGGGATGCTTGACGGACTGTGTCACCGTCATGGCGACCTCCGTGTCTCACCGGCGGGGGGACCGTGAGCAAAATGGCGTGATATCTGCCCATAAGGATCGAGCTCCCGTCCCACGGCCTCAAGGACCTGCGGTGAACTGTTTGCAACGGTCCACTCACACGCCGGAAAACCGATGGAGAGAACGTACTCGGCGGCCTTAGTGTCGGTAACATCCCGGCGGCCCGGTCAGCGCGGACCGGGTTCGCCCACACAGATAGCCTGGAGCCATGTCCGATCCGCAACTCGTTCTCGCCGCCCGGGTCCAGGCCGCGCTAGCCGCCGCCTATGGGCCTTCGTACGCGGACTCCGACCCGGTCATCCGGCCGTCGCAGTTCGCCGACTTCCAGGCCAACGTGGCACTGCCGCTGGCCAAGAAGCTGGGCCGAAAGCCGCGCGACATCGCCGACGAGATCGTGGCCAACCTCGACGCCGACGACGTCTTCTCCGGCATCGAGGTCAGCGGGCCGGGCTTCATCAACCTCACGCTGAGCGACACCTGGATCGCCGCGCAGGCCGAGACCATGCGGACCGACGAGCGGCTCGGCGTGCCCCGGGCCGATCCGGCGCAGATCATCCCGGTCGACTACTCGGCGCCCAACGTCGCCAAGGAGATGCACGTCGGGCATCTGCGGACCACCGTGGTGGGCGACGCCTTCACCCGGACGGCCGAGTTCAGGGGCCATACGGTCATCCGGCAGAACCACATCGGCGACTGGGGCACCCCGTTCGGCATGCTCATCGAGCACCTGCTGGACGTGGGCGAGGACTCTCCCGAGGCCGGGCAGCTCACCACCGAGCCGAACGTCTTCTACCAGGCCGCGCGGGTCAAGTTCGACTCCAGCCCGGACTTCGCCGACCGGGCCCGGCAGCGGGTGGTCGCGCTGCAGCGGGGCGACGAGGACACCCTGCGGCTGTGGCACGAGCTGGTCGACCTGTCCAAGGCGTACTTCAACCGCATCTACGACAAGCTCGGCATCACGCTCACCGACGACGACCTGGCCGGCGAGAGCACGTACAACGACATGCTCAAGGAGGTCTGCGACGACCTCGAGGCCAAGGGCATCGCCGTCATGAGCGAAGGGGCGCTCTGCGTCTTCCTCGACGGCTACCTCGGCCGCGAGGGCAAGCCGGTGCCTCTGATCATTCGCAAGAGCGACGGCGGGTACGGCTACGCGACCACCGACCTCGCGGCGCTGCGGTATCGGGCGCAGACCCTGCACGCGGACCGGATCATCTACGTCATCGGGGCCCCCCAGGGCCTGCACCTCAAGATGGTGTTCGAGACCGCCGCGAAGGCCGGCTGGCTGGGCCGGACCGAGCCCTTCCACGCCGCCATCGGCAACGTCCTCGGCACCGACGGCAAGATCCTGCGGACCCGGAGCGGGCAGTCGATCAAGCTGATCTCCCTGCTCGACGAGGCCGTCGAGCGGGCCGAGAAGGTCATCGCCGAGCGGGAGTACGACGACGCGACCCGGCAGGAGATCGCCCAGGCGGTCGGCATCGGCGGGATCAAGTACGCCGACCTGTCGGTGGCACGCGACAGCGAGTACGTCTTCGACTGGGACCGGATGCTGGCCCTCAACGGCAACACCGGGCCCTACCTGCAGTACGCGACCGCGCGGATCCGGTCGATCTTCCGCAAGGCCGGGGTCTCGCCGGAGCAGGTGACCGCGCCCGTGACGATCACCCACCCGGCCGAGCGGGCACTGGCCCTGCAGTTGCTCGGCTTCCTGCCCGCCGTGGACGCGCTGATCGAGGATGTGGCGCCGCACAAGCTGTCGGCCTACCTCTACGGGGTCGCCGACGCCCTGACCACGTTCTACGAGGCCTGCCCGGTGCTGTACGCGAACGGCGCCGAGGTGCCGCCGGAGGTGCGGGAGCCCCGGCTGGCGCTGTGCTCGGTGGCCCTGCGGACGCTGACCACCGGCCTGGGCCTGCTCGGCGTGCCCGTCCCGGACCGCATGTGACCACGCCCGGCGCATCGATGAGAGAGTGATCCTATGAACGACAAGGAGATCATCGAGCGCGTGCACGCACTGGTCGCGGAGGAACACGACCTGCGTGACCGGCGCTCGGAGGGCAAGCTGAGCGAGCAGCAGGAACAAGACCGGCTGGCGGCGCTGGAGGTCGCGCTGGACCAGTGCTGGGATCTGCTGCGGCAGCGCCGGGCCCGCAAGGCCGTCGGCGCGAACCCCGACGAGGCACAGGCACGGCCGATCAGCGAGGTCGAGGGCTACCAGCAGTAACCCGCCTGCCCAGCACTACCGAGGCGTATCAGTTGGAGCCGCCCATGGCGATCACCGGTTTGGTGGTCGCCGTGGCCTTGGCGACCATGGTGCGTCGTGGTGTTCACCGACGGTTCTCCGGAATGACGGTGTGCCATTTCTGCCTCGGGCGCGCAGAAGCCCCGTCCCGATAGCGGGATGGGGCTTCCACGTCGTACGCCGTTCAGCGGTTGTTCCGTGAGCCACCCACCAGACCGGACAGGAAGTCCCCGTCACCACTGGTGGAGTGCTGCATGGCCTCCAGGGAACTCTGCCCTGCCGCGGTGGCCGACCTCACGGCCGACTTCGCCGCCACGACCATCTGCTTGACGGGCCCCGGCCGGCTCATGCCGGAGCCCGACTTCTTCTCCTCGGACTTCGTCGTCCCGTTTCCGGGCTTGCCCGAGCCGGCCCTGCTCGTCACCGTGGTGGCCTTGGCCCTGATGCTCGGCGTCGACCTGCTAGCCGCGGTGGTCTTGGGCTTGGCCTTGGTCCGGGCGGTGACCCTGGTGCCGGTCGCCGAGGTGGCGGCCGAGCTCCTGGTGCCGCTCCGGGCGGTCGAGGACCGGCCGGACGTGCCGGACTTGGCCGTCCCGCCGGTGGTCCTCGACCGCGATGCGGAGGCCGTCTTCCGGCCGGCCGCCGCTCCCGTGGACCTCGACGTCGCGGACCTGCCGGACGTGGACTTGGCCGCCGTGGACCTGCCCGCGGCCTTGGCCGTCGTCGAACGGGTCGAGGACGGCTTTGCGGTCGTCCCCCTCCCGGTGGTCCTGGTCGGCGGCGACGGCTTCGCCGCCGTCATGGCCTTGGCCGCGTCCGACATGGCCTTGGCCGCATCGGCCATCGCCTTGGTGGCGCTGGTCATGGCCGTGGTCATGGTGGTCATGGCCTTCGCCGTCGAGGACGCCTTGGTCGCCATCGACTTCATGGTCTTGGCGGCCGACGTGGCCTTGGTCGCCGCGGAAGAGACCTTCGTCGCGGCCGCGGAGGCCGTGGCCGCAGGCCGCCTGGCGGCGGTGCCGGCCCTCGTTCTGGTCGTGGCGGACGACGCCGCCGTGGTCTTCTTGGCCACGGACTTGTTCGGCGTCGTCTTCTTCGCCGCGCTGCTCTTGGCCGTGCTCCTGGCAGGAGTGGCCTTGGCGCTCGCTCGTCTGGCGGACGTGCTGTTGGCAGCCGCCGTCGTACGCCCCGCCGTCCCTCGGCTGGTAGTCGTACGCGATGCAGTTCTGGTAGCCACTGATCTCCCCCCCGTGATGATCAGTTACGGGGGGATCTATTTCCAAGTTCCGAACAATCTACACACGCGACGTCAAATGCCGATCGGATGCCAGACCGTCTTGGTCTCCAGGAATGTCGTCATACGGTCGGTTCCCGGGTCCGCGGACCACTCGGCAGAGCCTGGGCGCAGGACCCTTTTGAGGTTGTCGGCGGCGGCCCGCTCGCACTCCACCGCGAGGTCCGGTGACGCCCCGGCGAGATCGAGCGCGTTGACGTCCAGATGCGACGCCAGCCAGGGTGCGAGCTCGGCCCGGCGCCCGGTGAGGAGGTTCACCACCCCGCCCGGCAGGTCGGAGGTGGCCAGCACCTCGGCCAGGGTGATGGCGGGCAGCGGAGCGGGCTCGGAGGCCACCACGACGGCGGTGTTGCCGGACACGATCGCCGGCGCGATCACCGAGACCAGGCCGAGCAGCGCGGAGTCGGGGGCGATGACGCCGACGACGCCCGTGGGCTCCGGCGAGGAGAAGTTGAAGAACGGCCCCGACACCGGGTTGGCCGCCCCTGCGACGGCGCCGATCTTGTCGGCCCATCCCGCGTACCAGACCCAGCGGTCGATGGCCTCGTCGACCTCGGTGGCGGCCGCGGCCTTGGTCCGGCCGCCGTCCCTGAGCTCGGCGACGAACTGCCCCCTGCGGCCCTCGAGCATCTCGGCGACCCGGTAGAGGATCTGGCCCCGGTTGTAGGGGGTCCGGCCCGACCAGCCGCCGAAGGCCTTGCGCGCGGCCGTCACCGCGTCCCGTACGTCCTTGCGGGAGGCCTGGGACGCGTTCGCGAGGAAGTTCCCGTCACCGTCATTCACCACGTACGACCTGCCGGACTCCGACCGGGGGAACGCGCCCCCGATGAACAGCTTGTAGGTCTTGCGGACGCTCAGTCGCCCAGTGCTCATCTGCTTCGCTCCGCTCGGCGCCCCACAGGCGCATGTCCCGACCCAGACTCAGACATCGAGGTAGGTCTCCAGTCCGTGCCGGCCGCCCTCGCGGCCGAAGCCGGACTCCTTGTAGCCGCCGAAGGGGCTGGCCGGGTCGAACTTGTTGAACGTGTTGGCCCACACCACCCCGGCGCGGAGCCGCTGCGCCATCCACAGGATCCGCGAGCCCTTGTCGGTCCACACCCCGGCCGACAGGCCGTACGGCGTGTTGTTGGCCTTGTCCACGGCCTCCTGCGGGGTCCGGAAGGTCAGCACCGACAGGACCGGCCCGAAGATCTCGTCACGGGCGATGCGGTGCGACTGGGAGACGCCGGTGAACACCGTCGGGGCGAACCAGAAACCGCGGTCGGGCAGCTCGCACGCCGGGGCCCAGCGCTCGGCGCCCTCCCGCTCGCCCAGGTCCGACAGCGTACGGATCCGCTCGAGCTGCTCGGCGGAGTTGATCGCGCCGATGTCGGTGTTCTTGTCGAGCGGATCACCGACCCGCAGGGTCGCCATCCGCGTCTTGAGCCGGTCGAGGAGCTCCTCCTCGACCGACTCCTGGACCAGCAGCCGCGAGCCCGCGCAGCACACGTGCCCCTGGTTGAAGAAGATCCCGTTGACGATGCCCTCGACGGCCTGGTCGAGCGGGGCGTCGTCGAAGATGACGTTGGCGGCCTTGCCGCCGAGCTCCAGGGTGAGCTTCTTGCTCGTGCCGGCGACCGCCCGGGCGATCTGCCTGCCCACGTCGGTGGAGCCGGTGAAGGCGACCTTGTCGACGCCCTCGTGCTCCACGAGCAGCCGGCCCGTCTCGCCCGCGCCGGTGATGATGTTGACCACGCCCGGCGGCAGGTCGGCCTGCCGGCAGATCTCCGCGAAGGCCAGCGCGGTCAGCGGGGTCGTCTCGGCGGGCTTGAGGACCACCGTGTTGCCGCACGCCAGCGCGGGGGCGATCTTCCAGGCCAGCATGAGCAGCGGGAAGTTCCAGGGGATCACCTGCCCGGCGACACCCAGGCTCCGGGGGTCGGGGCCGAACCCGGCGTGGCCGAGCTTGTCGGCCCATCCGGCGTAGTAGAAGAAGTGCGCGGCCACGAGCGGCAGGTCCACGTCACGGGACTCGCGGATCGGCTTGCCGTTGTCGATCGACTCCAGCACCGCCAGCTCGCGGGACCGCTCCTGGATCAGACGGGCGATCCGGAAGAGGTACTTCGCGCGTTCCCGGCCCGGCATCGGGCCCCAGACGTTCTCGTAGGCGGTACGGGCGGCGGCGACGGCCAGGTCGACGTCCTCCGCGCCCGCCACGGTGAACTCGGCGAGGGCCTCCTCGGTCGCGGGGTCGATCGTCTTGCGCCGGTCCCCGCCCGAACCGTCGACCCACTCCCCGCCGATGAACAGGCCGTACGAGGGCCGGATGTCGACGATGGCCCGCGATTCGGGCGCGGGTGCGTACTCGAACAGCTTGTCGCTCATGCTCAGTCCACCGTCACATAGTCGGGGCCGCCGTAGACGCCGCTCGCGAGCTTCTGCCGCTGCATCAGCAGATCGTTGAGCAGCGACGACGCGCCCAGCCGGAACCATCGGGGGGTCAGCCAGTCCGGCCCCGCGGTCTCGTTGACCAGGACCAGGTACTTGATCGCGTCCTTGGTCGTACGGATCCCGCCCGCCGGCTTGACCCCGATCTGCCGGCCGGTCAGCGCGCGGAAGTCCCGTACGGCCTCCAGCATGATCAGCGTGACCGGGAGAGTCGCGGCGGGCGACACCTTGCCGGTGGAGGTCTTGATGAAGTCGGCGCCGGCGTGCATCGCCAGCCAGGAGGCCCGGCGCACGTTGTCGTAGGTCACCAGCTCGCCGGTCTCCAGGATCACCTTGAGGTGGACGTCCTCCCCGCAGGCCGCCTTGATCGCGCCGATCTCGTCGAAGACCTTCCGGTAGTCACCGGCCAGGAACGCACCCCGGTCGATGACCATGTCGATCTCGGTGGCGCCGTCGTCGACGGCCCGCCGGGTGTCGGCCAGCTTGGCCTCCAGCGGTGCCCGGCCGGACGGGAAGGAGGTCGCGACGCTCGCCACGCCGATACCGGTGCCGCGCAGCGCCTCGACCGCCGTGCCGACCAGGTCGGAGTAGACGCAGATGGCGGCGACCCTGGGCACGGTGGGATCGGCCGGGTCCGGGTGGGCGGCCTTGGCGCACAGGGACCGCACCTTCCCCGGGGTGTCGGCCCCCTCCAGCGTGGTGAGGTCGATCATCGTGATCGCCAGATCGATGGCCTGGGCCTTCGCGGCGTTCTTGATCGATCGGGTGGCCAGCCGGGCGGCGCGTTCCTCCGCACCCACCTGGTCGACGGCGGGCAGCCCGTGCAGGAGCCCGCGCAGCGCGGTCGGATCCGTGAGAGTCGTCGTTGACACCCGCTAAGCATCGCTGACACAAGCGAACTGGACAAACCGGGCCGGATGATCATTGGTTCCGGGCTGGACGATCGCGGGTTCCGAGCCGCTATTGACGGTGCATCCAATTCGGGTGACGCTGACCGGGTAGATGCCGGAGGTAAGGGCGTCTGCGCCGACCGGACCGGGGAGGTGGGAAGGATCCGTTTTTCGATCTTCTACGAGCACCAGCTTCCGCGGCCGTGGGATCAAGGTCAGGAACACCGGCTCTACCAGGACGCGCTGGACCAGATCGAGATCGCCGACCGGGTGGGCTTCGACTACGTCTGGGCGGTCGAGCACCACTTCCTGGAGGAGTATTCGCACTCCAGCGCGCCGGAGGTCTTCCTGGCCGCGGCGAGCCAGCGCACCGAGCGGATCCGCCTGGGTCACGGCATCGTCCAGCTCCCGCCGGCGGTCAACCACCCGGCGCGGGTGGCCGAGCGGATCGCCTCCCTGGACCTGGTCTCCAACGGCCGGGTGGACTTCGGCACCGGCGAGTCCAGCTCCAGCGCCGAGCTGGGCGGGTTCGGGGTGAAACGGACCGACAAACGGGAGCAGTGGCAGGACTCCATCGACGCGATCACCCGGATGTTCGTGGAGGAGCCGTTCGCCGGGTGGGCCTCCAAGCACCTCCAGATGCCCCCGCGCAACGTGATCCCCAAACCCGTACAGAAGCCGCATCCGCCGCTGTGGGTGGCCTGCTCGCGGCGCGAGACCATCCACCTCGCCGCCCGGAACGGCATGGGCGCCCTGTCGTTCTCCTTCATCGAGCCGGAGGCGGCCGCCAAGTGGGTCGGCGAGTACTACCGGCTGCTGGAGTCGGAGGAGTGCGTCCCCGCCGGCTTCACCGTCAACCCGAACGTCACCGTGGTGCTGCCCATGATGCTGCACGAGGACGAGCTCACCGCCATCGAGCGCGGCATCGACGGCGCGCACTTCTTCGGCTTCGCGCTCGCCCACTACTACGGCAGCACCCCGCACGACCCCGGCCGGACCAGCGTGTGGGACGAGTTCGTCCGGACCCGCGCGGCGCGGGGCTTCGACCGGGATGCGATCTCCCCCGGCGAGGGCCCCCTCGACGTGGTGGGGCAGGCCCGCAGCGGCGGCGCACCGGGCATCGTCATGGGCTCGCTCCGCGGCGCGGTCGGCACGCCCGACCAGGTCACCGACTTGATCCGGCGGTACGAGGCCGCGGGCGTCGACCAGGTGGCCTTCGTGCTGCAGTCCGGGCCCAACCGGCACGAGCACATCTGCGAGGCCCTGGAGCTGTTCGGCCGTTCGGTGCTGCCGGCCTTCACCGAGGGCCGCGAGGAGCGGGAGGCCGCCAAGGCGGCGCGGCTGGCCCCGGCGATCGAGGCGGCCCTGGCCCGCCGGAAGCCGCCCCGGGAGCTGCCGGCCGGTTACCGGATCGACGAGGACGCCGAGATCGTGCGGGCGCGCCGCGCCCGCCGGCCCCGCCCGGCCGGGCTGGGCGCCACCCTGGCCGACGTGCGCGGCGAGACTCGCGCGACCGTGCGTCGCCAGGGGATCCGAGGTCTGGCCCGGCTGGTACGCGACCGTTCCGACGCCGAGATCGACCGCCGTTTCGGGCCGCTGGCGCAGCGTGCCCTCTTCACCGCCATGGCCCGGTCCTTCGATCCGGAGGTGGCGCGCGGCTTCGAGGGCGAGCTGGAGTTCCGGCTGACCCGTGCGGAGGGCTCCCCGGGCATCTGGACCATCGAGGTACGCGGCCGGCGGGCCCATGCGCGCCCCGGGCCGGCCCGGAAACCGGCCCTGGCCCTCACCACGCCGGCGGCCGACTACCTGCGGCTGCTGGCCGGTGTGACCAGCCCGGCCAAGCTCCTCATGAGCGGCGGCCTCCGGCTCAGCGGGGACCTGGAGCTGGCTCCGCGCCTCAGCGAGATGTTCGGCGGTCCCTCCCCCTACTGACGAGCCGCGGAAGCCGGGCCGTTGGTCACATCGCGCTGCCGGAGACCTCTCGGCCGACGCCGCTCAGGCGTACCCAGGCACTGAGCTTCGCCTCCTTCACCTCCACCTTCACCTGCTCGAAGCCGGCCGGATCGTGGATGACCGCGTCGTAGACGAAGGCCGAGGTGATGAGACCGAGGTCCGCCGAGGTCGCGCCGAGGCGCTGCTTGAGGGCCGGGGCGTCCAGCAGCCGGGCCGCCCGGATGATGGCGTCGCCACAGACCCCTTCGGAGTCGGACACCACCGGGCCCACGTCGATCGCGACCCGTAGCTGAATGCGGAGGGCGGCACTGGCCTGGTGGTTGTGGGGGGCGAGCCCGGCCACGAGGCCACGGATGACCCGGTCGGCCACCTGGGCGGTCGGAATGCCGGGTGGGACGACGATCAACGCGCCGTCACCACGATCCTCCCGGTGACAGGCCGCCCACGGGACGTCAGCGCTGTCGAACGAGTCGTGCAGCAGCTTGTACATCACCGCGCGGACGCTCCGGCGATCGACGTCGGTACGGATCAGGGCCCCGAACCCCGCGATGTCCACCATGAAGACCGTGCAGTTCTGACCCGTCCAGCACGGGGACGTGTGGGCCGGAACGCCCGGCTGCTCCGCCTCGTCGAGAACCCGTTCGAGCCGCCGGGGATCGAGCACGGTGAGCACACCGGCGGAGGTACCGATCAACCCCTTGTCCCGCCACGCCGCCAGCACCCTCCTGACCAGGAGCGGGGAGGCACCGGCCCAGCCGGCCAGATCACGTTCGGAGAGCGGCAGGGTGACGGGCCGGCCGTCGTCTCGCCGGGGCAGAAGTTCGGTGATCAGGGTGGCGAGCCGGTGCTCGAGGTCGGCGGCCCCTCTCAGCAGGGAACCGCCGGGCTCCTCGGTGAGCCGTTCGTAGACCTGGTCCTCCACCACCGACAGCACGCGCGGATGATTCCGGATGAAGGCGGCGAAGTCCTCGGTCGCGATGAGGAGCGCCTGGACGGTGTCCAGTGCGATGACCGACGCCGACCGCGAACGGACCTCCAGGGACGCCCGCTCACCCACCAGGTCGCCGGGCCCTCGCATGGCGACGATCCGCTCCCGCCCCGACCGCTCTACGCAGACCTTGGTCCAGCCGGACCGGATGACCATGACGTTGTCGGCGGGCCGGCCCTCACGGCACAGGGGCGCGCCGGCGGAGAAGGTCTCCTCCCACGCCACGGCGCGGAGGGCCCGCCGTTCCGGGGCCGTGAGCGAATCCCAGAAGGTGTTCATCTCGTCCCCCTCCGCATAGAAACCGTCCATGACCCGGTCCACCGCCGTGCGGGGTACGGGCTTTCGTCCTGCGACGGGCCCGGGCCGGTGCCCGACGAGTTCCGTGCGGGCCGCGGAGTTGCCCCCCTTGAGAGCCAGTACGTCCTCGACGGATCTGGCCAGGCCCAGACCGGCACTGGTGATCCTCTCCTGCCTGCAGTTGAATCCCACCAGCGCGATCACGACCACCGTCAGGACCGCGGCGGTGACCAGACCTCCGAACCCGGCGAGAACACCTCCCACAACGAAGATCGCCAGGCTGCTCGTCAGGCAGCCCAGGGCGGTGACCGGTGTACTCAGGATGCGGGGCGGACCCCCCGCGCCGGTCAGCAGATCACGATTGCGCCGGACGGACACTCGCGATTCGGTCTCATCGTTTCCGGCATAAGGCCCATCAGATGTCGCTTGACGGCGTTCCTTGCGCATAACGGGGTTCCTCTGACATTGAAACGGTCCTTTCGATGTGCTCTCCTGCGGGCTTCTGGCGTCATCGCAGGTGACATGGCCAACGCGCGGGGAAGTCGTCCCGCCTATGGCATGATCCCGCGATCATGGTTAGACTAAAGAAACCCGCTGGGGCTGAATTTCCTGGTCAGCGGTGATATGGCACGCGAATACGAGCCCTTCGCCGCATGCTGAACGGTCTGTTGGTGACCACCCGCACGGTGGCGCCACAGCGAAGAACCGGCACCTGGTGAAACAGCGCTAACGGCTTGAGAAGGGGTCGCCCTTTCTTTCCTGTCGATCTTCTTAGGCTGGCACCGGGAAATCGACGGAAAGAATGGGGCGGCCCTGATCATTAGGGGGTGGGTGATTGCTCCTCTACGTCCTCCTCGACATCACCTGTTGTTTCCGAGAGCATCGGCTCGGGCTCCCGCTGGACCGCACGGACCCCCGGCTCGGTTCCCGTCGCCACCGAGGATCAACTGGAACCCTGACCGTGGGTGAGTTCGATCATTTCGCGAGAGCCGTCAGATCGCCCCCCGACGTGACGCTTGCACTCACCATGCCAGGTGGCATCTGACTACATGGTTCAACATCGCACACCAAATCGCAACCGGGAGATGCAGGTGACCCAACTCACAGGGGTTGCCGTCGGCATGGCGCCGTCCATAACGTAGTCGCATGGCGTATTGATACCGGGTCCGCCGCAAGCTCCATCGTTGCCAGGTGGCAGGATGGCTGCTGACGTTGACTACGGAAAGTGAGTGATCCTATGGCCGTTGACCAGGGCCCGGTCGTGCAGAGCGCGCTGCTCCGAGCCGAGCTCGTCCGGCTCCGAAAGGAGAAAGAGCTGACCCAGGAGCAGGTGGCCCACCAGCTCGAATGGTCATCGTCGAAACTGATCCGTATTGAGGGGGGTAAGAACAGCGTCTCCAGGACGGACCTCCAGGCGCTGCTGACGCTGTACGGCGTCACCTCTCCGACCCGGATGGAGCGGCTCCAGGAGCTGGCCAAGGGTGCACGGCAGTCCGCCTGGTGGGACGGCTACCGCGGGGAGATCGCCGATGCCTACCTCAGCTATGTCGGCCTTGAGGCGGGCGCCTCGGTGATGCGGCACTTCCACGGCTCGGCGGTGCACGGGCTGCTGCAGACACGCGCCTACGCCGAGGTCCTGGCGAGCGGCTCGGTGGGGCCCATCATCCTCGGCACCGTGGTCAAGCTGCGGTTGCAGCGGCAGCAGGAACTCGCCCAACGGGAGGATCCACCGCAGCAGATCTTCGTCCTGGACGAAGCGGTGATCCGCCGGCACGTCGGCATCAAGGCCGACGTGGCGATCATGCCGAATCAGCTCCGGCACATCGTCAAGGTGGTCGAGGAGAACGAGTTGATCACTGTACGGGTCATCCCGTTCAACGCCGGGGCCCACATGGGCATGCGAGGGCCGTTCAGCCTGCTCGAGTTCGAGGGCGGCCTCTCCGACGCCCTCTATCTGGAGGGCGCCCGGGACGTCAGCGTCCTCGTCACCGGGGACGACCCCCGGATCGCCGACTACCAGGACGGCTTCGAGTCCCTGCTCGACGAATCCCTTTCGGTGGAGGAGTCGCTCGACCTCATGCGGAATGTGGCGGAAGAGATGGCCTGACGGCACCACCTCCCCGCCAGACCCCACCGACCCCAGGAGTTCACCCCGAACCCAGCGTCCTAAACAGGCACTCATGTCTCACATCGAACACCGTCCGATCTTGTGCTTCCGTATAGGCGGAACAAGGGTGAACCGTTTACACTCTTGAGCGATAACCACAAGGTCGTTTTTGCGTATGCGCCCTGTTCGGTTCTGTCAGTTAGCGACCGCCCGCTTGACCGATGGTCGGAGCGGGCCCACCCACGACGAACGGAGGGTGGCTGGATGGCTGCTCAATCTGATCGGGATCCGGAGCTCACCTGGCGCAAAAGCAAAGCCTCCATAGAGAAGGACTCGTGTGTGGAGGTCGCCGAGCTCGCGGGATCTGTGCTGGTCCGCGACTCGCGCCACCCCTCGAACGGCGCGATCCTGCTCGCCGCCGCGCAGTGGCGAAGGCTCCTGGAACGGCTGCGCGACGGGGCCCTGAGCGTCATTCCCGCCGTTAACGGAAACTGCAGAGAAAGCTCCAGTTCACCCGACTGAGCCCCGGGAAGTGTGTCGAATGACGCAATGACGAACTCCTTGCCGGCCTTCCCGGCAGAACTCACGGAATAGGGCCGGCGCCCGGCCGAAGTGCCGGGAAGGGCGGACGTCGGGGCAGGGCAACCAAGCGCTCGGTTGACCAAACCGGTGTGCGGGCGGCACCGTACTCCCATGGCTCTGCTCGATGGACTGCGGGTACTCGACCTGACGATGTGGCGGCCGGGTCCGTACGCCACCCAGCTGCTGGCCCAGCTGGGCGCCGACGTGATCAAGGTGGAGCCGCCGGGCGGGGAGCCCATGCGGATGTTCGGCGACCACTTCGAGCTGCTCAACCAGCACAAGCGAAGCCTGGTGCTCGACCTCAAGGACCCCGGTGACCGGGCGCGCTGCCTCGAGCTCGCCGGGGACGCCGACGTCTTCGTGGAGGGCTACCGGCCCGGCGTCGCCGACCGGCTCGGCGTCGGGCACCGGGCCGTACGGGAGCTGAACCCGCGGATCGTCTACTGCTCGCTGTCGGGGTACGGAGCCGAGGGGGCGCTCGCCGAGGTGCCCGGGCACGATGTCAACTACCGGGCCTACACCGGGGCGCTCCCGCCGGACGCCGTGTCACCGGACGCCGACGAACTGCCGGTGGCGGACATGGGGGCGGCCACGATGGCGGCGTTCGCCGTCACGGCGGGCGTGCTGAAGGCCCGCGAGACCGGCCGGGGCGACCGGATCGACCTGGGCATGGCCGACGTGCTGGCCAACTGGGTCGGTACGGTGCCCATGACCAAGACCAGGAACGCCGGGGCCGGGCCGCTGCCGGGCTACGGCGTGTACCCGACCAGCGACGGCGGGAAGGTCACGATCGGGGTCGTGTCGGAGCAGCATCTGTGGGCGGCCACCTGCCGGGCACTCGGGCTGGAACGCCATGCCGGGGCACCGTTCCTGGAGCGGCTGGGCAGGGTCCGCGAGCTGGACGCCGAGATCGCCGCCGCCATCGCCCCGCTGACCCGGGACGAGGCCACGACCCTGCTGACGGCCGCCGGCGCACCCGTCGCCCCCGCGCTGACCAGGGACGAGATGATGCATCTCGACCACTTCCGGCAGCGCGGCGTGATCGCCGAGGGGACCGTGGGCAGCCCGGTCCGGACCAGTGCCCATCCGCCGCTGCCCGCGGGCCCGATCGCGGCGCTCGACCAGCACCACGGGCAGGGCTGGCGACCGGCCGACCGGGCCGGGCTGAACGGCTCGCCCGAACGACGGGGCTGAACGGGCTGTGCCGAGCGGGCTGAGCCGAGCGGGGTCGGCTGGACGGGGTCGGCAGATAAGTCTGATGCGTTATGTCGGGGTCGGATGACATCCTGGGCTGCGTGAGCGCGCATGTGGGAAGTCCTGTCATCATCGGCCGGGTCCAGGAGCTGGACCGGCTGAGCGCCGCATTCTCCGCCGCGCCGGGCGCGGTGCTGATCGGTGGCGAGGCGGGGGTCGGCAAGACGCGCCTGATCAACGAGTTCGTCGGCCGGGTGTGCCACGACGCGCGGGTGCTCGTCGGCGGCTGCCTTGAGCTGGGCTCGGACGGCCTGCCCTTCGCGCCCTTCACCGCGGCCCTGCGCCAGCTCGTCCGGGAGGCCGGCATCGACCGGGTCGCGGAGCTGCTGCCCGGAGCGACCGCCGCCGGGCTGGCCCGGCTGCTCCCGGAGTTCGGTGAGCCGGAGGGCGAGAGCAGCTCCGGCGAGGCGCGGGCGAGGCTGTTCGAGCTGGTGCTGACGCTGCTGGAGCGGCTGGCCGAGTCGAGCCCGCTGGTGCTGGTCATCGAGGACGCCCACTGGGCCGACAGATCCACCCGGGACCTCCTCTCGTTCCTCATCCGCAACCTCGGCGGCCCGGTCCTCATCCTGGTCACCTACCGCGTCGACGAGCTGCACCGGGCCCATCCGCTGCGCCCGCTGCTGGCCGAGCTGGACCGCGTCGACCGGGTGCGGCGTCAGGAGCTGGGCCGGCTGTCCCGCCGCGAGGTGGCCGAGCTGGCGCAGGACCTGCTCAAGCGGGAGCCCGAGCCCCGGCTGGTCGACAAGATCTACCAGCGCAGTGAGGGCAACCCGCTGTTCGTGGAGGCGCTGCTCGGCTGCGACGGCCGGCTCGCGAGCGAGCTGCCCGAGTCCCTGCGCGACCTGCTGCTGGCCAACATGCAGAAGCTGCCCGAGGACACCCAGGAACTGCTGCGCATGGCCAGCGGCGGCGGCGCCCACATCGAGCACGCGCTGCTGGCGGCGGTGTCCGGGCTCGACGACGCGACCCTGACCCGGCTGCTGCGTCCCGCGGTGGCGGCCAACGTGATCACCGTCGAGGGTGACGGCTACTGCTTCCGGCACGCGCTGATCCGCGAGGCCGTACACGACGACCTGCTGCCCGGCGAGCACACCCGGCTGCACACCCGCTACGCCGAGGCGCTGGAGCACGACCCTGGGCTGGTGCCGTCCGGGCGGGCCGCCGTCGAGCTGGCCCACCACTGGCACTCCGCGCACAACCTCACCTGGGCTCTGATCAGCGCCTGGCGGGCGGCCCGCACGGCGCACAAGGCCGCCGCCCACTCGGAGGCGCTGGGCATGCTGTCCAGGGTCCTGGAGCTGTGGGAGCGGGTGCCCGACGCCGCGGCCCACATCGGGCACGACCAGGCACAGGTGCTGGAGAAGGCGGTCATGGCGGCCGACCTGGCCGGTGAGAACGAGCGCGGCGTCAAGCTCGCCACGGCCGCGCTCAAGGAGATCGACGACCCAGAGCGCGCGGCCTGCCTGCTGGAGCAGCGCGGCCGGATGTCGCTGCAGCTGCGCCGGCCCGAGGGCATCACCGACCTGCACGAGGCGATCCGCCTGGTCCCCGCGGATCCGCCGACGGCCGGGCGGGCACGGGCGCTCGCCTCGATGGCCGAGCAGCTGTTCAAGATGCTCGGCAAGGGCGAGGCGCGCGCCGCCGCCGAGGAGGCCGTCGCGATGGCCCGGCAGGTCGGCGACCCGCTGGCCGAGGCCAGCGGGTTGCTCACGCTCATCTGCATCGACGGCGGCTCCGTCGACGCCGACGAGAACCTCGCCCGGCTGGAGCGCATCGAGCCCCTCGCGGAGGCGTCTGGAGCGTTCCGCCCGGTGCTGCGGGTCGCGGTCAACCGCTCTCACGTCCTGGAGGGGGCCGGCCGGCACGAGGAGGCCACCAAGGTGGCCCGCCGGGGTGTCGAGCAGGCCGGCGGGTTCGGGCTGAGCCGGGTCTCGGGCACCTTCCTCGCCATCAACCTGGCAGAGCCGCTGGTCTCCCTCGGCCGCTGGGACGAGGCGATGGCCGTGATCGAGCAGGCCCAGGAGCACGACCCTCCGCTCAGCCACCGGGCAGCCCTCCAGGAGCTGGCCGGCGAGATCTGGGTGGCCCGCGGCGACCTGGACGCCGCGGCGGCGGCGCTGGAGGTGGCCTCCAGCCTGACCGCGCGGGACGCGACCCGCCGCACCGAGGACCTGTTCGCGGTCATCCGGCTGGAGGCCGCCCTGCTGCTCGGGCAGGGCAGGCCGGAGCTGGTGCCCGCGGCCGTCGAGCCGGTCCTCACCGACACGATGCTGTCCGACGACGCCCGCTACGCGTGGCCGGTGCTGGTGCTCGCCGCCAAGGCCTGCCTGGCGATCGGCGACGAGGGCACGCTGGCCGCGGTCCGCGCCCGGGCCGGGAGGCTCCCCGTCGTCGGGCCCCTGCAGCGGGCCCACCAGCTCACCTTCGACGCCACCATCGCCACCGCCGACCTCGCGGCCTGGGACGCCGCCGCCGCGGCCTGGGAGGCCCTCTCGCAGCCGTACGCGCTGGCCCGTGCCCTGGTGGGCGCCGCCACGGCCGCGCTGGCCGCGGGCGACCGTGAGGAGGCGCGAGTACGCCTGCGCCGCGCCGGTGAGCTGGCCGGGCGGCTCGGTGCCCGGCCGCTGCGGGAGCAGATCGACGACCTGACCCGCCGCGCCGGGCTCACGGGGGGCGAGCCCGGCTCGCTCGGTCTGACGCCCCGGGAGCTGGAGGTGCTCCGGCTGCTCACCGAGGGCCGCAGCAACCGCGACATCGCGGCGGCGCTGTTCATCTCCGCCAAGACCGCGAGCGTGCACGTCTCGCACATCCTGGCCAAGCTCGGGGTCGCCGGACGCGGGGAGGCCGCCGCCACCGCCCATCGGCTGGGCCTGTTCGAGCACGTCCCGGCGGGCCCGCCCTGAGCCCCGTGCCCGGCCTGAGCCCCGTGCCCGCCTAAGCCCCGGTCCGCCTAGGCACCGGTCCGCCTAAGCCGCCGGTCCCCCTAAGCCTGCAAGGAGCCGCGGAGATAGGGCATGCGCCGGATGTAAGGACCCCCGCCTTAGCAGGAGTCTTGAGGTTGTCAGCAAGAAGAGACATCCGGAGGACACCGTGCACCACGATTTCGAACGTCAGATCGCCGCCGACCACATCGCCGACCTCACCCGGCAGGCGGTCGAGGCCCGCCGCGCCCGCCCGGCCAGGAAGCTGATGCGCAACCCGTTGCGCCGTCTCGCCGGCTGATCGGAACAGCGCCATGACCGACACACTGGACAGCATGGTGAGCCCCGTCTTTGCCGGAAGGCAGGCGGAGCTCACCGTGCTGTGCGAGACGTACCGAGCGGCCCGGGAAGGCGCCGCGGGGGTCGTACTCCTCGGTGGTGAGGCGGGGGTCGGCAAGACCCGGCTGGTGAACGAGTTCGTCGCCCGCGTGCACGGGGCCGGTTCCGCGACCGGTCGGGTGCTCGTCGGCGGCTGCCTCGAGCTCAGCGCGGCGAGTCTGCCGTACTCCCCGTTCACGGCGGCGTTGCGCCGGCTCGTACGGCAGATCGGCGTCGAGGAGATCGCCGCTCTGATGCCGGGCGGCAACATCCGGGACCTGGCCCGGCTGCTGCCCGGACTCGGCGAATCGCCGGCCGATCCCGATCCCGACACCGGCAGGGTGCGGCTCTTCGAGCAGATGCTCACCCTGCTCGAGCGGCTGGCCGAACATGATCCACTCGTCCTCGTCGTCGAGGACGCGCACTGGGCGGACCGCTCCACCCGCGACCTGTTGGTCTTCCTCTCGCGCAACCTGGGGCACGAGCACGTACTGCTGCTGATCACTTATCGTTCGGACGAGCTGCACCGCAGGCATCCGCTACGACCGTTGCTGGCCGAGCTGGACCGGGTCGGCACCGTCACCAGGCTCGAGCTGCCCCGGCTGTCCCGGGGACAGGTGTCCGCCCAGCTCGGCGGCATCCTCGGTGCGGCGGCCGACCCTGCTCTGGTCGAGGAGGTGTACGGCCGCAGCGCGGGGATCCCGCTGTTCGTCGAGGCGATGGTGGGCTGCTCGGGCGAGCTGGGATCGAGCGTGCCCGCCTCGCTGCGGGACCTGCTGCTCGCGAGCGTGCAGCGACTGCCCGAGGAGACCCAGGACGTGCTGCGTACGGCCAGCGCGGACGGAGACCGGGTGGGGCACGAGTTGCTGGCCGCGGTGACCGGGTTCGACGAACGGCGGCTCACTGCGGCGCTGCGCCCGGCCGTGGACGGGAACGTGCTGGTGGCCGACGTCGACGGCTACGCCTTCCGGCATGCCCTGATCCGGGAGGCCGTGCACGAGGACCTGCTGCCCGGCGAGCGCACCCGGCTGCATCGCAGGTACGCACAGGTCCTCGAGGAGACTCCGGGGCTGAGCGGGGACTGTGCTTCGACCATGGGCATCGCCCTGCACTGGCTGCGCGCACACGACCACGAACGTGCCCTGCCGGCCGCCTGGCGCGCCGCCGCCGAGTCCGCCGCCGCGCTGGCCTATGCCGAGCGGCTCCAGATGATCGAGCAGGTGCTGGAGCTGTGGGACCGGGTGCCGGACGCCGCCGCGCTCGTCGGGCACGACCACGTGGACGTACTGGAACTCGCCGCCGAGGCGGCCAGCGCCTGCGGAGAGGCGGAGCGTGGTCTGGCCTTCGTCCGCGCCGCCCTGGCCGAGATCGACGAGATCACCGAGCCCGAGCGCATGGCGGTGCTGCTGATGTGGCGGGCCAAACTCCGCTCCTGGCGAGGGCTGCCCGGCGAGTTGGAGGATCTGCACGCGGCGGAGCGGCTGGCCGCCGTGCCCGGCCAGGCTCGCGCCAGGGTGCTCGCCAGGCTGTGCTGCATAGCGATGGTCTCCGGCGACGATGAGAAGAGCCTTGCCTACGGCCGCGAGGCGCTGGCCATTTCCCAGGCCATCGGTGACCAGGAGACGGAGATCGAAGCCGCCATCTCCCTCGCCGCGGTGCTGGTCGGGGACGGAGACTGCGACGGAACCGCCGTGATCACCACTCGCGCGCAGGCGGAGCGGATCGGCTCCGGCCGGCTGGTGCTGCGGGCCCTGGTCAGCATCTCCGACATGCACGAGGGGGCCGGGCGGCACGGACCGGCCATCGAGGCGGCGCAGGAGGGTTTCGCGATCGCCCAGCGCATCGGCCTGGTGCGCAGTCAGGGACCGATCCTCGCGGCCAATCTGGCCGAGTCACTGATCTCGGTCGGTCGCTGGGACGAGGCCCTGGCGGCGATCGACCGGGCGCTGGAGTTCAACCCGGTTCCAGGCATGCGCGCGATGCTGCTGCTCGTCCGGTGCACGCTGGAGCTGGCACGCGGCGAGAACGCCATCGCGCAGACCGCCATCGAGGGACACCACAGGACCGTCTGGGACGTCGGCACCCCACAGCGCACCCTGCCGGTCGCCCGGCTGCTCATCGACTGGCGGCTCGCTCAAGAGGATCACAATGGTGCGCTCGACGTGCTCGACGAGGTCATGACCGGACCGTTGATGTCGCTCAAGCCCCGCTACACCTGGCCGGTTCTCGTCGCCGGTGCACAGGCCTGCGCCGACGTGGCCACCGACCCGACGGTGCTCCGCGACGACCGGCTGCTGCGGCGAGCCGACGCCCTGCTGACGGCCCTGCGCGACATCGCCGGCCGCACCGCCGCCGCGGGGCCGGTCACGGCCGCGCACGCCGCGACCTTCGTGGCGGAGACGGCTCGGGCCGGCGGGGTACTCGACCGTCTCGCCTGGGACACGGCGGCGCAGGCCTGGGAGTCGCTGGGCCAGCCCTACCCGCTGGCCCGGGCCCTCGTCCGTGCGGCCGAGGCCGCGGCGGGCGACGGCGACCGAACGGGAGCGGCGCTGCGGCTGGGCCGCGCCGCCGAACTGGCCGACCGGCTGGACGCCCGGCCGCTACGGGCCCAGGTCGACGATCTGACCCGGCGGGCCCGGCTGCGGCAGGACGAGCCGGTCCCGGCCCCCGCACACGGGTTGACCCCCCGCGAACTCGAGGTCCTCAGGCTGGTGGCCGAGGGCCGCAGCAACCGCGACATCGCCCAGGAGCTGTTCATCTCCGCCAAGACCGCCAGCGTCCACGTCTCCAACATCCTGGCGAAACTCGGTGTCGCCGGACGCGGCGAGGCGGCCGCCACCGCGCACCGCCTCGGCATCTTCGCCTGAGCGGCGCACGGCACCCTGTACGGGCACGCAGCACCCGGCCCTAGCGCGGCACCCGGGCGACGCAGATCACGGTCTGGCCGAACGGCGGACGGATCAGCCGCTCGATCAGCCGGGTGGCCGGGACGACCGTACGGTCGTAGATCTTGACCAGGCGCGGGTCCGGATAGCCGGCACCGCCCCGGCGGACCGCGACCCACCAGGCGATGCCGCCCAGGAAGTTGATCGGCTTGATGACGTCGATGTCGAGACCTGCGGCCTTGACACTCGCGGCCAGCGTGCTCGGCGTGTACCGGGTCACGTGCCCGACCTTGCGGTCGAAGTCTCCGTACAGCTGCATGTAGCCGGGGACCCAGATGACGATGCGCCCGCCGGGCTCGGTGACCGAGGCGAGATCCTTGAGCGCCTGGACGTCGTCCTTGATGTGCTCCAGGACGTTCATCATCACGACGGTGTCGACCTTCCGCCGGATGTCGATCTTGGCCGGGAGCGCCAGCTCCAGGACCTCGACGTCGGCGTTGCCAGCGTAGCGCTTCTGCAGCTGCTCCACGCAGTACGGATCGTTGTCGCTGACCACGAGGTAGTCGAGCCGGCCGGCGAACTGCTCGGAGAAGTGCCCGAGCCCGGAACCCACCTCGAGGAGGGACCGGCCCACGTGCGGCGCCACGACGTCGTACTCGTACTGCCGGTAGTTGCGGGCCTCGTCGCCACCCAGGTGGTTCTCCAGAGCGCCCTCACCCGCCGCGGGCTGCACGGGCTGCCCGTCCACGACCAAGGCCTCCCCGTCTCCCGCGGTGGGGGCGGTCGGCTCGCGGCTGCCGAGCACCTTGAGTACGGTCCGGGCGATGACGTTCTTCTTGGCTGGTGGCTGCATGCGTTCCCACTCGCTGAGTGATCAGATAAAGGTCCTTGGCCAGGGCGCTCACTGATGAGTCCACGACCCTGCCGCCCAAGATGGGCCCAAAGAATGGGTAAGTCTACCCATTGGACGGCCATCCGCCTCCCGAGCGGCAGCGATTACCAGGAAAACCCGAAACTCCCCTGGTGGAGAGGCCGCAAGCGTATGCCCGGTCTGGCCATACCGGCGAGATGCCAGGTGACATCACCATAGCGAGTCTCGTACAACTGCTGCTGCAGGTACGTCTCCGCGCTGTTGGGGCGCCGCGCCTTCGCCACGCCGTACCGGTCGACCGTGGCGGCGAAGACCGCGGCCCGCCCCGCGTCCATGCTGATGTCCAGGCCGTGGTCGGCCAGCGTCGGCTGCTCGCCGTGGATGAGGTAGCCGCGGCCGTAGGCGCCGACCGGCCTGATGCGCAGCGTCGCGTGCATCAGGGTGGCGTGCCGGGTGCGCAGCGAGGCCAGCTGGACGATCCCGCTGCGGGCCGTGGCGGACGGGAGGCCGAACCCTTCGACGGCGGCGACCATGAGCTGTTCGAGATCGGGGCGCGGTCCCGGCCGGGAGCAGACGAGGGTGATGTTCAGGCTGCCCGGATCGGTGTAGATCGCGACGCCGCCGGTCGCCCGGCGCACCACCTGGATCCCGTCGCGGGCACAGGCCGCCATGTCCACCACTTTGGGCAGGCTCTGGAACCGCCCGACGATGACGCTGGGGGCGTTCTGCCAGACCCGCAGCACCGGGCCCGGTGACCCGGCCCGCGCCAGCGCCTCGTCCAGCGCGAGATTACGCGACGGATCCTGAGTCTCGTCGACGATAACGCTGAGCATCCAGGCCGCCCCCGATTGTTTCCCCTGCATCAGATGATCAGAGCTGCGACGACCTGCGGCAAGAACACGATTTTCACATGGTGAAAGCCAGGCCTCGCACGATCCGGGCCGCCGTGGCCCGCATCCTCGGCGCCGCCGCCTCGACCTTCGATAACCTCCCGGTCCGGCAGGAGGCCGCCAGCGCGCCCAGCACCGCACCGGTGCCGTCCGACACCGGGACGGCCACGCACCCGACGCCGATCGCGTACTCCTCGCGGTCGACGCAGAGCTCGGCCGTCAGCCGACGGCTGAACTCGCGCGGATCGGTGATGGTGTTGCGGGTGAGCCGGACCAGCGGATGCCGGGCGAGGTAGTCGCGCCTGCTCTCGCCGTCGAGCTGGGCGAGCACGCACTTGCCCAGGGCGGTGGCGTGCGCGGCCTCGTCGAAGCCGACCCACAGATCCGCCCGCGGGGTCCGGGGCGCATCGGCGATGTCGACGATCCGGATCTCTCCCTCGTCGTAGACGCCGAGGTAGACCGCGGTGCCGAGCTCGTCGCGCAGCTCGGCCAGGGCGGGCTTGATCCGGGCGAGCACCTGCTGGCCGCGCCCCCGTCCGTGCAGGGCGTCCAGCCGGTCGCCCAGCACCCAGACGCCGCCGGTCATCCGGGAGACATAGCCTTCGTAGGTCAGCGTGCGGAGCAGGTGGTAGGTGGTGGCCAGCGGCAACCTGGCCTCCCGGGCCAGCTGCTTGGCCGGGGCGCCATGGGGATGTGAGGCCACCGCCTCCATCAGATGGAGCGCCCGTTGCACCGAGGCGATGAGAGTGGGTTTCCGTGTCTCATCCATCACGCTCAGCGAACATCGCGGACCTGCGCCGGTCAAGCGGTTCGACGATACTCGTCGGCTTCCCTCGGTCCGGATCACCCCGCCGGATTATGGGCATGACCGTTATGACGTTCTCGCGCCCCCCGGATTGGGGACTACTCAGGAGTAGAACCAAGGCGTAACTTCACGAATATGTCCTCATGAGGGAGATCACACCATGAGCCAGCCCGTGGATGAACGAACCGCACGTCAGGTCGCCGAGGAAGCGCGCGAGAGCGAATGGCGGCGGCCCAGCTTCGGAAAGCAGCTGTTTCTGGGTGATTTCCGGCTGGACCTTATCCATCCGCATCCACGCCCATTGGCGGAGTCCAAGGCCAAGGGAGAGGCGTTCCTGGCCCTGCTGCGCGAGTTCTGCAGCACCAAGATCGATCCAGCGGTCATCGAACGCGAGGCCCGCATCCCCGACGACGTGATCAAAGGGTTGCGCGCGCTCGGCGCGCTCGGCATGAAGGTTCCCGAGGAGTACGGCGGGCTCGGGCTCAGCCAGGTCTACTACAACAAGGCGCTCATGGTCGTGGGGTCGGTGAGCCCCGCTCTCGGTGCCCTGATGTCGGCCCACCAGTCCATCGGGGTGCCGCAGCCGATCAAGCTGTTCGGCACCACCGAGCAGAAGGCCCGGTGGCTGCCCCGCTGTGTCCACGAGATCAGCGCGTTCCTGCTCACCGAGCCCGACGTGGGCTCCGACCCGGCCCGCCTGCAGACCAGCGCCGTGCCCGGGCCGGACGGCTCGTACATCCTCAACGGGGTCAAGCTGTGGACCACCAACGGCGTGGTCGCCGACCTGCTCGTGGTGATGGCCCGGGTGCCCGCGTCGGAGGGGCACCGCGGCGGCATCTCGGCGTTCGTCGTCGAAGCCGACTCGCCGGGCATCACGGTCGAGAACCGCAACGCCTTCATGGGACTGCGCGGCATCGAGAACGGGGTCACCCGGCTGCACGACGTACGGGTGCCGGCCGACCAGCTCATCGGCAAGGAGGGCCAGGGCCTGAAGATCGCCCTGACCACGCTGAACACCGGCCGGCTGTCGCTGCCCGCCCTGAGCGCCGCCGCGGGCAAGTGGGCCACGAAGATCGTCCGCGAGTGGTCGGCGGCACGGGTCCAGTGGGGCCGGCCGATCGGCACCCACGAGGCGATCTCGACGAAGGTCTCCTTCATCGCCGCCACGGCGTACGCGCTCGAGGCCATGGTGGACCTGTCCAGCCAGCTCGCCGACGACGAGCGCAACGACATCCGCATCGAGGCGGCACTGGCGAAGCTGTACGCCTCGGAGATGTCCTGCCGGATCGCCGACGAGCTCGTCCAGGTCCGCGGTGGCCGTGGTTACGAGACGGCCGCCTCGCAGGCGGCGCGCGGTGAGCGCGGGGTGCCCGCCGAGCAGATCCTCCGTGACCTGCGGATCAACCGGATCTTCGAGGGCAGCTCGGAGATCATGCGTCTGCTGATCGCCCGGGAGGCGGTGGACAAGCACCTGTCGGTGGCCGGTGACATCATCGACCCGGACGCCTCCCGCGGTGACAAGGCCCGGGCCGTGCGCCGTGCCGGTGGCTTCTACGGCGGCTGGCTGCCGACCCTGGTGACCGGAGCGGGCCAGCGGCCCGGCGCGTACGCCGAGTTCGGCCCGCTCGCGACCCACCTGCGCTTCGTCGAACGAGCCTCCCGCAAGCTGGCCCGGTCGGTGTTCTACGCCGCGGGCCGCTGGCAGGGCAAACTCGAGTACAAGCAGGGCTTCCTCGGCCGGATGGTCGACATCGGCGCCGAGCTGTTCGCGATGAGCGCGGTCTGCGTGCGCGCCGAGCTGGACGCCGGCTCCACCGAGGGCCCGGACGGCGCGTCGGCGCGCCGGCTGGCCGACGCCTTCTGCCGGCAGGCCAGGGTACGGATCGGCGAGCTCTTCGACCGGCTCTGGACCAACACCGACGACCTGGACGACCAGGTCGCCAAGCGGGTGCTGGCCGGCGAGTACACCTGGCTGGAGGAGGGCGTCCTCGACCCCTCGATCCCCGGGCCGTGGATCGCCGACGCCACCCCCGGCCCCACCGAACGCGAGGACCAGCACCGAAAGATCCCCTGACCGCGACCTCCCCACCGGAGGGCGATGGCTCGCTCTCCGGTGGTACGGCGCGGGACTTTCCGGATGTACGAATCGGACCGAGGACGATCTGGCCGGCTCAGGCTCGCTCGAGCCCTCCGTGAACGCCGGCCGGCGGTCTGTGAACTCGTCCCCGACGCTCTCATCCACGGCGACGGCAGCCGAGCGCCCACCACTCCAGAGAAAACGCGATAACCGCCGTTGCGGCCGCTCAACGGCCCAAGGCCACGGCAAAGCCGCAATGGACACCCTCGTATCCGGTCCGGCGAGGGGGACCTTCGCACATTGCATTGCCCTGACCACCCCCACGCGGCCCGCCGACCAGGCCACCCAAGGCCGCCTCTGGGTGGTCACGGCAAAGCAACACGCAGACAGCACCCCCAGGCCGCCTACCGGTGGTCAGCGCAAAGGCATCGCACGCACCCGGGCCGCCTATGGGTGGTCAGGGCAAAGCAATGTGCGGACAGCACCGCCCCGCCGACTCCAGAAACAGAGACATGTCCACTTTGTCGAGGACTTGCTCAGCGGCCCTTGAAGTCGGGGGTCCGCTTCTCGAGGAAGGCGGCGATGCCCTCCTTGGCGTCGTCGGTGCCGGCCAGCGTGACCAGTTGCCCGAGGAGATGAGCGATCTGGTCGTCCAGCGGCCGGCCCTCGATGGCGTGGAACGCGTCGCGGCCGAGCCGCAGCCCCAGCGGGCTCTTGGCCGCGATGGTGCGGGCCAGCTCGTCCACCCGGGCGTCGAGGTCCGCTCGTGGCACGACCTCGGTGACCAGGCCGATCTCCCTGCCCTCCCGGGCGGTGATCGTCTGACCGGTGTAGTAGAGCTTGAACGCCTGCTTCGGAGCGACGTTGCGGTTGATGATCGCCATGATCATCATGGGCCACAGACCCACGTTGACCTCGGGGGTGGCGAGCTTGACGTCGTCGGCCGCGATCACGAGGTCGCACGAGGCGGCCAGGCCGAGCCCACCGGCGATGGCGTGACCCGCCAGCCGGGCGATCACGGGCTTCCCCAGCCGGGGAAACGCCGTGAACAGCCGGTAGATCGCGCTGTCCCGGATCGCCGCGTCCTCCTGGGCTCCCGCGGCCTCCAAAGATCCCGCGGCTTCCTGGGCTCCCGCGGCTTCCCCGTGCGCCCCACCCCCCGCGGCCGGGTGAGGCTCCGTACCGTTCCCTGGCCCGGCGACGCCCGCGATCGGGGCACCGGAGCGCTGTGCGCTGCCCAGGCCCCCGAGGTCGGCGCCCGCGCAGAACGCCCGGTCGCCGGCTCCGGTGAGCACGATCACCCGTACGGCGTCGTCGTTCTTGGCGGCCTTCAGCGCGTCGAGCAGCTCCCCCGTCATCTGGTCGTTCAGCGCGTTGCGGGCCGCCGGCCGGTTCAGCGTGATCCGCGCGACGTACTCCCCGACCTCGTACGTGACCGTCTCGTACACGCCGCCCCCATCCGCTCGCAAAGAACCGGGCGGGGTCGCTCCCCCGCCCGGCCCACTCTCCGACCACTTCCGTGATCATGCAATCGTTCGACGAACGATTGCATGACCACGGCTGTGAAGAACTCAGATGCGTTCGATGATGGTGGCGTTGGCCTGGCCGCCGCCCTCGCACATCGTCTGGAGACCGTAACGGGCTCCGGTGCGCTCGAGCTCGTGCAGCAGCTTGGTCATCAGGATGCCGCCGGTCGCGCCGAGCGGGTGGCCCAGCGCGATCGCCCCGCCGTTGGGGTTGGTCTTGGCCGGGTCGGCCCCGATGTCCTTCAGCCAGGCGAGGACCACCGGGGCGAAGGCCTCGTTGATCTCGGTGACGTCGATGTCGTCGATCTTCAGGCCGCTCTTGGCCAGCGCCTTCTCCGTCGCCGGGATCGGGCCGGTCAACATGTAGACCGGGTCCGAACCGGCCAGCGCGAGGGTGTGGATGCGCGCCCGCGGGGTCAGGTTGTGCTGCTTGACGGCCTCCTCGGAGGCGATGAGCAGCGCGGAGGCGCCCACGGCGATCTGCGACGAGACCGCCGCGGTGATCTGACCGCCCTCGCGCAGCGTCTTGAGGCCGGCCATCTTCTCCAGCGTGGTGTCCGCGCGGACGCCCTCGTCGTGGGTCAGCCCGGCCAGCGGGGCGATCTCCCGGTCGAAGTAGCCGTTCTCCAGTGCCTTGCCGGCCCGCTGGTTGCTCTCCAGTGCGAACGCCTCGAGGTCTCCGCGCTTGAAGCCCCACTTCTCGCACATGAGCTCGGCGCCGCGGAACTGGGAGATCTCCTGCTTGCCGTACCGCTCGGCCCAGCCGGTGCCCCAGGGCAGACCGGCCGTCGCGCCGTCGGGCCCGAACGGCACCGAGGAGCCCATGGGCACCATGGCCATGTTCTCGACACCGGCCGCGACCACGAGATCCTGGGTGCCGGACAGCACGCCCTGGGCCGCGAAGTGGATGGACTGCTGCGACGAGCCGCACTGACGGTCGATGGTGACGCCGGGCACGCTCTCCGGCAGCCCCGCCGACAGCCAGGACGTGCGGGCGATGTCCAGGGTCTGCGCGCCGACCTGCATGACACAGCCCATGATCACGTCTTCGACCGCGGCCGGGTCGACCCCGGTACGGCTCATGAGCTCCTTGAGCACGTGGGCACCGAGATCGGCGGAGTGCACGTCCTTGAGCGCACCCTTCTTCGTGCCGACAGGGGTACGGACCGCGCCGACGATGTACGCCTCGGCCACAGGGCCTCCAATTGTCTTGGGGTTGGGGTTCCGTCCCGAAACCGAACGAGATTCAGTCAGTATCAGGTTACAACCCGGCGGCTGTAAACCCGTGTGAGCCTCATCTCGTCCCGCACGGCCGCCGCCGTACGGAGCCGGTCCGTCAATCGTGGACGAGCCTCTTCTCCTTCGCCTGACCCAGCGTGGTCTGGCTCAGCTTGGTGAGCAAGCCCACGAGCTCCGGGTGCCGTTCCGGCTGCCAGCCGTCGAGGAGATGGCTGAGCCCCTTGCGGCGGGCCTCGTACAGCCGGCCCGCCACCTCCCGGCCGGCGTCCGTGATCACCAGTTTGTCGCCCGCCCGCTCGACGAGGCCGTCGGCGACGAGGCGGTCGGCGAACGGCCGTCCCTGTGCGAGGGACATCCCGGCGCGCTCGGCCAGGTCGGCGGCGCGTACGGTCCCGTCACGGTCGACCCGAACCAGCGCCCACACGCTCTCCGCGGGCAGCACGACGCCGGCCTGGCGGGCCAGCCCCTCGTACATCTCCCGCGCGGCGGGGTCCTTGTTGATCAGGCAGGTGAGCGCCCGGTCGAGCTCGGCGAGCGACGAGCGGCACGTCGGGATGCCGCCGAGTCCCTCCCCCAGGTCCACCGCCCGGACCGTCGTCCGCAACGGCACCTCGCGCAGGAACCAGGTCAGGACGAACGCGGCCGCGGCGACCGGCATCGCCCAGCCGAAGACGGACTGGATCGACACCGCGTAGGCATGGACGATCGCCTCGTGCGCGACGGGCGGCAGCCGCCGGAGCGCCATGGAGTTCTGCCGGATCATCTCGGGCGTGACCCCGGCCGGGAGCCGCACCCTGTCCAGTGCCTCGGCCATGTGCACCGCGAGCCGGTTGTTGAAGACCGCCCCGAACGCCGCCACACCGAACGACCCGCCGATCGACCGGAAGAAAGTCGATCCCGAGGTCGCGGCCCCCAGGTCCCGGTAGTCCACCGCGTTCTGCACGGTGATCACCAGCACCTGCATCACCAGGCCCAGCCCGAGGCCGACGACGCCGAAGGAGACGCTCAGCGTCAGCGTGGAGGCGTCCTCGCCGAGCCGCGAGCACAGGAACAGGCCGAGCGTCGTGATCGCGGTGCCGAGGACCGGGAAGACCTTGTAGCGGCCGGTACGGCTGATCACCTGACCGGACAGGATCGAGGTGGCCAGCAGGCCCAGCATCATCGGCAGCAGGTGCAGGCCGGAGAGCATCGGGGTGATGCCCCTGACCACCTGAAGGTAGATCGACAAGTACGTGAGCGTACCGAACATGACGAAGCCGACGACGAACCCGATCGCCGAGGTGAGCGAGAACACCGACGAGCGGAACAGGTGCAGCGGCAGCACCGGCTCGGCCGCGCGGCGTTCGGCCAGCCCCCAGCCCACGGCGAGCGCCACCGCCGCCGCCCCGAGCCCGATGATCACGGGAGAGCTCCAGGGATACCGGGTGCCGCCCCAGGTCGTCATGAGGACGAGGCAGACGGCCGCACCGGCCAGCAGCGCCGAGCCCAGGTAGTCGACGCGGTGACGGCCGGGCCCGGGCATGGTGTGCAGGACACTCGCGATCACGGTCAGGGCGAGCACCCCGAGCGGCAGGTTGACGTAGAACACCCACCGCCAGGACAGGCTGTCGACGAAGAATCCGCCGAGCAGCGGTCCCGCCACACTGGCCACGCCGAACACCGCGCCGAACACGCCCTGGTAGCGGCCGCGCTCGCGGGGCGGCACCACGTCACCGACGATCGCCATGGCCAGGACGATGAGCCCGCCGCCGCCCAGTCCCTGCAGCGCCCGGAAGACGATCAGCTGGCCCATGTCCTCGGACAGGCCGCAGAGCACGGATCCGATCAGGAAGATCACGATCGAGGTCTGGAAGAGCGCCTTGCGGCCGAACTGGTCACCGAGCTTGCCCCAGAGCGGGGTCGTCGCGGTGGCGGCGAGCAGGTACGCCGTGACCACCCAGGACAGATGGTCCAGGCCGCCCAGATCGCTGACGATCGTGGGCAGGGCCGTCGACACGATGGTCTGGTCCAGGGCGGCGAGCAACAGGGCGAGCATCAGCGCGCCGAGGATCACATGGAGATCCCGCCCCTTCGGCATGCTGCTACCCGCCCCGGCTGGCACCGCGCCCCCTCGGTCCTGCGGACACCTGGGTACAAGCCGTACCTACCCCGACACTCCGGACGGACAACCCTCTAGTGATCATGGGATGGCGGCGGCGCCCGTCGCCCGTGCCGGCTCCGTTCGCGTCGAAGGATGCGTACGCTGCTGGGAGCAGCCCCCTGAGAGGTAGCCGGATGTCCGGGATCATCACACTGGCAGTGCTCGCGATCCTCTGCGTCTTCTGCATCCGCTGGGTCACCACGCGGCTGCGCCTGCCCACGCCGGCCGCGTACGGCATCATCGTGGTGTTCGTGCTGGTCGTGCTGGCGTTGTGGGGCCAGCACCTGCGGTAGGCAGATTTTCCGGTGATCCACCGAACCACCGGCCCCCGGGCCGAGTCTCACTGGCGACAGGACTTTTCCCGTGCGGTGAGGAGACGGACGTGGCTCAGGGGATCACGACTCGGACCAGCGCCCCGCCCGCGCCGTACCTCAACCGGCTGCTGGACTTCGCCGAGCCGGTCCGCGAGGACGTCTGTCTCGACGTCACCTACGGGCAGGGGCCGGTCGGGGCCGCCATGAGTTCCCGGGTACGCCACGTGACCACCGTCGACACCACGCCGGCGGCCACGGGGGGCGCCGCGCGGCGCGATGGCCGGACCCCGACGGTGGTCTTCACCAGCGGATCCCGGCCGGTGCGCGCAGCGCACGCGGACTTCGACCCCGACGCCATGACAGTGCGCGCGGACGCCTCCGCGCTGCCCTACCGGGACGGGTCCTTCAGCCTGGTCACCTCGAGGTTCTCACTGTTGCGGATGCCGGACACCGGACGGGCGCTGAGAGAGATGCTGCGGGTCTGCCGGCCCGGCGGACGCCTGGTCATCGCCGACCTGGTCCGGTCCAACCTGGCCGGGCCCGACCGGGACCGTATCGAGCGGCTCCGCGACCCCGCCTGCCCGCCGGCCCCGTCGATGGCCCGGCTGGTGGACCTGATCACCGACGCCGGCGCGGACGTACGGCGCCTGGACCTGTTCACGGTGGAACGCCCGGTCGAACCGTGGCTGGCCGACGCACCCGATCCCCTGGCGGCGGAGGGGATCCGCATCGCGCTGACCGCGGAGATCGACGGCGGCCCGCGCACCGGCGCGAAGCCCCGCCTCATCGGCGGCGAGCTGTGGTTCACCCAGTCCTGGGCTCACGTGGCCGCGCACGTCTGAGCCCCGGCACCCCACGGTGCGTCACGCGATGGGGAGCCTCACATGATGGGGAGTTCGAACCAGACGGCCTTGCCGTCCTTGGTGGGACGGGAGCCCCATCGGGTGGCGAGCTGGTCGACGAGGTAGAGCCCGCGCCCGCCCTCGTCGGTCTCCCCCGCGCTGCGGATCCGCGGCAGCCGCAGGTCCGAGTCGAAGACCTCGACCCAGATCGACTCCGCGCCGCGCCGCAACCGGAGCCTGAACTCCTTGGTACGGGGCTCGCGCCGCTCGAGGTCGGCGCCCAGGGGGTCTCCCCAGGCCTCGTCGTCATCGTCGAAGGGCAGGGCCGGACCACCGTCGAGCACCAGGGCGGGACGCTTGGGCGCCACGGTCGTGGCGTGCAGCACGACGTTGGTGACCACCTCCGACACCAGCAGGCAGGCCAGCTCGGCCTGCTCGTCGTGCATGCCCCAGACCGCGAAGGTCTCGGCCGCCAGCCGGCGCGCCTCGGACACCATGATCGGCTCGGCCGGAAAGGTGCGTTCCTCGACCGCCAGCTCGTCCGCCGACGTACGCACCACAACGATCGCGGCATCGTCGTCGATGTCCCCGGGGACGGCCGCGTACGCGGCGTTCGCGATGGTCTCGACGTCGCGGCGGCCGACCATGGCGATGGCCTCGGCCAGCAGCTGACGGGACTCGTCGCTGGTGTAGTACTCGCCGTTGTCCTTGGGCCGCCGCTCGATGAGCCCGTCGGTGTAGAGCACGAGCGTGGAGCCCGGCTTCAGCTCGCAGGACTCCTCGTTGAACAGGATGTCGCCGCCGACGCCGTGGCCGCGCACCCCGAGCAGCGCGCCCTTGCTGTGGTAGCTCAGCTCCGACACCTGGCCCTCGACGACCAGCAGCGGCGGATCGTGCCCGGCGTTGGCGAACGACAGCACCCGCGACCAGGCGTCGTAGACGAAGTAGGTGCACGAGACCAGGGGCGGCCGGATGGTCTCGTCGCTGAACCGAGGCCGCTCCGGCCGGGTCATCGTGCGGACCCACTCGTCCATCTTGCGGAGGATCTCGGCGGGTGGCTTGTCGTCCTGGGCGAACGCCCGCATCGCGGCCCGTAGCTGGCCCATGATGGCGGCCGCCCGGGCACCCCGGCCCTCGACATCGCCGATCACGATGCCGACCCGGCCGGCCGACAGCGGGATCACGTCGTACCAGTCGCCGCCGACCTGGGTCTGGATGCCGTGGCCGTGGGACTCCAGCGGCTTGGCGGGCTCGTACCGCCAGGCGATCTGCAGCCCGTCCAGCCGGGGCGGCCGGTCGCCGGGCAGCAGGTTCTTCTGGAAGGCCAGCGCGGTCTGGCGCTCCTCCTCGAACAGGATGGCGTTGTCGATGGCGAGGGCGACCCGGCTGGCGATGGCGCCCAGCAGGTCGCGGTCGAAACCGTCGTAGTGCGGGTCGGGCCGCCTGCTGAGGTTGGACAGCGCCAGGCTCATCACGCCCAGCAGTTCCCCGCGGGCCAGCAGCGGCGCCGCCACCACCGAGGTCATGCCCATGTCGTCGTCGGGCCGCAGGATCGACTCGGTGGGCGCCGAGAACCGGTGCTGCACGAGATCCTCGATGAGCACCGCGTCGCGGCGGCCCATCGCACGGGAGCAGAAGTGGTCGGGCGGGTAGGAGACCGGCTCGCCGACCTCGGCCCAGGTGCCCGGAGGAGGCGTCCAGTCGGCGGCGTGCCGCGAGACCCGGCGGATCAGCTTCTCGCCGCTGAACAGGTCGATGAAGCAGTGGTCGGCGAACTGCGGGACCAGCGTGTCGGCGACCTGCCGCAGGGTCTGGGCCAGCTCCAGTGAGGCCGCGAGCCGCCCTCCGATGCGCTCCAGCAGGCCGTAGCGGTCCTGGTCGCGCTGGTTGCTGCGGAGCGCCTCGCGAGCGAAGATCACGATGCCGTCGATGGCTCCGGAGGGGTGGCGCAGCGGCACGGCCTGGGCGCGGGTGTAGATGGTGCTGCCGTCGGACCGGATGTTGCAGAACGTGCCTTCCCAGACACCGCCCTTGAGCACGTGCCTGGCCAGCTCTGTGGCCTGCTCGTGGTCCTCCTCGGCGATGCCGAGGGACAGCACGGACTGGCCGACGTACTCCTCCCCGACGAATCCGAAGAGTTTCTGCGCGAAGTCGTTGTGGGAGATGATGTTGCTGAAGCGGTCGCACACGATGACCGCCATCTCCATCTGGTTCAGGACGGTCTCAGGCGGCAGCTGAGCTTCGAAGGCCGGTTCGTCCCCGCGCTTCATCTACTCACCTCCGTCGCTTATTGAACGACGAACAGGCCTCCGGGATACGTGAGAACCGCATCACGCTAAGGAGATCTTCGGTACAGACCGTAGACACTACGGGAAGCACTCCGGTCGTTCTGTCAGCGCTTCGCCACGAAAACGTGCTCGGCGAGCCGTCGGGGGAGCTCCGTCGCTGGACTGTCGGCCTCGTCGTCACATGTCACTCGCACGCCATCGTCGCTGGCCGCAAGAGTTACCTCACGTCCCGGTTGTATCCCAACCTGCTTGAGTCTAAGCATGAGATCGCTGTCGCTCTGCAACTGTTCGCTGATCCGTCGAACGACGACGTGCGTGCCGGCCACCGAGGCGAGGGACGTCATGGGGGTCAGCGACTCCCCGGACTCGTCCGCGTCGGTGTGCCCGCCGAGCTCGTCCAGCCCGGGGATGGGGTTGCCGTGCGGGCAGTTCTGCGGGTTGTCCAGCAGCGCGACCAGGCGGCGTTCCACCTCTTCGGACATCACGTGCTCCCACCGGCAGGCCTCGATGTGCACGTCCTCCCAGGGCAGCCCGATCACGTTGACGAGCAGGCATTCGGCCAGGCGGTGCTTGCGCATGACCCGGGTCGCCAGATCGCGGCCGGAGTCGGTCAGTTCGAGATGCCGGTCGCCCTCGACCCGCAGCAGGCTGTCGCGCTCCATCCGGGCCACGGTCTGGCTCACCGTGGGCCCGCTCTGCGAGAGCCGCTCGGCGATGCGCGCGCGGAGCGGGACGATGCCCTCCTCCTCGAGCTCGAAGATCGTACGGAGGTACATCTCCGTGGTGTCGATCAGGCCGTGTGCGGTCAAAGGGGTCCCTCCAGCTGTCACCTTTGATGCTACTTGCTAATGGGCCGCGTCTCCGGTGTGTTCATGGTCCTCGCTCCACCGTTGTGGCGGGACGTTCGCGGGCGGCGGCGGCCGTGCCTCCCGTGTGCCCTTTAAGCGCCTCGGGGCAGACCGTTATTCCATACGGACCGTACGCGTGTCGTAACGCAGCAGCGCGGGGACGGCCAGGCTCACCAGGACGACGAGGACGGCGCAGGCGAGCCCGCCGCCCACCCAGGACGCCGTGGCCCCGAAGACCGCCGCGGTGCCTCCCGCCCGCAGGTCGCCCAGGCGCGGCCCGCCCGCCACGACCACGATGAAGACCCCCTGCAGGCGGCCGCGCATCTCGTCCGGGGCGTAGGTCTGCAGCATCGACTGCCGGAACACCGCCGAGACGAGGTCGGCGGCCCCGCCCACCGCGAGCAGCAGCACCGCGAGCCACAGGGCGTGGGCCAGCCCGGCGGCGGCCACCGCGAGGCCCCAGGCCACGATCGAGACGACCAGGGCGACCCCCTGCCGGTGCACCCGGCCGATCCAGCCGGACAGCAACCCGCCGGCCACCGCGCCGATCCCGATCGAGGCGAACAGCCAGCCGACCGCGCCCTGGCCGCCGAACCGCGTGACCGACAGCTCGGGAAAGAGCGCCCGGGGCATGGCCACCCCCATCGCGATGATGTCCACGACGAACGACATCAGCAGCACCGGCTGGGTCCAGAGGTACCGCAGGCCCTCGATCACCGAGCGCAGGCCGGGCGCCCCGGTCCGCTGGTCGCCGAGGGGAGGGATGGCGGGCAGCCGGATCGCGGCGTAGAGCCCGACGGAGAACAGGACCGCGTCCAGGCCGTAGGCCACCGCGAAGGACCACCGCGCCAGGATCAGCCCGGCGAGCAACGGCCCGATGAGCGTGCCCACCTGGGCCACGGTGAAGTTCAGCGTGTTGGCGGGCGGTACGAGCTCCCGCTCCAGCAGGCGCGGGATGATCGCGCCCCGGGTCGGCGAGGAGATCGCGAAACCGGTGGCCTGCACCGCCACGATCCCCATGATCAACCACAGGCTGTTCAGCCCCAGCAGCGCCTGGAACAGGAGCATGAGCGTGGCCAGCCATGTCACGCAGGACGCGATCAGCAGCAGCAGGCGGCGGTCCATGTGGTCGGCCACCGCCCCGCCCCACAGCCCGAAGACGATCAGCGGCAGCAGGTTGACCAGGCCGAGGACACCGACCCAGAAGGAGGAGTGGGTGAGGTCGTAGACCTGCACGGGCACCGCGACCGAGGTCACCTGGAAGCCGACGAAGGAGACCCCCTGCCCCAGCCACAACCGCCGGTACGGCCCGTGCCGGAGCGGCTCGACGTCGAGCACGACCCGCCGCCAGCGAGCCCGCCGAACCGTCGCCGGAACCGCAACGGTCCCCGAAATATCAGGCTCTTCCGGTTCCCGGGAGGTTTTGCTGGGGTTGATACTCACGGAGAGAGTCTCTCCAACTCCCATCCATGCTCCGTACGGCGGTAACGGAGGCGATCGTGCAGGCGGTTCGCGCGGCCCTGCCAGAACTCGATCTCCCAGGGCACGACCCGGTAGCCGCCCCAGAAGTCCGGCAGCGGCACCCGGACGCCCGCACCGCCCGGCGCTATGGCCGGGTCCGGCCACCGCGCGGCGAGCTCCGCGTAGCGCTCCTCGAGCGCGGCCCTGGAGACGATCACCGAGGACTGCCTGCTGGCCCACGCCCCCAGCTGCGAGCCGTACGGCCTGGAGTGGAAGTAGGCCTCGGACTCGGACCGGGACAGCCGCTCCACGTCGCCCGTGACGATCACCTGCCGGTGGAGGGGATGCCAGGGGAACACCAGGCAGGCCCGCGGGTTCTCCAGCAGGTCCCGCCCCTTGTGCGACAGGTGGTTGGTGAAGAAGACGAAGCCGCTCTCGTCATGACCCTTCAGCAGGACCGTCCGGGCGCTGGGCACCCCCTCCGCGGAGGCGGTCGCGAGCACCATCGCGTTGGCCTCCGGGAGGCCCGCGGCGACGGCCGTCGCGAACCAGTGGGCGAACTGAGTGTGCGGTTGGGGGGATACCGCCGATTCGTCCAGTCCGTCGCTTTCGTAAGCTTTGCGAAGACTAGCCAGATCGGGCGTCTGATCTTCCACAGGCAGACAGCCTTCCACCTGGGCTTTACCCGAGTCACTGGGACCTGGGTACTGACCGGTAACAGGAACAGGGTTCAATAGCTCAGCACCGCCTTATCAACTCATGGGGACGAAAGGCAGGACGACATGTCCGACTTCAAACCCGGCCTCGAGGGAGTCGTAGCCTTCGAGACCGAGATCGCGGAGCCCGACAAGGAGGGCGGCGCCCTTCGTTACCGCGGCGTGGACATCGAGGACCTCGTCGGCCGCGTCTCCTTCGGCGACGTGTGGGGCCTCCTGGTCGACGACAGTTTCACCCCCGGGCTGGCCCCCGCCGAGCCGCACCTCCTCCCGGTCCGCTCGGGTGACGTCCGCGTCGATGTGCAGGCCGCTCTGCCGACGATCGCCACCGTCTACGGTATGCGCCCGCTCCTGGACATCACCGACGAGGAGGCCCGCGCCCAGCTGGCCCTCTCATCCGTGCAGGCGCTGTCGTTCGTGGCGCAGAGCGCCCGTGGCATCTCCCAGCCGGCGGTCCCGCAGAGCCGGATCGACGACAGCCACTCCATCACCGAGCGGTTCATGGTCCGCTGGCGCGGCGAGCCCGACCCCCAGCACGTCAAGGCCATCGACGCCTACTGGGTCTCGGCCGCCGAGCACGGGCTCAACGCCTCCACCTTCACCGCCCGGGTGATCGCCTCCACCGGCGCGGACGTCGCCGCCGCGATGTCCGGCGCGATCGGTGCCATGTCCGGCCCGCTGCACGGCGGCGCCCCGGCCCGGGTGCTGCCCATGATCGAGCGCGTCGAGCAGCTCGGTGACGCGCGCAAGGTCGTGACCGACATCCTCGACGGCGGCGACCGGCTGATGGGCTTCGGCCACCGCGTCTACCGTGCCGAGGACCCCCGTGCCCGGGTGCTCCGCCGTACCGCCAAGGAGCTCGGGGCGACCCGCTACGAGGCCGCCAAGGCCCTGGAGGACGCCGCCCTCGCGGAGCTGCGCGAGCGGCGCCCGGACCGCCCCATCGAGACGAACGTCGAGTTCTGGGCCGCCGTCATCCTGGACTTCGCCGAGGTCCCGACCGCGATGATGCCGGCCATGTTCACGTGCGGCCGTACGGCCGGGTGGGCGGCGCACATCCTCGAGCAGAAGCGCACCGGCCGGCTGGTCCGCCCGAGCGCCCGCTACACCGGCCCGGGCACCCGCCCGATCACCGACGTCGCCGGCGCCGAGGCGATCCTCGGCTGAACTCCGGGGAACACGAACGCGGGGCACCGGAGCCGACGCTCCGGTGCCCCGCTGATGTTGACTCGGCCGCTCGGTATCGACTCAGCGGCTCAGTGGCTCAGCCGCTCAGTGGCTCAGCACGTGAGAGACGCCCACGTTGACGGGCGCCGTGATGGGCGCGACGACCCCGATCAGGGGTGCGCCGGTGCCGGTGACAGCGGTGCCCGGCACGACGACGCTGGTCGGCCCGCCCAGGGTCATGCCGCTCGCCGACGTGGTGCCGGCGGCCCCCGAGCAGGTCGCGCTGACCGCGGTCGGGCACGTGGCCGCGCTGCCGCCCGTCGAGCCGCTGCTCAGCACGTGCGAGATCCCGACGTTGACCGGCGCCGTGACGGGCGCGGTGATGCCGATCAGGGACGGCGCGGACTCGCCGGCGGCCGCGACGATGACGCTCGTCGGTCCGCCCAGGGTCATGTCGGACGCCGGTGTCGTGTCGGCGGCCCCCGCGCAGGTCGCGCTGACGGCGGTCGGGCACGTGGCCGCACTGCCGCCCGTCGAGCCGCTGCTCAGCACGTGCGAGATCCCGACGTTGACCGGCGCCGTGACGGGAGCGACGACCCCGATCAGGGACGGCGCGGACTCGCCCGCGGCCGGGACGACGACGCTCGTCGGTCCGCCCAGGGTCATGTCCGACGCCGGTGTCGTGTCGGCGGCCCCCGAGCAGGTCGCGCCGACGGGCGTCGGGCAGGTGGCCGCACCGGCGGTCCGCGCACTGCTCAGCACATGCGAGACCCCGATGTTGACCGGCGCGGTGATGGGCGCGACGACTCCGACCAGGGACGGCGCGGACTGGCCGGCGGCGGCCGGGACGACGACGCTCGTCGGTCCGCCCAGCGACATGCCGGTCGCGGGGGCCGTGCCGGCGGCCCCCGAGCAGGTCGCGCTGACGGGCGTGGCGCACGTGGCCGCGCTCCCGCCCGTCGAGCCGCTGCTCAGCACGTGCGAGATCCCGATGTTGACCGGCGCGGTGATGGGCGCGACGACTCCCACGAGGGACCCTCCGGTCCCGCCCGGGACGACGACGGTCGTCGGCGTGGTGCCGACCGTGCCGGTGCCGACCGTGCCGGTGCCGACCGTGCCGGTGCCGACCGTGCCGGTGCCGGTCGTGCCGGTGCCCGTGGTGCCGGTCCCCGTGCCGGTGGTGCCGGTGCCGGTGGTGCCGGTGCCCGTGGTGCCGGTGCCCGTGGTACCGGTGCCGACCGTGCCGGTGCCGACCGTGCCCGGGACGACGGCCGGTCCAGCCGCACCGGTCGCGCCCGTCGCTCCGGTGGCGCCCGTCGCGCCGGGCACGAGGATGCCCGCGAGGCCGCCGCCGGACCATGAGCCGTGGTCGCTGTGGTCGCTGCGGTCAAGGTGGTCACGGTGGTCGTGGTGGCGGTTGCGATTGAAATTGTAGTTGTTGTTCCGGACCCGGATGTGGATGCGAATCCGGTTGTGGTTCTTGTTGTGGTTCTTGTTGTGGCTCCAGTTGTGATGACCGTGTCCGCCCCAGCCGCCGCCCCAGCCGCCGCCGCCCCAGCCGTCGGCCTGCGCGGCCGAGCCCGAGCCCAATAGCACGGTCCCGGCGACCGCGGCGATCAGCCCGGCAGTGACACATGTCTTCTTCAGCACATCGATCTCCTTGTTCTCGGATGGCACGCAGGCCTTCACGAACCGGCGCCCCATCGTCCCGGAAGGGCGTCGTGGCCTCCAGCATTCCCCAGTGCTTTCCCGGTAGCGCGATTACCGAGTAAGCTAAAGATAAAATTGCGAATTCATGAAATGGACTTATCGACTCGTTCCTGAGGAATCGTAGACATCGAACAAGGGTCGGCGTTTCTTCGATGACGCACCGCCTCCGAGAAATGGCACCAGTACGTGGTGATCCCTGCAGAGGGCCCGTTTTCAGGCAAGACGAGCGGGTTTTTCTCGTCATTGCGCATCGAAGGCGGACATTTCCGTGTCGACATGCGAATGCGGGGCGCCGGAGTCGATACTCCGGCGCCCCGCATTCACTGGGCGGTTCGGCCCCAGGCGATGGTGGTCCGCCCTGGGACGCCATCTCGGCGGCGGGACGCTAGCCCACCGTGGGCGCGGCCGCGGGCGCGACTCCGGGCGCGACTCCGGGCACGGTTCCCGGCACGGTTCCCGGCACGGCCCCGGGCACGGTGGAGGGCAGGGCGAGGGCCTCGGGAACGAGGACCATTTCGCCGCCCCGACCGTGGCCGCCGTCCCGGTCCCGCTCCCGGTCGAAGACCCGCTCCCGGTCGAACCGCTCCCGCTCGGCGTCGTTGTGATTGAAGTTGTTGTTGCGAATATGAATCCGGATAGTGATCCTGTTGTGGTTCCTATTCTTGTTCTTGTGGTGGTTCCAACTGTGGTGGTGGCCGCCTCCACAGCAACCGCCACAGCCCCAGCCGCCGGCCTGCGCGGCCGAGCCCGAGCCCAGCAGCACGGCACTGGCGGCCGCGGCCACCAGGCCGGCGCTGACGAATGACTTCTTCAGCACTTCGATCTCCTTGCTCCTCGGATGGCGCGAAAGACCTTCACTCACCGACGCTCTGTTGTCCCGGAAGGGCGCCATGTTCGCTTTATTCCCGCACCCCCAACCAATAGGCCGGCCGCTGAGTAAGCTGAGGATAAAGATGCGATTCCGAGGGCCCGCCCGGTCGAATACATGAGAACGGGGCGCCAGAGTCAGTACTCCGGCACCCCGAACTCCATAGACGGCTCGACTATTCAGTCAATGGTGACCTTACGATCTCCGCCGAACGGCGTCAGGTCGGCGACACCGCCTTACGGCAGGATTGGCTCAGCCCACTACGGGCAGGACGGTCCCACCACCGAGCCCACCACCGAGAATGTACTTCGGTCCGTGGCCGTCGTGGTCGTGGTCGTGGTCGTGGTCGCGTTCGCGGTTGATCTCGCGCTCGTGGCGGAACTCGCGCCTGCGCTCCTCGTTGTCGTTGAAGTTGTTGTTGCGGACGCGGATCCGGATGTTGATCCGGTTGTTGTTCTTGTTCTTGTTCTTGTTGTGGTGGAAGTTGGAGTGGTGGTCGCCGCCACAGCAACCGCCCCAGCCGCCCCAGCCGCCGGCGTTCGCGGCCGAACCCGAGCCCAGCAGCACGGCCCCGGCAACGGCGGCCACCAGGCCGGCGTTGATGCATGTCTTCTTCAGCACTTCGATCTCCTTGTTGTGGGAATGGCGCGAATGGCCTTCATGAGCCGGCGTCCCCGCTGTCACAAGGACGCCATGTCTTCTGTATTCCCCGGCACCATTGCGGTAGGCCGATTGCCGGGTAAGCTAAGGATAAAATAGCGACGGGCCGACACCGCTCCGCTTTCGCGCACATGAGAACGGGGTGCCGGAGTCGATACTCCGGCACCCCGATATACTCAGGCAGGCGGCCACCCGGCCAATGGTGACCTTCAATTGTTCGGCGAACAACGTCATCGGCCCGGCGATTCCGCCGCTGTGGCGATTGCCTTAGCCGACCGCTCCAGGCACGGTGGCGCCGGGCACCGTCGTGGCGCCGCCGGTTCCACCCAGGAGACTGGATCCACCGAGGTAGTACGTCGGCCAGTCGTGGTGGTGGTGGTCGTGGTCGTGGTCGCGCTCGCGGTCACGCTCGCGGAAGAAACGCTCCCGGTCATGCCGGTCGTTGCGGTTGAAGTTGTTGTTGCGGACGTTGATCCGGATCCTGATCCTGTTGTGGTTCTTGTTCTTGTTCTTGTTGTGACTCCAACTGCTATTACCGTGGCCGCCGCCCCAGCCGCCCCAGCCGTCGGCTTGGGCGACCGAGCTCGAGCCCAGTAGCACGGTGCCAGCGACTGCGGCCACCAGGCCGGCGCTGACGCATGTCTTCTTCAGCACATCGATCTCCTTGCTGTCGGAATGGCGTGAAGCCTCCATGAATCGACGGTCTCGTCTAGCAGAGAGCGTCATGGTTCTGATATTCCCTGCCGTCGGCTTTATAGCGCGATTACGAGGTAAGCTATGAATAAAATCGGAACCGGATGATTCGGACTTACCTCATCTAGCTCGCAACACGCGTCTAGCAGGCATATAACGAGGGGGCCGGCGCCTCATCTGAATGAGGCACCGGCCCCCGGAGAGAACTTCAGGCACAGGCATTGGTCGGCCGAATGGGGGCGGTGCGGCGGAATGGACGATCCGGCGTCCCCCCGCATTCGGACGGCTCGGCCGCTCTGTCCCGCAGAGCCGGCCTCAGAGCCGTTTCACGGACGGATTCATCGGGTCGGCGACATGGCCACTCTGTCGCCGGGCTGCTCAGTCGTCGTCGTCGCCGTCGTCGAACCCGTCGAACCCGTCGAAGCCGCCGAAGCCGCCGTGGCCGAAGCCGTCATGGCCGAAGCCGTCGTGGTGCCGGCGGTTCCCGTTGTGGTTGAAGTTGTTGTTCCGGACGTTGATCCGGATCCTGATCCGGTTGGTGTTCTTGTTCTTGTTCTTGTTGTGGTTCCAGTTGTGGTTGTGGCCGCCGTGGTGGCAGCAGCCCCCACCCCATCCATCGGCGCTCGCCGCCGAGCTGGAGCCCAGGAGCATGGTCCCTGCGGTCGCGGCAACGATGCCCGCGGTGACGCATGTCTTTTTCAGCATTTGATCTCCTTGGGAGTCGGAATGGCGCAAAGACCTTCAGGAACGGGCGCTCTTGTTGTCCCAGAAGGGCGCCATGCTCTCTAACATTCCCCAGTGCATTCCTAATAGCGCAATTACCGGGTAAGGTAACAATAAAATCGGAAGCTCACAAAATGGACTTTTAGCACTTATTTATGCCTAACCAACAGCCATCACCCGTGATCCGGGGCTCATGGCAGCTCTCCGGACCCCGAATCGAGGCGGCGAAAGCGGCCTCCGGCCTCGTATCAGCCAGAATGGCCGGATGACCCACGACCCGGGCGAAGCCGACGAGACCGCAGAGCCACCGCACCACCAGGTGGAGCCGCCGCGGGACCAGGCATCGCAGCACGAGACGGAGGCGCTGCGCTACGAGCGGGAGCGCCAGGAGCGGATCGATCGCCGTAACGCCGTCTCCTGGAAGATCGTCGGCTGGGTGGCCGCCGCGTCCCTGTCCCTGCTGGCCTACGACTCCGGGCGCCTCGCACTGGAGGCCCACCGGGACGACCGGCCGTGGCGCTACCCGGCCTGTGTGGCGGCCGTCTGCGTCCTGCTCCTGCTCGCCCTGCTCGGCCATGTCCTGCGGCGCCGCCGGCGCGGGGCCGGCCTGAACCCGCAGGACGAACCGGCCCCGTGAGCGCCCTGGTCAGCCCGTCATGACGCCCCCGCCACCACGACACACGTCTCAGGATGTGGGCGTTGAGACGGTCACCGGAGCAGGTCAACTAGGCTGCTGAGGGTGACCGACATCGTCATCCCCGCAGATATCAAGCCAGCCGACGGCCGCTTCGGATGCGGCCCGTCGAAGGTCCGTCCCGAGCAGCTCGCCGCCCTCGCCGAATCCGGGCCGGCGTACCTCGGCACCTCGCACCGGCAGAAGCCGGTGAAGTCCCTCGTCGGCAGGGTCCGGCATGGCCTCGCGGACCTCTTCTCACTGCCCGAGGGGTACCAGGTCCTGCTCAGCAACGGCGGCACGACCGCGTTCTGGGACATCGCCGCGTTCGGGCTCGTGCGCGAGAAGTCACAGCACGTGACGTTCGGTGAGTTCTCCAGCAAGTTCGCCAAGGTCACCAAGGGCGCGCCCTGGCTGGCCGACCCGTCGGTGATCTCCAGTGACCCGGGCACCCACCCGTCCCCGGTGTTCGAGGAGGGCGTCGACGTCTACGCCCTCACCCACAACGAGACCTCGACCGGCGTCGCGATGCCGATCAAGAGGCCGGCGCCCACCGGCGCGGGCGGGGACTCGCTGGTCCTGGTGGACGCCACCTCCGGCGCCGGCGGCCTGCCGGTGGACGTGGCCGAGACCGACGTCTACTACTTCGCGCCGCAGAAGTGCTTCGCCTCCGACGGCGGCCTCTGGGTCGCCCTGGCGTCCCCCGCCGCGCTGGCCCGGATCGAGGAGATCGCCGCCACCGACCGGTACATCCCGGAGTTCTTCAGCCTGCCGACCGTGGTCGACAACTCCGCCAAGGACCAGACCTACAACACCCCTGCCGTCGCCACCCTGCTGCTGTTCGCCGAGCAGATCGAGTGGATGAACAAGCAGGGCGGCCTGGCCTGGACGACGTCCCGGACGGCGGACAGCTCGAACCGCCTCTACGGCTGGGCCGAGAAGTCCGCGGTCGCGACCCCGTTCGTGGCCGATCCGGCCCAGCGTTCGCAGGTCGTCGGCACGATCGACTTCTCCGACGACATCGACGCCGCCGCGATCGCCAAGGTCCTGCGGGCCAACGGGATCGTCGACACCGAGCCGTACCGCAAGCTCGGCCGCAACCAGCTGCGGGTCGGCATGTTCCCGGCGATCGACCCGGCCGACGTCGAGGCCCTCACCCACTGCATCGACTACGTACTCGAGCGTCTCTGACCCACCCAAGCCCACCGCGACCCAACCCCGGCCGTGACCCGACCTCTGCCGTGATCATGCAATCAATCGTCGAACGATTTGCATGATCACGGCGGGTCGACGGGGTGGGGGGATCAGAGCTCGGGCGGCGGGGGGGCCGGGTGACCGGCGTCGGGCGGGCCCCACGGCAGGCCGTAGCGCTCACACGCCTCCCGTAGCTGGCCGAGGTCCGGCGGGAACGACACCCGGCGCAAAACCCGGCCCGCGGGGCTCCACACCACCAGCCGGGGCAGTCCCTCTTCGGAGTCGTCGATGCCGACTCCGCCGACGGTGGCCCGGCCCACGCTCCATTCGACCTTGCCCAGCCGGGTGACCGAGGCGATCTCCAGCGCCGAGATCCGCAGCTGGGACCGGTTCCGGTCGTACAGCCAGGCGCCGACGAGCCCCAGCAGCAGCCCGAGCGGCGCCAGCCAGGAGAACGTCGGCCAGAAGCCGCCGAGCTCCCCGCCGAGCCAGAACGCGCCGAGCAGGGCCACGAGCTCGCACACGCCCGCCGTCACGGCGTACGCCCACAGCCTGGACCGGCGGGTGGCGTCCAGGAGCGCGCCCGGCCCCTCCCCCGGCACCACCAGGATGGGCTCGGGCTCGGGCACCGTCGCCAGCCCGGAGACCGCTCCGTGGAAGGCCGCGCTGAGATAGGCGTCGTACTCCGCGTCGGTGATCGGCAGCCCCGCCCGGCGGGCCTGTTCCCGCAGGTCGGTCCGGGAGATCCGGAGGGCGGACAGCGGCGCGGCGAAGAACTCGTCCCCATCGGAGTCGTACACCCGCAGCCAGGCGTGCCCGTCGATGGTCAGCAGCTCGACGCCGCCGATCCGGTCGGCGGGCATCTTGAGCACCACGTCACCGGCGGCGTCGGCCCAGCCGAGCCCGTCGTCGACCACGATGAGGCGGCCCCCGGGCACCTGGGCGAAGATCTCCGGCAGTCCGTCCAGCCCGTACTCCGACGGGCGCAGCGCCCGGGGCTCAAGGGTGATCACTCGGTAGCCGTGCTCGTCCAGCGCGTGGACCAGCTGGAAGGCGTCCAGGCCGCGGACGGGGAGCCGGGCGAGCAGCTGGAGCCGGTGCCCGAACGCCAGGGCGCACAGGGGGTCCGCGTGGGGCTCACCGGTCAGCGGGTCGGCGACCACGCCCGGCCCGGTGACCACGGCCGCCACGTCCTGAGCCGCCAGCCGCACCGGGCCGACCCGCAGCTCCGCCGCGGAGATGTCCCAGCGCACCGGGGCCGAGCGCAGCAGCCGCCGGCCGGCCATGACGGCTCCGGACGCGGCCACCAGTACCCAGCATCCGGCGGCCAGCCGGTCGGCGAACCCGGTCGTCCCCTGGAGCGCCACCCGGCCCGCCATGGTCAGCCCGAGCAGCGCGATCAGGACGCCCAGAGCGGCCGTACGGCCCCGGCTGGGCACCGGGGGCGCCGATTCGAGCCGTACGGCCTCCCCGTCGCCCTCAGCGGGCTGGAACGGTATGCGGTCGGTCTCGGTGCGCCCCAGCCCGGCGCCGAGAAGCTCCGCCTCCTGGTCGAGCAGGAGCTGTTCGGTCCCCATGCCGGGCGGCGGCGCGTCGTCGTCGTCGAGGACCGAGCTGTTGCCGTCGAGCACGTGCACGGGGATGTCGAGCCGCCGGGCGGTGAGGAAGAACGACAGCTGCTCAAAGCCCATCTCGGTGAGCTCACCGACCTCGGTCCGGCCGAACTTGTGAAAGATCGTGAGCATGCCGTCATCGGCGGTCAGCGCGAACTCCTCGATGCGCTGGCGCTCGTAACGGGCCTTCACGGTCCCGTCCCGGGCGATGCGCTCCAGGCCCGCCTGGGACAGCCGCCAGTACGGCGCCGGATGACGGCCGCGCAGGTACCCGATCCCCCAGGGGGCGAGGTTGGCGGCGACGATCAGGGCCAGCCACAGCCAGCCGGGGCGGATCGGCAGCAGCGCGACACCGAATGACAGCAGTCCGAACGCCCCGCCGGCGACGGGCCGCCAGCGGCTGCTCTGCGCGCGCAGGCCGACGAGCTCATGGTCCACGCGACTGATCCTGACATGCCGAGCGTCCCGGCATCTGCGTCCCCCTGTTACTGGCCTGGATCCGTCACCTGAACCGGCGGCGGACGACCATGACCGCACCGGCCACCGCGAGCCCGACCACCACGACGAAGACGATCGCCTTGCCGGTGGACGGCTGCCTGTCCGGCGGCTTCCCGGTGGCGGAGGCGCCCGACGCACGGGGCGAGGCCGTGGGCGAAGGGAGCCCCTCGGCGGGTACGGGAACCTTCCACACGGTCTGGTCGGCGCCCTCCGAACCCGCCAGGAAGAATCTTCCGTCCGCCGTGTAGGTGATCGATTCGCCCTGCCGCTGGGCGGGGAGCGAGACGTTGGCCAGCCGCTTTCCGGGGGCCGAGTAGAGCGTCGCGCCGAAGTAGGTGCGCAGCACGAACGTGCGGCCGTCCGGCGCGAAGGCACCGTCGGTGACGGTGGCCGGGACGGCGGCGATCCCGCGCAGCAGGTTGAAGCCGCTGGTGCGCAGCCTCGCCGGGGCGGCGTAGAGCCTGCCGTTGCCCCCGAACAGCCTGCTCTTGCTGGCGATGTAGAGCCGGTTGGACCGCGGGTCGACGAGGATCGACTCGGCGTCCCGGGGACCGTCCTGGTACTTCATCCGGAAGGCGACCGCGTGCAGCGTCTGATCGGTGAGCCGGGCGGGCTCCGGCACCCGGTAGACGGTGACGTAGGGCCACGCGCCGCCGAGGTTGTCGCCGATGTCGGCGATGAACAGCGCCGGCGCTCCCGTCCCGTCGCGGCCGAGCGCGATGCCCTCCCAGTCGCGGGCCGACACTCCGGCGATCGTGAAGGTCGCCCTGGTACGGCCGTCCGGCCCGAGCGCGTAGATCGCGGGCGGGTGCCCGGAGTCGTTGTGCGTGTAGACCACCCCGGGATGCCGCCGGCTCGCGGCCAGCCCGCTGGACTCGGGGATCCGCGGATCGGAGATCTTGAACGCCACCGTGTCCCGGTCCGCGGCGCCGGCCCGCTCGTGGGGCCAGATCACCAGCGCGGGGACGAGGAGGCCGGCCAGGACAGCCTGTGCGGAGAGACCGAGCATCCTCCGATCCTCCCGTGCGCCCCGTCCTCGCGAAGGCGGTGCCACGCCGTACGGCGCGTTCACGTCAAGAAGGCCCCGACGACCACGATGAGGACCAGCGCGGTCAGCACGGTCGGCAGCAGCCATTGCGGCGGTCGGTTCACGCTTGCAGCCTATTCGCCGTCCGGGGCTCGCCGGACCGGGGTGCCGTCCCGTGTCACTGACCGGGGAGCCGGGAGTCGTCGGCCGTGCCGACCGCCTCGGGCCCGCCGTCCCCCGGTCGCGTCCGGTGCCCGAATGGCCAGGCGCGGAAGGTCTCGTACCGCACCTGAGGGGTCTGGTGACTGCGCATGAGGTGGAGGGCCCCGGCGGTCCAGGGCGATCCGGCGAAGGCCGACAGCGCCTCCACCAGCGGCCGGACGTCCGTGGGCCGGCGGCACCGGGCCAGCGTGAGGTGGGGCCGGAACGGCTTGTGCTCTCCCGGGGCCGCGCCGCCCTGGCCGCGCCCGGCGCCCCCCGGCGGGAGCCCGGCCTGACGCGCCGCCGCACCGACCGAGGCCGCCAGCCCGGCCAGGGCGCGGCGGTCGCCGTAGAGGCCGGTCCACAGCACCCGGGCGTACGCGCCGCCGCTGGGAAACGCCCCGCCCCCGGCGAACGACAGCGTCAGCGGCGGGCAGCGGCCGGCCAGCCGCTCCAGCCGTGACGTCATCGGCTCGATCCGCTGCTCGTCGACCTCGCCCAGGAAGGCGACGGTCACATGGAACAGAGCGCGGCGCTCCCATCGCAGGTCCGGCCAGGCGGCCCGGTACGGAGCGAGGAACTCCTCGAGCTCGTCGATGACCGTGGGAGGCGGCAGAAGCGCCACGAACATCCTCATATGGGCGATTTCAAGCCGCAGATCCGTTAGACACGCCTGAGAGCCTTTCAGCCGGTACGACCCCTTGTCACGCTCGTTCCTGTTCTGCGGTGCGGCGAAACTCCGGACGCCGCCGGAAAGATCCGGGAAGCGAGCGCAGACCGGCGGCGATCGTCGGCCAGGGCACCATGATCAGCACGACGCCCAGGGTGGTGACCGTCGCCACCAGGCCGCCCAGCACGATGCTGGCGCGCGGCCCCAGCACCTCGGAGAGCCAGCCGATGATGGGCGCCCCGAACGGGTTGGTGCCCAGGAAGACCAGCATGTAGAGCCCCATCACCCGGCCCCGCATCTCGGCCGGGATGCCGAGTTGCATGGTCGCGTTGGCGGCGGTCGTGAAGGTCATCAGGGCCACGCCGGTGGGCACCAGCAGCGCCAGGAACAGGGCGTAGGTGGGCATCAGGCCGGTGGCCATCTCCAGCACCCCGAACCCGACCGCGGCGGCCAGCATCTGCCGCCGGCTGGTCCGGGTCCGCCGGGCCGCCAGCAGCGCCCCGGTGAGGGCGCCGACCGCGAGCATGGTCGAGGCCAGCCCGAACGAGGCCGCGTCGCGGTGGAAGACCTCCTTGGCGACCAACGCGGTGGTGATCTGGAAGTTCATGCCGAAGGTCGCCACGAACCCGACCAGGATGAGGACCATGACCAGGTCGCGGCGGCCCCGTACGTAGCGCAGCCCCTCACGGAGCTGGCCCTTGGCCCGGGCCACCGGCTCGGCGAGGTTGAGCTCACGGTCGCGCATGAGGGCCAGGCCGGCCAGCACGGCGGCGAACGAGGCCGCGTTGACCAGGAACACCGGGCCGGTGCCGATGGCGGCGATCAGCACTCCGGCGACGGCGGGCCCGAGGATCCGGGCACCGTTGAAGGTGGCGCTGTTGAGGGCGATCGCGTTGGGCAGGTCGGTCCTGCCGACCATCTCGATCACGAAGGTCTGCCGGGTGGGGTTGTCGATCACGGTGGCCAGCCCCAGGGCGAAGGCCAGCACGTAGACATGCCAGACCTGGGCGGTGCCGGTGATCGCCAGCACCCCGAGGATGAGGGCGAGCGACCCCATGGTGACCTGGGTGAGCATCAGGATGCGGCGCTTGGGGTAGCGGTCGGCGACGACCCCGCCCCAGAGTCCGAACAGCAGCAGGGGCAGGAACTGCAGGCCGGTGGTGAGCCCGAGCGCCACGCCGCTGCTGTGGGTGAGCTCTAGGACCAGCCAGTCCTGGGCCACCCGCTGCATCCACGTGCCGGTGTTGGAGACGATCTGGCCGGCGGCGAACAACCGGTAGTTGCGGGTGCGCAACGACCGGAACATCCCGGCGTTCAGGCCTTGCTGAGCTTCTGCAGGATCGGGGCCGCCTGGCGCAGGATCGCCCGCTCCTCCGGAGTCAGCTCCCTGAGCCGCTGGGAGAGCCAGGCCTCCTTGCGGCGGCGCTCCTCCCGCACCAGGGCGCGGCCCTGATCCGTCGCGTTCAGCACGACCTGCCGGCCGTCCGTCGGGTGCGCGCTGCGCTCCAGCAGGCCGCGCTCCTCCAGGGCCGCGATCACCCTGGTCATGGAGGGAGGCTGCACCTTCTCGTGCTCCGCCAGGTCGCGCGGGGTCATCGCGTTGTGCTGGGTGACCGCGGCGAGGGCGGCGTACTGCGTGATCGTGAGCGAGTGGCTGCCTTGCCTGCGGAGCCGCCGGGACAGCCGCGCAATCGAGATGCGCAGGTCTTCGGCCAGGCCGCTGTGGCTTCTGGTCTGCGAAGTTTTCATGGTCATTAGCTGAAGTCATTACTTCTGCTAACGATATGCCGACGGTTGAAATTCCGCCAGGTCGTTAGCAATGCATACGACTTCGCCTCCTCCACTCCCACACTGATCTCCAGCAGGATCGTCGCACCGTCCGGGCGGCGGCAGGCGGTTCCGGCCCGATGACCTAACCTGATCACATGCCCCGCCCCCGGCCTCGCCGTCCGAGCCCGCCGCCGATCGAGACCAACGAAACGCTCGTCGGCGTGATCGGCACGGCGGCCTGGGCCATCGCCTTCGTCGTCCTGTTGCTGGCCGGGCTGCCGCGCGAGAACCGGTGGTGGCTGTGGGTGTGCGCCGCAGGGGTCGGGATCGGCCTGTTCGCCCTGTGGTACGTCCCGCGCCTGCACCGCGGCCGGGCCGCCGCGGCACTGCGCCGGGCCGCCGCCCGTAACGACCCCGCCTCCTGACCTCGCGTCCGATCCCATGATCAGGTCAGGGATCGAGATCGGCTTCGGCCAGCAGCGCGGGCAGGGCCTGCGGTTCGCGCAGCACCGCCTCCACCACCAGGCGGTCCGCCCATCGATCGGCCGCCCACGCCAGACCGCGGGCCAGCGCCGCCACCCCTCCGTCCACGCTCACGTGCACCTGTACGCTGTCGTGACGCCACGGCACCCGGGTGCCGTCGACGATCAGCGGCTCGTGCGCCACGTAGGTCCGGGGGGCCTCCGGCAGGACCTCACCGACGACCGGCGGAACCGGTCGTGTCACGCCGGAGGACTCGACGGCACCGGAGATCTCCTCGGTCGCCAGGGCGAGGTCCAGCAGCTCGGCGAGCTCGGCCGAGCGCTCGTAGGGGACCGTCACCAGCGGCTGCCCCGCCAGCAGCGGCAGCAGATCCGGGCTGTCCAGCAACAGGGCGTCCGAGGCCGGGACGACCTCCAGCGCTCCGCCGACGACCGCCCTGACCCGCTCCGGCGGTGACACCTCCAGCCCGTCCAGGTCCGTCAGCGCGGTCCACAGGCCCCGCAGCTGGGCCCGCGACACCGAACGGCCCGGGTCGGCCAGCCGGGCCAGCAGCTCGTCGGCGCCACCGGGCTCGGCCAGCAGCTCCGCCACCGAGGTCCGGACCCCCAGCGCCCGCAGCACCTCGGCGTCGAGGTCGAGCGGCGCGAGATCGTACAGACCGGCCAGCAGCGGGTCACCGGGCACCCGGAGCTCACCGGGCCGGCATCCGGCCACCACCGGCTGCCCGCGCAGCCACCAGGCCGTGTAGGAGGGGACGGCGATCCGCCCGCCGCCCTGGTGCAGGACGTGGACCGGCTCGACCAGCGCGGCGCGCAGCGGCGGCCGGGCCAGCAGCTCCAGCGCCACGTCCCAGCGGCCGACCAGCTCGAGATCGCGCACGGCCGTCAGCTCGGCCACCATCGGCGGAACGTCCTGCACCGGAAGCCGGGCCAGCACGTCCTCGGCCCACTCCTCCTCGCCGTCCAGGTCGAAGGCCAGGTCCGACAGCGAGACGTCCTCTTCGTGCACGAGCGCGAAGGTCCGCAGCACCCCCACCGCGGTCAGCGCGTCCTCACCGAACCGCTCGACCAGCTCGGCGGAGACCACCCCGAACGGCGCGTCGTCCACCATCACCTCGAGCAGCGGGGACCCGGGCAGCAGCAGCTCGCCGGCCGGGTAGAGCTCGCCGTCCGCGCCGGGCAGCGTCAGATCGGCCAGCCACGGCTCCTCGCCCGGCTGGAGGTGGGCCGCGGCCACCAGGCCCAGCACCGCGTCGGCGACCGGCTCGGCGTCCTCGGAGTCGTACGAGCCCGCGACCGCGGCCCGTACGGCCGGATCGACCAGCACCGCCCGGGGCCCCGCCTCGATCGCCCCCAGCCGGACCAGCAGCGGGTGCACGGCATCGGGGTGGACGAAGCGCAGTTCGAGCTCCGTGAGCGCCGCCGGGTCGACCCCGTCGGAGGCGATCAGCAGGCCCCGCGGCCCGCGGGTCATCCGGGCGGCGCCGCGGCCGAGAGCGTCCCGGCCCCATGCCGAGCGTCCGGCCACCAGCGGCACCGGCAGGGCCCCGAGGGCCTCGGTGTCCGCCCCCGCCAGCGCGTCGTACAGCCGCCGCCACCAGGTGGGTTCGCGGTCCAGGCCGGCCAGCGCGTCCACCACGTCGGCGAGCTCCATCCGGCGTACGCCGAGGGTGGCCAGCGCCGGATGGCGGACCGGCCAGCCCGCCGGCAGCAGGCCGGGCAGCACCTCGGCCAGCAGCTCCACCAGCGCGGCCGGGCCCTCCATGACCACCGCGTCGCGCCCCCGGACCCGGGCCGCGCCGTCACCCGGATCGGCCGGGTGGCCGTGCGGCAGCAGCGGCGTCTCGGGGAGCAGGCGCAGGATCTCGCGGCGCAACCGGGCGTCCAGCTCGCCCGCCGCCACCGGGCCCGGCACCAGGTCGAGCAGGCGCGGGGTGGCCGGCAGGTCGCGCAGCAGCGCCACGTAGGACTCGGCGGCGCGTTCGACGAGGAAGTCGGTCAGCGGTCCCGGCGCGACGTGGCGCCGGTCCGGTGCCAGCGGGAACGAGGCGAGCAGCAGGGCGGGCAGCCCGAGCGGCTCGGCGCTGGGGGTCGGCGCGTGCACCACGGCGGGCACCCCGTCCGGAAGCCCCCCGGAGCCGCCGAACGCGGCCTGGCCGGCGGCGGGCTCGAGCTCGGGGATCGCCCAGCAGATCCGCCAGTGCGGACGGGACCGCTCCTCCGTGGGCCGGTCGGCCAGCAGGGCGGGCCGTAGCGGGCCGTACGCCTCGCTGGTCCGCCACCGGGTGTCGCCGATCGTCACCTCCCCCGCCTGTGCGGCGGCGTCGGCGGCGATCGTCTCCTGGTGCCCGGCCTCCTCGGGGCGGCGCCCGGTGCCCGGCAGACCGCGGTCCGCCGTGAGGGTACGGCTGGTGCCGCCGGCCTCGACCTCGATGGTGCCGAGTGCGGGAAGGGCCAGCAGGAGGGCCGGTCCGACCTGGTCGAGGGCGTGCCGGACCAGCGCCTCGCACTCCGGGTCGCGCAGCGGCAACCGGACGACCGTGTCGAACCCCTCGGCGAAGCACTTGCGCGCGACCATGGCCAGGCCGGCGTCGTCGTGCGGGTCGAGGGCGAACGGGAGCCGCAGGACGGGGACGGCGCCTTTCCTGCGCCCGAGCTCCTCGGCCAGGAGGGGGATCCCGGCGACCAGCTCGCGGGTGCGCGCCGCAGACCAGGCCACCCCGTGGAAGCCGGCCGCCCGCCCGCCCGCGGCGTCGCCGTCGAGCGGCTCCTCCGCGGCGGAGACGATCATGGGTTCGTCGCTCACCGAGACGACGGCCGCGAAGCCGACGCCGAAGCGGCCGACGGCCGAGGCCTGGTCGAGCTTGGCGGAGGCGCGCAGCGTCGACAGCGCCGAAACCCCGGCCGCGTCGAGCCGGGCCCCGGTGTTGGCCGCGGTCAGGACGCCGTCCCGCAGGATCAGCCGGAGCCGGCCGGACACCCCGGCCCGTGCCGCCGCGTCGGCGGCGTTCTGGGCGAGCTCGATGACGACCCGGTCGCGATAACCCCCGAGGGCGTGGTCCTCCTCGGTGTTGGCGTCCTCCCGGAACCGTGCCGGCGAAGCGGCCCACGCGGCCAGCACCCGGCCCCGGATTCCCGCGGTCCCATACGGATCAGTCATCAACCCATCCTGACGCACCGATCACCCGGCACGACCACCGCCCGGGACCCGCTCAGCTGTGGCCGAGGGCCTCTTCGTCGGACGAGCCGTTCGGTGCCAGCGAGTCGTAGCTCATCTCGTCCACCAGCGGCGGAGCGTGCTCGACCGCGGACGGCACCACCACGGCCTCCGAATGGGCTCCGCAGCCATGATCGACCGCGACGACCTTGCCGTCGTCGGGCGCGTACTCGTTGGCGCAGACGCCGAACAGCTGCCGCAGGGCCCCGGCCAGCGGCACGAAGAACCCGCAGGTCGAGCACGGGGCGGGCGCCGAGGCCGCGATAGGGCTGTGCGGGCCGGGAGTCCCGTCGTACCACCGGGTCGCGGCCTCCTCACGGCCCTCGGCCGACAGCACGCGGGCCCGGCCGAGCCCCAGCTCCCACAGCAGCTGCCGGTCGGTCGCGTCGGTGACCTGGGTGAAGCCCGGGGCCAGCCGCACGTCGTCGGCCGCGGTGGGCAGCAGATCGCCGGGACCGAGGTCACCGGGGCGCAGCCGCTCCATCCAGGGCACCCAGGCGGGCGCCATGAGCGCGTCCTCGCCCGGCAGCAGCACGCACTCGCTGACCGTCACGACCTTGGCCCGCGCGGCCCGGGAGACCGTGACCGCCCACCGCCAGCCGTGATATGCCGGATCCTTACAATCGAAGAAATGCGTGACCACCCGATCGCCCTCGGACTGCAGACCGAGATGCTCGCCGACGGGAAGCGGTCGGGCGGTCTCCTCAGCGGCCGCCCGGGCCAGCTCGACCGCGTCCGCGCAGGCGGCATCGACGGCGGGAGTGCGGGACCGGCGCACGGTTGCGGCGCTCGACTGACGGAGTGGGCTCACATACATCATTGTCCCTCATGAGGCGGCGTGACTTTGCACGGCAGACGGGGATCAGACTGATCATCCGGATTGACGGAGGCGTGGGCGGGGACGTCCGACCTGACGGGGCGGTATCTGTTCCCGGTTGTACGGCCGCTACAGGAGACTGGACGCCATGGGAGTGAAGGCGCGGACGACCGCCCTGGGGCGGTCTGTGCGTAACGGGGGGCGGCGGGTCGCGCGGGTGACCCGCCGGGCCACCCATGCGCAGGGTGCCGGGCACAGCGGCCTGGGCAGCCTCATGGAGGCGGGTGCGATCAACGGGGCCGGGGACACCCTGGTCGCCGTTGCCCTGGCCGGGACGATCTTCTTCGGCCTGGACGTCAACCAGGCCCGCAGCCAGGTGGCGCTCTACCTGCTGGTGACGATGGCCCCGTTCGCGCTCATCGCACCGCTGATCGGCCCCGGCCTGGACCGGATGCGCTCGGCCCGCCGGGTCGCCGTCGCCGGCACGTTCCTGGCCAGGGGGCTGCTCTGCTGGGGCATGGCGGGCGCCGTCAGCCACGGCGACCAGGTGACGTTCCTGCCCGCGGCGTTCGGCACGCTGGTGCTGTCGAAGGCGTTCGGCGTGCTGCGCAGCGCCATCACGCCGCGGGTGCTGCCCGAGAAGATCTCCCTGGTCACCGCGAACGCCCGGCTGTCGTTCGCCGGGCTCATCGCGGGAGCGATCGCCGCTCCGGTGGGCGCCGGGCTGGCGGTGCTGGTCGGGCCCGACTGGGTGCTGCGGACCGCCACGCTGGTCTTCTTCGTGGGCGCGCTCATCGGCATGCGCCTGCCCGGGCGGGTCGAGACGCCGGAGGTCACCGTGCCGGCGGACGAGGAGGAGGACCGGCCTCCGGGAGAACGCCGCCCGAACCGCTGGCGGACCCTGTTGCACATGGGCCCGGCGGTGTGGGAGGCGATGCAGGGCAACGCCGCGCTGCGGGCCTTCTCCGGCTTCCTGATCCTCTATCTCGCGTTCCTGCTCAGGGAGCAGCGGTTCGACCCGGTGTCGCCGAACGTCGCCCTGGGCCTGCTGGCCGCCGCCGCCGCGATCGGCGGCCTGGTGGGCACGGCGCTCGGCGCGGGCATGAAGGCCCGCGCACCGCAGCTCATCGTGCTCGGCAGCCTCGGTTTCGCGACCCTGGTCACCGTGGCGGGCGCGGTGCTGTTCGGCCTGTGGGCGGCGCTCGGCGTGGTCTTCGTCGCCGCCTTCGCCCAGTCGCTGGCCAAGCTGTCGCTCGACGCGGTCGTGCAGCAGGAGGTCGGCGAGGAGGTGCGGTCGTCCACGTTCGCGGTGTCCGAGAGCCTGCACCAGCTCGTCTGGGTGCTCGGCGGCCTCGCGGGCCTGGGGATGTCGATCATCGCGGACGGCCGGGTGGCGTTCACCGTCGTCGCGGGGGCACTGGGCCTGTCCCTGGTGACGCTGTTGTCGCGGTCCCGGCGGATACGCAAACGTGATCCCGTCACCGCCAAGCGGCGGCGGCCCGCCGGTGAGGAGTCCACCGCCGTCCCGCCCGCCTAGCCCCGCCCCCCGCGGCACTCCTCGCCGCGATCACACCCGCCCACCCCTCCGTGATCATGCAATCAATCGTCGATTGATTGCATGATCACGGCCTGGGGATCACGGCGCAGGGATCATGAAGCCGGGCATGACAGCTCGGGGATCATGAAGCCGAGGGAAGGGAGGCGGGGGTCACGCCGAGGGGGCGGCCAAGTCGTCGGCGACGGCCCGGAGCACGGTGGCGATCTTCTTGGCGTCGCGCGGCTCCGGGTGCCGGTCCCGCCGGTAGGTGTTGGAGACCCCGTCGAGCATGGTGATGAGATCCTCGATGATCAAGACCATTTCGTCGGGCTTCTTGCGCTTGGCCTTGGCCACGGCCTTCACCACCGAGGGCGGGGTCTCCAGGGGCTGAACCGACAGCGCCTGCTGACCACGACGTCCCTCGACCACGCCGAACTCGACCCGCTGCCCCTGCTTGAGGGACGTCACACCGCTGGGCAGCGCGGTGGAATGCACGAACACCTCACCGCCGTCATCGCGGGTGAGGAAGCCGAATCCCTTGTCGACGTCGTACCACTTGACCTTGCCGGTGGGCACAGCTGGACCTCGTCTGGCTCTCGGTGAATTCACTTCAAATGCTAGTGGCTCGATCGTGAAACGGTGAACACAGTTTCTGGGGGCCGGCCGGGCGCCGGTCCGCGAATATCAGGTCACCGCAAGGTGCCCGGTGAGCCAGCCGGGAAACGCGAGCAGGTCCGGCAGGACCACGTCGGCGCCGTACGCGGAGAGGGCGGCGGCGTCATAGGGGCCGGTCGCCACGGCGACGCTCAGCGCACCGGCGGCCCGGGCTGCGTCGACGTCCCCGAAATGGTCACCGACGTAGACGCGGGCGCCCTGCTCGACCAGTGCCGCGCCCTTGGCCGAGGCCCACAGGCCGCCGTCGATCCGGTCCACCGGCAGTTCGAGAAAACGCACGGTCCCCTCCGCGTGCAGCTGGTTCTTGGCGGTCACGACCATGCTCCGGCCGCCGGCGTCCCGGACCGCCTCCAGCGCCGCGAGGGCGCCGGCCATGACGACCGTCGCGGGGATCGCGATGTCGGCGTACAGCTCACGGAAACGGACGATCATGGCCGGCACGTGCTCGGCGGGGTACCAGTTGGCCAGCTCCACCTCGAGCGGCGGGCCGAGCCGGGTGGCGATCAAGGCGCTGTCGATGAGGACGCCGGTCTCGGCGGCGAGCGCGTCGTAGACCGCCGCGATGCCCTTCCGGGTGTCGGCCAGCGTCATGTCGAGGTCGAAACCCACCGTGAACCGATCCGTCTGTCGCACCGGCACAGCGTACGGGCAGCCCCGGCACCGCCGGGCAAATGCCCACCGTCCGGTCAGCCGGGGGCGCTCATCCCGGCAGGGCGGGCAGGAACCCCCATTCGGCCCAGCAGGGCTCGCCGCCGGGGAGCCGGACCTCCTTGAAGGGCCAGGCGGTCTCCACCCACTCCCGGACGAACTCGTCGATCTCCTTCTCCAGCCCGGAGTCGATCTCGCTGGCGCGCACCCAGAAGCCCACCTCGGCCTCCGGGCCCTGCACGACGGCCGGCGGACCGAGGTAGATGCAGCCGAGCAGCCGTGCCTCGTCGGTCGTCATCACCGCGAACACGAACGATCTGCGCAGCGTGGCCTGCTTCTGCTGCCACGCCACGTCGATGAGGCAGTCCTCGAGGGTGAGGTCCTCGGCGGGCCAGCCGCGCACCTCGCCGAACTGCCGCCACAGTCGTTCGCGGCTGCTCGTCACCGCGTCGAACACCCGGACCACGTCGTGCACGGTGATCGGGCGGATACGGAATCTGAGCCCGGCCACGAGCGTGGGCACAACGAAGTCTTCTGGGAGGAAGGCCACAGCGGCCCCTTCGATCGGCTGGGCAGGGACGAAGATGGGTTCACCGAACTCTAGTGCTCAGCCGCACGAGTCAGGGAGATGACGTGCCCGGACCGCCCCGGAACGGCGGGGACGGGCCTCGAAACCACGCGTCGCGGGCAGCGGTGGCGGACGCCAGGGCACCATATGCCCTAGTGTCGTGGGGGAGGAAGACTCAACATGGTGAGATCTACACGCGAGCGGATCGTGGCCGAGGCGCTGCGCCTGTTCGCGGAACGCGGTTACGCCGCGACGTCCGTGGCCGAGATCGAGGCCGCGGCGGGCCTGTCCCCCGGCGCCGGCGGGCTGTACCGGCATTTCCGGTCCAAGGAGGAGGTCCTCGGGGCCGGGGTCCGCGAGCACATCGCGCGGACCAAGGAGCAGGTCGTCACCGTGCTGGAGCATGCCTCCGCCTTCGAGGAACGGCCGCTGGAGATCCGCCTGCGGATGACCTGCCAGGCCGGCCTGGTGAAGATGCGCGAGGAGGCCGATCTCATCCGGGTGCTCTTCCGCGATCTGGACCAGTTCCCCAACCTCGTGGCCGAGATGCGCGACGGCATCGTCAACCCGCTCTACGACGGCATCGGCTCCTGGCTGTCGGCGCAGCCCGAGTTCGCCGGCGCGGACGAGGACTGGCCGGCCATCGCCGCCATCCTCGGCGGGGCCGTGGTCAACTACTGGCTGGCCAACGAGTCGCTCTACGAGCCGCCCACCCGCATCGACGAGAAGCGCTTCGTGACCGCCTGGGCCCGGCTGGGTCTCGGCCTGATCAGCAGCGAACGGACGCCGGCCTGACCCGGGGCGGGGCGGGCGTCGCCGAGAACACCCTGAGATCCCTGGTTAAGTAGTACGGATGGACACGTTCGCCGACTGGTTGCGGGGGCGCAGCGACGAGGAGCTGCGCGGCCTGCTGTCGGCGCGACCGGAGCTGATCAATCCGGTGCCGGCGGAGCTCGGCGCACTCGCCTCGCGGGCGACCACGCCGGCCGCCGTGTCCAGGGCGCTGGACCGGCTCGACCGCCTCAGCCTGGCCGTGCTGGAGGCCCTCCTCGTGCTGCCCCAGCCGGTGGCCTACGGCGCGCTCAGGCGGGCGCTGGGGCTCGGGGAGATCCGGGCCACCGTGGAGCTGCTCCGCTCCCGGGGGCTGGTCTGGGGCACCGACCGGACCCTGCGCACGGCGCCCGGAGTGCGCCAGCTCTTCCCGCATCCGGCCGGGCTGGGACCGCCCGCCGCCGAGGTGTTCGCGGGGCATCCGGCCGAGCGGCTGACCGAGATCCTGCGGGACCTGGACGTCCCGCCGCCGAACGGCTTCTCCGACCCCGAGCGGCTGGTGACCCTGCTCGCCGATCGGCTCGCCGACCCGGGCCCGCTCATCGAGGCGGCGGGGCCCGAGGCCCGCGCGGCCCTGGAGATGCTGGCCTGGGGGCCTCCGGTGGGCCGGATCGACGGTGCCCGGCGGCCGGTCCGGGTCGACAGCGCGGAGACCCCGATCGAGCGGCTGCTCGCCCGCGGGCTGCTGGCCGCGACCGACGACCGTACGGTCACGCTCCCCCGTGAGGTCGCCCTCCACCTGCGGGACGGTCGGCTCTTCCGCGACCTCACCGCCACGCCACCGGTGCTGGACGGTCCCGCGCGGCCCGCCGTCCTGGTGGACCGGACCGCCGGTGGCCAGGCGTTCACCGCCGTACGGCTCGTCGAGGACCTGCTGGAGCTCTGGGGGATCGACCCGCCGCCGGTGCTGCGCAGCGGCGGGCTGGCCGTGCGCGAGCTGCGCGCGACCGCGGGCCTGCTCGACACCGACGAGCGGACGGCCGCGCTCCTGATCGAGCTGGCCTACGCGGCCGGGTTGCTGGCCCGCACCGGCGGCGTCGACGGCGAGTGGCTGCCGACGAAGGCCTACGACCTGTGGCGGCTGCACGATACCGCCGACCGCTGGGTCGAGCTGGCGACCGCCTGGCTGGCGACCGACCGGGTGCCGGGGCTGGCCGGCGAGCGCGACGAGCGGGACCGGCTGATCAACGCGCTGGCCGACGAGTCGGTCCGCGGCAGCGCGAGCGAGGTGCGCAGGGCCACGCTGACCGCGCTGACCACCACGTCGGCGAGCCCCGCCCCGGACGCCGTACGGGAGTATCTCGCCTGGCAGGAGCCCCGGCGCGGCGCCCGGCTGCGGGACCGGCTGGTCGGCTGGACCCTCCACGAGGCCGAGCTGCTCGGCCTGACCGGGCTGGGCGCGCTGGCCTCGCACGCGCGGGTGCTGCTCCAGGGCGGGGACGCCGCCGCGCGGCTGGTCCCGCTGCTGCCCGAACCCGTCGATCACGTGCTGCTGCAGGCCGACCTGACCGCGGTCGCGCCGGGCCCGCTGGTGACCTCGCTGGCGCGGGAGCTGTCGCTGATGGCCGACGTGGAGTCCACCGGCGGCGCCACCGTCTATCGCTTCACCCCGGAGTCCGTGCGCCGGGCGCTCGACGTGGGCCGTCCGGCCGCCGAGCTGATCGATCTGCTGACCCGGCACTCCACCACCCCGGTGCCGCAGCCGCTGAGCTACCTCATCGAGGACGTGGCCCGCCGGCACGGTCACCTCCGGGTGGGCACCGCGTCGTCCTACGTGCGCTGCGACGACCCGGCCACGCTGGAGGAGATCGTCGCGGACCGGCGGGCCGCCGGCCTGCGGTTGTTCCGGCTGGCTCCCACGGTGCTGATCTCCCGGCTGCCCCGCGGCGACCTGCTGGAGGCGCTGCGCATGATGGGCTTCGCCCCGGTGGCCGAGTCACCTGAGGGCGGGGTCGTGGTGACCCGGCCGGACGCGTTGCGCGCCGAGTCCTCGGCCCACCCGCACCCGATGACGGCCCCGGCGGCGCCGGACGCGGCGGTGATCGCCGCTGCGGTGCGCGCGCTGCGCGCGGGCGACGAGGCCGCACGGCACAGTGCCCAGCGGGCGCGGCGGCGGCCCGAGACGCCCGCCGGGGAGCCGCCCCGCTCCCCCTCGATGGCGACCGTGGAGGAGTTGCGCGGCGCGGTGTCCCGGGGCGGCCGGCTGTGGATCGGCTACCTCGACCAGCAGGGTCAGGCGTCGTCGCGGATCGTGGAGCCGGTGCGGGTCGAGGGTGGTTTCCTGACCGCCTACGACGCGACCCGCGACTCGATCCAGCGGTTCGCCCTGCACCGCATCACCGGGGTCGCCCAGGTCGATCCGCCCGCCGCGAATTGACTTTTCCCCACGCGGTAATTCAGTTGTTCCGGCGTGACCCGTACGGCATCGTATGAGGCGTCAGACCGAAGCCGGTGAAAGGAGGACGTGATGCGGCTCTCACGAAGACGGCGACCATCGAGCCCCATGAGAAACGCCATGTCCGGCCATTCCGGCGGCGTCGAGAAATACGGCGGCGGATAGCCGCCCCCAAGACATGTCTCCCGGTGCGCAGGCAGCGGATACTTCTAGGATCAACGGGTCGCGGGTTCGAATCCCGCCCGGCCACGGCCGGTAGCTCAGCCAGGCAGAGCAGTTGGGTAAAGCCCGCCGCCGACTTCGGTCCTCGGGAGACACGCACGTCGCGCCCGGTGCGCAGGTAACGGATACTTCCCTTTGGAAAAGGGGTGACGCGGGTTCGAATCCCGCCGCTCGCGCAAGCGAAGTGTCGTCCAGCGGCCCAGGACACCTATGTGACCGTCACCGCTTTGATCTCGGGCGCTCCTCCACACGACTTCAACCTCCCGGTGCGCAGGCCGGAGTTACTTCTGGTGATTTCTGGGTTCGATTCCCCGACGGCTTTTCGGAGCCGTTTCACTTCGGCCGCCATGACCTCGGGAGAGGAGACATCTCCATGGCAAAGTTCAACCGTTCGCGGACCGCGGGAGCGGTCAGCATGATCCAGACCGAGTCCCTTCCCACCGGCCTCACCCACGAGGGCGCACCGGGATACGCGCGTGATCTCAAGAGCGAGCTGTTCCTGCTCGCCGTCGCCAACATGGTGGGCGAGAACACCTTCTACGAGGGCGCCGGCGAGCGGGACGCGCGCTTCCGTACCCTCGTCGGCGAGGTCGCCCTGCGCGACGTCGACTGGCTCACCCGCATGGTCGGCTGGCTGCGGACCTCCGCGGGCATGCGCTCGGCCGCGGTGGTCGCGGCGGCCGAGGGCGTCATGTCCCGTCTCTGCGCCGAGCGGGCCGGCCACAACCGGCAGCTGATCGGCGCCGCCCTGCTGCGGGCGGACGAGCCGGGCGAACTGCTGGCGTACTGGACCGGGCGGTACGGCCGGGCCATTCCCAAGCCGGTCAAGCGCGGGGTCGCGGACGCGGTCCGCCGCCTCTACAACGAGCGCTCGCTGGTCAAGTACGACACCGGGGACTACCGGTTCGCCGACGTGCTGGAACTGACCCATCCGGCCCCGGTCTCGCCGCACCAGGGCGAGCTGTTCCGGCATGCCATCGACCGCCGGCACTGCCGGGACGAGGACATCCCGGAGGCCCTGGGCACGCTGCGGGCACGGGCCCGGCTGCTGGCCCTGCCGGTGGCCGAGCGGCGGGCGCTGCTCGACCGGCCGGACGCCCACCGGATCCTGGCGGACGCCGGGATGACCTGGGAGTCCCTGGCCGGCTGGCTGCAGGGGCCGCTGACGGCGCGGTTCTGGGAGTCGGTGATCCCGTCGATGGGCTACCTGGCGCTGCTGCGCAACCTGCGCAACTTCGACCGGGCGGGCGTCGGCGACGAGGTCGCCGAGACGGTCGCGCGCCGGCTGGCCGACCCGGAGCAGGTCGCCCGCTCGCGGGTGCTGCCGATGCGGTTCCTGTCGGCCTACCGCGCGGCGCCGTCGCTGCGGTGGTCGTGGGCGCTGCAGCGGGCGCTGGACGCCTCGCTGGTCAACGTGCCGGCGCTGGGCGGCCGTACGCTCGTGCTCGTCGACCGGTCCGGCTCGATGTTCGGCCGGCTGTCGGCCCGCTCCGAGCTGACCTACGCGGACGCGGCGGCGGTGTTCGGCGTGGCGGTTGCGCTGCGCGCGGCCCGGGCGGACCTGGTCGAGTTCGGTACGCGCAGTGCCCCGGTGCGGGTGCGCGAGGGCGAGTCGGTGCTCACGGTGGTCGAGCGGTTCGGCGGTCTCGGGGGCACCGACACGGCGGCGGCGGTGCGGGCGCACTACCGCGGCCACGACCGGGTGGTGATCGTGACCGACGAGCAGGCCTGGGCCGGTCGCCAGGGCGCGGAGCCGACCCGCGCGGTGCCGGACCGTGTCCCGGTCTACACCTGGAACCTGGTGGGTTACCGGCGGGGCCACGGCCCGTCCGGCTCGGGGACCCGGCACACGTTCGCCGGGCTGTCCGACGCCGCGTTCTCGATGATCCCCCTGATCGAGGACCGGAACGCGGGCACCTGGCCGTTCTAGAGATCGGCAGGGCCCCGGCTCATCACGGCCGATCGTGCTCCCGGAGATTCCGGTGGCACGATCGGCCGTGGCGTGACTATCTACCCGCCATCCGCAGGAATAGCCTTAAGTCATGACAGCCGACGGGAAGGGGCCACGGTGAGCGGATATGGAGGGCCGCCTCCGTCCGGGTGGCAGGACCCCTACGGCCCGTACGGACAGCAGCAGCCGCCCCAGGCGCCGGGCGGGTGGCAGGACCCGTACGGATACGGGTACGGACCGCCGGGAGTGCCGCAGCGCACCGGCGGCGGGTCGGCCACCGGCGCCCTCGTGGTCAGCATCGTCGAGGTCGTCCTGTGCGGCGGGATCTTCGCGGTGCCCGGGATCGTGCTGGCCGCGATGGCCATGAGCCGGTCCAACACCGATCCGGAGTCGGCCCGCAAGCTCACGCTCTGGGCCTGGATCTGTGCCGGCATCGCCCCGGTGATCGGCATAGCTCTGGGAATCGTGTACTTCGTCTACGTCCTCAACACCTCTTCGACGTCCACCTACTGAGGGGAACCGGACCACCTCCCGCTCAGTCCAACCATCGGTGCCGTCGGCATGGGGCACCGCCACGACCGACCATGGGGAGCGCACGCGTGAGCGGCTACGGCGGACCACCCTCGGGCTGGCGGGATCCCTACGACCCGTACGGCTCCCACGACCCGTACGGGCCCCCGCAGCCGCCGCAGGGCTGGCAGGACCCCTACGGTTACGGACCGCCGGGGGTGCCCTCGACCGGCGCGAGCAACGGTTCCGCTCTCGGCGCCCTGATCGCCAACATCGTGCTGTCCATGACCTGCTGCGGCCTGCTGGCGATCCCGGGGGTCGTGATGTCGGCGATCGCCATGGGCCGGGTCAACAGCGATCCGGAGTCGGCACGCAGCCTCACCCTGTGGAGCTGGGTCATCTTCGTCATCAACATCGTGATCGTGGTGGTCGCCGTGATCGTCTATGTGGCGCTGTACGCCCGGTCCGGGACGGACTACTGAGCCGTTCGGGCGGCCCCGGTCCCGGAGACGCGACATCCAGGAGGTTGGTAGTGAGCGGGTACGGAGGACCACCCCTTCCGGGGGGATACGACCCGTACGACCCGTACGGCGGGCAACAGCAACCCGGCTGGCAGGATCCCTACGCCCAGCCGGCCGGGTGGCCGCAGGATCCGCACGGGAGGCCGGCCGGCTGGCAGGACCCCTACGACCCGCAGGCCGGCTGGCAGCAGGCCGGGTACGGGCCCGTCCACGGCTACGGGCCGCCCGGGGTGCCGCCGGGCGGCGCGGCCAACGGATCGGCGATCGGTGCGCTGATCTGCAACATCCTGGCGCTGTTCGGGGTCTTCTTCTGCTGCCTCGGGGCGGTCGCCTCCATTCCGGGAGTGGTCCTGGGCGGCATGGCGCTGAACCGCTCCCCGAGCAACCCCGAGTCGGCGCGGCAGCTCGCGCTGTGGAGCTGGGTCTGCTTCGTGCTGTCCATCGTGCTGTCGATCGGGCTGCTGGCCGTCTTCTACGTGCTGGGCCAGTCCAATCCGACCTATTACTGATCTCGCCATGGTTCCGGCCGCCGATCGGGGGCGATGTCGGCGGGGAACACGCGGGCCGCTCCCCGCTGTTGCACACTGGGTGTCCACCTTCCGACCCTGAAGGGCAACCTGTGGCCGACGGCCCGCTCATCGTCCAGTCCGACAAGACCTTGCTCCTCGAGGTCGATCATGATCTCGCCGCCGACTGCCGCCGGGAGATAGCGCCGTTCGCCGAGCTCGAGCGGGCTCCGGAGCACGTCCACACCTACCGGGTGACGCCGCTGGCGCTGTGGAACGCCCGGGCCGCCGGGCACGACGCCGAGCAGGTCATCGACGCGCTGATCAAGTACGCCCGGTATCCGGTGCCGCACGCCCTGCTGGTCGACGTGGCCGACACCATGGCGCGGTACGGCCGGCTGCGGCTGGAGAAGCACCCCGTGCACGGCCTGATCCTGGTCTCCACCGACCGGGCGGTGCTCGAGGAGGTGCTGCGCGCCCGCAAGATCGCCCCGCTGCTCGGCGCCCGGGTCGCCGACGACACCGTGGTGGTGCACGCGAGCGAGCGCGGCAGCCTCAAGCAGTCCCTGCTCAAGCTGGGCTGGCCCGCCGAGGACCTGGCCGGGTACGTCGACGGGGAGGCGCACCCGATCTCCCTGGAGGAGGACGGCTGGGAGCTGCGGTCCTACCAGCGGGAGGCCGCCGACGCCTTCCGGCACGGCGGCTCGGGGGTCGTGGTGCTGCCCTGCGGCGCCGGCAAGACCATCGTCGGGGCCGCCGCGATGGCGCAGGCCGGGGCGACCACGCTGATCCTGGTGACCAACACCGTCTCGGCGCACCAGTGGAAGCAGGAACTCCTCAAGCGGACGTCACTGACCGAGGACGAGATCGGCGAGTACAGCGGCTCCAAGAAGGAGATCCGGCCGGTCACCATCGCGACGTACCAGATCATGACGACCCGCAGGAAGGGCGTCTACTCGCACCTGGAGGTGTTCGACGCTCGCGACTGGGGCCTGGTCCTCTACGACGAGGTGCACCTGCTGCCCGCGCCGATCTTCCGGATGACCGCCGACCTGCAGGCACGCCGCCGGCTGGGCCTGACCGCCACGCTCGTGCGTGAGGACGGCCGCGAGGGCGACGTCTTCTCCCTGATCGGGCCGAAGCGCTACGACGCCCCGTGGAAGGACATGGAGACGCAGGGCTGGATCGCCCCGGCCGACTGCGTCGAGGTGCGGGTCACGCTGACCGACTCCGAGCGGCTGGCCTACGCGACCGCGGAGCCGGAGGAGCGTTACCGCTTCTGCGCCACGACCGAGACCAAGACCGGGATCATCGAGTCCCTGGTGGAACGGCACAAGGGCGAGCAGACCCTGGTCATCGGGCAGTACATCGACCAGCTCGACGAGCTGGGTGAGCGTCTCGACGCTCCGGTGATCAAGGGCGAGACACGGATCAAGGAGCGGGAACGGCTGTTCCAGGCCTTCCGCACCGGTGAGATCTCCGTGCTGGTCGTGTCCAAGGTGGCCAACTTCTCCATCGACCTGCCCGAGGCCTCCGTGGCGATCCAGGTGTCCGGCGCGTTCGGCTCCCGGCAGGAGGAGGCCCAGCGTCTCGGCCGGGTGCTGCGGCCCAAGGCCTCCGGCAAGGGCGCCCGGTTCTACGCCGTGGTGGCCCGCGACACCATCGACCAGGACTACGCCGCCCACCGGCAGCGGTTCCTCGCCGAGCAGGGCTACGCCTACCGGATCGTGGACGCCGACGACGTGCTCACCGGGAACGAGATCTGATGCTCGACGTGGTGGCGTGGGTGCACGCCATCGACGGCCGCATGCTGACGGTACGCGCCCGCGGCCGCGACCTGCTCTACCTGCCCGGCGGCAAGCGCGAGCCGGGTGAGCAGGACTGGGCGGCCCTGTCCCGCGAGGTGCGGGAGGAGCTCGGCGTCGACCTCGAGCGCGCCTCCTTCCGCCGCCTCGGGGTGGTGCGGGCCCCCGCGCACGACCAGGGCGAGGGGGTCCAGGTGCGGATGGCCTGCTTCACCGCCGCCTACACCGGCCGGCTGTCGCCCCAGGCCGAGGTCGATGAGTACGTGCTGGTCGGCCCGGGCCGGCGTGACCTGCTCGCGCCCGCCTCCCAGCTGGCCCTCGACCTCGCCGTCCAGCACGGTTTCTGCTCCGCCGCCGAGTAGGCCGCGCAGGAACTCCGGGTAATCATCGGTGCTGAAATCACGGGCCGTAGTAAGCTCGTAGTTTCGCCCTCATCCACCTCCAGCCACGGAGTGCTTTCGCGTGCCCGCCGAGCCTGACAGGAACGCCGACGCCGACACCCTGACCCCGACCGCCGACATCCTGACCGCCGAACGCGCCTACCTCGCCGAAGCCCGTGCCGCGCTCCGCCGGATGCGGGAGCGGGCGGAGGCCCAGTCCGACAACATGGCCGCCGACTGGGTGTCCCAGCAGGTCCTCTCGTTCCAGCTCGGCCAGCGGGTCATCGCGCTGGCCGACCACCCTGACACGCCGCTGTTCTTCGGGCGGCTCGACCATGACGACCAGCCGCGGGACCTGCCCGGGACCCTGTACGTGGGACGCCGGCACGTCCACGACGACGAGGGCCTGCCACTGGTGATCGACTGGCGGGCCCCGGTGTCCCGGGCGTTCTACCAGGCCGGCCCCAAGGACCCGATGGGCCTGGCCCTGCGGCGGCGGTTCGGTTACCACGGCGGCGAGCTGACGGCGTTCGAGGACGAGCCGATGGACGGCCGGGAGCTCGGCCCGTCGCGGATCCTGACCGAGGAGATCGAGCGGCCGCGCACCGGCCCGATGCGCGACATCGTCGCCACCATCCAGCCCGACCAGGACGAGCTGGTCCGCGCGGACCTGCGGCGGACCGTCTGCGTCCAGGGCGCCCCCGGCACCGGCAAGACCGCGGTGGGCCTGCACCGCGCCGCCTACCTGCTGTTCACCCACCGCGAGCGGCTGAGCCGGTCGGGCGTGCTGATCGTCGGCCCCAACCGGGCCTTCCTGTCGTACATCTCCTCGGTGCTGCCCGCGCTCGGCGAGGTCCGGGTCTCCCAGGCCACGGTCGCCGATCTGCTCGGCTCGCCCACCGCCGACGACGACGCGGAGGTGGCCACGCTCAAGGGCGACGCGCGGATGGCGGCGGTGCTGCGCAAGGCGCTGTGGCTGCAGGTGCGCAAACCCGAGGAGGGGCTGCTGTTCGTCAAGGGCGCGAGCCGGTACCGCGTCCCCGATCACGAGGTGCGGGAGGTGGCGGCCTCGCTGCGCGGCACCACCCGGTACGGCTCGGGACGCGCGGCGTTCGCCCAGCGGCTCGCCCACCTGGTGCTGGTCCGGATGGAGCAGCGCGGGGAGGCTCCTGACGACCGGGTGCAGGACGCGGTCGCGCGGTCGGCACCGGTCAAGCGGCTCGTGGACCAGATCTGGCCGAAGGTCACTCCGGCACAGGTGCTGTTCCGGCTGCTCACCGACGGCGGGTATCTCGCGGACGCCGCGAAGGGCGTGCTGTCCGGCGAGGAGCAGGCGCTGCTGTCACGGCGCACGCCGGGCCGATCGCACCGGTCGGCGAAGTGGAGCGCGGCCGACCTGGCGCTGCTGGACGAGCTGACGGACCTGGTGGACCGGACTCCTTCGCTCGGGCACCTGGTGGTGGACGAGGCACAGGACCTGTCCGCGATGCAGTTGCGGGCGCTGGGACGCCGCTGTTCCACCGGGTCGGCGACCGTGCTCGGGGATCTCGCCCAGGGCACCACGCCATGGTCGGCGCGCTCCTGGGAGGAGGTGCTCCGGCATCTCGGCCAGGAGGGCGCGGTCACCGAGCTCACGCTGGGTTTCCGGGTCCCCCGTGAGGTGCTGGACTACGCGGCCCGGCTGCTGCCGTCGATCGCCCCGGGCCTCGGTGCGCCGCGTTCACTCCGTACCGGCTCGGGCGCTCTGCACGTACGCGCCGTACACCGGATCGAGGAGGCCGCGGTGCAGGCCTGCCGGGAGGCGCTGGAACGGCCAGGGTCGATCGGGCTCATCGTCGCCGACGCGGCCGTCCCCGCGTTCGCCCAGGCGCTGGCGCACGCCGGACTCGACCACGGGGTGCTCGGCCCGGAGTCCGATGGGGCGGACCGGCTGCTGGTGATCCCGGCCGCGCTGGCCAAGGGCCTGGAGTACGACCATGTGGTGGTCGCCGAGCCCGCGGCGATCGTGGCGGCGGAGCCTCGCGGGCAGGCCCGGCTGTACGTGGTGCTCACCCGGGCGGTCACCTCGCTCACCGTCCTGCACACCGGCGCCCTCCCGGCCGCGCTGGCCTGAACGGGCACCCGGTCGCGGGCTACGGCTCCACTGCCGGTGCCGGCAGCGGCAGCGTGAGGGCCTCGGTCACCGCCGGGCAGAGGGTGAAGCAGTCCTCCAGCCCGGTGACGCGGAACACCTTGGCCACGATGCCGTGTGCGGCCACCACCAGCAGGGAGCCCTCCAACCGGCGGGCCTCCCGCTGGGCGATCAGCAGAGCGGTGAGCCCGGCGGCGCAGAGCAGGGTCACCTCGGTGAAGTCGAGCACCAGATGCGGATGGTCCTGGGTCGTGACGATCCTGAGGAAGTCGCCGAGCTCCGGAGCCGTGGCGACGTCGATCTCCCCGCCGACCTGGATGACGACGTGGTCCTTCTGGACTTGCGAGGAGAGCTGTAACGCCATGACGCTTCCTAGCTGTGGATCACGGGGCGACGCCCGTGCCCACCGACGTGGATCCCGATCGGGTGATCCCGCCGGTCCCAGAGGCGGCGAGGAAAGGCTCCCGGGCCTTCTGCTCCACATGGCCGGGAGTATGGCGTTGATTACTTTCTGTACAGTACTCGCCCGGCCGATCCCAGGTGCGAAGTCATCGAGATGGGCATGGCCGGACGGCCATGCGCCTCCCGGTGTTCTCCGGCGATCCGCCGTACGGCACGAGGGGCGGCCCCAACCGGGGACCGCCCCTCGTGCCGAACGGGGTCGTGCGAACTGGACTTAGAAGTCCATGCCGCCGTCGCCACCGGGCATGGCCGGGGCCGGGTTCTTCTCCGGCTTCTCGGCGATGACCGCTTCGGTGGTCAGGAACAGCGCCGCGATCGAGGCCGCGTTCTGCAGCGCCGACCGGGTGACCTTGGCCGGGTCCAGGATGCCCGCCTCGAACATGTTGACGTACTCGCCGGTCGCGGCGTTGAGGCCCTCACCGGCGGGAAGCCCGCGGACCTTCTCCACCACGACGCCGCCTTCGAGACCGGCGTTGATCGCGATCTGCTTCAGCGGCTCCTCCAGCGCCTTCTTGACGATGGCGGCACCGGTGGCCTCGTCGCCGTTCAGCTCGATCTTCGCGAACGCTCCGACCGACGCCTGGATCAGCGCCACGCCACCACCGGGGACGATGCCCTCCTCGACGGCCGCCTTCGCGTTGCGAACGGCGTCCTCGATGCGGTGCTTGCGCTCCTTGAGCTCGACCTCGGTCGCCGCACCGGCCTTGATGACCGCCACACCGCCGGCCAGCTTGGCCAGCCGCTCCTGCAGCTTCTCGCGGTCGTAGTCCGAGTCGGTGTTCTCGATCTCGTTACGGATCTGGTTGACCCGCCCCGCGATCTCGTTGGGGTCGCCCGCACCCTCGACGATGGTGGTCTCGTCCTTGGAGATGACGACCTTGCGGGCCCGGCCCAGCATGTCCAGCGTGACGCTGTCCAGCTTGAGACCGACCTCCTCGGTGATGACCTGGCCACCGGTGAGGGTGGCGATGTCGCCGAGCATGGCCTTGCGGCGGTCACCGAAGCCGGGGGCCTTGACGGCCGCCGACTTGAAGATGCCACGGATCTTGTTGACGACCAGGGTGGCCAGGGCCTCGCCCTCGACGTCCTCAGCGATGATCAGCAGCTGCTTGCCGGCCTGCATGACCTGCTCCAGGACCGGAAGAAGGTCCTTGTTGGAGGAGACCTTGCCGGCGACGATCAGGATGTAGGGGTCATCGATGGCCGCCTCCATCCGCTCCGGGTCGGTGACGAAGTACGGCGAGATGTAGCCCTTGTCGAAGCGCATACCCTCGGTGAGCTCGAGCTCGAGCCCGAAGGTGTTGCTCTCCTCGACGGTGATGACACCTTCCTTGCCGACCTTGTCCATCGCCTCGGCGATCATCGCGCCGATCTGCGGGTCGCCCGCGGAGATGGAGGCCGTCGAAGCGATCTGCTCCTTGGTCTCCACGTCCTTGGCGAGCTTCGACAGCTCCTCGCTGACGCGCTCGACCGCGGCCTCGATGCCCTTCTTCAGCGACATCGGGTTCGCACCCGCCGCGACGTTACGCAGACCCTCGCGCACCAGCGCCTGCGCCAGCACCGTCGCGGTCGTCGTGCCGTCACCGGCGACATCGTCGGTCTTCTTCGCGACCTCCTTGACCAGCTCAGCCCCGATCTTCTCCCACGGGTCCTCGAGCTCGATCTCCTTCGCGATCGATACACCGTCGTTGGTGATCGTGGGTGCGCCCCACTTCTTCTCCAGCACGACGTTGCGGCCCTTGGGGCCAAGCGTCACCTTGACGGCGTCCGCAAGCTGGTTCATTCCACGCTCGAGACCACGACGGGCCTCTTCGTTGAATGCGATCATCTTTGCAGCCATAAGCTCCAGTCCTCCCGGAACAGGGTGGCCATGAAGGACCGAGTCGACGCCCGCGACGGACGGCCTCCCCGACGGTTCCATTCCGCCGCCGGAGGCGAGGCCTCATCGCCCCGATCCAGACTGTGAAGCTGTCACTCTCCACAGTAGAGTGCCAACCATTTTTTAGCACTCTACCCTGCCGAGTGCAAGCGCCGTACATCCCTGGCAGGGGTTACCCCATCAACCTGGCCTGATCCGGTCTGAGCTGCGTCAACTCCGTCCGAGGAGGGCTGAGGCATGTGCGGTTGTGACCCACCACGACCCGCCGTCTGTCGGTGGTCGCGGTACAGGCGCGGTACAAGCCGCCCGTGTCGGTGCCGGTTGGCCGGGGCTGTACCGCGTGTACCGCGATCTTGGTTCGAGGCGGGTTCCAGAGCGGCTTGGATCCGCCTGTTGGCCTCTTCCTCCTGGCCCTCGATGCAGTGCGCGTACGTGCTCAGCAGCATGGCGACGGAGTGCCCGGCTCGTTCCGCCACGTCGGTGGCCGGAGTGCCGCTGTTGAGCCAGAGGGACAGGCAGGCGTGCCGGAGGTCGTATGGTGTCCCGGCCAGCGGCGAGCCGAGCAGATGAACCGGAAGGGTACGAGTCCGTACCCGCTTCCACACACTTTCGTACGAAGCAGGGGCGAGCTTGTTCCCCCGCGCGCTGCTGAACAAGCGACCATCAGCCGCGACCCCGAAGGCCCCGATGTGCGCTCGCAGGATGGCGACCAACTCCGGGGGGATGGGAATCTTCCGGATGACGCCGGCCGCACGATGCTTGAGCGCCCGGTCCTGGTGGAGCTTGCCGTCATCCGTCCAGTGCTTTCCCGAGGCGGTACTTGACCCGGAAAGCAGGATCTTGCCCCACCCCGACAGGGGCAGTACGCACATGTCGAGCCGCAACCCGACCGCCTCCGAAGTGCGCAGGCCGGCGACGTAGAGGCAGGCATGTTGGCCTTGGCCGTATTACCGTCCAGACGCCGCCCTATGGCGTCCAGCGCCTTGCGAAGAGCCTCGGACTCCCCCACTTCCCCCATGGAGAGCGAAGCCCTCTCTATCCAGGCCAGCACCGCCCTGATCTCATCCGGGGGGTCAGTGCGAATCATGTTGAAGGCCCATGCGGACAACGCCCGCCGGAGCACACGCGGATCAGGCGCGCCTCCGGTGTCGGAGACCAGAGCCGCAGTGACCACGGCCAGACAATCAGCGACGGTTGCTCGCGTCTTGCCCGGACTTCCCGGCCACGTGACCGCCACGTAGGCCCGTGCGTGTTCGTACAGGTCCCGCCCTGTTCCTTCTTGAGCATGGACTCCGGCAGCCCGGTCACCGTGTCGAACGCTTCACCGCGCCGAGCCGCCTGCATGAGATCCGACCGGAAGCGGTCCGCAAGCGCCCGGGTGGTGAAGTACTCGGATTTCTCCGGCGGGTTCTCGCCTACCCAGCGCACGCCATACGGCCGCCGCCGGCGGTAGCCAACCCGCACCCTTCCAGCCACGAAGCGCCGCCGCCGTTCACCGGAACCGCGCCCACACCCACTTACCGAACGGCTCCACCCACGTCACACCACAGGACTCCGACAGCCGCTCCACGATCGACAGGCCCCACCCCCCGAACTCGTGATCCTCAGGCAGGGCGTCGAGCATCTCCAAGGTCAACTCGACCCGCTGAGACTCGGGTTGCTTGGGCGACTGGTCCCACACCGAGACCATCACACCGCCACCGCTGTAACGCCCGATCCGGACCTTGACCCGCCCATCCCACGGACTGACCGCCACCGCATTCGTCACCAGCTCGTCAGTGACCAACCGCAGATCCTCCGACAGATGCGGCAGCCCCCATTCACGGGCCGTCTGCTCCACCAGATCCCGCGCCACCCCCACCACAGCCCGCGAGGCGAGCATCGTCCGCTCCAGCTAGTAATCGGCCATCGTCGCTGTCACCATCAACCATCCTCGGCGCAGAAAATGATCGCTCTTCGGTCAAAGCACCTTCAGCAAGCCCACGGACCATCACGGTCAAGGCAGGCGCCACGCGAGCCTTGAGGCAGCCGTCACCTGGGCACCCCGCCCCAGCGGTCCCGATTCGTTAGGCCGCGGTCCGCCCAGTGCCCACGCACAACGGCAGTCCTCCCACACCTCTCCTGCTCGGCGGCATCGCCGACCGGCACCACGAGCAGGGCTCGACGGGGAAGCACGAACTTCCGGCCCCGCCCACCGCATGACGGACACGGATTCTCGTTCTCGGAGTCGGGCACCCTTACTCCCCTGCCATGGGCATCGTCGTCACTCGCAACCTCTACAACAGCACCGATTAGAGGTAGCTCTATAGAACCGCCTATGCTGTGGAGTGTCAATAGAGCTGGTTCTATTAAGGCGACCCGGTGCGAGAGCGGGTACCGCTACCGTTAACCGGACGTGCGGCAGGAGGCGACATGCGCATCGGCTACCGGGAACTGGCCGACGTTCTTCGGGACGGCATCCAACGGGGCGAGTACCCACCAGGCAGCACCCTGCCCAAACAGAACGAGATCGCTGCCGAGCACGATGTCAACATCAAGACCGTCCGCCAAGCCGTACGTCTGCTCGAAGCCGAGGGACTGGTCACTCCGGTGCGCCGTCGCGGAACCGTTGTCCGCCAGCGCCCGCCGATGAAGCGTCTCGGCATCGAGCGCTACGCCAAGAGCAAATGGAAGTTCGGCCTGGTCGCGTTCGCCGCCGACCGCGAAGCATCCGGCCGCGAGTGGAAGCCCACCGACCAGACGCAGACCGTCCGCAAGATCCCAGCCGACACAGAGATAGCCGAGGCGTACGGCATCCCCGAAGGCGCACCGGTCTACGAGCGCGCTCGCCTGGTCAAAGACGGCGACGTGCCCACCCACACACTCGCCAGCTACTACCGCCCCGAAGACGTCGAAGGCACACCGATCGTCGACCCCACCCCAGGGCCGGCTACCCGAGGTGGCGGATTCGCGGTACTCACGATGCAAGGGCTGGAGCCCGACACCATGACCGAGACTTTCCACTCCCGGATGCCCACCCCGGAGGAGATCGAGCAGCTTCAGCTGCCGGCCGGAGAGCCCGTCATGGTCCTGCAGCGCCGCACCTACACCCGAGACGGCCGCATCGTGGAGTTCGCCCGAGGCATCCACGCCGCCTCCCGGTTCTCCTGGTCCTACACCTTCAAGATCCCCGACTGAGCGAGGAAGGCCGTCCATGCCCGCACGCGCCGAGCTGCCCGCCGCCGTCCGACCCGACGTCGAGATCCTCTGGGACTACCACGACATGCACCACACGATCCGGGCCGCCGACGTCGGCATCGGACTCGGCAGCCACGACCTCGGAGTAGCCACTTACACCGCCGAGCTTTACCAGCAAGGCTGGTTCCCACGAATCGTGTTCACCGGCGCCAACGCCCCGACCACCATTAACCGCTTCCCCCGAGGCGAAGCCGTCCACTACGCCGAACACGCAATCAGGCTCGGCGTACCCGCCGAAGCGATCCTGATCGAGCCCAATGCCACCAACACCGGACAGAACATCGAATTCACCCGCAAACTCCTCGCCGACCACGGCATCGGCATCAGCTCGGCCGTTCTGATCTCCCGGCCCTACCAGCAGCGCCGCGCCTACGCCACCGCCAAGAAGCTATGGCCCGAGATCGAGATCATCTGTGCCTCCCGACCGCTTCCGCTGGACGAGTACGTAGCCGACATTGGCGATGCAGACCGCGTGATCAACATGCTCGTTGGAGACACCCAGCGCATCATGATCTACCCCGATCAGGGATTCGCCATCTCCCAAGAGATGCCCGCCTACGTCGAGGCCGCCTATAAGCGATTGATCCAGGCCGGATTCACGACCCGTCTGATCCGACAGTGACGTCAGCCGCCTAATGGCCCCAGTGCATTGCCGAATTAGGCCGTTGTAGATCAAGGGCGGCGGCGCTTCGCGCCCGCCGCCTCGGCCGTCCGGTCCCGCCGCTACGGGCGTGCGGCGTGGGCGCCGGTCCCTACGCGCCGTGCCCGGACGGCCGGGTCAGCGCCGGCCCCCGATCGTGCGGACCTGACGGCCGATCACCGGGTCAGCGCCGCCGCCCATCACCCAGCACAGGCCGCGACGATCGCCAGCCGGGTACTCATCTCACGGGTTGGGGCGATCGACAAGCCAGGACTTCGTACCTCAGCCCCGGCTTTTCGCGCTCCTCTGGCCACTCTCCAGCGCCACGACAGGGAGCAACGCGAGGCATTCCGCAGAGGTCCGTCAGCCTGCCCAGAGAATGTCGATGATCTGAAGGGTCTCGGCCTGGTCGTCGACGATGAGCGTCATGATGCCCTGGCCCTGGTCGCCGAAGAATGCGTGCCGCAACGCCGACGACGCGTCAGGGCGTTCTCGGACGGCACCCCAGGGTGCTTCCAGGAGTTGGAGGACACGTTCGAGAAACGGCCCGTCCCGCACCTCATCGGGCAGCCCGTTCAGCTCGTACAGCGCCCGCCCGCGGAAGCCGTCGAACTTGTAGGTCACAAACGACCTTCCCACTCCGGTGGGATGTAGCCTGGGGAACCATCCGTGCGCCCATGAAGGGCGTCCTGAACCGCCTCCTCGTAGCCCGGCCTGCTATAGGCCATCGCACGAAGGCGCCACTGCCGCAGCAGGGCCTGAACCTGCTTGAAGCGAGCAAGATCGTGCGCGGCGTCGAGTGCCCGGTCGTACTCGTCCCGGAACTGAACACGGCGCGACGGGGGCAGCGCATCGAAGATCGCGGCCGGATCTTCCCCTGGATCTCGTGACCCGGCAGGCTCTAGAGGCTCAGCGGTCATGCCGCTAAATCTACCCGCCACGACGGACCTCCGCAGGCAACCGGCCATCCGTGACGCGGTACTGCCCGACCTCACGGCACAGGCACGGAACGGACGGCCCCGGCAACAGTGCCCGGGACCGTCCGTATGCAGGTCAGCGCGCCCTGACTACTCCTCTTTGTCACTCCACCCTGCCGAGTGCAAGCGCCGTACATCCCTGGCAGGGGTTACCCCATCAACCTGGCCTGATCCGGTCTGAGCTGCGTCAACTCCGTCCGAGGAGGGCTGCGACGTACGCAGCCGTGATCGACGGTGCGCCGCCGTACGCCGGTATTCACGGAACAGCCACGGAACAACCGTCTGGGGTTGGGACGCAGGTCGGCCGATCCGTTCCGCGCGTTCCGTGGCAGGGGCATGGGGAGTTCTCAGCGCTGCAGCTATGCGCCGGTTCATGATCTCCTCGTCACCGTCAACACTGTGCCCGCGCCGCTTCCAGACGGCTTCGTAGGTCACCGGAGCGAGCCGGTTGCCCCGCGCTGGTTACGGAACAGCCGGCCGTCCTCGGCCACGCCGAACTCCGCGATGTGCGCCCGGAGCATGGCGAGCAGCTCGGGGGCGGCCGGGATGGGGCGCGTCACTCCCTTCGCGCGATGCTTCAGACCACGCACCTCGTGATACTGCCCGTCGTCCGGCCACTGACGGCCGGCCGCGGGACTCGACTCGGCGAGGAGGAGCTTTCCCCAGCCGTTTGCCGGAAGCGCGCAGTCCGCCTGTGTCAGTGCGACCGCCTCTGACGGGCGGATACCCGCAAGGTACAGACACGCGAAGGCGTCTTCCTGCAAGGCAGCCCGAGAACCGGGCCGCACGGGCCGCCGACTCGGTGCCTGCCCGGCGCTCCCACGGACGTTCCGCGCCAGGACAGGCAAGCAGCCGGTCGGCTGGCCCGGACGAGGATCGGGACCGCAGCGACTCCGAAAGACCACAAGACGGCGGCCGGGCCGGAACGTCCGATGCTGCCGCTGGCCGGTGCCCGACTCGCGCGGGACACCACACAAGTCCGGAACCGTCCAACTCGCATGTGCGGCGTAGGAAGCGCCCGATCTTCACGGCCGAGCCAGCCGGCCAGCGTCCTGATGCCCATACCTTCAGCCAACCACGCTGCCGCAGCCGTATGGCGTGACACGTGCATGCCGTTCTCTGAGTAGTCCACGGAAAGGTCTTCTTTTAGGTGCCTGTTGACCGAACCTGCCAAATGTGACGGGACAAGCATCGAGTTTAATTTGATCAGTCATTAATACTCGTTGGAATATCTATTAATGATGGGCAGGGATACGCATCTGGAATTACTGATAACTTCCTATGATGTGCCGGTCGGGCGGGGAGGTCGGCGGATTCGCCAAGCGCCGACGCGTTCGCAGGGTATGCGATCGGCCGGTGGCTTGCTCGATGAGGCGTTGTTGCCCTACGTGGTCGTATGTGGCCGTATCGAATCTGAAAGATGTCAGTCAAATAGGCAGAATCTCCTATAGATGAAAGATCCGACAAATGCCAGCTAATATTAGCAAAGGCTTCCGCAGATCGGCTGGATATTCCGTTCTCGCGGTAGGTCTCGCGATGGGTCTTGCGCTCATCTCCTGCGTGACCGTCTTCGCTGTCACACAGTCCAAAGCACATAGGGCACAGCTCCCGATAAATCTCGGTAGTGCCGCCAACTTCGCGGTCTTGGCAGCGACGACCGTTACCAACAGTGGACCGAGCGTCATCACGGGGAATGTGGGGGTAAGCCCGGGCAGCGCGGTGACCGGATTCGGTCCCGGGGGCGCCACAGTGATCGGGAGTGTGTTTACAGGTGCTGCCAGCCCTGCCGGGCAAGCCCAAGCCGATCTGACCACCGCGTACAACGATGCGGCTGCGCGGGGTCCCGCCCTCACCGTGGCCACGGAGCTCGGCGGAACCACTAGGGGGCCAGGGGTCTACGACTCCGCAGATGGCACCTTCCAGATCACCGGCCCGCTGACCCTCGACGCGCATGGTGACCCGAACGCGGTCTTCATCTTCAAGATGGCCGCGACCCTCAACACCGCGGCCGGTAGCTCGGTACTCCTCGCCGGGGGCGCGCAGGCGTGCAACGTCTTCTGGCAGGTCGGCAGCTCGGCAAGTCTGGGAACGACCACCAGCTTCCAGGGAAATATCCTCGCCCTCACCTCGATCTCGGTGAACACGGGCGCAACGATCGTGGGTCGAGCGCTGGCACGTGGCGGGGCTGTCACTCTCCTGTCCAACATCATCACCGCGCCCACATGCCAGGCCTTCCCTCCAACGAGTGCTGCGGCGACGGTGACTCACACGGTGACTCGCACGGTGACAGCGCAGCCAACAGTAAGGGTGACTCGCACCGTGTGTCCCTCGGCGGGTATAGGCCCGAACTCTTCCTCACATTCCAACAGCAACAGCGGCAGCGCCAGCGACAGCGACATCGACATCGACTCGAACGGCCACCAACACCATCACCAGCACCACCACCACCACAGCTAAACAAAGCGGGCATCCAATCCCCAGACGAGTCTCCGTAGATCCTTCGATGGACCGGCTGGAAGCGTCTCGCGCCCATGAAAGAAGGTCCGCCCGGGTCGCCCGGGCGGACCTTCCGCGCTTCCGGCACTCACACCGAAGTAGTCGTGGCGTGAGCTGGAGCAACAGGGCGCCGGAGGGTACCAACTGGGCGACAACCGAGAGGCACACTATGAGACGAGCTGACCCGATCCGAGATCCCACTCCACGGCCTACGCCGACCTAGAATCGAGGCATGGATCTCAAAGACGCGACGCGCATGATTCTCACAGAGTCGGCTGCCCATCCTGACCTGCTGCGAGTCGCGTCCTCTACCTATGACGAGCTGTCCACCGGACGTCAGGCCTCCCACACCGACCTGACCTGGATGCTCCGGGAAGCCGGCCGCAAGGGTCTCTTCCCCACCCTCACGCAGAAGCACGGCACCGATGGCTTCAATGACATGGTCATGGTTCTGGGGCGCGAGATCGACCGGCAGGCGCCGGTCCACCACCGCTCGCGGTAGGTCGCCGCGCGACTCTGAAGCTGCGCATCCTCGCCGCCGAAGCCGGTCGCCATGGCCACACGCGGTACAGGCGCGGATCCGCGCTGCGTGATCATGAGAACGACAGCGGTTGTTGCGACTCTCGTCATCGAACGGACATACCTGGGCTATTCCCCTGACGGAATCTCGCGGGCGCAAGTGTTCACCGGTTTCCCCCTCCGGAGGCACGATGTCCCAGTCCAGCAGATCCCGCCCGATCCTCGCAGCCCTGGGCGCCGCCCTGCTGCTGCCCGCACTGCTGAGCGCACCGGCGGCGGCCGAGCCGCAGCCGGTCACGTCCGACCAGCTCGACAAGGGTGTCAGCGCCGCGCAGCAACCGCTGCGCAAGGGCGCCCACATCATCCGTCAGGCGGTCGAGAACACAGATCCCGCCGGTTACATGAGCGTCGCCTTCGGCAAGGGCGAGGTGGAGCTGTACTGGAAGGGCGCGCTGCCCGCGCCGATCCAGGCGGCGGTCACCGAGGCGCGCAAGACCGTCCCGGTGAAGGTCGTGGCGGCCGAGTACTCGTTCAAGGAACTGGACGCGGCCGCCGAGCAGGTGCGCAGGGCCGCCAAGGCCAACCGATCGGCCGGCGTCCGCTCGGTACGGATCCCCTACGACGGCAGCGGCCTGCGCGTGGGCGTCGACGAGAGCCGGCGCAGCTTCCTCGGCGCCGCGAACATCATGCCGAAGCTCGCGGTGGCCCATCAGTTCGAGCAGGCCGACCACATCACGCGGACCGGACGCCTGGACGACCACGAGCAGTGGAACGGCGGCGGCCGCATCCGCAACTACAACCTGGGCTACATCGGCTGTACCGGGGGCTTCGGCGTTCTGGGCTACGACGGCTACAAGTACATACTGACCGCCGGCCACTGCGGCGCCCCCGGGAACTGGTTCGTCGACGGCGTCAGCAACGACGTGGTGGGCCAGGTGCAGTACGAGAACGTCGGCTACGACCTGATGCTGATCTCCTCGAACGCCCAGGGCTACATCTGGGACGGCCCCGTCGACAGTTACTACAAGAAGCCGGTCGTGGCGTGGGACTGGGTGTACCCGAACGAGCAGTTCTGCTCGTCGGGTTCCTACACCGGCGTGCGATGCGGGTTGCTGCAGAAGGACTTCACCGCCTGGTACTGCGACCTCGACCCCTACCAGCGGTGGGAGTGCTACGACGACCTCATCGAGGCCCATCAGGTGGACGGGTCGCGCGCGGTCCAGCCGGGTGACAGCGGCGGTCCGGTCTTCACCCTCCAGGGAGAGGGCGTGGTCGCCAAGGGGACCATCAGCGGCCACGGCGTGAGTCAGAACATCATGTACTTCCAGGACTTCGCCACGGCCCGCAACGCCTTCCCCATCCGTTTCGACCCGCTCTACTACTGACCTTCCCCGGCATCCCCTGGGGTCTCCGCACCACCGAGACCCCAGGGGACCCGGCACACTCCTTCATCTCCGTGATCATGCAATCAACCGTCGGTTGATTGCATGATCACGGAGATGGGCGGGTGTCGGCGCCAGTCGCGTCCTGGCCGCCGGTGGGCTGGGCGCCGGCGTCGTCGCCGGTGGGCTGGGCGCCGGTGGCGTTGTCGTCGGTGGGCTGATCCTCGTTGGGTTGGGCGTCGGTGATGTCGGACGGGTCGGCTTCGTCGGCGTGCGGTGCGGTGGGTGGGCGTGCCGGCTCCGGTGGTACCGGGGGACGGTGGCGCATGACGACACCACGCGTCTCCGCGACCAGATGCCAGCTCACCGCCGTCCAGCCCCTGGACTCCAGGGTCTCGACGGCCGCGAACAACTGCTGCAGGCGCAGCCGACGGCCCACCGCGAGAAAGATGTACGGATGCGGGAAACCGTCCACCAGAGTGGGGTCCCGGGTCACATCGGAAGCGAGGATCTGACGCTTGTCGAGTACCCGAAGCTGGACCAGCCGTCGCCACTGGTTGTTCACCATCTACAAAGTGTGGCAAATCCGGCACGCCACACCGAACCGCGGGCCACGAAGGCCGGGGTCAGAGCGGTCGCACGCCGTCCGCCTGCGGACCGCGATCACTCTGCGTGATCTCGAACTCGACACGCTGTCCCTGGTCGAGGCTGCGGTAGCCATCACCCTGGATGGCCGAGTAGTGCACGAATACGTCTCTACCGCCGTCAACCTCGACGAAGCCGTAGCCCTTGTCAGCGTTGAACCATTTGACGGTCCCCTGAGCCATTTTTCACCAATCCTGCCGTGCTGGAACCCCGGCCATGAGGCCGCGGTATCTGTGCCCGGAGCCGCTCTTCCACCGCGGTCACCGGTGATCGATCACGGGCGTACCTGCGACGATCGGGGTAGACCATACCCACCTGGACCAGCCAGACAACACCCCTCATTGCGCGCGATCAAACGGCCGGTAATGGTCACCGAATGGTGCCGTCACGATGGGGGCGACCGCTTCCTCCAGCCGTCGCGGAAGGTGCTGTCCATAACGTTTCTCCAGGTGCAGCCTGGCCTTGCGGTAGCGTTCGACCGCTTCCCCGAGCGTCACCGGAACCACCGCGACCCCCATCGGGGCGAGCAGATGCTCGTACATCTTGTGCAGTTCCACTCGCACCAGGTCGTGCTTCCCGCGCCTCCGCTTGCCCGCCAGCCAGAGCATCCAGTCCCAGAAGTGCGCGTCGACGCCCCGCAGGGTGTCCGGCCCCACCCGCCACGGGGGATACCAGCTGCGCGGCACGTCCGCGAAGATCAGATCGATCTTGACGGGGCCGTCGAGTAGGAGCAGATAGCACTCGTGATCGCGCAGCCGGTCCCACTGCGCGGCAAGTGGATCGAACTGCGCCATCAGATTCGCCAGATCTCGGGCGATCCACCCGAAATCATCCGCGATGACTTGATAGTCCCAGTCCGACAGTTCGGTCTCGTCACCTCGCGCACGGGATCCGGTCAGGTGCACATCGCGCACCGCCGGATGGCCCCGCACGGCCTCCACCACGTCCTCCGCGATTCCCATGCGACAGGCAATACCCTTTATTGCACCAAAACCCCCTTATTGGTCTCACTAGGCGCATTGGATGGGCCAAAGTACACAGAAACGCCCCGAACCCGGCAAGGTTCGGGGCGTTTCCGCTCGTTGCGGCCGGTCAGCCGCCGGCGACCGCGGGAATGATCGAGATCTGTACGCCTTCGGGGGTCGCGGTGTCCAGTCCGTCGGCGAAGCGCACATCCTCATCGCCCACGTAGACGTTCACGAACCGCCGGATCTTGCCATTGTCGTCGAGAATGCGGCCCGCGATCCCGGGGTGATCGGCGTCGAGGGCGGCGACGACCTCACGCAGCGTGGCGCCCTCGGCCTTGACCTCGGACTCACCCCCGGTGAAGGTCCGCAGGATGGTGGGGATCCGCACTGAGACACTCACGCCAGGCCTGCCTTTCGGAACGCTTCGTACGAAGCAGCGATGTTGGCGGACGGCCGGGCCACCGGGGCCACCGCGTCCAGGGTCTTCAGCCCGTCACCGGAGTTGATGATGACGGTCTCCGCCTCGGGGTCGAGCAGGCCGCTCCGGACCAGCTTGCGCAGCGTCGCGACGGTCACGCCGCCCGCGGTCTCCCCGAAGATGCCCTCGGTCCGCGCGAGCAACTGGATGCCCTCGACGACCTCGGCGTCGGTGACGTCCTCGACCGCGCCACCGGTCCGGCGTACGGCGTCCAGCACGTACGGCCCGTCGGCCGGGTTGCCGATCGCGAGCGACTTGGCGATCGTGTCGGGTTTGACCGGCCGTACGACGTCGTGACCGCCCTTGAAGGCGGCGGCGACCGGGTTGCAGCCCTCGGCCTGGGCTCCGAAGATCTTGTACGGCTTGTCCTCGACCAGGCCGAGCTTGATGAACTCCTGGAACGCTTTGTCGATCTTGGTGAGCTGGGAGCCGGACGCCACCGGGATGACGATCTGGTCGGGCAACCGCCAGCCGAGCTGCTCGGCGATCTCGTAACCGAGGGTCTTGGAGCCCTCCGCGTAGTAGGGCCGCACGTTGACGTTGACGAAGGCCCAGTCGTCCCGCTCACCGGCGATCTCGCTGGCCAGCCGGTTGACGTCGTCGTAGTTGCCGTCCACGGTCACGAACAGGCCGCCGTAGACCGCCGTGGTGATGATCTTCTGGGTCTCGAGGTTGGAGGGCACGAAGACCGCGGACCGGATGCCGGCCCGGGCCGCCGCCGCCGCGACGGCGTTGGCCAGGTTGCCGGTCGAAGGACAGGCCAGGACCTTGAAACCGAGCTCGCGCGCGGCGGCCAGCGCCACCGCGACCACGCGGTCCTTGAACGAGTGGGTCGGGTTTCCGCTGTCGTCCTTCACCCACAGGGTGCGGATCCCCAGCTCGGAGGCGAGCTGGTCGGCCCGGACCAGCCGGGTCCAGCCGGGCTCCATGTTGGGCGTCTCCGCCACGTTGCCCGGCACGGGCAGCAGGCCCTTGTAGCGCCAGATGTTGCCGGGGCCGGCTTCGATGTCCGCACGGGTGATGCCGCCGAAGTCGTACGAGATCTCCAGCGGGCCGAAACACTGCTCACAGGCGTAGCGCGGGCCGAGATCGTACGACTCGCCGCACTCGCGGCAGGTGAGAGCCGTCGCCGGACCGAGGGATGTAGTGGCAGGCGTGATTGCCATGTTCGCGAGGCCTTCTCTCCTCATCTGCCCTGTGCCACCTTGGTCACAGGTCGGATTTGGCACCTGTCTCGGTCGGTCTCGCCGGGCCCCGGCCGCTGCCGGAGGCGCGCTCAACAAACGCAGAACCGAGATGGTTGCCGGGGCTTCGCAGGGCCGATCCCTCCACCCCTCTGGATGAGCAATATGAAGTTGTGTGAGGGCTGCCCCTCGGGTGCGCGATATCAAGATGTATTGAACCGCGTGAGTGACTTTACATCATCTGACCGCTCGCCTGATGGACCGGTCCCAGCCCTTGAGACGGTCAACCGGCCGGCTGTGGGGTGTCCGACGGGGTCTCCTGCTGGGTGGGGTCGAGGAAGACGTGGCGGATGATGGGGAGCCGCTCGCACAGCCTGGAGTCGATCTCACCGGCGATGTCCTCGGCCTGGTCGGCGCTGATGTCGTCGGAGAAGTTGACCTTCGCCGCCACCAGGATCTGGTCGGGGCCCAGGTGCATGGTGAGCAGTTCCTCGATACGGTCGACGCCTTCCGCGGACAGGATCTCCTGGCGGATCTCCGCCTGGGCGTCGGGGTCGACCGCCCGGCCGATCAGCAGGGCCTTGCTGTCCCGGCCCAGCACATAGGCGACCACGATGAGCAGCACGCCGATCAGGATCGAGGCCACCCCGTCCCACACCGACGACCCGGTGATCTCTTTGAGCGTGAGGCCCGCGGCGGCCAGCGCCAGACCGATCATCGCCGCGGTGTCCTCGAAGAGCGCCGCCTTGAAGGTGATGTCCGGGCTGCGCCGGACATGGTCGATCAGTTGCCGTCCGTTCTCGCGGGTCTCCCGGCGGGCCTGGCCGAAGGCCCGCAGCCAGGCGCTCCCGTCCAGGAGGAAGGAGACGGCGAGCACGGCGTACGCCAGCCGGATGTCGCCGTGGCCGCTGCCGCCGACGATCGCCAGGATGCCCTCGAACACCGAGAACCCGGCTCCGGCCACGAAGATCCCGAAGGCCGCCAGCAACGACCAGAAGAACCGCTCGTTGCCGTAGCCGAACGGATGGCGCCGGTCGGCGGGCTTCTCACTGCGCCGCAGCGATGTGAACAGGAATCCCTGGTTGAGGGTGTCGGCCACCGAGTGCGCGGCCTCGGCGAGCATCGCGCTCGACCCGGCGATCAGCCCTGCGACCAACTTGATGATCGCGATGAGCAGATTCGCGATACCCGCGATCACGACCGTCTTGGTTGTCTCTTCCGCTCTGCTCATGCGGAGCCGGTTACCCCGGCTGGGCCGACTGAACCGGTGATCTATGAACAAGGCCGCTCAGCCAGGTTTGAAATCGCCGGCACGACTTACTGCCCACCCGTACAAGAGTGGCCGTGAGCGGTCATGTCACACTTCCGGGCATGAGTGACACGCAGGTTCTTGTCGCGTCCAACCGCGGTCCGGTGTCTTTCTCACTGTCCGACGACGGTGCGCTGACGATGCGCCGCGGCGGCGGCGGGCTGGTGTCCGGACTGGCGTCGGTGGCCGGTGAAACCGACGTCGTATGGGTGTGCGCGGCGCTCTCGGAGGCGGACCGGACGGCCGTACGGCAGGCGCCCGACGGCCGGCTGGACCTGGCCGGCCACGACACCGGCGGGGCCTCTGTCCGGATGCTGGACATCCCGTCGGCGACCTTCCAGCGCGCCTACAACGCGGTCGCCAACTCGACCCTGTGGTTCGTCCACCACCTGCTCTACGACACGCCCAACGCGCCGCTCTTCGATGCCCGCTCGCGCCGCGACTGGCAGTCGTACGAGGCCTACAACGCGGCCTTCGCGGACACGCTCGGCCGGGACGCGGCGCCGGAGGCCAAGGTGGCGATCCAGGACTACCACCTGTCGCTGGCCCCGCGGATGCTCCGGGAGCGGCGGCCGGACCTGAAGATCACGCACTTCTCGCACACGCCGTGGGCGCCACCGGAGTACTACCGGCTGCTGCCCGACGACATGGGGGTGCAGGTGCTCGAGGGCATCCTCGGCGCCGACCACGCGGGCTTCCTCGCCGAGCGCTGGGCACAGGCGTTCCTGGACTGCTGCGAGGCCTTCCTGCCCGCCAAGGTCGACCGGCTCGCGGGCACGGTGACCTACCAGGGCAGGGTGACCCGGGTCGCGGTGCACGGCCTGGGCGTCGACGGCGCGGAACTGCGGGCCAGGGCCGCGGAGCCGGACGTGGCCGACCGTGCCCGGGCGCTGCGCGAGCAGGTCGGCGACCGGCAGCTCATCGTGCGGATCGACCGGACCGAGCTGTCCAAGAACATCGTGCGCGGTCTGGCCGCCTACTGGGAGCTGCTGGTCAAGCATCCGGAATGGCACGGGCGTGTGGTGCACCTCGCGTTCGCCTACCCGTCCCGCCACGACCTCCCGGAGTACCGCGAGTACACCGCCGCGGTCCGCCGCATCGCCGCCGAGATCAACGACGAGTTCTCCACGCCGGGCTGGCAGCCGCTGCTCCTGCAGGTCAACGACGACTATCCCCGCTCGCTGGCCGCCTACGGAATGGCCGACGTCCTGCTGGTCAACCCCATCCGGGACGGTATGAACCTGGTCGCGAAGGAGGGGCCGGTGCTGTCGGAGCGCGGGTGCGCCCTGGTCCTGTCCCGCGAGGCGGGTGCCGCCGCGGAACTGGACGAGGACGCGCTGATGGTCAACCCGTTCGACGTGTCGCAGACCGCCGAGACGCTGCACCAGGCACTGCTGATGCCGCCGGACGAGCGGGCGGCCCGCTGCGAGCGGCTCGCGCGGACCGCCACCGCGCTACCGCCGCAGCAGTGGTTCGCGGACCAGCTCGCCGCGCTGGACTAGCGCGACCGGGTTGGGCTCGTGCAGCCGGTCCCACCGGTCGCGCAGCGCCCGTTTGGCCGCCACCAGGCGGCGGTCGGCCGCGACGCGGGCGTACGTGGCCAGATGCGCGGCCGGCGGGCGCGCGGCACCGGTCAGCTGATAGCCGTGTTCGCGGAGCCGCCCGCCCATCACGGACTCGGTGAGCGAGATCTCCCAGGGCTCCAGCCGGGCGCTCCACGAGCCGACCCGGCCGGAGTTGACGACGGTCCTGGTGTTGTGGTGCCACCGCTTCTGGGCCGGTACGACGGTGCCGGCGAGCCGGTGGGGCTGGGTCATCCGGGGGTCGTAGTCCTCTTCCAGGAACGCGCACAGCCCGCGCAGCTCGCCCTCGGGGTCGTCCACCAGGTGCTCGTACTGAAGCTGGTAGTAGGAGTCCGGGCCGAGCCGCGCCTCCGCCCGGCGCCCCAGGTCGATCGCCTGTGACCAGGTCGCGGCGGCGTGGAAGACGTCGCGTTTGTACCAGGACACCTCCTTGAGCGAGGCGACGCAGTCCCTGCCGTCCCGGATCAGGTGCACCACCTGGGCGTCCGGGAACAGCCGCAGCAGGCCGGACAGATGCTGGATGTAGGTGGGGCGCTTGTCCCCCCAGCGCTGCTTGCCGAACCGGCGGGCGTACGCCTGGAAGACGGTGCCGAGCGCCGAGCCGAGCGACGGGGGCCCCGCCATGATCTCCTCGGTGATCGACTCCGGATCGAGGCCGAGGTCGAGGAACTTCGTCTGCGGGCGGCCGACGATCCACCGGGCAAGCGCCCGCCGGTTGGCCGGGCGCTCCAGATCGCCGAACTCACGCCGTCGCTGGTACGCGGTCACCACGAAGCGGGTCTCCGGGGGGATCGCGATCCTCGGGTGGGAGTGCAGCATGAGCTGCAGCATCGTCGTGCCCGAACGCGGGCATCCCACCACGAAGATCGGACGGTCACTGTTTGCAGCCATGCCGACGATGGTCAGCGGTAGGGCCGTGCGGCGCCCTGGAACTACCCGCAGGCTTGCCGATCCATGACCGAGTCCTGACCGGCGCGTGCGCCGGCCGCTGCCGCAGTCCGGAAAATCCGGGGATTCCCCGGAAGGGGTCAGGAGTAGGACTCGCCGAGGGTCTGCCGGACCTGCTTGCGCGCCTCGTGGATCCGGGACTTGACCGTGCCCAGCGGCAGGCCGAGCTGATCCGCGATCTCGGAGTACTCCAGCTGCGAGACGTCCCTGAGCACGAGCGCCTGGATGAGATCCGGCTTACGCGCCTCGAGATCCTCCATCGCGTCCAGGATGTCCACCCGGGATCCGGCGATCACGCTGGTCCGGCGCGGGTCGGGGCGCTGCTGGGGCAGCTCCCCCGCCTGCTCGACCGAGCGGCGCTTGAGCGACCGGTAGGTCGACCGGGACGAGTTGGCCACGACCACGTGCAGCCAGGTGCTGAACCGGGACCGTCCCTCGAACCGGTGGATGTTGCGGGCCACCTGGAGCAGCGCGTCCTGGCAGGCCTCCTCGGCGTCCTGCCGGCAGGGCAGGAACCTCGAGGCATGCCGCAGCACGTCAGGCTCGATCTTCCGGAGCAGCCCGTTCAGGGCGGTCTGGTCTCCTTGGGATGCCTTGACCGCTAGTTCCTCGGTCTCTTCGTTGAACGCCATGCCGCCTCGCCCTCACACACACGCCCCGTTGTTGGGCATGATACGGGGGTGTCCATCCCTTCATCAGTCGGTCGTTATCGAATAGACCGTGTTCTGGGCTCCGGGGCTTTCGCCTCGGTCTGGCTAGCGCACGACGATGTCCTCGAGGCGCCGGTGGCGATCAAAGTGCTGGCCGGGAGCCTGCTCGACGACCTGGACGTGCGCAATCGCTTCCTGGAAGAGGCTCGCATCCTGCGGCGGGCCGACTCCGAGCGGCTCGTGCGCGTCCACGACATCGGTGAACTGACCGACGGCCGCCCCTACTTCGTCATGTCGTACGCCGATCGGGGCACCCTCGCCGAAAGGATGCAGGAACGGCCACTTCCGGTCAGTGAGGCCCTTGCGGTGGCCGAGGAGATCGCCTACGGCGTCGAGGTCATCAACAGGCTGGGCATCATCCACCGGGATCTGAAACCGTCCAACGTGCTGTTCCAGACCGCGTCGGACGGGACCGAACGGCTGCTCGTCGCGGACCTCGGACTGGCCAAGGCGCTCGCGCATGCGTCCGGCGCCTTCACCCTGCCGGTGGGCACCCCCGGCTACATGTCGCCCGAGCAGGCGAAGTTCGGCGGCGGGCTGGACGTCCGCGCCGACGTGTACGGTCTCGGCGCCCTGACCTTCCATCTGCTGACCGGTCGGCCGCCCGGGCCGGCCCCGGTGCGGATCACCCCGAGCCAGCTCAAGCCGGAGCTGGGCCCGGAGTTCGACCGGGTCATCCTCCGCGCGCTCGAAGCGGACCGGGAGAAGCGCTGGCCGACGGCGGAGTCCTTCGCCCAGGCACTGTCCACACTGAGACCGACGGAGGCCCCGCAGGCGGGCACCGTACCGCCGTACACTGCCGGGGGAAACGACGCCACCCGGGTGGAGGGCACGCCCATGACACCGCCCGCCGAGACACCGGACACACCACGGCCGCCGACCGGGCCCGGCTCGACCGCCCCCCAGCGCGAGCCGAGCGTCCAGTTCGCCACCCCCAACCAGCAGCCGCCGGCGGCTCCGGTCACCTCCGACGAGACGCCCCGGCAGAATCCGGTCCAGCACCCGCAGGGCCCGCCCGGGCAGGAGACCTACGTCCAGGATCCCTACGCGCAGGGCCAGTACGCCCAGGAGCGGTACGGCCAGGAACAGCGGCCGCAGGGCCCGGCACAGCCGTTCGCCGCCGCGCAGTCCGAGCCGGAGGAGGACGCCACCCAGGCGATCCAGCGCCCGGGATACGAGCAGCGGCCTCCCGGCCAGGGTGGTCCCCCCGGCCAGGGCGTGCCTCCCGGCCAGGGCGTGCCTCCCGGCCAAGGCGGCGCCCCCGGTCAGGGCGGTGGACCCGGTCAAGGCGGTGCCCCCGGCCACGGCGTGCCCCCCGGCCAGGGCGGACCGCCCGGGCCGCAACGCCCGTCCGGGCCGCCCGCGCCCGGGTCCCCCGACGATGTGCGGACGACGGAGGTACGCATACCGCCGGGCTATCAGCAGCCCCCGCGCGACGACGGCCGTACCGTGCTCGACCAGCCCGCGCCGCAGGGCGACGCTCCCGCGGGAGGCGAGGACGGCAAGACCGCGGTCTTCGCGCCCGGACCGCCGGCCGGCACCCCTCCGGACGGCATGTACTCCGCGCCCCCCGGCCCGCCCGGGCCAAACGACTCCACCCCGTATGTCGGCAGCAGGCTGCCTCCCGGGGCACCGGGCCAGGGCGGACCCCAGTTCGGCGGGGCTCAGCACGGCGGGCTCCAGCACGGCGGACCGCCCTACGGCGGGCCGCCCCACGGGCAGCCGCCCGGCGGAGGGCCTCCCGGCGGAGGCGGCTCCGGCGGCAAGCGCAACAAGCTGCTCATCCCCATCGGCATCGTGGTCGGCGTCCTGGTCATCGCCATCGTCGGCGGCCTGCTGGTCGGCAGCCTCTTCGACGGTGACGGCAAGAAGCCGGGCACCAAGACGCCGACCCCCGACCCGAACTACGTCACCGTCAGCGACACCTCCGGCCGGCTCACCGCGACCGTGCCGAAGGAGTGGCCGAAGGGCCAGGAGCAGACCTGGCTGCCCTCCACGGTGGGGCTCGCCGACGCCAAGCAGGAGCCGGTGCTGCGCGCCACCCCGAGCGTCGCCCAGTTCCGCACCGCGACCGGGACGACCCCCGGCGTCTTCGTGGGGCTGACCACCGACGTGGCCGCCGGGAAGCTGCCGCCGCCCTCGGCCACCTCCCACCCCCAGTGCACCAAGGGGCAGCCGGAGGCGTACTCCCGCGGGACGCTGAAGGGCACCATCACCCGCTACACCGGTTGCAAGACCGGCACCTCGTCGATCTCCGAGGTCGGGCTGACCGACACCGGCGGCAAGTTCGGCCTGTGGATCCGGGTCAAGCAGGTCGATTCCAACGATCGCACCAAGAAGATCCTCGACAGCTTGGTGATCAAGTAGCCGCATAACCCCTGAGTGAGAGCCCTGTCGCCACCGGCGGCAGGGCTCTCGTCGTTTCGACGGCCGTTCGGGGGTTGCTAACGACAGCTTAGCGATATATCGTTAATACATCGCAAGCAGTCACTACCGCGTAAGCAGGTGGTACAAGATCAGAAAGGATGCACAGATGCATCGTCGATTCAGAAGCCCAGAACGGGCACAGCGCCGCGGAGACTCCTTCGGCCCCCAGTGGGGTCCGGGATTCGGTCCGCGCCACCCCGGCCGAGGCCGTGGCCGCCGCACCAAGCGCGGCAACGTCCGGGCCGCCATCCTGGCCCTGCTGGCCGAACGGCCCATGCACGGCTACGAAATGATCCAGGAGCTCGAGAACCGCACGGGCGGCGTCTGGCGGCCCAGCCCCGGCTCGGTCTACCCCACCCTCCAGTTGTTGGAGGACGAGAGCCTGGTGACCAGCGAGGAGCAGTCCGGCAAGCGGCTGTTCGCGCTGACCGACGCCGGCCGGGCCGAGGCCGAGCAGCAGACGGTGACCCCCTGGGACGAGGTCTCCGAGGAGGCCGGCGAGAACGCCACCCACGCCCGTGAGGCCGTCGGCCAGCTCGTCATGGCACTGCGCCAGGTCATGATGGCCGGCACCGAGGATCAGAAGTCCCGCGCGCTGGACGTCATCTCCGACGCCCGCCGCCGCCTCTACGGCATCCTCGCCGACGACGGCGCCGAGTGAACGGTCTCTCGCCCCGGCGGACCTCCGCGCCGGGGCGGGAGCCGTGGCGGGAGCCGCCGTGCCGCCCGGAGCGGCGTCAGGGGAACGGGATCGGCCGGGCCACCCGGTCGGGCACGTACAGCGGTTGCCAGACGTACAGCCCCAGGTCGGACCGGGTGACGCCCTTGCCCACCGGCAGGGTGGTCTCGACCCGGATCAGGTAGGACGCGCCGGCCGGCATGTACTGGTCGCCGTCCTGGCTGGTCGGCGCCCCGGAGCGGCCGAGCAGACCGATGATCCGCTGCTCGTTGGCCAGCGTGCAGGTGTCGGCGGGCGCCCCGGCCTGCGGCATGCACCGGGGCCGCAGCGTCTCCGGCACGAGGGCGCGCTTGACGAACAGGTCCCCGGGACCGCTGGTGAGATCGGGCATCAGAACGGCCCGGCCGAGGGTGTTGGTCAGCACGTAGTCGGCGTAGGCGAAGGTCTGCCCGGCCGGCGCGGGAGTGCCGGTCTTCTGCAGTGGCCGGTCGGTCGTGCCGCCGTTCACCGCGGCCAGCGTCAGGGCGTTCACCTCGCCCTGGGTCGCGTTCACCTTGATGGCCGGGCCGGTCCTGGGCGGGTTCACCGGACCGGCGTCGGTCCCCGGCATCGGGCTTCCCGCGTCTCCTTCCGGCCCGTCGTAGGTCTGGGAGCCGGCCGAGTCCGACCAGAGGAACACCGCGGCGGCCAGCCCGCAGACGAGGATCACCAGGGCCGCGCCGAGCCCGGCGTTGCGCATCCTCGTGCGCCGTCCGGCCCGCCGTGACCCCAGAGCCGCCCGCCGCTCGTGACCGGCGCCCACCCGGCCGATCCGTACCTGGATGCCGCTGTCGTCCGGCTGGGGCTGCCCGGCCTCGCCCTGCGGGACGCCCGTCATGACCGGCTGCCCCCCGGTGCCGGCCGGGTCGGCGGCCAGGTGCGCCGGGGCGGCCGGATGCACCGGCGCGACCGGCTGAGTGGTGCGCGGGTGCGGAGCGACCTGCTGCGGGACCACCTGGTAGGGCGGCGCCTGCTGCGGGACCGAGTACGTCGGGGCCGCCGGCGGCAGCGGCGCCACCGGGGCGCCTTCGTCGGTGCTCAGCAGGCGCATCAGGACGTACTGCGAGGACGGCCGCTCTCGTGCGTCCTTGACCAGGCATTCGAGGACGAGGTGCCGCAGCCGCCCGTCCAGCGTGCCCAGGTCGGGCTGCTCGTGCAGCACCCGGCTGACCACCATCGGCACGGCGTCCTGGCCGAACGGCGGACGGCCGCAGGAGGCGTACACGATGGTCGCGGCCCAGGACCAGACGTCGACGGCCGCGGTGAGCTCCCGGCCGGACAGCTGCTCGGGGGCCATGTACGCGGGGGTACCGGTGACGCCGCCGGGCGTCTGGCCGTCGCTGCCGAGCGCCCGGGCGATCCCGAAGTCGATGACCCGGGCGCCGTCCGGCCCGAGCAGGACGTTGCTCGGCTTGAAATCCCGGTGCACCACGCCCGCCTGGTGGATGGACGTGAGCGCGGTCGCCGTGGTCAGGGCGAGCCGGTTGAGCACGTCCCCCGAACGCGGCCCATGGCCTCCCACCGCGCTCAGCAGGGAGGGCCCCTGGATGTACTCGCTGACGATGTACGGCGCGTCGCCCTCGACACCGGCGGCCAGGATCCGGGCCGTGCAGAACGGATCCACCTTCTGCGCGGCCGCCATCGCCTTGCCGAAGCCCTCCCGGGCGCGGGGGTCCTCGCCGAGCCGGGCGTGCAGCAGCTTCACCGCGACGACCTCGCCCGGCCCTGACTCGCCCCGGAAGACCACCCCCTGGCCGCCCTCGCCCAGCCGGCCGGTCAGCCGGAAGTCCCCCAGGCGCTGCGGATCAGTCCGTCGCAGCGGCTCGACTTCCGGCATCGTGGGCTCCTCGTCACCTCGTGTCACCAAGCTCGCATCATATTGGCGGACAAAGGCCGAGGTTTCTCGATAACCCCCGTTGTTCGTCGATATGTGTGGAAATAAGAGGGATGACCCCTCACCTGGGCGCATACGAAAGACGAACGGCTCTCATATTTCCGTTCAGGGCGCGATGGAGTCGGCAAGAGAATTGATCAACTCGACGATCCCGTCCGGACCGTCGACGATCAGATCGGCCCGCTCGGCGACCGCGGTCACCTCCGCGGAGCCGCTGCAGACCTTGACGCCCGGGACGCCCTCCGCCCGCAACGCCTCCACGGCGTCGAAGGCGGGCAGATCACCGAGATCGTCGCCCGCGTACAGCACCGCTCCCGCCCCGCGTTCGGCCACGATGGCGCGCAGCGCGACGCCCTTGTCCATGCCGGGCGGCCGGAGCTCGAGCACGAACCTGCCGGGCTCGACCACCAGCCCGTGGCGCTCGGCGAGCGCGACCAGGAGACTGCGCAGCCGCTCGAGGGCGACGCCCGGCTCGGCCGCGCGCCGGGTGTGCACGGCCAGCGCGTGGCCCTTGTCCTCGATGAAGACCCCGGGAGGCGCGCCCGCCGTCTCCAGCACCCGGGGCAGCTTGGTGCGCACCTCGGCCACCGCCGGTGACGGCTCGGGGGTGATCAGCTTTCCGGACTCCCAGCGTTCGGCGCCGTACTGCCCCAGCACGATGAGCCCGTCGATGTCCGCCAGGCCTCCGTACTCGACCGCGACGCCGGCAGGCCGGCCGGTGATGACGACGACCGAGCCGACCCGCGGCGCCAGGTGGGCCAGCGCCCGCGCCGCCCGAGGGTGGGCTCGGGCCGCCGCAGGGTCGGCCACGATCGGCGCGAGCACACCATCGAAATCGAAGGCGAGGAGCGCCTCGTCGGGACTCTTGCGGATTGCCGCGAGCCCTTCGGCGCCTTCAGGGGTGTGAGGGTTCATGCGACCATTGTCGGTCACTCAGGGTTGGATACCGAGTCGTCGCGCGGCGCGTTTCCGCTGCCGCTGGGACCGCATCCGGAGAAGGCGCTTGACGAGCATGGGGTCGTGCTCGAGCGCCTCAGGGCGTTCGATCAGCAGGTTGAGGAGCTGGTAGTACCGCGTCGCCGACATGTCGAACAGCTCGCGGATGGCTTGCTCCTTGGCTCCGGCGTACTTCCACCACTGCCTCTCGAAGGCGAGGATCTGGCGGTCACGGTCGGACAGGAGGTCGGTGGGGAAAGCGCCGGGGTCGTCTACTGGGCCTTCGTTTTCAGGGCCTTCGCCCGAGGCGTTAGCCGCTCGCATCAGGTCCCCTCTTGTGGGTTCTAGTCCCGGTCGTCCGGGTTCGGCCGGTGTCATGCTACGCGTCCCGACCGACGACTTCCGGTGTTCTCGCCGAACGCCGCGCCCGCGTCCCCGGCGGCTCGATACGCGTGGGGCGAGTCTCTTCGAGGGGGCCCATGGTGACCGTGCGGCGGCCGGGCATCCGAGGTAAGGAACGAGCAAAGCGGGACGCCACACCGCACATACGGCATGATCTCCCCATGGGTCTCACACGCTCCGACTGGCGGCTCATCGGGCTGGCCGGGATCATCACTCTCGCCGCCGGTGTCACCCACTACGCGGAGCTGGGCGGCACGATCGCGCCCTTCGCCATCTCCGCCATCGCGCTCGCGCTGCTGGCCAGTCTGGTCGGCCGCAGCGTGGAGGCGCTCGGCGACCGGCTGGGCGCCGGGGCGACCGGCGTGGTGCAGAGCGCGCTGGGCAACCTCCCCGAGCTGTTCGTCGTGCTGTTCGCCCTGAAGGCGAAGCTGTACGACGTCGCCACCGCCTCGCTGGTCGGCTCGATCCTGGCCAACCTCCTGCTCGTGCTGGGACTGGCCTTCCTCGTCGGTGGCATCAAGAACGGCCCTCAGCGGTTCCAGAAGGGTTCGGCCCGCACCATCGCCATGCTGCTGGTGCTGTCGGTCGCGGCGCTGGTGGTGCCGGCCATCACCTTCGCCCTGCACACGCCCGCCAGGGAGCACGAGCGCGCCCTGTCGATCGTGGTGTCGCTGCTGCTGCTCGGGCTCTTCGTGGCCTCGCTGCCGGCCGCCCTGAAGCGCCAGAAGGCCCCGGAGGAAGCCACCGGGGAGCCCGCCGGAGAGAAGACCGCGCCGGAGCACGCGGAGCACCATGGGCCGAGCTGGCCGCTGGCGGTCGCGATCGGCATGCTGGCCGTCACCGGCATCGGGGCCGCCTTCGTCTCCGACTGGTTCGTGGCGGGCCTCACCCCGGCGATGGACGCGATGGGCATCTCGCAGGCGTTCGCCGGCCTGGTGATCGTCGCCATCGCCGGCAACGCGGTGGAGAACGTGGTCGGCATCCAGCTGGCCGCCAGGAACCAGTCCGACTACGCCCTGCAGGTGATCCTGCAGAGCCCGCTGCAGATCGCGCTGGTGGTCACGCCCGCCCTGGTGCTGCTGTCACCGCTGGTCGGCGCGTCCTTCACCCTGGTGCTGTCGCCGCTGCTCATCGCGGTGCTGATCCTGGCCGTGCTGGTGACCGTGGTGGTGGTGCTGGACGGCGAGTCGAACTGGCTCGAGGGCGCCACGCTCATCGTGCTGTACTGCATCATCGCCGCCGCCTTCTGGTGGGGCTGAGCCCGTCACTCGGGGGCTCCAGCCTCCTTGAAGATCTTGCCGATGCCGTCGAGGTCCATCGGGGACTGGGCGGCCGCGTTGGTGAACCGCTTGAGCAGCCGGGCGAACTCGACCCGTTCCTCCCGGCTCCAGTCCGCGGTGAGATCGGCCAGGTAGGCCATCCGGAAACGGTGCGCGACCTGCTTGACCCGGCTGCCCGCGTCGGTCAGCTGCAGATTGGCCCGCCGCGCGTCGACCGGTGACGGCCGGCGGGAGACCAGGCCGGCGTCGATGGCGTGCCCGACCAGGCGGCTCGCCGTCGAGGGGTCGATCTCCAGCCGGTCGGCGACCGCGCCGACGGTGACCTCACCCACATCGTCGGCCTCCGCGCTCAGCCCGGAGACCGCGTGCACCACCATGAGGTTCGACATCTGTAGCGGCCGGGAGCCCTCGGTCTGCTCACGGACCTTGCGCATCAGGCCGGGCTTGGCCCACACCCGCCGCAGGTGAAAGACCGCCTGCGCGATCTCGGCGAGGACCGGGTCCACCGGGTCGGCCGAGATGTCGTTGGTCCCCATGAGGGGCCTCCTGTTTGATACCTGCACAGTGCAGATGTACGGTACATGTGACCGCTACATATGTACGGTACATGCAGTTTTGCCCACGAGGGAATCGATGACCAACCAGAACCTCCCGTCGGTGACCCCGAACGCCGAGGATTCACCGGCCGCCCTGAGCCACCGGCAGACACTGATCGTGCTCTCCGGGCTCCTGCTCGGCATGCTACTGGCCGCACTCGACCAAATGATCGTCTCCACGGCACTGCCGACCATCGTCAAGGACCTGCACGGCCTGGAGCACATCTCCTGGGTCGTCACGGCCTACCTGCTCGCCTCGACGGTGGCCATGCCGCTGTACGGCAAGCTCGGCGACCAGTACGGTCGTAAGCCGATCTTCGTCTTCGTGATCGTGATCTTCCTCGTCGGGTCGGTGCTGTGCGGGCTGGCCCAGTCGATGACCCAGCTGATCCTCTTCCGGGCCGTCCAGGGACTGGGCGGCGGCGGGCTGATGCTGACCGCCATGTCCATCGTCGCCGACGTCGTCCCGCCCCGCGACCGGGGCCGTTACCAGGGTCTGTTCGGCGCGGTGTTCGGCCTGGCCTCGGTGGCCGGCCCGCTGGTCGGCGGCTTCTTCACCGACCATCTCACCTGGCGCTGGATCTTCTACATCAACATGCCGCTGGGTGCGGCCGCGCTGCTGGTGACCGTCTTCGGGCTCAAGCTGCACAAGCCCGGCGGCAAGCCGAAGATCGACTACATCGGCGCGGTGCTGATCGCCGCCGCCGTGGCCTGCATCGTGCTCATGACCAGCTGGGGCGGCACGCAGTACGCCTGGGGCTCGCCTCTGATCATCGGCCTGGGCGTCGCCGGGGTGCTGCTGTTCGTGCTCTTCGCGTTCGCTGAGGTGCGGGCGCCCGAGCCGATCATCCCCCTGCGGCTGTTCCGCAACCGTACCTTCAGCGCCTCCAGCGGGGTCAGCTTCTTCGTGGGCTTCGCGATGTTCGGCTGCATCTCCTTCCTGCCGCTGTTCCTGCAGATCGTGACGGGGGCGAGCGCGAGCAACTCCGGCCTGCTGCTGCTCCCGCTCATGGGCGGGCTGCTGCTCACCTCGATCGTGTCCGGATCGATCATCAGCAGGATCGGCCGCTACAAGATCTTCCCGATCCTGGGCACCGCGATCGCCATCGTGGGGCTCTACCTGCTCTCCACCATGGGCGTGCACACCGGCCGGGTCTCCTCCAGCCTGATGATGCTCGTCCTCGGCGGCGGGCTGGGCATGGTCATGCAGACGGTGGTGCTGGCCACCCAGAACACCATCGAGCGGCGCGACATCGGCAGCGGGACCTCCACGGTGACCTTCGCCCGCCAGGTCGGCGCTTCCTTCGGGGTCGCCGTCTTCGGCGCCATCTTCAACAACCGGCTGAGCGCCGAGATCGCCGCACACCTGCCCCAGGGCGCCCAGGCACCGAAGACGTCGTCCATCTCGCGGCAGGCGATCGACATGCTGCCCCCGCCAGTCCGGGACGGCATCCTGGTGTCCTTCAGCAACGCGCTGACCGACGTGTTCCGCTACGCGGTGCCGTTCCTCGTGGTGGCCTTCGTGGTCTCCTGGTTCCTCAAGGAGGAGCCGCTGCGCGGTGCTCCCAGCAAGGGCGCCTCCGCCGATCCCACCGGCGAGGTCCAGCCCGACCCGGCTCCCGCCTCCCTGCACTGACGCACCCGCCCGCGCCGGATCGTACGGCCGTCGTACGGCCTCGGCCGCACGGCCCGGCGGGCGGGTGCCGTGCTACCACCAGTGCGGCCGGGACCCGTCCTCGTCGGTGTCCCTGGGCCGGGCGGGGCTGCCGAAGGGGTGTTCCTCCGGGTTACGCGGCCGGGCTGGCCGCCCGAACGACTCGTCCCTCTCGTCGTTCGAGGGCGCGGGGCCCCCGGCCGGTGCGCCGCGCGGCGGATGGCCGGGCGAGGTGGGCAGCGGACCGGTGAGCGGGTCGTTCACCGGGCTGCTCAGCGGGACGTTCAGCGGGCCGGTGAGCGGGTCGGCAGGGGTGTCCCTCGTGACACCGCCCACGGGCCCGGCGAGCGGGTCCCGCAGCGGGCCGGTGAGCGGGTCCGCCAGGGGATCCACCGCCGGGAAGGTGTTCGTCGGCACCTCGTCCTGAGACGGCCCGCCGAGGTCGCGCGGCCCGCCGCCTGCCTGGTCGCGACCGCCGAGCAGGCTCCGCCAGCTCTCGTCGGCCAGCGGGGTGTCGCTCCCGGGCTCGGCCAGCGACCCGAGATCACCGCTCAGCGGATCGCTGTCGAACGCGGACGGGACGCCCTCCCGGCTCCGGGGATCGTCGGGGGGCGGCCCGCCGAGCCCGCCAGGCCCGCCGGGCTCGCCGGCGGACAGGCCGATCCGGAAGTCCTCGATCCGGAAGCCGTCCACCAGGCCGTCCGGACGATGGCCGTTGCCGTGCCCGTTGCCGTTGCCGTTGCCGAGCCCATTGCCGTTGCCGAGCCCGTTGGCGGCTCCGAGCCCGTTGCCGTTGCCCTGCCCGTTGCCGGCCGCGGCGACCGGGACCTCGTACGGCTGTAGCACTCCGGCGTCGAAGGCGGAGGCTCCGCTCTCCGGTGGGTGCTCGCTCTCGGACCCCGGTGGAACAGGGCCCGGGATGCGCACCGGTGCCGCGTACAGCTGGGTGCTCTCGCGTGGCTGCGCCGCGGGCGGGAGGTCGGCGAAGGCCGCGACCGGCTCGAGCGGCTCGTCGGCGATGGGCTCCCAGTCGTCTCCGGGACGGCGGCGCTGGAGCCAGCCGAGCACGAGCCCGACCAGCACCAGCCCGCCGCCACCGCCCAGGATCACAATGAGCAGGAGGTTCAGCGGCCTGCCCACCACGGACGGGGGCGTCTTGGGCTTGGCCGCCGTCGCGGGGCCATGGGCCGCCTTGTTGATGCGGTGCGCCGCCAGCAGGGCGCCCTTGGCATCGAGGACGCCCGCACCCACCCAGACGTTGCGGCCGGTCGCGGGCCTGTGCGTCGTGCCCTTCTCGAGGGCCTGCTTCACCTGGTCGGGGGGGAGCACGGGATAGCGGGACCGGATGAGCGCCGCGACCCCCGCCACCATGGCCGACGACGGGCTGGTGCCGATGCCGGTCGAGTAGTGGGTGCCCAGGTCGTCCGCGCCGACGATGTCCTTGCCCGGAGCCGCCACGGAGACGTACTCACGGTGGTTGGAGCCCTTCCACGGCTTGAAGCCGCGGTCGACGGCGCCGACGGCGATGACTCCGGGGTAGGCGGCGGGGAAGTTCTTGCCGTTGGCGGTGGCACCGTCGTTGCCCATCGAGGCCACCAGCACGACGTTCTTGGCGAGGGCGTACTTCACCGCCGCCGCGTCGACCGGATTGCCCTCGTAGAGCGACCTGCCACCGCCGAGCGACATGTTGATGACCCCGGCGCCGTGGTCGACCGCGTATCTGATGCCCTTGGCCACCGAGTCGTGGTTGCGGACGACCGCGGCGTGGTTCTTCCGGATCGGGTCGTCGTTCTCCCAGGTCACCCGGATGGAGAGGACCTTGGACTGGGGCGCCACCCCGAGCACCCCGGAGTCCCTGCCCGGTCCATGCCCGTGCCCGGCGATGATGCTGGCCATCAGCGTGCCGTGGCGTCCCCAGAACTTGTTGCCGGGGGCACGGCCGCCGGTGGTGTAGTCCGGGCCCTGGATGATCTGGCCGGTGAGATCGGCGTGGCGCCCGTCGACCCCGGTGTCCAGCACCGCGACCGTGACGCCGGAGCCCTTGGTCCACTTCCAGGCGCCGGGCCCGTGGATGGCGTTCAGCCACCACTGTCCGGCGCGGATGCCGTCCGCGACCTGGGCGCGGGCGGGGGCGGTCTGCGCCGCCTGGGCGGCCTGGGCGGCCTCCGTCGACGACGGCGCGCCCGTCAGGGGGGTGGAGGCGGCGATCACGATGGCCAGGCCCGCGAGCGCACCCGCGGTCACCCGGATGACCCGGATGCCGCGGGTGTGGAGGTCGGCGGCCGAGGCGCGATGCCGTCCGGAACGGGGAAGGCCGACATCGGACATGGGCCGAACCTCCTCCCCGCCTCGTCGGCGCGGCCGGACCGCCTCGCTGGTCACCGGTGTGACCCCGCCCGGAGCCGTCCGCCACGCGGGGCCTCATTCTGCCATGACGTGTCCAGGTCTCCGGGGCGCTCCGTGCTTTCGGGCCGGGTACGGCCATCCGTCCCAGCTCACGGGGTGTCGACGTCGAAGAGGTTGCGCTGTCCGTTGCGGTAGCGCCGGGCATCGGTCTTCTTCAGCCCCTCGAGTGCCGGGGGCTGGTAGAGCGTCCACATGGCGACCGGCTCGGCGGCGGAGTCGGCCGCGTCCAGGAGCGCGTTGACGGCGGCCCGACCGGACTCGTTGGCGCCCTCCATCGTGGCCAGGTCCGTGTTGGTCTGGACGTAGTCGCCGGCCAGGAAGAGGTTGGGGATCGCGCTACGGGTGCGGGGACGTTTGGCCCAGGTGCCGACGGTGTTCACCATGAGCGGCTCGTCGTTGTCGTTGCGCAGGCGGGCCGGATCCCAGCTGATCGCCGGGTCGAGGAACCACGAGTGCAGGATGTCGTCGGGAAGCACCGATCTTCCGGTGTCCTCGAGATGGTCCTTCATCTGCGCCCAGCACTCCTTGGCCACCTCCTCGGGACGGCAGTTCCTGGCCGGCCTGCCGTACAGGATCCCGGGGGGTGTCCCAGTCGGAGACGTCCAGCGAGAGGCAGTCCTTGACGCTGCCGTCGCCGTAGTCGCGGGCGAAGTCACGGTCCCACAGGTTGCTCTGCAGGACCGCGGTGATCTGCCAGGGCGAGTCCAGGAAGCTGATCTCCTGGCCGAGGTCGCGCGGGGTCCTGCGCAGGAAGAACTGCAGGCCGTTCATCCACTCGGTGTGCAGGTCCTTGGTCGCCGCCAGGGCCGGGTCGAGCGCGAGCACCTCGCCCGACCACAGTGCCCGCGCCCGCTCCACCGGCAGGGCACAGATGAACCAGTCCGCGTCGATCCGGCGCGTCTGCTGCTGCGCGTCCACCACGTGCGCGGCCTGGATCCGGCCACCGCCGACCTCCACGGCCGTGACCGTCTGGCCGACGTGGAAGCGGACGCCGCGTTCGGTCAGGTACGCCGTCCACGGGTCGATCCAGGCCTCGTTGGTCGGGGCGTTGAGCATCCGGGCCAGCCCGCCGTCGGTGCCGAGGCCGAGACCGGACATCACGAACGCCTGGCCCATCGAGCCGACGGTCTTGGTGCTGGCCACCTCCTCCTTGACCGCCACCAGGCCGCGGGTCAGGAACTTGGCGACGATGGTCTGGTAGTCGCGGGACTTGCCCGCGGCCCGTACGTAGTCCCACCACGGGACGTGCTCCCACTGCCCGAGGCGGCGCTCGTCACTGCTGGTCACGTACACGATGAAGCGGTTGACGAAGAGCGCCAGCTCGTTTGGCGGGAACGCGATCAGCGAGCGGGCGACGTCAGCCCCGCCATGGACACCACGACGACCGCGCAGGTGCTGACCTGGATGGTCGAGCGGACCATCTCGGCACACTGCCGTCAGGACGAGGGCCCGGGCGACGAGGCCATCGCCCGCACCCTCGGCCGGTCGATCTGGCTGACGATCTACGGCGACGCCCGGTAGCCGGCGGCCGCAGCCGGTTCTTCCGATCCGCGCCGGACGGCGGCCAATAAGTCGTACACCTATGTACGGAATAGCGGTACGCTCACCTTCATAACCCGTACAGCAGTGTACGGATTAGGCATCGCCCGGGCTTTCCTGCCGGGCGTCTCGCGCGGAGGTCCGTCATGAGCCATCCCGTCCACTCCCCCGGCGCTCCGGCCCGGCACCCGCACGCTCCCCCCGAGCCCGGCCGGCGCCGATGGGCGGCGCTCGCCGTTCTGTCAGTCGCCCAGTTCATGCTGGTCGTGGACGTCACCGTGGTGAACGTCGCGCTGCCCGGCATCGGCGCGGGCCTGCACCTGGGCCGCGAGACCCTCACCTGGGTGGTGACCGCCTACACGCTGGTCTTCGGCGGCCTGATGCTGCTGGGCGGCCGGCTCGCCGACGCGTTCGGCGCCCGCCGTACGCTCCCCGCCGGTGTCGTGGTGTTCACGCTGGCCTCGCTGGTCACCGGGCTCGCCGGGGACGGCGCCATGCTGCTCGGCGGCCGGGTGGCCCAGGGCGTCGGCGCCGCACTCCTCTCACCGGCCGCCCTGTCGATCATCACCACCACCTTCCACGGGGCCGAGCGCAACAAGGCCCTCGGGGTGTGGGCCGCTCTCGGCGGGACCGGGTCGGCGGCCGGGGTGCTCCTGGGCGGTGCGCTCACCGCGGGCCCCGGCTGGAAATGGGTGTTCTTCGTCAACGTGCCCGTCGGGCTCGCCGTCCTCGTCGCGTTGCCGCTGGTGGTCAAGGGCTCGCCGGGTCCCGCCGTACCCCGGCGGATCGATGTGCCGGGGGCGCTGCTGGTCACCGGCGGCACCGCGGCACTGATCTACGGTCTGGTCAAGGCGGGGGACTCCGGATGGAGCGGCACCGCCACCCTCGTCGCGCTGGCCGCGGCCGCGACGCTGTACGCCGGGTTCGCGATCGTGGAGCGTACGGTCCGGTCACCGCTGATGGACCTGCGCCTGCTGGGGCGACGGCCGGTGCTCGCCGGGGCCTTCCTGATGCTGGTGGCCACCGCGCTGCTCATCGGCACGTTCTTCCTCGGCTCGCTCTACCTGCAGCACGTCCGGCACTACAGCGCGCTGCGGACCGGGCTGATGTTCCTCCCGGTCGCGCTCGGCACCGGGGTCGGCGCGCATCTGGCCGGCCGGCTGATCGGCCGGCGCGGTGCCCGGCCGATCGCCTCGGCCGGGCTGGTGTCCGCGGCGATCGGTTTCGGGCTGCTGGCCGGGCTGGACTCGCACAGCGACCCGTACACCGCCCTGCTGCCGGGTTTCGTCCTCGTCAGCATCGGCGTGGGCGCCGTCTTCGTCGCGGCGACCACCACCGCGCTCGGGTTCGTCGAGCACCGGGAGGCGGGCCTCGCCTCCGGCCTCATCAGCACCTTCCACGAGGTCGGCGGCTCCGTCGGGGTCGCCGTCGTCTCCACCGTCGCCGCCGCGGGTCTCCGGACCGGCACCGTCACCGGGTTCGGCAGCGCCTTCACCGTTGCCGCGGTCACCGCGGCCGCAGCCGCCGTCGTGGCACTCGCCGTCGCACCGGCGGGCAGGCCGCGCCTGCCCGCCGGACCGTTCGTGCACTGAGGTCCTAAGCTTCGGTCATGGTCTCTGGACGCCGTTCGGCACCGGCCCGGCAGGACGAGAACACCGCGCCCCGCCGGGCCGACGCCGAACGCAACATCGCGGCGATCATCGCCGCCGGGCTGGAGCTGTTCGGGCGCGAGGCCAACGTCAGCATGGCCGACGTCGCGCGGGCCGCAGGGCTCGGCCGGGTCACCGTCTATGCCCACTTCCCCTCCCGGGCCGATCTGGTCGAGGCCCTGATGCGGCACGCCATCGCCGAAGCCGAGCAGGCCATGGACGCCGGACTCACCGCCCTTGCCGACGAGCGCGGCGACCAGCCCGGCGGCCAGTCCGCCGACCGGCTCGCCGACCAGGTGCTGGCCGGCCTGATCGGCTCCACCTGGTCCGTACTCCAGCGCCATCGCAGGCTGCGCCGGCACGCGCTGGCCGACCTCGGCCCCGAGCGGCTCCACGAATATCACGACCCGGTGCGCAGCCGGATGGAGCGGCTCATCGCGCAGGGCCGGGAGCAGGGAGTCTTCCGCACCGACCTGCCCACCGACTGGCTGGTCACGCTCACCTTCAGCCTGCTCCACACCGCCGCCGACGAGGTCGAGGCCGATCGGCTCACGCCGGAGGCCGTACCCGGCCTGCTCACCGCCACCCTGCTGTCCGCCCTCGCCCCGCCCGCGGGCCGTACGGTCCCCGGCTGACGGACATGAGGCTCGCCCGGGTCTTCCGGGGCCGTCCGCCGCCGGACGAGGTCCCGCTCGGCCACATCGCCGACGAGGTCGAAGCCGTGACCACCGCCCGGCTCACCGCCGACGTCCTGGTGAGCCGAGGCGACGGCAGGACACTCCCGGTGCGCCATGAGGGGTTCTGGGACTACCGGCACCATCTCGGCTTCATCCGCATCTCGACCGGAGAAGTGATCGCCCACCATCTGCACGCGGGACCCGACGTCCTGTGCAGGCTCACCCCGGAGGAGCAGCAGAGGACGGGCATGACGTGGAGGTGGGAGAGCCCCGCGGACCCCGGCTGGGAGAACCATCGCGCGGAGACCGTCGCCGCCATCCGTCACCGGGCCGTGCCCGTCGCGGCCACCGTGGAGGAACACGACGGAGAACGGCTCCGCCGGTTCTCGCTGCGGATCAGGCCGCGCAGGCACGAGACCGACCCCCTGCTCGCCGGGCTCTACCAGCGTTGTGAGCGACACGGCATCAAGAAGCTGACCTATGACGTATGGCTGACGGCCGACGGCCGGCTGCGCCGGACCTGTGAGGGCGTGACCATCCTCCGCTCCCATGCCCGGCCGGGGAGCATCGCCTCGATCACCGAGACCCAGTGGGACTTCGGCGTCGTCGTCGAGGACCTCGTCGCACCGCGGCCCCATGAGATCATCCGGCCCCGGGTCGAGCCCGGGCTGACCGTGCTCATCGACGGACGCGTCAGCCCCTATTGATCCGCCGGTGCCGGCGGGGAAGATCACGCCGGGAACATCCCGCCGGCCTGCTCCTTGAGAGCCCCTATATTGCTTTGGTGCCTCATTCGTCACGATTTGGGAGAGATGGCAGGTTTGAGGGTCAGTAACGGACCGCCGGCCCCCGTCACGGTGCTGCTCGTCGAGGACGACGAGGTGATCCGCAAGGCGGTCGGGATGGCGCTGGAGCGGTACGGCTACGAGGTGGCCGTGGCCGGCGACGGTCTGACCGGCCTGGAGCTCTTCCGGGACGGACGGCACGACCTGCTGTTGCTGGACGTGATGCTCCCGGGGCTGGACGGCATCGGGCTGTGCCGCAGGATCAGGGAGTCCAGCCTGGTCCCGATCCTGATGATGTCCGCGCGTGGTGACGCGCTGGACGTGGTGTCGGGGCTGGAGGCGGGTGCCGACGACTACGTCGTCAAGCCGGTCGACACCGCGGTGCTGGTGGCGCGGATCCGCTCGCTGCTGCGCCGGGCCACTTTCGCGCCGGTCTCCGGGGACGCTCCGGAGCCCGCCGCCGATCTGGTCTTCGGGGACCTGGCCATCGACACCCGGGGCCTGGAGGTGCGGCGGAACGGCGAGCCGGTCGCGCTGGCCCCCACCGAGCTGCGGCTGCTGCTGGAGTTCGCGGCGCATCCGGGGATCGTGCTGGACCGGCAGACGCTGCTGCGCAACGTCTGGGACTACGGATGGGACGGTGACAGCCGGGTGGTCGACCTGTGCGTCCAGCGCCTGCGCAAGAAGGTCGGCGCCGACCGGATCGAGACGGTCCGCGGCTTCGGCTACAAGCTGCGGCGCTGAGGTGGGCATCGGGCCCGCTGGGACGAGCCGTACGCCGCCGGACCGGCGGAAGAGGCCGTGGAACTCGCTGTCGCTGCGCTGGCAGATCGCCGCGCTGGTCGCCGTGGCGTCCTGCGCGGTCACCGCGGTCGTCGGGATGCTGGTGCACCAGGCCACCTACGACCGATCGCTCGCCCTGGGCCGGAACGCGGCCTACCAGGCCCTCCAGACCGCGACGGCCGAGTACGCCGGGACCGGGGCGGTGCCGGCCGGTGCTCTCACGGACCCGGCCGAGCTCCCCCCAGAGCTGTCCCGGCAGGTGCGCGCCGGGAAGGTCGCCACCTGGTACGACGCCAGGAAACCGGACCAGCCCTGGATGTGGGCGGCCTCCAGCACGGGCGGCGAGGTCCTGGCCGTGGAGATCGAAATGGGCTCCGAGCTGCGCAGCCTTCAGGCGCTCGACCGGCATATCGTGATGGCCGCGCTGGCCGGGCTCGGCGTCGTCGTGCCCCTGGCGGCGCTGGCCGGTGAACTGCTGAACCGGCGGCTGCGGCGGGTGGCGGGCACCGCCCGGCGCATCGCGGACGGCGACCTGGACGCCCGGATCGGGACGGGCGGCCCGATCCGTGACGAGATCACCGAGATCTCGGTGGCCGTCGACTCGATGGCGGGTGCCCTGCGGGAGCGGCTGCGCAGCGAGCAGCGCTTCACCGCCGACGTGGCCCACGAACTGCGCACCCCGCTGATGGGCCTGGTCACCTCGGCCGAGCTGCTCCCGCCGAGCGAGGCGACCGACCTCGTACGCGACCGGGTGCGGGTGCTGCGGGCGCTGGTCGAGGATCTGCTGGAGATCTCCCGCCTGGACGCGGGCGCGGAACGAGCCGATCGCGCACGGGTGCCGCTGGACCAGGTCGTCGGGGAGTCCCTGCGCCGGACCGGGCTCCAGGCTCGGCTGACGGTGATCGATGACCCGGTCGCCGACACCGACCCGCGCCGCCTCGACCGGATCATCGCCAACCTGCTCGCCAACGCGCACCGCCACGGACGGCCTCCGGTCGAGGTGATCGTCGACGGTACGACCATCGTCGTCCGTGACCACGGGCCCGGGTTCCCGGACGCGCTGCTGGCCGACGGACCGCAGCGCTTCCGTACCGGTGCGGCGGAGCGCGGCCGGGGCCACGGCCTGGGCCTGACCATCGCCGCCGGCCAGGCCGAGGTGATCGGCGCCGACCTCACCTTCGGCAACGCACCGGACGGCGGCGCGGTCGCCACGCTCCGCCTCGACGGCTGATACCCACCCGATACACAGCCGAGCGGGCCCGGATACGCGGCCTCGGCGGCACCGACATCTGCACCGCGCAGGGTGGCTGACGTGCGCTTCTGTGGCGCACCGATCCCCCGGAGGTGTTTCCATGTGCGCTGCCCGCCTGCCCGCCGTGGCCCGCGCGGAGCGGCGGTCGGACCAGCCGATCCCGCCGCGCCGCTCCCAGCGCGCCGCCCAGGTCTGGGCCATCGCCATCGCCGTCGCCGTCTCCTGCTGTGCCGGCTGGTATGGCTTCGTACGCGACGATCACGGGGGTGTGCGGCCGGGTGAGGGCGCCACCACCGCGATGCCACTGCCCTGGCCGGACGGCGGCCAGTCGAGCGTGACGGTCGAGGGCCTCGGCAGCCTCGGTTCGAAGGGCGAGCGCGAGCCCGTACCGATCGCGAGTGTCACCAAGGTGATGACCGCGTACGTGATCCTCCGGGATCACCCCCTCAGCGGAGCCGAGACCGGCCCGGTCATCGAGGTCGACCAGGCCGCCGCCGACGAGTCGCTGTCCCGTGAGGAGTCGAGCGCACCGGTCCGGGAGGGCCTGCGCCTCACCGAGCGGCAGTTGCTGGAGATGATGCTGATCCCCTCCGGCAACAACGTCGCCCGCCTGCTGGCCCGCTGGGACGCCGGCACCCAGGAGTCCTTCGTGGCGAAGATGAACCGCGCCGCCACCGGGCTCGGCATGACCCGCACCACCTACACCGGCGCCAGCGGCATCGAGCCCACCACCACGTCCACCGCCGTCGACCAGCTGAAACTGGCCCGGCAGGTGATGAAGGACGAGGTGTTCCGCTCGATCGTCGCCAAGCCCAGCACCACGATCCCCGGCGTGCCGGGCACGATCGCCAACACCAATCCGCTGCTGGGCAGATCCGGCGTGATCGGCCTCAAGACCGGCTCCAGCACCCCGGCGGGCGGCGCCCTGATGTGGGCGGCGGAGGCCACCGCGGGCGGCCGGACCTGGCTGATCCTCGGTGTCGTTCTGCATCAGCGTGCGGGCACCACCCCCGCGACGGGCCTCCAGGCCGCCCTCGGCAACAGCGAGAAGCTGATCAGTGCCGTCCAGGAGTCGCTGCCCGCCGCCGTCACGGCACGGCACCGGCAGAGCACGCCGTGACGCCCTCCAGGCCGGTGATCCTTTCCAGCCTTGGAAACACCGTGGAAGGGCCTTCTCAACGCCGCCCGGTCGCACGTCTCGGTGAGCCTGCCGTCACTTCACAAGGTCATCGGCGATCCGCCGCGTCCGCTGGGCCGCGGCACTGGTGGACGAGGAGCTCTTGTCGAAGTTGACCGCGATCTCGGTGGCCTGGCCCGCCCATACACAGACGACACCGCTGATCGCGGACCTGCCGCATCGGAGCGTGCCCTTCAGCGTGCCGGTCGGATAGGCCGCCGTCTCGGTGATGGCCAGGTTGGCCAGGGACGTGTTCACGAGCGAGGCGGGTACGGAGCCTGGATCCGTGGCGTACTTGATGACGGTCACCACCGACGGGCCCTGGCTGCCGGCCCAGTAGACGCCGGCCGCCGTTCCGGCGGGAGTCTCCCCGCCGGTGAGAAGCCGCGTGAAGGTGTCCGCGAGGTCCCGGGTGTACGGGCTGTTCGTGCGGACCATGCCGGCGACGGCGTCGGGCAGTTCGGGCAGGTTGAGCGGTTCGATGGGCGGGGTCTCGGCGGCGGATGCCTGCTGGTCCCGCGGAGCGTCGGCCGAACTGGACACGTTACTGATAGTGACCGCCAGCCGGATGAGGACGACGAAGACCACCACCGCCGCTACGCCGCCGGCTCCCGCCCACTGCCGGCGTTCGCCCGCCTGGGCGGACCGCGGAACCCGCGGCATCGCCGGAATGGTGGGCAGCGGTCCCGGTTCCAGGATGGGTCCGCTGTCGGCCGAGAGCCCCAGTTCCTTCCTCGCCTCGAGGTAGCCACGGCCCTCTCCGAGATACGACCAGGGCAACGTCCCAGGAATGCTTCCGGCGCTGACCTGGGACAGGTGCCGTCTGGCCCGCAGCCAGTCACCGCCCAGATAGAAGGCGGCGCCGAACAGGTGATGCGCCTCCGGCACCCGGGGGTGCTCGGTGACGTGTTCGGACCAGGCGTCGGAGAGTTCGGCCAGGCGCGTCTGCACGGCCGGCTGCCGGAAGTACCCGGCCGGGGAGATCCCCTGTACGAGGAGCACCTCCAGGTGCGCGGCCACCGGGATGGCCGCGATGGGGCTGCCGGGTGGTGCGGCCTTCGCGGCGGTCTCGGCGAAGTCGAGCACCTCCGCGTCCGAGCCCTTCCACTTCCCGCACAGCACCTGAAGGCGTGAGTAGTGACCGGTGTAGAAGTCGGGACCTCTCCGGTGCAACTCCGCCCAGATCTCGTCGAGCTCGGCGCGGCCCCGTTGCGTACCGAGCCCGTGCCACTGCAACCGGTCCCACGGCACCGGGTCGTCCACCAGCAGCTCGCTGGCCGCGATCAACGGGTCGTACGCCGTTCCGAGGATCAGCCAGAACTCCTCGAACTGATCGGCGCTGACCCGGCTCGCCCACTGGCCGCCGCGCACCTCCCAGGCATGGGAGATACGGGTGTCGCCCAGCCACAGTGCCAGGTCCGCGTCGCCGGGATTCTCGGCGTACAGCCGGGCGAGGGCTTCACGATGCGGGATGGCCGCCATCGACAGCCTGCCCAGCCGCAGAGCGCGAAGGTCGTGGTCGCCTCGGGTCTCCGCGAGCAGCCGCCGGCCGGCCTCCAGCCGTCCCTTGCGGACGTCGGGCAGTCCCGCCGTCAGGGCCGGGTCGTCCCAGGCGGTCCCCTCGCTGACCCGTCGGCGGAACGGGATGGTGGGCATCAGGATCTCCACTCGGTAAGGATCAACGGCGCTTCAGGCGGGCACGTGCGCGCTCCAGCCGGCTGGTCCGGGGCTGGGGGATGTGGTCTTCCGACCGGGCTTGTTGAGGGATCACCCGGTCGGCGGGAACCGCCCGATCGAGGGCCTCCGGAATGGATCCGCCGTTCTCCCACAGGGTCGGTTCCAGGTGCAGCGAGAAACCGTCCCTGCCGTAGAGCCGCCGTGCCCCGTCGGGCCAGGCGAGCATCGCCTCACAGGCACTGAACTTGACCGTGACGTACCGGGGACCATGGACGAGACTGACACCCTCCGGCCCGATGATCAGGCGATCACGGTCGATGGGGGCGTCAGCGCTGCGCAGGGTCCGGCCGTCGACCGTGCCGGGCGATGATGCCGGCGCCATGTGAAAGCGGCGTCCCTGAGGCTCGTGTCCCCTCGGCAGCATCAGCAGTGCGGCGTCGAGGGCCTGGGCCGCCGTCTCCTGGACCGCTCGGGCGTCCAGCGCGTCGATCTCCGCCAGGAGGGCGGCGCGGTCGAGGGGCTCGGAGCCCAGTAGCTCGCGCATCGCCGCTCCCACCGCGACTCCCGCGATCGCCTCGGGGTCGCTCACCCGTGCGCGCATCTGGGTGATGATCTTGTCCAATTCGTCTTGCGCGCCGGGTTCGGTCGCGAGTCGCTCGATCTCCTCGACGAACTGGGCGATCAGCTTGGCATGGCTGTCCTCGAGCCCGTCGGCGAACGCCGTCACATGGGCCGTGCCGGTGTCCCGGGGCATGTAGTCGGCCGTCGGGCTGTAGCTGATTCCGCTGTCCTGCCGGAGCGTTCTGTGCAGCCGTCTGGCCAGCAGCAGCGAGTACGCCTGGGCCGCAGCCGATCGCGGCACCGCGCTGAGCATGGCGACACCGTTCAGCTGCTCGTTGAAGTAGGCGGGAGTGCGAGGAAGCGCGCTCGACGGCGCGGGCGGCGCGATGCGCTCACCGGCGGGCAGCTCCAGCCGCAGTCCCTCCGGAGGCGGGCCGCCGATCAGCGCCAGCACGGCGTTGCCCTGAGTGAACCACCTGCGGCCCCAGGCGCCGAGCTGTTCTGGTGTGTGCAGGCCGATGCCGAACTCCTCGTACCCCGGCAACCCGTACGTCGCGGCGCCGTACCGCCAGAGCAGGAGTGCTCCGAGCGGCCCCGCCCGGCGGCCGTCCTCTTCCGTCTGCAGGATCCGGTTCTCCACCTTCAGCCGATCGACCGGCAGATCGTGCAGGGATCGGCAGATCGACGACAGGAAGTCCGCCACCTCGTCGGGGCTGCCCTCGGTGGTGAAGGCCGTCGTGATGGCGTCGACCTGGCCGTTGTAGTGGTGCGCGGGCTGGCCGATCGGGTGTAGAGCCAGATGTTCGACGAGGTGGGTGATGCCCCGGGTGGCGAGCGTCTCGTCGGCATGGCCGACGCGGAAGATCAGTCCGGCCTTCAGAGGCCCCTGGCCTTCACTCCAGAACGTGGGAATCCCGGCGACCTCAATGCGTGTCCAATCCACCGCGAACCCCTCTGATCATCGGGAGAGCATAGAGCGCCTCGCCCATGTTGATCAATTGGAATTCGACGCCCCCGGAGCTGGTGGGTCGTCGGCCCCGCGCGGTCGCGTCGTCCGCGGCCGGCCGGGCGGGACGCCACTACCCCCGGTGATGTCAAAGGCCACTTCCGAAAGCTTGGAAGTGGCCTCTGGGCTGGAGCCTCCGATCGGACTCGAACCGATGACCTGCCGCTTACAAGGCGGCTGCTCTGGCCAACTGAGCTACGGAGGCGGGCCTGTCGAAATCGTAGTCGACTCGGGCCCTCGGCCGCTCCTCCATAACCGGGCTACCGGCGCGTCGTCTGTACGGGACCGCGGAGGGGCGACCGATACGCCCTAGTAGCGGGTGCCGACCGGGGGCGGGATCTCGTTGAGCTCCTGGACGTCCTCGGGGGTCAGCCGGACCTGGGCGGCACCGGCGTTCTCCTCCAGATAGGTCAGGCGCTTGGTGCCGGGGATGGGGACGATCTGGTCGCCCTGGGCCAGCACCCAGGCCAGCGCGATCTGGCCGGGGGTGGCCCCGTGCCGCTCGGCCACCGCCTTCACCCGCTCCACGATGGCCAGGTTGGCGTCCAACGCCCCGTCGGCGAAGCGCGGCAGCCGGGAGCGGAAGTCGTCGGCGCCGAACTCGGCGCTGGAGGTGTAGCGGCCGGTGAGGAAGCCCCGGCCGAGCGGGGAGTACGGGATGAGGCCCACTCCGTGCGCGGCGGTCCAGGCCACCACCTCGTCGTCGCGGGTCCACAGCGACAGCTCGTTCTGTACGGTCGCGACCGGATGGATCGCGTGGGCCTGCTCGATCTGGCCCGGCCGAACGTCGGAGAGCCCGATGGCCCTGACCAGCCCCTCCTCGACCAGGGCGGCCATCGCGCCCCAGGTCTCCTCCAGCGGCACCTTCTCGTCGATCCGGTGCAACTGGTACAGGTCGAGGTGGTCGGTCCGCAGCCTGCGCAGCGACTCGCGTACCCCCGCGTGGACGTGCTCGGGCCGGCCGTCGCGGTACATCGCACCGCCGCCCTCGGGGATCACCAGGCCGACCTTGGTGGCCAGCACGACCTCGTCGCGGCGGCCCTGCAGTGCCCGGCCGACGAGTTCCTCGTTGGTGTACGGCCCGTACACGTCGGAGGTGTCGATCAGGGTCACGCCCAGGTCGATGGCCCGGTGCACGACTTTGATCGACTCCGCGTCGTCCCGCTCGCCGGTCGTGTAGGCGAAGGTCATTCCCATGCAGCCCAGGCCGATCGCGCCGACCTCCAGCCCGCCGATGTTGCGCGTGTCCATCTACGCCCCCTGACCGATGACAGAGCCCTGCCAGGCACTCACAGTCACACTAGTGCCGGTGCCGCGGTGCGGTTCAGGCGAGGCCGATCGGGCGCTCGGGCTCGACCAGCCGGTACCGCGGATTGTCGCCGTACCGCAGGACCGAGTAGGCGGCGTTCTCCGGGGCGAAGTCGCCCCGCGCGGTGCGGTCGAGGGCGTCGTCCAGCCACCGGGTGTACCACGTGCCGAAGCCGACCTCCAGGCAGTAGAGGCCGGATGCGCTGCTCAGGCAGTCGACCCACATCGTGCCCCGGCGTGGGCCGCGCAGGACGAGGAACAGCCAGTCCCCGCAGCCGTAGTCGGCGATCGGCAGGCGGCCGTTGCACCACGGTTCGAAGAGGTACGTCTCCTGGAGCCGGTCGAACCCGGCGGCGTAGGCCGGGTCGTCGTCCAGCCGGGCCGCGTGCGCCTCCCAGTCCTCGGGGCCCCCGAGCAGCTCGGTGAAGTCGACGTCGCCGGTCAGCGGGCTGTCGGCGCCGAGCGTCGCGGCACCCCAGACCTCCGTCACGGACTCCACGGCCAGGGTGAGCGGCTTGATGCCGTAGTAGGGACCGGGAGCGCCGTCTCCGACGGTGGTGACGAACTCCCGGTAGTCCTCGGGCAGCCGCGCGCCGACGAGATCCTCGACCCGGCCGAGGACGGCCGGGTCGGCAGCGGGGCCGGTCTCGTACCGGTGCCCGGAGGCTCCGAAGATCCGTAGATCGGGATCGGCCGCGCGGAGCTCACCGAGCTTGCCGCTGATCGTCGCCATGTCCGTCATGGCCCAGATCTTAGGAGCCCGGCGGCTCCGGCTGATCAGGAACGCTGACGTGAGATCTCGTACAGCGCGATCCCGGCCGCGACCCCGGCGTTGAGCGACTCCGCCCGGCCACCGCTCATCGGGATGGTGACCAGCAGATCACAGGTGTCGGCCACCAGCCGGGCCAGGCCCTTGCCCTCGGAGCCGACGACCAGCACGAACGGCCCGGTGGCGACGTCCAGCTCGCTCACCGGCGTGGTGCCCCGCGCGTCCAGCCCGGCGACGAAGCAGCCAGCCTTCTGGTAGGCCTTCAGCGTGCGGGTCAGGTTGGTCACCTGCGCCACCGGCACCGTGGCCAGCGTGCCCGCGGAGGACTTCCACACGCCCGCGGTGACCCCGGCCGCCCGGCGCTCCGGCACGACCACGCCGGTCGCGCCGAACGCGGCCGCGGAGCGTACGACGGCGCCGAGGTTGCGGGGGTCGGTGATGCCGTCCGCTGCGACGATCAGCGGCGCGGTGCCCTTGAGCAGGTCGTCGGCGTGCGCGTACTTGTAGGGCCGCACCTTGAGCGCGATGCCCTGGTGGATGGAGCCGTCGGTGAGCCGGTCCAACTGGGGCTTGCCCGCCTCGATGAGGGGGATCCCGCGGTCGGCGGCGAGCTGGATGGCCTCGCGGACCCGCTCGTCGCCGGTGTCGGACATGACGTACAGCGTGGTGCCGGGCACCGAGCCGCGCAGCGCCTCCAGCACCGGGTTACGGCCCGCCACGACCTCCGGGGCGTCCGGGGAGCGCCGCGTCGGGGCGCCGCCGGTCCGGCCGGTGTCGGTGTCGCGGCCGGCCGCCGCTCCGGCACCCCGGGCACCGGTGGCCGCACTGCCCCGGGGGGCCGCCGGCCCGGTGGTGCGGGTGCCGGCGCGCGAGGCGGACTTCGCCGCCCGCGCCTTCTGCCGCTTGTCGTGCCAGTGCCGGTCCTCGGCCTTGGGGGTGGCACCTCTCTTGCTCTTCGCCATCGGTCTCCTGCGCCCTCCTGTTCGGCTGGGCGGCACACTCGATGAACGCCCCAACGATGAAACTCTACGCGGCGTCCAGGATACGAGGCGCCCGCTCCGCCCAGATCCCAGTCACTCACGCCCCCTCCGCCGTGATCATGCAATCGTTCGCCGAACGATTGCATGATCACGGCGGGAGGCTCACGCGATCCACTGCGGAGAGGGGGCCGCGTGGCCGAGGGGTGTCAGTCGTGCTTGAGCTCCCAGCGGGGGCCGTGCGGGGTGTCCTCCACGAGGATGCCCGCGGCGGCGAGGCCCTCCCGGATGGCGTCGGCCGCCGCGAAGTCGCGGCGGGCCCGGGCCGACTGGCGCTGCTCGAGGGCCACCGCGACCAGCGCGTCCACCACCGGCCGCAGGTCGTCGCCGCTCTCGTGGCCCCACAGCGGCGAGAGCGGATCGAGCCCGAGCACGCCGGTCATGGCACGTACGTCCACCAGCCGGGCACGGGCCGTCTCGGCGTCCTCCTGGGCGAGGGCGGTGTTGCCCTCGCGTACGGCCTCGTGCACGACGGCCAGGGCCTGCGGCACACCGAGATCGTCGTTCATCGCGGCCGTGAAGGCCTCCGGCAGCTCCGCCTCGGCCGGGGACGGCACCGGGCCCACGACCTCGGCGGCCCGGGTGGCGAAGCCCTCGATGCGCTGGTAGGCGGCGACCGCCTCGGCCAGCGAGGCGTCGGTGTAGTCCATGAGCGACCGGTAGTTGGCGGAGGCCAGGTAGTAGCGGATCTCCACCGGCCGGGCCCGGCCCAGCAGGTCGGTGAGGAGCACCACGTTGCCCAGGGACTTGCTCATCTTGACGCCGTCGACGGTGAGCAGCCCGTTGTGCAGCCAGTAGCGGGCGAAGCCGTCACCGGCCGCCTGGGACTGGGCGATCTCGTTCTCGTGGTGCGGGAAGATCAGGTCGACGCCGCCGCCGTGGATGTCGAAGGTCTCCCCGAGGTACTTGGTGGCCATCGCCGAGCACTCCAGGTGCCAGCCGGGCCGGCCGGGACCCCAGGGCGTCTCCCAGCTCGGCTCTCCGGGCTTGGCGCCCTTCCACAACGCGAAGTCGAGCGGGTCGCGCTTGAACTCCGCGTTGGGGGTGTCCTTCGGGTCGCGCATGTTCTCCACCTTCTGGTTGGAGAGCGCGCCATAGCGATCGGCCCAGGACTTGACGGAGAAGTAGACGTCGCCGCCCGACTCGTAGGCGTGACCGGCCTCGATCAGCCGGCGCATCAGCACGATCATCTCCGGGACGTGCCCGGTGGCCCGCGGCTCGATGGTGGGCGGCAGGCAGCCGAGCATGTCGTAGCCGCGGCTGAAGACCCGCTGGTTGCCCTCCGCGACCGCGAACCAGGGCGTCCCGGTGCGCGCCGCCACGTCGATGATCTTGTCGTCCACGTCGGTGACGTTGCGGGCGAAGGTGACGTCGTACCCCGACCGGGTCAGCCAGCGGAGCAGGACGTCGTAGATCACGCCGGAGCGCAGATGACCGATGTGCGGTGCGGCCTGCGGGGTGGCACCACAGACGTACATCCCCACACGGCCCTCGCGGAGGGGCTCGAAGCGGCGGACGGTACGGGTTCCGGTGTCGTATAGCTGCAGGCTCACGTGTCAAGGTTATGGGATCGGCCCGGAGAAGCTCGCCTACATTCGTATTGTGGATCGCCGCCGCCCCGGCGGACCGCGTGCCCGCACACGGCGGCGAGCGCGAGCGCGTTCGGCACCTGGCCCACGGTGGCCGCCAGCGCGATCTGCCCCTCCGTGTCGCGCACGTAGACGACCCCGTTGCTGACCACGGCCTCGTCGACGTACGCCCACGGCACCAGGTCGCCGTCCTTGGCGATGCCCCGCGGGCCGAGGGTGAAGGGCCCCAGCTCGACGGAGCCGCCGCCGGCGATCACGCTGACGTACCAGGGGACCACCCGGCGCGTCACCTCGGCCACCACCACCTCGCCCAGGTCGCCCACGCCGGGAGTCTCCTCGCCGAGCGTCACCTCCCGGTCGTCGCCGTTCAGCACGGTGAACCGCCAGGTCGTACGCCCCCGGCTGGAGCGGCGTACGCCCGACATGGTCACGGCGACGAGGTCGTCCCAGGCGTAGACCTCCGGTGGATTGCCCGCCCGCACGAAACCGTGCTCATAGCGGTAGACGCCCCGGCCGGCCAGCCCGGTCCGGCCGAGGATCCAGCCCGCGCCGCCGAGGTAGGCGGCGGCGAGCACCAGGCTCGGGACGCCCAGCCAGATCTCGTCGTCGTGGAGGTAGGACAGCCCGGCCGGCACCAGTACGACCCCGGCGCCGCCCAGCAGCGCCACCCAGGCGAACGCGCGGCCACGTGAGTCGTGTGCCCGGACCGGCGCACCCAGACGTGATCGTCTGGCGACCCTCCGGACCCGTGGGGGGAACGGCTCGTTTCTCATCGCGTTAAGCCGTCTACCCACCCCAGGCCCGCAGGAAAGCAGTCATGTGTATACAAAAGACTCACGGTGCGGCAATACTCCCCGGGAACCGGGGTCACTTCACGACGAACGCGCCCAGCTCCAGGCGTACTCGGGGTCCTCGCAACCGGCCGCCGCCGGGCCGAGCAGCAGCGGGCGGAAGGTGTCGATCATGACGGCGAGCTCGGTGGTCGCGGTCTGCCCGCTCGCCAGGACCCCCTCGACCGCGCCCGGCTGCGGACCGTGCGTGAAGCCGGACGGATGCAGCGAGATCGACCCGACCCCGATGCCCGAACCCTTCCGGGCCTCGTAGTCGCCCGCGGCGTAGAACATGACCTCGTCCGAGTCGACATTGTGGTGGTTGTACGGGATCGGCACCGCGTCCTGGTGGAAGTCCAGCGGCCGGGGGCAGAACGAGCAGATCACGAAACCCGGGCCCTCGAACGTCTGGTGCACCGGCGGCGGCGCGTGCGTGCGCTTCACGATCGGCTCGAAGTCGTCGATGTTGAACGCGTACGGGTACAGGCAGCCGTCCCAGCCGACGACGTCGAAGGGATGGTGCAGATAGGTCAGCCGCGACATCCCGGCCGCGGTGCGCACCAGGACCGCGGTCTCCTCGGCCCCCTCCGTGACGACCAGCGGCTCCGCCGGGGCCCGCAGATCACGCTCGCAGTAGGGCGCGTGCTCCAGGAACTGGCCGTGCTGGGAGAGGTACCGCTTGGGCGGCCGGATGTGGCCGCGCGCCTCGATCACCAGTGCCTTGAGCGGGCTCTCCGGCAGCCACCGGTGGATCGTCCCGGCCGGGATGACCACATAGTCACCGGGATCGGCCTCCAGCGCCCCGAAGGTCGACTCGAATCTGGCCGACCCCTCCTGGAGGTAGACCACCTCGTCGCCGGTGGAGTTGCGGTAGAGCTCGCTCGCGACGTCGGCCGACACGTACGACAGCCGTACGTCCTGATTGCCCGCGAGCACCTGACGGCCCAGCACCAGATCGCCGCCGCCGGGCAGGTCCTGGGTGCGGTAGCCGCGGGGCTGCAGCGGATGGTTGGGCACCATCTCGGGCTCGACGGCCTCCGGCGCCCCCTCGACCTTCACGATCGCCGTCGGCGGATGCACGTGGTAGAGCAGGCTCGCGTCGGAGGAGAAGCCCTCCTCGCCCATCAGCTCCTCCGCGTACAGCCCGCCATCCGGCCTGCGGAACTGCACATGACGTTTCCGCGGGATCTCTCCCACGGCCCGGTAGTACGGCATCGTCGCCTCCACGCTGAGTCCCGGATTCCGTTTCGCCCTGTTCACCTCACAGTACGGCCCCGGGGCCCGATCGCCGAGAGAGGGGAGAGACAGGCCTCTGAGAGACTCGGACCAGCCCGCGGGCCCCGATCCGGGCGGCGACACGCGCCGGCATTCCGTACCCAACTGGGAGATCGCGCCGAAGATAGAGCCAACGGACCGGCCACTTGATTACGCTCCCCCGAGATGAGTGAGATGCCCCCCAACCCTTCCGGGACGCCGCGGTACACCAGAACGCAGCGGCGGCTGCTGACCGTGTCCGCGGGTCTCGGTGTCGCCGTGCTCGCGGGCGTGGCGTTCGTCGTCACCTACGCCGATCTGCGTGCCCTCGTCGTCGAGGGCCACGCTCCCCGCCGGTTCGCCCCGGCCTACCCGGTGATGTTCGACGTGCTCATCACGGTGACGATCCTGGCGCTGGTGGTGGCCCGGAACACCCGCTGGTGGGTCCGCTGGCCCCGCTGGCTGCTGCTGCTCGTCCTGCTGGCCGGGGCCGCGGCGGCCAGCGTGCAGCGGGCCACCAAGGGGTACGCCGCGCTGCCGGACGACGCGCTGAGGGCGGGCGTCGCCGTCGCCCCGCACGTCATGCTGCTGCTGGCGATCTGGCTGTGGCTGGCCATGTTCAAGCAGGCCCGGGCGGCACTGGCGCGCCGGGCCGCACGCCCGGGCGAGGGCTCCCCGGCCGGGGACGACGGACCGGCGCCGGACGGGGAGGGCGCCGGCGCCCCGGACACCCACCCGGACCACGAGACGGGACGGCCTCCCGCCGAGACCGCCGCCGACGCGCAGGAGCCCGCCTGGCGCGGTCCCTGGGCTCCCGAGGAGCCGCCCGCCGAGGCCGCGCTCGACTGGGCGCTGGTGCCCTACGATCCCGAGCCCGCGCCGTACGAACCCGATCCCGCGATACAGCCCTACGAGCGCGACCCGCTGCGGGCCTACGAGGCCGACCCGATCCCGAACCCGATCCCGGAACCCGCCGCGAGCCCCGAGCCCGTGACGAGCCGCGAACCGGCCGCGAGCCCGGAGCCCTTCGCGATCCCGGAGCCGGCCGCGGGCCCCGACCCCTTCGCGATCCCGGAGCCTGCGGCGGGGCAGGAGCCGATCGCGTTCTCCGAACCCAGGGCGATCTCCGAGCCGCCCGTGGGTTCGGAGCCGATCCCCGGGCCGGCCGCCGGCCCCGAGCCGGAGCCGGAGCCGGAGCCGGTGACGTTCGGCAAGCCTCCCCCGCAGGCCTCGCTGCCCACGGACATCAAGCTGGTGGGCCGGCCGGCCGCGACCACCCGGCCGGACATCGTCATGCCCGGTGCCGCGGAGCCGGACGCCGGGGCAGCGCTCTGGGCGACCGATCCCCCTCCGGAGTCGCACCCCCAGGCCGCCCCTCCGGCGAGCGATCTCCGTACGGAACCGGTGACGGGTGGTGACCCGGCCTCCGGCGGCGACGAGGACGGCGCCGACGTGCCCGTGGTGGACCGTGCCGAGGACCCGGACGCGGGCGACGACCCCCTGGTGCCCGGGCGTACCGCGGGCGACGCGGACCCGGAGGGGGCCCAGAGCACCACCGACGACGTGGAACGCTGGAGCGCCGAGGCGGCCGAGGACGCGCGGAGGTGGTCCGAGGACACCGCCGAGGGCCTGCGGACCGACCGGCCCGGCCTGGAGCCGGAGCGGACCGGCGAGGTCGAGTGGAGGCCGCCGTCGAGCACGTTCCGCAGCTCCCCCACACCGCCCGACGAATGATCCCGTACGTTGTGCCGGAGGAGGGGCTGATCGGCTCCGGAGGGGGAAGGTAAGCCCGCATGAGCTGGGTTGCGATCCCGCAGGACAGTGGCCTGGGACTGGCCAACCTGCCGTACGGCGTGTTCTCCCCGCCCGGCGGCCCCCCGCGGGTGGGGGTGGCCGTGGGCGCTTCCGTGCTGGACCTGGCCGGGCTCGCCGCGGACTGCCTCATCGAGGAGCGCGGGCGCTGGTTCGCCGCGGGGTCGCTGAACGGCTTCATGGCCGCCGGGCCGCCCGCCTGGCGGGCCAACCGGGTCAGGCTCACCGAGCTGCTCACCGACTCGTCGTACGCCGACCACGTCCAGCCGCATCTGCTGCCGGTGGCCGACGTGGACCTGCACCGGCCGATCGAGGTGGCCGACTACGTCGACTTCTACTCCTCGCTGGAGCACGCGACCAACGTGGGGCGGATCTTCCGCCCGCACGGACAGCCGCTGACGCCCAACTGGCGGCGGCTCCCGCTCGGGTATCACAGCCGGGCGGGCACCGTGGTGGTCTCCGGCACGCCGGTGGTGCGGCCGTCCGGGCAGCGGCTGCTGCCCGGCGACCAGAACCCGTCCTTCGGCCCGTCGCTGCGGCTCGACCTGGAGGCCGAGGTGGGGTTCGTGGCCGGACCGCCCGCGGCCGGCCCGGTGCCGCCGAGCGGCTTCCGCGATCACGTCTTCGGGTTCGTGCTGGTCAACGACTGGAGCGCCCGCGACCTGCAGGCGTGGGAGGCACAGCCGCTGGGCCCGTTCCTGTCCAAGTCCTTCGCCACGTCGATCTCGCCCTGGGTGGTCCCGGTCGCCGCCCTGGAGGCCGCCAGAGTGCCCCCTCCCGCGCAGGACCCGGAGCCGCTGCCCTATCTGCGCTGCGCCGAGCCATGGGGCCTGGACCTCGCCCTGGAAGTCCTGATCAACGGGCAGGTGGCGGCCAGGCCGCCGTTCCGCGAGATGTACTGGACGCCGCCGCAGCAGCTCGCCCACGCCACGGTCAACGGCGCGACGCTCCGCACCGGAGACCTGTTCGCCTCCGGCACGGTCTCCGGCCCGGAACGCGATCAGCGCGGCTGCCTGCTGGAGCTGACCTGGAACGGCGAGGAGCCCCTGGAGCTGGCGGACGGCACCAAGCGCACGTTCCTCGAAGACGGTGACACCGTGACCGTCCGGGCCACCGCGCCGGGCGCCGACGGCTCCCGCATCAGCCTCGGCGAGGTCAGCGGCACCGTCCAGCCCGCGGCGCCGGCCGCATGAGCGGCTTACGGGGCGGGTGGGCCGAGCGGGACGACGAGGGCCGTGGCGATGGCGGCGAGGCCCTCCTCCCGCCCGGTCAGGCCGAGGCCGTCGGTGGTGGTGGCGGAGATGCTCACCGAGGCACCTTCGAGGGCCTCACCGAGGATCTTCTCCGCCTCGGCCCGGCGCTTTCCGATCTTGGGGCGGTTACCGATGATCTGGATCGCCACGTTGCCGATGGCGAAGTGCGCCTCGCGGACCAGCCGGGCGACCTCGCGGAGCAGGTCCACGCCCGACGCGCCGGACCAGCGCGGATCGGCCGTGCCGAAGACGGCTCCGAGATCACCGAGACCGGCCGCCGACAGCAGCGCGTCACAGGCCGCGTGCGCGGCCACGTCTCCGTCCGAGTGGCCGGCCAGGCCATCGCCTTCGCCGGGCCACTGCATTCCGGCCACCCACAGCGGCCGTCCGGGCGCAAAAGGGTGGACGTCGGTCCCGACGCCCACCCGTGGAACTTCCACGTCCCTCATTCAACAGGCCAAGAGTCTTCCGGCTCCCCGGCTCGGGGGGCCTCAGCCCGTCAGAACCTCGTCGAGGAGGGCCTCTGCTTTGTCCTCGTTGGTCTTCTCTGCCAGTGCGAGCTCACTGACCAGTATCTGCCTGGCCTTCGCCAGCATCCGCTTCTCTCCGGCCGACAGGCCGCGTTCCTTGTCGCGACGCCACAAGTCACGCACGACCTCGGCGACCTTGTTCACATCCCCGGAGGCGAGCTTCTCCAGGTTGGCCTTGTAACGCCGCGACCAGTTGGTGGGCTCCTCGGTGTAAGGTGCACGCAGCACCTCGAACACCTTCTCCAAACCTTCCTGGCCGACCACGTCACGAACGCCCACGAGCTCGGCGTTCTCGGCGGGGACGCGTACTGTCAGGTCACCCTTGTCGACCTTCAAAACCAGGTAGGTCCTGTCCTCACCCTTAATGGTGCGAATCTCGATGGCGTCGATCCGAGCAGCCCCATGGTGGGGGTAGACGACGGTGTCGCCGACCGTGAAAGTCATGTGACAAGTACCCCTTCCGCTAGGAACAAGGGTAGCACGCACTTCCAGGTGGGCGCACCGACCTTAGCGACATAAGCGCAGGTCAGCACCCTAATTGGGGTCTTGACAAAGTAGCAAGATGGTGCAACTGGAAGCTTTGGTATCAGTCTTGACCTCCTGGGCAATGCTTCGGTAACGCGGTCGAGGTGCCAACGAGATTCCCCCAGAAGACCTTGGTCACACCGCTCACACTCCGGCTTTCGCCGCTCATACTGGAGTTGTGGGTATGTCCCGTCACCAGAGCGACGGGAACGGAGAACGTGGCTGTGCAGGACGAGGTGCGGCGTGAGGCAAGACGGCGACCCCGAGCGCGATGACTATGGGCTGCCACGCGTCGAGGTGATCATCCCCGACGACGCGCGCGAGCTCGACCGTGATCTCATCGCCTACCGGCGGGAGGAGCGTCAGCGTCGCCGCCGGCAGCGGATGCGGCGGCTGACCGGCCCCTTCACGCGCTATGGCCTGGCGACACCGATCATCGCGCTGGCCCTGCTGATCGCGGTCGTCAGCGGCACGCTCATGACCGTCTTCGGGCCGAGGAGCTCGATCCCCCGCACGGGCGGCACGCCGACGGCCGACGGGCCCATCACGGCCCAGCCGGGCAGGCCCGGCGGTCTCCTGCCGGCCGGCCAGGTGACCATCACCGGGCAGCCGCAGGGCCCCACCAGCGACCTGGTCGGGCTCGTCGCCCTGGTGCCCGACGGCTGCCGGTGCGAGCAGGCCCTCCGGGACGTCACCCGGCAGGCCCAGAAATACGACCTCCGCCGGTTCCTGGTCGGCAGCCACCACTGGACCAAGAACACCGCCGGCGAGCTGCGGGCGCTGGACGAGACCGCCGGCAACGGCGCGAAGATCGTGCGAGACGAGGAAGGGGTGCTGAGCCGCACCTACCACGCCGCCGGGCTCACCCTGCTGCTCGTGCACACCGACGGCGTGCTCCGCGACACCCGCCTCAACGTCCAGCCCGGCCTCAATCTGCAGCCGGAGCTGGAGAAGCTCCGGGCGCCGGGACAGGGCCTGATTCCCACCCCCTGAACCAACCTCCCCGCTGAAGTCGCTACGCTTCGCTGAGGCATTTCCGCCACACGCCGGGAGTTCCCCCTTCGCGCGAGCTCCGAGCACCCTTCTGCACCATGAGGAGATCGACGCTGTGATCCGCAACAGCCGCCGGGTGACCGCACTCGCCATCGCCGGTGCCCTCACCCTCGCCTCCACGGTGACCGGTTGTGGCGCCGGCGCAAACCCGGAGACCGCCCGGCCGACCCAGCTCACCGAGGGCGTCAACGTCTCGCGGACGGACCTGGACGTCCAGATCCGGAACATGTTCGTGCTGGGCCCGGCCGAGGGCAAAACCCTCACCGCGGGCGGATCGGCGCCGCTCTACGCCACGTTGATCAACAGTGCCGCCGACGGGCAGCCGGACAAGCTCGTCGCGGTCTCCTCGAACGTCTCCGGGGCGCCCGCGCCGCTCGCCGGCGGCGGGCTGGCGCTGCCGGCGGGCCAGGCCGTGTCGCTGAACAGCCCGACCGGCCCGCGGGCCGTGCTGTCCGGGCTCACCCAGCCGCTGAAGGGCGGCGAGAACATTCAGGTGGCCCTGCAGTTCGAGCGGGCCGGAGTGGTGAAGGCCACCGTCCCGGTCGTCCCGCAGAGCGGTGACTTCCAGACCTACGGGCCGGCGCCGAGCGCGGAGCCGAGCACCCCGGGGGCGTCCACGCCGGGAGCGTCACCGAGTGCCTCGGCGGGCGCCTCCGGCACCGCCACTCCGGGCGCCACCGCCTCACCGGCGTCCAGGAAGCTCAAGAAGGTGCGGAAGACGCCCAGCCCCACCCCGACGCCCTGACCCCCGCCGGCGCCCTGGTCCCGTCGCCGGGGCGCCGCCGCACCGGTCGCGAGATGCCGAGTGCCCTGGGTGTGCCCTCAGACGACCTGGCCTGAGAGAACACGCAGGTCACGGCGTTCGTCAGGGCTCGAACTTGTAGCCCAGGCCGCGCACGGTGACGATGTAGCGAGGCGCCGAGGGCGACGGCTCGATCTTGGCGCGGAGTCGCTTGACGTGCACGTCGAGCGTCTTGGTGTCCCCGACGTAGTCGGCTCCCCAGACCCGGTCGATGAGCTGCATCCGGGTGAGCACCCGGCCCGCGTTGCGGAGCAGCACCTCGAGCAGCTCGAACTCCTTGAGCGGGAGCTGCACGGACTGGCCGCTCACGCTCACGATGTGCCGCTCGACGTCCATCCGGACCGGGCCGGCCTCCAGGGTCGCCGGAGCGAGCTCCTCGACGTCGCCCTGCCTGCGCAGTACGGCTCGGATCCGCGCGACCAGCTCGCGGGAGGAGAACGGCTTGGTGACGTAGTCGTCCGCGCCGAGCTCCAGCCCGACGACCTTGTCGACCTCGCTGTCCTTGGCGGTCAGCATGATCACCGGAACATTGGAACGTGCCCGTAGCTCTCGGCACACCTCCGTGCCGGGCAGGCCCGGCAGCATCAGGTCGAGCAGCACCAGGTCGGCGCCGTTGCGTTCGAAGGTCTCTATCGCATCGGGGCCGGTCGCCGCGATGGCGACCTCGAAACCCTCTTTGCGCAACATGTACGACAGTGCGTCGCTGAACGACTCCTCGTCTTCTACGACGAGAACGCGGGTCACGGTGTTTCCTCCCGGGCGGTGTCCATCAGAGATGCATCCTCAGGGGATTCGGGGGCTTCCTGGCGGGTGGTCGGATGTGCCGGCGACAACAGGGGCAACCGGAGGGTGAAGGTGGAGCCGGAGCCCTCCTTGCTCCATACAGTGACCTCGCCGCCGTGCTTGGTGGTGACGTGCTTGACGATGGCGAGCCCGAGGCCCGTACCACCGGTCTGCCGGGATCGCGCGGGGTCGACCCGGTAGAACCGTTCGAAGATCCGCTGGAGGTCGGCACCGGGGATGCCGATGCCCTGGTCGGTCACGCTGATCTCGACATCGTCGTCGTCGGTCTGCCGGGTGGCGATGACCACCCGGGTGTTCTCGGGGCTGTAGGCCACGGCGTTGTCCACGAGGTTGCGCAGCGCGGTGATCAGCAGCTCCTCGTCGCCGCGGACCTTGAGCCCGTCGCGGCCGCCGGTGGCCAGGTCGATGTTGCGGGCCGAGGCCTTGAGCCTGCAGCGGTCCACGGCCTCGACCACGATCTGGTCCAGCGACACCGGCCGCAGCTCGGGCAGCGGCTCGTCGTTCTGCACCCGGGCCAGCGTGATGAGGTCGTGCACGAGGTTGGTGAGGCGGACGGACTCCAACTGCATCCGGCCGGCGAAACGGCGGACGGCGTCGGGATCGTCGGCGGCCTCTTCCACGGTCTCGGCCAGCAGTGAGAGCGCACCGACCGGGGTCTTGAGCTCGTGACTGACGTTGGCGACGAAGTCGCGGCGGATCGCCTCGACGCGCCGTAGCTCGGTGAGGTCCTCCGCGAGGACCAGCACCAGCCCGTGCACGCCCAGCGGCGCGACCCGGACGGCGAACCAGCGGCCCTCCCGGTGAATGCGCGAGGAGCCCACCGGGAGCTCCATCTCGCGGATCTCACCGTCCCGGCGGACCAGCCTGGTCATGGCGAGCAGCTCGTCGACCACCAGCCGGTCTCCGCTGACCATGCCGAACGCCCGGGCGGCGGAGCTGGCCCGCAGCACCCGGTCCTCACCGTCGATGACGACGGCCGAGGAGGGCAGGACACTGAGCACCGACGCGACTCCCGGCGGCACGCCGGAGGGCGAGGCCGGCGGCTGGACGGCGCGCTGGGCCTTCTCGCTCACCCTTACCGCCAATCCGGTCGCCAATCCCGTCGCGAGCCCCACGAGCCCCGCCAGACCTGCGACAACTTCGACCTCCACACTTGGGATCGTAGGTGTGATTCAGTGCGGTCTTGCACCATGGGGGGAGATACCGAAGTCACGTTCGCTCAAAGTTCACCTCCTTATCCAGGTTCGTTCATGCCGGTCATGGAGGGTGTGCCATGGACCATTCCGGGTAGGGCGCGCGCCGCCGCACCCCTCCTCGTTCACCATAGAAGGACATCAATTGCGCGACGCCTACCACGAAGAACTCGATTCCCTCTCCTACAAACTCGTCGAGATGACGCGGCTCGTGCGGTCGTCCATGGCCAGGGCCACCACGGCCCTGCTCGACGCGGATCTGCGCCTCGCGGAAGAGGTCATCGGCTCCGACGAGCACGTCGACAAGCTCCACCTGGAGATCGAGGAGTCGGTTTTCGAGCTCATGGCGCGCCAGCAGCCCGTGGCGAGCGACCTGCGCCAGGTGATCACGACCCTGCGCACCAGCGGTGATCTGGAGCGCATGGGCGACCTGGCCGTGCACATCGCCAAGACCGCACGGCGCCGTCACCCCGAGTCGGCGGTGCCGCCGGAGCTGCAAGCCACCATCCTGGAGATGGGCCAGATCGCCGAGCGGATGATCGCAAAGGCCGGCAGCGTCATCGCGTCACAGGACGTCGCGATGGGCCTGGAGCTCGACACCGACGACGACGCGATGGACCGGCTGCACAGCAAGCTCTTCCGTACCCTGCTGTCGCCCAACTGGAAGCACGGGGTGGAGCCCGCCGTGGACATCACCCTGGCGGGCCGCTACTTCGAGCGGTTCGCCGACCATGCGGTGCACGTGGCCGAGAACGTGGTGTACCTGGTCACCGGCCAGCGCCCCGAGGAGATCATCGAGAGCCAGTAAGGCCTCCCGCGTCGAAAGAGGCGCCGCCCCCACCCGGGGGGGGCGCCGCCTTACTTCCACGAACACGCTCTTTTTCTCCCCACGAACACTCCTTCCGTGATCATGCAATCAATCGTCCAACGATTGCATGATCACGGATGGGAGACGGGGTAGGGAGGTTTATTTGCGGCCGAGGCGCCTGCTGCGGGGTTTGGGCTCCGCCTTGGCCTTCGCCTTGCCGGCCGGCGCGGCCTCGGGCTTGCCCTTGGCCTCCGGCTGGGCCTTGGCCCCGGCCTTGGGCGCGCTCTTGCCCTGGTTGGCGACGGCCTCGATGGCGGCCTTGGCGGCCTCCGGGTCGAGGTAGACCCCGCCCCGCTTCAGCGGCACGTAGTCGTTGTCGAGCTCGTACACCAGCGGGATGCCGGTGGGGATGTTCAGCCCGGCGATGTCCTCGTCGGAGATGCCGTCGAGGTGCTTGACCAGCGCCCGGAGCGAATTGCCGTGCGCGGCCACCAGGACGGTCTGGCCGGCCGCGAGATCCGGGATGATCGCGTCGTACCAGTAGGGCAGCATCCGGTCGATGACGTCGGCCAGGCACTCCGTGCGGGGTACGAGCTCGGAGGGCAGCTCGGAGTAGCGCAGGTCGTGGACCTGGGACAGCGGGTCGTCGTCGGAGATCGGCGGCGGCGGGGTGTCGAACGAGCGGCGCCAGATCTTGAACTGCTCCTCGCCGAACTCCTCGAGGGTCTGGGCCTTGCTCTTGCCCTGCAGCGCGCCGTAGTGCCGCTCGTTGAGCCGCCAGGACCGGCGGACCGGGATCCACAGCAGGTCGGCCACGTCGAGCGCGATGTTGGCGGTGCGGATGGCCCGCTTGAGCACCGAGGTGTGCACGACGTCCGGGACGATGTCGGCGTCCAGCAGCAGATCGCCGCCGTTGGTCGCCTCGCCCTCGCCCTTCTCGGAAAGGTCGACGTCCACCCATCCGGTGAACAGTCCCTCCGCGTTCCACACGCTCTCGCCGTGGCGGAGCAAAACCAAGGTCGCCATAGCCCCAAAGCTTAGTGGCCCGGGGCGCCCGGGAGTGCGGGCACCCGCGGCGCGGCTCCGGGCCCGTCCCAGGTGAGCAGCAGGACCGCCAGGTCGTCGGTGAGCACCCCGCCGTTGAGCGTCTCGACCTCGGAGACCAGATGATCGATCAGCTCGGCTCCCGTGTGGCCGTCGGCGACCGCCCGGCCGGCCAGCTCCACCAGTCCTTCGAGGTCGAGGCGTGCGCCGTTCTCGCCGGCGTACCCCTCGATCAGGCCGTCGGTGTAGAGCATGAGGCTCCAGGTTTCCCCGAGCTCGATCTCGGTCGTCTGCCACTCGGCGTCCGGGATGAGCCCCAGGGCGGGACCGCACCGGTCGTCGGGCAGCGCCTCGACCTGCGATCCGCGGACCAGCAGCGGCTGGGGATGGCCCGCGCGGAACATCCGGGCCCGGCGCCGGGACGCGTCAATGGTGATCATGCACAGGGTGGTGAAGATGTAGTCGGCCCAGCGTTCGGCCGTGAGCACCGCGTCCAGCGTGGTCAGCACCCGCTCGCCGGAGTGCCCCGCCAGCACGAGGGTGCGCCAGGCGATGCGCAGCCGTACCCCCAGTGAGGCCTCGTCGGCGCCGTGCCCGCTCACGTCGCCGATGACCACGTGGACCCGGCCGTCGGGCGTCTGGACGGTGTCGTGGAAGTCTCCCCCGAGCAGGGTCCACTGGCGTCCCGGCTGGTAGCGGGCGTGGTGCCGCAGATCCGGGTCGCTCAGGATCGGCACGGGCAGCAGCCCGCGTTCGAGCCGCGCGTTCTCCTCGCTCAGGAAGCGCTCTTCGAAGAGTTGCCGCTCGGTCTCGTCGGCGCGTTTGCGCTCGATGGCGTAGCGGATCGCCCGGGCCAGCAGCGGTGCCTCGACCTCCTGCTTGACCAGGTAGTCCTGGGCCCCGGCGGCGACCGCGGACGCGGCCACCTGGACGTCCTGGAGCCCGGTGAGCACGAGCACCGCCGACCTCGGTGCCCGGGTCAGCACCTCGCTGAGCAGTTCCAGCCCGGAGGCGTCGGGCAACGACAGGTCCACCAGGATGCAGCGTGCCGGGTCCGCGTCGGGGGTGAGTAACCGCCGCGCGTCCCCGAGGCTGCGCGCCACGGTCATGCGGACGTTGAGGTCGCTCTCCTCGAGGTACTCCTCCACCAGGAGGACGTCGCCCGGATCGTCCTCGATCAGGAGCAGGTCGAAGACGTCCTGACCGGCGGCGCCGGCGACACGCGGCCGTGATCGGCTGCCGATACTCACAGGGGTTTCCGTCCAATCACCGGCACGAACCGACTGCACCGCTCCGGCAGCGGGGCGATGAGCGTCGCTACGACCGGGAAGCACGATACTGGTGATGATTGTCGTACGACAACTATCACTGCCTGCGATGACTCGGTCCCCGAATGTCAGGGCCGGAGCGGCACCCGGGGGGTCATCGTGGCCCCGCCGAGCCGAGCGCCGCGTCGAACTCGTCCAGCCCGCGCAGCAGCGCCGTACGGCCGTCGTCGGTCATGTGGGCCAGCACCCGCCGCAGTTCACGGCGGCGGCGGGCCACCAGCTCGGCGTGCACCCGGTCGCCCTCGGGGGTCAGCGCGACGCTGACCCGCCGCCGGTCCCCGGGGCCGGTGGCGCGCCGGGCCAGTCCGGCGGGCGCCAGCCGGTCGCACAGCCGGCTGGCGGAGGAGGGGATGACGCCCAGGGTGTCGGCCAGCTCGCCGAGCCCCGGTGACCGCAGCTGGGCGATGGCCTCCAGCGTCTGCAGCTGGGCGAAGGGAAGGCCGGTGACCGACTCGTCCTGGGCACGGCACCACACTTGGAGCAGCGACCTGGTCGCCTGTTCCAGCAGGGCGCTCTCCTCCTGGAACGGGTGCGGGCGGGAGGGGGACCGTTGATCTTCGTTCACCTTGCGTTCCTCGCTCGGGGGGCGGGGGACCTCGGGACGGACGCGCATCATCTCCCTGCCCACCGGGACGCCGGTGACACCTGTGACCCAGGTGCCGCCGTACGGCCCCCGGCCGTCGGCGCCGGGCCAGGTCAGGCGGGGCGGCCCATGATCGAGCTCGGTGATCCGGTGGCCTGCCGCCGGCCTTCCGCGGTCGCCGCCTGGAAGTGCGCCAGACCGGTGAGCAGGGCGGTGCGCGCGGCGGCCGGCATCGCGGCCAGCACGCGCCGGAGATCTTCGCGGCGGGCCCGCCGCACCCGGTCCACCAGCGCCTGCCCCTCGCGGCTCACCCGCAGCCAGGTCTCCCGCCGGTCATCGCCGGGGGCGGCGCGCACCAGCAGCCCGCCGGCCTGCAGCCGGTCGCACAGGCGGCTGGCGGACGGCAGCGACGCCTCCAGCTCCGCGGCCAGGCCGCTGATGTTGACGCTGCCCTCCCGCTCCACGATGAACAGCGCCCTCAGCTGGGTCAGCGAGATCGGGGAACGCGGGATCTGGTGGGCACGGCCCCACACCTCGGTGAACGTCGCGGCCAGCTCGTCGACGGCGGCCGTCAGCTCCTCGACCTGCGACGGCTCATCCACTGCGCCCATGGGACTACTGTTCCACATGCCACCAGCACCGCGCCGCGTCCGGGCGACCGTCCTGGCCGCCCGGTGACCCACCCGGGAGAGGGGCCGAGGGCCATGCCCGACGAACTTCCGCTCGACACCGAGAGCGCCATCTGGCAGGCCCGGCCGCATGCCGTCGCCGACACCGCACTGCGGGTCATCGGCGCGCATCCGTCCATCCGCGACGTGCAGATCTACCTGGCCGACTACCCGATGGGCCGGCTGGTCCCGGTCACCATGGACCTGGACGCCCTCCGGATCGACACCACCCCTGCCGGGCGGGCGTTCGCCGCACAGCAGATCATCGCCGAGACCCCGGCCTCGCCCGCCGACGGGCCGTACCGGCTCCACCTGCCGCTCACGGTCCACGGTGAGCGGGTCGGGATCCTGTCGCTGTCCACCGACACCGCCCCGGCCCCCGGCCAGACGCGGCGGTTCACCACGGTCGCGGCCACGCTGGCGCGGGCCATGAAACTCGCCGACAACGCGACCGACACCTACCGGGAGATCCGCCGCAGGCACCACCGGCTCACCCTCGCCGCCGAGATGCAGTGGGACCTGCTGCCCGGCCGGTCCTGTACCTGCCCCGAATACCGGCTGGCCGGTCACCTGGAGCCCGCGTACGCCATCTGCGGCGACAACTACGACTGGTCCGCCGCCGAGGACCGGCTCACCATCACCGTCAGCAACGGCATGGGGCAGGGCACCGAGGCCGCCATGCTCACCCATCTGGCGATCAGCACGATGCGCAACGCACGCCGCTCCGGGGCGAGCCTGCTCGACCAGGCCGTGCTGGCCAACGAGATCATCCACTCGCACCACGGCGGAGAGCTGAACGTGGCCACGCTGCTACTGGAGTGGGACGTTGCCGGCGGGCGGGTACGGGCGGTGGACGCCGGATCCCCGCAGCTCTGGCGGATGCGCGGCACCTCGGTCGACGTGCTCAAGCTGGAGGAGCAGCTCCCGCTGGGGATGTTCTACGACACCGTCTACACCGAGGAGGAGTTCGCCATCGAGCCCGGCGACCGGCTCGTCCTGGTCAGCGACGGCGTGCACACCGCGCGGTCGCCCGGCGGAGATCTCTACGGCTCGGCCGGCCTGCCCCGGGCGCTGAAGGCCACCCGCCTGCAGGACCCCTCCGAAGCGGTACGCACCCTGACCCGCGAGCTGCTGGACTACCACGAGGGCGGCGAACTCCTCGACGACGCGGTCATCGTGTGCCTGGACCGGACCCCGGCCACCGGCCCCGAGTGATCACGGCGGCACCGGTCACGGCGCGGGGATCGCGGCCGGCCGGGGCTCAGCGCCGGGCGGGGTCGGCGAAGGAGGCGAAGGCCTGCAGGTTGGCGAGGCTCTCCCCGCGCTTCTCCCGCCACTCCCACTCGCGCTGGATGGAGCTCTTGAAGCCGAGCTCCAGGGCCCGGTCGAAGTTCTCGTCCGAGTAGGTCAGGACGCAGCCGAGCAGCCGGTCGATCTCGTCGGCGCTGATCGAGGCCAGCGGGACCTTGCCGACGAGATAGACGTCGCCGGCCTCGTCGAGGGTGAATCCCATGCCGTACATCCGCCCGCTCTTCTCCAGCAGGAACCGGTAGAACCCAGCGTGGTTCTCGTCCGGCTTCCGGCAGAAGAAGGCCTCGATGTGCAGGCTGTGGTCGCCGACGATCAGCCACGCCATGGTGGCCAGCTTGTGCGTGCCGGGGAGCTTGATGAAGTACGCGCCGTCGCGCGGCCGCTCGTACTCGAGTCCGGCGGTCTTCAGGGTCTCCTCGATGATCTCTGCTGCGCTCATGCGGAGATCCTCACGGCCTGTTCGTTCACGACACCGGTATACACCTCAAGCAGACGGTCGACGGTGGCGGACCAGCCGAACTCGGTCGCATGGCGTACGGCTCCGCGGGCGAGGCGCCGCCGCAGCCCCGGGCGCCCGGCCAGCCCGGCCAGTACGTCCGCGTAGTCCGCCGGATCGTGGCCGGCCACCAGCAGGCCCGACTCGCCGTCCCGGACGACCGTGCAGAGCCCGCCGACCGCGGCGGCCACGACGGGGGTGCCGCAGGCCTGGGACTCCAGCGCGACCAGCCCGAACGACTCGCTGTGCGAGGGCACGACGGTCACGTCGGCGGCCCGGTACCACTCGGCCAGCTCGGCTTGCGGGCATGGCGGCTCGAACCGTACGACGTCGGCGATGCCGAGGGTGGCCGCCAGCTTCTGCAGCTCCTCGGGACGCTCCCGGCCCGTACCGCTCGGGCCGCCCACCACGGCCACCACCAGCCGGGTGCGCAGCGACGGATCGTCGTCGATCATGCGGGCGGCAGCGCGGAGCAGCACGTCGGGAGCCTTGAGCGGCTGGATCCGGCCGACGAAGAGCATCACCAGGGCGTCCTCGGGCAGCGCCAGCCGCCCTCTGGCCGCCAGCGTGCCGGCGGCGAGGTCGGGCGAGCCGGGGCGGAAGACCGACAGGCTCACCCCGGGGTTCACCGTGGTCACCCGGGCCGGATCTGCGCCGTAGAGGGCGACGAGCTGGCGGGCCTCCTTGTCGGTGTTGGCGATCAGCCGGTCGGCGGACTCCACGACCAGTTCCTCGCCGAGCACCCGGATGCCCGGTTCGGGGGAGTCCCCCACCGCGAGCGCGTCGTTCTTGACCTTGGCCAGGGTGTGCATCGAGTGCACCATCGGCACCCGCCAGCGCTCCTTGGCGGCCCAGGCGGACTGCCCGGACAGCCAGTAGTGGGAGTGCAGGAGGTCGTAGTGGCCCGGCTCGTAGGACGCCTCGGTGCGCATCAGGCCGGAGGTGAAACCGCACAGCTGACCGGGCAGCTCGTTCTTGTCCAGCTCCTCGAAGGGGCCGGCCACGATGTGCCGTACCAGCACGCCGGGCGCCAGCTCGGCGACCGGCGGCAGTGCCCGTGAGGTGGCGCGGGTGAAGATGTCCACCTCGATCCCCCGGGCGGCGAGCCGCTTGGCGACCTCGACGATGTAGACGTTCATACCACCGGCATCACCTGTACCAGGTTGGTCCAGGGGAGACGTATGAACACTTACCGTCGCAACCCGGGTGATTCGGCGCGACACGGGGCACCACCTCCGCTAGCAGAACCTATCGGCACAGATCTATGTTCCCCTGGCCGGGCGCTGACACCTGAAATACTGGGCCGGTGCGGAAGACTGCGGTTATCACGGGAGCAAGCAGCGGTATCGGCGCGGCGACGGCCCGCAGGCTGGCCACCGAGGGGTTCAACGTCGTCCTGGCGGCCCGCCGGCGCGACCGGCTCGACGACCTCGTCCATGAGATCGAGGACGCGGACCCGGCAGGACGGCGCGGTTTCGTGGAGGCCGTGACGCTCGACGTGACGTCCCAGGAGTCGGTCGACGCCCTGGCGGCACGGCTGCCGGCCTGCCACGTTCTGATCAACAACGCGGGCGGCGCGATCGGCATGGAGACGGTCGCCGAGGCCGACCCGGCGGACTGGCAGACGATGTACGACACCAACGTGCTCGGGCTGCTCCGGATGACCCGGGCGATGCTGCCGAAGCTGATCGACAGCGGTGAGGGCCACGTGGTCAACATCACCTCGCTGGCCGCCCACGTGGCCTACGAGGGCGGTGCGGGCTACATCGCGGCCAAGCACGCCGCGGCCGCCGTGAACGACACCATGCGGCTGGAACTGGTCGAGCAGCCGGTCCGCATCACCGAGATCGCCCCCGGTCTGGTGCACACCGAGGAGTTCTCGCTGGTCCGCTTCCGCGGGGACGCGGAGGCGGCGAAGAAGCCGTACGCCGGGGTGCCCGATCCGCTGACCGCCGACGACGTGGCCGACTGCGTCGCGTGGGCCGTCACCCGGCCCGCGCACGTGAACATCGACCGGATCGACGTGCAGCCGCGCGCCCAGGCGGCGCCGCACCGGATCCAGCGGGTCGGCTCCTGAACCCGTAGCGCCGCCCGTCGCGGCACGCAGCGTGACCTCACTCAGAGTCTGCGGGAAAATCGCCGTGCCCGCGGCCGTAGTTGTTCACTTTCGCGCTATCGCCGGGCCGCCCTCGGTCGGGAGACTCACAGTCCTCTTCGCAGTGTGAGTCTCGGTGTCGAGAGGACCGGTGGGCATGGACGAGCTGACCCGGCGCGGATTTCTGGCCGGCACGGCGGGGACCGTCGCGATGGCGGCGGTCAGCGGTGGCGCCGCCGACGCGCAGACCGGCTCCGGGCCCGCCCCGGTGTCGTCGCTACCGGAACCCGAGGCCTCCGGCATCGACCACATCGTGGTGGTGATGATGGAGAACCGCTCCTTCGACCACTACCTCGGCTGGCTGCCGGGAGCCGACGGGCGCCAGGCGGGGCTGAGCTTCGCCGACGACGACGGCGTCCTGCACCCCACCCACCACCTGACCGCCCCGCACGGCTGCGGCTACCAGGACCCCGACCACTCCTACGCGGGCGGGCGGATCGAGTACAACGGGGGCGCGTGCGACGGCTGGCTGCGGGCCGGTGACAACGACGACCTGGCGATCGGCTACTACCAGGGCGGTGACCTCGGCTTCTACGGCCGGGCGGCCCTCGACTGGACGGTCTGCGACCGCTACTTCGCCGCCGTGATGGGGCCGACCTTCCCCAACCGGTTCTTCCAGAACGCGGGCCAGACCGACCGGACGTCCAACACCCTGACGCTCTCCCAGCTGCCCACCATCTGGGACCGGCTCAAGGAGAAGCGGCTCACCGGCCGGTACTACTTCAGCGACGTCCCCTTCACCGCACTGTGGGGCACCCGGCACCTGGACATCACCCGGCACATCGCCCTGTTCTACGACGACGCCAGGCGCGGCAGGCTGCCCTCGGTGTCCTTCGTCGACCCCCGGCTGCTGGGCGGCGAGATCGGCCTGTCGGAGGACGAGCACCCGCTCTCCGACATCCGGCTCGGCCAGCACTTCCTCGGCAAGGTGTACGAGGCGGTCACCACCGGCCCGAACTGGGAGCGCACCGCCCTGGTGATCAACTACGACGAATGGGGCGGCTTCTACGACCACGTGGCCCCGCCGGCCGGCCCGGACCCCCGGCCCGACCTCGGCACCGGGCTGCGCGGCTTCCGGGTGCCCTGCCTGCTCATCTCCCCCAGGGCCCGCCGCCGGGCGATCGCGCACGAGGTCTACGACCACACCTCTGTGCTCAAGATGATCGAATGGCGGTTCGGGCTGGCCCCGCTGACCGTGCGCGACGCCGCGGCCCGCAACCTCGCCGAGGTGCTGGACTTCACCGGCAGCCCGGACCTGAGGGCCCCGCGCTACCACGTGCCGGCACCGATCACCGCCGGGTGCCTCGACCCGCACGCCTACAACGAGGACTGGTCCCGGCTGCGCGACCTGGCCGCGGGGCTGCGGTTCCCGACCGCCTAGCCGCACCGTCCCGGGCCCGAAGAACCGGCCTGCCCGGAGAGCCCGGCGGGGGCTGGATGGATGATGGTCCCATGGAGATCACACTGGTCGAAGGGGACATCACCGCGCAGCGGGTGGACGCCGTGGTGAACGCGGCGAACTCCTCGCTGCTGGGCGGCGGCGGGGTCGACGGGGCCATCCACCGCAAGGGCGGCCCGGAGATCCTGGCGGCCTGCCGGAAACTGCGGGCGGGGCACTACGGCTCCGGGCTGCCGACCGGCCAGGCGGTCGCCACCACCGCTGGCCGACTCCCGGCCCGCTGGGTCATCCACACGGTCGGCCCGGTCTACGCCCGGTCCGAGGACCGCTCGGAGCTGCTGGCCTCCTGCTACCGGGAGTCGCTGCGGGTCGCCGACGAGCTCGGCGCGGCCGAGGTGGCGTTCCCCGCGGTGTCCGCCGGCATCTACGGCTGGCCGCTGGACGATGCCGCCCGGATCGCCGTCGGCACCGTACGGGCGGCATCCACCGAGGTGGCGGAGGTACGGTTCGTGCTGTTCACCTCCGACGCCCACGCGGCATTCGAACGGGCCCTCACCTCGGCGGAACGAGATTTGTTCATCCGGCCGTCGCCTGCACGCAAGGCGTCGGGACCGTAACCCTTCCTCCCTATTCGACCGCTTTGGCTTGGCTTCCACGTGCGCGGCGCCCCTGAGGGTTCCGGCAGTTCTGATCGTCGGAGGCATGATGCGTCGTATCCACAGATCGGTCGTACGGGCGGGCGTCGCCGGAGCGGCACTCCTGGCCCTCACCCAGGCGGGCCCCGCCTCGGCACTGGCCACGAGCCGGGACCGGCCCGTGCAGGCCGTTGCGGACTCCTACGGCACCCGCGGCACGGGCACTCTCGCGGTCACCGCGAAGAGCGGGCTCCTCGCCAACGACCAGGGCCGCGATCCCCAGCTGGTGGCCCACAGCGATCCGGCCAACGGCACGGTCACCGTCGCCCCGGACGGTTCCTTCACCTACGTGCCCCAGGCCGGGTTCACCGGCGACGACACCTTCACCTACACGACCACCGGGGCCGCGCGCCTCTACCCCACCGGGCTGCCCCCGCTCGGCAACATCGGCGGCATCGCGATGACCGGCGGCGCGTACGGCTCGTCGCTCTTCCCGGTGCCCGGCTCCAAGGACGAGTTCTGGGGTCTCACCGACCGCGGCCCGAACGTGGACCTGCCCGACGGCGGCAAGGGCGAGCCCCTCCCGTCGTTCACCCCGGCGCTCGGCAGGTTCCGCCTCCGCGACGGCCGTGCGGTGCTCCAGAAGGTCGTTCCGCTGCGGGACGGCCAGGGACATCCGTATTCCGGGCTGGTCGACAACGCCAACCCGACCGGCGAGACCATCGAGGATCTGAACGGCCACAAGCTGACCACCGACCCGAACGGCTACGACCCCGAGGGCCTGGCAGTGCTCCGGGACGGCACGTTCTGGATATCGGACGAGTACGGCCCGTTCATCACGCACTTCGACAGCCGCGGGCGGGCGCTGCAGCGGCTCTCCCCCGTCGATGGAACGCTCCCGGCGGAATTGATCAAGCGCATCCCCAACAAGGGCATGGAGGGCCTCACCGTCACACCCGACGGCAGGACCCTGGTCGGCATCATGCAGTCGGCCCTGCAGCAGACCGATCTGGGCGCCGCCAACGCCAAGAACCTGACCCCGTTGCGCATCGTCACCTACGACCTGAAGACCCACGCCGAGCACGAGTACGTGTACCTGCTCGACGACCCGAAGACGACCGGGACCGCGGTGAGCGAGATCACCGCCCTGTCGTCCACCACCTTCCTGGTGGACGAGCGCAACGGTGACTTCGTGGGCGCCACCGGCTACAAGAAGCTGTTCAAGATCGACACCTCGAAGGCCACGGACGTGGGCCCGCACGCCACGGTCGCCGGGGCCGTCTACGACGCCTCGAAGGGCGGCCTGACCGTCGGCGGCAAGTCGATCGAGCTGCTGCTCAACGGCAAGGACACGGCCGGCTCCGCCTCCGCCCTGACGGCGGCCGGGATCACTCCCGTGGCCAAGACGCTGGGCCTGGACGTCAACGCGTTCCTGGTCGGCCTCGATCCGAAGGCCCGCTTCTTCTCTCACGACAAGATCGAGGGCGTCGCGGCGGTCGACGGCGGCAAGAAGATCGTGATCAGCAACGACAGCGACTTCGGCGTCGACGGCGTGACCGGCACCGCGCCCCCGTACGCGCTGCACCCCAAGGTGAGCCCGGCGACCGGCAGGCAGGACGACGGCGAGTTCCTTGTCATCGACACCACCGGGCCGGCCGCCACCACGACCGCCACGGTCACCATTCACGTCGGCTAGCGATCCCGGCCGACCTCTCTCGCGCCACGGTCAGGTCCTCGGTGAGGGGCCCCTCTCGCAGCTGGAACGATCAGGGAAGGGGCGGGGCCCCGGGAGGCGCCACGGCGGACCAGGGCAGGGTGACCTCGCCCAGCCGCCATCTGGCCCGGCCGCCGAGCGGTGCGCGGGTCTCCACCGGCCAGGACCGGGCCAGCAGTTCCACCGCGGCGATCCAGCGCTGGCGCGGGCCGAACGCCGACTGGGGGGCCGCACTCGCCCAGGCACGGTCGAAGTCGCCCAGCAGCCCGTGGACCGGCTCTCCGGGGACGTTGTGGTGGATCAGCGTCTTCGGCAGCCGCTCGGCCAGTTCGGACGGCCGGGACAGCGAGGCCACCCGCGCCGCGAAGGTGATCGTCCGAGGCACCGCGACAGGAGCCGTACGGCTCCCGGCGGGTCCGGGGGCGGTGCGGGCGGGCTCCGCCGGGCGGGGGACGCGCCGGCCGGTGCCCGGGTCCCGGGTCAGGGTCACCCAGATGGCACGGCGGCCGATCTCGTCGCAGGTGCCCTCCACCAGGACGCCGCCGGGGGCCAGCCCGGAACAGATCCGGTGCCAGGACTCCCAGGCCGTGGCCTCGTCGTACTGCCGCAGCACGTTGAAGGCCCGCACCAGGTCGGGCGGCCGGTCCACCGGCAGCTCGAAGCCACCGCGCCGGAAGGACAGGCCCGGGTACGGGGTGCGGCGCAGGAACTCCTGGGCCACCGCGACCCGCTCGGGATCGATCTCCAGCCCCACCACCTCGACCCGCGGGCAGACGGCGCGCAGCCGCAGGAAGAGCTCCACGGTGGTGACCGGGGAGGCGCCGAAGCCCAGGTCGACCACGAGCGGCCGGTCCCGGCCGCGCAACGACCGGCCGTGTGCGGCGGCGATCCACCGGTCCACCCGGCGCAGCCGGTTGGGGTGGGTGGTGCCACGGGTGATGACACCCACGGGCCGGGCTGGTCGGGACACGCCCCAACTGTAGGAGTTCCCGGCCGCGCTCCGGACGAGGTCGCGGGCCCCCTGCGCAGGCAGAGCCGAAGAACGTCCCGGGGAGTTGTCAGGGGCGTACTAGAGGCACGGTCGCCGGCTCCCTAGGGTCGCCGCCATGGGAAGAGCGCGCACGCATCCGGGCACGCGCGGCGGGACGGGGGTCCTCCTCACCGCGGCGGCACTCGTGAGTGGCCTCACCATGGGCGACGCGTCGGCGGCGGCACCGCAGTGGCGGGACGACCCGACCCCCGTGCCGCAGTACCCCGGCGCGCTGAACCAGATCGACGCGGTGGACGCGCGCACCGCCTGGACGGTCGGCGTCGAGGAGAACAACGGGCAGCAGAGCGCCGTCTACCGGTGGGACGGCACCCGCTGGAACCGCCAGACCGCACCGCACATCGTGCCCACCGACGTGGCCGGGGCGGACGCCGGTCACGCCTGGGCCGGGGGCATCACCCTCACCGGCGGGGCGGCGCTGTACTGGAACGGCACCACCTGGAACAGGGTCGACTACCCGGGCGGGATCCCGGTGGGCATCGCGGCGGCCCCGGACGGCTCCGCCTGGTCGGTCGGCGGCGCCCTCTTCGGCGGCGGCGGCGTGGTGCTGCGCTGGACGGGCTCCGCCTGGGCCAAGGTGACGGTGCCGCTGCCGCCGGGTGCGAGCCTGACGGCCGTCGCCGCCGGCTCCGCCCACGACGTGTGGATCAGCGGGTCGGCCGGGACGGGCGACGACGTGCGGCCGTTCGTCATGCACTGGGACGGCGGGTCCTGGCGGACCATCGCCCTGCCCGTGCCGGGGGACGCCGCGCACAGCCTCATCATGCGCATCCACGTGGTGTCGCCGGCCGACGTCTGGGCGATCCGGAGCCCCGCCTCGTCCGCGCTGCTGCACTGGAACGGGCTGCGCTGGCAGGAGATCCCCACCCCCGGCGCGGTCGGGGCCCTGTCGGTCACCGACGACGGAGGTCGGGGCGCGTGGGTGGTCCCCTACACCGACGACGACGCCACCACGAGACGAGCTACTACCTGCACTGGACCGGCCTGACCTGGGAGAAGAAGTACGGGCCGGAGCGCGACGGGCATGCCATGCTGGGCGACGTGGACCGGGTGCCCGGCACCTCGGTCGTGCTCGGCACCGGCGCCATCCAGGAGACCTTCCGCCGGATCCCGATGACCGAGCGGTACGGCTGAGCCGCCGGCAGGTGACCGCACCGAAGGAGGCCCGGAGACTACGCCGCGTAGTACTACTCGGTGTGGTGAATCCCCGGCGGGCCGGTTAGGCTGGTGAGCGTGAAGGGTTTGGGAGAGCTGGAACGCACCGTCATGGAACTTCTCTGGGCACGGCCGGACGCCGCGACGGCCCGTGACGTGAGCCGTGCCCTCGCCGACGACCGCGACCTGGCCCACACCACGGTCATGACCGTGCTGGACCGGCTCGCGAAGAAGGGCTTCCTGCGCCGTGAGCGCGATGGGCGGGCGTGGCTGTACAAGCCGACGACCAGCCGGGAGGACTACGTCACCGAGCTCATGCTGGGCGCGCTCGACCTGACCGGTGACCGGGACGCCGCACTGGCCCACTTCGCCCGCTCGGTCTCCGGAGACGAGGCCGCCGTGCTTCGCCAGGCCCTGGCGGCTCTGGAGCCCCCGGGATGACCGGCACGGTCCTGCTCGCCTTGATCGCGGCAGGCACTCTGCCCGGGGCGCACCTGCTGTCCCGCGCCCGCTGGACCTGGCGCACTCCGCGCACCGCCATCGCCCTGTGGCAGGCCCTGGGGCTGGCCTGGGGGGTCGCCAGCATCGGGGCCCTGCTCGGCTTCGCGCTGCTGCCGTACCGGCAGGGCGTCATCGGCGGGCTGCTCCCCCTCCGCGCCGACGGCGGAGCCCGGCTCGACGTCCCGCACCTCATCGCCCTGGTCGCCGGGCTGGCCCTCGGCTCCGTCCTGCTGCTCATGCTGATGTGGGCGGTCGTCCGGGTGCTGCGGGCGCGCCGCCGCCACCGCGCCCTGCTGGCGCTGGTCGCCCGGGACTCTGGTCTGCGCGACACCCTCGTGCTGGACCACGAGGCGGCGGCCGCGTACTGCGTGCCGGGCGTGCGCTCGTCCAAGGTCGTGGTGAGCGCCGGGACCCTGAAGCTGCTGGACCAGGCCGAGCTGGCCGCCGTGCTCGCGCACGAGCGGGCGCACGTGCGCGAGCGCCACGACCTGGTGCTGCTGCCGTTCGCCTCGCTCCGCCAGGTGTTCCCCGGTTTCCGGCTGGTGGCCCGCTCCCTGGACGCGGTGGAACTCCTCATCGAGATGACCGCCGACGACCGGGCCCAGCGGCACCGGCCCCCACGGGAACTCGCCACCGCGCTGCTGCGCTTCGCGGCGGCCCGGCCGGTGGCGGCCCCCTCCGGCGCCCTCTCGCTCTCGGACGACGGCTTCGGCGGCGGCGGGCCGGTCATGGCGCGCGTGCGCCGGCTGCTCGACCCCGTCCCGCCGCCCGTCGCGGTGCAGGCCACCGCGCTGGCGGCGGCGACCCTGACCGCGGTCCTCCCCGTCCTGCTCTACACGCTGCCCTGAGGCGGGCGGCAGAGCCGGGCCCGGGAGCCGTCGCCCCCAGGCCCGGCCCGGCCGGGCTATTCCGGACCCGGCTGCCGCGGGACCCGTGCCACCGGCCGGTCGCCGAGGTCGGCCCTCGGCGGCAGTACCCGGACCCGAAGGTCGTTGCAGTCGGCGCAGGAAGGATCGGCCCAGGGCGGCATGCTCACGGTGCCGGCCCGCCGCCACGTCACGGCGTTGCCGCCATGACCGTCATCGGCGTGCCAGGCTTCGTAGGCGTGCTCCCAGTGGCTCTGACAACTCAGGCACTCGAAACGCCAGATCTCGGTGATGACGTGTACGTCCCTCATGGGGCACTCCTGGAACTCCAGCCGAACAGATGGATTCACCAGAAGGTGCGGAGCGGGCCCGCCCCGCACCGTGCCCGTTATGTACGAGAGACGCCGATCATGGTCAGCAGCGACGCACCGACCACCCGCCGGGGCCGCTCGCCGGTGCGGCGCCGTTCGATCAGCCGGGTGTCGTGCGTGCGCACCGGGGCCATGGCGATGAGCACCGGCCCGGCCGCGCTCGCCGCACCGGTGCGCAGGGCGGGGGCCCGCAGGACGGCATGATGATGCCGGTGCCCGGGCGGGACGTCGCGCCCGGGGTCGTGGTCGCCGTCATCGCCGGCTTGGTACCGGGCGCCGTCCCCCGCCGATGACGGCATCGGTAAGGAGGCGGAGTCGTCCGCCTCGACCGCCTGGGTCACCGTGGCGCGCAGGTCGGGATCGAGCCAGCCCTGCAGGCACATCCCGGAGTAGAGCAACGCCGCGAGGAGCGTCGTCAGCCACAGTGTCCGCCCCAGGCGGCCACCGGCTTTACGTACGCGCGAACTCGCGACCATACGGCCAACTTATATCACGCTGCGCATTGGCCTCACTACTGCGCGTGACAGCTTTTGATGACCCCGAGTTAGGAAAGACTGCGGAACTGGCGGGACTGAGAGATGGCACCTGATGTGGCGAGAGTGAACGTCCGCATCGACTCGGCGAACTTCGACAGATCCCACTCGGCCGGGCCCTCGTACCAGTAGAGGTTGTCGGCCCCCTCCTCCCGGACGCCCGCGTCCTCGACGCTCTTGGCCCAGTGCCCGATCGCGTCGAAGACCACCGCGTACGGCAGGTAGCGGGAGAACAGCGCGATGCGCTGGGTGTCGGCCAGGTCGGGGGCGGACTCGCCGCGCAGCAGGTGCGCGCGGAAGCCGATGGTGTGCGCCAGCACGGTCGCCCCGCGCGCGGTCTTGGCCGGCATGTACTGCCCGCCCATCGCGAGCGCGGCACCGCCGATGATGACGGCCAGCCCGATCAGCGCCAGGTCGCTGAAGAGCGCCAGCGCGACCGTGCCCACCACGCCCAGCCCGGTCAGCACGAAGCCCGCGACGGTCCAGCGCGTACGTACCGCGTCGGGACGGCGGGTGAACCAGCCCTGGGTGACCACGTCGGCGTACATGGCCTCGCGGACCTTGGCCAGGTCCCCGGCGAAGGTGCCGCCCAGCTCCGACAGCCGGATCTCCGTCCGGTGGTCGAAGAGCGCGTCGTAGAGCAGTTGCTCGTAGGGCAGGAGGTCGGAGTTCGGGCGGTCCTGCTTGACCAGCTTCCAGTCGAGCCGCCCGGTGGTCGCCCGATCCTCCTCCTCGATCAGCAGATAGCCGCGCACCGCCAGGTCGACGATGGTCGCGGTGACGTCGATGACGTCGGCCTGCTCGTCGATGAGGGTCCCGATCTGGCCGGGCCGCACCCCGTCCGGCGGCGCGAAGCCGTGGTCGTCGACCGGGGCGTGGTCGCCTTCGGCCGCCTTCTTGCTGACCGTGCGCGCGTCGCGCCCGCGCAGCTGGTAGAGCAGCGCGAACCCGCCGAGCAGCAGCACGAGCAGGCCCAGCAGCGATCCGCCGGTCACCGAGTTGACGCTGAAGGCGGTGGCCAGCGTGCGGCGCATCTCGTACAGCGGCTGGGCCTTGCTCATCCCCAGCGGGAAGCCCACGACGACGGTGAGGTACTCGTCCGGGAGCAGGTTCTGCTGGGAGAACTCGCCTCGCGTCTGGGTGTGGTTGGACAGGAAGAACTGGGTGCAGCCGGTGGAGCTCTGCAGCGATCCCGCGAAGCAGTTGAGGTTGCGGATCGGCGACCCGGAGTCGACCGTGACCTTGGCCTGCTGCACCGGCACCCGCCAGCCGCCGACCGCCGTCCAGCGCAGCTCCTCGGCGTTGCCCAGGGTGGCGACCGCGCCCCGCACGTCGTAGGCGAGGGCGACGGTGTGCCGGCCGCTGATCGCGCCGTTTCCGGTGACCTTCACGAGCGTACGGTTGCCGTCGGTGACGACGGAGGCTTTGGCCGGACCGCCGTCGGGACTCGAGGCGGTGACCGACTCGATCTTGAAGATGCGGTCCCGGGTGTCGTTGTCGCGGATTCTGGTGACGAACCAGCGCTCGAAGCCGTGCCCGCCGTTGAAGTCGTAGGTGATCGTTTCCTTGGCGTGCACTACTCCGTCGGTGCCGACGGTCAGCGCGACCTCGTCCTTGACCACCCGCTCGGGCGCCAGCACCTGCGCCGATGCCGGAGTGGTCAGCACCATCAGACCGGCGATGGTGAGCGGAGCAAGCAGGGCCCGAAGACGACCCGACCGCGAATGACGCTGCATGGCCGGAAAGCGTACCGGTCCGTTGCCACCCAAGGTCGCCAACGCGACCTATGCCGTTGTTTTCCCAGGTATGCAATGATTTCCTGCCATGGCAGGTAGCTACCCCCCGTACCCGCCGCCGCCCCCACCAGGCGGCGGCCGCATGCCGCCTTACGGGCGAGTGCCGCCCTACGGCGGCCCACCGGCCGGCTACCCGCCGCCGTACGGAGGCCCACCGCAACTCGGCCCCCCTCCGTACGGCCGGCCCTGGCAGGGGCCCTACCAGACGCCGTACGCCATGCCGCTGCGGCACCGGCCGCCCCGGCGCTCGGCGGCCGGCTCGGTGGTGGCGGTCCTGGGGGTCCTGGCGACCATCTTCGTGGGCGCGGTCCTGGTCATGTCGATCGTCGGGGACCGGAGCAGCGGCTCCACGACGACCCCCGGCAGCAGGTCGGGCCCCCAGTCGCCGCAGGCACAGGCCACCGACAGCAAGCTCTACCAGTCAGGACGGCTGACCTCGGTGAGCTGCCGGCTGCCGCAGATCACCGAGGGCGACACCGGCTCCATGAAGACGTTCATGGACGAGCTGACCGACTGTCTCGACCGGACCTGGCGGCAGCAGTTCGGCAAGGCACGGCTGGACTTCATCGCCCCGCAGCGGATGTTCTGGACCCAGCCCGGCAGCGGGGCCTGCGGCTCGTACCCGGCGCCCGGCGCGGCGGCGTTCTACTGCCCGGCGAACAACACGATGTACGTGGGACTCCGGCATGTGATCGAGACCGCCGGGGACGAGCCGGTGTCGCACTACGCGGTCTACGCCCGGGTGATCGCCCATGAGTACGGCCACCATGTGCAGGAGCAGGCGGGCATCCTGGACTACGGGCACCAGCTGATGTCCCAGAGCGGCATCGAGGAGCGCAACCAGGCCAGCCGGCGTATCGAACTCCAGGCCCAGTGCCTCGCGGGCGCCTTCCTGGGCTCGGAGAAGAACTCCCTGCCGATGACCCGGGAGCAGACCCGTTACCTGCTGCTGGACGTCCGCGGCCGGGGCGACGAGAACCAGCCCGCGGGCAAGCGCGATCACGGCTCGAGCAAGCACTACGCGGGCTGGGTCGTCACCGGTTACACCAGGCTGACGCTGTCGGCCTGCAACACCTGGACCGCGCCTCCCTCCGCGGTGTCCTGACGCTTTCCCCGGTTCCGCCGAGGTCATCGGGGTCATCGAGGTCTTTGCGGCACACCGGCCCGACGGGGCCGGTGTGACCGTCGTCGTGCCCACTGTGAGCAGCCTCACGGGTAAGTGCTAGCTACAGCGCTTGCAATAGCAAGCATCCTGACGCAGGGTGGAGACATGGCAAGTTCGAAGGTCGGCTCCATCGGGGAGTACATCCGGGAGCAGCGGACACGGGCGAAGATCTCGGTTCGTCAGCTGGCCGAGGCGACGGGAGTCTCGAACCCGTACCTCAGTCAGATCGAACGAGGTCTGCGCAAGCCGAGCGCGGAGATCCTGCAGCAGATCGCGAAAGGACTGCGCATCTCCGCCGAGGTCCTGTACGTGCAGGCCGGAATCCTGGAGGAGCGCGAGGCCGACACCGACGTGCAGGCCGCGATCCGGGCCGACCTCATCCTCACCGAACGGCAGAAGCAGGTGTTGCTCGACATCTACGCGTCGTTCGGCAGGGAGAACGAAGCAGCCATCCACGACCAGGTGCACGAAACCTCAGGGAAGGAAGAAGTCGAATGACCCTCGCCACCAAGCTGCGTGACAACAAGGCCGTCTACGCGGCCGCCGGAGCCGGCGACCTCGCGGCCGAGAAGATCCGGGAGCTGCCGGAGACGGTGACCAGGCTCCGGGAGACCGCGGACAAGTACCGCGTGGACGTCCGCGAGACCGTGGTCAAGTACCAGGACGAGTTCAAGGGCACCGTCAACAAGTACCAGGACCGGGTCGACGCCCGGGACATCCCCGGCGCGGCGGTCTCGTACGTGACCTCCGTCGGCGGGCGGGTCATCGAGATCTTCGATGAGCTCGCCGAGCGCGGCCAGAAGATCGTGAACCGCGTGGAGCGCCAGGTCGCGACGCAGGAGCTCAAGGAGAGCGCCGACAAGACCACGCGCAAGACCAAGGCCGCCGTCAGCGAGGCCAAGAAGACGGCTCAGGCCGCCTCCCGCGCCGCCGGCGACGCCTCCAAGAAGGTCGGCAACTGACCGCCCCATCAGCATCGAAAAGGCCCGGCCGGGGATTCCCCCGGCCGGGTCTTCCCGTCCCGGGGGAAATCCGGGAAGGAGCCCGAAACGCTCGTCGCGGGGCGGCCGACAGGCCCTTTCCGCACAGCCGTTGCGCATAGTCTGGAAAATGAAGTCCTCGCGGCGTACGCGACCCGGCGCGCCGCCCGGTCGGCAGGAGCAGTGATCACAGGTGTTCCAGGTTCAAAGCACGCTGGCCTACGTCTTCTGGGTGATCGCGATCATCGCCTTCGTCTTCGAGGTCTGGGCGCTGATCGACGCGGTCCGGACCCCGGCTCCCGCCTACGAGGCGGCGGGCAAGCAGACCAAGCAGATCTGGCTGATCATCTTGGGCATCGCCAACGTGGTCGGCCTCGGCGGCGCCGCCAACTTCCTGACCATCCTGTCGTTGCTGCCGATCGCCGCGTTCATCGCCGCCGCGATCTACCTGGCCGACGTACGGCCGGCGGTCAAGCAGTTCCGGAACCGGCGCGGCGGCTCCTCCAACACGGGCCCGTACGGACCCTGGTAGTCCGGCCGCACCCCCCCGGGCCGGACGGGCGCAGACCCCTGGCCGGTCAGACGCGGACGCCGCCGAACAGGCGCGGGCCCCTGGCCGGTCAGGCGCGGAAGGGGCTGGCGAGGCCGAGCCGCTGCAACGCGGACACGAACCGCGTCCCGAGATAGCGGCAGCCCGCACCGGTGGGATGGACGCCGTCCGCCCGGATGTACTCCGGGGCGTTCCCCGTTCCGAGCCGCACGCTTCCGGTGATCCACTTCTCCTGCAGCGGATCGATGAAGGGCACCTGGGCCACGGCGGCGGCCGACTGGACCGTGTCCCGGATCGACAGCGCCGCGGGTGGCGGGTCGCCTCCCCACATCGGCCCCAGCACCACCATCGGGGTGCCGGGCCACCGCTGCTTGATCTTGAGCAGCAGCCGCTGCGCAGCGTCTCCGACCTGCGCCGGGGGTTTCTGCCAGTCGTTGTGACCGCCCGAGACCACCACCAGGTCGGGGGCCGGCCGCCAGGACAGCTCCTCGTCGTACAGGGTGGTGAAGTCCTTCTTGATCTTGCCGTGCGCGACGAAGCCCGTACCGCGGTACCCGCCGACGACGAGCTGCCAGCCGAGCCTGCGGGCGGCCTCGGCGGCGTAGGTCTTCTCCGGCGGCATGCCCGCGATCCCCGCGGTGTAGCTGTCGCCGAGCACCATCACCACCGGTGCGCGCGCGACCTTGATCCGCGCCTGCGGGGCCTTGACCTTGGGCGTCGCGGCGGGACCGCCACCGCACCCGGCGAGCGCCAGCACAAGGAGGGCGCAGAAGAACGATCGGCGCAACGCTGCCCTCTCTGCCGCTGATCGCGTCTGCCCGGCCCGCGACCCTGGAAAGCTTTAGGGTGAAGAGTATGGGGACAGAACACCACGGACGCACGTACCGACTCGAATTGGACGACCAATCCCTCCGCGAATGGGACGCGATCGTCTTGGAGTCCGGGCCGGAGGGGATCGTCCTGGATCGGTCCGCATTCTATCCAGGTGGCGGCGGCCAGCCACCCGATCACGGAGTTCTGCTCTGGCAGGGGGTACAGACCCGGATCGCCGGTGTCCGCAAGGCCGACGACCTGGTGCTGATCCCGGCCGAGGGCGACCCGATCCCGCCGGCCGGCACCGCGGTCACCGGGGCGGTCGAGGACGCCCGCCGCAGCGCCCTGATGCGCACCCACTCCGGGCTCCACCTGCTGTGCGGCGTGGTCTTCCGCGACTACGGCTGCCTGGTCACCGGCGGCAACATGGAGCCGCTGACCGCGCGGATGGACTTCAACCTGCCCGAGGTGCCGCCGGGCTTCAAGGAGGCGGTCGAGGCGGCCTGCAACCTCGAGGTAGACGCCGACCGGCGCATCGACGTCCGCACGCTGCCGCGGAGCGAGGCCTTCGCGATCCCCGACATCATCCGCACGGCGACCAATCTGGTGCCGCCGGAGGTGCAGGAGGTACGCATCGTGGACATCGTCGGACTGGACACCCAGGCCGACGGCGGCACCCACGTCGGATCCACCAAGCAGATCGGCCGGATCAAGGTCACCAAGGTCGAGAACAAGGGCCGCGGCTTCCGCCGGGTCCGCGTCCAGATCTCCGACTGACCCCACCGCCCCGATACCCCGCCCCGCCCGATCCCCCGCGCGAGCGAGCGAACATCCACCGTGATCATGCAATCGTTCGACGAACGATTGCATGATCACGGTGGAGAGTGGGTGGTGGTGAGGGGAGTCAGGTCGCCGGGGTGGGGGCGAGGACTCCGGGGGCGAGCCGGACGGAGCCGACGATCTCGTCGCCCCCGCGCAGCGGAACGGCCGCGAGTTCGTCCAGCACCGGCCCCCCGGCCACGCCGAGGGCGCGCAGCAGCCCCACGGTCACCGGCGTACGGGCCCGCATGGCACCGTCCTCGATCTTCAGCGCGCCGGCCCGGCCGTCCGCCAGGGCGAACGCGTCGACGCCTTCGGCTCCGCACTTGAGCAGCAGGCCGGGAACCGCGTCCATCAGCCGCCGCTCCTCGCGGTCCGTGCCCGAAGTCCACTCGGGATGGGCGCGCATGGCGTCGGCGACCTTGCGTTCGGGAGTGCCCGGCTCGGCCACCCCCAGGCGGTGGAACGCGCGCGCCACGCCGTCGAGGGAGACCGCGAAGAGCGGTGCGCCGCAGCCGTCCACGCCCACCGCCGCGATCCGCTCGCCGGTCAGGTCCTCGACCACGGCCCGCACCGCCAGCTGCATCGGATGGCCGGCCGCGAGATAGGACGACTCGGCGTCCGGTCCGGCCGGCCAGCCGTTGAGCACGCAGGTGGCGAGCATCGCGGCGTGCTTGCCCGAGCAGTTCATCCGGGTCCTGCTGGGGCCTCCGCCGGCCGCGGCGAGCTCGAAGGCGGTACGGCTCTCCAGCGGCCACTGGGCCGGGCACCGCAGCGCCTCCGGGCCGAGGCCCGCACCGGCGAGGATCTTGTGGACCCCCTCGACGTGGAAGTCCTCACCGGAATGACTGGCTGCGGCCAGGGCGAGCAGCTCCCCCTCCAGCGCGAGCCCGGCGCGCACCATGGCGACCGCCTGGAGGGGCTTGTTCGCCGAGCGCGGGAAGACCGGGTCGCCTGCGGCGCCGAGCCGTACGGCCACGGAGCCGTCGGCGGCGAGCGCCGTCACCGCACCCCGATGGCGTGACTCCACGAAGCCCGAGCGCTCGACTTCCACCAGAACCGGATCGCCGCTCATCATCCCCCCTCAAGGTCATCGGCTCCCCATCCTCCTCCCTGCCCAGGGTGCTCATGCTGCGCTTAGTCTGGGGGCATGGAAAGCCCGCTGTTGCGCCTGCCCGGAGCCGTACCCGCCGATTCACCCGACCAGGCGGTCGCCGCCCACTACGGAGAGCCCTCCCAGGAGCAGCGTGCCCTGGCGGAGTCTCCCGGGTCCGCGGTCGTGGACCGCAGCAACCGCGGGGTGATCCGGGTCTCGGGCCCGGACCGGCTGCGCTGGCTGCACAGCCTGCTGAGCCAGCATCTGGAGCAACTGCCGCCCCATGAGACCACCGAGGCGCTGCTGCTCAGCCCGCACGGCCATGTCGAGCACCACCTCCAGCTGATCGACGACGGCGAGGCCGTCTGGGCGCACGTCGAGCAGGGCACCGCCGCCCCCCTGGTGGAGTTCCTCGACAAGATGCGCTTCCTGCTGCGGGTGGAGGTGGCCGACCTGACGGAGTCGTACGCGGTCGTGAGCGGCGGCGGAGACGGCGGCGGCCTCCCGGCGGGCACGCTCGCGCTGCGGGACGCGGTCGGCACCAACTGGCTGATCCCCCGCGAGCGGCTGGCCACGGTCACCGACGATCTCGGCGCCCGGCCCGCCGGGCTGTGGGCGTACGAGGCGTTGCGCATCGCGGCGCACGTGCCCCGGCTGGGCTTCGACACCGACCACAAGACCATCCCGCACGAGGCCGGGTGGATCGGTGGCGCGGTGCATCTCCACAAGGGCTGCTACCGGGGCCAGGAGACGGTGGCGAGGGTGGATAACCTGGGCCGCCCCCCGCGCCGGCTGGTCTTCCTCCACCTGGACGGAAGCGTCGACCGGCTGCCCGCCCACGGCGAGCCGGTGGAGCTGAACGGCCGCCAGGTGGGGTTCGTGGGCTCCGCCGCCCGGCACTACGAGCTCGGTCCCATCGCCCTGGCGCTGGTCAAGCGCACCGTGCCGGTCGAGGCGACCCTGATGGCCGGCGGGGTGCCCGCCGCCCAGGAGGTCGTGGTCTCGCCCGACACCGGCGCCAACGTACAGGTCAATGTCCGCAGGTTGCCCAGACAGCACGCGTAAGCTCCCACCGTTACGGGCACACGTCCCCATGACCCGCCCTTAGCCGACTCCGGTCATCCGCCCGAATGAAGATCGAAGTGGCCCCGCAAGTGAGAAGGTGGTCTCTACCGATGGTGGCAAACCAGGAGCAAGAGGTACCGTCCTCCACGCGGAAGGGGACCATGGGCACACGGGGACGGCCGACGCGCGAGCCGGCCTGGCTGTGGTGGATCCTCTTCGCCGGGCTGACCCTCGTCTCCTGGCTGGGCTGGTCCTGGCGAGGACCGCTGTTCGTCCTGGCGCTCTGGTGTCTGTACGAGTTCGTGCTGATACCGACCAAGTGCAACATCTCACCCCGCGACGGCTTCGTCTGTGCGGAGCCGGTGCGGGGCCGGCTGTTCGCCTGCAACCCCGGCCACCAGCGGTTGAAGACCGACCAGCTGTTCCGGCTGTTCCGGCTGGCCAATCCGGTCCAGCGCCCGGTCGCGCCCGACCCCAACCGGGCGACGGGCGAGATCGTGTGGGCTCCGCACATGCGCGGGCGGAAACAGGCCGCCCAGAACCCCCCGCCCGCCCAGCCCGCGCAGAGTCCACCGCCCGCCCAGGGCGCCCAGCCTCCTCAGGGCGGCCAGCCCCCGCTGATCATCCCGCCCGATCAGGGCGCCCAGCCCCCTCCGGGGGGCGCCCAGCCGCTTCCCGGTGCCGCGCAGCCCGTCGCGGGGACCGCCCAGCCCGTTCCAGGGGCCGCACAGCCCGTGCCGGGCGCTCAACCCGCCGCGGGAACCCAGCCCGTGCCGGGCGCCCAGCCCGCCGCCGGGACCCAGCCCGTCGCGGGCGCCCAGCCCGCCGCCGGTGGGCGGGCGGCACCGAGGGCACCGCAGCGGGTCCGCCGGATCCTGAGCCTGGAGGACGAGCGGATGGTGCTGCTGACCGCGGTGGCCACCCTCCTGGTCGTGATCGGCATGGCCTACGGCCTGGTGGCCTGACCGCCTTGCCTGCCGTGCCCCGCCTTACTTGCCTGCCTCGCCTCGCCTCGCCTTGCCTCGCCTCGCCTCCGCGGTGCCGGGCGCGCCGATCGGGCTCCGAGGACCGGTCAGGCTTCGAGGATGAGTGTGATGGGGCCGTCGTTGACGAGGGCGACCTTCATGTCGGCGCCGAACTCCCCGGTCTGCACCCGGGCACCGAGCCGGCCCAGCTCCGCCACCACCGCCCCGACCAGCGGCTCCGCCACCGGTCCCGGCGCGGCGTTGATCCAGCTGGGACGGCGGCCCTTGCGGGTGTCGCCGTAGAGAGTGAACTGGCTGACGACCAGCAGCGGTGCGCCGACGTCCGAGCAGGACAGCTCCCCTTCCAGGATGCGCAGCCCCCACAGCTTGGCGGCCAGCCGCGCGGCCCGTGCCGGAGTGTCGTCGTGGGTCACCCCCACCAGCGCGAGCAGACCGGTCTCGTCGATGGACCCCACGACGCGCCCCCCGACGGTGACGCTCGCCTGACTGACCCGTTGCACCACTGCGCGCATGACCACGCAGTGTGGCAGCCACCGGGTCTTCCCTGCACGGCGACCCGGCCACGCCGGCTTCCCCGGCCTGGCGGCTTCGATGGGCTGCCGGCTTCAGCGACCTGCCAAGATCAGCTAGGGATGCGGGCGTGGTCCCGGCCCGGGGCGGTCAGGAGTGGCAGCCGCGGCACAGTCCGTAGACGGTCAGGTGCTGTACGTCGGTCTCGAACCCGTGCTCGGCGCGCAGGGCCTCCACCAGCCCGTCCGCGACGTTGGGCCGGACGTCGCTGACCGCTCCGCACCCCCGGCAGACCAGATGGACATGCTCGGCGTCCACGGCGAGATGGTAGGTCGGCGGCCCGTGGCCGAGGTGGGCGTGCTTGACCAGTCCGAGCTCCTCGAGCAGCTCGAGCGTGCGGTAGACGGTGGAGATGTTGACCCCCTGGGCCGTGCGCTGCACCGCCGTGCAGATCTCCTCCGGTGTGCCGTGCTGCAGCGCGGTGACGGCTTCGAGCACGAGCTGGCGCTGCGGGGTCACCCGGTAGCCCTTGGCCCGCAACTCTTCCTGCCACGTCCCGGTCATACCGGAAGTCTATGTGGGCCTGGTCACGAAACAGAGGGCGATAAATTCGCTTGCCACCCCCGGGCGGCTCGCATAGCGTGCAAGTACGCAGGAAGGGAGGTGGTCCAACAGTATGCATAGCTCTAGGACACGCGAGGTGGCTGTCCGTTAGTCGCCGTCCCCGGCGCGGGGTTGGGTCAGGTGTGCTTCACGCCACCACCCCTTCGCCAAGCCGGCCCGGAGGGAGACCTCCGGACCCCTGACGGGGTCGCGATGGCGGCCGGCGAATACCAGGCAGACACCCGGCCCTCGGATCCGATGGACTCGTCCTGTCCGTCACCCGCCTCGGCGGAAGGATCCGGGGGCCGTTTCCATGTCCGGCCCCGCCGCCGACCGGGCACCCCGTGCCACCCGGCCTCCGGAACGTCCGGCCTATCCGACCCGTTTCAGCTGAGCGGACAGGTGCGACTGCAGCGGCTGGCCGAACGCCGCCATGTCGTAAGCCCAGCCGAGGTCCTCGCCGATCAGGCCGTACAACCGGTGGCCGGCGGTGACCTCCTTGGCCGACTCGGTGCGCGCGACCAGGTCGGTGCTCAGCTCCACCCGGGAGAAGGCGACGTCCCCCAGGTAGATCTCCGCGATCCCGGTCGGATGCGCGAGCACCACCTCGACCTTGTGGTCCGGCCGCGGCCGCCAGTAGCCGGTCTCGGTGCCCAGCGGTGCCCCGACGACGCCTTCGTCCAGCCGCCAGGTCCTGCTGGTGTAGATGAGGAACGGCTTGCCGTTGTGCGAGAAAGAGATCTCCTGGCCGAACTGGAAGCTCTCGATGGTGGGATAGCCGCCGACTCCGGCGCCTTCCCACTCTCCGAGCAGGAACTTCAGGGGCTCGAGGTCAGGATGCAGATCTGGCTCCATATCCGCCGAGACTAGCGTGCATCGGCCCCTGCGGGCGCGCGTGCCGCCCAGGTGGACCTCGCGTGGCCGTCGGCGTGGCCGTCGGCGCGGAGTGGCCGGTCAGCGGACCCGGAAGAGCCCGACGACCAGCAGCACCGCCAGCCCCGCGAGACCCGCCAGGACCAGAATGAGAGCTCCGACGTTCACAATGCCCATCACGGCCTGGAGTGTACGCCCCACGGAGCCTCCGCCACCGGTACGCTGAATGCCGCCGATGATCATTACATTTCGGTTGAACCACGAAGCCTCGGGAAACGTCTGATCTCTGTTTCCAGGCTGAGGAGGAATGCGTTGTACGCGCTCATGACGTTGCTGGCGCAGACGATCGAGGTCGGAGTCACCACGGCCGCCCGCAGCGTGTCAAAGGCGCGCACCAAACGAGCCGTACAGCGGGCCGAGCCACACACCTGCGTCGAACTGGTGGCGCTGGCCGGAGCGCCCGGCCAGGCCCCGGCGGCGGAGGTCAACGCACGGGCCGCCGGTGAGCTGGTCATCGCGCCGCTGTCCGGCGCCAAGTGCGTCTGGTACGTCGTGCGGGTGTACGAACGCTTCTACGCCTGGCGGCCGGGCCCGCTCGGACCGGCCAAGGTGGAGCGGCAGATCATGGTGGCCGAGCGGTCGGCCGGCCGGCTGCTGATCCGGGACGCCACCGGTGAGGTGCGGGTCGACCCGGCCGGGGCCGCCCTCGAGCTCGGCACGACCTCCTACAGCGGCTTCGAGGGCCGGACCGGCGACGGCGCCCTGCTGGACCGGGTGGGCCGGCTGCTGGGCGGCCCGTTGCGAGCCCGCCACCAGGCCATGACGATCGGCTTCCTGGTCGAGGAATGGGTCGTCCGCGAGGGCGAAGAGATCCACGTCGTCGGGCAGCCCCGTACCGAGGCGGGCGAGGTGGTGCTCGGCAAGCCGGCGCTGCGCCCCTTCGTCGTCGGCAAGAGCACCCGGGCTCCGGTCACGGCCTGAGAGCCGGCACCGCCATGGGTGTCCGGGCGATCAGGAACGGCTAATGTTCGGATATGGCTCGATCACTGGTGATCAAGGCGACGGCGGGCGCTGACGGCGCGGAGCGATGCAACCAGGCCTTCACGGTCGCGGCGGCGGGGGTGGCGAGCGGACTGAAGGTCTCGCTCTGGCTGACCGGAGAGGCCGCCTGGTACGGCCTGCCCGGCCGGGCGAACGACTTCGACCTGCCGCACGCGACCCCGCTCCAGGACCTGCTCGGCATCGTGCTGGCCGGTGGCCAGGTGACGGTGTGCACGCAGTGCGCGGCCCGGCGGGACATCGGCGCCGAGGACGTGATCGAAGGCGTCCGGATCGCGGGTGCGCCCACCTTCGTGGAGGAGATCTCCCTGGAAGGCGCCCAGGCCCTGGTGTACTGACCGCCGGCGACTGCGGGCCCGCCGCAGGGCGGCGTGATCATGCCGTGGCGGCGGTGAGGCCGGACAGGTCCCGGGCGACAACGCTGTTGCGGTCCGCGATGCGCGCGCCGAAGGAGAGCTGCGGCCACAGTCCGCCGAGCTCCTGGCGGGTGCGCTCGCTCCATTCCCTGGCCAGGTCCGAGCGGGTCTTGTAGTAGTTGAGCGCGTAGCCGCCGGTGTGGATCCTGAGCAGGCTGAATCCGCCCGGGTACTCCTTGACCGCGCTGACCTCCTGCTGGGTCACCCCCGGCGCGGGCGCGAACACCGAACGCCGGTTGCGGTGGGTGTGACCGGCGTGGTGCAGGAAGACGCCCGGGGTCCTGGCGTACGTGCCGAGGATCGTCAGTGCCTGCCCGGCCTCGATCGACTGCCCTCCGGAGGCCGCGAGCGGCGAGGCCTCCACGAACAGCGGGTGGTGGCCGAACACGATCGTCGGCTGATCCCGGTGGGCCTTCAGATCGGCCTGGAACCAGGCGAGCTGCTCCCCGGACAGGCCGCCCGCGTCACCGCCGGCACCGGGCTTGTCGTAGGTGTCGAGACCGATGACGTGCAGGCCGCGCAGGTCCCGCGAGAAGTAGGTCGGGCCGCCGCCGTCGAAGAAGCCGTCGCGGAAGCAGTCGTTGCCCTGCCACTGCCCGGTGCCGCACGAGGCGTAGGGATCGCCCGCGTGCGCACGGTCGTGATTGCCCCGGGCGACGAAGTAGTCCTCCCGGTAGCGCCCGAAGCGGTCCAGGAGGGCCTTGGCGCGGCCGACGTCGCCCGGAGCCGCCTCACTGGACACGTCGCCCGCCGCGAGCAGGTACGTCGCGCCGCGCCGGTGCGCGTCGTCGACGAGGGCCGTCGCCATGATCTCGGGGTAGGGCGGGCGGCCGGGGACCTGGGAGATGCCCTTGATGCCGGGCAGCCCGCCCACCAGCCCGGCGACCGTCTCGCCCAGGTGCAGGTCGTTGCAGAGCGCGACGGAGAACAGGAAGCGGCCCGGCGGCGGCTGCGGGGTGGTGAAGGCGAACGTGCACGGCCCGGACAACGCGCCCGCGGCGTCGCCCCCGGCGATGAACGTCGCGGCGGCCGCCCTCCCCCGCGAGCGGGCCTGGTAGTAGTACCGCCGGCCGGGCTCCAGCCCGGTGAGCTCCACGTGGTGATAGGGCGTGCCGGACCCGCCGGTCACCCGCCGGTTCAGCCGGGACGGGTGCGTGCCGTAGACGACCTCGCCGTCGGCGGGGGCGGGCAGCATGCGGCCCAGCCCGTCGTCGGTGCCCGGGACACCGGTGAACCAGGTGAGGACGGCGGTGGTCTCGGTGAGCGTGACCAGTTCGAGGTCGACCGGTGCCACGGCGTCGGGACCCGCCGCGCGGGCGGCGGCATAGCTCCGGTCGGGGTCGGCCAGCGGTACGAGGGAGGCGGCCGCGACGATCGCGCTCCAGCGAAGCAGCTCACGGCGGCCGGGCCTGCAACAGATCATGCACGGAAGTTAGATCTTCGCGGTGAACACGAACAGTCCTGCCGCTTGCCCACATCCGGCCGATCGGGGCCCAGCGCGTGCTGTTGTCATTGCCGTGACCACCGGTACGCGGCCGGCCGCGCATGGATGGTCACGGCAAACGTGTCCACCGGTACGGGCGGGCCGCGCATGGGTGGTCACGGCAAACGGGTCCACAGGGAACGGGGACCCGGCGGCATGGCGCGGGCGGCTACGCGGGCAGCACGGCCCGGAGGCGTTCCTCGCGGAGCTTGCCGGCCCAGGAGTCGTCGATCGGCTGGAGCTCGCGCCCGACGGCCCAGCGCAGCAGCAGATCGGCCAGGCCCGGGTTGCGGACCAGCGCCGGACCGTGCATGTAGGTGCCGACGATGTGGTCCTTGTACGCGCCCTCGTAGCCGTCTCCGTTGCCGAGGCCGAGCACGGTCTTGGCCAGCGGCTGGACCCCCGGGCCGAGCCGGGTGACGCCCTGGTGGTTCTCGAAGCCGGTGATGCGCGGCACCCTGAGCTCCGGGGACACGTCACCGACGATCTCGCCGACGGCGCGCTTCTCCCCCCGCCCGCTGCGGATGTCGAGCAGGCCGAGGCCCTCGACGGGCTGGCCCTCCTCGCCGCCGAACTCGGTGCCGAGAAGCTGGTAACCGGCGCACACGGCGAAGATGACCGAGCCGTACTGGGCGGCCCGCGCCAGCCCGCCGTCGGCGCGCAGCCGCTGAGCCGCCAGGATCTGCGGCCGGTCCTCGCCGCCGCCGAGCAGGTAGATGTCACCGTCCACCGGCACCGCCTCGTCGGAGCGCACGTGGACGGTCCGGGTGGAGATGCCGCGCAGCGCGGCGCGACGCTCGAGGACGATGCAGTTGCCCTGGTCACCGTAGGTGCTGAGCAGGTCGGGGTAGACCCAGACGATCTTTATGCGGTCAGAGGGCACGGCCGTACCTCGTTCGGATGTTCTGGAAGGCGGTGTAGTTGGCGATCACGTCGAGCTTGCCCGGAGGCACGGCCATGACCGCCTGCTCGATGTCCTCGATGAGGGTGAAGGGGATCTCGGCGGCCTCCAGCCGGGCGGCCAGGTCGATCCGGCGCTCTCCGGTGACCCAGACCGGGCGGCCCTTGAGGATCCGGTAGTCCACGTCCCACAGCCAGGAGGTGTCGCGGCCGTCGGGACCCTGCGCGTTGATGGACAGCACCAGCGGGCCCGGCGCGGGCTCGAGCACGTCGAAGGCCTCCAGCCAGCCCGCCGGGTTCTTGGCCAGCAGCAGCCTGATGTCCCGGCCCTCGTGCTGCACGGTGGTGTAGCGGCCGGCCACCGACGCCACCTTGCCGAGCAGCGGCATGGCCACCTCCGGCTCGACGCCGAACTGCGCCACCACCGCCAGCGCCATCGCCCCGTTGGAGCGGTTGGCGCGCCCGGGCAGCTGCAGGGCCAGGTCGTACACCCGGCCGCCGGGTGCCGTCACCCGGTTGCCGTGCAGGATCCAGTCGGGCTTGGGCCGGGCGAAGGTGCACTGCCGGCAGGCCCAGTTGGCGCCCTCGCGGTCCAGCGGGCCGCCGCACTCGGGGCAGCACCATGAGTCCTCGCGCCAGTGCTGGCCGACGGCCACCCAGGTGACCCGCTTGGCGGTCTGCGCGCCCCAGGTGACGAGCGGGTCGTCGCAGTTGGCGATCACATGGGTGTCGGCCCCGTCCAGCGCCTTGCGCCACTTGCCGGCCAGCTGCCAGATCTCCCCGGCGCGGTCCATCTGGTCGCGGCTGAGGTTCATCAGCAGCACGACGTTGGCCCCGGTCTCCTTGAGCACCATGGGCACGTACTTCTCGTCGCACTCGAGCACGCCGTATCTGGCGTCCGGGGCGGCGGCCAGCGCGGAGACGTGGCCGGTCGGCATGTTCGCGCCGAAGGCGTTGGTCGCCACCTCGCCGAGCCCGCTCATCGCCGAGGCGATGAGCCGGGTCGTGGTCGTCTTGCCGTTGGTGGCGCTGACGAGCACCAGCTTGCGGTCGTGGGCCAGGCGGGTCAGCAGCTCCGGGTCGAGCTTGAGCCCGATCCTGCCCCCGATCACCGAACCGTCTCCCCGGCCGGCCAGCCGGGACATCTTCGAAGCGGTGCGGCCGAGCGCCACAGCGAGCTGGGCACGCAGCGGAAGGTCGCTCATGCTCTCCCTGATCTCTTCCTGGTCAGCCTGGGACGTCCGGGGAAACCCACCCGGACGGCGTTCCCGCCAGCCTAGTGCTGCGCAGCGCATCATTTGCTGTGATTCGAGGCGGGTCGGCCTGCGACGGGACGCGGCCCGCACCGACTTCCCATCGACCGATTTGCCGGTTTGGCCGGTCAACGTCCCCGGCCGGCCACCGACACGCGGACCACAGACCGGAACGTGCCTGGTGAGCGGCGGATTCCGCGGCACGGAAGAGCCCGATGAAGCGGTCGTTGGGTGGCACCGCCATCGCCCGCGCATAGCCGCCGCGGATCAGCGCCTCGTTCACGAAAAGCCCACCGGAGGTCCACGCGTAGCGCAGTTCCCGGCCGTACGGGTCCCGCCGGCGGCGGTCGGGAGTGACCTTGAGCACACTGCCGGGAGGCGCAAGCCGGCGCAGGGCGGCGGTCGCGGCGGTGCCGAAGCACTCGCCGGGCAGGACGGATCCGCGATGACGTATCTCGGGCGCGTCGACCCCGATCAGGCGCACCCGGAGCCGTTGTCCTGCCATCCTGGTGACGAGGGTGTCCCCGTCGACCACTCGGACGACCTCGGCCCGTACGCCTTCGGGCAGCTGAGACGGAGATTGTCCGCAGCCCGCGGACGACACGACGACGAGCGGAAGTGCGAGGTATCTCACTCCTCGAGCCTCACATCGGCCACCGACAATCCCGGTGGAACCACGGCGCTGTCGCCTGTTCTTCAGCGCGGAGGGGTGGAGGCGAGGCAAGATCGGATATCGGACATTGGTGTCGGACAACGCGGATCGCCCAACAAGGGTCCCCGCCGAGGCAGTACTTTTGTCGGAAACTAGCGATGTATGTGAGGTCTGAGAGCGATGCAGTGCTGGACGTGCGGCCAGAACACGCCTGGGACGCTGTCCAGCTGCGTGCACTGCGATGCACCCCTCCAACAGCCACCCGCGTCGCAGGACCGAATGCCGGGGTCAGCGCAGCAGGGACCTTCCGCGCCGGGGTCCCTGCCGCCTGACCACTCCGCTTCCCCGCCTTCTTCACCGCAGGCCGACTCCTGGGCCCGGCACGACGCGCCGGGCGGCGCACCCGAGCCCTGGCCCGCGGCCTCCCCCGGTGCGCCGCAGCCCTGGCCCTCCGCCACCGACGCCACCGCCCCGGCCGGTTCGTCGCCCTCCCAGGCGGGCCAGTCCTGGCCGGCCTCCGCCTCCGGGTCCGCCCAGCCGGACAACGGCTACTCCGCGTTCCCGTCCTCGTCTCCACTCACCGCCGAGCCCTGGCCGCCGGAGCCGTGGAAGCCCGAGCCGGACCAGCAGTCGTGGACGCCCGAGCCGCAGCAGCAGACCGGGCAGCCCCCGGCGCCCGCGCCGCTCGACCCGCTCTCGGCGCCGTTGGCGTCGCTGTCCGACCCGCGCGCCCAGGAGCCCGCAACCGACGGCTCGCACTCCTGGTCCCCGGCGCCTTCCGAGCCGTTGTCCGCGCCGGTCCAGTCCCCCGACTCGTGGACCCCCTCCGGCGGCACCGGGCCGCTCTCCCCGCCGTTGCAGCCGGGCTCCGAGCCGTGGCCGCCCGAGCCCTGGAAACCCGAGCCGGAGCCCTGGAACCCCGAGCCCCGGCCGGCCCCCCAGCCCGGCCCGTCCGCCGACTTCGGCCAGCCGTCCTCCGACTTCGGGCCGCCGTCCCCCGGTTTCGGCTCGGCGCCCTCCGACTTCGGGCCGACGTCTCCCGACTTCAGGTCCACGTCGTCCGACTTCGGCTCGGCACCCTCGGAGTTCGGACCGGCGCCGGGGCCCTCGGACTTCGGCCAGGCGCCGGGGCAGGGTTCCCTGCACCAGCAGTCCTGGTTCGCGCAGGCCGCCAAGCCCGCCGACACGGCGCTGTCCAACGGCGCTCCCCCGCAGGGCACGCCACCCGGCGGGACGCCGTACGACACCGGGCAGCCGGAGACGGCTTACAACGGTCACGGCGCACCCGTCGCGCCGCCCGACCAGTGGAACGCCCAGGAGCCGGCTCAGCCCGCCCAGCAGTCGTTCGATCCCGAGTCGACCGCCGCGTGGTCGCTGGCCGAGGAGACCCCTTCCGGCCCCTATGCCAGGCCTCCCGAGCCGGCCGCCGAGCCGACCGTACGGGACGCCTGGTCCACGCAGGAGGAGGCTCCCCAGGGCGGCGAATCGATCGTGCCGGATTCGTGGTTCGCCGGTCCCCGGGCCGCCGATCCCCGTACGGAGGCTCAGGGCCCGGCGGTGTGGACTCCCCCGCCGGGAGACTCCGAAGCGACCATGCAGGTGCCCTGGAACGCCCAGTCCCAGGCGCCGCCCGCCGGGCCCCAGCAGTTCGGGCCACCGCCCGGGCAGCAGCAGTTCGGACCCCCCGGGCCGCAGCAGTTCAGCGGACCGGGTCAGGGCGCCCAGCAGTTCGGCGCGCCGGATCAGGGCACGCAGCAGTTCGGTCCGCCCCCTGGCGGCCAGCAGCAGTTCGGCTCTGGACCCGCAGGGCCGGGCTGGAGCCCGGAGCCGCAGAACGGCTGGGCGGGCGGGCCCGGCCGCAACGAGACGGCCCTGTTGCCGGATCCCGGACCCGGCGGCGGTCTGCCACCGGCCTATCAGGTGACGCATCTGGGCACCGGACCCGGCATACCGGACGCCCACCATCCGCCGAAGCGGAGCGAGGCGAGCCGTTCGCTCATCATCGCGGTGACCGCGCTGGTGGTCGCGGCACTGGCGGCCGTGGCGTTCGTCATGTGGCCGGACGGCGGTTCCAAGACCACCACCACCTCATCGCCGGCGGCGGTGAAGAAGACCTCCAAGGGCTCGTCCGCCGGGGCGCACCAGCAGGCGGTCGCGGTGAACGCCATCCTCAACGCCAGCGGCACGAGCCGGGGCGAGCTCGGCCGGGCCCTGGCCTCGGCGCGCAAGTGCGACGGGCTCGGCAGCGCCATCGCCGGGATGCAGAACGTCGCCCAGCAGCGCCAGACGCAGATCAGCCAGACCAGGGCGCTGAAAGTCGACGGGCTGGCGAACGGCGCGCGGATCCGGTCGACCCTCGCCAAGGCGATCAACTACTCGCTCGAGGTGGACAAGGCCTACCTGGCGTGGGCGCAGGCCTCCCAGAACGGCTGCCGGGGCAGGCCCAAGCCGAACGCCGACTCCAGGCGGGGTGCCCGGCTGTCCGCCCAGGCCAGTGCCGCCAAGCAGCAGTTCGCCGGGCTGTGGGCGCCGGTGGCGCAGAAGGAGGGCCTGCCCCGCCGCGGGCCGACCTCGTTCTGACCCATCCTGGTCGCCGGCGGTCCTCACGTCCGATCTGAGCGGACCGCTGTCCGATCCGGGCGTTACAGTGGCACCAGTCGGTCCGACAGCGAGGGCTTCCAGATGCGGTGTCCGGTATGCCGCAGCGACACGACCCCGACGATGTCGAGGTGCGCGCGCTGCAACGCCCCCCTGACCGATGCGCCGACGGTCGAGGTTCCCACGACCGACGCGCCCGTGACCGATGCGCCGACGAATGACGCGCTGACGGTCGAGGTTCCGACGGCCGAAGCGCCGACGATCTCGGCTGCGACGTCCGAGGGTGCCCAGACCCGGCGGGCCGAGCCCTGGGACTCCGAGGTGCTCCGCCGTGAGCCCTGGCCTCCCGAACCATGGCAGCCCGAGCCGGCACCGGCCGACCACGCACCCACCGAACACGCACCCACCGAGCGGGCACCCTTCGAGCCGTGGCGGCCCCTGCCGGCCTCGCCCGGCGGCGACCAGACCGCCACGAGCAGCGACCCGACCTCACTGGACGCCGGACCGGAAACGTCCTCGGCCGATCCGGGCCAAGCCCAGACCTGGCAGTCGAAGCCCTGGGAGCCCGCACCCTGGCAGCCCGAGCCCACCGCGCTGGACGCTGGGCAGGAGACCCCCGACGCCGATCCGGGCCAGGCGCAGACCTGGCAGTCGAAGCCCTGGGAGCCCGCACCCTGGCAGCCCGAGCCCACCGCGCTGGACGCTGGGCAGGAGGCCCCCGACGCCGATCCGGGCCAGGCCCGGACGTGGCAGCCCGACCCCTGGCCGCCGGAGTCGCCCGACCCGGGGACGACGCCGTGGGAGCCGGGAACGCTGGGCACCGAGCCGATGCCGTCGGACCAGCCGTGGCGGCTCGACCCCGCCGTCGCGGCCGCGGCGGCACGGTCGCCGGGTGCCGCGCCCGCGTACGTACCGCCCCGTGGCCTCGAGCCGCCGGCCCCCTGGCGGCCGCCGCCCAGGCCGAAGCGGCGGTTCACGCCGCTGCTCCTGGCGGCTGCGGCGATCGTGCTGGTCGCCGCGGTGGTCGCGATCGGGATCGCCTTCTGGCCGACGGGCGGTTCCACGCCGCAGGGCGCGGTCTCCCCGCAGGCGGGCGGCACCGCCCCCACCTCCGCCGGCACCGTCACCCCCTCGCCGGAGGCCGCCCCGGACGGCAGCGCCCAGGCGGCCGAGGTGAACTCGGTGCTGGACGACATGGCCGCCAGCCGCTCGGAGCTCGGCGGCGCCATGTCGGACGCGGCGAGCTGTTCCGCGCTGCCCGACGCCCTCCCGACCATCCAGAAGGTCGTCGGAGAACGCGAGCGGCAACTGGCCAAGGCCAAGAGCCTGGAGGTCGGCGCGCTCGAGTCGGGAGACCGGCTCAAGGACGCGCTGACCCGGGCGCTGCAGGCCTCGCTGGACGCCGACCGCGCCTACCTGAAATGGGCCACTAACGCGCAGGGCTGCTCGGGTGACACCCCCGTCGACTCCGACCTCGAGCGGGGCGACGACATCTCGGCCGACCGGGCCAGCCCGGCCAAGCGGGAGTTCCTCGCCCTGTGGGCGCCGATCGCCCGCAAGGAGGGACAGCCGGCCCGCGACCGGGACCACATCTAACCCGGCACCCTTCCGTGATCATGCAATCAATCGTCGATTGATTGCATGATCACGGAAGGGAAGGCGCGGGAAGGGGAGTACGCGGGGTCACTCGGTCACGAAGGGCGGGGGGTCGGGGGGTTCGTCGTACGGGTGCACGAAGGTCCGGGGCCAGCTGAGCACGGGCTCCAGCCACGAGCCGACCCGCATGGCCTCGACGACCTGGCCGAGCTGGTCGTCGAGGTCGTAGCCGAGCGCCACCATCGCCAGGTCCTTGCCGAACTCCCGGTGCTCGTCGTCGCCGGTGATGGCGGTCGAGGCGATGGGCCGGTTGTGCTCGAGCTCCATCGACAGCGGGTGCCGGCGCAGGGCGCGCAGCCGGTGACCGAGTCTGGCGTCCGGCTGCTGCTTGAGCCCGGGCAGCGGGTAGTCCATCGGCGGCGCGAGGGCGTGCTTGTCGGGATCCCCGCCGCCGTAGGGGAAGAGCCGGTCCATCTCGTGCAGCCACCGCACCTGGGGGATGACCCAGGCGGCGCCGGGGAGGGTCCCCGCGAGGCCGGGCTCCCCGCCGAGCATCCGCTGGGCCACGGCCGCGACGGCCGAGCCGAGCTCCTCGGGCGCGTACGACCGCCGCAGCGCAGCCGCCCGCCGCGCCACGCACCGGTCGACGACGGTGGCCAGCACGCACTCGCGCAGCCGGGAGGCGAGCCGGGACCACCCGCGGCCGAGTTCGGGCGGTACGGCGGGCAGCGGGCGATCGACCACGTGGGCGAGGACGAGCGTGTCGGCCCACAGCCGCAGCCAGGCCCATTCGGTCCCGGTGGCGAGCAGGTCCGCCTCGCGCAGCTCGTACAGGGTGCAGGCCCGGCCGGAGCGGCACTCGCGCCCGCAGGCCGCCGACCGGCGTCCGGCGATGGGCGGCGGCGGGCCGGGCCGCGCGTGTTCCCGCCGCTCCCCCAGGGGGACCCGGACCCGCAGCGGCCGGTCCATCCCGTCGGCGAACACCGCGGCGACGCCGGGTTGCAGCGACACCACCTCGCGGGACTGGTCGGGGTCGAGGTTCATCGCGGAGCCGACGACGTGCCGGTCGTCGAAGGCGGGCAGCCGGTGCACGATCTTCAGTGCGGTGTTCTTCACGACGTCGGGCACCAGCTTGGTGGGGATCTGCTCGGCCACCACGATGCCCTCGCCGTAGGCCCGGATCTCGGCGAGCATCCCGGCGAACAGCTCCACCGCGTGCGCGCCGGCCCGCTCCGAGCCGCGGTTGCGCAGCAGCCGGTGCGCCTCCTCGATGACGATGACGTGGCGGAGACCGCCCATGCCGTCCTCCGGCCGCTCCCGGCGCGCGCGCATGCGCAGATGCTCGACGACCCGGATGATGAGCGTGCCCATGAGGAAGGCCTTGTCCTCGTCGTTGGCCACGTCCTCGATGGCCAGCACGACGTTGTCGCGCAGCAGCCCGCCGATGTCGGCGGGGTGGCCGCCCTCGAAGAAGCGTCCGGCCGAGCCGATCCGCAGCGAGCGCAGCCGTACGTCCACGAAGCCCTTGACGTCGGCCATCAGCTCACGGCCGTAGCCGACGTCGCTGATGACCTGGAGGGCGGCGTGCTGCAACTGCTCCAGGGTGGGCACCGCGGGTTCGATCAGCGAGCCGGGCACGCCGCCGCCGGTCACCACGTCCCAGCCGTTGTCCTCGTAGACGCGCTGCAACGCCTGCGCCATGATCTGCGGGAACGGCTCGTCGGCGTCGAACGCGGCCTGGAACAGCGCGCGCACCATGTCGATGTGCGCCTGCACGGGATAGCCGGGCTCGGGCGCCAGCGGGTTCACCGACAGGGGGACGGCACCCGGATCCGAGGGGTTGATCACGGTGACGGGGGCTCCGAGGTCCTCCAGCCGGCCGGCCATCGAGGCGTACTCGGACTTGGCCGGCTCGATGGCCAGCCACGGGACGCCGCCGCGGGTGAGCTGTTCCAGCAGGTGCCGGACGGTCTGCGACTTGCCGGCCCCGGTCGCGCCGGTGACGAAGACATGCCGGTTGAGGGTCGCCCGCGGGATTCTGAACGTGCCGACCTGCCGGTTCTGCCCGTCCAGGATCGCGCCCAGCTCGATGTCCTGGCTCCCGCCCCGGGGGCCGCTGTTCTCCGCGGTGACGTCGAAGTAGCCGGGGTCCAGGACCCGCAGGCCGGGGACCTCGCGCCGCGGCAGCCCGGTGAGCCCCGCCAGGGCGCCCGCGGTGACCCGGAACGGCGACCGCAGTTCGGTGCCGTCCGACCTGGTCGGCGAGGCCCCGCCGCCGGCCGGCGGGAAGCCGGCGGTGTCGGCCGCCAGCGCCTGCGCCAGCCGCATCTGCTGCTGGCCGGAGCGCAGCCGGTACGGGTGGTGGCCCATCTCCATCGAGCCGACGAGCACCGGCGCTATCTGGTCGAGCTCCTGCGGAGAGGCGGCCCCCGCCAGCACCTGGACGTTCCACAGCCCGGCCTCGCGGAAGGCGTCGAGTTCGGCGAGCCGGCGTTCGGCCCGCTCCACCGACAGCCGCACCTGGTCGTCGCCGGGCCGCCGGAGCATCCGCAGGTCGTGCTGGAGCTCCCGCACCTCGGCGTCGAGGACCCGCTCCTCGCACTGGGCGGCGACCACCAGCCAGCCGAAGGGCCGGTCCATCAGCGTGACCAGGGTCGACTCGAACATGCTGGGCCCGTCGTGGCCGGGTCCGGTCAGCGGCGCCGCGAGCCTTCCGGGGCAGCGCGTCCAGACCAGCTGCCCGGCCTGGGCGAGCCAGTGGTCGCCGATCTCGACTCCGCTGGCGCCGTTCGGGAACAGCAGTCCCTGGTCGTGGCCCGCCGCCGGGGTCACCGGCCCCGCGTTGGTGATGAGCTCGAGCGGTGCCCCATGGCCCAGGGAGAGCCAGCCGGCCACGAAGGGACGCCGCCGCTGGGCCGCGGACAGCACCGCGGGCAGCACGGTCACGAAGTCCCACTCGGCGGAGGAGATCCGCTCGGGGGTGGGGATCGCCTGGATGCGGTACCAGGGCCCGGGGAGGTCGGTCACTTCTGCATGACTACCAGTGCCCGCCCCCGAGCGCCACCATCACCCCTCACCCGCACCCACGCTCCTCCGCCGCCGCCCTCGCTCCCCGCCGCCCCCGCTCCCGCTCTCCGTGATCATGGAGGCGTGGGGGTTGGAGGGTGGGGGTTATGCGTGCCTGGCGTGTTTTCCGCCGGGTCGCTGCGCGGCTGCGGCCGGGGTCTCGGCGTCGGGCGCACCGGGGGTACGCGGGGCGTCGGGGGTCTGCGGGGCGGCGTGCCGGGCGCGGGAGGGCTCGGCGGCGCGCGGGGCCGGAGCCGGCGGGTCCGCGTCCGGCCGGGGCGGCTCCGTCACGGGCACCTCACCGGCGGTCTCGCCCGGGGGCCTCAGGGCGGGCCGGCCATCGGGCTCCACGCCCGATCGTTCGCGTACGGCCTGGTCCCGCATGGCCTGCTCGTACTCCTCGTATTCGAGGGTGTGCGCGGTGGGCAGCGTCATGATGCCCGGGTTGGCGTCCACGAGCTGGATGCGCCGCCCGTTCGAGGTGGCGTGGGTGAAGACCATCGCGGTGGGCGGCAGTTCCTGCATCTGGTGCCGCTCGACGCGGAACTCCCGGAACCGCTGCCGCTCGTCCGCCGGACCGGTGCCGGCCGCGACGCTGTGCCCCCAGGGGGTGACCGTGGTGATGCCGTCCAGGAGGGCCGCGCCGCCGCGCGTCGCCCGGCGTACCGGTGACCAGACCGGATCGGTCAGTGGGCGCTCCCCACGGCGGGCGTACGCCACCGTGCTCGCGTAGTGCCGGTCACCCTCCAGCCCGGCCAGCGCCGCTCCGGCGGTCTCGGTGATCTCGGCCACCAGCAGGCGGTGGTCGCCGCCCAGGTGCTCGGCGGCGACCCGGGCGTCCTCGGCGTTGCCCAGCCGCATGAAGCCGACCGCCGCGTGGCCCCGCCCCAGCCGGCTGCGCACGTGCCCGGGGATCGAACGGTAGAGCAGGACCAGGCCGGTGCCGGTGGTCTCGCTCGCGTCGATCAGCCGGTCCAGCACGTCCCCGCGCAGCTTCTCGGCACCGCACAGGAACAGCGTGTGCTCCCAGCGGCGCCCGCCGGGCGCGGCCCGCAGGGCGTGGTTGAGGGCGGTGGTGACGTACGTGCCGAGGACCCGGTTGGTGAGCACCCCGGCGCGACGGTCCATGGAGACCACCTGCAGGCTCGCGGGCGGCAGGTGGACCGGGTCGGTGCCCAGCGCCTCCAGCTTGCGCAGCTGCGCCTCCAGCGCCCAGGCCCGCTCGATGACCACCTTGTCCGCGGCGCTGCGGCCGAACAGCGCCGTGATGCGGTCGAGCTGGGACTCACTGATCAGCCCTCGGTCGAGGTCGTCGCGGGGGTCGCCGACCTGGGCGAGCGCCCGCAGCGCGGCGGTGATCTGCCGGATCGTGGCGGTGCCGCCGAAGACCGGCAGGATGCGCTCCAGGATGGCGTTGTCGACCGACAGGTCCCGGGTGGTGCTCTGCTCCTCGCTGGCGCTGACGACCAGGGAGAGCACGTCGGCCAGCGCCTCGCCACGCAGGTTGCGGGTGAGGTCGAGCCGGGGCAGGTCGTCCGGGAGCACCCACACCAGCGGCTCGTCGCCGCGCTCGGTCGCGAGCCGTACGAGGTCGTGCGCGACGGCGCCCTCGGACAGGTCGATAACGGTGACCTGCGAGCCGGCCGCCAGCCGAGCCGCCCCCATCATCGTCACCGTCGCGGACCAGCCGGCCAGGGTGCCGCCCGCCACGTCGACGCGGTCCACGCCCTGCGGGACCGTGACCGGATACCACTCCTGCTGGCTCTGGTAGGCCTGCCGCCGGCGCTCCCACTCGCGGTAGGCGATGGCGTGCTCGAGCTGTGCCGCGTCGACGCTGCGCTGGCGGCTCTGCCGGGCCCGCTCGGTGCGGTCCCGCTCCTGCCTGCGCCTGGCCCGCGCCGCCTGCTCGCCCTGCCAGATCGCGGAGCCGGTGATGCCGAAGACCAGGCCGCAGGCTCCCAGCCCGACGAGCGCGAACCTGCCGGGGAGCAGACCGGACGCCCAGGCCGCCACGAAGATGAGGGTGACCACTCCGGTGCCGGCCATCGCGGTCTTGAGGGGCCGGTTGAGGAGGTTCTCGCCGAGTGTCACGGGCCGCTGTGCGCCGGGGCCGGGCGGGTCCGCCGGCGGCTCCGGCCGGGCCGGGGGCGGCCCTGGGTCCTGGTGCGCCTGCGCATAACGCCAGCCCACGTAGACGCGGTCGGACTGCATCAACCGCATCGCCCTATTCCGATAGGCGGACCCGATCGTCACGTCGGTCACGTTGCAGACCTCTGGGCACTCGGAGTCTTTTCCTCCAGAGTAAGGAGGTTCCTAGGTATTCGCTCCACGTTCGATGGAACACCCCCGGCACCAGGCCACCAAGCATGGCAATTCGGTCATCATCGTCACCTGCGGTAAGGATCGGTCGATACCTCGCGTCCCGGTGGCCGGATCCGGCCACCGCGACACGCCGACACCGCATCCGGGCGAAACCTGGCCGGCACGCGGTGTTACGGCCCGCGCTCAGCAGTCAGCCGCCACCGGCCGTGGCCCAGGCGTCCATGAGTTCCTCTGGGCCGACCTTGGCGTGTAGTCCGTCGGTGGCGAAACCCGACCGCGAGACCGCGATGAGCGCCGTACTCTCATCCGTCACCCCAGGCACGACCCGAGCATCGCGGGCCAGTACCCCCAGGTCACGGTTGCCGAAGGGGGTGTTCTCCAGCCACTTGATCGAGCCGACCAGACCGACCCGGCCCGCAGGTGCCTGACGATCTGCGCCGATCAGGTCGACCTCGGGATTGTTGGTCCGGTTCCACCACCCCCCGACCATGCGTGTACGAGGAAGACGCGGGTCGGGAACCAGCCGGCCGAGGGCATCACGCACGATCGGCTCGATCGCGCGCCCGCGCCATGCCGCCCAGCCACGCTCGGGCCGCAAGCTGGCGCAGCGCCGCCTACCAGTCCCCGAAGCGCACCCCTTCCAGCAACTCCCGGCCGGGCAGATCGGATCGCAGCACGGCAGCCGCGAACCTCATCCGCTCCGTCTCGGGCCGTTCGCCACGAGTGGCCTGGTAGACGAACTCGGATCCATCTGACTCTGATTCTTCATACTCAGATGAAACTGAGTTACTCTCTGTAATGACTCAGAAGCGTAGGGTCAGGCGGTGGGCACAACGGGCGCCCGTGGTGCTCCATGCCGGGTAGATGTGGCGTGACACCGGCCGAATCCAGTCCGGCCGGCCTGGCCGTGGCGGCCCGTCACGAGGTGCTCAGGACATGGCGCCGATCTCCAGTTCGGCTCCGATGTTGAGCATTTGGATCTCGCTGAGCGTCAGGGCTCCCTCGAACAGCCACACGTCATCGATGTTCCCGGCCCAGAACTCCGCGCCGGCGGCATCGCCCACGACGTCGCGGCCCAGTTGCAGGCCGCCGGACGAGGCGAAGCCCCGAACGCCGTCGTGGAAGGACGGGTCGGCGGTGTCCTGCAGGGCGCCGTCCACGTAGAGGGTGAGACGCCGGGCCACCGAGTCGTACACCACGGTGACGAGGTCCCAGCCGCCGCCTCCCTGGCCGAACCCGTAGTAGTGGGCGTAGTGATGGGTGGCGGCGGTCGCATCGGCGTCCTTGCTGACGAGGTCGGCCTCCCAGGCGCCCCCGCCGAGGGCGGCCGTGGGGTTGTAGCGGACGGTCAGCCCCGCACCGTCCGAACCCGCCAGGCTGAACAGCGTCGTCTTCCGCGTCGGCTCGGCGGGTGCCACCGCCCAGGCGGAGATCGTGAAACTCCCCTGCGTGTCCACCCCCTGAGTCGAGGCGTAGTCCTCCTGGCCACCCGTGCCGTTCAGTGACAGCGCACCGGAACCGACGTAGGCGTTGCCGCTGTCGATGCCGGACTGACCCGCCAGCGTCATCGGGCTGCCGGAGTCCACGTCGTTGGCACTGGTCAGCGGCGAACCGTCGGCCGAGTTCAGCCGCCACCGGCCCGTCACCCGATGCGGGACGGCGGTGAGCTCCGGCATCTCCACCACGCTGACGATCCGCCCGTAGGCGCGGACGTCGTCGACGGAGCCCCGGAAGAAGTCGGTCTTGTGGCCGTGGGCCTGGGCGCGGCCGATCACGAGCGGCCCGGCTCGGCCATCACGCGAACGGGACAGGGGCGCGGTGCCCTCCAGCACGCCGTTGACGTACAGCCGGACCACGCGCGCCGTCACGTCGTATTCACCGATCAGATGCGTCCACGTGCCGAGGACCGGCGCCTTCGCCGACAACGCCTGGGCGCCTCCGGCCGACATCGACCATCTGTTCTCCGCGGCCGAGTACCGCAGGGAGAACGAGCTCCCGGCTCCCGCGTTCTGGCTGACCGCCGCCTGCTGCGCACCGGCCTGCCGCAGGTTCACCCACGCCGCTATCGAGTAGCCGGCCGCCGGGTCCACCACCGGACCCGAGGTCTCGGCGTATCCCGTGGAACCGTCGGTGCTGATCGCCCGGCCGAGGATGCCGGGGGCTCCGAGCGTGACCCCGCCGTGCGTCCGGGCGTCGAAGGTGGCCAGCCCGCCGGTCTTGTCGCCCGAATCCGCCAGCGTGCTGCCCGAAGTCTCGTCCGTCTTCCAGTGCGCGACCGCCGGCTTGCCCGCGCCGACCCGGAAGACGTACGTCACGGGTGCGCTACTGCTCCCATCGGGTGCGATCGCCCTCACCTCCAGGAAGTTCGACCCTGACCTGATCGGCATCAGCTCGAACGTGGCGACGCCGTTGGTCACCGGCGCGCTCCCCGAGGTGCGTGGGTCGCTGTCGACCACCCAGGTGATCTTGCTCGCTCCGGGGGCGCTCACCGTGAACGTTCCGTACCTGCCGACCCCGTCGTACCAGGGGTCGGCGGGATCGGCCGGGTTGGATTCGGGATAGTCCGTCGAGGTGACGACCGGTGTGACCAGCGCCGCCGACGCCCGGGGAAGCGACCCCCCGGCCGCCGCGGCCTGCAGCGGCACCGCCAGCATCACCGCGACGACCGCGAGCACCAGCGCGCGCAACCCCCGTCCCGCGTATCGGACGGCCGGGCCATGACCGTGCTCTGAACCCAGCGGGCGCCTGTCGGCCACTCGAACCTCCGAAGATCACGATTGCCCCGGGCACCTTACGCGTTCCAGGAGGGATCGGAAAGATCAATTGTCCGGCGCGCGCAGGCCGGCACGGCTCACGGCGAAATGGGGGACGAGTCTCCTCTATCGTGGCGTTATCGCTTCACCAGGCGCTATGGGAGTTGGGATGCCAGATCCGTTGCGGCCCGGCGATCCCGGAGAGATCGGCCCGTACCGGCTGATCGGCTTCCTCGGCGAGGGTGGCCAGGGCGCCGTCTTCCTGGGTGAGGGGCCCGATGGCCGGCAGGTGGCGGTCAAGGTCCTGCACGCCCGGTTGTCGAGCGACGAGAAGGCCATGCGAAGGTTTCTTCGCGAGGTCAACGCGGCCCGTCAGGTCGCGCAGTTCTGTACGGCCCGGGTGCTGGACGCCGCGGTCACCGGGCACAGCCCGTACGTGGTCAGCGAGTACATCGAGGGCGAGTCGCTCAAGCAGCTCGTGGTCCGGCTGGGCCCCCGGGACGCCGGGGCGCTGGAGCGGCTGGCGGTCGGGACGGCCACGGCGCTGTCGGCGATCCACCAGGCCGGGATCGTGCATCGCGATTTCAAGCCCAGCAACGTCCTGATGGGCTCGGACGGCCCCCGGGTCATCGACTTCGGCATCGCCCGGCCGCTCGACGCCGTCGCGACCCAGGCCAGCGACCTGGTCGGCACCCCGGCCTACATGTCCCCCGAGCACATCGCCGGGCACGTCGTCGGGCCCCCCTCGGACATGTTCTCCTGGGGCATCACCATGGTCTACGCCGCGACCGGCAAGCCGGCCTTCGGCAGCGACAGCGTCCCGACGGTGATGCACCGCATCATCAACCAGGACCCCGAGATCTCCGGTCTGCCCGAACCTCTCGGCGGCCTGGTCACCGCCGCCCTCTCCAAGCGGCCCGAGGACCGGCCCACAGCCACCGACCTGCTGCTCACCCTGCTCGGGCACCAGACCCCGGCGAGTCAGGCCGGGCCCGCCGTGCGGCGCCCGGAGAACACGACGCTGCCGTTCCGCCGGCCCGCCGACGTACCGCTCGCCGCGATCGCCCCCGCCGTGCACGCCGACGAGCAGGACACCGTGACCACCCCGGTCCCGCGCCCGCACGGCCCCGGCCAGGACGACCAGGCGGCCGAGGTCACCCCGGTCACCCGCCCGCCCGGCACCTTCCCCACCGAGGTGGCACCGCTCAGCCCGCCGCCGGCCCAGGCCACACCGTCCACACCGCCACCGGCCCGGGCCACGCCGCCACCGGTCCAGGCCACACCGTCCGCGCCTCCCCCCGGCGTCTCGCCGTGGGACCCGCCTGTGCGGGACGGCCGCCGGCGCTGGAACCTGCTCGCGGTGGCGGCCGGCGCCGTGACGCTGATCGCCGCCACCGCGGCGGTCCTCGCGTTCGTCAATCCTTTCGGCGGATCAGCGGCCGGCTCCGGATCCGGGACCGCACGCTCGAGCTTCGGTACGCCGGTCGGGACGCCGCTCACGGGACACACCGCGACGCTCTCCTCGGTGGCCTACGGCCAGGTCGACGGCCGGCCGGTGGCGCTGTCCGCCAGCAAGGACGGGACCGTACGGGTATGGGACCTCGTCGGCCACCGGCAGCTCGGCGCGCCCCTCACCGGCAACACCAGCGAGGTCCTGTCGGTGGCCTACGGCGTCGTCCAGGGACGGCCGGTGGCGATCTCCGGTGGCAAGGACAAGACCGTACGGGTATGGGACCTCACCAGCGGCAAGGCGATCGGCCGGCCCTTCACCGGCCACACCGCGGAGGTCTGGTCCGTCGCCTTCGGGCAGGTGAACGGCCGGGCCGTGGCGATCTCCGGCAGCGGAGACCAGACCATACGCGAATGGGACCTCGTCAGCGGCAAACAGCTCGGCCGGCCCCTCACGGGACACACCGGCTGGGTGACGTCGGTCGCCTACGGCCAGGTGAACGGCCGGGCCGTCGCGATCTCCGGCAGCGGAGACCAGACCGTGCGCGTGTGGGACCTCGCCGATCACGACCAGCTCGGCGCCCCTCTCACCGGCCATGGCGCCTGGGTCGCCTCGGTCGCCTTCGGGCAGATCGACGGCCGCCCCATCGCCATCTCCGGCGGCAAGGACAAGGCCGTGCGCGTGTGGGATCTGAGCCGCCACACGCAGCTCGGCGGACCTTACACCGGTCACACCGACGAGGTCGTCGAAGTCGCCTACGGGCAGGTCCACGGCAGGCCCATCGCGCTGTCCAGCAGCCCGGACAAGTCCGTACGGATCTGGGACCTCACCAGCGGCAAGGAGCTCGGCCGGCCCATCACCGGCCACACCGCGGAGGTCTGGTCGGTCGCCTACGGACAGGCCGGCGGCCGTCCGCTCGCCATCTCCGGCAGCCGTGACAACACGCTCCGCCTGTGGAGCCTCGAGACGCCCTGACGCGAGGTTCTCAGGGGATCGGGCCGCTCCACAGGGTGAGCTCGTCGCCCTGTCCGTTGGTGGTGGAGCCGACGCCGAGGAGGTCTCCGCCGAGCGTGGTGAGCCCCATCAGCGCCTGGTCACCGGACCCCGACATCACCGGGCCGCGCAGTCGCTGCGCCTTCCAGTCCTTGCCGTCCCGGCCGGCCCAGAGCACGGCGTCCCGGGGCCGGCCGATGCCGCCGGCCACCACGAACCCCTTGGACGTCGCCGTCACGGCGGTGACGCTGGACTCCTCGGAGGTGCCCGTCGGCAGCGGGACCTGCTGCCACGTCGCGCCCGCGTCGCGCGAGACGTACTCGAAGGCCTTCGTGCCGTTGAAGGAGGCGAAGGTGCCGGCGGCCACCACCAGGTCACCCCGGGTGGCGACGTGGGAGAGCCAGCCCTCCTGGATCCCCTGCGGCAGGGGCAGCCGTTGCAGACTCCATTTCCGGCCGTCGGGAGAGGTCCAGATGGTGGGGCGCCGCGAGGGCACGCCGATGGGGATCTTGGGGTCGGTCACCCCGCCGACGGCGACGAAGCCGGACTTCGTGGCGGCGACGTCGCGCATGAACCGCCGCGCGGCCACGGTGCCGGCGAGGTTGTCCTTGCCGCCGGGGATGCCGCGCGCCCATGACTTGAGGTCCGTGGAATACCACGTCCCGGCCCCGAAACCGTCGTCGCCGACGATGACGTAGCCCTGCCGGCCAGCGGCGACACCGTAGGTGACCATGGGGTTCGCGCCGGTGGGCTGGAACGCGGCGTCACCGTCGAGCCGGCGCCAGGCGGCCCCGTCGGCGGAGGTGACCACCAGTGGCCGCTGCGAGGCCGTACGGTCGGAGCCGACCGCCAGCCAACCGGCGCCGCCGGTGGTGACGCCGAGCAGCCGCTGCCGCCCCGGCCCGGTCAGGGCCGGGCCCGCGCCCTGTGCCCGCTGCCAGGCCAGACCGTTCTTCGACGTCCAGATCGCCCCGTCACCGTTGGTGCCGCCGACGGCGACCACCCGGCCGTTCGCGGTGACCAGCGCGTCCACGACCTTGTCGGGCTGGACCGCCCCGGGCACCCGGGAGAGCTCGGCGGCCACCGCCTGTCCCGACGCGTCGCGCACGGCGAGAGCGGCACCCACTTCCCCGCCCTCGTCGTTCCTGCCGACCAGGATCGTGGTGTCGGCGGCCATCGCCGCGTCGCGGATCTCCGCGCCCTGGCTCAGCGGCACCGTGCCCGCGACCTGCCAGGACCCGCCGTCGACGCTGCGGGCCAGCTGGACGCGACGGTCCGCCAGGATGGCGGCGGTCACCCCCTGGGGTGTTCCGGACAGCCGCAGGACCTGCGCGTAGCCCGGCACCCGGAGATCACCGGCCACGGTCCAGTCGCGGCCGTTCTTGGAGGTGAGGACCTGGCCGTGGGCTCCACCGCCGTCGCGGATCTCGCGCACGGCGAGCAGGGAGTCAGCGGCCGCCGCGACGGTCAGGCGGCCCGCCCCCGCGGGCTGGGGCACGCCGACCTCCTCCCAGGTACGCCCGCCGTTCGTGGAGCACCACACGATGTCGGAGGCGCTCTGCTTCCCGCCGCGATCGCCCGTCGCGACGGTCACTCCGTCGACGCCCGCGACACCGGTCAGCGACAGGGGCTCTCCGGTGGGCGGATGCAGTTGCCAGCCCGCCGATCGCTGCCAGCGCTGACCGTCCGTGGACAGCCACACGACCGGAGCGGCGTCGGTGAAGTCGCCGGTGGCGGACGTGGCGCCCACCGCGGTGAAGCCCGCCCCGGTCCACGCGACCGAGAAGACGCGGTCGCGCGCTCCGAACACGGCACCGACGGTGTCCGGCTGCCTCGTCCAGCTCCTGCCGTCGAGACTCGTCCACACCACCGTCCCGCCGAGGTGGTCGCCGAGCGCGACCCAGCCGCTGGCGGAGCCGGCGACGTGCCGCGGAGTCTCGTCGACCGGCGGCACGTCACCGCCCGGCGTCCGTACGGAGGCCAGCTGGAACGAACGGCCCGCGTCCTTCGACACGATGAACTGCGCCCGGTAGCCGAGGTTGTCGTCCTCACCGCCGATGGCGACCACCGTGGAACCGGCGGCGGCCACCCGGTTGAGCTCCTGGTCACGGCCGTCGGTGCGGGCGGCGGGGTCGGCGGCGAAGAGCCGTCCGGCCGCTCGCCCGTTCTGCGAACCCTCCGATTCGCTCCCCGGCCACAACACCACTCCCGCGACGACCAGGCCGATCACCATGATCGCCGCGACGCCCGCGATGAGCACGGGGCGAAGCCGTCGCCGCGAGGCGGGCTGATCATCGTGCCGGAGCGGGACCAGGGCGGCCGGGTCGGGAACCATCGGCAGGTTCGGCGGACCGTTCCGGATCCCGTCGGGCATGGTCACGTGCGCGGAGTACTGCTGCCCGGGCCCAGCCATGCCCTGCGGCGCCTGGTAGGCGAACTCCGCGGGGTCGGCCAGCTTCCACGAGGTGTCGGCGCCCGGCGTGCGCCGGACGAACGACTGGGTGACCGGGTCGATCCGCCAGGTGTTGCCCGCCGCGTCCACGACCTCCCTGGCCTGCAACTGGACCAGTGCCTCGTCGAGGCTGATGCTCCCGGCATTGATCTGGGCCGTCAGATCGAGGTAGGCCGCATGGAGTGCCTCGAGCGGGCCGCCGAGGAAGTTGGGCTCCACGCCGCATCATTCCTTTCGTCCCCAGGGTCGTACGCGTTGCCGCACAAAGGATGCCCCGCCGCTGCCGATGTCCTGGACAGTCCGGTGCGTACGCCGACCGGCAGCGCATTGATCTTATCGATGCGAAGAGCACGAAAACGGACGTCCGCCTGGTCCCGGCGCGACTTGGGGGGCGGCCCCGGCCTCCCCGCGTTCACCAGCAGGCAGGTATTGCGACATTTAGGGATAAATAGGCTAAATCGCCTAGCAGGCTTGCACAACAACCCCGACAGGTGCGTACATATGTGGCCGGGTGCGGCACGGCAACCGATCGTCGATCGTGGGGCAGGTTCATGAAGGAGGCGCGAGGCGCGACCGGACTGCACCGGCCATGGCTGGTGGCCATCGCGATATGCGTCGTGGTCCTGGCCGTCACCGCGATGGGCGCACGCCGGCTGAGCGAGGCCGCGCCCACTCGCCCCCAGGCCGTACCTCCCGCCCCGACCCCGCAACCGTCGCAGTCGCCGCCGCCTCCGCAGTTCCGGCTGCCCGCGGCGAAATGGCGGCTCACCTGGTCCGATGAGTTCAAGGGCAAGGGGACTCCGGCGAAATGGACCCCGCTCACCGGTGGGGACGGCTGGTCGCACAAGGCGCTGCAGTACTACACCCGGGCCAACGCGAAGAAGGACGGCCGGGGCAACCTCGTGATCTCCGCGACCAGGACGAAGCAGCCGGGCGGCCCCCGATGCTGGTACGGCCCGTGCCAGTACAGCTCCGCCCGCCTGCAGACGGCCACGAGCTTCAGCCAGGCGTACGGCCGGTTCTCCGCACGGATCAGGCTGCCGAAGGGCCAGGGGCTCTGGCCCGCGTTCTGGCTGCAGCGAGTCGACGCCGGCCTGGTGGGGAAGTCGACCTACGGCGAGATCGACGTCATCGAGACGATCGGCGCCCAGGCCGACGTGGTCAGGGGCTACGCGCACGGGCTGAAGCACAAGGGCGGCGGCATATGGCGGCTGCCGCAGCCCGCCGACGTGGGCGATTACCACGTCTACGGCGTCGACTGGACCCCGCAGAGCATCACCTGGTGGGTGGACGGCATGCCGTACGCCCAATTCCAGAAGTACGCCGGATGGCCGTTCACCAAGCCCTTCTTCCTCATCCTCAACCTGCAGGTCGGGGGAGAGTGGCCGGGATCGCCGGACGTCACAACCCGGTTTCCCGCCCATATGACCGTCGACTGGATCCGGGTCTACCGCGCCTCTTCCTGACATTCACCACTCGAACACATGAAGTGGTCATTTAGTCACCATTGGTAACTTTGTTTCAGCTCCGCATTCATTTGCCCCAGCACACCCTCCTGCGCTTAAGATCCAGAGTTGGTCGTATCCGGACGAACCATCAGTGGGATCCGGTTAACGCCATATTTCTCGAAATTCACCTTCTGTTACGAGGATCACGAAGGGTGCTGGAAGCGGGATGGGGGCGCCTAGCGAGACGGCGACGCCACAGCAGGAGGGGCCTGCGAACAGCGGTCTGGACGGCGGGAGGCGAACCGTCCGGCGCGCGGTGGCCGCGGCCGCCGTGCTGAGCGTGCTCCTCGGGGTGGCGGGCGGGCTGCAGAGCCGTCCGGGACGGGATCTGCTGAGGGACGCCGGCCTGACCGCCCGGCCCGCCGGTTACACCGAGCTCGCGTTCGCCGACCCCAGGTCCCTGCCGCGCCGGTCGTCCGCCACGTCGATGTTCGTCGCCCCCGCCTTCGTCATCCGCAACGTGATGGGCGGCCCGCAGGACTACACGTGGTCGCTGCTGCTGACCACTTCAGGCCAGACTCGCGAGGCGGCGAGCGGCCGGGCGACTCTGGCCGACGGTCAAGCCGTGACGATCACGCCGCTCTCCCGGATTCCGTGCACACCAGGTCCCCTCACCGTCGGCGTCCGGCTGGGCGACGGCATCAGATCCATCAGATTCCTGACCACCTGCACCTCGGACGCCGACGACACCGAGGGACGCTCCGGATGACGTCACGGCCCATCGTGGCGCTCGTCACCGACGCCATCCATCCCTACAGCTTCGGCGGCCGGGAGATGCGGTACCACGAGCTGTCCCGGCACCTCGCCCAGCACGCCGACGTCCACGTGTTCACCATGCACTGGTGGGACGGCCCGCGGACGCGGGTCGAGGGCCCGGTCACCTTCCACGCGATCTCCCCGCTGCTGCCGCTCTACCGGAACGGGGTCCGTTCGACGTGGCAGGCGCTGGTCTTCGCACTGTCGTGCCTGCGGCTGCTGGGCCGCCGTTTCGACGTGCTCGACGTGGACCAGATCCCGTTCTTCCCGCTGCTGGTGCTGCGGGTGGTGGCCACCCTCAGGCGCAAGCCGCTGATCGCCACCTGGCACGAGGTGTGGGGTCCCGCGTACTGGCGGGACTACCTGGGCGCGCCATGGCGGCCGGCCTGGTGGATCGAGTGGCTGGCGATGCGGGCACCGGATCACACCATCGCGGCCTCGCCGGAGACGGCCGCGCGCCTGCGGGACGCGCTCGGGGCACGCGCCTCGATCACGATCGCCCCCAACGGGATCGATCTCGAGGGCGTGCGCAGCGCGATGCCCGACGACAAGCCGACCGACCTCGTCGTCGTGAGCCGCCTGATGAAGCACAAGCGCCTGGAACTGCTGCTGCAGGCCGTCGCGCTGCTGCACGAGCGCGGGCGGCCGGTGACGTGCCGGATCATCGGTGACGGGCCGGAGCGCGACGCCCTGCACGAGGAGGCCGCAGTGCTGGGCATCGCCCACGTGGTGGATTTCCGGCATGACGTCAGCGAGCAGAAGGACGTCTACTCACTGATCAAGGCCGGCCGGGTCTTCGCCTTCCCGTCGACCCGGGAGGGTTTCGGCATCGCGGTCCTGGAGGCGCTCGCCTGTGAGGTGCCGGTCGTGACGACCTCGGCCAGGGACAACCTCGCGCAGTACCTGGTCCTGCGCTCCCAGCGCGGAGTCGTCTGCGACCACACGCTGCCGGCCTTCGCCGCGGCGCTCGACGCCGCGCTCGACGCACCGCCGGACGGACTGGCCAAGGACCCCTGGCTGTCGGAGTACACGTGGGAGTCGATGGCCGCGAGGGTCGCGGGAGTCCTGCTCCCATGAGGGTGCTGTACGTCAGCCCCTATCCCCCCGCCCGCGACGGCATCGGGACCTACACGCACGTGCTCGCGGGCGCCGTACGCGCCCGGGGCCACGAGATCGCGGTGGTGGCCGCCCATCCGCACGGGGACGCTCCGGCGGAGGTGATCGGCGCCTTCGGCGTCCTCGGCGGCTCGCGCGGGCTGCGCGATGCCGTCGCCGGGTTCGCCCCCGACGTGGTGCACGTGCAGTTCGCGGTGCCCGCCTTCGGAGCCCGGACGATCGCGGTCGCCCGCTGGCTGGAGCAGGCGCGGGCGGCGGCCCCGGGCGTGCCCGTGGTGGCCACCCTGCACGAGGCCGGCCGTGACCTCGCGCTGCTGCGCCGCCCGGGCAGGATCCTGTACGAGCGGATCACCGCGTGCTGCGACCACGTCGTCGTGCACACCCAGGGGGCCCTGGGCACCCTCACCGGACAGGTCGGGGTGGCCGGCACCCGGGCGGAGGTCATCCCGCACTTCTCCGCCGAGCCGCCCCCCGCGACCAGCACCGCCGGGGAACAGCGCGCCCGGTTCGGCCTCGGTGACGGTCGCATCCTGCTCGCCTTCGGCTTCATCCACGTGTCCAAGGGGCTGGACGATCTGGTCCGGGCGATGGCCGTGCTGCGCCGCGCGGACCCGGCGGTGCTGCGCGACGTCCACCTGGTGGTGGCCGGGACCGTCCGGCGGCGGCAGGGGCCTTTCCGGATCTTCGAGCTCCGGGACCGGCTGCATCTGGCCCGCGTACGGTATCTCGCCCGCCGGAACGGGCTGCGCCCGGTGTTCACCGGGTTCGTGCCCGAGGGCGACATCGCGGCCTGGTTCGCCGCGGCCGAGGCCGTCGTCCTGCCGTACCGGAGTGCCGAGCAGAGCGGTGTGGCCAACCTGGCGCGTGCCTTCGGAGTACCGGTGATCGCCAGCACGGCCGGCGGGCTCGCCGAACTGTTCGCGGACTCCCGGTGGACCGTCCCCCCGCGCTCACCGGACCGGCTGGCGACGGCGATCGCCGACCTCCTCAGTCAGGATTATCCTGTTTCCTCCCAGGATTCCCGGGAGCCACAGTCCCCCGTGGGCGTCCACGGCCGGGCGGCCGACCTCGACTCGGTCGCGACGGAGACGATCACCATGTACGGCGCCGTGCGCGCCCGTACCCAGGGGAAGGACCCCGATGCCGCCTAGCATCAGCGTGGTCGTGTGCTCCCTCAACGGTGCCGCCCGGATCGGACGCTGTCTCGACGCGCTGGCCGCCCAGACCCTCGGCGACCGGCTGGAGGTCATCGTCGTCGACGACGGATCGGACGACGCGACCGGTGACCTCGCCCGGGCCCACGGGGCGACCGTCATCACGCACGAGCGCAACCTGGGGGCGCCGGCCGCGCGCAACACCGGATTGCGGGCCGCGTCCGCCCCGGTCGTGGCGTTCCTCGACGACGACTGCGAGCCCGTGCCGGGATGGTCGGAGCTGCTGCTCGACGGCTACGAGGAGCAGGTCGCCGGAGTGGGCGGCCCCGTGCTCCCGGTCACCGGCGACGGTTTCCTGGCACGGTTCCTCGAACGCAACAACCGGCACGAGCCCCTGGAGCTGGAACTCACCCGCGGCCAGGCGCTGCCGTACAGGTTCGCCCTCTACCTGCGGCGGCAGTGGACGGCTCCGGCGCCGCGCCCCCGCCGCGACGTGTACGCCTTCATCGGCGGGAACATGTCCTTCCGGCGTGCGGCGCTGCTGGCGGTCGGCGGGTTCGACGAGCGGTTCCGCTTCGCCTCCGAGGAGGAGGACCTATCGCGCCGGCTTCGCCGGGACCATCCCGGCCGCCTGGTGTTCGTCCCCGAGGCGGGCGTCTCCCATCGGTTCGAGCCCACGCTCCGCGGCGTCCTGCGGCGCAGCCTCGCCTACGGCCGGGGCAACGCCATGCAGTACCGGAAATGGCCGTCGGTGCGTCCGACGCTCTTCCCGTGGCCGCCGCTCGTCGCGGCCCTGCTGGCGGCCGCCGCCTGGCAGCCCGCGACGGCCCTCGCGGCGGCCGCACTGCCGTTGCTGCTCTACCCCGCCGGGCTTAGGAACGCGGTCCTGCACGGCAGGCCGGAAGCCCTCGCCGACCCGTACCTCCAGCTCGTGCAGGAGGCCTGCGAGAACTTCGGCTTCCTCCGCGGCGCCTGGGCGTTCCGCCGCTTCCCCCGGGAGACCTCAGAGGTCTCCGGGCCCGCGGCGGCCCCCTCCGGGCGGCCGGGCGGGAAGCCGGAGCCGGTCACGTGACCGCGGGCCAGGGCCCCGCCGAGGCCCGGGACCGGCCCGGCGACCGGCCCGGCGATCCGCCCGCGGCCGGCGGGCGGCCCTCCCCGCTTCGCCGCCTGGTGCCGTCCGGGACGGCGCTGCTCCTGATCGTCGGGCTGACGCTGCTGCACGACCTGTGGGCGGCCCAGCTGCTCCTCGTGCCGCTGCTGCTGACGGTGCCCGGCTGCCTGCTGCTGCGCGCTCTCCGCGTGCCGGGGGACAAGGTCGCGGCCTTCCCGCTGTACGTGCCCGCCGCGTCACTGGTCGTCCTCATGGTCTCCGGGCTGGCGGTGGACGTGCTCGGGCCGTTCGCCGGCGCCGCCGAGCCGCTGCGTCCCGCGCCGCTGCTCGTGGGGCTCCAGCTCACCTGCGTCGTGCTGTTCCTGGCGGGGGTGCCCGCGCCCCCGGCCACGGCGATCCCCTGGCGGTCGCTCCCGTCGCCGGGCGTGCTCGCCGTGGCGATACCGCTGCCCCTGCTGGGCGCGGCCGGAGCGCTCCGGCTGGACCACGGGCACGGCCCGGCCGTGGCGGTGGTGGCCGTGGCCGGATGCGCGCTGGTCCTGGTCTTCGCCGCCGTCAGGGCCGGCCGCCTGCGCTCCGCGCACCTCGCCGTCCTGCTCTTCGCCGTCTCGCTGGCGATGATGTGGTCCTTCTCGCTGCGCAGCGACCTGGTCTACGGCTACGACATCGCCACCGAGTACGCGGCGGCGCACCAGACCATCGTGGCGGGCATCTGGCGCACCGGGCCGCACCCCGACGCCTACGGCGCCATGCTCAGCATCACGGTGCTGCCCGCGCAACTGCACGCCCTGACCGGGCTGACCGACGTGCTCGTGCTCAAGCTCGTCTACCCGGCCGTCTTCGCGATGTTCCCCGTGGGGATCTTCAGTATCGCCGTGCGCTTCCTGCCGCGCCGCTGGGCCTTCGTCGCCGCCGCCTTCGTGCTGGCGCAGGGGAGCCTGTCCCAGCAGCTTCCGGCACTGGCCCGGCAGGAGATCGCACTGCTGCTGTTCGCCGCGCTGTGCGGGGCCATCCTCGAGGTCGGCATGCCGACGTTCCCGAAGGTGGCGCTGCTGTGCCTGTTCGGGCCGGCCATCGTCGTCTCGCACTACTCGACGGCCTACTTCGCGGTGGCCATGCTCGGCGGCGCGCTGGCCCTGCAGTTCGTGCTCTGGGCGATACGCCGGTCCTCGCCGGTGCGCTGGACTGTCGCGGCGTCCCTGCTCACCGCGGCGCTGGCGGCGGTGCTCTGGTACGTGCCCATCACCCAGTCGGCGTCGAACGTCGGCGACCTCCGCCAGGCGCTGAGCTCCGACGGCCTGCAGTTGCTGCCCAACGCCTCCACCGGCAAGAGCCTCATCGCCGGCTACCTCGGCGGCACCGACGTGACCCGCCTGGCCACCTACTACTACGCCAAGGAGGTCATCCCGAAATACCGCCCGCCCAAGTCGTCGGTCGTGCCCGCCCAGGACGCCGGCGATCCCCGCTACGTGCTCGGCGACGCGTTGTCGCCCGCCCCCGCGAAGGTGGTCCCCGCGCTCAGCGGAGCACTCGACCTCCTGCTGCTGGTGGTCCAGCAGCTGGCCAACCTGCTCGGCCTGGCCGGTGCGGCGATGATGGCCTTCAAGCGCCGCTCGCCCGGGCTGACCCGGCAGGTCGGGCTGCTCGCTCTGCCCGCGCTGGCCTGCCTGATGCTGTTCCGGGTGTCGGGCACCTTCGCCGCCGCCTACAACCAGGGCCGCGCCCAGGTACAGGCGCTGACGCTCGTCTCGGTCGCCCTCTGCTGGTTCCTGCACCGGATCGCGCCGCGGATGCGCCGGATGAAGATCCGCCGGCCGGTCCGCAAGCTGGACCGCGTGGTCTGCGCGGTGGCCGCCGCCACGGTCATCACGATCTTCGTGAACACCAGCGGCCTGGCGAACGTCCCGCTCGGCGGCGGCACGGCGGCCAACCTCACCGACCGTGGCGAGGACTTCGAGCGCTTCTACATGGTGCGGCCGGAGCTGGCCGGAGCGCGCTGGCTCGGCACATGGATCAACGGGACCGACGACCTCGTCTACGCCGATCGATACGGACAGTTGCGGCTGGCCGCCGAGCTGCCGGCCATTCCCCGCCTCCAGCTCGACATCACCCCACAGACCCTGGACCAGCGGGCCTGGATCTACGCCAGCCGGACCAACACCGTCAACGGGCGGGCCCGGTCGCTGCTCGCCAACCGGCTGGCCATCTACGCCTTCCCGGCCACCTTCATCGACGACCACTACGACCTCGTCTACACGAACGGATCCTCCGAGGTGTTCCACCGATGATCTCGATCGTCGCCATCAGCAAGGACGAGCCCGATCTGGACGTGACACTGACCGAGGTCACCCGGCAGGCGGAGTCGGCCGGCGAACCGTGCGAGATCATCGTCGTCGACGCCTCACAGGGGCGCCTCGACGCGATCGCGCGCTCCCATCCGCACGTGCGCTGGCTGGCGTTCGAGCAGCCGCCCGGGGCCGGGGTGACCATCCCCCACCAGCGCAACGCCGGGGTGCGCGCGGCCCGCGGGGAGATCATCGTGTTCACCGACGCGGGCTGCCTGCCGCAGGCGCAATGGCTGAGCCGCCTGCTCGCGCCCCTGCGGGAGGACGGCGAGACCGTCGTCGCAGGGATCGCCGTCGCCCCCGAAGGCGCCGACGGCCTGTACGACGAGGGCACACGGCGCGCGGCCACCGCCCGCTACCTCGAGGAATGCCCCACGATCAACCTCGCCTTCCGCCGGGAGGCCTACGACTCGGTCGGCGGGTTCGACGAGACGTTCGCGTACGGCTCGGACGTGGACTTCAGCTGGCGGCTCCAGGACGCCGGTCATCGGATCCGCAGCGCACCCGAGGCGATCGTCACCCACGACTGGGGTGACCGGCGCCGCCAGGTACGCCGCTCCTACGCCTACGGCAAGGCCCGGGCACGGCTGTACCGCAAGCACCGATCCCGCCGCGCCGGGCTGCTGCGCCGGGAACCGATGGTGGTGGTGTACCCGGTGTTCCTGTTGGGGCTTCCGCTGACCCTGGTGTTCCCGCTCTATCCCGCCCTGCTGCTCATCCCGGCCTGGCGCAACCGGCGCAACGGTGCCGTACGGGTCCTCGTCGACCACCTCGTCTACGGAGCCGGCGTCCTCGCGGAGCTGTCGCGGCGATGAAGGTGCTGGTCCTTCCCCGCGACGGCAATCCCTACCAGGAACTCCTCTACGGCGAGCTCACGAGGTACGGCGTGAGCGTGCGGTACCTCGGCCGGCTCACGCCATCGCACACCCTCAACCTGCTGCTCCTGCCGTTCGAGCTGGCCGTGTGCCGGCTGGCCGGGGCCCGGCTGGTCCATCTGCACTGGGTGTTCGCCTTCGCGCTGCCGGGCGGCGCACTGACGCGCGGGCTCGCCCAGCTCTGGTTCCGGATCGTCCTCCGCGTGATCCGGCTGCTCCGCCTGCGCCTGGTGTGGACCGCCCACAACGTCCTCCCGCACCGGCCGGTGTTCGCCGACGAGCCCGGCGCCCGCCGCGTGCTCGTACGCCGGTGCGACCTGGTCGTCGCGCACGGGTCCGCCACCCTGGACCAGCTCGCGGCGATCGGCGCGGCCCCCTCCCGCACGGCCGTGATCCCGCACGGCCCCTACCCGGCCCCGGCGCTGCCCGCGCCGGGCGGCGGCGGGCGGGCCCGGCGCTTCCTGTTCTTCGGGCGGATCGAGGAGTACAAGGGCGTCGAGGACCTGCTGCTCGCGTTCGCGGGCCTGCCCGACGATCTCGACGTCCGTCTCGTCGTCGCCGGTTCCTGCGGCGATCCGGCACTGGCCGCCCGGCTCAGGGCGCTCGCCGCCGCCTCGGACCGCCGGGTCGTCCTGCACCTCGCCCACGTGCCGGACGACGAGCTCCCCGGGATGTTCGCCGCCGCCGACGCCGTCGTGCTGCCGTTCCGGAGGATCACCACCAGTGGCAGCGCGCTGCTCGCGCTGAGCCACGGACGGCCCCTGGTCGTTCCCGCGCTCGCGCCGCTGGCCGACCTGCCCGACGGGGCGGTCATCCGTTACGACGGCAGCGTGCCCGCGCTCACCCGCGCGCTCCGCCGCCTGGCCGAAGCCGACACCGCAGTGCTCGAGACCATGTCGGCCGCGGCCCTGGCCGGGGTGGGCGGCATCGGCTGGGCCGGGATCGCCGCGACGACGCACGCCGAATTCCGCGCCCTCCTAGAGGAGGGCGGTTCCGCCGGGGCCGTGGCGCCGCCGGGGTCGCCCGCCGGCCCGCGGCCGAGGATCCGGGCACGGCTCGGGGCCCTCTCCCGGGACGCCTTCTTCCGCGGGTCCTTCCTCCTGCTGGCCAACACGGTGTCGCTCGCCGGGTTCGGCTTCGTGTTCTGGACGCTGGCGGCCCGTGGCTACTCCCCCACCGCCGTCGGCTGGCTGGCCGGAACCAGCGCGGGCGTGAACCTGCTCGCCGCCATCGCCGCACTCGGCCTGCCCAACACGCTCCTGCGCCATCTCACGAGCGCGCAGAGCCCCCGCGAGCTCATCAAGGTGGCCGTCGTCGCGGTGAGCGTGGTCGGCGGCGTGGTCACCGTGGTCTTCCAGCTGTTCCTCGTGCCGCTGCTCCCGGGCTTCCCGGACCTGGCCCGGCAGGCCGGCGCCGTGGTCCTGGTGACCGCCCTCGTGGTGTTCACGGCCGTCAGCGGAACCCTGGACGCCGGGCTCGTCGCCATGCGGGCGACCGGGCCGCTGCTGCTCAAGAACCTGGCCGGCAGCGTCACCAAGGTCGTGGCCTTGCTCCTGCTCACCCGGTTCGGCGTCACCGGGCTCGTCCTGGCCTACGGGAGCGGCACTGTGCTCGCCTGCGTGCTCGGCGGGGCGGTGCTGTGGCCACGGGTCGCCCGCGCGGGGAGCCAGGAGGGTCCCGCCGGGCTGCTCAGGCGCTACGTGTCGTTCTCCGCCCTCAGCCATCTCGGCACGGTCCTGGGCATCCTGCCGAGCACCGTGGTGCCGCTGGAGGTCCTGTCGATGCGGGGTGCCCACGAGACGGCGTGGTTCGCCGTCGCCTTCCAGGTCGCCGCCTTCCTGCACTTCATCCCGTCGGCCACCGCGCAGGTCCTCTTCGCCGAGGCCCAGCGCGTGTCGCTGCGCCGCTACCTGCGGAAGACGCTGGTGGGCGTCTATGGCCTGCTCATCCCGGCCGTCGCGGTGACCGTCCTCGCCGCTCCGTACGTCCTGCGGATATTCGGGGAGGGCTACTCCACGGGGGGCACCGGCTGCCTGCGCGTGCTGGCGCTCGGGTCACTGCTGACCAGCGGCAACTACCTGGTCGACTCCATCCTGATCAGCAGGGACCGGACCAGGGCCTACATCTTCATGAACGGCGCCAACGCCGCCCTCGTCCTCGGCCTGGTGGCCCTGCTGCTGCCGCACGGTCTCACCGGCGCGGCGACCGGCTGGGCGCTGGCGCAGGGCCTGTCCCTCGTGCTCGGAGCCGGCGTGCTGGTGCTGAACTTCGCCACGGACGCCGACCGCCTCCGCCTGCGTCTGCGCACCTGAGACCTCATCGCCAGACCTCATCGCCCGGCAGAGATCGCCGGGCCCGGAGCCGGGGTCGGCCGGCCGGCTCCGTCCGGCGCGGGCGCCGCGGAGAACACCCGGACGTAGTCCACGACCATCTGCTGCGGAAAGACCGTGGTCGAGTCCGGGGCGTCGGGCCAGTCTCCCCCGACGGCCAGGTTCAGCAGCAGGTAGAAGGGCTGGTCGAAGTTCCAGCCCCCGGGCTCGTCGGCCTTGTGCTTCACCGAATAGGTGCGGCCGTCCACGGAGAAGGCGATGTGGTCGGGGAACCAGTCGGCCGCGAAGACGTGGAAATCGTCCGCCAGCGCCTGATGGCCGGGCAGCTCGTGGCTCTTCGTGGCGTCGTAGCCGTTCTCGCCGTGCAGGCTGCCGTGGATCCGCTTCGGCTCCCGGCCGATGTTCTCCATGACGTCGATCTCACCCCGGCCCGAGCCCTCCGGAGAGCGCAGCGCCCAGAACGCCGGCCACATCCCCTGGCCTCTGGGCACCTTGATCCGGGCCTCCAGCCGCCCGTAGGTCTGGGAGAACTTGCCGGCCGTGAACAGCCGGGCCGAGGTCGCCGCACATTTCCTGGGACTGCAGTCGTACTGCCACGCGTCGTCGTTGCGGGCCGTGATGACCAGGTGCCCCCGGCCGTCGACGGCGGCGTTCCGCGGGGTGTAGTACTCCAGCTCGCCGTTGTAGCCGAGATGACCGTTGACCAGGGTCCATTTGGCCGGGTCCGGCGCACCCGCGACTCCGTCGAACTCGTCCGACCAGGTCAGCCGCCACGTGCGGCCCTGATCCTGGGGAGGCACGGGCTCGTCGCTCCCGGACGTCAGGAACGGCCAGAGGGCCACCGCACCGACCAGCGCCACGCAGAGAGCCTCCAGTCCCGGTACGGCTCTCCGGATCGTCGAGGCAACCCGGGACGTACGCATGCGGAGACAGCCTTCCAAGGACCGGCGGATCACGTCCTGCGACTCTACGCGGATCACGACCAGGTCACGTACCCACCGATCCATCACCTTGGGGGAGATCACTCGACGGGGCCAGGGCCGCTCGGCGACCAAAGGGTGTCGAGGGTGGCAAACCGCTACGATTCGGGTCGTGGAAGAGCCCGTGCCCGGAGGAGAGGACAGACCGCGCCGGCGGTGGACGTCCCTTGCCGTGCTGGGCGCGTGCGTGCTGGCCGTCGCGGTGCTCTGGGTGGTCGGCGGTTTCGACGCCGCTCCCCACGGGCCCAAGACGGTCCCCGTCGGGTCGAAGGTGGACCAGCGCCGGTTCACCGTCACCTTCGTGTCCGCGCGGATCGGCCAGGCCAAGGGCCAGTTCGGCACGGACACCAGGCGCTCCCTGATCGTGCGGTTGAAGGTGACCAACAACAGCAGGAAGACGACGTCGCTGAGCAGCGACCTCGCCCAGGGCATCGCCGGGGAACCGAAACCCGGCAGCTACCTGGCACCGGACAACGTCATCGGTTACGCCAACGGCTCCGAGACCACGGCCGTCCAGCCGGGCCTGCCGGTCGAGGCGGAGCTGATCTGGCCGCTGAGCCCGCAGAACACCCCGGCCAAGATCACCGTCGCCCTCTGGCGGTGGGACTACTCCACCGGGTTCACCGACCCGCAGTACAACTGGAAGGTCGACAAGAAGTTCACCAAGCCCGCCGCCAAGATCACGCTGGCGGTGAGTCCGTCATGATCCGGCGGATAGGGATCATCGTCGTCGGCACCGCGCTGCTGGCCGCGGCGATGTGGCTGAAGCAGGTCGAGCCGCGGGCGCGCAGCCATGACACCCAGCCGCTGCGCAACTCCGGCCGGATCGGCCAGTCCCTCTCCAACAGCGCCTTCTCAATCCGGGTCGAGCGCGTCGAACTGGCGCGCTCCCTGGCGCCGCCACTCGGCGTGACCACGCAGCCGAACATCGGCACCGACGGCATCTTCGTCATCGTCCATCTCCAGGCCAAGGCCGCCAAGGAGCCGTTCCTGATGGACCAGGTCCGGCTGGAGAGCGGCGCCTACACCTTCACCGACAACGGCCGGACCTACGCCCTCAACACGGCCGAAGGGACCTACCAGCCGATGATCTGGCGGAAGGCCCTGGCCGGATTCGAGATTCCCAGGAACCGGCTCGCCGGAGCACGCCTGGTGGTCGGTCAGGGCGGCCTGCTCACCCAGCTCAGCCCCGAGACCGAGGTGGACCTCGGCATCACCCCCGGCAAGGCCGCCGACATGATGGCGCACGCGGTGGACGGTTACGCCGCCCGGGGCGGGCAATGAACGGCCACCCGCCCCCCGGTGGGCCCCCGCCCGAGCCGTACGGGCCGTACCAGCGCCCGCAGGGGCCCTACGGCCCGCCGCCGCAGGGCCCCTATCCGGGCGGCCGCCGGCCGGGCCCCTCCGCACCGCCGCCGGGAAATCCGGCCCCGATGCCAGGACCCCAGCCACCCCCGCCCCCACCGCCGCGGCCCGGCCGGTACGGCCCGCAGGGGCCGCCGCCGGGGCCGTACGGGCCGCAGGGTCCGTACGGGCCGCAGGGCCCGCCCGCACCCGCCCGGCAGCCGTACGGGCCACCGCCGGGGCGGCAGTACGCGCCACCGGCGGAACCGCCGCCCCCGTGGGAGAGGGGACCGGATCGGCCGCCCTGGGAGGAGGAGCCTCAGCCTCCGGGCTCCGGCGAGCCGGCCGGCCCGGAGGAGCCGGCGCGGCGCCGGCGGCGGCTGAGCCCCAGGACCCGCCGGCTGGTCGAGGCCGGCGTGCTGCTGGTCCTGCTGCCGGCCACGCTCGGGCTGCACTGGTACGACGACGACCACACGCTGGGCAAGCAGCTGCGCAAGCACGAGCACCTCACCACGGTGGCGCGCGGCGGCACCGGCACGCTGGGACACGCCACCTGGCGGATGGTCGGGCGCCAGGTCGGCGGGCCCGCGAGCAGCCGGCGGAGCACGGCCCCGGGCGCCGAGACGATCGTGCTGGCGCTCGAGATGCGCCCGCTCGACGCGCAGGGCGTCAAGGATTCCAAGACCAGGCTGGTCTACCGGCTCCGGGACCGGGAGGGCCATGTGTGGACCGCGGACGGTGACGTACCCGACTCGCTGAGCCCGGGGCAGCCCGCCCGGGTCGAGGTGACGGCCCTGGTGCCCAGCGAGAAGGTCACCTCGGTAGTGCTCGAGCTGCTTCCCACGGCCTTTCTGGTGAAGCGGGGGGCGGCTGTTCCGGTGCTGCGCTTCGCCCACTGACCCGTGCCACCACCAGGTTGAACGCGGCGGCGAGCAGGCAGATCCGCAGTATCTGGAACAGCAGTCCCGTGCCGAACTCGACGAAGTGCAGCCGGGTGCTCCACCAGACGATCGGATGCGGGCCGATCAGGTAGTAGATCCCCCGGCGGGTGAGCGTCTCCGCCACGTCGAGGCCCACGAACAGGACACAGAAGGTCCCGAACAGCACCAGCCCGGCACGCTTGACGAGCCGCATGCCGAACCAGGTGGGCAGCCACTTCTCGCGGAACTCCCGGGTCAGCACCTCGTGCGGGGTGTGCGTCCGGTTGATGCCGCTGACCCGCGCCAGCCCGCGTGCGGTGCGGCCCTCGCCCAGGGCGCCGTGCTCGTCCGCCGCGTCCACCCCGAGGATCACCCCGGCGATCACCAGCCACACCAGGGAGCCGAGCACCGCGTCCTTGAACGTCGGCCAGTAGTCCAGGACGGGGCCCAGGCCTCCGCCGATCCAGCCCCAGAACTCCCGGCCGACGATCCAGTCGCTGGCCTTGCCGCGCAGCACGTCGATCGTGAAGACGCCGTAGAGGGTCCAGTTCACCTCGAGGAGGGCGGTGAGGAGGCCGCCGGACCGGGGCACCCGGGGCTGGAGATACCGCTCGCAGATGAACTTGGCGATGAAGAAGACGACGGTCAGCACGATGGCGATGTAGAGATGCTGCTGGAGGTCGAGGAGCAGTTTCTGGCCCCGGAGCTGTCCCTCGATCCCGCCCTCGGCGAAACCCCGTCCCTCCGCGGCGCCGACGAACTCACGAGCGTCCCGGGAGTACCACTGCCAGGCCAGGTAGAAGATGATGAAGGGCAGCAGGGCCCGGCCCAGGGCGTCGTAGACGCTCTCGTCCTCGGCCATCGACCAGGAGGCCAGCGCCCCGCGCTCGTCGCGTTCCCTGATGGCCGCCAGTCCGTCGCGGACGCTGTGCATCATCGCCAGCGACACCCCCAGCGACACGATGACCAGCAGGCTCAGCGCGGCGATCGGAATCGCGCTGTTGTACTGGCCCAGCTTGTAACCGGCCCACAGGACGATGAAGCGCAGCAGCTCGCCCAGGGTGTACCACAGGGTGAGGGGCAGGGCGAAGCGCGCGGCCAGCTTGAGGGTCGCCCACGGAAGGGTGAGCGGCGACAGCGACATTCCGGGCATCGAGGAGATGGTACCGGGATTCAGCTGATCACCTTCCAGATCACCGGCATCTGTGGAAGAACGCCAGAGCCCGCCCACGGAACCTCCGTGGGCGGGCTCTGCGGTGTCTCAGGTCAGATCGAGACCTCGAGGGCGGCGACCTCGCCGACTGCGGCGGTCACCGTGTGGTCGACGCTCACCCCACCGGCGGCGAGCACGCGGATGGTCCAGTCGCCGGGAGCGGCGAAGAACCGGAAGATGCCCTCGTCACCGGTCACGACCTCGCCGGTGAACTCACCGGTCGAGTCGAGCAGGCGGGCATAGGCGCTGGACACCGGGGTGCCGTCACGGGTGACGGTGCCCTGGATGACAGCCTCGTTGGCCAGGTCGACGGTCGCCGGGACGTGCGCCGTCTGCGCGGGCGCTGCGCAGCCCTGAGTCATCATGCTCTCCTTAATCTCCGTGTACGGCGGATAGGTCCGCGTACGGCGGACTTCGTTACTTGGGGGCGCCGAGCTCGATGGGGACCCCGACGAGCGAGCCGTACTCGGTCCAGGAGCCGTCGTAGTTCTTCACGTCCGGCAGGCCGAGCAGCTCGCGCAGCGCGAACCACGTGTGCGAGGAACGCTCACCGATGCGGCAGTAGGCGATGATGGGCTTGCTCAGGTCCACGCCGGCCTCGGTGTAGATCTCCCGGAGCTCGTCGTCGGACTTGAAGGTGCCGTCGTCGTTGGCGGCCTTGGACCAGGGAATGTTGCGCGCGGTCGGCACGTGACCGGCACGCTGCGCCTGCTCCTGGGGCAGGTGCGCGGGGGCGAGCAGCTTGCCGCTGAACTCGTCCGGGGAACGCACGTCGATGAGGCCCTTGGTGCCGATGGCCTCCACGGTCTCGTCACGGAAGGCCCGGATGTCCAGGTCCTGGTCCTGGGCCTTGTAGTCCGTGGTGGGGCGCGTGGGGACGTCGGTCACCAGCTCGCGGGAGTCCAGCTCCCACTTCTTGCGGCCACCGTCGAGCAGCTTGACGTTGCCGTGGCCGTAGAGCTTGAAGTACCAGTAGGCGTAGGCCGCGAACCAGTTGTTGTTGCCGCCGTAGAGGATCACCAGGTCGTCGTTGGCGATGCCCTTGCCGGAGAGCAGCTGCTCGAAACCGGTCTTGTCCACGAAGTCACGGCGGACCGGGTCCTGCAGCTCGGTCTTCCAGTCGATCTTCACGGCGCCACGGATGTGGCCCTTGTCGTAGGCGGAGACGTCTTCGTCGACTTCGACGAGGACCAGACCCGGGTCGTCGAGGTGCTCCTCGACCCACGCGGAATCCACCAGAACGTCGGAACGGCTCATGCGGGAACCTCCCTGTCGGAGTTTGCTTTGGACTTGTGCGGGGAGCGGAGCCCCCCGCGTAGACGCTGGATCAGCACGTACATTTCACAACCGAGGCAGAACCCGAACGCGGCGTTCAGGAATGCGGCTCCCAGTGCGAAAGCGGTGGCGAGGATACCGAGCCAGGTGATTCCCCAACCGTTCCCGAAGGCGTACCCGACGACTCCCACCAGGGCGAACGTGAGACCGACCCCCTGGGCGAACCGGGGCGGCCCCGCTGCTTCGAGTTCCCGGGGTGGACCGATGCGGGGCCGTACGAACGTCCTGTAGATCAGTCCGTACGGTGAGTGGCGCAGCCCGGGGAGGGTGCTCAGGGCGAACACCACGGCCTGAGCGGCGAGCAGCTCCCAGCTTCCCGTCACGAGAACCACAATGAGCACGACCGAGGTAAGGACCGCGGCGAAGCGCTGCCCTCGAGGATCGACCTGCATGTGGGAGCTCCTGGATCAGAGAGCAAGTGCGTGGAGCCGAGTGGGCCCGGGGTTGTGGGGGCGTGGCCTCCACAAGCGGTCAGAGAAGGGCTCGATGCCTCAGGCCACGCGACAGAGCGCAGCGGACACGCGGCAGAAGTCCACCGCGCGACGCTTCGTCAGGAGCTGCTCTGTCCAGTAACGCACGGACACGATGCTAGGCGCGTGCCCGGCCGTTGTCACATCTGTCTCGCCTTGCGAGACGGTGACAACAATCTTCATGCAGGTCAGCGGGTTTCCTGCCGTCACGGCGGCCGATTGGACCGGTCCGGAACCCGGAAGGTCAAGAGATCGCATGGCCCAGCGCGGCTATCACGTCGGCCTTGCGCGGCTGGCCGACGGCCTTGCGCACCACCCGGCCGGCGCCGTCGAGGATCAGCACCGTGGGCGTGCGGACGATGCCCAGCCGGCGGACCAGCTCCAGATGGGTCTCGGCGTCGATCTCCACGTGGGCCACGCCGTCGACCATGTCGGTGACCTCGCCGAGGATCCGCTTGGTCGCCCGGCAGGGAGCGCAGAAGGCGGTGGAGAACTGCACCAGCGTGGCCCGGGAGCCGAGCGCGGCGCCCAGCTCCGTGCCGTCCAGTGCGATCCCGGCCGGAGCCGTGTCGCCGTCCCGTGCCCGCGCCACGCCGTCTCCCGCCGTCTCACCGCCCACCGTCTCACCGCCCGCCGTCTCACCGGCGGCCGAACCCGCGACCGGGCGCAGCACACCGTCCCGGCGCCGCCTCACCAGGCCGAACACCGTTGCGACGAGCAGCACCACGGCTGCGACGATCCCACCGACCATGTCCGGTCCAACCTACGGGACCGGCCGGCGATTCCCATCCGGGCGGGTGAGATCGGGGCACCCCCTACGTGCCGACGGGGACCGAGACGAGGGTGCGGCCGTCGGTGGTGACGATCTCGAACGACCTGAGCTGGTTGCGCAGGATCATCGTCGAGCCGTAGAAGCTGTACTCCTCGTACTCGTCGGGCTCGATCTGCCAGCTCGCCGCGACATCGCGGTCCCCGTTCCTGGCCACGGCGGTCAGATGGCAGTGCGATCCCGGCGGGACGCCCTTGACCCGTAGCTTCAGCGCGGTGCCCCAGTCCTTCGTGGCCAGCGAGATCTCGGCCCGTACGTGGGTGCTCGGGTCCGTCCCGACGATCTGGTCGGCGGAGGCACCGACGCCACCGGAGGAGCCACCGCCGCCCACACCCGGCAGGCCGCCGGTCAGCAGGCCGCCGAGCAACACCCCCGCCACCAGCAGGGCCGCCGCCGCGACGGCGAACGACGGCCAGCGGCGCCACCGGGCCCGCCGGGTGCGCAGCTCGGCCAGCTCCCGCTCGGCCAGCTCGGCCTGGTCCTGCTCGGACCGGCGCCGGGTCGCGGCCTTGGCGAGCAGCGAGTCGAGCAGCTCCACCGGCGGGCCCGCGACGTGCTCTATCTGGGGTTCGCTGACCCGGCCGAGCAGCGCGGGGAGCCCGGCCAGCCCGGCCAGCTCGTCACGGCAGTTCGGGCACATGCTCAGATGGGCATCGACCTGGCTCCGCTCGGCCGGGTCGATCGCACCGAGTACGTAGACGCCCAGAGCCGAACGCACCTGCGGGCACGGCCCCATCATGGACGAGTTCACGGCGCCAACCCCCGTTCCTCCAAGGCAAGCTTGAGCGCACGCAGCGCGTAGTAGGTCCTGGACTTCACCGTGCCCGGCGGGATGCCGAGCTGGGACGCGGCCTCGGCCACCGAGCAGCCCCGGTAGTACGTCTCGATGATCACCGCGCGGTGCTGGGGGCTGAGATCGGCCATGGCCTCCGCGACGGTCCACGACTCCAGCGCCCGGTCGATGTCGTCGGCGGCCGGCATCGCGACCAACGACGAGTCACCCGATTCGGCGGGCCGCGCCTGCCGGGCCCGGTGCGCGTCGACGACCAGGTTGCGGGCCACCGTGAACAGCCACGGGCGGACCGGCCGGCCGGTCAGCGCCTCCGGATGGCGCCAGGCGCGCAGCAGCGTCTCCTGGACGACGTCCTCGGCCTGCTGGCGGTCGCCGCCGGTCAGCCGGAGGGCGTAGCCCAGCAGCGGCCCACCGTGCTCGGTGTACATCGCTCGGAGCAGCTGCTCATCAGCGGTCGGTCCCACACTTACGACACGTACGCCATCGCCTTCCGGTTCACAAGCCCGGGTCAATTCCCGGCCAAGATCACCTGGGCTGCGCGGATCAGGCTTTCGGCAGGTCGTTGAACTTCACGTTGTCCGCCGTCGCCGCGACCAGCAGGCCGTTCGGCTTGACCTCCACCTTGCTGATCCGGGATCCGATCGGCAGGTTCTGCACCGGGACGGTGAAGGTCAGGCGCTGCTGCAGGATCGAGATCGGGATGGTGGCCCCGCCGGTCTGCACGGACTCCGGCGTGATCGCGATGCCCTGCCGGGTCGCCTTGACCGAGACGACCATCGTCACGTCGGTGTTGAAGCCGAGGAAGGCGAAGGTGCCCTGCAGCCGCAGGTCCTTGCCCTCGGCGGCGATCTCCTTGACGCCCTGCGGTGCCCGCTTCTTGATGACGTCGTAGGGGACGATCGCCGAGGCGGTGGCGGTGCGGGCGGCCATCTTCGAGTCGTCGCCGTTGATGACGTCCGACAGCGGCGCCTTCAGCCCGGAGAGCACGATCTTCAGGTCGCGGACGGTGACGTCCTGCTCGGTCCAGTCCCCGATGGCCACGTCGATCTGGTCGTACTCCCCGCCGATGGCCTGGGTGAGGAAGGGGAAGCCGTGGATGCTCACCGTGGGCTTGCGGGGCAGGTTGTACTCGGCGGCGATCTGCTTGGCGATCTCGTTCTGCGCCACCCGGACACCGATGCGGTCCGCCGCGATGACGCCCCCGATCAGGAGGATCACCAGTACGAGCAGTACCTTCCGCATATCTCTCCTCGGTCGCAGTGCCATCCAGGGGACGACCCCCTACCGAGGGCGTCGGGCGGGCCTTACATTAGCGACGGCGGCCCGTCCGGGCAGTCACTCCACATGGTGAGATCCGGGAGAAGGGATCATCCGGCAGAGCCACGGCGGCCGGTCACGTGTGACTTCCGCCACGTGGTCACCCGCCCGCGAAGGGCGGCAGCACCTCCACCGTGGCGCCTTCGGGCAGGGTGACGGTGTCGTGCGGCCGGGTGCCGACCGGGTCGCCGTCGATCAGGAACGAGCTGCGCGCCAGGACCCGGGAGAACTCCGCATCCCTTGTCCCCCGGGCGGTTTCGAGCGCCTGCGCCAGCGTCGCGGCGTCGAACGGCTCCTCCTCGACGCCCGCGGCGGACCGCGCCGCCGCCCAGTATCTGATCACGCCTCTGCCCATCTCGTCATGGTCTCATTCACGCAACGTCGGCAATCCATCCGTAGCCGCCCATTGCCGGGAAGTCATGGTCGGATATCCTCGAACCAGGGATCCGGGCGATGAGGCCTCCGGGTCCTTGACGTCTTTTAGGGGCTGGTAGGAGACGAGGAGGCGGCATTTGAGCAGCTTGCTGTTGCTCACCAACGCGCTTGAGCCGTCCGATGAGGTGCTCCCCGCGCTGGGGTTGCTGTTGCATTCGATTCGCGTCGCACCCGCGGAGGCATCCGCGCTGATCGACGCACCACCTGCAGATGTGATTCTCGTCGACGCCCGCCGTGACCTCGTACAGGCCAAGGGCCTGTGCCGGCTGCTGCGGACGACCGGCCTGGACTGCCCGCTGCTCGCGATCGTGACCGAAGGCGGCCTGGCGGCACTGAGCCCCGAATGGGGTCTCGACGACGTCCTGCTGCAGGGGGCGGGGCCCGCCGAGGTGGAGGCCCGCCTGCGGTTGTCGGTCGGGCGGGTGTCGGTCGGCGAGCCCGACGACGTGCCCGGCGAGATCCGCAGCGGCGATCTCACGATCGACGAGGCGACCTACACCGCGCGCCTGCGCGGGCGGGTGCTGGATCTGACGTTCAAGGAGTTCGAGCTCCTCAAGTACCTCGCACAGCATCCGGGCCGGGTCTTCACCCGCGCCCAGCTGCTGCAGGAGGTCTGGGGATACGACTACTTCGGCGGCACCCGGACCGTGGACGTGCACGTACGGCGGCTGCGGGCCAAGCTCGGCGCGGAGTACGAGTCGCTCATCGGCACCGTGCGCAACGTCGGGTACCGGTTCGTGCCCGATCACCGTCCGGGCGACAACGAAGAGATGGTGGCCGTCCGCACCTGATTTTGGAACGCTCTGATTTCGTTGGCCCGGAGGTCACCGCCGCCCCCCGGGCCGACGGGACGGACGCCGCCCCCGTGGCCGGTGCCGGCCGGACCGGCATAAGCTCACGATCATGACTGAGCGGGACGTGGTCGTACGGGAGCGCCTGACGGGGCACGAGGTGGACGAGGTGCTGCGGCTGGCCGAGGCCGCCGCCGGGCACGACGGCGTCCACCCGCTCTCCGAGCACTCGCTGCTGGCCCTGCGCCATGGCGGCAAGGGCCGGTCGCTGGGCCTGCTGGTGCGGGCGGCGGGCTCCGTGGTCGGCTACGGCCATCTCGACCTGCCCACCGGGACCGAGTCCGCCGCGGCGGAACTCGTCGTCCATCCCGGCCATCGGCGGCACGGGCACGGCCGGGCCCTGGCCGAGGCCCTGCTGGAACGAGCGGGCGGCCTGCGGGTGTGGGCGCACGGCGACCTGGCCGCCGCCGCCGCGCTGGCGGACGCCCTCGGCTTCACCCGGACGCGCGCGCTGCTGCAGTTGGGGCGCCCGCTGGCCGGCCCCCTCGTCCCCCCACTGCCCGAGGTGAGCCTCCCCCCGGGCGTACGGCTCCGGACCTTCCAGCCGGGACGGGACGAGCAGGCCTGGCTGCGCGTCAACGCGCGGGCCTTCTCGCACCACCCCGAGCAGGGCTCCTGGACCATCGACGACCTGCGGGACCGGGAGGCCGAGGCCTGGTTCGACCCGGCGGGGTTCTTCCTGGCCGAGCGGGACGGCGAACTCGCCGGGTTCCACTGGACCAAGGTGCACCCGGACGATCCCCCCATCGGGGAGGTCTACGTGGTGGGCGTGGATCCGGGCGAGCAGGGCACCGGGCTCGGCCGCGCGCTGACCCTCACCGGACTGCACCACCTGCGCTCGCTGGGCCTGTCACAGGTGATGCTGTACGTCGACGAGGACAATCCCGCGGCGGTACGGCTGTACGAGTCCCTGGGGTTCATCCGCTGGAACACCGACGTCATGTACCGGGCAGCGGCTTGACCCTCATCTGGTGACCTGTTCACCTGGCGTCAATATCAAATCGAGACATTCTTCCTGGCAGCGTCCAATCCAGTTCACCCCCCGTTCACCTGGATCGGGGGGCTTGGACACCTCTCCTCCCTAGGTTCATGCCTGACGGTGGCCCCACAGCCTGGACAAACACGGGGATCCCACCGCCCATCAACTCAGGAGGAGAATTCCCCGTGAAGAACGGCACTCGGTTCGCCGCGCTCGGCGGCGTAGTCGTTGCGGGTGCGCTCGCACTCTCTGCGTGCGGGTCTGACAACAATAGCGGCGGCTCCTCGAGCTCCGCCCCCGCCGCGTCCTCGGGCGACTGCGTCAAGGGCTCGGTGAACGCCGCCGGCTCCAGCGCGCAGAAGAACGCCATCGAGGAGTGGAGCAAGGGCTACAGCGCCACCTGCGCCGGCTCCACGCTCAACTACAACCCCAGCGGCTCGGGCGCGGGTGTACAGGCCTTCACCTCTGGCCAGGTCGCCTTCGCCGGTTCCGACTCCGCGCTCAAGCCGGAGGAGCACACCGCCGCCGACGCACGCTGCAAGACCGGTAAGGCCATCGACCTGCCCATGGTCGTCGGCCCGATCGCCGTCGCCTTCAACGTCAAGGGCGTGGACAGCCTCCAGCTGAAGCCCACCACCCTCGCCGAGATCTTCGCCGGCAAGATCACCAAGTGGAACGATCCCAAGATCGCGGCGGACAACAAGGACGCCAAGCTGCCGGCCTCCGACATCAAGACGGTGCACCGCGCCGACGAGTCGGGCACGACCGACAACTTCGCGAAGTTCCTGACCGCGACCGCTCCTGACGTCTGGAAGTTCGAGGGCGGAAAGAAGTGGACCGCTCCCGGCGGTCAGGGCGGCACCAAGTCCGACGGTGTCACCACGCTCCTGAAGCAGACCGACGGCTCGATCGGCTACATCGAGATGTCGTACGCGACCGGGGCGTCGCTGAAGACCGCCAAGATCGCCAACGGCGCCGGCGAGTTCGTCGAGCTGTCCACCGAGAGCGCTTCGAAGGCCATCGACGGTGCCACGATCGCCGGCACCGGCAACGACCTTTCGCTCAAGCTCGACTACGCCACCAAGACCGCGGGCGCCTACCCGATCGTCCTGGTGACCTACGAGATCGTCTGTGAGAAGGGCCTCCCGGCCGACCAGGCCAAGTTCGTCAAGGGCTTCCTCACCTACACCTCGAGCGATGCCGGACAGAGCGCGCTGGGCAAGCTGGGTTACGCCCCGCTTCCCACCGCCGTGCTCACCAAGGTGCAGGCCGCTGTGAAGGCCCTGTCCTGACCAGGCAAGACAACCGCCCCGCCGCCGACGACCTCGGCGGCGGGGCAAACCTGGGTTCGGGGGTGAATCCCCCCGTGGACCGCGAGGGAGGCAATTCCGTGACCAGCGAGACCGGCATCGATACCGCGGTGGTGGCAGGCCAGCACCGCGGCGGTCACCGGATGAGCACAGGCCGCTTGGGCGACAGGGTGTTCGCGGGGGCCGCACGAGGCTCCGGCATCTTCCTGCTCGTCCTCATGGCCGCGATCGCCGCCTTCCTGATCTGGAAGGCGCTGCCGGCTCTGCAGGCGAACGCCGCCAACTTCTTCACCTCCCAGGAGTGGAGTCCCGACGCCACCCCGGTGAAGTTCGGAATCGCCCAGCTGGCGTTCGGCACCCTGCTCTCCTCGGCACTGGCCCTGATCCTGGCCACCCCGGTGGCGATCGGCATCGCGCTGTTCATCGCGTTCTACGCGCCGCGCCGGCTGGCCGACGGGCTCAGCTACATCGTCGACCTGCTGGCCGCCGTGCCGAGCATCGTCTACGGCCTGTGGGGCCTGCAGTTCCTGGTCACCAAGATGAACGGGCCGTCGACCTTCCTCAACGACTACTTCGGCTGGGTCCCGCTGTTCGGCGGCAGCAGCGTCGGCGGGCAGACGATGCTGGTCGCCGCCGTCGTGCTGGCGATCATGATCCTGCCGATCATCTCCTCGATCTCCCGCGAGGTCTTCCTCCAGGTGCCCCGCGCCAACATCGAGGCGGCCCTGGCGCTCGGCGCGACCCGCTGGGAGATGATCCGGCTGGCGGTGCTGCCGTTCGGCCGCTCCGGCATGGTGAGCGCCGCGATGCTCGGGCTGGGCCGCGCGCTCGGCGAGACGGTCGCCGTCGCGATGGTGCTCTCGACGGTCAGCGGGATCTCCTGGAAGATCCTCGAGCCCGGCGGCAACACCTTCGCCGCCAACATCGTCCGCACGTTCCCGGAGGCGGGCACCAACGGCCGTAGCGCCCTGATCGCCTCCGGTCTGGTGCTGTTCTTCATCACCCTGATCGTCAACATGGCCGCCAGGGCGATCGTGGCCAGGCGCAAGGAGTTCGTGTGAGTACCGCCGTCGCCGGGAGCAAGACGCCGCCACCCTCCCCGGCCAACCCACCGGCAATCCCCAAGGTGTCCTTCAACCGCAAGCTCAAGGACCGGGTCGTCCAGATCCTGGTCTACCTGGCGTTCGTGCTCGCCGTGGTCCCCCTGATCTCGGTGCTGTTCACCGTGGTGAGCAAGGGCATGAAGCGCCTCACGCCCGACTTCCTCACCCACTCCATGAACGGCATCGGCGGGCGGGACCTGGGCGGCGGTGTCTACCACGCCATCATCGGCACGCTCGAACAGGTCCTGCTGGCCAGCCTGATCTCGGTGCCGCTGGGCCTGCTCACCGCCATCTACCTGGTGGAGTACTCCAGGAACGGCCGGCTGGCCAAGACCGTCAGCTTCTTCGTCGACGTGATGACCGGCATTCCCTCGATCGTCGCGGGGCTGTTCGTCCTGGCCCTGTGGCTGCTGGGCTTCGGGTTCGGCTTCTCCGGCTTCGCCGGGTCGATGGCGCTGTCCATCCTCATGATCCCCACGGTCGTGCGGGCCACCGAGGAAATGCTCAAGCTGGTGCCCAACGATCTTCGTGAGGCGTCGTACGCCCTGGGGGTGCCGCGCTGGCGCACGATCTGCTTCGTGGTCCTGCCGACCGCCCTGACCGGCATCATCACCGGCATCATGCTCGCCGTGGCCCGGGTGATGGGCGAGACCGCTCCGCTGCTGCTCACGATCTTCGTCACCAAGGCGATCAACACCGACCCCTTCAACGGGGCTCAGGGGTCCCTGCCCACCTTCATCTGGGACCAGGCGGGCGACCCCAACAACAACGCCGTCGACCGGGCCTGGGCGGGCGCGCTCACCCTGATCCTCATCATCATGCTGCTCAACCTGGTGGCGCGGCTGATCGCGCGACTCCGCAAGCCCACTGATCGATAAGCACTGCCCCGAATAGGAGTATCCACCTCATGGCCAAGCGGATCGACGTCTCCGGTCTCAGCGCCTACTACGGCCAGGTCCATGCCATCGAGGACATCTCGATGACGATCGAGCCACGGTCGGTGACCGCCTTCATCGGCCCCTCGGGCTGCGGGAAGTCGACGTTCCTGCGCACCCTCAACCGGATGCACGAGGTGATCCCGGGCACCCGGGTCGAGGGCAAGGTCATGCTCGACGACGAGGACCTGTACGCCTCCTCGGTGGACCCGGTCGCGGTCCGGCGGCTGGTCGGCATGGTCTTCCAGCGTCCGAACCCGTTCCCCACCATGTCGATCTACGACAACGTGGTCGCCGGGCTGAAGCTCAACGGGGTGCGGCGCAAGGCCCATCTCGACGACATCGTCGAGCGGTCCCTCAAGCACGCGAACCTGTGGAACGAGGTCAAGGACCGTCTCGCCAAGCCGGGCGCCGGGCTGTCCGGTGGTCAGCAGCAGCGGCTGTGCATCGCCCGGGCCATCGCGGTGGAGCCGCAGGTGCTGCTGATGGACGAGCCGTGCTCCGCCCTCGACCCGATCTCGACGCTGGCGATCGAGGACCTGGTCTCGCAGCTCAAGACGCAGTACACCATCGTCATCGTCACCCACAACATGCAACAGGCCGCCCGGGTCAGCGACCGTACGGCCTTCTTCAATATCGCCGGGGCCGGCAAGCCCGGCAAGCTGGTGGAGATCGACGACACCAGCAAGATCTTCACCAACCCCACCGAGAAGGCGACCGAGGACTACATCACCGGCCGTTTCGGCTGATCCTCCACGCCCGGGGGCACACCCCCGTGGTGATCTCACCGTTCGTGCCGACGCCGGATCGTGAGATCACCACGGGGGTCTTCTCAGTTCTGGACGTCGTAACCGGCCTCGTCGATGGCCGCGCGCAGTGCCGGGTCGTCGAGGTTCTCGCCACGCACGGTGACGACCTTCGCGGCGACGTCCACCGTCACCTCCGCCACCCCGGGCACCTGGCGGACCTGGCCGGTGATGGCGTTCACGCAGTGGTCGCAGCTGATCGCGGGCACGTCGTAGCGGACCTCTGCCATGGGCTCCTCCTGTGGTGATTGTCACTCAGCGCTGTTCCCACCGCCGCCGCGATCGCGGCCTGCCGATCGACCGTACGGCATCGGCCTCCCCCGAATCGACTGTGGGGACAGGGTTCCGGCAAGCGAGTCGGACATGCCCCCGCGGTGCGGTGCACCGGCCGGCGCCCCCGTCGGGTACCGTGCCTGGGCCAGCGGCAACGCAGAGGTGAGAGGATGGTGGATCTCTTCCAAAGTCGGAGCGAAGGTTCTTTTTCGTCCCGGTTACGCCTACCATCCTCTGCGGATCGTTTCCCGCTCTTCAGGAGTACGCCGTGCGATTGCGTCTCACGCCGCGTGAGGACAGTTTCTATGACCTGTTCACCGACTCTGCGAACAATCTGGTGACCGGTGCCAGATTGCTCGTGGAACTCATCGCCGACGGCACCGATAGGGAAGCCGCCGCCGAGAAGCTCCGCGCCTGCGAGCACGCCGGCGACGAGCTGACTCACGCGATCATGCGCCGGCTGAACGAAAGCTTCATCACCCCTTTCGACCGGGAGGACATCTACCGGCTCGCCTCCCTGCTCGACGACGTCATGGACTACATGGAGGAGGCCGCCGACCTGGTGGTCCTCTACAAGATCGAGGAACTCCCCAAGGACATCGTCGGCCAGGTCGAGGTATTGGAACGTGCCGCTGAGCTGACGGCCGAGGCCATGCCCCGGTTGCGGTCCATGAAGGAGCTCAACGAGTACTGGATCGAGATCAACCGGCTGGAGAACCAGGGCGACCAGGTCTACCGGGGGCTGCTGGCCAAGCTGTTCGGCGGTGAGTACGATGCGCTGACCGTCATGAAGCTCAAGCAGGTCATCGACTGCCTGGAGGAGGCGGCCGACGCCTTCGAGCACGTGGCCAACACCATCGAGACCATCTCGGTCAAGGAGTCCTGAGCAGGTGACGAGCCGCCAGGCGCGGAACCGGGCCGATCACGCTGCACCGCGCGACCACGAACACCTCTCCCTCCCCGGCGAGGAGACCTCATGAACACCCTCGCCAAGGCCCCGGCCCCCGAGAGCCCGGCTCCCCAGACCCGGGGGCACGGCAAGGCCGCGCTCATCCTGCTGGCCGGGGTGGCGCTGGTCTCCCTGGTGGCGCTGATCGGACGGCGCACCGGCTCCGAGTCGACGGTGCTCATCCTGGTCGTCCTGGTCGCGCTGGCCTTCGAGTACACCAACGGCTTCCACGACGCGGCCAACGCGATCGCCACCTCGGTGTCCACCCGGGCGCTGACACCCCGGGCCGCCCTGCTGATGGCCGCCGCCATGAACCTCCTGGGCGCGTTCCTCGGCCAGGAGGTGGCCAAGACCATCAGCAGCGTCATCACTCCCCCGACCGGGGTCGCCGGCCTGACGGTGGTGGCGGCCGGCGTGCTCGGAGCGATCAGCTGGAACCTCATCACCTGGTATTTCGGGCTGCCGTCCTCGTCGTCGCACGCGCTGATCGGAGGCACGGTCGGCGCCGGTCTGGCCGCCTCGGTGACGGTCAACTGGAGCACGGTGGTCGACAAGGTCGTCATCCCGATGGTGGTCTCGCCGCTCATCGGTTTCTTCCTCGCCTACCTGGTGATGGTCGCGATCCTGTGGATCTTCCGCCGGGCCAATCCGGGCCGGGTGGGCCGCGGCTTCCGGATCGCGCAGACGCTGTCCGCCGCCTCGATGGCACTCGGCCACGGGCTGCAGGACGCCCAGAAGACCATGGGCATCATCGTGCTGGCCCTGGTCGCCACCGGCCACTCCGATGGGAAGTCCATCCCGGTCTGGGTGGTCATCGCCTGCGCCGGCATCCTGTCGCTGGGCACCTACGCCGGCGGCTGGCGGATCATGCGCACGCTGGGCCGCAAGGTGATCGAGCTCGATCCGCCGAAGGGCTTCGCGGCGGAGGCCACGGCCTCGGCGATCCTCTACGCCGCCGCCTACATCTGGAAGGCGCCGATCTCCACGACCCACGTGATCACCTCGTCGATCATGGGGGTGGGCGCGACCAAGCGGCTGTCGGCGGTGCGCTGGGGGGTGGCCGGCAACATCGTGCTGGCCTGGGTCTTCACGATTCCGATGGCCGGCCTCGTCGCCGCCCTGGTGTACGGGATCATCCACCTGTTCAGCGGCTGAGGCCACCGGTGGGGAGCGGCTCCATCGGGACCGCTCCCCAGCGATGACTAATCCTGTGGCACACCTTCGCGACGACTGGTTGCGGAACGTACTCCGAGCACCACGTCGATCTCCGCCGTGGTCAGCGACCGGTCGGTCGTCGCCACGGCACTCAGGATCTCGGAATAGAGCTCGATCTCGTCCAGTGCAACACGGTCGTGAACGCGCAGATCGACTTCCTGCTGGCGCAGCATCGCGTCCACCTCCGTTCATCCCCACACCCGTGAACAGGCTACGCGCCACGCGCGTCCGGGCGTATGACCCAAGAGGGCCATTCGGAGGCCATCCTCATCACCCGTCCCTGCCGGCTCCCCGGTGCCCGGTGTGAACGCCGGCCCGGACGCCGCCGGCCCTCAGCCGGAGTTGTTCTGGTGCAGGTCGCCGAGCATCCGCTCCAGCGCGGACTCGGGCAGGTCCCGGGCGGTGAGCCGGGCGACGGTCGCGGCGGTGACGTCCTGCCCGGCCAGCCGGGCGGCCTGCCGGGCCACCGTCTGCTCGAAGATCTCCCGCACCGTCCGGCCGTTGGCGAAGCCCTCGTCGTCGCGCGTCCGGGCGAAGCGGGCCATCAGCTCGACCCGCAGCTCCTCGTCGAGCATGTAGAGGTCCCGCTCGGCGAACTGCTGGAACAGCTGGACCAGCTCCCGGTCGCTGAAGTCGGCGAACGTCACCGGCTCGCCGAACATCTCCCCGAAGGCCGGGCTCGCGGCCAGGAAGTCGTCCATCTCCGGCCCCGAGCTCGTACAGATGACGATGAACCGGCCGCGCCGCTCCTCCAGGTAACGCAACAGCTCGGTGACCACGTCGGGCGAACGCTCCAGCCGGTGGGCCTCCTGGATGAGCAGCACACCGCCCATGGCCTGCTCGACCATGGCGTACACGCGGTTCTCGGTGTCGATGAGGTCGCGTCCGGCCAGATGGACCGGACGGCAGGCGACGATGTGGCCCGAGTCGAGCACCCCGAGCGCGGCGTAGATGCCCCCGACCAGCCCGGCCACGGTCATCTTCCCGGTGCCCGGACGGCCCACGAAGATCAGATTGCGGGTGGTCCCGGAGTCGTCGCGAGCCTCCTCGGCCAGCCCGTGAACCGCCTCCTTCACCTGCGGGAGGCCGATCATGCCGTCCAGCCGGCGCAGGAAGCCGTCGACGTCGCCGGGCGGCCGGAGCGAGGGCTCGATCTCCGCCGCGACGCCCGCGAAATCCTCCGGGCTCAGCACCAGGCGGTCCCTCGACGCACCCGCGCGCCCGATGTGCCGCTGGCAGGCCCGCTCGAGGTAGGCCTCCACGAGCCGGGAGCCGACCAGCTCGCCCGGGCCCCGCAGCCTGGACAGATCCTCGCGCACCACGTGGAGCGCGGCGGAGTCGACCGTGACCCGGCGCTCGTCGGCCAGCACGTGCAGGACCGTCAGCCGGGTCGCCAGATCCCTCAGGTCGGGCAGCCGGAACACCCGGAAGGCCGCCGCCAGTTCGGGGAAGTCCTGGGCCAGCCGGCGGTAGGCACGCGGGTCGCAGGTCGCGACCAGGGCCGCCCGCGCGGGGCGGTCCGCCCGGGCCGTGCGTACGGCTTCGGCCATGGCCGCCGGGTCCAGCGACTCCATGATCACCGCGTCCAGCCGCTCGAACAGCACGGCCGCGCCGGCTCCGCCGGGCTCGAACACGGACTGGATCCGCTCGGGCGGCAGGCCTCGCACGTCGTCGGCGTCGGCGATGCGGACCGTGCCGTCGCCCGCGCCGGCGTCGGCCAGGGTGAGCGCGATCATCCGGGCCAGCCTGCGCTGACCGTTGTGCGCCTCGCCTACCAGCAGCACGCTGGGGGGCACCGCCCTGCTCCGCGCCGCCGGCTCCACGATGCCCTGCGCCCAGCCGGCCCCGCCGTGCAGCTCGTCGAGCAGTACGCCGGGGTCCCGCTCGCCCACCGGCTCCGCTCCCACCCGGTAGACGAAACGGACGCCGAATCGCTCGGTGACCGGGCGGGCGTCCTCCTCCGCCGGGGGCTCGATGTCCTCGACCGGCTGATCGGGCAGCGGGGCGTAGTCCAGGATGTCGCCGACCATGGTCTCGGACATGACCCGGGTGCCGGGGTGGCCACCGGGCACGGCAGGCCGGGGCGGCACCGGGCCCGGCTCGTCGCCGGGGTCGAGCGAGGTCTGTTCGGCGCCCAGCACCCGTGTGCGAGGCGGGCCGCCGCCGCCTGGCGCCGCCGGACGCCCGTCCATCGGCCGCCCCGCCGCGGGGACTCCAGGGCCGTCCATCCGGGTGGCCATGGGATCCTCGGCGGCCATCGGCGGCGGGGACCAGTGCCCCTGAGCCTGCGGGTACTGAGCCGGATCCCGCTGCTCGGCAGCCTGCGGCCGCCCCTGCTCCACGCCGCCGTCCGCGAACCGCCCGGGAGGCTCCGCCGGCGACCCGTAGACGGGACCGGCGGGGCCCTGCGGGTCAGCGGCACCCTGCGGGTCGTACGGGCCCTGCGGGTCATAGGGAGCCTGCTGGTCGTACGGGGCCTGCTGGTCGTACGGGGCCTGCTGGTCCTGGGGAGCCTGCTGCCCGTAGGGACCTGGGGCTCCGTAGGGAGTCCGGCCGCCGTAGGGGTCGCGGCGGGTGCCCGGATCCTCCCCGCCATCCGGATCAAGCCCACCGCCCAGGCCCTGCGGGCCGGCCGGGCGCGCCTGGCCCTGGGCGGGGCCGAAGCCGAGGGCGGTGTAGGGCACCGCGAAGTCGTCTCCGCGCTCCGGCCGGGCACCGGCGGGGCCCGGCACCGGCGGCTGGCTCGGGCCCGGACCGGCCGGATCGCGGCCGTACCCACCGGGTTCCCGGCCATACCCGCCGGGTTCCTGACCGGGCATCCCGAACGCGGCCGGCTGCTCCTGGGCCGGGGCGCCCCAGCCGGGCGCGGCGGGGGCGGCGGGGGCGGCACCCGCCCAGCCGGGTGGGGGCGCCTGCGGGTCGCCCGCCGGTGCCCCGCCGGGGGCGGCGGGCGCGGGCATGCCGAAGGCGGCGGGCTGCGCCTGCCCACCCCACTGGGCCCCGCCGGGCTGGGCCTCGGGCCCGGCCGCGGGCGGCAGGCCGGCGGGCTGGACCGGGGGCTGACCGGGCGGCTGACCGGCGGGCTGCGCCGGCGGCTGGGCGCCCCAGGGCATGCCCGGCATGTCGAGCGGGGGCTGGATCGGCGGCAGGCCGCCCGGGAGGCCGAACCCGGCCCCCCACTGCTGCGCCGCGGGATCCGCGGGGGTCTGTGGCAGTTCCGCGGCGGGCGGCTGGCCGGGGGCCTGGCCGGGTGAGCCCACCGGGGAGGGCGCGACGGGAGCGGCGCCCCAGCCGGGCTGCGCGGGCGCGCCCTGCTGCGCGCCGCCGGGAGGGTACTGCTGGGCCAGTGGCGCGACCCCGGGCGGCGAGGTGATCGGCGCGGCCGCGGCCGCGGCCCGCGCCCGGTCCAGACCGATGAGCTCGGTGATGATCGCGGTGGGCACGGGGAAGCCGCGGGGCCGGGCGGGCATGCCCCCGGCCAGCCGGCACCAGGCCAGGTCGACGTTGTAGACCGCGGCGAGCAGGGTCTCGGTCCGGTCCCCGAGCGCGGACCGCAGCTGGTCGGGCAGCCGGTTGTCCACCGGCCAGAGCCGGCGCAGTGGATGTCCGTTCTGGCTGAGCACCGCCTGCACCGTGTAACGGATCTCCGGGTCCAGCCAGGGCACGATCTGCTCGACCTTGTCGCGCTTGGTGACGGCCAGGTCCGCGGCGATCAGCGCGGCGGCCACCAGGCGGGGCTCCAGGTAGGACGGATCGGCCGGATCGCCCAGGACGGGGGTGACCGACTGGGCCAGGTCGTAGTAGGCGTGCCGGAAGTTGTCGCCGGGCGAGCTCTCGATCCGCATCGCCGGCGCCAGGTTGGGCGGCACCCGGGTGACCCACTGCTGCACCAGCGCCTGGTCGCCGTACGGCAGCGCGCCGTAGTCCACGGTGGGATTGCTGAGCGTCGCGCCCACGACGGCGATCAGCGCGTCGGCACGGGCGCGGAAGCGTACGTCCTCGCGCAGCGCGCTGGCCACCGCCCACATGGTGCGCAGCACGACCACGGCGGCGTCGACCCGGCTGGAGCGCAGCCGCTCGGCGTACAGCCCGACGAGGGCCTCCAGCGGGGGTGCGGTCAGCCAGCGCGGCCCGTCGACGACCGGCAGCGGCTTCGCGCGGTACGGCGTCCAGATGCCGAGCATGTCGTCGTCCAGCCGGGAGTCGAAGACCGGCGCGGCGGCGCACCACAGCATGACGCCCCAGGAGACGGCCACGGTGCTCGGCACGGACGAGGAGAACAGCGCCCACCAGTGCGGGTAGTCCTGGGCCGGCAGCGCGGCGGCGGCCTCGACGGTGGACCGGACGCGGGCCGACAGCCCCGCGGCGAGCTGCTGGCCGACGAACGGCAGAGGCTCGGGGATGTCGTAGTCGAAGTCGGGTCCGGCGGGCACCACGTGCGGTGGCAGCGCGGGCACGCCCTGGCCCTGCTGCACCGGGCGCGCGGACTGCCGGGTGGCCACCGACCGCGGCGGCGGGCAGAGGTACCACTGGCCGTCGGAGGGGTGCCAGCGGTACCAGCGCGCCCACGCACCGAAGATCCACCAGGTGCCGTCGGGGAGTGCGAGAACGCGCCCGGCCACCGCGTGCTGGCGCTGCTGCGGAGGGGCCGCCGGCCACCAGGCCGCGGACACCATCGCCCTCGTCTCGCGCTCCGCCGCCGTGAACGGATCCTGCGCGGGCTGCTGCGGCATGGCACCATAACCGCCGCCGCCGCCAACTCCCCATGCCACGAAGCTCATGCTAACGGGCTGGGGCACAACGTTGGCTGGCGAAAATGCCGTACCCGCCATTTGCCGTTAATTCGGGTCAACGATTCCATTCGGCCGTCCGGTGACGGCGCGCCTTCTCCACATAGGCCGGCGGGGTGTACGCCAGGACGGCGCGGTCGTCGTCGGTCAGCTCGCGGACCACCCTGCCGGGCACCCCCGCGACGAGCACCCCGGAGGGGATCTTCTTGCCCGGTCCCACCAGGGCACCGGCGGCGATGAGGGTGCCGGCGCCGATCCTGGCCCCGCCCAGCACGATCGCCCCGATCCCGATGAGGGAGCCGGTCTCGACATGCGCTCCGTGCACCATCGCCTTGTGGCCCAGGCTCACCCGGTCCTCGAGGACCGTCGGCTGGCCGGGGTCGGAGTGCAGGCAGCACATGTCCTGGATGTTCACCTCGTCACCGACCACGACCTCCTCGTCGTCGGCCCGCAGCACCGAGCCGTACCAGACGCTGGAGTCGCGGCCCAGCGTCACCTTGCCGACCACCACCGCGCCCGGCGCGATCCACGCGTCCGGATGGATCGTCGGTTCGTCCGTTCCCAGTGCACCCACGTAGTTCATGGCCACCATGGTGCCCTGCGCGGAGGACGGCCAGAAGACGGGGGCGCGGCGATCCGGGCGAGGGCCGCGAAGTGGCGGCGAGCGGCCGGCCGGTGCTATGGCGGGGTCACTGCCTGCGAAGACCTTCGGCGAGTGGGCCGGGGCCGGGCACCTTGGGCCCGCTTTCGGTCTCACCTTGCTCTGACGCGCCGGAGTAATTGGGACGGATATTTTGTGATACGACGCAGCGCGCCGGCCAGTGTTAGGTCACAGAATCGCACCAGGTACAAGCGTTCCGGTTGCGCGAATGGGGTGGATCGGACGAGAGTCGATTCTCGACGACCCTCCGACCCCCTTAGGCTCATGAGCAACGAAACTGAGATCCTCCCGAACCTCCTCAGGGACGAGTCCTTCGAGATCGTGATGCGCGGCTACAACCGCCGTCAGGTCGACGACGCGCTCGCCCGCACCCAGACCCAGATCCGCGACCTCGAGACCCGGCTCGCCCGCGCCCTCGACGACGTCGAACGGACCCGCCGCGAGATGGCCGAGGTCCGTGAGGCGCGCAAGCCCACGGGTGACGACCTCAGCGACCGGCTGCGCCAGATCATCAACCTTGCCGAGGACGAGGCCAAGGAGAAACTGGCCGAGGCCGAGGACCGTGGCAAGCAGATCCGCAAGGACGCCGACGGCGAGGCCAAGCGGATCGTCGACGACGCCCGCAACCACGCCGACCGCGACCTCGCGAACGCGCAGGAGAAGGCCAGCCAGGTCCTCGGCGCGGCCAAGAAGGAGTCCGACAACGTCCTGACGCAGGCCCAGCAGGAGGCCGAGCAGACCGTGACGAGTGCCCGGCTCGAAGCCGAGCGCACGCTCACGGCGGCCGAGCGCCGCGCCAGCGTCATCAACGAGGGCGCGACGCAGCGGCTGGCCTTCCTGACCAAGAACCACACGCAGGCGCTGCAGCGGCTCACCGAGATCAGTGACACGCTCAACACCCTGCTGAAGGGTGAGGCGGACGCCGGGCCACTGGAGAAGATGGTCGACGAGGCGGTCAGCAAGCAGGCTCCGCGCAAGCACGCCGCCGCGCCCGCCGGCGCTCCGATCAAGGCACCCGCGCACGCCGCCCCGGCCGCGCCGATGGCCAAGCAGGCTCCCGTGGCCAAGCACGCCCCGGTCGCCCCTGCCCCGCAGATGACCAAGCCGGGCGGTCCCGCGCCGTTCGCACCGCAGCACGACGCGAGCGAGTCCGAGGCCGCCACCTCCGCCAAGCCCGCCGAACCGGCGGAGCCGTCCGAGCCGAGCCCGGCTCTGCCGGCACCCGCCGCTTCGGACAACGAGTACAACCGGCAACTGCACGCCCCGGCCCACCGGCCGGCCGATCCGGGCATTCCCTCGTAGGCCGCACGGCCGCCTGAGGGTCAGAGCCCGGCGGACGGGCGTTATCCGAGGCTCTGAACACGTCGAACGGCGCCGCTCCCCTTGTCTTCGTCCCAGGGGAGCGGCGCCGTTCGCATGTCCGTGCGCCACGGGCGGACCGGTGCACGGCCCGGCCGACGCCGTGGTCAGTAGTCCGGGCGGGAGCGCATCTGCTTGGTCGTGGAGCGGCGGCGTTTGCCGTCCAGCCGGCGTTCGTTCATGCCCCGGCTGGGTTTGGTGGGGCGCCGGCTCTTGGGGAGCGGGCCGGTGGCGGCGCGCAGCACGTCGGCCAGCCGGGCCAGCGCGGTCTGCCGGTTGCGCCACTGGGACCGGTGCTCCTCCGCCCGGATGGTGATCACACCGTCGACCAGCCGGCCGGCCAGCCGGTCCAGCGCGCGCAGTTTGAGCGGCTCGGGGATGGCCGTGGTGGCGGCGAGGTCGAACGACAGCTCGACCGCGGTGGAGACCTTGTTGACGTTCTGCCCGCCCGGCCCCGAGGCCCTGGTGAAACGCCACTGGAGCTCGGTCACCGGGATGGTGATCGAGCCGCGCACGTGGACCGGGGAGGACATGTGCCCGATTATCCCAGGCTTCGGGGATCATGTCGCCCCGGTTTTCCGGTGCCCGCCGCCCGGCGCCCGGCGACGGGGATGTGCCGATCATCACACTGGTCCGCAAGCAAGTGATTACTTACACTGACCCTCATGACCGATGAGTTGTTCCGGGACGGCGACCTGATCCGCACGGTGGGTCGCGAGGGCATTCTCCTGGCGGCCGGAGGTGTCGCCTCACTCCTCCAGACCTCGCATCCCCAGGTCGGCCAGGGCGTGCACGATCACAGCTACACCTTCGACGATCCGCTGGCCAGGCTTCGCAACACCATGGGCTGGGTCTACCTGGTGCAGTTCGGGACCCGTGAGGAGGCCGAACAGCTCAGCGCGATGATCAGGAAGATGCACGACCAGGTCCGCGGTCCCGGCTACAACGCCAACGAGCCCGAACTCCAGGTATGGGTGGCCGCGACGCTGTTCGCCGTCGCCGTGCAGGTCTACGAGTACCTGTTCCGCCGCCCGTTCACACCCGCCGAGCTGGAGGAGTTCTACCAGCAGAGCAAGGTGTACGCGACCATCCTGGGCTGCCCCGAGGAGGAAATGCCGGCCACCTACCCGGACTTCCGCCGGTACTACGCGCACATGGTCACCACCCTGCGGATCAACGACGCCTCCCGCGCCATCGCCCAGGGGGTGCTCTGGCCGACCGGGCTGCCCAAGATCCTCGCCCCCGGCCTGATGGCCATCCGGCTCATCACGGCGGGCTTCATGCCGGAGCCGCTGCGCGCGCAGTACGGCTGGAAGTGGAACGCGGCCCGGGAGCGCCGCTTCCGGCTGTTGATGAACGGGCTGGCGGTGGTCTATCCGCGAATGCCGCTCCCCGTGCGCACCCTGCCGCGGACGTTCTACCTCACCGCGACCCGCCGGATGCTGGCCAAGCGCAACAAGTCCCGTCCCCGGACGCCCGCCCCCACCTCGGCCTGACCTCTCCTGACCTCCTGACCTTTCCCGACCGCTCGAGCGACCGCGCGACGCGGCGGGCCGGCCACCCCCACCCCCCAAGGTAGGGCGACCGGCCCGCCGTGCGGAGCCGGTGGGTCATCGGCCTCCCTGAAGCCCCCGATGACCCGCCGGCAGGTCTGTCAGGCGGCGGCGCCGCTGCTGCCCGCGCCGTCGATGATGTCGTCGGCGACCTTCTTGGCGTCGTTGATCGGTATCGCGAACCCGACGCCGATGCTGCCGGAGCCGCTGCTGGTGGTGGCGATGGCGGTGTTGACCCCGATGACCTGCCCCGCTCCGTCGACCAGTGCGCCGCCGGAGTTGCCGGGGTTGATCGCGGCGTCGGTCTGGATGGCGTTGGCGATCGACGCGCTCTGCCGCGGCGCCGACTGCCGGCCGTACGGATCGGGGTTCTGGTCCGCGCCGCCCTCCGAGATCGTACGGCCCAGCGCGCTCACGATCCCGGACGTCACCGACCCGTCCAGCCCGAGGGGGCTGCCGACCGCGAGCACCGGGTCGCCCACCGCGAGCCGTCCGCTGTCGCCCAGCGTGGCGGGCTTGAGACCGGACACCCCGGAGGCCTTGATCACGGCGATGTCGTGCGCGCCGTCGCTGCCGAGCAGCTTCGCCCGTGCGGTCCTGCCGTCGCTGAACTTCACGCTGAGCTGGTCGGCGCCGCTCACCACGTGCGCGTTGGTCATGATCACCCCATCGGAGCGCAGGATCACCCCCGAGCCGGTGCTCTGCGTGTAGGACGACGTGGCGGTGATCGAGACCACGGTGGGCTGCACGGCGGCGGCCACCTGGGCTGTGGTGCCCTGTCCCGGACCGTTGGAGACCGCGGACACCGAGGCCGGGCCGGCGAGGACCGTGGCCGGCCCCGCCAGCGCCATGGCGCCGGCCGCTCCGGCGCCGCCGGCGCCGACCGCCACGACCAGGGCCGCACCGGTGGCCGCCACCTTGCGCCGCACGGTCCACCAGACCGGCGGGTGCCCGGGGTCGCCGGTCGCAGCGGCGGGTCCGCCGGATGCCGGATGCTCGTACGCGGCCGCCGGGACGAAGTCGTACGGCACGTGGGCCGGACGGTCCGGGCCGACCGGCCCCAGCGGGCCGGTGGGATCCTGAGGCTTCATGGTGTCCCCCTTCGTTGACACCCTCAGCTTCGGCAACGGCCCTGCACCGTCGCTGGAGCCGGCCTCCAAGTTCCCTGAACACCCTGCCCGCCGTCCGGCAACGGACATTCTCACCGATGCGCGGACGACCCGCGGGGGCGAGAATCGGGGCACCGGGGGAGAGAACGAGTGCGCCCGGGGGGTCTGGACGACCCGGCCCGGGCGGCACTCACGTGGGCCAGGGCGCGCATCCCCGGCCCGCCGCGGCGGCCACAGAGGGCACCCTGGAAGCACTACTCAAGCCCTCCTCGCGGGCGATGTCCATGCATGAAGGCTAAAAGTTGCCTGGAGATGTGCTGTGGGCCCCGGTACTCCCCCGAGCCCGCACACGACCGCACATCGGCGCAGGTCACGGCGGCAGCCGGCTACTCGGTGGCGAGCGGGAGCGCGACCCGGAAGGTCGCCCCCCGGCCGGGCTCGGTGTCGACCTCCACGGTGCCGCCATGCGCGGCGACCAGCGCGGCCACGATGGCGAGCCCCAGGCCCGTGCCGCCCTCCGAGCGGGCGGTGTCGGCCCGGTAGAACCGTTCGAAGATGCGGCCGACCTCGTCCGGGGCGAGCCCCGGGCCCCGGTCGGAGACCTCGCAGATCACCGCGGGGACCTCCGTGGCGGGCTCCGCCGAGAGTTCCGCCGGGCCGGGCAGGACGCCGGTGGCGAGCCGTACCTCGACCGGGGTGCCGTCCGGGGTGTGGGTGATCGCGTTGGTGAGCAGGTTGCCGAGCACCTGGCGCAGCCGTGGCTCGTCGCCCAGCACCTGGTACGCGGCGCCGCCGTGCACCGACAGCTCCACGTCCCGGTCCGGCGCCATCACCCTGGCCTCCTGTACGGCGTCGGCCGCCACCGCGAGCAGGTCCACCGGCAGCCGCTCCAGAGCGCGCTGGCGATCCATCCGGGCGAGCAGCAGCAGATCCTCCACCAGCAGGCCCATCCGGAAGGCCGAGTCCTCGATCCGGCGGATCAGCCGGTCGGTCTCGGCCGGGGAGCGGGCCGCGCCCTGCCGGTAGAACTCGGCGAACCCGCGGATCGCCGTCAGCGGGGTGCGCAGCTCGTGGCTGGCGTCCGCGACGAAGCGCCGCATCCGCTCCTCCGAGTTGCGGGCGCTCTCCTCCGACCGGCGGGCGGCCGCCTCGGACCGGCGGGCCGCCTCCTCCGACTCGGCCCGGGAGCGGAACGCGGTCTCGATCTGGCCGAGCATGCCGTTGAGCGAGCGGCTCAGCCGCCCCACCTCGGTGCGCGGGTGCCGTTCGGGCACCCGCCGGGACAGGTCTCCCTCGGCGATGGCCTCGGCGGTCTCCTCGATCTCGTCGAGCGGCCGCAGGCTGGTTCGGACGATACCGACCCCGGCGGCGGCCAGCACGAGCACGACCAGGCCGCCGACCAGCAGGTCGACCACCCTGAGCCGGTGGACGGTCCGGTCGACCTCGTTGAGGTTGAGGGCGAGCGTGACGGTGCCGCCGCCGGCGATGTCGAGCACCAGCACCCGCCATCGATCGTCCTCGGCCCCGGACGCGGTGAAGGGCCGCCCGGCCAGCCGGGACACATCGCCGCTCAGGACCGGGCCGTCGATGTCACCGGCCGACCGGTCCACCGACGGGACGCTCTGCAGCAGCGTGCCCTGGGCGTCGCGGAGCTGCACGACGACCCCGTAGGGCGGGGCAAGGATGATCTTTCCGTCCGGTCCGCGCGGGGCCCGCCCCGACTCGACCTGCTGGACGAGCTGGCGGGCCGCGTCGCCCAGCTGGGCGTCGGCGCGGGTCACCAGATAGCTGCGCATGGCGTACACGGTGGTCACACTGATCACGGCCAGTGCCAGCACCACGAGCAGCAGCACCGCGGCGATGAGCTTGACCCGCAGCGGCGTGCGGTCGGAGTACTCCCGCAGCCGGCGAAGTGGGGTGCGGCGGGTCATCAGCCAGGTGGCAGCCGCAGCACGTAGCCCACCCCGCGCAGGGTGTGGATCAGCCGCGGCTCGGTGTTGTCGATCTTGCGACGGAGCGCCGAGATGTAGGACTCGACGATCCCCACGTCACCACGGAAGTCGTAGTTCCACACGTGGTCGAGGATCTGGGCCTTCGACAGCACCCGTCCCGAGTTGGCCATGAAGTAGCGCAGCAGCTTGAACTCGGTCGGCGACAGCTGGACGTACGTGCCGCCGCGCCAGACCTCGTGGCTGTCCTCGTCCAGCTCGATGTCGGCGAAGGCCAGCCGGGGCGGCGGCTCGGCCGAGGGCCCGCCGGCGCGCCGCCGGACCGCCCTGATCCGGGCGACCAGCTCCTCCAGGCTGAACGGCTTGGTGACGTAGTCGTCACCGCCGAGGGTGAGTCCCCGGATCCGGTCCTCGACGGCGTCCCGGGCGGTGAGGAACACCACGGGCGTGTGCGTGCCGCCGGACCGCAGCCGTCGTACGACGTCGAAGCCGTCGATGTCGGGCAGCATGACGTCGAGCACGATCAGGTCCGGGCGGTGCCGCTGGGCGGCCTGTACGGCGTCGTTGCCGTTGGTGGAGACGATCACCTCGAAGCCGGCGAAGCGCAGGCTGCCCGCCAGGAGCTCCAGGATGTTCGGCTCGTCCTCGACCACCAGCAGCCGGGCCTCCGGGGTGTTGTCCGCCATCGTCGTCTCCCCCGCTCTGCGGTCGTGATGCCGGCCGTCGTCCTGGTGCCGGGTCAGGCTCCCGCCCATGGTGGTCCGATGGTCTCCGCGAGCGTACGTGCGAGGACGGGCGGCGGCGAAATCGGTGCCGTCGGCCCGGCGAACGGCGGGGCCGCGCATCGCGGCGGGCACGGGCGGCACCGTGGTGGCGCCCGGCGACATCTGCTGCATACCGCCCAGCCTGGAAGCTCAAGCTGGAAGTCGGCTGAATACTCTCTTCAACCCGGCTCAACATCCCGGTCGTGGTGACCTCGCGGTGCGGGACCGGCCCGCACCGCGAGATCACGCATCGATCGTCACGGGAGTGCCAGGGTCACTCGCCCGTCCAGACCGGCTTGCGCTTCTGCGCGAAGGCGGCGGGGCCCTCCTGCGCGTCCTTGGAGCCGAAGACCGGGCCCATGATGGCGTTCTGCCGGTCCCAGGCCTCGTCGGCCGGCCACTCGGTCGAGCCGACGACGATCTTCTTGGTCGCCGCCAGTGCCAGCGGGGCGTTCTCAGCGATCTTGGAGGCGAGCTCCTTCGCCGCCGTGAGCGCCGATCCCGGCTCGGCGAGCCGGTTGATGAAGCCCAGCTCCGCCATGCGCTCGGCGGAGTAGTGATCGCCGGTGAGGGCGATCTCCATGGCGATGTGGAACGGGATCCGCTGCGGGAGGCGCAGCAGGCCGCCCGCACCGGCGACCAGGCCGCGCTTGGGCTCGGGCAGCCCGAACTTGGCCTCGCGGGAAGCGACGATCATGTCGCAGCACAGCGCGATCTCACAGCCGCCGGCCAGGGCGTACCCCTCGACGGCGGCGATGAGCGGGGTCGCCGGGGGCCGCTGGGCGATGCCCGCGAAGCCCCGGCCCTCGATGAACGGGTTCTCACCCTTCAGGAACCCCTTGAGGTCCATGCCGGCGCAGAACGTACCGCCGGCGCCGGTGAGAATGCCCACCGCGAGATCCTTGCGGGAGTCGAGCTCCTCCAGCGCCGCCGCGATGCCCTCGGCCACGGCCGCGTTGACGGCGTTCTTGGCCTCGGGCCGGTTGATGGTGATGACGAGAACGCCGCCATCTTCTTCGGTAAGAACCGCGTCAGACATGTGTGGCTCCGATTACTTGGGCTGGAAGCGGATGCCACCGTCGAAACGGACGGTCTCGCCGTTCATGTAGTCGTTCTGGATGAGCGACCGCACCAGGTGGGCGAACTCCGAGGCCTTGCCCATGCGCTTGGGGAAGGGCACCGGCTTGGACAGCGTCGCCTTGAACGCCTCGGCGGCCTCACCCTCACCGTAGATCGGGGTGTCGATGATGCCGGGGCAGATCGTGTTGACGCGGACACCGATGGCCGCCAGGTCGCGTGCGGCCGGCAGGGTCATGCCGACGATGCCGCCCTTGGAGGCGGAGTAGGCGACCTGACCGGTCTGGCCCTCCAGGGCCGCGACCGACGCGGTGTTGATGACGACACCGCGCAGCCCGTCAGCGTCGGCCGCCTCGGTCTTGGCGATGGCGGCGGCGCCGATGCGCATGAGGTTGAAGGTGCCGATCAGGTTGATCTTGATGACCCGCTCGAACTGGCCCAGGTCGTGCGGCGTGCCGTCACGGCCGACGGTACGCGAGGCCCAGCCGATGCCGGCACTGTTGATGATCACCCGGAGCGGGGCACCGGTGTCGACGGCCGCCTGGACGGCGGCCGCGACCTGGGCCTCGTCGGAGACGTCGGTCTTGACGAACACGCCGCCGATCTCGTCGGCAAGGGCCTTGCCCTTGTCCTCGTTGAGGTCGGCGACCACTACCTTGGCGCCGTGGGCGGCCAGGTCACGAGCGGTGGCCTCACCGAGACCGCTCGCACCGCCTGACACGACGGCGGAAACACCATTCAGGTCCATGAAGAGCACCTTACTGGAGAGAACCGAATGCGGTTCGGGTGATGTTACTCACGCGTCACTTTAACGGGAACGTCACACCCTGACCTACCCACCCACCCGGTAAGAGTGCGGGCACCCCGGCGAGCTCTTCGTTCCGGACCTGACGGCGGCCGGGGACCGGCCGCACCGGCCCTTCCCCAGGGAGATCCACTCGGCCGCCGCGAAGGGGACGCACCGCCCTCTTCCTGGGCATTCGCGAGTACGCGCAGCCCTTCCGGCCCGGAGCTCCGGAGGGCTCCCGGCCGCCTCTCGGATTGCCTGGTATTGATCAGGAATCCACCCACCCAAAGTGGGCAAATGTTCCGTAACTCAGCACTACTGTGTGGGGCATGGAAGCGCACGACCGCGAGCCGCATGCCGTCGTGGCGCGCGAGATCGGGCGCCGCGAGGCGCTGGGTCTCAGCGCGCTCGGCGCACTCGGGGTCAGCATGGTCCTGGCCGGTGACGCCGGTCCCGCTCCGGACTACCGGCCCCTGCGCACCCGGGCCAAGGGACCGCCCCCGCCGCGCCCCTCGGTCTCGCCGGTGACGCCGTCCCCGGCCCGTCCGGTGGGCGCGACCGGGCCGGTGCCCGCCTGGCGCAAGCCCGCCCGCTCCGTCCACGATGTCCGGCCGGACGCACCCAAGAACGCGGTCGCGCTCACCATCGACGACGGCCCCCATCCCGAGTGGACGCCCCGGGTGCTGGACCTGCTCGCCAAGCACGACGTCAAGGCGACCTTCTGCCTGATCGGCGAGCAGGTGCGCGACAACTACAAGCTGGTCCAGCTGATGGTCGAGGCCGGGCACGAGGTGGCCAACCACACCTGGCGCCACCCGATCAACATCAACAAGCTGCCCGCCGGCCGGGTGGAGAACGAGATCGTCAAGGCCCGGCAGGTCATCGTCGAGGTCACCGGCACCACCCCCCGGCTGTTCCGCGCCCCCGGCGGCAACTGGTCCCCCACCGTCTTCAAGGCCGTGGCCCGCCACGGGATGTTCCCCATCGACTGGGACATCGATCCGCGCGACTGGTCCCGGCCCGGCGTCCGGCACGTCACCCGGGAACTGCTGCGCGGCAAGGCCGGCGACATCCTGCTCTGCCACGACGGCGGCGGCGACCGCTCGCAGACCCTGAAGTCGCTGCGGACGGTCCTGCCCCGGCTGAAGGACCGGGGCCTGGAGTTCATCACCCTCTGATGCGCCGGGCGTCCCCAGGACCGGACATCGGGCCCATCAGGCCGGTCGCGGGCATGTTCCACCACGTCACGGAGGTCACGGCGACCCCTCCGCCACAAGTGTGACCTGCTTCACCATGAGCTTCGCTTACAACGCTCTCAGCAGGACCGTCAAGAGTTTCTGGCCCCTTTAACGGCATTGATAGCGAACTCTTAGGCTTGCCGGGGTTTGCTGAATCTTGACCGATCTGGCTAGGTTATGGCGCGAGCGGCAACGGGGTCGCTTGCAAAACAGAACATCGCGTCATCGTGATTCGACGGCACACAGCCTTGCCGTCACGAGGGGATCACGATCGGCGTGCCGCGTCCATGCGGTCAGGAGCATGGAGCCGGGGACCCAGTGAGCCCGACGTATTTCCGGGCCTGGGTGAATGAACAGTCAGCACCGGGGGGATTCGCATTCTTCCCAGGTGGAGTGCTGCCCCGGTAGGCGTCGGTAACGACGTTAGGAACTGTCCTGTATACCCCCCAGTACGTTCTCTCGACTCGTGCGTTGAAGCTGTCCGTGGCAGGAACCGCGCTGTGCGCGATGACCTCGCTCGGCGTGGTGGCGGCTCCCGCCGCCTCGGCCGGCACCACCCAGGTCGCCTCCACCCAGGTCGCCACCATCCAGGTCGCGACCGTTTCCCAGGCGGCGCCCGCGCAGAGCAGGGTCAAGCTCACCCAGAAGCAGAAGGCCGCGCGGGCCGTGAAGTTCGCCTACGCGCACAGAGGTGACTCGTACCGCTACGGCGGCAACGGTCCCCACCGGTGGGACTGCTCAGGTCTCGCCCGCGGCGCCTGGCGGTACGGCGGCGTCAAGCTGCCCCGCGTGACGACCGCGATCTACAAGAAGGTGCACAAGAAGGTGCGCTGGAACAAGCTCCGCCCCGGTGACCTGGTGTTCTTCTACAACCGCGGTCACGTCGGCATCTACGTCGGCAAGGGGTACATGATCCACGCCCCGCGCAGCGGGCAGAAGGTCAAGCGGGTCAAGCTCAACCGCTACTACAAGCAGCAGTTCTCCGGAGCCGTCCGCCCCGGAGCCTGATCCCGTACGGGTCATCCGTCGCCGGGGGGGGGGGGGGGGCGGGGGGGGGGGGGGGTGGGGGGGGGGGGTAGGGGGGTGGGGGGGTCAGGTCCATGGGCGGCCGGTCAGGCGCTCGTACGCCTCGACGTACTTCGCGCGGGTGCGTTGGATGATCTCCTCCGGGAGCGGCGGCGGTGCCGCGCCGGAGGCCCGGTCCCAGCCGGAGGCCGGGGAGACCAGCCAGTCGCGCACGAACTGCTTGTCGTAGGACGGCTGCGTCCGGCCCGGCCGCCACTGCGCGGCCGGCCAGAACCGAGAGGAGTCCGGGGTCAGGACCTCGTCGCCCAGCACCAGGTCGCCGGTGGCGTCCCAGCCGAGCTCTATCTTGGTGTCCGCCACGATGATGCCGCGTTCCGCGGCCACCTCGGCGCCGCGCCGGTAGACCTGCACGGTGATGTCGCGCAGCCGTGCCGCGACCTCGGCGGTGACCTTGGCCGCCACCTCGCCGTACGTCATCGGCTCGTCGTGGTCGCCGACGGCCGCCTTGGTGGTCGGGGTGAAGATGGGCTCCGGCAGCCGGGACCCCTCCTCCAGCCCGGGCGGCAGCCCGACCCCGCAGACCGAGCCCCGCAACCGGTACTCCACGGTCCCGGAGCCGGCCAGGTAGCCGCGTGCCACGCACTCCACGGGCACCATGTCGAGCCTCCGCACCACGATCGCCCGCCGCGCCCACTCGGCGGGGGCGCCGGGCGGCAGCTCGGTGGAGATGACGTGGTTGGGCACGACCCCGGCGAGCCGGTCGAACCACCACAGCGAGAGCTGGGTGAGGATCGCGCCCTTGTCCGGGATCGGGGTGTCCAGGACGAAGTCGTACGCCGAGATGGTGTCCCGCGCGACGATGAGCAGATCGCCGCCCGGCAACTCGTACAGGTCCCGGACCTTGCCGGAGTGCAGGTGTTTCATCACGGTTCTAGAGCTCTTTCAATGATCTGCACGGGATCGCCCACGCGGAGCGTGCCCAGCGTCCGCGGGATGCCGTTCTGGCCGAACAGGATCTTTCCGTTGACGTTGCGGAAGGACGCCAGCGTGCGCAGCGGCTCGTGGCCCTTGACGGCGGTCTCCTGGTCGACGGTGGTCAGCACACAGCGGGCGCACGGCTTGATCAGCTCGACGGTGACGTCCCCGACGCGCAGCAGGCGTACGGAGTCCTCACCGAAGGGCCCGAGGCCCTCCACGACGAGGTTGGGGCGGAACCGGTTCATCGGCAGCGGGTCGGCCAGCCGCGCGTTCAGCTCGGCGTGCGACTCCGCGGAGATCAGCAGCAGCGGATAGCCGTCGGCGTAGGCCAGCTCGCCACCGCCCCGGCGCGTCGGGCGGTGCCCGGAGAAGCGGACCAGCCGACACCCGATGCCGAGCAGGTCGGAGAACCAGAGCGCGGCCTCGTCACCTTGATCCACACCTTGGCAGGGCTTCCTGTGGACGATGACGTCGACGATCTCGCCGTTGTCCACAGCCTTGTGGACGAGCGGGACGGCCTCCGGCGCCCGGACGGTGAGCAGTGTCCCGTCGTAGGAGGGCCGCAGCCGGGCCATCGCCGGGAACCGGCGCTGGGACATGAACTCGCCGTTCGGGGTGACGAGCATGAACTCCCGGTCGTGCCGCAGCCCCTTCGCGCCGAGCTCGGCCGTCTCCAGTGCCGTGCCGCCGCCGCTCTTCAACGGAAAGACGTTCAGCTCCGTCAGCCGCGCATCCATCCGTACCGCCTTTCCTCCGGCCTCGGCGGGCCCGCCCGGGCCCCCCGTCGTCTCAGCTGAGCGCCGCGAGCCGGTCGAAGACCGGGCCCAGCCGCTGGACGAACCGCTCCGGCCGGCAGACGGCGTCCAGCCGGGCCTCGTCGAGCTCGATGCCGGCCTCCTGGGCGTGCCTGCGCAGCGTGTCGCGGAACAAGGTGCTCTTACCCGTCTCCGGCACCGAGTCCAGAGTCCGCCAGGTCTCCATGGCCGCCCGCTGCACCAGGGGGTACGCGGCGTCGTCGCGCGACATCCCGGCCTCGACCAGCTCGAGCAGCACGGTGCTGGTGTAGATCAGCCCGCCGGTGGAGTCGAGGTTGACCCGCATCCGGTCGGTGTCCACGACCAGGCCGGTGACCAGCCGGGTCGTCAGATGCAGCAGGTAGTCCGTGGTGATCGAGGTGTCCGGCAGCGCGACCCGCTCGACCGAGGAGTGAGAGATGTCACGCTCGTGCCAGAGCGGGATGCCCTCCATCACCGGGACCATCTGGCCGCGCACGACCCGGGCCAGCCCGGAGATCCGCTCGGAGAGGATGGGGTTCTTCTTGTGCGGCATCGCGGAGGAGCCCTTCTGGCCCTTGCCGAACGCCTCGGACAGCTCCCGCACCTCGGTGCGCTGGCCGTGCCGTACCTCCAGTGCGATGGCCTCGCAGACGGTCGCGATGATGGCCTGGGCGTTCACCCACTCGCTGATGCCGTCCCGGATGACCACCTGGGTCGAGACGTCGGCCGCCTTGAGGTCCAGCTTGCGGGCGACGTGCCGTTCGACCTCGGGGTCGATGTTGGAGTACGTCCCGACCGCACCGGAGATGGCCATCACGCCCACCGCGGCGCGGGCCTGCCGGAGCCGGTCCCGGGACCGGGCCATCGCGAACGCGAAGTCGGCCACCCGATGCCCCCACACGTCGGGCTCCCCGTGGATGCCGTGCGTGCGGCCGACCCGCAACGTGTCGCGGTGCAGCAGCGCGTGGTCGCGGAGCGCGGCGACCAGCGCGTCGGCCTTGGCCAGCAGGATGTCGGTGGCCTCGACCAGCTGCACGGCCAGCGCCGTGTCGAGCAGGTCGGACGAGGTCATGCCGAAGTGCACGTAGGCCGCGGCCTCCCGCGGCTCGGTGTTGTCCGCCCAGGCGCTGAGGAAGGCGATCACGTCGTGCTGGGTGACCGCCTCGATCTCGTCCACCCGCTCGGGGGTCGGGGGCGGCGCCTTGCGGATGGGCTCCACCACCTCGGCGGGGATGGTCCCGGCCGCCGCGTGCGCCTCGACCACAAGGGTCTCGACCTCGCACCACAGCTCGTATTTGTGCGCGTCGCTCCAGACGCGGCCCATCTCGGGAAGTGTGTAGCGCTCAATCACGTGGTCGATTGTCCCAGGTCGTGGAGGCCGAGGCAGCCGTGCCCCCGGCCGCGGGCCTCCGGCGGCCCTCCAGGACCAGGGCCCCGGTCAGAATCGCGACCAGGGCGATGACCTCGGTCTCGGCGATCCACTCGCCCAGTGGGGTCGTGGCGAGGGCGAGCACCGCCGCGGCCAGCCGGAGCCGAGACGGGCCGATCCCCATGATCCGGCGGAACCAGGCGTTGCCCACCAGGTAGAGGGCGACCCCGCCGGAGAGGGCCAGGGCGGCCGGGACGCTGTGCAGGGGCTCCCAGGCGTGCGAGAGCACCTTCTTCAGCCCGGCCGCCATCGCGATCACGCCGATCACGATGGGAATGTGGGCGTAGAAGTAGCCATTCAAGATCATTGCGGTGCGGGGGCCCCTCTCGGCGGCGGTCAGGGACTCCTCGACCCGTTCGTCGTCGCCGGCGAAGTAGGTCCACCACAGCGTCGCCACCAGCGCCAGGCTCAGCACGCCCGCCGCCACCAGGGCGACGGAGGGCGGTCCGTGACCGGCACTGCTCACCCCGATGCCGATCGCGATGATCGACTCGCCGAAGGTGATCAGGACCAGCAGCCCGTGCCGCTCCACGATGTGCTCGGCCCGGAGGGGGAACCAGTGTCGCGGCGGGACGACGTGGGGCATCAGGATCGGCACCAGCAGGGCCAGCGTCCACAGCACGTAGACGGCCGGGCCGTGGTCGAGCAGCCCGGCGGCGATGACCAGGCCGGCGGCCAGCACGTTGCCCGGCAGCACCCGCAGGATGCTCCGGGTGACCTGCAGGTAGAGGGCGCCGTGCACCAGCACCACGATCAGGTAGCCGACGCCCCACACCACGCCGCCGCCGGTGAAGGCGTACGGGGTGGCCAGTGCCGTCATCAGGAAGCCCGCCATGCCGGCCAGCAGCAGCAGCCGGCGCGGCGTGGTGGCGGGCGGCAGGCAGTTGGTGAGCCAGGCGTACCCGCCGTACATCCACCACAGCACCCCGAACGCCAGCACCACCTGGGCCAGGCCCGTCAGGGACAGCTCGCCCACCAGGATGCCGGTCAGCTGGGTGACGGCGAACACGAAGACCAGGTCGAAGAAGAGCTCCAGAGTGGTGACGCCGTACTGCTCGGGGGCTTCCTCCGCGGGCGCCGGGCCGGGGACGGGAACGATCTCGGGCGGGGGTACGGGCATGGGCTTCCTCGGTCGGATCCGTTACGGCTCAGTGTGCCCTGACGATGAATCACTCCCATAACGGTTTTCGCTAATGGAGATATCAGACATCACGCTGAAACACCCAGAACGCTACTGTTCTCCTCTTTCCCATGGTTCGTACAGAAAGGCTCGGTCACATGACGACCCCCTCCGACGCCGGCTCCCCGCCCCCGCCGCCCGGCGCCCCGAACCCGGCCCCCGGCCAGCAGGGCGCCCCCGGCCAGCCTCCGCAGTACGGCGCGCCCGCCCCGGCCCCCTCGAAGGCCGCCTCGGTGGGCAAGAGCATCCTCACCCGCATCGTCGTGGCCGTGGTCGGGCTCGCGGTCGTCGCCGGCGTCGGCTACGGCTGGAAGGTGTTCAAGGGCGAGGACCCCGACCTCGCCAAGGTAGGCGACTGCATGGCCGGCACCAATGCCGACAACCTCAAGGTCACCAAGTGCACGGACGCGAAAGCCACCTACAAGGTGGTCGGAAAGGTCGAGGACAAGAGCGAGTCGGCGTTCAACACCGACCGCAGCATCTGTGCGCCGTTCAAGGACGCTGACAGCGCCTTCTGGAAGGGCGAGAAGGGCAGCAACGGTTACGTGCTGTGCCTCGCCCCCACCAAGTAGGACCCGCCGTCCCCCCCGTGATCACGACCTCGGTCGCCGACCGATCCCGTGATCACGGGGGAGCCGTGATCACGGGGGAGTCAGAGCCAGCCGTTGCGGCGGAAGCCCCGGTAGAGCATGCAACAGGCCAGCATGGTGAGCCCCAGGACCATGGGGTAGCCGTACCGCCAGTGGGTTTCGGGCATGAACGTGAAGTTCATGCCGTAGACCCCGGCCACCGCGGTCGGCACCGAGATGATCGCCGCCCAGGCCGAGATCTTGCGCATGTCGTGGTTGTCGTAGACCGTCACCTGGGTCATGTGCGCCTGGAGGATCGGCGTGAGCAGCTCGTCGCACGACTCGACCTGCTCGCGTACCCGCGCCAGGTGGTCCTCGACGTCGCGGAAGTACTCCTTGATCTCGCTGGGCACGAACCGGCGGTTGGCCAGGGTGCGCAGCGGCGCGGTGAGCGGGCCCACCGCCCGCTTGAGCTGGATGACCTCGCGCTTGAGCCGGTAGATCCGGCCGGCCTCGTTGGAGCGCTCCGGCGAGAACACCGCCTCTTCGAGCTCGTCCACGTCCTCCTGCACGGCGTCCGCGACGCAGATGTAGCCGTCGACCACCCGGTCGGCGATCGCGTGCAGCACCGCGGCGGGCCCCAGCTCCAGCCGCGCCGGGTTGCCCTCGAGGTCCTCGCGTACGGGCCCGAGCGCGCTGTGCGCCCCGTGCCGTACGGTCACCACGAAGTCCGGCCCCGAGAAGATCATTATCTGGCCGGTCTCCACGGACTCGTTGCCGTCCGGTGCCCGTTCGACGTAGCCGACCGTCTTGAGCACGAAGCACTGCACGTTGTGGTCATAGCGCTCCAGCTTGGGCCGCTGCCGGGCCTGCAGCGCGTCCTCCACCGCCAGCGGGTGCAGGCCGAAGACCTCGGCCAGCTCCTCCAGCTCGGCGGCCTCCGGCTCGTGCATGCCGACCCAGACGAAGCCGCCGCTGATGCCGTCGTCGGACGGCGCCAGCCCGCCGTCGCGGACCAGCCGCACGGCGTCGGCGATGGTCGGTGTGACGACGCGCTTGCCGTCGATGTAGGCGGCCCAGTCGATCACCGCCGAACCGCGCGGCGCCGGGATGTCGTCCATCGAACGCTGCGGCCGGCCGAGCGGCTTGAAGAGGACCTTGGTCGCGAGACCGGGACGTACTTTGGTCATGGCCATGAGGGATGCTCCGTTCCCCGCCGGCCAAGAGCGCGCGAGCGCGCCCGGCTCCGGTCTTAACCGATCACGGAGCGGAGGCGGCGCAGGGGCGGATTGGCCGGACGCCGAGTAGAGGCGGGCGGACGAGTCCAGCTGCACGTAGAGCTCGGACTATGAGGAATCTCGGCGGTACTACACGGGTCACCGGTGTCCATTTCCGACCACCTCCTTTCGCCCTCGGGGACAGTGCGCAAGCAAGCCGTACGTTACCACCGCCCGTCGCGACCCCCGGTTACTTCCCGACACTTCGGGCGCTTCAGGCCACCCGGGAGGCGCGGCGGGGGCGTGCGCCGCGCCGTCGGCCGCGCGGCCCGGCCTCGGAGCGTGACCGCGGTTGGGCATCGGACCGGTGCCGTGGCCCGTACACTCCTCGGGTGCGAGTTCTCGTCCTTGGCTCCGGCGGCCGTGAGCATGCCCTGGTCCGCGCCCTGAGCAGCGATCCCATCGTCGCCTCGTTGCATTGCGCTCCCGGCAACGCCGGCACCGCGGAGCTGGCCGACAACCACGTGCTGGACCCGACCGATCCCGTCGCGGTGGTGGAGCTGGCCGGGCGCCTGCGGTCCACCCTGGTGGTGATCGGCCCCGAGGCGCCGCTGATCGCCGGGGTCGCCGACGCGCTGCGGCGGGCCGGGATCCCGTGCTTCGGACCCGACTCCGAGGCCGCCCGGATCGAGGGGTCCAAGGCCTTCGCCAAGGAGATCATGGCGGCCGCCGGAGTGCCGACCGCGGCGTCCCGGGTCTGCGAGAGCACCGGCGAGGTCGAGGAGGCGCTGGAGGAGTTCGGCGCGCCGTACGTGGTCAAGGACGACGGGCTGGCCGCCGGGAAGGGCGTGGTGGTCACCTCGGACCGCGCCGAGGCGCTCAGCCACGCACAGGACTGCGGCCGGGTGGTCGTCGAGGAGTACCTCGACGGTCCCGAGGTCTCGCTGTTCGCGCTGAGCGACGGGTTGCACGCGGTGCCGCTGCTGCCCGCCCAGGACTTCAAGCGCGCCTACGACCACGACGAGGGCCCCAACACCGGCGGCATGGGCGCCTACACCCCGCTGCCGTGGCTGCCCGCAGGGTTCGTGGACGAGGTCATGGAGACCGTGGTGCGGCCCGCCATCGACGAGCTGCGCCGCCGCGGCACGCCCTACGTCGGCGTGCTCTACGCCGGGCTCGCCCTCACCGCCGCGGGCATCAAGGTGGTCGAGTTCAACGCCCGGTTCGGCGACCCCGAGACCCAGGTCGTCCTGGACCGGCTGGCGACGCCGCTGGCCACGCTGCTGCAGTCCTGCGCGATCGGCGGGCTCGATCCCGCGCTGGTGCCGCAGTGGCGTTCCGGCGCGGCGGTCGGCGTGGTGATCGCGGCGGAGAACTACCCGGCCGATCCGGTCAAGGGCGACGCCATCGAGGGCCTCGACGAGGCCGGCGCGGTGCCGGGAGCGTACGTCCTGCACGCCGGGACCAGACGCGACCACGAGGGCCGGGTGCTCTCCGCCGGGGGGCGGGTGCTCACCGTGGTCGGCACCGGGGACGACCTCGCCGCCGCCCGGGCCGCCGCCTACGAGGCCGCCGGGAAGATCCGGATGCGCGGCATGCAGCTGCGCACCGACATCGCCGCCCAGGCCGCCGCCGCCCGACCATAACCGTGATCATGCAATCGATCGTCGATTGATTGCATGATCACGGTGTTCGGGGAGGGCCGCCCGCGGCCTGGCGGGTGACCGCGGGCGTCACACGGTGGGGGCGGGCTTGCGCTGGCGGGCGGGACGCGGCAGGGACAGGCCCTGGGACTCCATGACGATCCGGAGCCGGTCCGGGTAGTCGGTGACGATCGCGTCGACTCCGTACTCGATGAGGCGGGCCATGTCGGCGGGCTCGTTCACCGTCCAGGCCGTCACCGGCAGGCTCAGCGAGTGCGCGTCGCCGACCAGCTCCGGGGTGATCAGCGTGTGCTCCGGGGACAGCACGTGAGCCCCGATCGCCACCGCGGCGGCCACCCAGTCGGCCGGGTCGAGACCGGCCAGCCACGGGGCCCCCGCCCCCGGTGAGGGGACCAGCGTCTTGGTCTCGACCAGGGCGACCCGCCGCAGCCGCGGCGCCACCCGCGCGGCGGCGGACAGGACGCGCCAGTCGAAGGCGAGCAGCCGCGCCCGGCGGCTCATCGCCCAGGACTCCAGCACGTCCGCGACCGCGGTCACGAAGTGCTCCACCTCGCCCTGGGTCCAGGACGGATCGGTCTTGAGCTCGACGGCCAGCCTGATGCGGCGCGAGTCGTACCGGTCGAGCAGCCCGCAGACCTCGGCCAGCGTGGGCAGCACAGTGCCCGGCATCGGCAGCTGGGTGAGGACCAGCGGGTCCGTGTCGGTGGGCCACCCGTCGGCGGAGGCCTTGCGGACCCCGGCGTCGACGGTCTTGATCTGGTCCAGCGTGAGCTCGCGGAGCCTGCGGCCGACGTAGGGGAACTGCGGGTCACCCGGCCAGACCGGCTCGGTGTCGCAGCAGGTCAGCGAGGACAGCACCTGATCGTGGTTGAGGATCACCACGCCGTCGGCGGTGAGGCCGACATCGAGCTCGACCGCGTCGACGCCGAGCTCGAAGGCGTGCGCGAAGCCCGGCAGCGTGTTCTCGGGTCGCAGCCCGCGAGCACCACGATGGCCGTGTGCCTCTACTCGTTTGGTCACGCCAGGGAAATTACCGAGAGTAACCAAACGTCCCCCGATCAGGCGGTTACCGGCTTCACAACAGCTGCGGTCACAACGGTAGACAGCTCACCGGGGGGTGAAGGGCGAGGTTGGCTCGGTTGGTCGCCCAGAGTGACCCATCTCTCAGATCAGCGGGCGCACCGTGAGGGTCTGGTCACGGCCGGGCCCGACGCCGATCGCGGAGATCCGCGCACCGGACAGGCCCTCGAGCGCGTGGACGTACGCCTGGGCGTTGGGCGGCAGGTCCTCGAATGTCCCGGCGCCGCTGATGTCCTCTTTCCAGCCGTCGAAGTACTCCAGGATCGGCTTGGCGTGGTGGAACTCGGTCTGCGACGCCGGCATCTCGTCGTGCCGCACGCCGTCGATGTCGTAGGCCACGCAGACCGGCACCTTCTCCAGCCCGGAGAGCACGTCCAGCTTGGTGAGGAAGTAGTCGGTGATGCCGTTCACCCGGGAGGCGTACCGGGCGATGACCGCGTCGAACCAGCCGCAGCGGCGGTTGCGGCCGGTGGTGACGCCGTACTCGCCGCCGGTGGTGCGGAGGTACTCGCCCATCTCGTCCAGCAGCTCGGTCGGGAACGGTCCAGATCCCACCCGGGTGGTGTAGGCCTTCAGAATGCCGATCACCTTGGTGACCTTGGTCGGGCCCACCCCCGAGCCGACGCAGGCCCCGCCCGCGGTCGGGCTGGAGGAGGTCACGAACGGGTAGGTGCCGTGGTCGATGTCGAGCAGCGTGCCCTGCGCCCCTTCGAGCAGCACGACCTTGCCGTCGTCGAGGGCCCGGTTGAGCACCAGCCCGGTGTCGGCGACGTACGGCCTGAGCCGCTCGCCGTAGGCGACGTACTCCTCCACGATCGGGCCGACCACGATCGGGCGCCGGTTGTAGACCTTGGTGAGGACCTGGTTCTTCTCCCGCAGCGACAGCTCGATCTTCTGGGTGAGGATGCTCGGGTCGAAGAGGTCCTGGACGCGCACGCCCATCCGCGCGATCTTGTCGCCGTAGGCCGGGCCGATGCCCCGCCCGGTCGTGCCGATCCGGGCCCGGCCGAGGTAGCGTTCGGTGACCTTATCCAGGGCGCGGTGATGCGGCATGATCAGGTGCGCGTTGGCCGAGATCAGCAGCCGGTCGCAGGAGACGCCGCGGCTCTGGAGGCCGTCGATCTCCTGCAGGAGCACGCCCGGGTCGATGACCACGCCGTTGCCGATGACCGGGACCACGTCCGGGGACAGCACCCCGGACGGCAGCAGGTGCAGGGCGTAGCTCTTGTCGCCGATGACGACCGTGTGCCCGGCGTTGTTGCCGCCCTGGTAGCGCACGACGTAGTCGACGTTCCCGCCGAGCAGATCGGTGGCCTTCCCCTTGCCCTCGTCTCCCCACTGCGCTCCGACAAGAACGATGGCCGGCATCAGGCGTTCTCCTTCTCACGGCGAAAGCCCCTGATCGCAAGCGCGACAAGGGGCCTCTTGCGATCAGATCCTACCCGGACAATCCGAGCAGAGAAACCGTCGCTTCCGCGCGGCCCGTCGCGATCTTGCACTTCGGGCCGGCGGAGACGCCGGATCGCGACGCCACATCGCGACGCCGGATCGCGACGCCGGATCGCGACGCCGCCGCGGATCAGCTGTGGATCAGCCGTGGATCAGCCGTGGGTCGCGAGCGCTTCGGCGGCCTCAGCGCTGCTGTCGCGCAGGAAGGTCTTGCAGCGCTCGGCCTCGTCCTCCTCGCCGATGGCGGCGGCGGCCCGGCCGAGGGCGTTGAGGGAGCGCAGGAAGCCGCGGTTGGCCTCGTGCTCCCAGGGGATGGGGCCATGGCCCTTCCAGCCCGCCCGCCGCAGCGAGTCGAGCCCGCGGTGGTAGCCGGTGCGCGCGTAGGCGTACGCCCGGATCACGTGCCCGGCGTCGAACTCCTTCTCCGCGAGCAGTGCCCACGCCAGGGAGTAGGTGGGGAACTTCGCGGCGACCTCTTTGGGCTCGATCCCCTCGTCGAGGAGCTTCTTGGCCTCCTCGTTCTCGGGCAACAGCGTGGGAGGCGGTCCGCCGAACAGGTTCTGGCTCATGCGGGTCATCGTAAGTGTCGGAGTGCGACCGGTATCAACCCGAGTCCCGAACTAGCGCCTTCGGGACAGGTGGCGGCAGCGGCAGCGGGAGCCGGAAGTGCGCCGAGCCCCCGGTGCGGACGGCCCGGACGGCCGGCCAGCCGCTGCGCACCGCGCAGAGGCCGCCCTGGTTCGCCAGCATGACGTCGGCGTCGAACTCGGTGATGCCGCGCCGGGCGGCGAGCTGGGCCAGGTAAGTGATCAGCGGCCGGGCGAGCCCCCGCCGCTGCCAGTCGTCGGTGACCAGGACGGCGACATCGGCGCGGGCGGGGTCGTGGCGATCGCGCACGTACTCCGCGATGCCGATGAGGTCCTCGTCGAGGATCGCGACCAACGCGTCGTGGTCCCAGTGGTCCATCCGGTGCAGAGCGCGCACATACGTCTCGGGGATCCGCGGCGTGCCGGAGAAGAACCGCAGGTAGAGGCTGACCGGGGAGACCCGCATGTGCCGCAGCCGGTCGTCGTCGGTGAGGTTGTACGGCCTGATGCGCACGTCGTCGAGCCCGGCCATGACCCGGCGGCCATCAAGTTGCTTCATGCAACCCATTGGACCGCAGTGGGTTTCGTGAAGCAACCCAGTTGGAGTTGTCTGACGCAACCTTCTAGAATGGTGGAGTGCTGCCGCGCACCTACGAGACGCAGAACTGCTCGATCGCCCGGTCCCTGGAGATCGTGGGCGATCGCTGGACCATGCTCGTCATCCGCTCCGCCTTCGAGGGCGTACGGCGGTTCGACGACTACCAGGAGGTGCTCGGGGTCGCCCGCAACGTCCTGACGGACCGGCTCACCCGGCTGTGCGACGAGGGCATCGTGCGCAAGGTGCGCTACCAGGAGCGCCCGGATCGGTACGAATACCGGCTCACCCGCAAGGGCGTCGAGCTGTGGCCGGCCATGATGTCGCTGCTGCTGTGGGGGGACCGGCACTACGCCGACGACGGGCCTCCGGTGATCATCACCCACCGTGGCTGCGGGGGCCGGCTGACCACCGCGCTGACCTGCGACGCGTGCGGAGCCTCGCTCGGCCCCACCGAGATCGAGCCGGTCCCCGGCCCGGGAGCCTGACCCGGGACCACGCCGGGAGCCTGGCCCGGGATTCCGCCGGGAGCCTGACCTGAACCGCGCCGGGACGGCCGCGCCACCACGCGACCGCCCCCGACGCGACCACACCAACACCACACCACGCATCCGTGATCATGCAATCAATCGACGAACGATTGCATGATCACGCTGGATACGGGGTTGTCTGCTTGCCTGCGGAGCCCTGGCTGCGGGTCCTCCGCCGGCGGATTCCGGGCTGTGGAACCGGAGGAGGGGGTCAGGTCAGCTTCTTGCCGGCGGAGAGCAGGTGCTCGCAGGCCTCGGTGACGCGTGCGCCCATCCCGGCCTCGGCGGCCTTGCCCCACGAGCGCGGGTCGTACTGCTTCTTGTTGCCGACCTCGCCGTCGACCTTGAGCACGCCCTCGTAGTTCCGGAACATGTGGTCGGCGACCGGCCGGGTGAAGGTGTACTGCGTGTCGGTGTCGATGTTCATCTTGATCACGCCGTAGGAGATCGCCTCGCGGATCTCCTCCAGGGTCGAGCCGGAGCCGCCGTGGAAGACCAGGTCGAACGGCAGTTCCTTGCCGTACTTGGCGCCGACCGCGTCCTGGATCTCCTTGAGCACCTCGGGGCGCAGTTTCACCGAGCCGGGCTTGTAGACCCCGTGCACGTTGCCGAAGGTGGCGGCCAGGATGTAGCGGCCCTTCTCGCCCAGGCCGAGGGCCTCGACGGTGGCCAGGGCGTCCTCGGGCGTGGTGTAGAGCTTCTCGTTGATCTCGTGGGAGACGCCGTCCTCCTCGCCGCCGACGACACCGATCTCCGCTTCCATGATCACGCGGGCCTTCGCGCACTCCTCGAGGAGCTCCCGGGCGATCGCGAGGTTCTCGTCCAGCGGCACGGCCGAGCCGTCCCACATGTGCGACTGGAACAGCGGCTGCTCGCCGCGCGCCACCCGCTCCTGGGAGATCTTGACCAGCGGCCGCATGAAGCCGTCGAGCTTGTCCTTGGGGCAGTGGTCGGTGTGCAGCGCGATGTTGACCGGGTACTTCTCGGCCACTATCCAGGCGTACTCGGCGAGCGCGGAGGCGCCGACCACCATGTTCTTGACCGTGGAACCGGACAGGTAATCGGCGCCGCCCGTGGAGACCTGGACGATGCCGTCGCTCTCGGCCTCGGCGAAGCCGCGCAGCGCGGCGTTCAGGGTCTGGCTCGAGGTGACGTTGATGGCCGGATAGGCGAAGCCGTTCTGCTTCGCGCGGTCCAGCATCTCCGCGTAGACCTCTGGGGTCGCGATAGGCATGTCTTAGATCCTCTCCTACGGGTCTCCGGCACTGCCTGGCGGACACGCCGCACGGGCAGAGTTATCGCCGGTTGCGGGATGCCGCCCTCAGTCAAGTATCCCGGAGTTCCACTCCGGGGGAAACGCGACCCTTGGCCGGGTACGCTCAACACGTGGATCTCGCTGTGAACTGGCTCGACCCGACCTCCCTCATCACCACCTTCGGAGTTGTGGGGATTCTGTGCATCATCTTCGCGGAGACAGGGCTGCTCGTCGGGTTCTTCCTGCCGGGTGACACGCTGCTGTTCAGCGCCGGAATCTTCGCCACGGCCAAGGGGGCGGAGGGCGCGCACATCCCCCAGCTCTCGCTGCCGCTGCTGCTGGTGCTGGCCCCGCTCTTCGCGGTGGCGGGCGCCCAGTTCGGGCATTTCCTGGGCGCCAAGTACGGCCGGAAGCTGTTCGAGCGGCCGAAGTCGAGGATCTTCAAGCAGGAGCACGTGCTCAAGGCCGAGCACTACTTCCACAAGTTCGGCCCCGCCCGGGCCGTGGTGCTGGCCAGATTCATCCCGGTCGTGCGCACCTTCCTCAACCCGCTCGCCGGGATGCTGGAGATGGGCGCGGTCCGGTTCTTCGTGTGGAACGTGGTCGGTGCCCTGCTCTGGACCGAGTCGATCGTGCTGGTCGGGTACTTCGCGGGCTCCAAGATCGGCGGAATCGACAAGATCGTTTTGCCGGTCGTACTGCTCGCGGTGACGGCCTCGCTGGTTCCGGTCATCCGCGAAATCATCAAAGGCCGGGGCGAATCTGGAAATAAGAACGACTCGGAAGAGTCACGACCGTCGCTGACAGGTGATAGTTCCCGCTAACCTCCCCATGTGGGACGTCATCGGCCGGACCCCCGGGGTCACGCGCGCATCCTGATCGCGGTTGCCGCGGTCGTGCTGGCATTAGCGCTGCTCATTGTCGGCGGGATCGCGCTCTTCGGCGCGCTCACCAACCAATCGGCGGCCCCCGGGCCGAGCCCTACGGTGGTGTCCAAGGTCCCGCAGTCCGGCGGCGCGGCCACCACCGAGCCCGCCGGAGCACACGCATTGCTCGTCCGGGTCACCGGTCAGTCGGCCTCGGTCTACGTTTCCACGCCCGGAAACACCCAGACGCTGTTCAAGGGCACCCTCAACCGCGGCGAGGTGCGCTACTTCGATCTGCCGGAGATGGTCGTCGTCGTGGACCCGGCCCAGAACGTCGAGGTCCAGCTGCACGGCAAGACGGTGTCCAAGGGCAAGACCGGCAAGCAGTCCTGGTCGGTCGGCCCCAGCTGATCGCGGCTCAGGGGCACCGCGGGAGCGGTGCCCCTGAGCGGGTCAGGACAGGCCGAGGTCGCGCAGGTCGTAGGCGGAGCGGTATTCCAGGCCCTCGCCCGTCACCCGCTCCCGTGCGCCCCGCTCGACGATCGTGGCGACCCCGACCACTTCGGCGCCCGCCTCGCGCAGGGCCTCGACGGCGGTGAGCACCGAGCCGCCCGTCGTGGAGGTGTCGTCGACGGCGAGCACCCGGCGGCCCGCCACGTCCGGCCCCTCGATCCGGCGCTGCAGGCCGTGCGCCTTGCCCGCCTTGCGCACCACGAAGGCGTCCAGCTCCCGGCCTGCGGCCGCCGCGGCGTGCAGCATCGCCAGGGCCACCGGGTCCGCCCCGAGGGTCAGCCCGCCGACGGCGTCATAGCCGAGGTCGCCGGTCACGTCGAGCATGACCCGGCCGATCAGCGGGGCGGCCCGCGCGTCCAGGGTGACCCGGCGCAGGTCGACGTAGAAGGACGCCCGCTGCCCGGAGGACAGCACGACGTCGCCGTGCACCACGGCCTTGTCCTTGATGTGTTTCAGCAGGTCTTCTCGATCGCTCACACACAGAAGCCTATGTCCGACGCCCGGAAGCGGGCCCCCGCGTGTAACTTGGCCCTTCCGAACGACAGACCCTCTGGGTGATTTGCCTGGTTTGTGGAGAATGTTGGGAGGCAAGCGCGTTCCTGTCGCGGGAACCAGGAGGTCGAGATGACGCCCGGCACGCTGGTGCTGCTGCACGACCCGGCGGACACCGCCGCCGGCTGGGGTCCGCTGCCCGAGACGCTCAGATCGTACGGTCTGGACGTCGTCGCGCCGGACGTCCGCGGCGTCGAGGGGATGCGTTACGTCGCACGGGCGGCCCTGGTCATCGCCGCCACCGCGCCGACGGCGCCGCTCGTCCTGGTCGGTCATGGTGCGGTGGGCCCGCTGCTGCCGTCGATCGCGGTCGCCCAGCGGGCCGCGCACCGGCCGGTGGGCGGTTACGTCTTCCTCGACGCCCGGCTGCCGCAGGCCCGGCGGGCCCCGCAGATCGCCGATCCCGCGCAGGGACACGGCCACGGGCACGGTGGCCGGACGGCCCCGGAGGTGCCCGTCCCGGAGGACTGGCCGGAGGCGCCCTGCGGCTATCTGCAGCTGTCCACGGCCTACGACCAGGAGGCGCGCCAGGCGGGGCTGCGCGGCTGGCCGGTGGCCACCGCCGAGCAGCCGGACGTCGCCCAGGCGATGCACAAGCTCATCGTCACCCTCTGAGCCAGGCCGCCCACCTCATCCCCTCCGTGATCATGCAATCAATCGTCAAACGATTGCATGATCACGGAGGGGATGGAGGGGTCAGGCCTTGAGGAGATCGTCCAGGAGGGCGTCGTAGTCGTCCTCCGGGCGGCCGAGGTCGATGCGGGAGCGGTAGCGCAGCCGTAGCAGGGCCTCCAGGCTGTCCTCCGCGGACTCGGCGGACTCCACCGGGTCGGCGGGGCCGGCTTCGGCCGCGGCGAAGCCGGGGGCAGTCTCCTCCACGCTCCGCTCGCGGATCGCCAGCACGACGTCCGCTCCGGCGGTCGCCCACTCGTGCGCCCCGGTCGGGTCGCCCTGGGCGTAGAGCACCTCTGCCACGGTGCGATAGACCTCGGGGTCGCGCGGCGCGTCCGCGCGGATCTCCTCGACCAGGGTCCGGGCCTCGTCGGTCCGGCCCAGCTCGAACAGGGCGTCGGCGAGATACGCGCGGGGATCGCCGTAGGGTTCGCTTCCGTCCTCGATGGCCCGCCGGTAGAACTCGGCGGCCTGCGCGAAGTCGCCCGCGTGCTGCCATTGCTCACCCGCGCGGAGCAGGATCTTGGCCCGGGACACTCCGCCGGACACGGACTCTGCCAGGTCGGAGAGCCGTCGCGCCGCCGAAATGTGATCACCCGTGCGCAGTGTGTCGAACTCCAGGTCGTCGAGATCGTCTTCCGTCACATGCGTCACGCTTTGACGCTACCCGCCGATCGCCCGATGAAGCGGGCGAATTGTGAATGATCGCGAAAAGCACCGGTGTATGCCGCAGCCGGCGCCCTACCGGACGTCCCGCTGCGGGGCCTATCGGCGGGAACGCTCGAGAGCGTCCCAAAAGCCACGCCGGAGGGCATGCCGCACCTCGTCGTGCAGCAGGAAGTCGATGGGCAGCGAGGAACCCTGCAGCAACCGGGCCTCGAGGTCGGAGGGCATGCGGGGTTTGCGGGCCAGCACCGCTTCGAGCCAGAGCGCGGGCGCGTCGCGGGCGACCGACTCGCCGAAGTCCTGGCCCTCCTGGTGCGCCGCCTTGACCGCGTCCGACAGGGTCGGGGTGGCGGGCTGCATCGGCGCGGGCGTCATCGGCTGCGGCCCGGTGAAGGGGCCGTGCTGTGACTGTTGTTGCTGGGGCTGCTGGGGTTGCTGCTGGACCAGATGCTGGTGCTGCTGGGGTGGGGGCGGCGGCGGCATGAGATACGACGGGGCGCTCGACTGCGGCGGCGTGGGCGCGGCATGGATCGGGGCGCCCATGCCCATCGAGGAGTTGTGGGACCCGTTGCCCGTGTTGTGCGAGGAGCTCATGGAGGAGTTCATCGAGGAGCTCGGCAGCGGGGCCGAGAGCTGGGGCGGCGGGCCGCTGTGCGGGCCGGTCTGCATCGGCGCGATGGAGTTGCCGGTCGTGGCGGCGTGGCCGTTGGACAGCGGCGAGGACATCGACGACGAGGTCTCCCGGCCGTTCATGCCGTTCAGCAGGTTGACGTAGGGCCGCAGGTGGCCGGAGCCGATCTCGATGAGATCGTCGCACTCCTGGCGCAGCATCCGGGAGATGGTCCAGTTGCCTTCGACGGCCACGTGCACGACCGTCACCCGCACACCGAGATCCTGGGCGTCGGTGATGACCTGGGCGAGGTCCTCGTCTCCGCTGACCAGGATGGCGTCGGCGATGGCGCCGTTGCGGGCCAGCGTCATGAGATCCCGGTGGATCTCGGTGTCGACGCCCTCCCGCCGGCCGGGCCGGATCCGGCCCAGGCGCAGCTTGAGACCGGGCAGGTCCGCCAGCCCCTCGTGCTCGGGTGCCCGGCGCCCCTCGACCGTTGCCTCGTACCAGTAGCAGCGCAGCAGCGGCATGCCGGTGCGCTCACGGGCGAGATTGCCGAGCAGCTGGAGCAGCCCGCCGTAGTCCCATGACACGGTCTCTCGATGGCGGGTTCCGTGCACCGCCATCGCGCCGTCGGCCAGCAGATAGCCGGCGTCTACGAACAGCGCGCAACGATCCACGCGACACCGCCCTTCCTCAACAAGGGGCCCTTGTCAAGGACCCACTCCGCGGATGTGTTCGGGCATCCATAGCGTAGTGAAGTCCTCTCCGGCCGGAAGCCAATCAGGCGATTCGGCGTCGGCACCCGACCTGAACCATGGCCTTGGAGCAACCCCCCCGACCAGGGACATTGCTTGCGCGGACGCTACCAGTCGTTCCGTTCTGTCCGGAATATGTCCCCCATGATCTTTACGCGAAGGCATCGAGGATCTATCCCCGACGTGGGCGGACTGTACGAAGTCTTGGCCTCGATCCGGCGCCCCGGCGGCGCTGCCCGCGGTTCTTTTCCGCTCTAGGCGAGGGTCGCCTTGCCGACCTCGCTCATGGTGGTCTCGGTGTCGGAGGTGTTCCAGTGGACGGAGTTGTGCCGGCCGTCGATCCACACCGTCGCGAGCGCGTTGTCGAAGGTGGGCCGCTGGGTCAGCCGCCAGCTGAGCGCCGGCCGGGGCACCCGCGCCAGCTTCGCCAGCAGCCGTACGGGCGCGGCCACCGCCCGCCAGGAGGCCATGACGTTCGCCCATCGGAAGAACCCGACCAGCGGGTTGCGCATCGGCGAGCACACCACCTGGTAGATCGGCAGGCCGCGCACCTTGGCCAGGTAGGAGTAGTGCACGTCACCGGAGAGGAAGGCTATGGTCGCCGGGGCGGTGCCCCGTTCGCCCCGCGCCACGGCGGACACCGCCTCGGCGACCGTCCGGAACGAGTTCTCGAACGCCGCCCAGTGCTCCAGGTCGGCGGCCTGGCGCACCTTCTCCCCGAACGCGGCGCCGCGCCGTCCCCAGGCCCCGCCGGCCACCGCCTCGTTCCAGGATTCGGCGTGGTGGATGGCCGGCGGCAGCAGGTACGGCAGTGAGCTGGCGATGAGCAGATGGTCCACGCCGCCGGTGCACTGGGCGTCGAACCACGCCTGCTCCTCGTCGTCCAGCATCGCGCGCCGGTCGGCGGTCAGCAGCCGGGAGCAGCGGCTGTCGATGACGATGAGCCGGGTGCCGCCGAAGTCGTGGGCATAGCTCCACCGGGTGCTGGCCGGCTCCTTGTCGGCGCGCTCGGCGAACTCGTCCACGGCCTTCCCGGCGTCCCCGGTCCCCTCCCGTACGGTCGCGTACAGCGGGTCGGCGGCGCGATCGGACGGCGACAGGTTGCCCAGGTGCTGGTAGACCCAGTACGACCCGATGCCGCCGACGATGCGCCGCCGCCACCAGGGCTGCGCCCAGATCTGCTGCCGCCAGGCGTACGAGGTGTTCCAGTCGTCACGGATGTCGTGGTCGTCGAAGATGGTCAGCGTGGGCAGGGTGGACAGCAGCCAGCGCACGGCGGGGTCCTCGCCCCAGGCCAGCCGGTACAGCTCGGTGTACTCCTCGAAGTCGGCGATCTCGTCGTACGGCTCCGCGTCGAGGTCGCGCCGGCCCCGGATGAAGTCCCGCATCCGCTGGCCGGTGCTGTCGGCGTACACCTGGTCGCCGAGCATGAGCAGCACGCTGGGCCACGCACCGGGGCTCTCGGCCTCGCCGGTCGCGCCGGCGGCCGGTCCGGCGGCCAGCTGGTGGGCGAACGCCGACAACGCGTCGATCCCGTGCGACTCGATGGACGCCGGGGCCACCCGGCACGAGCCGAACGTCAGGCGCAACGGTGTGCCCTGGCCGCCGAGCGTGCGCAGGCGGCTGTCCGGGAAGGGCGACCCGGGCTCCGGCCAGACGGTCTCGTCGTCGAGGCTCACGCGGTACGGCGTCGCCGACCCGGGTTCCAGGCCCTCCACCTCCACCAGCGCGTAGTGATGATCGTGCAGGGTGAACGTCCGCGCGGTGGCGTCCGGAGCGCTCCCGTCACAGGTGACCCGGACCTCGCAGGGTCGGTCGGTCTCCACCCAGATGGTCGCGGTCCGTTCACCGACGTGACGGAGCAGGGGGCCAAGCACCAATCGACTCATACCTGGCTTCTTTAGCGGACCCCGGCGCTCCCGTCCACTCCACCGCAGCGACAGGGGGCTCGCCGGCGCCGGCTCCACGGGGAGGCGGCCGGTGTTCCCGATCACATGTGAACCTCTGGACCGTCGTGCATGGAGCACGGTGGAACTGCTCGGCGGCGTGGGGGCCGCCGGTGCCACGGTGATATCCGTGAGCGGGTTGCTCCTGCACTCGTGGCCCCTGGCGAGCGTCATCCTGGGCACGGTCGTAGTCGGGCTCGCGGGAACGAGATTCCTCTTCCCCTCGCACCGGAGCCGCTGCAGGTGGCGGGGGCCTTCACCATCGACGGGATGGGTGCCTGGTTCGTCGACGGTATCGACGGCGACGCGGGCAACGTGATCGGCCTGTCGCTGCCGGTGCTCCGCCGTCTCTTCACCGCCGTCGGCGTCCGGGTCACCGCACTGTGGGCCCAGCCGGAAGCCGTCCGCGAACCCGGCGGCGAGTCCACCGGGAGGTAGTTCGGCCTGTCGCCGGCACGGGCTCAGGCCGGTCCGGCGGCCTGAGGGTGGCGGGTTCCCGGCGGCAGCCGGGCGAGCGACCGCAGTGCGCCCTCGGCCGCGGTGCCCGGGGCGGCGCTGTAGATGATCAACGCGAGATCGGGGTCGTCCGGTGCCCGGAGGGAGACGTAGTCGAGGGCCAGCTCACCCGTGCGGGGATGCCGGAAGTGCTTGCGGCCGCGGGTCCTGCCGCGGACGTTGTGGTCGGCCCAGAGGCGGCGGAAGTCCGCGATGGCGGACAGCTCGTCGACGAGCGCGGCGAGCAGCGGGTCGCCGGGATGCCGGCCCGCGTCGAGGCGCAGGTGGGCGACCGTCTCGCGGGCCTTGTGCTCCCAGTCGGGGTATATCTCGCGGGAGGCAGGGTCCAGGAACACCAGCCGGGGCATGTTACGGCCGGCCGGCGGCAGTGCGGGGAAGTCGGCGACCAGGGTGCGGGCCAGGTCGTTCCAGGCGAGCACGTCCAGCCGGCGCCCCACCACGTACGCCGGCACGGCAGTGATCGCGGCCAGTGCCTGGCGCAACTCCGGGCCGACGCGCTGGGCCCGCGCGGGCCGCCCGGCCGTCATCGCGGGTACGGCGAGGTTGCGCAGGTGAGCGCGTTCGTCCTCGTCGAGCAGCAGCGCGCGGGCGACCGCGTCGAGCACGTCCGCGGACACGTTGCGAGCCCGTCCCTGCTCCAGGCGCGTGTAGTAATCGGCGCTCACCCCGGCCACCTGCGCGAGCTCCTCGCGACGCAGGCCGGGGACCCGCCGCCGCCCGCCGAACGGGGCGGCGCCGATGTCCTCGGGCCGCAGCCGGGCGCGCCGGGACCGCAGGAACTCCCCGAGCTGTCCGTTCTGCTCCATGACTGGCGAAACGACGGGGACCGGTCGGCTGTTCCTGGTCCTGGCGGACCCAGGCACGGCGGTCCTGGGCGGGGCGGGGCGATGGCTCATCATCTCCAGGTGCCGCAGGATGGGGCGCGTGAACCGGCCGGATCAGGAGACCCCCATGCGGTACGACGTCGTGCGCGAGCAGCTGGAGCTCGCGGTCGAGGACGGAGGGATGGGCGCCTACCTCGCCAGACCGCGGGCACCGGGACGTTTCCCCGGTGTGATCGTCGGCTTCGAGATGTTCGGGCTCACCTCCTACGTCCGGGAGGTCGCCGACCGGATCGCGGGCCTCGGGTACACCGCGATCGCACCGGACTTCTATCACCGCGCCGCCCCCGGCATCGCGCTCGCCGCGGACCCGGCGGGCCGCGCTCGGGGGTTCGAGCTGCTGGAGCAGGTGACCCGCCCCGGGGTGCTGAGTGATCTGCGGGCCGCGACGGACCGTCTGCGGGACGTCGCGGGCACGACCGGCAGGACCGGCATGGTGGGGTTCAGCTTCGGTGGCCATCTCGCCTACTTCGCCGCCACCCAGCTGGACCTCGCCGTGACGGTGGCCTTCTACCCCGGCTGGCTGCCGACCACCGACATAGCCCTCAGCCGTCCCGAACCGACCCTGGCGCTCACGCCCGGCATCGCCCGTCACGACGGTCGCCTGCTGGTCCTGATCGGGGACCAGGACCATGCCGTGCCGCCCGGTCACGTCCGTGCGGTGACCGAGCGGCTCGCCGCCGACGGCGTACGGCACGAGGTGGTCGTCTATCCCGGGACCCCGCACGGCTTCGCCTGCCATGAGCGCGACACCTTCCGCCCCGCCGTGGCCGAAGACGCGTGGCGGCGCGTGGAGGCACTCCTCGCCGCCGAGCTGCCGGGCGATTAGCCGCACCCGTCACGGAATACGGGCGTCCCTCAGAAGGGGAACTCGTGCGGGCCGCTCGTCACCGTGAGCAGTGCGTCTTGCGGGGGCGGGCGGTCATTCGTACTCGGTGCCGCCCTTGCGGGTGAGGTAGGCGGCCGAGACGAACTTGGCGATGGCCCGGCCGCCGGTGATCGGGCTGTGGCGCTCGGTGGCGGCCCGGACCACCAGCCCTTCCCGCAGGTGGGCCGCCTTGCCGGACACCGTCTCCCGGCCGGTGGCCAGCTCCAGCAGCGCCGCCTCGTCGTACGGACCGGTGTAGAGCCGCGGCACCTCCGGCAGTTCGACCTTGCGGAGCAGGCCGGTGAGCTCGTCGGGATCCAGCCAGCGCAGCCGGCCGTCGCCCGACGCCACCGCGAGGTCGAACACGGCGTAGCCCGGCAGCGCACCCTTGGCGTTGGTGCCGTAGTGCAGATCCTGCACGCCCTGGCCGAACGCCTCACCGAAGACGCCGACCCGGTCCGCGCCCAGCAGTTCGCCGATCCGCGCCGCCTTCGCGGGCACGTCGTACGCCTCGATCGTCCGCCAGTACAGGTTCGCCGGGTTGCGCACGATCGCGAGCCGCTTGCCGCCGAACCCCTTCGAGGAGACGTACGGCTCGCCGCCGACCAGGCTGAAGAGACAGGCGGAGCCGTGCACCTTCTCGGTCGCGGCCACCTGCTCACCCGGCTCGAAGATGCCCGGGTACCGCTTGATGTCCTCGATCTCGATCCACGGGATGAGGTCCGGCGCCTGGATCATCTCGCCGGCCATGTGCACCGGGATCTCCGGTACCCACTTGGTGACTCCGAGCACCTCCGCGAAGTCCTGCCCGGCTTCGTGCGCCCGCGCCAGGTCAAGGCCGTCCACAGCCTGTGGACGGCAGACGATGCCCTGCGAGAGCTCGCCGCGCAGCCGTACGGCCTTGACCCGGTTGTGCCCCGAGCCCGCCAGCCTGCCGGTGAGACCGAGCTCCTCGATCAGGTCGTCGGGCAGCAGCGAGCCTTCCGGGATGTACAGGGCCCAGTCGCCGGTGCGGTACAGCCCCTTGGCGACCACGGCGTGGTAGAGCCCGACCTGGGCCAGTTCCAGGGCGTCGGCGTTGTCATGCGGATGAATCGTCAGCTGCTCCGCGGTCACCCGGAGGGTCGACATGGAAGTCCCTTTCTGCGGGGAGTCCCGACCAGGCTGACAGCCGTCAGGGACGTCCGGCAAAGCGTTTTCGCCGCCCCGGCAGATCCCGCCCCGGCCCTCCGCCCCCATCCCTCCGTGATCATGCAATCGTTCGACGAACGATTGCATGATCACTGGCAGGTTCGATCTCTGGCCGAGCCCGCACGGCTGTGGAAGCGTACGGGTGTCGGGGCGCGGACGTCCCCGTACAGACGAGGCGGGCACGGCCGGTAGAGGAGCAGCATGCGTATCGGAATCCTGGGCGCCGCCCGTATCGCCCCTGCCGCGCTGATCAGGCCCGCCCGCGCCGTCGACGGCGTCGAGGTGACGGCGGTGGCGGCACGGGACGCGAACCGGGCCCGGGCGTTCGCCGCCAGGCACGGGATACCAGAGGTGCACGACTCGTACCGGACGCTGCTGGACGCTGTCGACGCCGTCTACATCCCGCTCCCGAACTCGCTGCACGCGGATTGGACGCTGCGGGCGCTGGAGGCCGGCAGGCACGTGCTGTGCGAGAAGCCGTTCACGTCGAACGCCGACGAGGCACGCGAGATCGCCGAGGTGACGGCCGCGAGCGGTCTCACGGTGATGGAGGCGTTCCACTATCGCTATCACCCGCTGGCATCGCGCATGGCGGAGATCGCTCACCAGGAGCTCGGACGGATCACACATGTGGAGACGTCCATGTGCTTCCCGCTGCCGAGGTTCTCCGACATCCGCTATCAGCTCGATCTCGCGGGCGGGGCGACCATGGACGCGGGCTGTTACGCCCTTCACTGTCTCCGGCTGCTCGGCCCCGGCACACCCGAGGTGACCGGGGCACGTGCGCTGCTCCGAAGCCCGGGAGTGGACCGCGCCATGACCGCGGACCTCCGCTTTCCGGAGGGCGCGACCGGGCGGATCACCGCCTCCCTGTGGTCGCGTTCCCTGCTTCGCCTGGGGGCGCGGGTCGTCGGTGAACGCGGCACCATGAGCGTTTTCAACTATGCGATGCCGCAGGCGTACCACCGCCTGCGGGTCACCGTCGACGGCCGCACCCGGCGGGAGAAGGTCCGGGGCGAGGCCACCTACACCTGCCAGCTACGGGCCTTCGAGGCGGCGGTCCGCGGCGAGGACACCAACCTCACCCCGCCCTCGGACTCCGTGGCCACGATGAGACTGATCGACGACGTCTACCGTGCCGCGGGACTCCAGCCGCGGATGGCCTGAGCGATCAGCGTTCCAGGCGTTCCAGGTGTTCGAGGCAGAGGTGTGGACAGGGACAATTTGCCTGATCTATGGTCTGGCCACCCGTCGCGTACGGACCACCCATCCCGAGGGGCCCGGGCCGGGGCACAGGAGGAGCGACATGCAGTTGCTGGACGAGGCGACATGGCGGGGCAAGATCTTCGTGGGCGGGGCGTGGGCCACGGGCTCCGGCGGGGACCGTCCGGTCATGGAGCCGGCCACCGGCGCCGAGATCGGCCGGTACGGCGTGGCCACCGCGGACGACCTGGCCAAGGCGGCCGAGACCGCCTCCTCCGCCCAGCGCGAGTGGGCCGCCCTGCCCTACCCGGCGCGGGCGGCCGTGCTGCGCAAGGCCGGGGACCTGTGGACCGAGCACGCCGAGGAGATCTCCGGCTGGAACATCCGCGAGGTCGGCGCGATCCCGGCGATGGCCGGCTTCGCCGTCCACGTCGCGGCCCAGGAGTGCTACGAGGCGTCCGCGCTGCCCAGCCGCGCCTACGGTGAGCTCATCCCGAGCGAGGAGCCGCGGCTGTCCATGGCCCGCCGGGTCCCCGCCGGCGTGGTGGGCGTCATCTCACCGTTCAACGTCCCGATCATCCTCGGCATCCGGTCGGTGGCCCCGGCGCTGGCGCTCGGCAACGCGGTCATCCTCAAGCCGGACCCGCGTACGGCCGTCACCGGCGGCGTCACCATCGCGCGCGTCTTCGAGGAGGCGGGCCTTCCCCCCGGCGTCCTGCAGGTGCTCCCCGGTGGGGTCGACGTCGGCGAGGCACTGGTCACCCACCCGCTCATCCGGGTCATCTCCTTCACCGGCTCCACCGCCGCCGGCCGCCGGGTCGGCGAGCTGGCCGGCAAGCACCTCAAGCGGGCGCACCTGGAGCTGGGCGGCAACTCGGCACTGGTCGTGCTGGACGATGTCGACGTCGACCAGGCCGTGTCGCTGGCGGCCTTCGGTGCCTTCTTCCACCAGGGCCAGATCTGCATGACCGTCGGCCGCCACATCGTCCACGAGGCGGTCTACGACGACTTCGTCGAGCGGCTGGCGGGCAAGGCGGCCCACCTGCCGGTCGGGGACCCGGCGGCGGGGGAGGTAGCGCTCGGCCCGGTCATCGACGCCGGCCAGCGGGACAAGATCCACAACCTGGTGACCGCGTCCCGCGAGGCCGGGGCCCGGGTGGCCGCCGGCGGCGAGTATGCGGACCTGTTCTACCGGCCGACCGTGCTCGCCGAGACCCCGGCGGACGCACCGGCCTACCGGGAGGAGGTCTTCGGCCCGGTCGCCTCGGTCATCAGGGTCTCCAGCGTGGACGAGGCCGCCCGGCTCGCCGCGGACAGCGCGTACGGGCTGTCACTGGGCATCGTGACCCGCGACGTCATGAAGGGCCTGGCGCTCGCCGACCGGATCCCGTCCGGCATCGTGCACATCAACGACCAGACCGTCAGCGACGAGGCGAACGTGCCCTTCGGGGGAGTCGGCGCGTCCGGCACCGGCTCCCGGTTCGGCGGCCCGGCCGCCAACGTGGAGGCGTTCACCGAGACCCGCTGGGTCACCGTCCGCAGCGAGCCGCCCGCCTACCCGTTCTGAGGTACTCCGGCCGGGCGGTCTCCTCGTGGCGGGAGACCGCCCGGCCGGCTCAGCCGGACCGGACGACGAGCTTGTCCGCGGGCTCGTCGAGGTCCACGACCACCTCCTGGCCGTCGTGGATCTCGCCGGCCAGCAGCGCGCGGGCGAGCTGGTCCCCGATGGCGGACTGCACCAGCCGCCGGAGCGGGCGCGCCCCGTACAGCGGGTCGTACCCGGTCAGCGCCAGCCACTCGCGGGCGGCGGGCGTCACGGTGAGGACGAGCTGCCGGTCCGCGAGCCGCCTGGCCAGCCGCTCGACCTGCAGATCGACGATCCGGGTGAGCTCCACCGTGGACAGCGCGTCGAAGATGATCACATCGTCCAGCCGGTTGAGGAACTCCGGCTTGAACGACGCCCGCACCGTGTTCATCACGGCCTCGCGCAGCGCGTCGGCCCGCTGCACGCTGCCGGGTTCCGCCGGGGAGCCGTTCGCCATCGCCGCCTCGATGAGCAGCTGCGAGCCGAGGTTGGAGGTCATGATCAGGATGGCGTTGCGGAAGTCGACCGTACGGCCCTGGCCGTCGGTCAGCCGGCCGTCGTCGAGCACCTGCAGGAGCACGTCGAAGACCTCGGGATGGGCCTTCTCCGCCTCGTCGAGCAGGACCACGGTGTACGGCCTGCGGCGGACGGCCTCGGTGAGCTGCCCGCCCTCCTCGTACCCGATGTAGCCGGGAGGCGCGCCGACCAGGCGGGCTACCGAGTGCTTCTCGGCGTACTCGCTCATGTCGATGCGGATCATCGCCCGCTCGTCGTCGAACAGGAAGTCGGCCAGCGCCTTGGCCAGCTCGGTCTTGCCGACGCCCGTCGGGCCGAGGAACAGGAACGAGCCGGTGGGCCGATCCGGGTCGGCGATGCCCGCGCGGGCCCGCCGTACGGCGTCGGACACGGCCCGTACGGCCGCGGACTGGCCGATCAGCCGGCGTCCGAGCTCGTCCTCCATGCGCAGCAGCTTGGCGGTCTCGCCCTCCAGCAGCCGGCCGGCCGGGATGCCGGTCCAGGCGGCGACGACATCCGCGATGTCGTCCGGGCCGACCTGTTCCTTCACCATGGCCTCGCGGTTCTCGGCGGCCTCCGAGGCGGCGGCGATCTCCTTCTCCAGCACGGGGATCTCCCCGTAGGTGAGCCGGGCCGAGGTCTCCAGGTCGCCGTCGCGCTGGGCCCGCTCGGCCTCGCCGCGCAGCTGGTCCAGGCGCTTCTTGAGCTCACCGACCTTGTTGAGGCCGGCCTTCTCCTGCTCCCAGCGGCCGACCAGGGCGTTGAGCCCCTCCTGCTTGTCGGCCAGGTCTCTGCGCAGCCGTTCCAGCCGCTGCTTGGAGGCGTCGTCGGACTCCTTGGAGAGGGCGAGCTCCTCCATCGTCAGCCGGTCCACCGAACGCTGCAGCTCGTCGATCTCCAGGGGCCGGGAGTCGATCTCCATCCGGAGCCGGGAGGCCGCCTCGTCCACCAGGTCGATGGCCTTGTCGGGCAGGAACCGGGCGGTGATGTAGCGATCGGACAGTGTCGCGGCCGCCACCAGCGCCGCGTCGGAGATCTGCACCTGGTGGTGGGCCTCGTACCGGCCCTTGAGGCCGCGCAGGATGGCGATGGTGTCCTCGACCGTCGGCTCGCCCACGAGGACCTGCTGGAAGCGCCGCTCCAGGGCGGCGTCCTTCTCGATCCGCTCGCGGTACTCGTCCAGCGTGGTCGCGCCGATCATGCGCAGCTCGCCGCGGGCCAGCATCGGCTTGAGCATGTTGCCGGCGTCCATGGCGCCTTCGGCCGCGCCCGCGCCGACCATGGTGTGCAGCTCGTCGATGAACGTGATGACCTGGCCGTTGCTCTCCTTGATCTCGTTGAGCACGGCCTTGAGGCGCTCCTCGAACTCACCGCGGTACTTCGCTCCCGCGACCATCGCGCTCAGGTCCAGCGCGATCAGCCGCTTGCCGCGCAGCGACTCGGGCACGTCGGCCGCCACGATGCGCTGCGCCAGGCCCTCGACCACGGCCGTCTTGCCGACACCCGGCTCCCCGATCAGCACCGGGTTGTTCTTGGTGCGCCGGCTGAGCACCTGGACGACCCGCCGGATCTCGGCGTCCCGGCCGATCACCGGGTCGATCTTGCCCTCGCGGGCCCGCTCGGTGAGGTCCACCCCGTACTTGGTCAGGGACTGGTAGGTCTCCTCAGGGTTCTCGCTGGTGACCCGGGCATGCCCGCGCACCTTCTCGAACGCGTCGAGCAGTGCTTGCGGGGTCGCGCCGCCGTCCTTCAGCAGGGTGGCGATGGGACCGCCGTCGGTGGCCAGCCCGACCAGCAGGTGCTCGGTCGAGACGTACTCGTCCTCGAGCTGCTTGGCACGGTTGGCGGCGGTGTTGAGCACGACCAGCAACTGGCGCGACATCTGCGGCGGGCCGACGGTGGAACCGGCGGCCTTGGGCAGCTCGGCCAGCTTCTCCTCGGTCCTGCGGCGCAGCGCCTGCCAGTCGGTCCCGACCGCCTCGAGCAGCGGCACGGCGGTGCCTTCGCCCTGACTCAGCAGGGCCACGAGCAGATGCGCCGGCTCCACCTGGGGATTGCCCTCGGTCGCCGCCCGCCGGACGGCCACCGACACGGCCTCCTGGCTCTTCTGCGTCAGCTTGTAATCCACGTCTTCGCTCCCACGGGTGACCCCATCCGCTCCGTGCGGGCGCGGTGCGCCGGGCGCACGGAGAGATGCGGAGGGTGTGTCAGGTTTGGTCGTTGTTCTTGTTCTGCTGTCGCCACAGGACGACGCTGGTCTGCCGGATCGGCACCAGGTCGGTGCCGCCCTGGGCGGGTACGTTGCGCAACTGGGCGAGCCGGGCGGCGACCGACCGGGTCGACTCGAGCTCGTTGCCCAGCTCGTCGATCAGTGCGTGCAGCCGGATGAGTTCCTCACGCAGCTCCACGGTCTCGCGCTGTAGTTCGAGGATGTGCTTGATGCCGGCCAGGTTGATGCCCTCCTCCTGGGAGAGCCGCTGGATCTCGCGCAGCATGACGATGTCGCGCATCGAGTAACGGCGGCCGCGCCCCGACGTCCGGCCCGGTGAGACCAGCCCCATCCGGTCATAGGTGCGCAGCGTCTGCGGATGCAGGCCGGACAACTGGGCGGCCACCGAGATGACATAAACGGGAGTGTCGTCGGGAAAGGTCATAACGATGGCCTCCCATATTCATGGCGCTCGCTGCGCTCGCGCGGTTCGCGGGCGCTTTGACGCGGTGGCTTCCCTCGTCGCGTGCTCGCTCGTTCCTCGCTGCGCGCGCTCCTCAGTCCAGCCACCGCGCGCCCGCTCACGTGGCCATGGCGCTCGCCGCGCCTGGTCACGTGTTCATGGCGTTCGCCGCGCGTGGTCACGACCTCATCCTTCCCGGGCCTGTTGCAGCAACTCGCCGCGCAGGTCTTCGCCGTTGTCGGCGGCACGGAGTTGCTCCAGCGCCGCGCGGCTGGTGTCGTCGAGCTTCTGCGGCACCTGGACGTCGACCGTGACGAGCAGGTCGCCCTTGGTGCCGTCGCGGCGGGTGGCCCCCCGGCCGCGGACCCGGAAGGTCCGGCCGTTGGGAGTGCCCGCGGGGATGCGCAGGGTCACCGGGGCCGCGCCGTGGGTGGGCACCTCGATGTCGCCACCGAGGGCGGCCTCGGGGAAGGTCACCGGCACGGTGACGGTCAGGTTGTCGCCGCTGCGGCCGAACACCTTGTGCGGCTTCACCTTGATGTTGACGTAGAGATCTCCGGCGGGGCCGCCGTTCTCGCCGGGCGCCCCCTTGCTCTTCAGCCGGATCTTCTGGCCGTCCCCGACGCCCGCCGGGATCCTGGCCTGGATCGTACGGGTGCCGGTCGCCCGGCCGCTGCCGTGGCAGGTGGTGCACGGGTCGTCGACGACCAGGCCCCGGCCGCGGCACTCGTGGCAGGGCTCGGAGAAGGAGAAGCTGCCCATGTTGCGGCTCTCCTGGCCGGTGCCCTCACACGAGGGGCAGACCCGGGGGACCGTACCGGTCTTGGCACCGGTGCCCCGGCAGGTCGGGCAGGACGCCTCGCTGGTCAGCCGGAGCGGCACGGTCAGGCCGGACAGCGCCTCGGCGAACGTCAGCGTGACCTCGGTCTCCACGTCGGTGCCACGGCGGGCCCGCCGGCTGGTCTGCTGCCGGGTGGCGCCGCCGCGGTTGAACAGGCCGCCGAACAGGTCGCCGATGCGCTCGCCGGGGCCGCTCTGCCCGAACAGGTCGCCGAGGTCGCCGAAGCCTCCGCCGGGCTGGCCGCGGAATCCGCCGACCCCGAAGGCGCGGGCCTCGTCGTACTCCTTGCGGCGCTTGTCGTCCGACAGCACGTCGTAGGCTTCGGAGATCTCCTTGAACCGGTCCTCGGCGTCGGTGTCACCCTTGTTGGCGTCTGGGTGGAACTTCCGCGCCAGCTTCCGGTAGGACTTCTTGATCTCCTCGGAGCTGGCGGTCTTCGTGACACCGAGGACCTTGTAGTAGTCCTTCTCCAAATAGTCCTTGGTGCTCACAAACGCCCCTTCATCTTCTGCTGTGGGGTGTCCGGGCAGCCGGGGGCTGCCCGGACGGTTCACTTCGTGTCGTCGTTCTCAGTTGATTCGACGGTCTCGTCCGGCTCGGCCGGCTCGGCGACCGCCACCCGCGCGGGCCGGAGGATCCGGGCGCCGATGCGGTAACCGGGCTGCAGGATGTCGACACAGGTCGGCTCCGCCACGTCCGGGGAGTAGGAGTGGATGAGCGCCTCGTGCACGGTCGGGTCGAAGGGCTCGCCCTTCTCCCCGAACCGCTCCAGGCCGAGCTTCCCCACCGCCGCCTCGAGTGCCTCGCCGACCGACTTGAACCCGCCGGTCAGCTCGTCGTGGTCACGGGCGCGCCCGATGTCGTCGAGGATCGGCAACAGCTCGTTGAGCACGTTGCCGAGGCTCTGCTCACGGACCGCGACCCGGTCCCGTTCGACCCGCTTGCGGTAGTTGGAGTACTCCGCCTGGAGCCGCTGCAGGTCGCTGGTGCGTTCGTCCAGCTGCTCCTGGAGCTTGGCCACCTCGGAGTCCCCCTCCTCTTTTTTCTCGTTGTCCTGCGCGAGGCCCGGGTCGGTCGGGCCGGTCTCGGCCGACGCGTCCGGGGCCCCGGGGGCCGGCGTCTCCGCCGGCTCCCGGACCTTGCCGGTGACGGGATCGATACGCCGCTTGTCGCGGATCACCGGCCCCTCGCGCTCCCCGCCCTCATGGGGTGGAGGCACACTCACTTGGCACCGTCCTCGCTCTTCTTGTCCTTCTCGTCATCGACGATCTCGGCGTCGACGACCTCGTCGTCCTGGCTCTGGGCACCGGCGGAGGCGTCTGCCCCCTCGGCCGGAGCCTCGCTCTGCTGCTGCGCGTACATCGCGGCGCCCATCTTCTGGCTGACCGTGGCGAGCTGCTCGGCGCTGGTGCGGATCGCGTCGGTGTCGGTGCCCTCGAGGTTCTTCTTCACCTCGGCGACAGCGTCCTCGACCTCCTTCTTGAGGTCGTCAGCGATCTTGTCGCCGTTCTCGCGCAGGAACTTCTCGGTGGAGTAGGCCAGCGTGTCCGCCTGGTTGCGGACGTCGGCCTCCTCCTTGCGCTTGCGGTCCTCGTCGGCGTACTGCTCCGCGTCGCGGACCATCTTCTCGATGTCCTCCTTGGGCAGTGCGGAGCCCCCGGAGATGACCATCTTCTGCTCTTTGCCGGTACCGAGGTCCTTGGCCGCGACGTTCACGATGCCGTTGGCGTCGATGTCGAAGGTGACCTCGATCTGCGGGACCCCGCGCGGCGCCGGCGGCAGGCCGGCGAGCTGGAAGGTGGCCAGCTTCTTGTTGTACGCCGCGATCTCGCGCTCGCCCTGGTAGACCTGGATCTCCACGGACGGCTGGTTGTCATCGGCGGTGGTGAACGTCTCCGACCGCTTGGTCGGGATCGTGGTGTTCCGCTCGATGATCTTGGTGAAGATGCCGCCCTTGGTCTCGATGCCCAGCGACAACGGGGTCACGTCCAGCAGCAGGACGTCCTTGACCTCGCCCTTGAGCACACCGGCCTGCAGGGAGGCGCCGACGGCCACGACCTCGTCGGGGTTGACGCCCTTGTTGGGCTCCTTGCCGCCGGTCAGCTCCTTGACCATCTCGGTGACGGCCGGCATCCGGGTCGAACCGCCGACCAGCACGATCTGGTGGATGTCGTTGATGCTGACCCCACCGTCCTTGATGACCTGCTGGAACGGGCCCTTGACACGCTCGAGGAGGTCCGTGGTCAGCTTCTGGAACTCGGCCCGGGTGAGCTTCTCGTCCAGGTGCAGCGGGCCCTCGGCGCTCGCGGTGATGTAGGGGAGGTTGATCGAGGTCTCGGCGGAGCCGGACAGCTCGATCTTGGCCTTCTCGGCGGCCTCACGGAGCCGCTGCAGCGCCATCTTGTCCTTGGACAGGTCGACGCCGTGGGCGTTCTTGAACTTGGTGACCAGCCAGTCGACGATCTTGTTGTCCCAGTCGTCACCACCGAGGTGGTTGTCACCACTGGTCGCCTTGACCTCCACGACGCCGTCGCCGACTTCGAGCAGCGAGACGTCGAAGGTGCCGCCACCGAGGTCGAAGACGAGGATGGTGGCCTCGCCCTCCTTCTCCAGGTGGTAGGCGAGGGCGGCCGCGGTGGGCTCGTTGATGATCCGCAGGACGTTCAGGCCGGCGATCGTGCCGGCCTCCTTGGTGGCCTGCCGCTGGTGGTCGGAGAAGTACGCCGGGACGGTGATCACCGCGTCGGTGATCTTCTCGCCGAGGTAGGCCTCCGCGTCACGCTTGAGCTTCTGCAGCACGAACGCGCTGATCTGCTGCGGCGTGAACTCCTTGTCGTCGATCTTGGTCTTCCAGTCGGTGCCGATCTCGCGCTTGACCGACCGGATGGTGCGGTCGACGTTCGTCACCGCCTGGCGCTTGGCGACTTCACCGACGAGGACCTCACCGTTCTTGGCGAAGGCGACCACGGACGGCGTGGTCCGCGAGCCCTCCGCGTTGGCGATGACGGTGGGCTCCCCGCCCTCCAGAATCGCGACGACCGAGTTGGTCGTCCCGAGGTCGATACCGACCGCTCGTGCCATGGGTTCTCGTCCTCCGTCGTTTTGCCGTCGGCCGTCGCCGGGCCGGCGACCGCCAAGTTGAGTCCTGATGGCGCAAGGTTACCGATCCTCCAGACCTTGTCAACCGACTTGAGTCTAGGGGACGCAACTTTGCTGATGTCTCTCCCAACATGACGAGCGAGCGCCCTATTCCGTTCCGGGTGGGGAAGATGCCCGGCGCACTTGGCTGTGACGGGCGTGTCGGGCATGGTGAGATCCTGGGAAAGGAGTCGTGATGACCCTGGCGATGAGCGCGGCCGAACGGGAGGCATTCCTCGCCGGCGTCCATGTGGGCGTCCTGAGCGTCGCGGAAGGGGAGGACCGGGCGCCGCTGGCGATACCGGTCTGGTACCTGTACGAGCCGGGCGGTGACATCGCCTTCATCACCGGCCGGGACAGCCGCAAGATGGAGCTGGTCCGGAAGGCGGGCCGGGTGAGCCTGGTCGCGCAGGACGGGGAGCTGCCGTACCGGTACGCCTCGGTGGAGGGCCCGGTCGTGGTGATCCAGGACCCGGCACGGCAGGAGGATCGCATAACGCTGGCCGAGCGCTACCTGGGCCCGGAAGGGGCCGCGCAGTACCTGGAGTCGACGAAGGATGTCGCCGGCACCATGGTCACGGTCTCGGTGCGCCCGGAGCGCTGGTACACCCGGGACTACGGCAAGTCGTGAGCGGTGCCCGCCCGCTCACGGCGGCGGACCGGACCGCACGGAAGAAGGCGGCATCGTGGTGAAGGCCGGCGGGTCGAACCGCGGCATGCGGCCGGGCACGATCCTCTACCACCAGGTGGTCCTGGAGGCTGGACCGACGCCGCCCACCACCCCTGAGCCGATGACAAGATGAGCGAATCATCCAGTCGTTTGACTGAATGATTCGCTCATGTTGTCATGGGCCCATGCTCTACGCGACGCCTTCCCTGGCAGGTGATGACCAGCGGGTTCTCGGGGAGATCGAGGAGATGCGCCGGGAGCTGCGCTTCCAACTGGCCGAGCGGCACCGCTGGGACGGTCAACTGCGCCGCCACCTCCAGGCACGCGCCATCCAGGGGTCCAACTCGATCGAGGGCTACCGGGCCGGCGTCGAGGACATCGAGTCCATCATGGCGGGCGAGGCTCCCCTGGAGACCGGCGATGCCGTCGCCCGGGAGATCGCCGGCTACCAGCAGGCGATGACCTACGTCCGGCAGCTGGCCACCACCCCGCACTTCGGCTACGACGTGGGGCTCATCCATGCCCTCAACTTCATGATCATCGGGCATCACCTGAACAAGAGCCCCGGAGCGCCGCGGCCCGGTGCCGTCTTCGTCCGGAACAACGCCACCGGGGAGGTCGTCTACGAAGGTCCCGACGCCGATCAGGTGCCGGCCCTCCTGGACGAACTGGTGGCCTGGCTGAACGACGGAGATCTGGACGTGCCGGTGTACGTACGGGCGGCGATGGCCCATTTCAATCTGGTGAGCATCCATCCCTGGCGCGACGGCAACGGCCGCATGTCCCGGGCACTACAGACGCTGGTCATCGGCCGGGAACAGATCCTCACACCCGAGTTCTGCTCCATCGAGGAGTGGCTCGGTATCGCGGAGAACACCGTCGACTACTACCGCGTACTGCGGGACGTCGGCCAGGGCCGGTGGACACCCACCGGTGACGCCCAGCCCTGGGTGAGGTTCTGCCTGCGGGCGCATCATCTGCAGGCGCAGCAGGTGCGGCGCCGGTTGAAGGACGCCGGTCAGGTGTGGATGCTGCTGGAGGAACAGGTCGACGCGGAGGGACTGCCGCCGCGCACCGTCGCCGCGCTGTACCAGGTGTTCGTCAGCAGGAGGGTGCGGCGCGGCACCTATCAGTCCGACGAGGCCCTCAGCCATGGCCAGGCCGCCCGCGACCTGCGTGAGCTGGTGAAACACGACTGGCTCACCCCCTACGGCGAGACCAAGGGCCGGTTCTACGCCCCCGGCCGCAAGATGATGAGGATCCGCGAGGACTTCGCTGCCCGGATCACCCCGCTACGCGACCCGTACAAGAAGGCCGGTTCCGTACGGAGTCGTAGCGCCCGTTCCTGAGCTCCCGGGCGAACGCCGCCCAGCGGGCGCGGCGAAGGCGGCACGGCCCGGCGTGAAGACGATTCCGGGTTGCGGGCAATCACCGGTGACCACAACGCCACACGGAAGGCGCCGGATGGATGACCGTCACACACCCACCCCCGATCGGAGCCGTCCAGATGGCTGACGAGCCCAGCGACGCCGACGTCATCGGCAGGTCCCGGCACGAGCCGGAGCACTTCGCGGTGATCTTCGATCGGTACTTCCCCCGGATCCACCGGTACGTCGCCTCCCGGCTCGGGCACAGCGCGGCCGATGACGTCGCGGCGGAGACCTTCCTCGCCGCGTTCGACCAGCGCGACCGGTACGACCTGGCCCGGCCGGAGGCGCGTGCCTGGCTGTACGGCATCGCCACGCATCTGATCGGCCGGCACTGGCGGGCGGAGGAACGGATGTACCGCGCGCTGGAGCGATCCGGCGTGGACGGCGACGCGGGCTGCCACGCGGACCGGGTCGCCGAGCGCATCAGCGCCGAGCAGATGCAGCCGCGGTTGGCCGCGGGGCTGGCCGGCCTTGCACAGGGCGACCGGGACGTGCTCCTGCTCGTCGCGTGCGGTCAGCTCGCCTACGACGAGGTGGCACTCGCGCTCGGCATCCCCGCCGGGACCGTCGGCTCGCGGTTGAACCGGGCCCGCAACCAACTTCGTCAGGCGCTCGGCGCTTCCACGCCGGGACAGGAGGCCGTCAACCATGGATGAGATCAAGATGCTGCGGGACCGCCACGAGGCCGAGCCGGCTCCTTCCCCGGAGGTCGTCGCGGCGGCACGGGCCCGGCTGGCGGCGCACACCCGATCGCACACCGCCTCGCATACCTTGTCGCACACCCCGTCCGAGAGCCGGGGCCGGCGCCGTGGTCTCCGGTCGCCCTGGCCCGCCGTGGCGGGACTGGGCCTGACCGCGGCCGCCGCCACGGTCGCCATCGCCATGGCCGTGACCTCGGGCACGAGCCCGAGCGGGACCGGCGCCACGCCCACCCGGGAGGTGCAGCTGTCGGCGGGTCAGGTCCTGCTGGCCGCGGCGGCAAAGGCGGACCTGCAGCCCCAGACGACGGGCCGCTACTGGCACACCTCGACGCGGTCGTCCTGGGTGCTGCGCGTCGGCACGCAGGCGAATCCCTACCTGCTGAGCGAGGGCAGCACGGACGACATGTGGCTGGCCCGGGAGCCGGTGCACGGCACCAGCTGGTCGTGGCGGCAGGAGCTCGGGGTCAAGCCGCTGACCGTGGCCGACGCGGCGGCCTGGAAGCGGGCGGGCTCACCGGCCATGGTGAAGATGATCAATCGGGGCGTCGCCGGCAAGCAGGTCCCGATCCGGCCGCCCGGCAAGGTCACCGGCGGCCGCACCGACCCGACCGGCCCGGGGGACGCGATCTACGCGATCGGCCCGAAGAACGTCACGATGAAGGACCTGCTCGCACTTCCCGCCGATCCGGGCCGGCTCAAGGCCTACCTGCTCTCGATGTACAAGGGGCATGGCACCGAGTCCAGCGGTCAGGCCATGTCCGCCGACGTGTGGCTGTTCACCGTCTCCAGCGGCCTGGTGATGGGCATGCCGGCCAAGCCCGCCGTCCGGGCCGCGGCCTACCGCATGCTCTCCAAGCTGCCCGGCGTCACCGTGATCGGCACCGTCAAGGACCCGGCAGGCCGGTCGGGAACGGCGATCGCGATCAACGAACGCTCGACCTACAACGGTGTGGTCCAGCATCGGCTGATCATCGACCGGGAGAGCGGACGGGCCCTGGCGAGCGAAGAGGTCGCGCTGAAGCCCGCCGGCACGACCGAGGGCTTCCCCCCGGGGACGGTCTTCGCCCACTCGGTCTACCAGGCCAACGGCTGGACGGACGACAAGCCGCACCCGCCCACCCCGTAGGGGCCACGGCGAAGAGGCCACCCGGACCCAGCACGGGTCCGCGGTGGCTTCTTCGCGTCCGGGACGAAGAACCCGAAAACCCCTGGTAACGATGGGGGATCTGAGACCACTTCCTGGTGACATGTACACCGGAACGGATGGGGGTGGGCGGTGACCGACGCCGAACGTTTCACCGCGATGTACGACGACTGCCGCCAGCGCGTGTGGGCCTACGTGGTCAGCCGGGCGGGCCGGCAGGTCGCCGACGAGGTGGTGAGCGAGACGTTCGCCATCGCCTGGCGGCGCCTCGGCGATGTGCCCGAGCCGCCGCTGCCATGGTTGCTGGGCGTGGCCCGCAACGTCCTGCGCGACGACATCCGCGCGCAGGTACGCCGCGAGTCGTTCGCCGCCGAGCAGCGCGGCTGGGGTGAACCGCGGGGGGCCGACATCGCCGAGCACGTGGCCGAACGGCTCGCGGTGCTGCGGGCGATGGCGGAGCTGGCCGACGACGACCGGGAGATCCTGATCCTGATCGCCTGGCAGGGGCTGACGCCACAGGACGCCGCCACGGTCGTCGGCTGCACACCGGCGGCGCTGCGGGTTCGGCTGCACCGGGCCCGCAAACGGCTCGTCGCGCTGACCGAGCAGGCGATGGAACGGCCCGGTGAGCCGGCCCGGCCCGTGCGCCGTCCGATCCCGATCACACAGAAGGAACTCTCATGATGCGCGATCCGCTGCAGGCGCTGGCCGAAGCCCGTCCGGCACACCTCGACCCCGCCGCGCCGATCCCGGACGGCACCCGCGCGACGGAACTGGCCAGGGCGATGGCCGGGCCCGCGGACCGGACCGGCGACCGGGCCCCCCGCCACTCGCGGCGCGCCGTACGCTCGCTCTGGGGCCTGGGACTGGTCGGGGCCGCCGCGGCCGCCGCCCTGGTGGTCGCCACCACCGGGACCGGCGGCGAGAGCGTGGACCGGGCGGTGCCCGCCCCGGCCACCACGACGCTGTCCGCTCGCACGGTGCTGCTCTCGGCGGCCGAGTCGTCGCTGAAGGCCCCGGCCGCGGGCGGCGCGTACTGGTACGTCGCCGGGGAGTACGGCCACGTCAACCTGGTCGGCACCAAGGTCAGATATTTGGTCGCCGACCGCAGCGGCCACCAGCAGTGGACGGCCCGCTCGCCCAAGGGGGAGAGCCGGTTCGTCGACCAGGGCCTCGGCGCGGCGCCGCTCACCGCCGCGGACAAGGCGGCCTGGCAGCAGGACGGGTCGCCGGCCAGCTGGCAGGTGACGGTCGGCAAGCCGAAGGCCGGCAACCCCAAGGCGGTCGGCAGACTCCTGCTGGAGTCGGCTCCGCGCAAGCCGTTCGGCGGCCAGACCAACCTCGGCGACAAGGTCTTCGACCTGGCGGGCCGGAACGTGACGGTCGCGGAGCTGCAGGCCCTGCCGGCCGATCCGGCCGGGTTGAAGCGGCGGATCCTGCAGGGCTACGCGGGGCACGGCACCGAGTCGAGCGGGGACCCGATGGCCCGTGACCCGTGGCTGTTCCAGGTGACCACCGGGCTGCTTCGGGAGATGCCGGTGAAGCCCGCCGTGCGCGCCGCCGCGTACAAGATCCTCGCCGGGCTGAAGGGCGTGCGCTCGCTGGGACAGGTGACCGACCCGCTGGGGCGGACGGGCCAGGGCATCGGCATGAGGGAGACCAACGCGCTGGGCACCTCGGAACGGCAGATCATCGTGAACCCGGCGACGGGCATCCTGCTCACCGACCAGACCGTGGCGGTCCGGGGCACCGGGGCGAACGCCTGGGCCAAGCCCGGCACCCTGCTGTACTGGGACGCCACCAAGACCGCCGGGTGGACCGACGACAAGCCGGTCCGCGCGAACCCGCCCGGGTCTCCGAGGGGCTGACCCGAAGCCTGTCCGCTTTGGGTATTTATACGTGTTTTATCCCGTCACGGTGTTGCAAGGTCGTGGGCACACGGTTCCCCGAACTCTGTGAGGACGACATGTGCCACACGATCAACACCGGCGGACTTCCCCTGTGGGTCACCTGTGGTGACGAGACCGAAGAGCCTTGAGCCGGCGAAGTCCGGACCGTACCGCCGAACCCGTCACGGGGCCGGCGGTACGGGCCGTACCGGGGGATGCGGACGTCAGTAGGACCGGTGCCGGACGGCCCACCGGGCGATGAGCCGGTCGGCGGTCGCCGGAGCGGGCAGCCCCACGAAGGCGTTGACCCTCAGCTCCGCGGCGAGGTCGCCGCAGCCGAGCGCGTTCGGCATCGCGAACAGCGAGTCGGCCTGCACCTTGAGCATCCCCACCCCGTCGAAGACGGCGGGGATCGCCCAGTTGAGCTGCGGGCGCACGACCACGGGCTCGAGCTCGTTGCCGATGAAGCAGTGATCGCTCAGCCCGGCGCCGATGATCCTCGCCTTGACCCCGAAGAGGTACGGAAGGACCGCGCCCGGCTTGACCAGGCCGGTGCCGTAGAGCTGGACCTTCCAGCCCTTCGGGTCGGGAGTCTCGAACGGGGTGCCGGCGATCCCCACCACCAGCGGCAGCGGATCGCCCGTGATGCCGCCCCACGTGGCGACGGTGCCGCCGGTCAGCGTCCGCCCCTGGGCGACCGTCACCCGCAGCGGCTGGTCGAGGTGGGCTCCCATCAGGTTGAGCTGGAAGGTCCCGTCGAGAGCGGTCATCACGTAGCAGTTCCAGGTGCCCGAGACGGCGCCCGCCGGCAGCGCCGGGCAGTCGGCGAAGTCTGCCTCGGAGGGGTGATAGGCGTTGTCCGCCAGCGCCGGGGTCGCGGAGACGGTCCCGGCGAGGGTCAGCGCCGCCACCGCCGCCGCCAGGCCGAGGGCGGCCCTGCGTACTGATCGAAGCATCGGAGCTCCTGCGTCTGGTCCGGGGTGGGTCCGGGGTGGGTCAGTACGTCTTGTGCCGCAGTGCCCACTGGAACTGGGCGTAGTTGCTGGTGGCGTTGGCCGGCAGCCCGATCAGCGTGTTGACCGTGAACGTGGTGGCGGCGTTGGAGCAGCCCGAGGCCGCGCCGAGGGAGTACACGTCGTCGTAGACCTGGGTCTTGATCATGGGAGTGGCGTCGAACAGCCAGGGGAGCCACCAGGAGACCTTGGGCTTGATCACGATCGGCGTGGTGTCGCCGCCGACGTAGCAGGTCTCGCCCAGGCCGGTGCCGATGATGCGTATCTTGACGCCCACCGACGCGGGGATGGTCAGGCCCGGGGTGACGTGCCCGGTCGCGTACGGCTGGAGCTTCCAGCCGGTCGGGTGCGGCGTCACGAACGGGGTGCCGGGCACGCCGGACACGAACGGGACGGGGTCGGCGGACAGGCCGCCCACCTTGGCGATCTTGGCGCCCCCGGTGACCTGCCCCTGGGCCACGGTCAGCCGCCAGGGGGCGGTGAGGTTCGCGCTCATCTTGTCCAGGCGTACGACTCCGCCGACGGTCGTCATGACGTAGCACGTCCAGGTGCCCTGGGCGTCGGCCGGTTTCGCCGGGCAGTCGGCGAAGTCGCTCTCGGCGGGGTGGTAGGTGTTGTCGGCCGCGGCGGGGGACGCGCTGACGCCGATCACCGTAGCGACGGCGGCCAGGCCGACCGCGGCTCGGACCAGCGGACGCGGGAGTGCCCTCATCTGTCGCTCCATGAGCTCGCCCGGGCCTCGACGGCACCCGGGACCAATAGGGGTGGCCGGTCTCGGGTCCGCGCCGTCCGCCCGACACCAGGTGCAGGGACTCTAACCACCGGGAGATCGTCAGCCAAGACCGTTTGGGTAGCCGCCCGGACACGCGGGGCTCCCTGGCCCATCGGGGCCGTCGAGCACCACCGTTATCGGTTGACACATATGTGTCGTAAGCCTCACACTGCCCCCGCGTTGAATCCGGTTCTAGTTGGGCATGGAGGAAGGGCCCGGGCCGGTGAAGCGGGCTCGTCGCTGGTTGTGACACCTGTAGCTACCCGCGAGTAGTATCTGGACCCCGGATGAAGAACTGTCTGTCGCGAGTCCTACGCTGACAGCCAACGGCCGTACCGCGGTAGCCCTGCCAAGGAGGACGGAACTGTGTGGCTTGTAATGCTCATAGGGCTCGCCGGTACGGCGCTCGCCTTGGCGGTCGCGGGTCGGCGAGTGCTGTTCCTGTACCGGCTGGCCAAGAGCGGCCAGCCCGCGCCCGACCGCGTCCTCACGGTCAAGCGTGACCCCAAGGGAGACGTCGAGGCAGAGGTCGTCGAGGTCCTCGGGCAGCGCAAGCTGCTCAAGTGGACCGTGGCGGGCCTGGCCCACTTCTTCGTCATGTGGGCGTTCATCCTTCTGGCCTCGGTCTACCTCGAGGCCTACGGCGCGCTGTTCGCGGACATGAAGTTCCACATCCCGCTCATCGGGACCTGGCCGTTCGTCGGGTTCGTCCAGGACTTCATCGCCGTGATGTGCCTGCTGGGCCTCATCACCTTCGCGATCATCCGGGTCACGAACTCGCCGAAGAAGCTGGACCGCGGGTCCCGGTTCAAGGGCTCGCACACCGGCGGCGCCTGGGTCATCCTGATCATGATCTTCAACGTCCTGTGGACGATGATCTTCTTCCGCGGCGCCGCTGCCGCCATCGGCAACCTGCCGTACAAGAGCGGGGCGTTCGTCTCGATCGGCGTCGGCAAGCTGATGGACGGGCTGAGCCACGACACCCTCGAGCTCCTCGAGAAGGTCGGCCTGCTGCTGCACATCGGCGTCATGCTGGTCTTCCTGGTCATCGTGGTGAACTCCAAGCACCTGCACATCTTCCTGGCGCCGGTCAACGTCCTGTTCAAGCGGCGGCCGGACGGCCTGGGCGCCGCCCAGCCGATGATGAGCGACGGCAAGCTCCTCGACTTCGAGGAGGCCGACCCGGACACCGACGTCTTCGGCCGCGGCAAGATCGAGGACTTCACCTGGAAGGGCTTCCTGGACTTCGCCACCTGCACCGAGTGCGGGCGCTGCCAGTCCCAGTGCCCCGCCTGGAACACCGGCAAGCCGCTGTCGCCGAAGATGCTCATCCTGGACCTGCGCGACCACGCCTTCGCCAAGGCGCCCTACATCCTGGCCGGCTCCGACGAGGAGCGGGAGAAGCTGCCCGACGCCGTCAAGGCCGAGGCCGAGCGCCCGCTGGTCGGCGGCGCCGACGTGGGCGGCGTCATCGACCCCGACGTGCTCTGGTCCTGCACCAACTGCGGTGCCTGCGTCGAGCAGTGCCCGGTCGACATCGAGCACATCGACCACATCCTCGACATGCGCCGTTTCCAGGTCATGATCGAGTCCTCGTTCCCCTCCGAGGCGGGGGTGATGCTGAAGAACCTCGAGAACAAGGGCAACCCGTGGGGCATGTCCGAGATGAAGCGGCTCGAGTGGATCGAGGAGCTCGACTTCGAGGTGCCCGTCGTCGAGGACACGATGCCCGAGGACACCGAGTACCTCTTCTGGGTCGGCTGCGCCGGTGCCCTGGAGGACCGCGCCAAGAAGACCACCAAGGCCGTCGCCGAGCTGCTGCACATCGCCGGCGTCAAGTACGCGGTGCTCGGCCCGGCGGAGGCCTGCACCGGCGACCCGGCCCGCCGCCTGGGCATGGAGTTCGTCTTCCAGATGCTCGCCCAGCAGAACGTCGAGACCCTCAACGAGGCCGGCGTCAAGAAGATTGTGGCGACCTGCCCGCACTGCTTCAACACCCTCGCCAACGAGTACCCCCAGCTCGGCGGCTCCTACGAGGTGGTCCACCACAGCCAGCTGCTGGCCAAGCTGGTCGACGAGGGCAAGCTCGTGCCGGTCACGCCGATCAACGAGAACATCACCTACCACGACCCCTGCTTCCTGGGCCGGCACAACAAGGTCTACAAGCAGCCGCGCGACATCATGGCCAAGGTGCCCGGGGTGAAGACGCAGGAGATGCACCGGCACAAGGACCGGGGCTTCTGCTGCGGCGCCGGCGGTGCCCGGATGTGGATGGAAGAGCGCATCGGCAAGCGCATCAACACCGAGCGGGTCGACGAGGCGCTGGAGACCAACCCCGACACCGTCTCGACCGCCTGCCCGTTCTGCCTGGTGATGCTGGGCGACGCGATCAACGAGAAGAAGAACTCCGGCGAGGCCAAGGAGTCGCTGGAGGTCGTCGACGTCTCCCAGCTGCTGATCAAGTCCGTCAAGGGCGAGCCCAGCAAGGAGCCCGTCGCGGCCGAATGACCCGATCGTCAGCGCCCGTCTCCCCCCGGGGACGGGCGCTCGACGATTACCCGGGCCTCGTGATCGAGCCGGGCCGTGGGGCGCTCCGGTCAGCGGGGGATCAGGTCCTCGGGCCTGGTGATGCGGTAGCCGTCCAGGTCCAGAGTCACGCCCCCGTACGCCTCCGCGATGGCCAGCGACGCCTGCGCGACGTCCATGGCCAGCTCGGCGGGCACCCGCGCCGGCACCTCGGCCTCGGCGAGATCGCAGGTCAGCAGCCCCGGCACCTCCCGCAGCGCGCCCAGAGCGTACGGCCGCCCGGCCGCGGGCCGCACCACCCCGGCGATGCGCGCCCCGACGTACAGCTCCACATCGCCGCCCTTCACCTGGGCATAGGCGATCCCGCCGAACATCACCACGTCCTCGGCCTCGGTCAGCTCCCGGGAACCCGTCACCGCCGACGCGTACGGTCCCAGCAGCTCGCCGAGCGAGGCGGGCTCGGGCCGTACCGGCAGATACACGGTCGCCCGGTGGTGGTCGGCATCCCGTCTCCGGATCGGCCGGCCGTCATGGAACCACCGGCCGCCCATCCGGTGCGCCAGCCCCGGCACCAGCTCGGCGCCGCGTCTGCTGACGTACGCCACCGGCCAGCCGGGCGGGATGCCCGCCCGCCGCGCCACCCGCGGGGTGATCGAGAAGGGGCCGCGCAGCGCGATGCCGTCCACAGTGCGGATCGTGTCGCCGCGCTGCTCGGCGGCCGGATGGAACAGCCGTACGGTCTCCAGTACGTGCTCGGGTTCGGGAACGTAGGGAAGCAGGAGGGTGGACCCGCGGCGTACACGGCGGGCAGCCCCATCGATAAGAGCCATCACATGGGGTGTGACGCGCCACTCCCGGGTTCGGACGACGTCCAGAGTGAATTCAGCGAGGCATGAGGTCCGTGGGACCGGTGAGACGGAAGCCGTAACGGTCGACGGCCACGCCGCCGAGCTCACGCTGCAGAAGCTCGACGATCCGCCAGGTCTCCCCGGCGGTCACCGGCGTGGGCCCGTTGACGTCATCGATGCCCACTTCGTACACCGCCTCGGCGTCCCGCAGCGCGTTCACCGCGGGCGGCAGCAGCGCCCGGTCCCGGACGACCCAGGCCGAGATCGTCAGCTCGCTGTCCTCGTCGTCGAACCAGAACAGCTCCAGCTTGGGATCGTCCCGGATCGCCACCCCGGGCAGCACCGGACGCAGCAGCGTGGCCAGCTCGGCGGCCAGCAGCTTGCGCGGGACGAAGACCCGGGCCAGGTCCTGCAGCGGCTCCTGGTCCCCGTCCGGTGCGGGCGGCGGCACCAGCCACGAGCCGCCCAGATGGTGCCGCAGTGCCCGCGCCAGGACGTCCTCGGCCGGCGGGACCACCAGCTCCGCACCGCGCAGCCTGAGCGTGGCCCCGCTGCCGGTCAGCTTGATGGTCCGGCGGCGCCGCCGCGCGTACGGGTCGTACCGCTGGAGCAGCTCGGTCACCCGGTCGGGGTCGGCGCCCTCAGGCAGCCGCAGCGTGTAGGCCAGGTCGCGCCGGGAGGATCCGGGGGCTCGGGGGGCTAGCCGCATGGCCGGGGCGGCTCAGACCTTGGACCGGTGGAAGTTGAGGTACGACTTGGACGGGGTCGGGCCACGCTGGTCCTGGTAGCGCGAGCCGTACTTCTCCGAGCCGTACGGATGCTCGGCCGGCGACGTCGTCCGGAACAGGCACATCTGGCCGATCTTCATCCCCGGCCACAGCTTGATCGGCAGCGTCGCGACGTTAGACAGCTCCAGCGTGACGTGGCCGCTGAACCCGGGGTCGATCCAGCCCGCGGTGGAGTGCGTCAGCAGGCCCAGCCGCCCCAGACTGGACTTCCCCTCCAGCCGGGCGGCAAGATCGTCCGGCAACGCGAAGATCTCGTACGTCGAGGCCAGCACGAACTCCCCGGGGTGCAGGATGAACGCCTCATCCGCTTCGATCTCGACCAGCCGGGTCAGGTCCGCCTGCTCCTCGGCCGGATCGATGTGCGGATACTTGTGGTTCTCGAACACCCGGAAGTAGCGGTCCAGCCGCACGTCGATGCTGGACGGCTGGACCATGGCCGGGTCATACGGGTCGATCTTCGTTCGCCCGGAGTCGAGCTCGGCCCTGATGTCACGATCGGAGAGCAGCACGTCAAAACGGTACCGTTTCCCTGACTTCCGCCGCGCCAAACCCCCCTGCGGAGAGTCGCGGGCGGACCGTCATCGTGATCGTCCGCAGGAGTCTCATGGGACTGCGGGATCCGGTACCATGGGCGAGCGGTCGCCTTCCGGGGCGCCACATGCGGGTGTGGTTCAATGGCAGAACTTCAGCTTCCCAAGCTGACGGCGCGGGTTCGATTCCCGTCACCCGCTCCACAGCGAAGGCCCAGGCCAGGGACATGATCCCCAACCTGGGCCTTGATCGTTTCTAGGGCTGTTGTGCCCGCCGTGCAATTAACGTGCAAGGAGGCCGTGGGACGAGTGCGCCCATCTTCTCGGTTGCCGGTGATGCTCGTCGGTGGGAGCGATCAGATGCGGAGCCATTCCACCCGGGATGGTCGTTGCAGGCTGGCCGCTTCGCACAATCTTGGAATGTGGGAGCCGTCGCTGGAGGCGACCTTTGACGGGCCGGTTCCGCTTGCTGCGGTGGCTACCACCAAGGCGTCCACGACGCAGTCGTGACCCGAGAGGCCGGCGTCTTCCAGTAAGGCCGCCGCGAGATCGGCCAGGCCCTCGGTGACGTCGATCACTGTCAGCCTGGATCGCACCCACTCCAGCCGCTTGGCTGCGCGACCAGCGCGGCGCTGCTCGACGATCGTTACGGCGCTGATGATGGGCGCGAAGCCGTCACGGCGCGCCAAGTCCAGCCGGGCCAGCATGCCGCGGTCGTCGTCGGCCAGCAGAGAAAGGGCTTGGGCGTCCAGGACCAGTACCGGGCCGGCCAGCAGGCCAGGCTGGTTCACTCGCCGCGCCATGCGGCCTCTGCCTCTGCCATCTCTTCGGGGGTGAACTCTCCGAGCCGTGTCGTGTGGTCGTCTACGATCTCCTGGGCCTTCAGCAGAGCCAGGTGTCGCTCGGCGGCAGAGTCCAGGAAGGAGGAGAAACCGCGTGCTCCTGTACGAGCTTCGATCTCCTCGGCCAGGCTACGACGCAATGTCACCGACTTCTTGACGGTCGGGTCGGGAGATTCGGATGATTCGCGGCGGCGACGTCGCGCAGGACTCTTCCGGGCGGTGCCCGTTCCCGGTGGCGTGGTCATGACTCCAATTATACTACTCAAAGTAGGATACCAGGGTGCGCGCGGCCGGCCGGCCCTCAAACTGCTGCGGCCACGAGGAGCCTGGAGCTCGGATGTCTTTGGGGGCACAGCGCCGTACAGGGTTAGGGGTGATCGACCGCCGCGTGATGCTCGGAGTGGTGGCCGGCCCCTCTCCACTCAGGGTCCACCTGCCCGAGGCACGGAGCGCTTGAGGGGAAGTGAGCCCACGATCGGAGCTGGAGGCGTGTGCCATTAGCGTGCCATTAGCCAGGGTGAACAGGGGGCAACCCGGGGCACTGGCGGTCACATCGAAGCCCAGGTCAGCGACCATGACGGCTCGAATCCGTCTGATTCCCAAGCTGACGGCGCGGGTTCGATTCCCGTCACCCGCTCCACCGACAGAGACCCAGGTCAGGGCGCCGTCATTGGCGCTTGCCTGTGTCTTAACGATCAGCGCTTGAACACCGCGATATCGGTAGCGGGCGGCATACTGCCGGCATGAGTTATGACCTGGCGCTGTGGGAGGGGGCGCAGCCCGCTGACGATGTCGAGGGTGGGGCTGTCTACGAACGGCTCTACGACACGTACATGGAAGACGAAGAGATCGAGCCCACCCCGCGCGTTCTCGCCTATGCGGTCGCGCTGGCCGAGCGCTGGGCCAACTTGAACGGAGTCGAGACTTCTCGTTGGGGTCCAGTGATCGACAGCGTTTCCGGTCCAATGATCTATCTGACAATGCCCTACGGGAGATCAGAGCAGCTCTCCGCAGAGGCCGTCCAACTAGCGGTTGAGCATGGTCTTGTCTGCTACGACCCGCAGTGGGAGCGTCTACGGTCAGCTGACGAGGAACCAATCTGACAGCCTGAACGCGTGATCTTCCCTGGGCGAGACTGCTAACGGCAGTGCTAACGGCAACCCTGGACGACGGGGGTTCCACCTTGATTGTGGACACCGGTTGTTATGCGGCGGTTGGCAGCGTAGTGGTGGTCGATGTTGTTTCGTAGTCGGCGGGGCTGAGGTAGCTGAGGGCCGAGTGGCGTCGTCGGGTGTTGTAGAAGGTCAGCCAGCTGAACACGGCCAGGCGCGCCTGGCCGATGGTGGGCCAGCCTCGCGTGGGGAGAATCTCTCGTTTGAGGCTGGCGAAGAACGACTCGGCCGCGGCGTTGTCCGCGCTCGATCCGACCGCTCCCATCGACTGGCGCACCCCGGCCGCCGCACACGCCTGCGCGAACGCGGCCGAGCTGTACTGGGAGCCGCGATCGGTGTGAAAGATCACCCCGGTGACGTTGCAGCCCCGGGACCGCACGGCCGCGTGCAGCGCGTCGATGACGAGATCGGCGCGCATGTGGTCGGCCATCGAATAGCCCACCAGGCGGCGTGAATACAGGTCGATGACCGTGGCCAGATACATCCACCGCCCACCCGCCGGCAGGTAGGTGATGTCACCCACCCAGCGGCTGTTGGGTGCGGTCGCGGTGAAGTCGCGTCGGAGCAGGTCCGGCACCGGGCCGGCCACCCGATCGGGGATCGTGGTGCGGGTCCGCCGACGCTGATGAGCGCCCACAATCTGATGCTCACGCATGAGGCGCTCCACCCGCTTACGGTTGACCGGCAGGCCGGCGGCGCGGAGTTCGGCGTGCACCCGCGGTGACCCGTAGGCCCGCCCGGACTCGGCGTGGATCGTGCGGATCCGCTCGACCAGACCAGCGTCCTGGGCCGCCTGGGCGACTCGTGCCGGGGCAGCCTGACGCCACCGATAGAACCCCGAACGTGAGATGTTCATGATCTGGCACAGCCGCTTCACGCCATAGGCGCGGTGATGGGATTCGACGAAGTGAAAGCGGCTCACCCCAGCGTCTCCCGAGCGAAATACGCCGCCGCCTTCCGCAGCACCTCCCGCTCCAACCTGAGCTCGGCGACCTCCTTACGCAACCGGGCCAGCTCGGTGTCCTTGGCCGACTCCTGCGCCGCACCGGGCCGCTCTGCTGCGTCAGCGGCACGCAACCAGGTCCGCAACGTCTCGTGATTGATCCCCAGGTCTCTAGCGACCTGAGCGATCGGCTTGCTCGATGAACGAACCATCGCCACGGCATCGGCCCGGAACTCAGCCGGGTACTTGAACGTGCCCAACAAGGACTCCTCTCCCTGAACCACTCATGATCCAGGTCTGAAGGTGTCCACGTTCAAGGGGGAAGTCCCGACCGTGGACGGCCATGGAACACACGGCGGCGGACACGCCCCACGAGCAGGCCCCGAGGACCGTCATGAATGGCTGTGGACGATCTTGATCGGTCTACGGATCAAGTGGCCAAGCTACTGAGTTGAGCCGTTTTTGATCAAGGGTGGCGAGTCCCTGCGCGACCGTTCACTGAGCAACGGCCTGCAGGCGACGAACAGCGAACGCGGTCACAGGGTTCGGTACGACCGCCAGGCTCATGCTTTACACGACAGAGAGGACCAGTTCGCCCTCTTCAGGCTCGTCCACGCGTACGTCGATCGTGGCGTCTTCCTCACTCTCGAATCTCAGGGTGAAATAGGGGGATAGCACCTTGAGGAACTCCCAACCCTCGCGGTCTTCGCCGGTCAGGGGTGAGGCAAAGGCTGCAGTCGCACGCCACCCTGCGCTATCGCTGACCACAAGTAGGCGCACGTCGATGGAGGCCAGGCATGTGTCCTTGTTCGCCCACCACTCCAAGCGGGCCGGCCCCTGGTAGCGGTCCATGTTGCGAGTATGGCGCCATCACTAGAACGCTTCCGGCGGGGTCTCGGACTCCGGGATGCGCAGCCCGCGCGATTGGCGGTCGTCTGCCAGGGGTGGAGGTGGCCGGGGGAGTGCGCGACGCGCAGGCGAAGGGCCAGGCCACTGGCTGGCTCTCGTGCAATTAGCGTGCCATTAGCCAGCGTGAAGAGGGGTCAACAGCGGATACTGGCGGTCACACCCGAGCCCAGGTCAGCGCCCCTGACGGCCCGGATCCGTCTGATTCCCAAGCTGACGGCGTGGGTTCAATTCCCGTCACCCGCTCCACCGAGAAGGCCCAGGCCAGGGACGTGATCCCCAACCTGGGCCTTGATCATTTTATGCTTGTTAGGGCCCTCGTGCTGCCTTTAGGCCACGGGACCGGCGCGCTGGCCTCTCCGTTGTGCGCGAGAAGCGATGGTGACGGATCTGGTGCACGATCGGCTCGACAGGGAACAGGGCGCGGCGGAGGCCGCGCCCTGTGATGTGGACCTGTCGGCAGACCGGTCTTGCCCCTGCCTACGGCTGTGTGCGGTCTAGACAGACATCGCCAGCACGGCGAACCTCACGGACCTACGGCCGCCCTAGAATCTCAGCCGATGTATACCCGGGTTCCGGGATCATCGGTTAGGAGTGCAAACACGGCTACGTTCTCCGGTTTGTAGCTGCCGCTGATGTCCAGTGTGGAGCCATCGCGGACGACGACCGCCAGCAAGCTCGGATCGTCGGCGACGACGCGGACTCCGCCCTTGGGGGCGCTCAGCTTGGCGCGCCCGCTGATGCCGGCCGCGTGGATGTTGCCGTCAGTGGCTGAGGCTTCCAGCATTCCACTGCTACTCCCCACGGTGACATCACCATCAGCGGTCCGCACTGTGTTGTGATCCCCGCTCAGGTGAGCGACGTTGACGTTTCCGCTCTCAGTGAGCAGATAGGCGTTCACGAGAGAGCCTGTGGTTACGATGTTGCCACTTCCGATTTCCACAACAACTTCGCTGTATTCCGGCACCGTAAGGGTGATCTTCGGACCACTCGTTCCCTTATATGGCCGAGGTCCGGTGAGTCCGACGTGCCCTTCCCCCACAACGAGGGCGGCGTTCCGCACCCACTCCTCGTACGGGCCGCCGGGTGCATCGAGGTCGACGCGGATGGTGGTCGAGTTCGGGAGTGAATGGATTACGACCTCACCGACACCCGCAAGGAACTCGAAATCCATGTCCCGGGTGATCGGTTGTTCCAGAGTGCGTTGCATAAAACGACTCCCGTCTTGTTTGTGTGCCTGCCAGTACCGTGCGGGGACCGGCGTGCAACGCAAGCACGGGTAGCGCAGCAGGCGTGAAGACGTCCGGCACCGGCCCACTGTCGAGCAAGACCGGGATGCCCTGGTGCGTCTTGTCGAGTTCGACGCCGATCCGTTTGAGGTCCAGTTGTACGAGTGGGCATCAGACCCTCAGGCACTACGCATCGACAGAGCGCAACGTTCCCGAGCAGGGCAGCACGCGTCCGGAGACTGAAAGATCGCGCGAAACGTCCGCAGGTTGTCGGAGCGGTCGACGCACCGGCTTGGAGTCGGCAGCCGGTCAGATGATAGGGCTCCGCCGCCGCAGGAAGGTAGCGTCGCGCCGGGCCACTAACGGGCCATTAGCCCCGGTGAACAGGGGTCAATCACGGTCACTCCTGTCAGGCCGGACGCCCAGTTCAGCGGCCCGGCCGGCCCGGATCTGTCTGATTCCCAGGCTGACGGCGCGGGTTCGATTCCCGTCTCCCGCTCCACCACGAAGGTTCAGGTCAGAGACGTATTTCCTCGGTCGTAGAGCGCTGTGATCTTGTTGCCGACGGCGTCATCGGGGGGGGGCACGGGTCCCACCGACAACCCGACCGGCGGATGTGCCCGCCAGTCGATGCCCGGCTCAACATTCGATGGCGTCCACAGCATCCGGAGGGCGCGCTGTCGACGTCGACGCCATGATCCGCGCTGCCGAACTGCGCCCGGGGATCATCGAGGCCATCGGGTCTCGCCTGCGCCGGAGTGAGACGCCCTCAAGACCCGGCGCGCAGCGCGTAGCCGAAGCCGCGGACCGTGTGGATCACCGGTGGGCCGGTCCGGTCCAGCTTCTTGCGGAGGTAGTAGACGTACGTCTCGACGACCTGTGGGTTGCCGTCGAAGTCGTAGTTCCAGACCAGGTCGAGCAGCTGCTCCTTGGAGAGCACCTGGCCCGCGTGCTCCATCAGGCAGCGCAGCAACTTGAACTCGGTCGGAGTAAGGGTGACCTGGTCGCCCGCGCGGCGTACCGTACAGGTGTCCACGTCCAGCTCCAGGTCGCCGACCCGCAATCGGCGCGGCGCGTCCGGCGCGGCCCGGGTACGGCGCAGCACCACCCGCACCCGGGCATGCAGTTCCTGCAGGCTGAACGGCTTGGTGATGTAGTCGTCGCCGCCGGAGGACAGGCCCGTGAGCTTGTCGTCCAGCGTGCGGCGTGCGGTCAGGAAGATGATCGGCGGTGCCTGCCCGAGACCCTGCAGCCGGTCGCACACCCGGAAGCCGTCGATGTCGGGCAGCGAGACGTCCAGCACAAGGAGGTCGGGGCGGAACGCCTCCGCCCGGGCCAGCGCCGATCGGCCGTCGGCCGCCGTGGCCACCTCGTAGCCCTGGTAGCGCAGACCGGTCGCGACCAGGTCACGAATGTTCTCCTCGTCGTCCACCACGAGCAGCCGCGCCGAAGATGTCACCACCCGGCCATGGTGCCCCGATCACGGAGCCATCGCACCTTTTCTGAGCGGTTTATGAGCCAGCAAGGCGACCATGGGGATATGTCCCTACGGTTGCGCATCCTCGCCGGACTCGTCGGCCTGCTCCTTCTCGGCCTCGCCGCCTTCGGCGTGGGCGTCAACAGACTGATGGAAGACAACCTGGAGAGCCAGCTCGACCAGCAGATAGTGGCGGCGGCGGGCACCGTACGGCAGGTCCTCGCCACCGACAAGGACCAGCGCAACCTGGACCGGCTCTTCGAAATTCCGCGTCCTCCGAGAATGGACGACGGCATCGGGCGCAGCCCGCGGGGCATCGCTGACACGGCGGGCTTCCCTATCGGCCTGGTCGTCGAGGTCCGCAACGAGAACGGCACCCTGCTCGACCGCCAGATGAACGGCGTTCTGATCGACGGCCAGATGTTCGGTACCAAGAGCAAGGTCCAGGCGAATCACCGGCCGGACGCCTCACCCTGGCGGCCCACCGATGCCCCGTCCGATGGCCCGACAGATGCCCTGACCGGTGTCCCGCCGGATGTCCCGCCCGATGCCCGGAAGGAGATGCCCCTCGCCTTGACGGGCCAGAGCGACTACCGGGTGCTGACGGTCCCCATGAACGAGGGGGACACCCGGGTGCTGGTGACACTGGGCATCCCGACCGCCTCGGTCGATCAGGTCCTACGAGAGCTCACCGTCATCGAGCTCGCCCTCGGTGTGATCATCGTGGTGATCGGGGCCGGGCTCGCGCTGATCATGGCGCGGGTCACCGCGCGCCCGCTCGCCCGGATCGCGGCCACCGCCGACGTCATCTCCGGCGGTGACCTCACCCGGCGGGTGCCCGACAAGAACCCCAAGACCGAGGTGGGCCGGGTCGGGCTGGCGCTGAACGCCATGCTCGGGGAGATCCAGCGGTACGTCGACCGCCTCGTGGAGTCCGAGCAGCGGATGCGGCTGTTCCTCGGTGACGCCTCGCACGAACTGTCCACACCGCTCACCTCCATCCGCGGGTATGCCGAGCTGTTCCGCAGCGGGGCCCAGGACAGACCGGAGGACCTGGCCCGGGCGATGAGCCGGATCGAGGCCGAGGCTGCCCGGATGACCGGGCTGGTGGAGGAACTGCTGCTGCTCGCAGAGCTGGACGAGGGCCGTCCGCTGTGCCCGACGCGGGTCGATCTCGCGACGATCGCCGCCGACGCGGTGGACGACGCCCGGCTCGCGGCTCCGGACCGGAAGATCGAGCTGGAGGCCGTTGCGGGCCTGTACGTCCGCGGCGAGGAGAACCGGCTCCGGCAGGTCGCCGCGAACCTGCTGTCCAATTCCTGCCGGCACACCCCGCCGGGCACGCCGATCAGGGTCACCGTGGCGCCGGGCGTCCTCGAGGTCGCCGACGATGGGCCGGGCATGGACGCCGAGCGGGCCGCGCACATCTTCGACCGCTTCTACGGGGAGGGTTCCGGGCTGGGTCTGGCGATAGTCGCCTCGATCGTGGAAGCCCACGGCGGCTCGGTCGAGGTCACCAGTGCGCCCGGGGAGGGCTCGAAGTTCCGGATCGAGCTGCCGCCCCTCCATGAGTCTGACCGGATTCTGACCGGAAGCTGAGCCCGTCCTGAGCCCCGTACCCGAGGCTCACCGGCATGCGAATCCTGTATCTCGCCACCGCCGCCGTCCTGGTGACCGGCGGGGCCACCGCCTGCGGCTCGGACAGCCCCGGGGCGGCTGTGACCAGCTCTCCGACGCTCGGCACGGCGGCCAAGGAGGCCAAGGCCCGCCAGTTCGTCGACTGCGCCCGCAAGAACGGCATCCCCAACGTCGCCGACCCCAAGGTGGGCTCCGACGGAGACATCGACATCGAACCGCCACCCGGTCTCACGAAGCAGAGCCCGATCGTCCAGAAGGTCATGAAGATCTGCGGCACGTACCTGAACGGCGTCTTCACCCACGAGGACGAGGACCCCAGCGCGGAGTACGACAGGGCGCTCAAGCTCTCGGCCTGCGTCCGGCAGCACGGCGTGCCGAACTTCCCCGACCCGTCCCCGCCGACCGAGGGAAAGGGCGAACAGGGGATCCACGTCGGTAAGGACCTGCACCTCGACAGGAACACCGTCGACAAGGCGATGCGAGCCTGCGGCGTCACGCCCCAGCCCAAGCCGAAGAGCCAGTAGCCCATGAAGCGTCTTGGGATCTCGCTCACCGCAGTGGGCGGCCTCGCCGCCATCATTGCCGGAAGCCTGTGGACCGCCGCGTCCGGGCCCGCCGCCACCGCCTCCCCCACCCCGTCCACGGGCACCACGACCGCCGCGGTCACCCGTGCCGACCTCGTCGAGACCGCCCAGGAACAGGGCACGCTCGGCTTCGACGGGGCCCGCACCCTCCAGTCGTCGGCGTCCGGCATCCTCACCGCCGAGCCCGCCGAGGGCGCCACAGTCACCCGTGGTCAAGCGCTGTACGCCGTCGGCCTGCACCCGGTCCGGCTCTTCTACGGCACTGTTCCGCTGTCGCGCACCCTCGCTCTGGACGTCTCCGACGGCAAGGACGTCAAGCAGTTGGAAAGCAACCTGCGCAGCCTCGGGTACGACCCGTACCACGACATGACCATCGACGATCACTTCTCCGCCGCGACCCAGGCCGCCGTCAAGCGCTGGCAGAAGGCGCACAGGCAGACCAGGACCGGCCAGGTCACCCTGGCCGACCTGGTGTTCCTGCCGGGCGCGGTCCGGATCGGTGCCCAGCACGCCAAGCCGGGTGACCGGATCGCGGCGGGTGCTCAGCTCGTCGACGTCACCGGCACCAGGCGCATCGCCACCGTGAACCTGCCCGCGGACAGCGACCTCGCGCACGCCGGGGACAAGGTCACTGTCGAACTGCCCGACGGCAGCAGGACGCCCGGCGCCATCACCCGGATCAGCACCACCGCCACCGCCGACAGCGATTCCTCCGGCTCGCAGGGCGACGACGACGGCGACTCGGGCTCGAACTCCGGCGATGACGCCACCGTCGCGGTGACCGTCCGGCTCACCAGGCCCAAAGCCACCAGCGGCTTGGACCAGGCCCCGGTCACCGTCGACTTCACCCGCCAGCGGGCCAGGAACGTTCTCGCCGTCCCGGTCGCCGCGCTCGTCACCCTCTCCACCGGAGGGCACGCCGTGGACGTCACCAGCGGGGGAACCGTTCAGCGCGTCGCGGTCAAGACCGGCATGTTCGCCACCAACGGTGCAGGCACCGGCCAGGTGGAGATCTCCGGCCCAGGCATCACCGAGGGCGTCCGGGTGGTGATCCCGCAGTGACTCCGGTCGTCGAGCTCTACGACGTACGCAAGACCTATCCGGGGCCGGTCGAGGTCCTCCACGGTATCGACCTGACCATCGAACGCGACGAGCAGGTGGCGATCGTCGGCCCGTCCGGCTCCGGCAAGTCCACCCTGCTCAATCTCATCGGCATCCTCGACCGCCCGACCTCCGGCGTACTCGTCGTCAACGGCCAGGACACCGCCACCTTGACCGACCGGCGGCTCGCCGGGCTGCGCGCCGCCACCATCGGCTTCGTCTTCCAGCAGTTCTTCCTGCTCGACTACCGCACCGCGCTTGACAACGTCGCCGACGGCCTCCTCTACACCGCCATCCCCCTGCGCGAACGCCGCCGCCGGGCCGCTGAGGTCCTGGACCGGGTGGGCCTCGGCGACCGGCTCGGGCACCGCCCGGCCCAGTTGTCCGGTGGTGAACGCCAACGTGTCGCCATCGCCCGCGCCCTCGTCGGCCGGCCCGCCCTCGTGCTGGCCGATGAGCCCACCGGCGCCCTCGACACCGCCAACGGCGCCGCCGTCCTCGAACTCCTCAGCGAACTGCACGACGACGGCACGACCCTCATCGTCATCACTCACGACCCCAGCGTCGCCGCCGCCATGGACCGTGAGATCCACATCCGCGACGGCCGCATCCACCCGGAGCCGACATGAGATCCAGCCGCCTCGCCGCCGCGGATCTGGTCCGTGTCTCGCTCCTCGGCATCGGCGCCCGCAAACTCCGAGCCGCCCTCTCCGTCCTCGGCATCGCGATCGGCATCGCCGCCATCGTCTGCGTCCTGGGCATCTCCCAGTCCAGCGCGGCCGGCCTCCAGCACGAACTCGACCGGCTCGGCACCAACCTGCTCACCGTCCAGCCCGGTCAGGGCCTCACCGGCGACCAGTCCACCCTCCCGCTGTCCGCCGAACAGACCCTCACCAACGGCCCGTACGTCCAGCAGGTGTCCGGCATCGCCCCGGTCTCCGGCACCGTCCTGCGCAACGAGCACATCGGCTCCATCATCACCGGCGGCATCAGCATCAAGGCCGTCCGTCCCAACCTGCCCTCCGTCCTGCGCGGCCACGTCGCCCAGGGCGTCTTCCTCAACGCCGCCACCAGCCGCTACCCGGTCACCGTCCTCGGCGCGGTGGCCGCTCAGCGCCTCGGCGTCACCACTTTGCGCCCGGACACCGCGGTCCGGGTCGGCGGCAGGACCTTCACGGTCGTCGGCGTCCTCGCACCCATCGAACTGACCCCCGACATCGACCGCTCTGCCCTCATCGGCTTCGCCGAGGCCGTACGGGCCTTCCGCATCGACGGCTCGGCTTCCACCATTTACCTGCGCACCGACCCCGAACACGTCGCGGAGGCGGCCAAGACTCTCGCCGCCGCCGCCAATCCGGCCCACCCCGACCTGGTCAGCGTCAGCCAGCCCTCGGCCGCGCTCAGCGCCCGACTCGCCGCAAAGAAGACCTTCAACAGCCTCTTTCTCGGCCTCGGCGCCGTCGCCGTCCTGGTCGGCGCGATCGGCATCGCCAACGTCATGGTCATCTCGGTGCTCGAACGCCGCAGTGAGATCGGCCTGCGCCGCGCCCTCGGGGCGACCCGTCGGCACATCGCCGGCCAGTTCATCGGGGAATCCCTCGCCCTCGCGCTTCTCGGCGGTCTCGCCGGCTGCGCCCTCGGCACCCTCGTCACCGTCGGCTACGCGCAGTACAAACACTGGGAGACCGTCATCCCGGCCACGGCCCTGCCCCTCGGCCTGGCCGGCGCCCTCCTCATCGGCACCATCGCCGGCCTCTACCCGGCCGCCCGCGCCGCCCGCCTTTCCCCCACCCAGGCCCTGGCCAGATGACCCCGGCCACGTCCTGCTGGGGGGCATGAGCTCGCGACAACGCACCCAAGATCGTTGCGGGTACGGCTCGCCGGCTCGCGGTTGGCAGCGCAGGAAAGGAGACGGGTGCTCGGCGCCGGTCACGGCCCAGGCCAGGGACGTGATCCCCAACCTGGGCCTTGATCGTTTCTAGGGCTGTCGGGCCCGCCGTGCAATTAACGGGCGTCCTTTGACGGGCCGGTTCCGCTTGCTGCGGTGGCTACCACCAATGCGTCAGGCCCTCCAGTGTTCCGTTCTTGCTGTCGCGGATGCCGAGGGACACGTTCGGGAGCGGAGCGCACATGGGTCCGCAGCATCGAATCCTCCACTGAAGTGACATCGCCCTGGCCGATCGGAACGCGATCCGGCCGGGGGTTCCTCGGTGTGGGTGACGGCAAGCAGCCGTGGGTTGGCCCTGGCGGCAGTTGGCGCGACCACGGGTGTACGTCGGCGTTCGGATGGTCAGCGGTTGTCGAGGACTCGCGTGAGCAGTTCGACGATCGTTTTCGATTCCGCCGGGGAGAGGGCGTGCAGTAGTTCATTTTGGGCGTCGGCGAGGAGGGCGCTGAGACTCTCCAGGTGGTCCTTCCCCGCGCGAGTGAGCGTGACAATGTTGCGCCGGCCGTCGGCCGGGTCGGGACTCCGCTGGAGAAAGCCTCGCTCGACCATCGCGTTGACCGCCGCCACGACGTCGCTGCGATCGATTCCAGTGCATCTGCCCAAATCGGCTTGGCTGGACGGGCCGAACTCGTCGAGGGCCGACAACATCGCGAAGTGGTACCGGCGGGAACCCGTGTCGGCCAGCGCCCGGTCGGTCAGCCGGTTGGCCGCGATCGCCGTCTGATTGATCACCCAACTCGGAAGGGCGCGCAGCCGGGCGGGTGTCGGGTTCGCAACGTTGTCCACCTCGCCAGGCTAACGGATTGTTGGCGCGACCATCAAACTGGTATATCGTTGGTGTAGCCATCATTGGTCACCCCATCAATCTGGCGGGGTGGACGCGCTGCCGTCCATCCCTTCCAGCTCGACCGACACGTCACAAGGAGACTCAGATGACCGTGAACTCCGCATCGCGCCCCAGCTTCGGCCGCGCGCTCGGCGAGCTCAACCGGCTGGTCGGCAAGCTGCACCGTCGCGCCCTCGCGGACTTCGACTCGGATTTCCCGACCTGGATGCTCCTGACCCTGCTGGAGGAGAAGGGTGTTCCATTGCCCGTCGACGAGGTGGCGAAGGAACTCAACCAGCGCCTGGACCTGGCCGAGCCGGACACTCTCCGGATGCTCGAGCGCGCCGCGGCAGCCGGCCACGTCGCCTACCTTCGCGACAGCACCCCCGCCACGGCGGAACTGACCGAGGCCGGCACGGCTCACTTCGCGGCGTTGTATGCGCATGCGCGCCAGTGCACCGACGCGGCCTTCAAAGGCATCGATCAAGCCGATCTCGACACCGCTCTCAAAGTGGCGTTGGCGGCCAAGAAACGCGCTGCGGCCGCGCTGGCCGAGTGACTCGACACCAGAAGGAAACACTGTCATGTCACTTCTTTCTCGATTCGCGCGAGCGAGCGCGGTCACCACGCGGACCCCGCTCGCGCTACTTGCGGCTGTTGTTGCGCTGTTGGTCGGCCTGACGGCAACGCCGTTCGGGGCGACCACGGCATCGGCCGATACCCACACGAACGCGGCGAAGTACTACGGCATGTGGAATTACGACCAACCCGATGCCGCGACGCTGAACAACATCTCGGTGCTGGCCTGTCCCGACGGCGGTGGCCAATGCGATCCGCAACTTCCGCTGCCGCTGCAAGTACCCCAGGTCGGGTGGGTGGTGTTCTCCCCCGGCCCGAACGGGACGGTCAACGGGCACACCGATCAGGGCTGCACCTGGAACTTCACCGTCCATCTCACTGGGTTGGAGTTGTCGTCGACCACCCAGCAGTGCTTCAACCCGGCGGTCGGCTCCGTCGGCAACCTCACGAAATGGTCTGTCCAGGTGCATGGCAACCGCGAGACCGAGCAGATCACGGCGATCAGCCATCAACCCAACGGCGTGGGCCTCATCGGCACCATGAAATCCGGCTCCCGCACCAAGGTGGTCCACGGCCGGCACAACGGCAAGTTCGTCCAGCGGTTCCTCGGCGACTACGGCTACGACCCGGCGGACATGCACACCCTGATCAATGTCGTGTCCACCGACAAAGGCACGGTCTATCCAGCGCAGGGCACGGTCCGGTTCACCGCCACCGACACCGCTCGCGGCCGGATCAACGCGCACACACCCGATGGCTGTGACTGGACGATGGGCGTGCGCGGCAACACCGCCGAACTCGATCCCGCCACGCAAACCTGCCACACCGCCACCGGCGACAGCTCACTGCACTACTGGGCACTGGTCACTGACGACGGACAGCACCTGAACGGCTTCTCCGCCGGATCCACCACCGCACCGGGCCAACCACCGACCAACACCTTCCTGTACGTCGGTGCGCTGACCAGACCCGCGAACAACTGACCCACACCAGTTGGAGATGGTTCACCGCTTCCCCAGAGGTGAACCATCCCCGATGAATGAGGAGAAGATCAGGACGAGTCCTGAGTGGCTCCGTCGGCGTAAGGGTTAATTACCATGGCAGACCATCTCCTCGGAGAACCGATCACTATGATCAATGTGTTCGAAGTGCCGGTCGATCTGCTCGACGACTTCGTCTCCGATTGGCGAGAACGCGCATTGATTATGAGTTCCCTGCCCGGATTCCGCGACTTCCGGATGCACCGGGCAATCTCGGCGGACTTCCGATTCCAGCTCGTCAATGTGGCCCATTGGGATAGCTTGGAATCGTACCGAGCGGCAATGGCCAACCCGGAATTCATGACCCGACTCGACGCCGCCTACCGCAACCCAGAGCTCAACTTCACCGCAAACCCTGGCGTGTACCAGGTCATCGTGAGCATGCAGTCGGACGGGACGCTGCAATAGCCCAAGCCGTTGAGGTGCCGATGTAGCCATCGATCTCACCTCCACACCGGTCCGGCGGGAAGGCAACGCACTCTCTGCGATGCGTCGACCATTACCTATTAAGGAATCGAACTATGTCCATGCAAGAATCCGGCACGGTCGCTGACGGGCCGATGCGAAAGAATGCACAGTCGGGGATCGCGATGGTCGTTGTCGCGTTGGCACGCTTCATGGTTGTGCTCGACGGCACGATCATGATCGTTGCTTTGCCCAGCATCGATCGCTCGTTGCACATGTCGACGGCAAACCTGAACTGGGTTCTGAATGCCTACGCCTTGACCTTCGGCGGTTTGATGCTCGTTGCCGGGCGGGTCGGCGACGCGCTCGGTCGCAAGAACGTGTTCCGGTTCGGGTTGATCGTGTTCGGAGTCGCCTCACTGGTCGGCGGGCTGTCCACCTCCGGCACGGCTCTCATCCTCGCTCGTGCGATGCAGGGGATCGGAGCGGCAGTCGCGACTCCCGGTGCACTGTCACTGCTGGTCAGCACCTTCCCCGAAGGGGAGAAGCGCACCAAAGCTCTCGGCGTTTACGGCGCCGCCACCGGACTGGCGGCCCTTATGGGCCTGCTGCTCGGCGGGTTGCTGACCAGCTACGCCAATTGGCGGTGGGTTCTGTTCGTCAACATCCCGGTAGTGGTGGCGATCATCATCGGCCTGGGCGTTCTCAAGGAAGGCGAGCGGGACCGCGTCAAGGTCGATCTTCCCGGCGCCATAACGTCGACACTGGGCATCGGCTCGCTCATTTTCGCAGTGAACCGTGTCGCTGATCACGGCTGGGGGGACACCACCGTCATCGCCTTTCTTGTCGCCGGAGCCGTACTGCTGGCAGCATTCGCACTCATCCAGATCAAGAGCAGAGTGCCCATGATCCCACGGGAGGTGATGAACGACCCCGGCCGCCTTGCCGCGAATATAGTGACGTTCCTGTACTATTCCGGATCGGTGGCAACGTATTTCTTCCTTACCCTCTTTTATCAGCAAGTTCTGGGATACTCGGCGTTGAAGACGAGTCTCATGTACCTACCGCTCGTTGTGGGATTCGGCCTGGCGGCAGGAATCGCACCGAAGCTCAAGGCGATAGCTTCCGAGAAGCTCGCGTTGTCGGCGGGCCTGGCAGTTATTGCAGGCGGTAGTGTGATATTCAGCTTCATTACTCCGCATTCGAGCATTCTGGCCTTCGTCCTTCCGGCGAGCTTGTTGACTGGTATCGGACTGGGCGTCACTGCCGTCATCAGCACCGGTATTGGCGTTCGAGGCATCGACGACTCCGAAGCGGGCATCGGCGCAGCGCTTCTTACCGCCTCCAGTCAGGTCGGTAGCGCGCTGGGGCTGGCCGTAATCGCCACCGTCGCCACGACGGCAACTCGTCACGCAGCTCGAATGTCGTCCATGAAAGACGCGCTCACTTCTGGCTATTCTGCCGGATTCCTCACAGCCGCCGGTCTCTATGCTGTATGCATCATCATCTCACTGGCTGTGATCAAACCGATGAAGCAACAGTCGCCTTCGAATTCGTCGAAGCTCGACGAGAGCTCCGGCCTTGGCGCGACTACGTCTTGAGCCACACCGTCCGCGACGTCCTGTCGGGAACAATGCCGCCGCCGTCGCGCGGCTCAGCGTGCGGGGATCTCCATCCTGAACGGAAACAGCGGTTTCCGCTGCGGTACTCTCCCCCGTGTGACCGACCAGGCGAAGGCGGCGCCACCCGGCGTGCCTGAACTGCTGGCGCATCACCGGGTCGCGCTGACTGGTTACTGCTACCGGATGCTCGGCTCGCCGTTCGAGGCCGAGGACGCCGTGCAGGAGACGCTGGTGCGCGCCTGGCGGAGCTTCGACCGGTTCGACGAGGCTAAGGGCACGCTGCGGACGTGGCTGTACGCCATCGCGACCAACATCTGCCTCGACATGCTGCGTGGCGCGCAGCGCCGGGCGCGGGCGACCGACCTCGGCCCGTCCGTGCCGTCCGGTCCCGACCTCGGCGTGCCGCTGCCGACGAGCGCGTTCGTCCGGCCCGTCCCAGACGGCCGGGTGCTGCCCGCCGGCGGCGATCCGGCGGAGCTGGCCGCACAGCGCGACATGATCCGTCTGGCGTTCGTCGCCGCGCTCCAGCATCTGCCGCCCCGGCAGCGGGCGGTGTTGATCCTGCGTGACGTGCTGTGCTGGAAAGCCGACGAGGTCGCCCGGCTGCTGGATACCACGGTCGCCTCCGTCACCAGCGCGCTGCAACGCGCCCGGAGCACGCCGCGGGCCGTACCCGCCGAGCCGGCCGAGCCGTACCGGCCGATGGACCAGGCGCAGCGGCGACTTCTGGCCCGGTACTGCGACGCCTTCGAGCGGTACGACGTCGAGACCCTGATGGCGTTGTTGCACGAGGACGTCATCACGTCCATGCCGCCGTTCCCGTGGTGGCTGCGCGGGCGGGAGGAGGTCCGCCGGGTGCTGTTCGCGGCTGGACGGCCGTGCGCGGGCGCACGCCTGGTGCCGACCATGGCCAACGGCTCGCCGGCGTTCGGGCAGTACCAGCCGACCATGCCGGGCGGCGAACTGGAGCCGTTCGCGCTCGTCGTCGTCACCTTCCGGGACGGGCTGATCGGCGAGGTGACGACCCACCTCGACGCCGACCGGCTGTTCCCGCTGTTCGGCCTGCCGGCCGTACCGGCTTCCTGATGTTCTTCCCTGTCGGCCGGGTGAGTTTCCGGCCGCCGTTCCGTATTACCCGCGTACCCGGTGACGGTCACCGGGACCGGAACGAGAGGGACGGCGATGGCCGACTACGCAGACGTGAACGGCGTGCGCATGTGGTACGACGAGCGCGGCGAGGGAGAGCCGCTGGTACTGCTGCACGGCGGGTTCTCCGACAGCAGGGACTTCCACGGCAACCTGGCCGGGCTGGCCGAGCGGTTCCGGCTACTGCTGCCGGAACGCCGGGGCCACGGCCACACGGCCGATGTGGAAGGGCCCATCACGGCCGATCTGATGGCGCAGGACACCATCGCGTTCCTGGACGAGATCGTCGACCGGCCGGTACGGCTGGCCGGGTACAGCGCGGGCGCGATGGTGGCGCTGTGGACCGCCGCGCGCCGTCCTGACCTGGTGGAGAGGCTCGTCCTGATCAGCGGGGCCTTCACCACGGACGGCATGATCATGCGGCCCACCGCCGGGGGCCCATATCCCGAACCCCTGGTCGCCGCCTACGCCGAGGTGTCGCCGGACGGCGCGGACCACTTCCCGGTCATCGTGGACAAGATCGCCCGGGCGGCGGCCGACGAGCCGGGGCTGACACCGGCGGAACTGCGCGCCGTGACCTGCCCGGCGCTGGTCATGGCCGCCGACGACGACATCGTGACCCTGGAGCACACTCTGGAGCTCTACCGGGGGTTGCCGGACGCCCAGCTCGCCGTCGTCCCGGGTACGTCACACGTCCTGCTCCACGAGAAGCCCGAACTATGCACCCGGCTGGTGACCGACTTCCTGACCACCGTCTCCGCCCCCACCTGGATGCCCATCCGCCGCGCCGTAGGGTGATCGCTGCCCCGCGCGTCCGGATGGGACTTGTCCGCGCAGGTCAGAGCCGCCGCAGGCCACGGCCGGCCTGTGAAGGTCGGGAGGTCAGGGTGGAAGGGTGGTCGCCGCCCGGCATGCCGCCCCCTTCACAGCGCGATCGATCGGGGTGGAGGAATCATCAACACGTAGATGGCCACCCAGCAGATGGCGATGGCGATGATCGACCACGGTGGATACGCCTTCAGGAAAATGAGCTGCCCCAGAATCGCCAGAACGGCGATGGTGATGCCTGCCGGTCTTGCCCACGGCTGCCGGGCCATGATCGCGCCGCCCACTACCAGCTGGACAATTCCCACGATGAGCCAGATCCACCCCCATGTGGTGTAGTTGAAGAAAAGGAGCTTGTCCTGCGTGACCAGAAAGTAGTCTTTCTTGGAGAATGCGACGAGACCGTCGATCACATTGAGGAAACCGGCGACGCCGAGTAAGAGGCCGCCGAACGTCAGCCAGGGCGACGTGATCGGACTGGCGGAAGCCCGATGTCCGGCAGCATCCGTCATGGCATTCCTCCTCCGTTGATACAGAGTGTGTCTCCGCCCGTCATTCCCCGTAATGCCGGGCTTCATCGATGGAGATCAAGTATTTGACGATTCTTTAGGGTGGCATGCCGCGCCGCGGCAACTGGTCGGTCGGTTTTCACCGTGTCCACCGCGCGGAACTGGTCACGCGACCACGGCCCAGCAGATCGCTCACTCGCCGACGCGATCCGCTATTCCCCTCTTGGCATCTGGCTCCAGGGGAAGGATGACCAGCGTAAGGGCCTCCGGGCCAGACCCGGAATGGTGAAGCGGCGGCAGGACCAAACGGATTCGCAACGAACGGTGGGCAAGGGCGAGCGGTGGCTTGCCGGCTGCATCGACCCGGACGGCTCCGCTGGCTGGGCGGCTTCGATCTCGACCACGAAGACCGCGCCGTTATGCCCAGGGTGCTCCTCCCGGCAGAACTCCAGAGTGATCGAAGCCCACTCCAAGCCCCGCGAAAAACTGTTCGCCTTCCCGGGCGCCTCGGGGCAGCATGGGGAAGGCGGCGGCGTGGGAGGGCGGGTGGCTGTGCCAGGAGTACGAGGTAGCTTCCGGGAAAGCCAGTCGTCACGGAAGCGAGCAGTTCTGCTGGCCCTGCGCTATTACGGCGATGCGCTGCGCCGTCAGTGGCGGATCTCGCTTCCGGCGATGACTCTTCCGGCGCTCGGGAATACCTGCCTGTTCTACCTGACACCGCTGGTGGTGGCCGCTCTGGTGGGACACTTGGCCGCCGGCGGGAAGAGCGATATCGCCGCGCTTCTACCCTATGTCCTGGGCTTCGCCGGTCTGATGCTGGTGGGTGAGGCGCTGTGGCGAGCGGGCTTGCACTTCCTCAACCGGACGGACGGCCGAGGCATCGAGCGACTCGGCATCGTTGGCATGGATGAGTTGCTCGCCAAGGACACCGCGTTTTTCCACGATAACTTCGCCGGTTCACTGACCAAACGAATACTGACTTTCTCCAGCGGGTTCGAAAACTTCGCGGACACCCTCGCTTTCTCGATCATGGCCAACGTGATCCCACTGCTCTTCGCCTCGGTGGTCCTGTGGCGTTACCACCCCCTCCTGGTCCTCGTGCTCGTGGGACTGATCATCGTCACCGGCTTCCTTGTCACCCCGTTCATCCGCCGTCGGCAGGTGCTCGTGAACGAGCGCGAGGCCGCCAAGGTGCGAGTGTCCGGTCACGTCGCTGACGTACTGACCAACATGGAGACGGTCCGTGCGTTCGCCGCCGAGGAGCGAGAGGCCACCGAGTTCCGGGGGCGGGTCGCCGAGCAGTACCGGCTGTCGCTGCGCTCCTGGGATTACGCCAACCTCCGGGTCGACACGATCGTCGCCCCGATGTCGATCCTGACCAGCGCCCTGGGTCTGCTCGCCGCGGTGGCCCTCCGCGGCGGCCTCGGGGTGGAGGCCATCGTGGTGACGTTCTCCTACTACACCAACGCCACCCGGATCATGTTCGAGTTCAACCAGGTCTACCGGCGGATAGAGAGCACGCTCACCGAGGCCGCGCAGTTCACCGAGCTGCTCCTGATGCCGCCGGCGGTCGTCGACCCGCCCCATCCCCAGCCGTTGCGTCCCGTCGACGCGGCGGTCCGCTTCGAGCGGGTGCTTTTCGCGCACGGCGCCGGCCCGCCCTTGTTCGATGGACTGGACCTGGAGATTCCCAGCGGCGCCAAGATCGGATTTGTAGGCCGGTCCGGTGGCGGAAAGACCACTCTCACCCGGTTGCTGCTGCGTCTCATGGACGTCGACGACGGCCGGATCCTCATCGGCGGCCAGGACATCGCCCGGCTGCGCCAGACCGACCTGCGCAGCCTGATCGCATATGTCCCGCAGGAGCCCGCGCTGTTCCACCGGTCGGTGCGCGACAACATCGCCTTCGCCCGTCCGGGTGCCACCGAAACCGAAATCCTCCAGGCCGTGCGGGCGGCACACGTCACCGAGTTCACCGAGAGCCTTCCGAACGGCTTGGACACGCTGGTCGGCGAGCGAGGCGTCAAGCTCTCAGGCGGCCAGCGGCAGCGGGTCGCGCTCGCCCGCGCCATCCTCCGGGACGCCCCGATCCTGCTGCTCGACGAGGCGACCAGTGCCCTAGACTCCGAGAGCGAGCTTCTGATCCAGGAGGCTCTGTGGCGCCTGATGCGCGACCGCACCGCACTCGTCGTCGCACACCGCCTGAGCACGGTCGTCCGCATGGACCGCCTGGTTGTTCTCGACCGCGGCCGCGTCCTTGAACAGGGCTCCCACCAGGAACTCCTCCTGTCTGAGGGTCCCTATGCCCGTCTCTGGCACCACCAGTCCGGCGGCTTCCTCGCCGACGCCACTCCGGACACCCTCGACCGCCGCACGGCCTGACCGGAGTCACAGTGGGCGATCGGCTGACGGGCGGCTTCCAGTACGCAGGCCAGGTGCATGACTCTCGGCTAGTCGCTCCACAGGGTTGGGCGGCCCGTCGGCCCAGGCCTCAGGTCGGGTCCCTCTCTTGGGTCTCCTCGACCTGTCGGATGAGCTCTTTCAGCTGGGCGATCTCGTCGCGCAGGGCTTTCTTGCCGGCCGCCGTGAGGTGAATCCACGTACGGGCGCGCCTGCCCTCGTAGCCTTTCTCGATTTTGATCAGGCCGGCCTTCTCCAGGACGGTCAGGTGCTGGGAGAGGTTGCCGGCCGTCAGGTCCAGCGTCGTACGCAGGAAGCCGAACTCCACTCGCCGTGCTTCGTGGGCGATGGTCAGGATGCCCAGCCGTACGCGCTGGTGAACGACGTCGTCGAGCCCGTTCGCGGGGTGGGTCATCCGTGGCGCCGCTCGGCGAGCGCGAAGCCCGCTCCGCCCAGGAGGAGCACACCACCGGTCACCGCCAGGGCGGGGAGGAAGCTCCACGTCGGTGGGAGATCCGTGTCGATGTGCAGGCCCAGGTCGCGCGGGCCGATACGACAGGCCAGGAACGTCACCACCAGATAGCCGATGGCGAAGCTGAGTACGGCCCAGCTGCGTTCCACGCGGGCCAGGACGAACAGGGCCAGGCTGATGGAGATCAGCGGCACCAGGCCGACGGCGACCGGGCCGGACGGTGACATGCCCTCCAGGTTCAGTTGCTGCGCCCATCCCGACAGGACACCGAAGACCAGCCCGACCGCGACTCCGGCACCGACGTACGGCAGGATGCGGGCGCCCACCCCACGACTACGAGCCCGGTGGACATAGAAGGCGGCGATCGCCGCGTACGCCAGGACGAAGGCGAAGAGCCAGTAGACGCCGGCCGGCCAGCCGACGACCTGGACGCAGGTGCCCTTGTGGATGATCTGCACGCCGCCGCGGGCGCCCAGGGCCGGGTCGCAGGTCACGACGTGCCGCCCCAAGCGGTAGAAGGGCGCTGCCGCGACGACCACCAGGCCGAGCAGCACGAGCGGGAACCAGGTGCCGCGCTGTGCCTGGCGCACACGTCGGGTGAGGTGCTCCGTGGTCGAGAAGACCTGCCGGGCGATGTCCGCGGAGAGAGCCGATTCATCTGTCATGGCATTAGGTTTGCATTACAAACCACTCTTGGCAACATACTCTCAGGTTTTCGTGGCCTGCCGCGGACCGGTTCCCGCCCCTACGCGCGGTGGCCGTCTTCGACCCGGCCCCACCGTTCCATGGGGGCTGACGTGCTGATGTCCCAAGGTCCGGTGCAGTCTTGAGCTGGGCTTACGCGCTTAACGAATACCGTCGACCCTCTGATCGTGAGGCCGGCCCAACCGTCTTCGCCGACCACCCGGACCACATCGCCGTCCAGCCCGCCTCGTCGGCGACGTACAGGAGTCTTCAGGAGCACGACGCTGACCGGCGCTGAACGCTTTGCCCCCTCAGTTGGCAATAGCTGGTTGTAAGGCGATCCAGATACGAGGAGGGTCATGACATCTGATCCGGATGATGCGGAGTTGATCGCCCGGTCGCTCGACGGCGATGAGGATGCCTTCGTCGAGGTGGTCCGGCGTCACGAGGCAGCTGTGGGGGCCTACCTCGCGCGACGGGTCGGCCGGGAATCGGCCGAGGACCTGCTCGGCGAGGTATGGGTGGCGGCGCTCGGATCCCGGGCGACCTACGACCGCTCGTTTCCTGACGCCGGCCCGTGGTTGTTCGGCGTGGCACACAACACGCTCCGGCGGCACTGGCGGTCCCGCCCGGCCGAGGAACTGATGGCGGACGTGACCGGTATGGCGTCCGGGTGGGACCCGTGGGCCGCTGTGGACAGCCGCGTCGACGTCGAGTCGGTGCTGCGGCAGGCCCTGGCGCTGCTCCGGCCGCAGCAGCGGGAGATCTTGACCCTGGTCGCCTGGGAGGACCTGACCGTCGCCGACGCGGCGCGGGCGATCGGCATACCGCCGGGAACAGCGCGCCGCTACCTGCACGAGGCGCGCATGGCGCTGCGGAACGCGCCGGGGATGGTCGCGCTGCTGACCGACCACAACACGATCAAGGAGGCCAAGAACTGATGGTCGATGAGATGGACCTGCTGAGGGATCTGAGGGACACCGAGCCGGTGAGGCCGCGCGCCTTCGAGGAGGCCAGGGCCGTGCTGCGGGCGGCGATGGCCGTAGAAGGGGTGCCGGAAACGAAGACCGCGTCTCGTCGGCGGGCTCGGTGGAGCATGCGCCGCACGGTGGGCTTCAGTACCGCCGCCTTGGCCGCCGCGGCCGCGGCGGCGCTGGTCGTCACGTCCGCATCGACGCCCGGCAAGCCCCCCGCGAAGGCGGTGCCGGCAGCAGCGAACCCGATCCTGGCCAAGCTGGCCGCGGACAACACACCCCTGCATGTCAAGCTGCCGGGCAACGCGACGCTGGAGATCCGCAACCAGTCGCCGACCAGTAGGAAGCTGGGCAGCAACGGCATCGGCCTGTTCACCGACGACGGCACCTACTACTGGGGGAACGACAAGAATGCCCTGCGGCGGGCCGTCGTGCGAAAGGACGGGGGTGAGGACATGTTCAAGCGCGACATAGCGGCGGCGCTCTTCGCCGTGAAGGGCGATATCGGCAGTGCGCGCGCACAGATGGCCGTTGCCAACATTGCGCCGGGCACCAACCCGAATCCGGAACGGGCCAAGATCGAAAAGCTCAAGGGCCTTGCCAAGGCGCGGGGCGAGAAGTACGTGCCGCCGAAGCCGCCGACCCCTGAGCAGCAGAAGGAGATCACCGACAACCACATCTGGACGAACTCCATCGACGCGCTGATCGCGGCGCCGGAGAATCCCCAGGTCCGGGCCGGCGTGCTCCGCATCATGGCGACGATGCCGAAGGTCAAGGTCACGAAGACCACCACCGCCGGACAGCCCACGCTCACGCTGGTGGACAGCTGGCCCATCGCCGGGAAGCTCGTGGAAACGCTGGTCATCAACGCCGGCACAGGCCAGCCCGTCGCCTTGTCCAGCAGCGGCTCCGACATGCCGCCCAGCACGATCTACTACCACAACTCCCGGGTGACGCTTGCCGACATCGAAGCCGGCAAGTTCTGACCCGTTCAGCGAGATCGTGCGGGCCGCCCGGTGCAGGGCGGCCCGCACGTCGGAGTCAAGTCAAAGAGCTCTATCGAAGTGCGCGGACGCCGTCACGTGACCGACCCGTACCCGGTCGGTCCGGGAACCGTCGGACCGTCTGACAGCGCCTGGACGATACGTGCGGCGTGCGCCTCCTGGAACAGCGAGATCTGCCATACGACGGCGAGGGCGAGGACGCCGGCAATGATCGCGTTCCCGGCGCTGAACACAATGAGGTCCGCGGACTCTGACGTACCGCCCACCATGGCGCCGAGGGGAATGTTCAAGAGCCAGGGGATCCACCATGCGTAGACCGGCCACGGTCTGCGCCCGGCCGGCCGGTCGAGGCCGGCGGAATCGCTGGCTCGCCAGACGTCACCGACGACCTGCCGAGGAATCCAGAAGTTCAGCAACGGGACGATCCAGCCAAGGACGAGCCATGACCTGCCCCATCGATGTGGATAGTCTCTGATGATCTCCGCATTGAGGCGAGCGCGGAAGAGCCAGCAGACGAACACCGCCGCGGCCAGCAAGTACCCGTAGAGCTTCACTTCGGACGCGAACTCGTACGGTGCAATGTGGGCACGGTACGCCACCTTGTCCGTGCCGGCCTCGCTCAGGCGCAGTCCCAGCGCGGCCCACACCACCTCGATCACGAACCACCCGGTGAACACCACAGTGGTGGCCACGGCGAAGGCCCGGACCGGTCTGACCAGGGTGGGCGAGTCGCTCATGGGCGCACCCGGCTCGGGACGACAAGAGGAAACCGGCAGGTCAAAGACGCTCCGAGCGTTCCACGAACAATCGCGTGATCGTGACGGTTGATGATCACCGACTGAGGCTTCTGAACTTCAGGCGATACCGATCGGTGGGGGGCCACCCGTCCCGAATTCGGCACACGAGGTCTTCGAAGGGAACTGCGAAGAACGGATCATTGCGTATTTCCCGCTCGCGCATTATGCGACTCTCCAGAGCTTTCCACGCACGGTCGGCCCGGAAGCCGAACAGCAGGACGACGGTCGCCTCATCGACCATGTCCTGGGCGACCAGCGTACCGAGAGATAGAAAGAAGGAGTTCACGAGGTTGACCGCCAGGCTCGGCGGCCCGGTCAGTCCCGAGCAGCCGAGCGACACGTCGTTCTCGGCGGAGAGCTTGTTCAGGACGTAACCCTCGGCCATCTGGAATTCGGCCGATCTGAATTCCTGCATGAGATCCACCAGGACCGGCATCTGGTTGGCATGCCTCATCATCGACACCTGCCGGACCGCGAGGACTCCGGAGACGAAGAGGGCGATTGTCGAGATGATCACGGCTGCCAGAGATGAAGTCGCAGAGATGTCCATGCCCCCGCCAGAGCTCGAGAGTGAGGTGTCGTCTCACTACCGCGAGTTATGACGTCGGCACACCACGCCCGGTTCCCAACCGCAGCTGCCTCCTGCACGCGCGGGACGGCACGGAGGTCACCGTCGCTCAGGGGCGCCCACCCGCGGCCGGTACGACCTCGAGCGAACGCCGCCGGGGACGTACCGCCCGGGACCGTACCGTCCGGGCCAGAGGAACGTCAGGTCGGGTGCGCCCGTCTGACCGTCATGAACTGGGTTACGACGGTCCTGCCGCTCGCCGGTGTGGTGCTCGGATCCTCCGGGACGCTGATCGGCCAGTACCTCTCGACCAGGGTCGATGCGCGCCGTGAGCAGCATGAACATCGCGTCGCGGAGCGCGCTGAACGCAAACAGGCGATCATGGACTTCCTGTCCGCGGCACAGAAGGTGGAACTCCTCTCCGATGAAGCCGACTCGGGATCCAGTCCGGACAGCACGGAGATCCGGGCACACCTTCACGCACTGTGGCTCGCCAAGAAGCTGCCCGAGCTGGTGTGCTCGACCGAGGTGGCCCAGGCCGCCCACGACTACACTCTCGCCCTCCACGAACTCGTCAGAGGCCGCGCCGCACCCGGAGACGAGCCTCGTAAGCGCGAACTGCGGTACGCGTTCATGGAGGCTGCGCGCGGGGAGCTCGGCGCGATGGGCGGCCCGTTGCGAAGACGTTTCGCCGGAGACGCCCCTCCGGGACTCTCGTCACAAGAGAACGAAGATGGACGATCAGGTTCGGAGTAGGCACGGCCGGCGGCGCCGACCTCATGGGCGCACTGGCGGCCGAGCCGCTCTCGGGAGCGACCCGGCCGCCTGACTCCCGGTGGGCTCAGCCGAGCCGTACCTGGTAGGGGCCGGTGGAGAGGCCCTCGCCGTAGACGACCACCTTGTACGTTCCGCTCTCCTTCAGTGTGATCTTCCCGCTGTCCTGGCAGGTGCGGACGTACGCCACCTCGCCGTACGCGCCGGACGGGGCGAACATCGTGTAGCGCAGCAGCCGGGTGTCGTCGCAGGGGCCCTGGCCGTGGAAGGTGACCGGCTGCCCGGCCGTGGCGGTGAAGGTGTGGACGTCCTGGGCACCCGGCATGTCGATCGATCCGGTGAGTGAGCCGCCGAGGGCCGTGGTGGCGGTACGGTCCGGCCGTACGCCCTTGATCTCCACCCGGTACGGCCCGGTCACCCCGGGATCGCCGTAGACGATCAGGCGATGCGTACCGGTCTCCTTCAGCGCGAGCCGGCCGCCGTCCTGGCAGGTCTTGAAGTACGCCGGGAACAGCGCCCCGGTGGGGGAGGAGAAGGAGTAGCGCAGGATCCGGGTGTCGTCGCAGGTGTCCAGTCCATGGAAGTAGACGATCTGTCCGGCCGTGCCGTCCAGCCGGTACTCGTTCCGCTGCCCGTCCTGGGCGACCGTACCGCTGAACGACAGGTTCGCGCCGGGAGCGGGCAACGGCTGCCGGGAGCCCACCGGGACGCCGGTGCCCCCGCCCGTGCCGGGTGCCGGCTCCGCGCCGCCGGCGGCGCGCGCGGCGGCGTCGGCGTAGACCCGCTGTCCGGTGACCGCGACGTCGTACGCGCAGTTCTTCAGCGCTGCGGGGTCAGTCACCCCGCTGATCCGGCAGATCTGCCCGGCGGCGGCGAGGGCGTCCGATCCGGGACCCGGCGCGTCGAGGTCGGGGAAGCTCCGGTCGGTGAAGGTCCGGGTGTTCTGCCCGGGTGCGTAGTCGAACAGCGAGGCGGCGGCGGTGACCCGCCTGCTGTCGGCGAAGCCGCCGTGCAGGTCCCGGGCCGAGGAGGAGGCCGGCAGGTCGTCGGCCGGGTCGCCGTCGAAGTCCCCCAGCAGGCCGGACACCTTCCCGGCCAGCGACGGCGCCGGGCTGACCTCCACCTCCAGTCCCCAGCCGCCCACCGGCGAGATCAGCACACTCGTGCCGCCGGTCACCAGCCCGACGAGGCGCCGGGACCCCTCGCCCCCGGTGTCGTCCGGGTCGGCCGCCTCGCCGTACAGGGTCGCGCCGCCGGGCAGGGCGATGTCCCCGTCGCGCAGCGACTTCGCCGCGCCGTCGACCAGCACGCGGGGCGAGCCCGCCGGGTTGGTGTAGATCCCGATCCGGGTGCCGCCGACCTTGAGGGCCACGGCGGACACCGTCGACACCGTCCGGGAACCCGGGACCGGTGTCTGCCGGGTCTGTACCTCCAGCGACCCGTCCGTCGCCCGTGCCAGCACGAACTCGCCCGCCGACTGCAGGTCGTAGCGGCGCTGGTCGAAGGTCCGCAGGTGCGGGTCGCCGGTGCTGGACCCGCAGCCGTTCAGGCACTGGTGGCCGTGCTTGCTCCCGTGCCCGGACCTGCCCGGCTTCTTCGCCGGGAACCGCTGGTTGGTGCACTTGTCCACGCTCGAGGGCAGTGGTTTGCCGTGATAGCTGGTCCGCTCCGGCAGGCCCATCGACCTGCGGTAGGCGTTCTCCAGCAGGGTGGCCCTGACCTCCGTGACGGTAGGGTCACCTCTTCTGGCGCACTCCTCGAAGTCGGCCTTGCCCTCGGCGTTGTCGGCGACGTGACTCAGCTCGTGCACCAGCGTCGCGCACTCGTTCTCCTTGACCCCGGGGTCGAGCATGTAGTCGTTGCCCGGGTTCCAGTAGATCTCCGACCCGGAGCCCCTGCGGGGATCGGTGGAGTAGTCCGGTACGTGGGCGAGGGCCCAGCTCAGCGAGTCCTCCGGGCGGCCGGGAATGTTGTTCCATTGAATGATGAAGATCGGATACTTGGACGCCTGGGACCGGGCGAGCACACCACCGGGATCCCCGGCAGCAGTGATCTTCGCTTTGCAGTTCTCGATCCTGGCCTGGAAGGCAGAGTCGCCGGTGGACTCGAGCGTGGCCGCGGCGGGGCGTTCGGTCACCCCGAGCACCCCGAGGGCCAGCGCGAGGACGAGCGCCCCGGCGCCGTACGGGCCCGGCCGGGGATACCGCCTGGCCCGGCGGTGCCTGCGCCGACGGCCCGCGACCAGCAGGAGCAGGACGACGAGCAGACCGAGCACGACGGCGCCGGCGCCCGCGAGCCGTACGCCTGGTTCGTCCCACCATGCTCCGGACGCCACGGTGAACGTCACGGTCGCGTCGCCGGACGGGTTCTCGCAGCCGCCGGAGGACGGGTCCCCGAGCGGCGGGGCGAGCCTGGCGGTCAGCCGGTAGGTGCCGGGCCGGTCCACCGGCCACAGCGTCGCGAGGTAGGGATCGGTCTCCGACCACGACACCGACGGGAGCATCGCCCGCCCCCGCACCGGAAAGGCCCGCACGCCCAGCGGCATCGACGCGCCCGGCGCCAGCGTGACCGCCGTCCGCTCCCGGATCGTGGCCAGCGGCACGAGGTAGTCCCGCATGGTGATCGTCGGCCGTACGGGCTCGCCGTCCAGCGTCATCGCGGTGATCGCCAACGCGCCGTCGGCCACCCGGACCGCCCGACACGGAGTCCGGCCGGTGTTGGTGACCCGGAAGTCCAGCCGTACCGGCGACTTCCCGGCCACCGCCGTCCCGGGCCCGGTGATCGTCAGCTTGACCGGGCCGTCGTCCGCGTGCGCGGTCCCGGCCGGGAGGGTCACCACCAGGAACGCCGCCACGGCGGTGAGCAGCAACCGGAGCAACGGGCGGGCTCGCACGGGTGGCCTCCTGGGGCATGGGACTCGTGGACCGCACTTCGACGGCACCCCGTCCCACTGAATGGATCGCGGAGCCAATGATCTGTCTCAGTGCCCGCCCGTGCCTGAGTAGCCCCTACTCATCTGGCCGGCCACTCGTCGGGCGGCGAGGCTCAGATAGCCGAGCAGGAGAAGGAGTTCAACGCCGCCTGCGACTGACTCCGCCGAGCGCGCCCACGTCTGGGGGTCCCTGGGACACCCGGCCGAATTGGGGGCAAAGGGGACGAACCTTTGCCCAGTGCCGAGTGTCCAACGGAACAGAGGTGCTCCACCTCGGTGCGGCGGTGGGATGCCCGTCCCGTGGCCGCACGGGCGTACGGCCCGTCGGCCGTCGACATTCCTATGTGGCGGAGGCTCCACCATGGACGCGAAGCAGGATCTCAGACAGCGAGCATGGGCGTATGCCCACGTGCTCTCGGGCGTGGTGTTCGTGGTCGTCGCCTGGGTGGTCGCCCGGGCATTCGACGCGCCCCACCCGCTGAAGCAGGCGCTCTTCGCCGCCTCGTTCTGGGTCGCGGCCGCCGGAGTGCTCTCCACGTGGTTGCGCCGCCGCCGGAGCGACCCCTCTGCCGCAGAGATCTGATCAGGGACGAAGCGCCGCCCGGTCGCTCGCAGCGGGTCGTTCTTCCACCCCGGTGGCTCCGGACGTCCACCGGCGAATACTCCGGTCAGGCGCAGACAAGGTCTGCTGACACACTCCTGCCGATGTAAATGGCCGATACCGGAGCGTTTGATGATCTCCTTAAGGAGCGCATAACACTACAAGCCAGACAAAGGCGCACTGCCGCGCTCAGATCTCACCTGGGGTTGATCAGTGTGACCGTCGGCGTCGATCCAGAGTCCGTCGAAGCCGAGTGGCCGGCTTCGCTGGACGTCCAGGCACTGCTCGAGGCGGGCTGGCGCCCGACCCCCTTCCGGCAGTTCGTGCTCAAGATCCACAGCAGGTGCAATCTGGCCTGTGACTACTGCTACATGTACGAGATGGCGGACCAGGGCTGGCGGCGGCAACCGCGCCGCATGGCCCGTCCGACGATCGATCGGGTGGCGGCCCGGATCGCCGAGCACGCCCGGTCCAACGAACTGCCCAGGATCGACGTGATCCTGCACGGCGGGGAGCCACTGCTCGCGGGGGCCGACCACATCCGATACGCGGTGAGCACCGTGCGGTCGATGGTGGATCCGGAGGTGGCCGTGGCCTTTGGGCTGCAGACCAACGGGATGCTGCTCGACTCGACCTTCCTGCGGATGTTCGACGAGTTCGACATCCAGGTCAGCGTCAGCCTGGACGGCGACGAGAAGGCCCAGGACCGGCACCGGCGGCGTGCCAACGGGCAGGGCAGCCACCACTCGGTGGCGGCGGGCCTGCAGCGACTGACGGCACCGACCTATCGCCACCTCTTCAGCGGCCTGCTGAGCGCCATCGATCTGGACAATGACCCGGTCGCCACCTACGAGGCACTGCTGGCGTTCGAGCCGCCGGCGATGGACTTCCTGCTGCCGCACGGCAACTGGGACACCCCGCCGCCCAACCGGCTCGCGGACGCGGCGGCCCCGTACGGGGACTGGCTCATCGCGGTCTTCGAGCGGTGGTACCGGGCGCCGGTCCGGGAGACGCGGATCCGGCTGTTCTCGGAGATCATCCGGCTGCTCTTCGGACGCCCCTCGCACAGCGAATCGGTGGGGCTCTCGCCGGTGGCGGTCGCGGTCGTGGAGACCAACGGCAGCATCGAACAGGTCGACACGCTCAAGTCGGCCTACGAAGGCGCCTCCAACACCGCGCTGCACATCAGCCGTGACTCCTTTGACTCGGCCCTGCTGCTGCCGGCCATCGCCGCACGCCAGATCGGCCATCGCGCGCTCGCCGCGGACTGCCGCGTCTGCCCTGTCCAGCGCGTCTGCGGCGGCGGTCTCTACACCCACCGCTACCGATCCGGCAGTGGCTTCGCCAACCCCTCGGTCTACTGCCGTGATCTCTTCCGCCTCATCGACCATATTCAAGGTGCCTTGCAGAAGGATGTGGCGGCGCTGAAGCGGACGACCTCCCCCAAGGAGCGCGGTTGATGCCCCTGGCCAGACACCGGATACCCGAGAAGGCGTTCTTCGCCCTGGCCGCCGGCAGCGGCGGCGCCGATGCGGTGGCCCATCTCCAGGCGGCCCAGTACAGCAAACGGCTGCTGCTCCTGCGGGGTGTACGGGACACCGCCGTGGCGGCCGGGCACTCCCAGGCGGACCGGGCACGGCAGGCGTACGACCTGCTGGCCGAGGTTCAGCAGTCCGCTCCAGAGGCGGCGGGGATCGCACTGCGCTACCCGACGGTCGGGGCATGGGCCCGCCGCACCCTGCTCGCCCTCACCGGCGGGGAGGAAGGTCCCGCCGAGCCGGGAGAGCTGGCCGCCCTGGCCGCCGCGGCGGCGATCAGGGCCCGGCATGTCTGTACGGTCGAAGTCCCGGTACGCGATGGGGCCGTCGTCCTGCCCTCCCTCGGCCGCGCGCTGGTCCCCGGCCAGGCGACCGCGCTCGTACGCTCGGGTGCCGGCGGAGCCGAGGTGACCGCCGGCGACACGCGCGTTCGGCTGCCGGCCGACCCGCATGAGGACGCGGCGGGCTGGGAGGGCCTGCGCCGGCTGAGCGCCGAGTTCCGGGGCGCGAGGATCGACTTCCTGCTGGACGACCACGATCCCGACCGCATGCCGGGAGGGTCCGTGATCGGGTGCCGGCTGACCGCGGCCGAGCTGGAGCACTGGCGGTCCACGCTCCTCGACGCCTGGCGGATCCTGGTGACCAGGCACTGGACCGCCGCCGAGGAGGTCGCCGCCTCGATCTCCGTGCTGACCCCCCTGATGGCCCCCGCGCACGGCCAGTCGAGTGCCACGCCCAAGCACGCGTTCGGCAACGTGGGGCTCTCCCGCCCGCCCGACGCCCACTTCCTTGCCGTCACCCTCGCGCACGAGGTCCAGCACACCAAGCTGACGGGCCTGCTGGATGTCGTCCCGCTGACCCGGTCCGACGACGGCAGCCGCTACTACGCGCCCTGGCGGGACGACCCGCGCCCGGTCGCCGGGCTGCTCCAGGGCACCTACGCCCATCTGGGCATCGCGGGTTTCTGGCGCAGGCAACGCCAGCACGAGTCCGGCGAGCGGGCACTGAGCGCGCACAGCGACTTCGCCCGCTGGCGGGACGCCGTCGACTTCGCCGTCCGGACGCTGAGCGCCAGCGGCAGGCTGACACCCGAGGGCGGGCTGTTCGTCGCCGAGATGAGCCGCACGCTCCAGCCCTGGATGCGCGAACCCGTGGGCGCCGAGGCGCGGCGTCTGGCCGACGAGGCCGCGGAGGCGCATCTGGCCCAGTGGCGGCTCCGCCATGGGGAGCCGCCACCGATCCAGGCCGTCCCGCACCGACCTCAGATGGGCGGAGGGTCGAAGTCACAGTCCAGGTGACGGTGCTCGGCGGCGACCACCGCGTCGGGGTGTTCCGGGCCGAGCGTCACCGCGTAGGCCTCCATCGTCTTCTTGAGCAGCTCCGCCGACTCCTCCTCCTCACCGATCTGGATCAGGTCGGCGGACAGGTTCGCGGCACAGGCGAGCGTCATCGGATGGGTTTCGCCGAGGACCGCTCGCAACCGGGTCGTCGTGTCCTGGCCCAGCCGGCAGGCCTCCTCGAACTCGCCCAGTGCGGCCAGATCACTGGCCAGGTTGGTGGCCACCGTCAGCGAGTAGTGGTGGTCCCGTCCCAGCTTGACCTCCAGGCCCTCCAGGGACTTCTCGTTCAGCTCCCGGGCGGCCTGCACGTCTCCGAAGACCCGGCGCAGCAACGCCAGGTTGCCCGCGCAGCCATGGTTGTACGGGTGCTCCGCGCCGTACAGCCGGGGATAGCGCCGTACGGTGTCGGCGGCGAGTTCCAGGGCGGCTTCCTTCTCGCCCACGGTCCGCTGGATGTTGGCAAGGCACATGGCGGCGGCCAGCGTGTCGGGGTGGTTGAGACCGAAGAGCCGGACATAGCGCGCGTGTACCTCCAGGGCCAGCTCGAGTGATCTCTCGAACTCGCCCAGGCGGCGCCAGGCGATGGACAGGTCCTTCGCCGCGTACAAGGTGCCCGGGTGTTCCGCGCCCAGCTCTTCGACACCGTAGGCGTAGGCCTCCTCGCCGAGGTCGCACGCCTCCGCGTAGTCCCCGCACAGCCGCACCGCTCGGGCCAGCCCGCTCAGGGCGTTGAGGACGCCGACCCGGCCGACGCCCCAGCCGCCTTGCCGCAGCCCCAGGTACGCCGCTTCGTGGAACTCCCTCGCCCTGGGATAGTCGCTGTTCAGGCCGTAGTCGAGTGCCAGGTTGTGCATGACCCTCAGCGTGCTGGAGTGCGTGTCTCCGAGATCTCCCTGGTGCCGTCTCAGCGAGGTCTCATCGTGCTCCCGGGCGGACAGGAAGTCACCACGGGCCCGCAGGTCGGCCCCTACCGAGTTGACCAGCTGCAGGGTGAGCTCGGTGTCACCACCGCCCATCTCCTCCGACTTCTTCAGCGCGGCCCTGTTCACCTCGTAGGCGGCACTGTATTCACCCAGCGAACGCAGAATGTTGCCGAGGTGCCGGCGCCCGACCAGGATCTCCAGGTCGCCCTCGCCGGAATCGGCCATCCACTGGTCGAGGAAGTTCTCCACCAGGTTCCGGGCGGAGGAGTAGTCGCCGAAGTTGTACAGGTAGCGGACGATGTCGAGGGCGAATTTCCGTACGGCCGTGTCGTGGCTCTGCGCGACCGCGGACGGGCCGATGTGGCCGAGGAGATCGGAGTATCGACGCCAGTTCTGGGTGTCCTCGGTGTCCTCCGGTGCCGCCGCTACGAGCAACTGGTGTGCCTGGTCGCGAATCCGCTCCTGCTCCGCGGGGGCGAGCTCATCGCGGACCAGCGCCTGGATCAGCCGGTGCACCTGGATCGTCCGGCTGGCGGTGTCGATCCTGGCCAGGGCGTAGCGCCCCAGCTCACCGATCGCCCTCGCCAGCCGGATGGGATCCCCCAGCAGGTCGGAGAGCGGCTGACCCAGGCCGGGTGGGATGACGGCGAAGACGTCCCTCGGAATCGGCTCGGGGCCGAAGAACGCACAGCACCGAAGCAGATCGACCGCCTCGGGCATCTTGTTGCCGAGGCTGGCCACCGACAACGCCCAGGCCGCCGTCATCGACACGGGATATTCCGTGGGCTTGCCCTCGGCCAGCAACTGGCTGGTGCGGTCCTTGAGCAGCCGGAGATACTGCGGCACCGACATGCCCGTCTCGGCCTGCAGCGCCCCGGCCTGCTCCAACGCCAGCGGCAGGTCGCCCAGGCTGTCGGCGAGCCGGTCGGCGTCGTCGACGTTGATCCCCCTGGGCACGCGCTTCTTGAGGAACTGCACGCTCTCCTCGCGTGAGAAGACGTCCACGGCCACCGTGTCGACCACGCCCTCCCACCGATGGTTGCGCGAAGTGATCAGCACATGTCCCGGGCCCCGCGGCACGACATCGTTGATGTCCTCGGGCTGGTCGGCGTTGTCGAAGATCAAAAGCCAGCGTGAGTAGGGCTCGCCGCGCCGCAGCGCGTCCAGCACGGCGTTGGCGGCATCCTCGACGCCGGTGGTGGTGGCCGGGGGCAGGCCGAGATTTGGGGCGAGTGCCGCGAGCGTCGACCGCACCAGCACCGACTGGTCGGCCGGGATCCACCAGACGAGCTCGTAGTCGGCCAGGTAACGCCACGCGTACTCCACGGCCATCTGGGTCTTACCGACGCCGCCCAGGCCGTGCAGAGCGTGCGGCACCACGGCGGTGACCTGGTCGACGATGCCCGCCCGTAGCTTGTCCAGGAGTTCTTCCCGGCCGGTGAAGTTCTTGTTGCGTGGCGGGATCCTCCCCCAGATCTCGGGAACTGATCCCGGCAGCCGTCCAGGCCTGGCCGACTCCCGGAGCGTCATCTGCCTACCTCCGCATTTCGCCGATCATCACTCACACAAGGCCCCATAATTAGTCATCTTAGGCCCGGTGCCTCAAAACATCCCATCGCGCTGAGGCGTGAATTGTGCCCGATGCCACACGTGAGCAGGATGGGAGTGGGAAGCCCGCTCATTGCCCGATACGGTCCTTTCGCCTCACGCGTTTCGGTCTTTCCGCAAAGTCGCCGACTAGATCGACGCCGCAGGCAGTATGGCCATAATGGTGACAACCTCATGGATGGTCATGGCAGGACTTTTCTGGCAGTATTGGGACGCCAGCGCAGGCGTGGCAGGGGCCGACGCCGTGAGCGGACGTTCCACTCACCACGGGCCGTCCTGAGCATGCTCGAGGAGAAGTACATGCAACGACAGGAAATCGATCTCCGAGGCGATCTCATCGATGTGTCCACGACCTCGTTGTGGCAGCTGGACGAGTACCTCGGCCAGTCGGCATTCGACGAAGCGCTGCGCGAAGTGCTCGATCCGACCTGCCACGAGGACGCCGCCGCCGGCTTCACCTCCTTCCTGGAGCCCGGCAAATAGCTCTTTCCAACGGCCGCACACGGCAGTTCGAAGGCGCGGGGGCGTCCGCCGGTGATCGCGACTTTGCATCCGGATCGTCCGCGTCACGGTCAGTACGGCCCATCAATGCGGCACTCAACGTTTCGGGCACGCGTCACCTGAGGCACCTCGCCCGGAGATCACTCAATGAGCATGACGCATGTCGATCAGGAATCCAGACCGTCGCCCTATGTGGGGGCGCGGCCCTTCGACCTAGATGATCGTGAGCTGTTCTTCGGCCGTGCCGATGAATCGCGGGAACTGGCCGGGCTCTGGCAACGAAATCGGTTCACGATCCTGCACGGTCACGCCGGGGTGGGTAAGACCTCGCTGCTCCAGGCCGGCGCAGTTCCCCGGCTCCTCTCGGCCCCCGTCCACATTCTTCCCGTCGGCCGCGCGGTCCGCCGTTCGACCTTTCCCATGGCCGCCCTTCCGGAGCAGAATCCCTACACGTTCGCCCTGCTCTCGTCCTGGTCCCCGGGGGAGTCGCCGATCCGGCTCTCCGGTCTGTCGATCAACGAATTCTTACGCCGGCAGGAATGCGGGGGCCGCGACGGTGAACCGCTTCTGGTGGCGATCGACCATGGTGAGCGGATCTTCCGGACGTCGGGGGTGCACGACCACAAGCGGCGGCGGTTCATCGAGGAGCTGCTCGAGGCGCTGGCCTCCCGGCCGCGGACCCACCTGCTGGTGGCGGTACGGGAAGACCAGCTGGAGGCGGTGCTGCCCGTCGCCGAACGATTCGAGGACGGGTCGTTCGCCCGGTTCCCGCTCGGCCCGCTGGAACGCGGTTCCGCCATCGAGGCGGTCAGGCGGCCGCTGACCGGCACCGGCCGCTGCTTCGGCCCCGGCGCGGCGGAACGGCTGGTGGACGAGCTCCGGGGCAGCGGCACGGCGAAGTCGCACGGCGCGGACCGTACGGACACCGTCGACCCGGCGCTCCTGCAGATGACCTGTGCCCGGCTCTGGGCCAAGCTGCCCGCCGGTACCGGCACGGTCCTTCCGCAACCCGCCGTCGAGGTCGACGACGCGCTCGCCGAGTCCTGCGCGCTGGCACTGGCGGCCGTCGCCGCCGGTCACGGCCGCCGCCCCCGCGACCTCGAATCATGGCTCCGCGGGACCTTCGTCACCCAGCAGGGCGGCGCGCGCATCCTGGAGGGGCCCCAGCAGACCTTCGGCCTGGGCAACTCCGTGGTCCGGGCGATGGAGGACGAGCATCTGATCAAGTCGCGCCAGGAACACGGCAGGCGCTGGTACGAACTCCAGCATCCTCGGCTGGTCCGGCCCATCCGGCGGCTCAGAAAGCAGAGACGGCCCATCCGGAGGCCCGATCCCTCGGCACGTCTCCGAGTGGCCGAGCTCGCGCTGTCCGAGGGAGAGTTCGGCCTCGCGTTGCTGCACGCGGAGGGGGCCGCCCGCCTGTGCGGCCGCGACGACATGCGCATCAGGGCAGAGGCCGAGTCGTTCCTGGGCAACATCGCTCATGAGCAGCGGATGCCGGAGGCCGCCGTCGCCCACTACCGGGCGGCTGCGGGCATGTTCGAGATGGTGCAGGACCCGGCGGCCGTCGGACGGCTGCTGACCGCCGTCGGGCGGCTCAAGTGCGCCGAGGAGGACGGTGCGGTCGAGGCCGTCGAGGAGTTGCGAGCCGGCGCCGGGCGAGCGCCCAACGACCTCACCGTGCAGACGGGCCTGGGGCAGGCGCTCTGGTACGCCGGACAGCCGCAGGCCGCCCTGGCCGTGCTGAACGGCGTGCTGCACCGTGACGGCGACACCGCGGAGGCGCTGCGCGCGCGCGGCGAGATCCTCGCCGACATGGGCGACGCCGGATCGGCGCTGCGCGACCTGGACCGGCTGGACCGCCGGATCCAGCCCTCGACCCGGGCCGCACGGGCGCTCGCCCTGGCCACCTGGGGCCGGATCGAGGAGGCACGACGGGAACTCGCGGATCTGGCCGTGGACGCCGAGGACACGACGGATGACGGACCGGTGCTCTTCCGGGTCGCCCGGGTCCAGGAGCTGAGCGGCGATCCGGCCGCCGCGGCACGATCGACCGCCCTCGCGCTGGCGGCATCGCACCCTCCGCTGCCCAAGCATCAACGCGCCGCCGCCGAGCGGCTGCTGGACGAGCTGGGACGCTGAATCAGTTTCTTCGCATACTTTCGCGAAACGGACGATAGGCTACTCGAATAGGTAAATTACAAAGTCTTAATCGGCATGTCATGGTGCGTTCGCCGAGCCAAGGCGGTACGATTTCGGAGCTGCCATCACTGGCGGCTCAGCGTGAGCACTGAGCACCTCCTGTTACCGGTTTAACAAACGGTAAGGGAGGTTTTAATTTTCCGCTACCACCTCTCTGACCGCCTGATTTGGAAGAGCATCTCCAGTCAAGTGTCCCGCCGGCCTTACCAGGCGCCAAGGGATGGCGATGGCACCGCCATAGGCTGGGGGGGCGAGCAGGTGACCCGCACGACGGCCGAAAACGCGCCTACCGAGGTGGTCGCGTCCTCGGGCGTTGTCGCCGCGGCGGAGTTGCCGGGCCATCTGTGGCTGCTGTGGGCCGGCTCGGCGATCTCGCGGCTTGGAAACGTGAGCGCCACCACCGCCGGCCCCCTGCTGGCCCTTCAGCTGACCGACTCGCCGATTTTCGCCGGGTTGGTGGCGGCCGCCGGTACCATTCCGAACCTGCTGTTGCACCTGCCGGCCGGGGTGCTGGTCGATCGTTTCGATCGCTGGCGGATCATGGTCGCGAGCCAGCTCGTCCGGCTTTTCACGGCCGGATTACTGGTCTGGGGCCTGTGGAATCTCGACGAGCCCATCGTCCTGCTGCCGATCGCGGCGGCCATCGAGAGCACCTTCGCCACCTTCTACCACATGGCGGAAACCGCGGCGCTGCCCCGCATCGTGCCGAACGAGCTTCTCTCCAAGGCGATGACCAAGAACGAGGCGCGCAACCACGCCGCGCTGCTGCTGGGGCGGCCGCTGGGAGGCCTGCTTTACGGCCTCGGCCGCGCCCTGCCGTTCATCGTCGACATGGTGACGTGTGTGCTGTCGCTCCTCACGCTGGCATCGATCAGGAATGGCGAGTTCCGGCCGATTCGCAGGAGTTCCGCGAAGAAGGCGAAAATGGCGGATCAGGTCAGTGAAAGCCTCTGGTGGCTCTGGCGAGATGTGTTCCTTCGCAGAGTCCTCGTCGTATGCACGATCACCAATTTCCTCTTCCAGATGGTCATCATTCTGCTCGTCGTCCTCGCCAGGCATCGTGGCCTGCCGAGTGCGCTCATCGGGGTTCTGCTCGCCGCCTCGGGTATGGGCGGCATCCTGGGCGCACTCCTGGCGCCTCGGATTCTGCAGCGAATACAACTGCGAAAGACGGCCGTCGTCTGTACCTGGACGTGGTGCGTGCTCACGACGGTGATGGCGGTCGCAGATCATCCGGTCGTGCTCCTGCTGGTCTGGGCGGGAGTGGGTTTCGTCGGCGCCCATATGAACGTGGCCCTGACCGTCTACCAGGCCACGAGCGTCCCGGAGACCCTGCGAGGCCGGGTGGCGAGCCTCAACAGTTTCGCCGCGCGCGCCCCTGCCGCGCTGGGTGCGCTGATGGGTGGATTCATCATTTCCCGGCTGGGCACTCAACAGGCCGCCTTCGCGGTGGCGGCGACCATGCTGGCGCTGGCGATCAGCATCACGGTGCATCGCCGGATCGAGAAGGAGACAGATGACCAGCGAATAAAGAAGGCCGATATGGCCCTTAAAGGCGACCGTTAACCCCTGGATGCGATACCGGCAGATCCCCTCCGCTTCCGCACATCGCCGGGGCGGCTACCGCACATCCGCCTCACACTGAATCTCGCCTAACGCGTACGATATGCCCAACAATAGGGGGCACTACTGCCGTTCGGCATTCCGAGGGGATGAGGCTACGAGTGGCTCGGTCGCTGGGGGTGGATGATCAGTCACGACTCGTGTCCGCCTTGTGGGGCCTCGATGACCTGCGGAAACGCAGTGGGCGCGACTTCTACATCTCCTTGTTGGAGCGGCGGCTGGGGCATCCCCTGCCGCTGACGCGGGACGAGCGCGACATGCAAGATATTTGGCGTTTGGTCGACTCGTGCCTCGCCTACTCGGGAGCGCTTCACACCCTGTTGTCCGTCATCGAGAAGTTCCATCAGGGCAGTGTTCCCATGATGGAAATCCGCGAACTGGTCGAGGAATTGCTGCCGGAGCCGCTGCTCCGCGCACCGGAGCGCCAGGAGTTGCACCGCCTTGTCCACGCGATCGGCAGAGGGCGGCCGGCGGCCTCCCGCCCCGCCGCGATCCAGGCCTTCTACCGGGACGCCGTAGGCCCCTTCGGGCCCCCGTTGGACAACGGCATCACCAGCCTTCGTGGCATCGTCGCCCAGCTGGAGGACGTGAACGTGGGCACGGACGGCGTCCCGCCGCTGCTCAGGTTCATCGAAGACCTCGCGGCGCACGTCGACGACGCCTCGGCCGCCGCCCTGCACGAGTGGGCGAGCCGGGTCGCCGACCGGCTCGGGTTGCAGCCGTCGGCCGTGCACAGGCTTCATCAGGGACCCGCCGGAATCCTGCCGGCCGGCCGGACACGCACCTACCTGGTCATCGAGTTCCGGCCGGACGGCGCGGTTCCCGATCGCTTCCTGACGTCGGTGTGGCTGCAGTTCGACGGTGAGCACGGCGCCATGCTGCGATGCGATGACGATGATCCGCTCACGTTCGCCGGCCTGCCCCTTCTCATCACCGAGTTGCTGACCGAGAACGACCAGGTGATCAACCGTCCTACCCCGGAACTGACCGTGGAGTTCGTGCTTCCCCGCAGCCTGCTGGGGACCCCGCTCGATCAGCTCCGGATCACGGTAGACGGGCTGGAACGCCGGCTCGGAATCGAGTACCCGGTCGTCGTGCGCAGTCTCGAACGGCTCCGCAGACAGGCCTTCCATCATCACTGGCGCCGCAAGTGGAACTGGCTTCGCGACAATCCCGGCGAGGCGACGGTGTGCTGGGTGACACAACGCGGGCAGTACGGCGGTGAGAGCCTTTACAACATGCTGCTGTCCGAGCCCTCCTCGGTCTGCGTGGCGATGTCGTTTCCTCCGCATCTCGAGCGGGTCGAGCCACCCGACGAGCTTCGGATCGGCCTTCAGGCCGGTACGCCCATCGTGGCCTGGTGCCGCGAGGGACGCGATCCCGAGCGCTTCGCCGCGGAGTTCCAGGAACTACTGGACATGGGTGTGCTGGCGCTGCCGGAGAACGTGCTCACGCTGCGCCGGCAGGCTCTGCTGGCGTCGGATGCGGACTCCCGCGATGACCATCTGGGTCTTCACCTGACACTCATCTTCGACGATGCCGACCGGCTGCCTGAGCCCTATGTCCGGCTGAACGCGCCGGCCTGAGCGACCGAGGGAGGAAGTCCGTGACGATGACGGAGCCGACACAGGGCGGTCGGAACGACGACTGGTTGATCTACCGTGGTGACGGCACGCCGCACCAGCGGCTGGAAGGTCTGCCGGAGCCGCCGCCGTGGCGCCGGTTCGACCATGAGGATTCCGACCAGGAGAGCCGGCTCGGCGCAGTCGAGCGGGCCATCTCGTACCGGGCGGATCCGCATGTGATCAACATGGTGAACGTCGCGCTGCACCTGCGCCGTCCTCTGCTGGTGACCGGTAAGCCCGGCACCGGGAAGTCGATGCTCGCCTACAACGTCGCCTACGAGCTCGGCCTCGGACGCGTGCTGCACTGGCCGATCACCAGCCGGGCCACGCTGGAGCAGGGCCTGTACCGGTACGACGCCATCGGCCGGCTGCACGAGACCAGCCTGTGGCAGGCCGCCACGCCCGGCGACCCGGTCGACGCCCCCGAGATCGGGCGCTACATCCATCTCGGGCCCCTGGGCACGGCGCTGCTGCCACAGGCCCATCCCCGGGTGCTCCTGATCGACGAACTCGACAAGAGCGACATCGACCTTCCCAACGACCTGCTCAACGTCTTCGAGGAGGGCCGCTACACGATCCCCGAGCTCGAACGTCTCCCGAAGGACCAGGCCGTGGTCCACGTCATGACCGCGGACGGCACGACCCCGGTGCCGGTCAGGCGAGGCCGGGTGCAGTGCACGGCCTTCCCGGTAGTGATCATCACCAGCAACGGCGAGCGGGAGTTCCCGCCCGCCTTCCTGCGCCGTTGTGTGCGGCTGGAGATCCAGCCCCCGAGTCCCGAGCAGCTCGCCGACATCGTCGAGGCGCACCTGGGCGACGACGCGCGGGCGGCGAGCGCGGAGCTGATCCGCCAGTTCCTGAGCCGCCGCGACCATGGAGATCTGGCGACCGATCAGCTGCTGAACGCCGTCTATCTGTGCACCTCCGGCTCCCGTCCGCCCGAGACGACGCTGCAGGAGCTCATCAAAGCGGTTCTGCGTCCGCTGGACGCCACCGGACCAGGATGATCCGCCGACTGATCGAGACCCTTGGCGCGCTTGATCCTCAGCCCACCGTGGAAGAACTGGCGGACGCTCTCTGGCTGGCCCGCAGGCTTCCCTCGTACGGGACCGTCATCGAGGAGACGGAGACGACCGGCGCGCAGGGGTCCGAGCCCGACACCGTGGCCGAGCCCCCGCCGGCCGAGCCGCCCGGCGCGCATCGGGGCACGCTCGGCGAGATCGCCGCGCCGGCGGTGGCGATCGCCCAGGCCACTTTGCACATCGCTCCGCAGTCGTCCGCCGCCCCGAATCTCGTGCGCAGCCCGGCGGTTCCCGCGATACCCCGTGCCCTCAGCCTCGCGCGTGCCCTGCGTCCGCTGCGGGTGGCCGCGTCCTCCCGTACGGTGCGGTATCTGAACGAGGAGGCGACCGCGCAGCGGATCGCGGAGACCCGCATCTGGCAGCCGGAGATGTGGCCGGCCCCGGAGCGGTGGCTGGACCTGGCGCTCGTCGTGGACGACAGCGCCTCCATGATCGTCTGGCATCGGACGGTGAGCGAGCTCCAGGCCGTGCTGGAACAGCTGGCGGCCTTCCGCGACGTCCGCGTATGGCGGGTGAACACCGATGACGAGAAGCTCGTCCTGCGCACGGGAGCCGTTGCGGGCGGTTCGGGCCGGAGCCCCGATGAGCTGATCGACCCTACGCACAGGCGGGTGGTGCTGGTCTTCAGCGACTGCATCGGCCGAGCATGGGGAGACGGACGGGCCGCCTCGTTGCTCGAGCGTTGGGCGAAGGCGGGACCGGTGGCGATCGTGCAGCCGCTGCCGCAGCGGCTGTGGTGGCGTTGCGGGTTCGCTGTGGAGGCCGTCCGGATCAAGGCCGCCCAGGCCGGGCTGCCGAACGACCGGCTGGTGGTGCGAGCCCGCAACGAGGCCGAGACACCGCCCGGCGTCGCCATTCCGGTCATGGAGCTGGAACCTCGGTGGGTGCGCCCCTGGGCGGAGCTCGTGGGCGGCGGCTCCCGCCAGATCGACGGCATGGCCATGTTCACCGGGCTGCCGGTCGCCAAGGCTCCGGAGGACGACAACGCGGTGGACCTGACGCCGATGGAGCGGGTCTCCCGGTTCCGGGCCGGCTCGTCTCCGACGGCGTTCCGGCTGGCCGGTTACCTGGCCGCCGCGCCGCTCCGCCTTCCGGTGATGCGCCTGGTCCAGCACGCGATGATCCCGGAATCGACCTCCGCGCATCTGGCCGAGGTCTTCCTCAGCGATCTGCTGAAGAAGGCCGATCCCGTCGCCGGGTCCGACGACGTCGCCTACGAGTTCCACGACGGCGTACGCGACGTGCTGCTCGGCAGCCTGCACCGTGGCGAGGCGATGGCCGTCCTGCGGAGGGTATGGGAGGTCATCCGGGGCAGGTGGGGTTCGGCGCTCGACTTCCCCGCCCTGCTGAAGGCCGTCCAGCACGGTGACGAGGATCTGCGGCAGGACCCGCCTTTCGCCCAGGTCGCGGCACGGGTGCTGGCCCGTCTCGGTGGCCGCTACGCGGAGATCGCCGAACGGCTGGCCAGCCAGTCGGCGGCCGGTCCCGACGGTGCCGCACCTCCGCGGGAAGGCGCCCTGCCGCCCGGTCCTGACCAGGAGGACACCGGCCAGGACGCCCGCCGGGACGCTGACGAGAGCGCCGATGACACGGTCGCCGTGGACGAGGAGGCGCGCACCCACGGGGGACCGGTGTTCGGCGGCGGGCTGCCGCCGCGCAATCCCGTCTTCACCGGCCGCGACGACCTGCTCCGCGCGGTCCGGGAGAGACTGACCGACGCGGTCACCGCTCTGGTGCCGCACGGGCCCCATGGGCTGGGCGGGCAGGGCAAGTCACAGCTGGCCGTCGAGTACGCCTACCGGTACAGCGGGGACTACGACCTCGTCTGGTGGATCCCCGCCGAGCAGATCACTCTGGCCAGGTCGTCACTGGCCCTGCTGGCACGCCAGCTCGGCACACCGCTGAGCGACGACATCAATCGCACCGTCGAGCACGTGCTGGACGCACTGCGGTCGGGCCGCCCCTACCGGCGCTGGCTGCTCATCTACGACAACGCCACCGACCCTGACGAGCTCGTCCCGCTCATGCCCATCTCCGCGGGCTCACCGGCCGATCGGCTGACCACCCCCGTTCCCACCGGCCATGTGCTCATCACCTCTCGGGACCGGCGGTGGGCACGACAGGCGATCACCAACGAGGTGGGCGTGTTCGAGCGGCCGGAGAGCACCGCGCTGCTCCGCCGCCGGGTGCCCCGGCTCACCGCGGCCGAGGCGGACCGGCTCGCCGACCGGCTCGGCGACCTGCCCCTGGCCGTCGAGCAGGCCGCGGCCTGGCAGGCGGAGACGGGCAGTTCGCCCGAGGAGTACCTGAGCCTGCTGGACCACCGGCTCCAGGACGAGTCCGACGAGAACCTGCCGGCCGACTATCCCGCTGAACTGGCGGCGACCCTGGGTCTGGCCTTCGAGCGGCTGCGGGAGGAGTCGCCCGCGGCCGGACGGCTGCTCGAGCTCTGGGCCTTCTTCGGGCCCGAGCCGGTCTCCGAAGGTCTGCTGTCCGCCGGGGCCGAAGCCCAGCTCCCCGCTCCCCTCAAGGAGCTCCTGGCCGACGGGGACCTGCTGCGTCAGGCGATGCGGGACATCAACCGTTACGCCCTGGGCCGCTTCGACCCGGAGGCGGTGAGCCTGCAGGTGCACCGGCTCGTGCGGACGATCCTGCAGGCCGGGCTCTCCGCGGAGGAGCACCGGCTCGTGCAGGACCGGGTCCATCGGATCCTGGCCGCCGCCACCCCGTCGGCCCCGCCGGACGACGAGACGACCTGGGGCCGAAGAGCGGAGATCGCTCCGCACGTCGTGCTGGCCGGCGTCATCGGTGGCTCGACCACCGACGTCAGGGGAGTGGCGCTGGACCAGATGCGGTACCTGTACTTCCTCGGCGACTTCGAGGGCAGCCGGGTGCTCGGTGAGATCGCGCTGGCCCGATGGCGTGAGGATCTGGGGCCCGACGACGGTTCGGTGCTCAGAGCCGGATGGGAGCTCGGCAACGTGCTGCGCGCTCTGGGCGACCTGGCGGCGGCCGGCGCTCTCAATGCAGAGATACTCCGCCATACGAATGACAGATTCGGTCCCGACCACCTCGTGACCATGCTCACCGCGCGCAGCGTGGGGGCCGACCTGCGGTTGCGCGGAGACTTCACCGAGGCGCTGAGACTGGACCAGGACACCATGCGCCGGATGCTGCGGATGTTCGGACGAGACCATGTGGAGACGCTCCGGACCGCCAACAACGTGGGCATCGGCCTGCGCCTGCTGGGCGAGTTCCGGCAGGCCTACGAGATAGACGCGGACTCGCTGGAGCGGCTGAAGGGCCGGCTGGGCGAGGTGAACCGCAACACCCTGCTGGCCATGAACCAGGTGGCTCGCGATCTGCATGGGCTGGGCCGGTACCACGAGGCCGCGACCCTGCAAAGGGACGGGCTGGAGAGCATGCACAGGTCGCTCGGCCCCGACCACGCCTTCGTCCTGCACGCGGAGATGAGCCACTCGGTGACGCTCCGCAGACAGGGTGCCTACGACGAGGCCAGGAGCATGGCCGAGGACACGTTCCGGTTGCACCTGCGCCGGTTCGGCGAGAACCACCCCGACACCCTGGCCGCCCGGCGTGGTCTGGCGATGGCCTGCGTGGTGACCGGTGACCTGGAACGCGCCCGCCAACTCAGCGAAGCCGCACTGACCGGTTACCGAAGGGTCATGGGCATCAACCACCCGTTCGTCCACGCCTGTGCCGCGGACTACGCCCTCACGCTGAGGGCGCTGGGCGGTCATGAGGCCGCGCGGGTCGTCGACGACGCCGCGCTGGGCGCCCTGCACCACAGCCTGGGCGCCGATCACTACTACTCGCTGTGCTGTTCTGTCGGCCTGGTCCACGACCTCTACCGGATGGGCCGGTTGGAGGCCGCGCACAGCCGCTCGCGGGAGGTGCTGGAACGCTTCCGCGCCCGCTACGGAGCGGACCACGTCTACACCCTGGCCTGCTCGCACAATCACAGAGTGATCAGTAGGGCGCTGGACCGTGAGGACACCAGCCCGGATCCGGTCGCCGCCCTTCGCCTCATCCTCGGCCGGGACCATCCGGAGGCGAGAGCGGCCGCCGAAGGCAGGCTCCTGGAGTGCGTCATCGAGCCGATCCCGCTCTGAGCGAGCCCGTCAGGCCGATCCGGCCGAAGCGGTCCACGACCGCGGGGTCGTGCGGACCGTGGGCTCCAGCCAGCTCGCCAGCTCCAGCGGATCCGGTGCACCGGCACCGAGTTCGCCGATCCTCCGATGGACCGTCGCCACCAGCTCGGGGAGCGTGGAGAGCACCTGGGCGGCCGCACCGGCACCACCGCGCCAGGCGGAGACGGCCAGCCCGGACCAGGCCTCGTCATCGTGCGGGTCGACGGCCAGCCGGGCGCCGTGTCCCTTCATGGCCGCCGCGAAGTCCCCGCCCACCTGGGCGAGGTCGGCCTCGTCCGCGTTCGAGCGGGACGTTCCGCGGGAGGCGTACAGGCGCCGGAAGTCGGCCGGGTATCGCAACCGGAGATGGCGCAGCTCCGCCCGGGCACCCGGCGTCCCGGGGGAGAGCTCGGAGGTCATGAGCTCGGCGGGTCCGGGCATCGGCGGTGGTGTCCCCGCCGGCCACGATCTGGCGAGCCGGTCGACGGCGCCGGGATCGTGGCGCAGGTGACGCAGCCGCCAGGTGAGCCGGTGGTCGGCGGCGGCGTCCTCCGCCTGTTCCCGTGACTCGGGCGCCACCGGAGTGTCCGTCCACTGTTCCACCGCCGCCCGCATTCCGGCGACGAACCTGGCCCCCACCGGGGTGAGGCGACCCGAATCCTCGATCGCACGGATGGCCCGGAGTGTCTGGTCACGCCACAGAGCGAACGCGTACTGGGCGAACGCCGCCTCGTCGTCCACCAGGATGCGCTGCTGGCGCCCCCAGAAATCGATCACGCCCAGATGGGCGTAGGCGCCCTGGAGCAGGCCGCCCAGCGGCCTGGGGTCGTCCCGCCAGGGAGCGTAGAAGCGCTCGCCCTGCCGGGTGGTGTAGAGGGGGACGAGGTCGAGGACGGCGCACAGCTTGGCGTGCTGGAACTCGTGGACGAGTGACTCCGCGAGCAGCAGTGGGTCGCCCGGCGGAGTGATGGCGACAGCGCCCGGGGCGTCGGCGCTGGTGGCGCTGAGCCCCCGCTGTCCTCCCTCGGTCGCGAGGGGCACGAAGGCGGTCAGCCCCGCCGCGATCGCCTCCGCCCGCGCGGGATGGTGCCGTACGAGTATCGACCAGGCGCCGTCCAGGGCCCGCCGCCACCTCCGCACGGTCTGCTCGTCCAGCCGTGGCGCGGGTCCGAGCCGGTGATTGTCCCGGAAGGGGTCGAGGTCGTCGAGGCAGACCTCGAGGACATGCCCGTCCTGGACGGCCCGCAGCCGGCGCAGCCCACGCCAGCCCGGCGCGTCGGCCTGCGGGTCGGCCGGCAGCGTGACCGTGCGGTGCGCCGTGCGGACCTCCACTCCGTGCGGGCCCGAGCGCACGAGGGCGGTGCCGTCGAAGGTGCCCGGCCCCACCTCGGCGCTCCCGAGCGTCGGAAGGGTCGCGATACCGCCGCGCACGGCGATCGTCGCGGTGAACTCCAGTCCGGCGCGAACGGCCGCGGCGGCGGCGATGCCGCCGAGATGCGCGAGGTCGGCGTCGATACCGTCGCCGTCGTCATGGGAGTCGTGCATCCGCCGCAGACATGCCGCGGACCAGGCGGCGACGTGCGGGTACCGCAGAAGCCCGGCGACGGTCTCCGGCGCTTCGTTCTGCACCTGGGCCAGCAGGTCGAAGGCGTCCGGGTCCAGCGATCTCGGTAGCTCGAGCAGCGCGCGGAGCCGGAGGAGATGCTTGCTGAGCTGGGCGTTCCACAGCATCTCCACGGTCGCCGCGTCACCCCGCCCGGCCGCGAGGGCATCGAACATGGCAGCGGACAGGTGGTGCTTCCCGATCAACTGGACTGTCCTGAGAAACGGTCGAGGTCGCGGCGGAGCCGTCCGCTGATGTGGCCGATGATCTTCTTGAGGTCCGGGCAGTACACCGATGGATTGCGAAAACCACGGCCCTGCCGGTAGCGGTGCGTGTAGGTGCCGCCGCCGCAGACCCGGCGCAGGGAGCAGTCCAGGCACTCGGCGCACAGTGCGGACAGACCGATCTGCCGGGCGACGACTCCCGGATGCCGGAGCGCTTCGTCGAAGTCGTGTTCGGCGACCGTGAGCCCGGTCTCCGGAGCTCCGGGGAACGATGTCTTGAGCGTGTCGACCTGCTGCAGTGTGCCGTCCGTGTCGACGACCACCAGCGCGACGGGGGAAAGACCGATGCTCTCGCTGCGGCTCTGACCGCCGAGCACGAGGTTCATGATCTCTTCGAAGAACCGGATGCCGGTCTCGCGGGTGGTCGTGTCGTACCAGCGGTCGAAGACCGAGATGAGCCAGTCGGCGTACGGGGTCCGGGCCGGTTCACCCGGGTCACGGCCGGGGGGCGGTGCCGACCAGGTCCCGTGGGGGAGCAGGAAGTCCACCCGTGGCGGGCCGGACTCCAGCAGCGCCTCGTAGGTGGCGACCGGATCGTTGGTCAGGTCGATGGTGCAGAGCAGACCACGGTAGAGGCGACGATGACGCTCGGTGAGCAGGCCCAGGCCGCGCATCACCGCGGCATGGCTACCTCGGCCGTTCGCGCCTCGGCGGTGGCGGTCGTGTGCCGCGCGGTCGCCGTCGAGACTCACGCACACACCGATGTCGTGGGAGTCCAGCACCGCCAGCGTCGGTTCGGTGAGCAGGACCCCGTTGGTCTGCGTGCTGATGCCGGGGCGGCACGTCGACGGCATCGCGGCGCGCAGTTCACGCGCCGCGAAGTCGATGAAGGCGTCACCGGCCATCAGCGGTTCACCGCCGTGGAGAACGACCTCGATGTCGGCGAGCCCGTGGGTTTCCGCATGCCGCGCCATGCGGCCCGCCGCCTGCCGCAGGGTGTCCGGGGACATCCGCCGAGGCCGGGAGCGCCAGCTCTGGTCCGCGGCCTCGTAGACGTAGCAGTAATCGCAGGCGAGATTGCACCGGCTGTGGATTTTCAGAACGAATTCCCGGAACGGAACCGGCTGCCATCCGGCGTCTTCCATCCGGACGATGTCCAAACCCTGGCTCGGCCATTCCGGCCCTATGGGGCCGCTCTCATTCTCTGTGCTTGAGGGCACTGCTGGAGCTTACGCCGTCAGGCCCGGTCCCCGCTGTCGACCGGTGGCATGACGTTGCTGAATCCCGCCACGGCCTCGCGAGGGTTCGCCGCCTCCGCGTGGATGCGCTGGAGCGCCTCGCCCAGCACCTTTCCGTCCAGTGATCGAATCTGCTGCAGGGAGAGCCCGCTCACGTCGATCAGCACCGACTGGACCTCGTCGTCCGTGTCCCCCACTGAACGGTCTCCCCTCATGAATGCCAGGTGACGAAACCCGTTGCCGACCGACCCCGTGCCGACCAAGGTGATCCGGCGGATGAGATGGGCGTGGCGATACCGGACCTCTGTTGCTGATCTAACCACGGGAATAGCTGGGAAACCTGATGATCCTGGGTACCGGCCGAAGCTGTGTCCATGCCGTATCAGCCCGCCCGTCAGGACGCCGGGCACGCCCTTGCCCGGAGCGGCGGCGAGCGGCACAGTGAAGAGGTTCACCACGACGAGGGGGAGCCGCCGTTCACATGCCGGAGTCCGCCGCCACACCTTCCCCGGAATGGCGCCCCGCCGGGCACTGTGCCGTCTTCGCCTGCGATATCGACGCCTTCGGGAACACCTCCCGTAACGATCACGTCCGGGAGCACATGCACAAGGCGCTGTACCAGGGCCTGGAGTCGAGCTTCCAGAAGTCGGAGATTCCGCTCGACGGCTGCTACCACGAGGACCGCGGCGATGGGGTAATGGTCATCGTGCCGCCCGACGTGGCGACGGAGCGGCTGGTCACCTCCGTGGTGGACCGGCTGCGCGCCGAGCTGCGGCACTACAACGAGGTCTCCAGCGAAACGGCGCAGATCAGGCTGCGGGTCGCGGTGCACACCGGGGAGGCGCACTGGGACGGCCGGGGGATCGTCAGCACGGCGGTGAACCACACGTTCCGGATCCTCGACGCCCAGCCGTTCAAGGACGCGCTCCGGGCCTCGGGTTCCCACCTCGCCCTGATCGTGTCCCAGCAGGTGTACGACGACGTGGTCCGGCACGGCCGGGGCCTGATCGACCCGGGCGAATACCACAAGGTCGGCATCTCGGTGAAGGAGACGGCGTCGACGGCCTGGATCAGGGTGCCGGGGCCGAACGCACCCCGGGCGGAGCCGTCACCGGACACCACGCCGGAGCCATCTGCGCAGATGGAGCCCGCGAGCAGCACCGACCCCCGCCGGCGGGGGACGACCAGGTCCGCGGCCAGATCCGCGTTCGACGACCCGATGACCCTCTTCGAACTGGTCGACAGCCTGCTGGAGGTGTCCATGATGGCCTCGGAGCGGGGCAGGGAGCAGGTCGTCGGCGCTCTCCGCATGGAGATCGCCGGCATGATCCCCCGGCACTCCCAGGCGCGCCCCGACCTGTTCTCCATCGTCCGTACCTGCCTGGACTACCCGGGTGGCCTGCAGGAGCTGCTCACCACGATCAAGCGCTTCGCGGGCGATTCGCTGCCCGTCTACAGGCTGGAGCAGACGATCGCCCGCATCCTGCCCCCGGCGGGTGCGGACTGACCCGGCCGGTCCTGGCAGCCGTTCAGAGCAGGTCGGTGACGCCGTCCGGGGTGGGGTCGCGGCCGTAGATGCGGAACGCGTTCGAGGCGAGGACCAGTTCGGCCAGGTCGAGCGGGCGGGTCAGCGATCGGCCGGTGGCCTTCTCCAGCCGGCGGAGGCGGTTGAGCACGGTGTTGCGGTGGCAGTACAGCCGCTCCGCCGCGCGGACCGCCGAGCCGTCGCACTCGATCCACGTGGTGAGGGTGGCGAACAGCAGGTCGCTGAGCGCCGCGTCCATCGCGACGAGGCCGCCGAGCACCTCCTGGCTGAGATGCCTGGCCAGTTCGGGCTGGGAGACCATCAGCGCACCCGGCAGCCGCTGGTCGAGCCGGGCGATCTCCGGCCCGGGGGCGGTGCAGGTGCGCAGTGCCAGCTCGGCCAGCCAGCGGGCCCTGCCGAGGTCGGCCAGGGCGTCCACGACGGTGCTGACCCCGAGGTGGCCGTGCAGGCCGGGCCGTAGCGCCCCGACGAGGTCGTCGAGCGTGGCGGAGCCGAGGCCGACCACGCCCACCTGCATGTCGGCTCGCATGCGCCACAGAATGCGCATGCCGTCGGAGGAGCCGCCGGGCAGCCGCTGGTCCAGGGCGTCCCGCCGGCTCAACCGGAGCACGACCACCGCGTACCGGCCGTGCAGCGGGAGTTCGAGCATGCTCGCCGCGGTCGAGGCGAGGCCGCCGTCCGAGCCGCGGCCGTCGAGCAGGGCGTCCAGGAGGGCGCTGACGCGTTCCTCGCTGCGGCGCAGCAACTGGTACTCGGCCCGGTGGTAGGCCTCCGCCGCCGTGGTGGACTGCTGGTCGATGGTGTGCCAGGTACGCGTGGCGTGGCGCAGCAGCACGGGCACATGGTCGGGCTCGTTCTCGCTCACGGTCGCGACGATGTTCTCCCAGTACACCGAGCCGGCGAGACGGTAGGAGCGGAGCAGCCGGTCCAGTGGCAGGCCCTGCTCGGCCCGGCGCCGGCCGATCTCCTCGGCCCAGCGCAGATCGGCCCGCGGCCCGCCCATGCCGAGCACCGCGTCCAGACCGCGGGACAGGCCTTCGTGGCACATCTCCCGCAGGTCCAGGCTGAGCTCCGCCGGCCGGCCGTGACCCTCACCGCTGAGGATCTCCGTGACGAGCTGGTCGGCGAGCTCCGGGAGGCGAGCACGCAGGCGCAGTACGGCCCGCTGCATGATCGCGCGATCGCTGTGCTCCGGGGAGGGTGCCAGGACTGCCACGTGTCACCTTCCAGGGGGAGTTCCAGAGGCGTTTCCAGAGGCATCGGTGTGGCGCTCATGGTGTCATCGCGGTCCGGCGATGAACAGACGTGCGGCCACTGTGCGCCAGCCCAATCCGGGCCCGGCCTGGTTGCGTCCGCTCCCTCAGTTGACCACCGCCTCTGGACCCGGAGGCCGCCGCGTGTTGCTCTGTGCCAACGGTCCCGTATTCGAAGCGAGGGCGCCTACGACACGGAAGAGCTCAGGATGGAGTCACAGGTCGTACTGCGTGGACGTGATCGTCAGCTGGAAGTGCTGGACGAACTGCTCGACCGGGCGCGCTCCGGGCAGGGCGGTGCGCTGGCCCTCCTGACCGAGCCGGGTATGGGACGCTCCGCCCTGCTGGAGTGGACGGTGCGCCGGGCCGACCCGGACTTCCGGATACTGGGGATCCGCGGGATCCGGCCGGAGTCCGGGCTCGCCTTCGCCGGGCTGAACCGGCTCCTGGCCCCGGTGACGGACCGGATCGGCCGGCTGCCCCGGCCACAGGCCGCGGCCCTGGCCTCCCTGAGGGAAGAGGCCGGCGAGGAGGAGGACGCCTGCACGCTCTACGGCGCCGTACACCGGCTGCTGGCGGAGGTGGCGCGGGACCGGCCGGTCCTGTGCTGGGCCGACGACGTGCACTGGCTGGACCGGCCGTCGCTGGAGGCCCTGGCCTTCACCGCACGGAGACTCGGCTCGGCCCCGATCCTCATGCTGTTCGCCGCGCACAACGAGCACGTGACCACTCCGGAACGCGACCGGCTCGCCGAGATCCCCCGGTTGCCGCTGCCGCCCCTGGACGCGGCGGCGAGCAGGCAGATCCTGGCCGACCAGGTCACCGACGGGCTCCCCGAGGACCTGTGCGCCGGACTGGTCGAGCTCTCCGCCGGAAATCCGCTGGGCCTGGTGGAGCTCGGGGCGGCGCTGACGCCAGGGCAGCTCTCCGGCGAGGAGCCGCCTCCCGAGTCGCTGCCTCCGTACAGCAGGCTGCGCGCGATCTACCGGCGGCGGTTCTTCCGGCTGTCCACCGACGCCCGGCTGCTGGTCCTGCTGGCGGTCGCCGACGACGCCCTGGACGCCGACATCCTGGCCCGCGCCGCGGCCGCGGCCGGCCTCGACCTGGGCGAGCTGGAACCCGCCCGCGCCCGGGGCCTCATCCGGGTCGACGGCAACCACGTCGACGTGCCGAATCCGCTGATCCGCACGGCCCTGTACGCTGACGCGCCGCTGGCGGAACGCCACGCCGTCCACAACCTGCTGGCCCAGGTCCTGGACCAGGACCACCACCGGCTGCGGCGGGTCTGGCACCAGGTGGCGCTGGCCGGTGAGCCGAGCACCCATCTCGGCGGGGAACTGCGCGCCGCGGCGGCGGTCGCCCGGGAGTCCGGGCACTACGCCGACTCCGCGCGGGCCTGGCGGCGCGCGGCCGCGCTGACGCCCGATCCCGCCGGCCGGGCGCACGACCTCCTCGCCGCGGCGACCGACTCCTGGCTGGCCGGCCGGCCCCGGGAGGCGCGGGCGCTGGTCCGGCAGGTGCTCGCCGGCGCCGACTCCGAAGAACTGCGCGGGCGGGCCGACCTGCTCCGGGGTGAGATCGAACTCCGGGACGGCGTGCCGTCGACGGCACGCCGCATCCTGCTGGAGGCGGCGGACGGGCTGCTGCGCGCCGATCGCGGGCTCGCGGTCACCGCACTGGCGTACGCGGGGGAGGCGAGCTGCCTGGCCGGGGACCTGGCCGGTTATCTGACGATCGCGGAACGCGCGGCGGCGCTGCGCGAGCCGGACGAGCATCCGGACCTCGAGCTGCTGTTCGAGCACTTCGAGGGGACGGCCGCGTCGTTCCAGGGGCGGCACACCGATTCGTCCGAGCCCCTGCACCGGCTGGTGAAGCTGGCCGAGACCACCGAGAACTGCGCCGCCACCATCTGGGGGAGCATGGCCGCCATCATCGCCGGTGACGACCCGCTGGGCCACGAGCTGGCCGGCCGGGCGGTGAACCGGGCCCGCGGTCCGGATGTCGCGTCGCGCCCCTGGGCCCTGCACTACCTCGCGATCTCGGCGCTCTGGCTGGGCCGCTATCCGGCGGCCGTCGCCGACTCGCTGGAGGGCCTGCGGCTGGCCCGGGCGGCCGGTCAGGAGAACTGCGCCGTCGACCACCTCGCCATGCTCGCGCTGCTGGCCGCGCTGCAGGGGGACCGGGAGAGCGCGCTGCTGCGGCTGGAGAGCGTCACCGAGGTGGTGACCAGACGCGGGCTGGCACGGCCCGAGGCGATCATGTCCTGGGCGATCGCCTGCCTGGAACTGCTGGAGGACCGCCCCGCCGACGCCGCGGCCAGGCTGCGGCTCATGACGGGCACCGGGCACGTCCATCCCGTCGTGCGGGTCATGGCCGCACCGCACTACGTCGAGGCCGCCCTCCGCTGCGACCAGCGCGAGAGCGCCGTCCAGGCGTGCCGGGTCTTCGACCAGTGGGCGACGAGCACGCAGAGCTCCTCCCGGCTCGCGCTGTCGCGGCGCTGCCAGGCGCTGCTGGCGGGCTCCGGAGCCGAGGCGGAACGCCACTTCACCGAGGCGTTGCGGCTGCACCACAGCGGCGGCTCGGCGTTCGAGCTGGCCAGGACGGAGCTGCTGTTCGGGCTCTGGCTGCGCCGGGCCAGACGGCCCCGGACCGCCCGTTACCATCTCCGTAACGCCCTGCAGATCTTCCAGCACTACGACGCGGACCCGTGGACCGAACGGGCCCGTACGGAGTTGCGCGCCGCCGGGGAGACCGTGGAACGGGCCGCGTCGACGAGCGGCGTCGACCTGACCCCGCAGCAACAGCAGATCGCCCGGATGGCGGCCGAGGGCGCCACCAACCGGGAGATCGCGGCGCAGCTCGTCCTCAGCCCCCGCACCGTCGACCACCATCTGCGCAACATCTTCACCCGGCTCGAGATCCGCTCCCGGGTGGAGCTGTCACGCTTCTTCCGCTGACCGGCCCCCTCCTCACCGGCCGCCCTTCACCGAGCCGCACCTCACCGGCGCCACGCCCCTGAATGGAACGCTCCACGCCGCACCGTGCCGGCCGACCTGCGCCCGGACGGGACTGGCGATTTCACCGATGCGGCAGCCGAGCCGCGAGATGAGACTTCGGGGCAATCGTTCCTGAGGAGGAGCCATGCGCCGATCTGTCGGCATCTTCCTGGCCAGTGCGGTCGCCATTCTGGGCGCCGTCTTCGGTCAGGTCGAGAGTGCGAACGCGGCCACTCACACCCCGGTGGTCTTCGTTCACGGTTACACGGGCAGCGCGTCCAACTGGACCACCGCTCAGTCGGTCTTCCGCGCGGCCGGCTACAGCAGCAGCGAACTGTTCGCCTACGAGTACAACTCCTACGGCGACAACCGGACCAACGCGGCCGGACTGGCCACGTTCGTCAACAACGTCCGCTCCCGGACCGGTGCGGCCCAGGTCGACATCGTCAACCACTCCATGGGCGGGATGGTCAGCCTGTGGTACGTCAAGCAGCTCGGCGGAGCCGCCAACGTCCGGCACCTCGCCTCGCTCGCCGGCGCCAACCACGGCACGACCGCCGCGTCCGCCTGCCTGATCTTCGTCACCTGCCAGCAGATGCTGCCGGGCTCGTCGTTCCTGGCCACCCTCGCCTCCGGTGACGAAACGCCGGGCAGCACCAGGTACGCCACCTGGTACTCGCCCTGCGACGGCGTCATCAACCCCTACACCAGCACCAGGCTCAGCGGCGCCACCAACAACCTGGTGGCCTGCCAGACGCACATCGGCTTCCTGACCGACACCACGGTCCTGTCGCAGGTGCGCAGCTTCCTCGCAACCTGACGGGCCATCCCGGCGACGGGACGCCCAGGCACCACTCGACGGCCCGCCGGCCCCGCCGGCGGGCCGTCGGGACAGCCGCCCCGGAGACCAGCCCTGCGGACCGACCGCACGGCCCGACCCGCACGGCCCGACCGCACGGACCAACCCGCACGGCCCGACCCGCACGGACCAACCCCATGGATCAGCCCTGTTGGAGGGTGCCCGAATGCGCACGACACGCTTGTTCCTCACGACGGCCGCCATCGCCGCCCTCGCACTGATCGCAGGATGCGGCGGTTCGCCCGAGGCGACCTCGCCGAAGGGATCGGGCGGGAGCTCCGCGCCGGCCGGCGCGGAGCTGGCGGGCCTCTACAAGGGCACCCTCAAGGCCCCGGACGGTACGCCGCGGCCCGCCGCCAAGGGCAAGAAGGTCGTCATCATCTCCGCCGGGCAGGCCTCGATCAGCTCGTCGCTGCCGAGCAACGCGGCGCTGGCGGCGGCCAAGGCGATCGGCTGGGAGGCCACCATCTACGACGCCCAGCTCAACCCGGCCAACGTGCCGGGCCTGATCGACCAGGCGATCAGCTCCGGGGCGGACGGCATCGTCCTGGACGCCTCCGACTGCCCGACCGGCAAGGGCCCGCTGGAGACCGCGAAGGCCAAAGGCGTCAAGGTGGTCGGCCTCTACAGCTTCGACTGCAACGACCCGCAGTTCGGCGGCAAGGACAAGCCGCTGTTCTCCGGCTCCATCAACTACGGAGCGGTGGCGGCCAGCGATCCGGGCCGGTTCACCCAGTCGTACGCGGCCGGCCAGGCCAAGGCCGTCATCGCGGCGACGGGCGGAAAAGCCAAGGTCATCGTGTTCAACGACCCCGAGTTCACCATCCTCAAGTACACCGCGAAGGGCTTCATCGACGAGATCAAGGCCTGCGCGGGGTGCAAGATCGTCGCCCAGGTCGACTTCACCGGCAAGGAGCTCGGCCCCACTCTGCAGCAGAAGGCCGCCTCCGTGCTGCTCCAGCACCCGGAGGCCAACGCGGTCAAGAGCCCCTTCACCACCGCGACGGTGCTGGGCATCGCCCCCGCGGTCGTGCAGTCCGGGCGGGCCGACAAGGTCTTCGTCATGGGCGGCGAGGGCTTCTCGCCCGAGCTGGACCTCATGCGCAACGGCCAGGGCGTCAACGCGGTGATGACCGCGCCGTCGGACTGGACCGGCTGGGCCGCCGTCGACACGCTCAACAGCGTCTTCCTGGGTAAGGCGCCGGCCGAGTCGGGGCTGGGCTGGCAGCTCGTGGACCGGACGCACAACCTGCCGGCCTCGGGCGCGTACCGGTCGCCGGTGGACTACCAGACGGTCTACAAGAAGGCCTGGGGTGTCGGCTGATGCCGGAGGCCGTCGCGCTGAGCGTTCACGACCTGAGCAAGACCTACGCCGGCACGCTCGCCCTGCACGGGGTGGACCTCGACATCCGGCCGGGTGAGATCCACGCGCTGGTCGGCGGCAACGGCTCCGGCAAGTCCACCCTCATCAAGCTCCTGGCCGGCGTCGTGCCGGCGGACGAGGGAGGGGCCGTCGCGGCGGCGGGCGGGCCGCGTACCCCCGTGGAGCACTGGTCTGCCGACCGCGCCCACGCCGCCGGGTTGCGGTTCGTGCACCAGCAGGCCGCGATCTTCCCGGAGCTGACGGTGGCGGAGAACCTGGCCATCGGTGCCGGTTTCCCGACCGCTCCGCGCACCGGCCCGCTCCACCCGGTCGCGCGGATCCGGTGGCGGGAGCTGCACGCCCGGACCCGCGCGCTGCTCGAGCGCTACCACGTGCAGGCGGAGCCGACGACGCCCGTGCGCCTGTTGCGGGCCGCCGATCGCAGCAGGGTCGCCATCGTACGGGCGTTGCAGGACCGGGACGAGGCCGACAGCGGGATCCTGGTGCTGGACGAGCCGACGGCGGCGCTGCCCGAGCAGGAGGCCGAGGAACTGCTCGCGGCACTGCGCCGGTATGCCGCGGCCGGTCAGACCATCCTGTACGTCAGCCATCGCCTCGGCGAGGTGCTGTCCCTCGCGGACCGGGTGACCGTGCTGCGGGACGGCCGGCGGGTGGCCACCGTCGAGGCCGCGGACCTGACCGAACCGCAGCTCGTGGAGCTGATCGTGGGCCGGTCGCTGGACCGGCTGTTCCCGGAGGCCACCGCGCACACCGGGTGCGAGGAGTCGCTGGGCGTGGCCGGTCTGGCCGGTGGCCCGCTGACCGGCGTGGACCTGTCCCTGCGGTACGGGGAGGTACTCGGGATCGCGGGCCTGCTGGGCTCGGGCCGCTCCGAGCTACTGCGCATGATCTTCGGTGCCCATCCGGTCGACGCGGGCACGATCTCGCTGGACCGCCGGCCGGTGCGCTTCGCCTCACCGGCCGCCGCGATGGCGGCGGGCATCGCCTACGTCCCCGAGGAGCGCCAGGCGGACGCGGTGTTCGCCGGGGAACCGGTGCGGCACAACCTGTCCGCGGGCCGGGCCGGTGCCTACTACCGGTGGGGGCTGCTGCGGCACGGCCGTGAGCGCGCGGCCACCCGCCGCTCGATGACCGAGTTCCTGGTCCGGGCGGCCTCGGACCGCCTGCCGATCGAGGCGCTCTCCGGCGGCAACCAGCAGAAGGTCGTGCTGGCCCGGTGGCTGCGGGAGCGTCCCCGCGTGCTGTTGCTCGACGAGCCCACCCAGGGCGTCGACGTCGGCGCCCGCAGCGAGATCTACGAGCTGGTCCGCCGGGCCACCAGGGCCGGCACGAGCGTCCTGCTGGTGGCCAGTGACCCCGAGGAGCTCGCCCACGTGTGCGACCGGGTCGCCGTCCTGCGCGGCGGGCGGATCACCACCGTCGTGGACGCGCCGCTGGACGCCCACCAGCTGACCGATCTCATGAACTTCTCGGAGGCCTCGTAGTGATCTCGTCCGACCATGGCTCGCCGTCCGTGCAGCCGTCCGTGCAGCCCTCGGTGGAGCCCGCTGTGGAGCCCGTCGCGGAACCGCCGGGTGAAGGGGCGGCGCGGCCGGAGGCGCCCGCGGTCTCGCGCCGGGGCCCGGCCGCCCTCGCCCTGCACGTCCTGCGGGTCTACTCCCTCGTCGTGCTGCTGGCCGGCTCGGTCGGCTTCTACGGTCTGTGGGGGAAGACCTCCGAGGTCTTCCTGACCGGCGACAACCTCCGCAACATCGCGGGCAGCCAGGCGGTACTGGCCATGCTCACCCTCGGGCTGCTGCTGCCGATGATCTCCGGCAATCTCGACCTGTCCATCGGCAACGTCGCGGGGCTCAGCTCCATCGCGGCGGCCGCGGTCTTCGCGCACGCCCACGTGCCGGTGGTGGCCGGGGTACTGGTCGGCATCGCGGTGGGCGCGCTGGCCGGGCTGCTCAACGGGCTGCTCATCACCGTGCTGAAGGTCGACTCGTTCATCGTGACGCTCGGCACCGCATCGGTGATCACCGGGGTGGTGAACTGGTACACCGACGGTCTGGCGATCATCTCCGGGATCCCGCGCTCGATCATCACCTTCGGCGGCGGCAACCTCGCCGGGGTGCCCAAGTCGGTGTACGTGCTCGCCCTGGTCGCGCTGGCGGTCTACTACCTCGTCGAGCACACCCCGTACGGGCGGAACCTGCACGCGATCGGCTCCAACCGTGCCGCCGCCCGGCTCGTCGGCATCCGGGTCGAGCGCAGTGTGCTGCTGGCCTTCGTCGGCTCGGGGACGTTCGCCGGCATCGCCGGCGTGGTGCTGCTGGCGCGCAGCGGCGCGGGCAATCCGCAGGTCGGTGCCTCCTTCACCCTCACCGCGATCGCCGCCGCATTCCTGGGCGCCGCCTCCTTCCGGCCCGGCCGGCTCAACGTGCCCGGCACGCTGGTCGCGATCTTCTTCCTCGCGGTGAACATCACCGGCCTGACCTTCGCCGGCGTGGACAACTGGATCAACGACCTGTTCACCGGGCTGTCGCTGGTGCTCGCGATCGCCCTGGCGTCCCTGCTCTCCCGGGAACGGCGGACCCGATGACGGGCCGCTTCCCACGACTCCCGAAGGCTCCCACCGTGACCCGACGCATCCACAAGGCGGCCGCGAGCCTGACGATCGCCATGCTCGTCCTTCCGCTGCTGCCCGCCGCGGACGCCGCGACGCCGGCCGCCCCGCCCGGACCCGGTACGGTCCGCGCCCTCCTCACCTCCAACGGCACCGTACGGAACGTCAAGGTGCTCACCCGGCAGGGCAGGGACGGGACACACGCCGAGCCGTTCCGTGGCAGGCTGCCGGTCACGCTGAGCATCAGCCGGACCGCCACCGGCGGCGAGGTGGGCTTCGGTTACCGGATCGCCAACACCACCGGCACCACGCGCGAGGTCACCTACACCGACACCGGCGGGACCGAGCACAGCACGCAGGCCGACCTGCAGCTTCCGCTGGTGGCGACGCTGTCGGTCACCGTGCCGAAATCGCTGGGGACCCCGCGGGCGCCGGGCGCCGCGGTCACCACCGATTCGGACGGCACCCATCACCTGCTCTGGTCCCTGGTGCTGTTCAGCCCGCTCGGCAGTCCCTCCCAGCAGGTCGGCTTCACCGTCGCGGGCAAGGGCGGAGGCTCCCCGTCCGCAACGCTTCAGGCGGCGGCGGTGAGGCCGACCGCGGCCCCCGGACTGGCCGCGTCGGGGCAGGCGGCGAACGCGAACATCCAGACCTTCGACACGCTCAAGAGCTATGCCATCGGCGGCGACGCCGGACTGCGCCGGCTCGTGTCCGGCACGGGTCAGCTGGTCAGCGGGCTCGGCCGGCTCTACGACGGGTCGACGGCACTGCGCGGCGGGCTGGCCACCGCGGGCACCGGCGCGGGCAGGCTCGCCGACGGCGCGGGCAAGGCGCACACCGGCAGCGGCCGGCTCACCGCCGGGCTGCGCGCACTCGGCAAGGGCCAGCGGGCCGAGACCAAGGGCCTGGGCGAGATCTACGCCGGTCTGACCCAGCTCTCGGACCCGGAGGCCGGCCTGCCCAACGCCGTAGGCGGAGTCGGCAGGCTCAAGGCCGGAGTCGACCAGATCATCACCGGCATCGGCACCGACGGCCGGTCCGGCACCGTGCTGGGCGGCCTGGCCGCGGTGGTCGAGGGGATCGAGAGGCTCCGGACGGCGGTCAGGACCCAGATCGGCCCGGGCGTGTCCTGCGCGGCCGAGGTCATCGCGACGATCGCCGAGGGCAACGCCACGGCGAGGACCAACACCGACGGATGCTGGAAGGGCGACGTCGTGCCGGTCTTCCCGCCGCAGACCGATCCCGTCACCAAGGGCTACCTCACCTCGTACGCCGCGACGCTGCGCGCCCTGTCCAGCGGCCTGTCCGGTCCCGGCGGCGTGAGCGCCGGGCTCGGCACCATCGACGCGGGGCTGAAGCAGCTGAAGGCGGGCATCTCGCATCCCGCGACCAGCGCCAAGGACCCCGGTGGCATCAAGGAGGGGCTCCAGGCGATCAGCGTGGGGCTCGGGCGGCTGCGGAGCGGTCTCGGCACGGCCGCCACCGGAGTGGGCGCGCTGCGCACCGGCACCGGTGCCGCGTTCGCGGGCAGCAAGCAGCTCACCGGCGGGGCCGAGCAGGCCGCCGCGGGCAGCGGGGACCTCACCAAGGGCCTCGGCCTGCTGAGCACCGGCAGTCGGCAACTGGCCACCGGCCTGCCCGCGGCCGCGACCGGCGCCGGCAAGATCGCCGCAGGGCTCGGGGACGCGATGACCGGGGGACGGCAGGTCAACGACGGGGTGGGGCAGCTCCGCAGCGGCGCGGTCAAGCCGTTGTCGACCCAGCTCCAGGCCGGCGCGAACAACGCACGTCAGCAGGTCGCGATCCTGGAGGCCGCCGGGGCCCTGACGGAGACCACGCCGCGCGGCGGGGACACCTACGTCCTCACCCAGCACCGGCCGGGCGCGGACCACCTGTTGCGGAACATCGCGCTGGCCTGCGCCGCGGTATCGCTCGTCGGGCTCGGCGGCCTGCTGGGCAACCGCCGCCGTGGCCGCAACCGCCGCCGGCACGCCCAGCCCTGAGGTGGTTGCCGGAGGTGCCCGCGAAGGGTCCCGTGGAGAGTCCCGTGAAGAAAGGATGGTGTCCGCGGTGGTCATCGACGCCGATGAACTGCGCCGGCGGGCCGGGCGGTTGCTCGCCGAGCACGATCCGGGCCGTACGCCCGCGCTGGAGTTCCTGCGGGCCAGATTCGACGCCGGCCTGGCCTGGGTGCACTACCCGCCGGGGCTCGGCGGGCTCGGGGTCGCACGCGAGCTGCAGTCCGTCGTCAACGCCGAGCTGGCCGCGGCCGGAGCCCCCGACAACCGGCCCCGGCGCATCGCGATCGGGCTGGGCATGGCGGCCCCCACGATCCTGCGCTTCGGCACCGGCGAACAGCGGCGCCGCCTGCTGCCGGCGCTGTGGACCGGCGAGGAGCTGTGGTGCCAGCTGTTCAGCGAGCCCGGCGCCGGATCCGATCTCGCGGCGGTCGGCACCCGGGCGGTCCGGGACGAGGGCTCCGGGGACTGGGTCGTCACCGGGCAGAAGGTGTGGACCTCCAGCGCCCACCACGCCCGCTGGGCGATCCTGATCGCCCGTACGGACCCGGACGTTCCCAAGCACCGGGGGCTCACCTACTTCGTCTGCGACATGACGGCACCGGGCGTGGAGGTGCGGCCGCTGCGGCAGCTCACCGGTGAGGCGGAGTTCAACGAGGTGTTCCTCGACGCGGTGCGCATCCCCGACGCCCACCGGCTCGGCGAGATCGGGGACGGGTGGCGCGTCGCCATGACGACCCTCATGAACGAACGGGTGGCCATCGGCGGTGGCCCCGCGCCCCGCGAGGCGGGCATGATCGGCATCGCCGCCCGTACCTGGCGGGAGCGCCCCGAGCTGCGCAACGGCCATCTGCACGACCGGCTGATAGGGCTCTGGGTGGAGGCCGAGGCGGTACGGCTGGCCGGGATCTCGCTACGGCAGCGGCTGGCCACCGGAGCACCGGGTCCCGAGGGCTCGGCGATGAAGCTCGCGTTCGCCAGGCTCAGCCAGGCGGTGTCCGGCCTGGAGGTCGAACTGCTGGGCGAGGGCGGGCTGCGTTACGACGACTGGACCATGCGCCGCCCCGAGCAGGTCGACCTCACCGGCCGGGAGGCCGGGTACCGCTTCCTGCGCGCCAAGGGGAACTCGATCGAGGGCGGCACCTCGGAGATCCTGCGCAACGTCATCGCCGAACGGGTCCTCGGCCTGCCCGCCGAGCCGCGCGCCGACAAGAACATCCCCTGGAAGGACCTGCCCCGTTGACCCCTCCCGACCCGCTGACCACCCCGGACCTGCTCGGCACCGAGCCGGAGGAGGACCTGCGCGACGCCGTGGCCGCGCTGCTCGCCGACCGCTGCACGCCCGCGTCCGTGCTGGCCCGCTGTGAGAGCGGCCGGCCGTACGACCTGGAGCTGTGGCGGACCCTGGCCGTACAGCTGGGGGTGTCCGGGCTGCACGTGCCGGAGGCGTTCGGCGGCCAGGGCGGCACCTACCGGGATACCGCCGTCGTGGCAGGTGAGCTCGGCCGGTCCGTCGCGCCGCTGCCGTTCCTGGGCGGTTGCGTGCTCGCCATGACCACCCTGCTGGGCTGTGACACCGGCGACCCGCAGGTCGCCGAGCTGATCGAGCGGCTGGCGAGCACCGCACAGCCCGCGGCCCTGGCCGTGCCGCTGCCGAGCGGGCCCGGCGCCGGATTCCCCGGCTCGGTCAGCGCCACCGGCGACGGCCTGCTGACCGGCCGGATCGGCACGGTGGCCGACGCCACGGTGGCCGAGGTGCTGCTGGTCCCGGCGCTGGCTCCGGACGGCCCGGCGCTGTACGCGGTCGATCGCGCCTTTCCCGGGCTGACCCTGTCGCCGCTGACGGCCCTGGACCTGACCCGCGGCATCGGTGACGTGGTGCTGTACGACGCGCCGGGCATGCGGGTGGCCGGTCCGGAGCACGCGCCGGGCGCGGTGTCCGGTGCGCTGACCGCCGCGGCGGCCGTGCTCGCCTCCGAGCAGGTGGGGATCGCCGAGTGGTGCCTGGCCACCACCGTGGACCATGTCCGTGGCCGGCACCAGTTCGGCCGCCCCATCGGATCGTTCCAAGCGGTCAAGCACCGGCTGGCCGACCTCTGGCTCGACCTGACCACGGCCCGCGCGACCGCGCGGTACGCGGCGGACGCCCTCGCCTCCGGCAGCCCGGACCTTCCGATCGCCGTCGCGCTGGCGCAGGCGCACTGCGGGCCGATCGCGGTCCGGGCGGCCGAGGAGTGCATCCAGCTGCACGGCGGGATGGGCATGACCTGGGAGCACCCGGCCCACCTCTATCTCGCCCGGGCCAAGAGCGACGAGATCGCGCTGGGCTCACCGGGCTGGCACCGGGCGGCGCTCGCCACCCTGGTGGACCTGCCCGCCGGGTGACCTGTGCACGGCCAGGTCACGGCGGGTAAGTAGCGATCATGGGGGGACCGCCGAAGTACGCGCCGATGCTCGCCGTGCTGGGTGAGCTGCCGGCCCAGGACGAGGGCTGGGGCTTCGAGATGAAGTGGGACGGGGTCCGGGCCATCGCGTATCTCGAGCGGGAACTGCACCTGGTGAGCCGTAACGACAAGGACATCACCGTCGCCTATCCCGAGCTCGGCGGCCTGGCCGGGGCGGCCGGCCGGCAGATGGTGCTGGACGGGGAGATCGTCGCCTTCGACGAGCACGACCGGCCGTCGTTCGCGGCGCTGCAACCGCGGATGCACCAGCGGCGGCCGGAGCGGATCCAGGCACTGGCGGCGTCGACCCCCGTCACCTACATGATCTTCGATGTGCTGCATCTGGGCGACGACCCGCTGATCTCCCGTCCCTACGCGCGGCGGCGGGAGATCCTGGAGGAACTGCCGCTGGCGGGACCCCGGTGGCAGGTCCCGCCCGCCCATCCGGGCCCCGGCGCGCAGGCGTTCGCCGTGTCGGCCCGGCTGGGGCTGGAGGGGATCGTGTGCAAGCGGACCGACTCCACGTACCGGCCCGGACGCCGGGACAGAGCGTGGACCAAGGTGAAGAGCCTCAGGAGCCAGGAGGGCGTGATCATCGGGTGGAAGGGCGGCGCGGGGCGGCGGGCCGGGACCATCGGCTCGCTGCTGCTCGGCATGTACGACGGCACCGGGCGCCTGGTCTACATCGGCCATGTCGGCACCGGGTTCACCGATGCCACCCTGGCGGACCTCTCGCGGCGGCTCGCACCGCTCGCGCAGGACGAGCCGCCGGTCCGCGACGTCCCGCGCGAGCACGCCGCCGGAGCCCACTGGGTCGCTCCCCGGCTGGTGGGAGAGGTCACCTTCACCGAATGGACCGGTGACGGGCGGCTCCGCCACCCGGCCTGGCGCGGGCTGCGGCCCGACAAGGAGCCCCGGGAGGTCGTGCGCGAGCAGTGACCCGGCGGCGGAATCGGCCTGGCGGAGTCCGCGGCCTATTGGCTCTTCTGAAGGGCCACTGAGGCTCGTACGATTCCCGGCATGGACGAGACGACGCGCAACGACCGAGCCCGCGCCCTGCGCGCCCTGCACGAGGGCGTGCTCGTGCTGGCCAACGTCTGGGACGCCGCCGGCGCGTGCGGGCCACCGTCACGGAGGTCATCGAGGCGGGCGCCGTCGGCATGAACCTGGAGGACTCCGAGAAGCCCGGCGGCGGGCTGGTCGACCGTGACACGCAGGCCGGCCGGATCCGCGCGGCGCGGGAGGCCGCCACGGCCGCCGGGGTCCCGGACTTCGTGATCAACGCTCGGACCGACGTGCATCTCTTCCAGGTGGGCGACGCCGCGGACTGATCGGACGGCCGGTCAGAGCCGGCGCCCCATGAAGACGGTGTACGGGTCGCCGGCGAGGCGCTCGAAGCCGAGCCGCCGGTAGAAGGCGATCGCGCCGGTGTTCGTCGCGCTCACTCCCAGGTGGACGCCGGGCGAGCCGGCCGCCGCCAGTTCGGTGAGCAGCAGGTCCATCAGTTTCCGGCCGAAGCCCTGGCCCTGGGCCCGGGGCAGTAGATCGATGTGCAGATGCGAGGGGTGCCCGTCCAGCAGAGCCGCCGAGGCGGAGACGGGGTGGTGGAACATATGGATCAGCCGCTGGTCCGGGGTACGCGCCTCGGGCGGTACGCCCACCGGGTCCGGATACCGGGTTCGCAGTGCCGGCCACCACTCCCGCTCACAGTGCCGCTCGAACTCGCGGGTGTCCAGCGCGCCCAGCACGTATCCGGCCACGTCGCCGTTCTCGTGCGGGCCGCCCAGTCCGGTGTCGTCGAGGACGAAGGCGTACTCGGGCTGCAGCCGAAGGTAGGCGCCCGCGTAGGCATGTCCCAGCAGCATCGGGTCCGCGTACGACGACGTGGCGTCCTGCCCGTCGGCCCCGGTGCGCAGGCACACCTCGTACACCGCGCTCTCGTCGGCCGGCCGGTACTCTCGGATGATCATCTTGATTCCCCCCGGATTCAGGATTCCAGATAGCGCAGCACGGCGAGCACGCGGCGGTTCCCGGTGTCGGAGGGCGCCAGCCCCAGTTTGGTGAAGATGTTGGCGATGTGCTTCTCGACCGCCCGGTCGGAGACCCTCAGGTGCCGGGCTATCGCGGCGTTCGTCCGGCCTTCGGCCATCAGGGCGAGCACGTCCCGTTCGCGTGGGGTGAGCGCCGCCATGGCATCCGGCCGGCGGCCGGCCCCGAACAGATGGGTGACGACCTCGGGGTCGAGGGCCGTGCCTCCGGCGGCGACCCGGGTGAGCGCGTCGATGAAGTCGTCGACGTCGGCGACCCGTTCCTTGAGCAGATAGCCCACGCCCGCGGAGGTCGTGGCGAGCAGCTCGGTGGCATAGCGGACCTCGATGTACTGCGAGAACAGCAGCACTCCCAGCCCGGGGTGGTCGCGCCGCAGCTCGATGGCCGCGCGCAGTCCCTCGTCGGTGTGGGAGGGCGGCATCCGGACGTCCACCACCGCGACGTCGGGCCGGTGCTCGGCGACGGCGGTGAGCAGGGCCGCGCCGTCGCCGACCGCGGCGACCACCTCATGACCGCGCATGCCGAGCAGCTGCACCAGGCCCTCGCGCAGGATGGCCGTGTCCTCCGCGATCACGATGCGCATGACGGGCGACACCTCAGCTTCGGTCGGGGAGATCTACGGTGATCACCGTAGGTCCTCCGGCGGGGCTGTCGATGTCCAGCCTGCCGTCCACCGGGCCGATCCGGTCCCGGAGACCGGTGAGCCCGGTGCCGCCGGACGCCGTGGCGCCCCCGGTGCCGTCGTCGCCGACCCGCAGCCTGAGCAGCCCGGGAGGCTGCGTCACCAGGAGTGAGACGGCTGTGGCTCCGCTGTGCTTGGCGGCGTTGGCGAGCAGTTCGGCCGCGCAGAAGTAGGCGATCGTCTCCAGCGCCGGCGCGGGCCGCTTCCGGAGGTCGGTGTGCAGGGAGACCGGGAGGGCGCTGCGCGCGGCGAGAGTGGCCAGTGCCACGTCCAGCCCCTTGTCGAGCACCGGCGGATGGATGCCGCGGACGAGTTCGCGCAGCTCGGCGAGGGCTTCGCGGGCATGGGTGTGCGCGTCGGCGATCAGCTTGCGGGCCGGGGAGTCCGGCGGCAGCGCGGCCTTCACCATGGTGAGGTTCATGGCGAGCGCGATCAGCCGGGCCTGGGCGCCGTCGTGCAGGTCGCGCTCGATCCGCCGGAGGGTGGCGGCGGCGTCGTCCACAGCCTGTGCACGGGTCTTCTCCAGATCCTGGACCCGTTCGGCGAGCGGCTGCGGTCCGAGCAGCGTCCGGATGAGCAGTCGCTCGAAGACCACCATGCCCCGCACGGCCCAGGGCGCGAGCAGCAGGAGCACCAGGCCGGTGGCGGAGACCAGCAGCGTCCGCGGCCAGCTGTCGAAGACGAACCCGCCGATCGCCAGGCCATGCCGTACGGCTCCGGAGGCGTCCCGGCCGGTCACGTCGTTGAGCCGCAGCGCGTGCAGGACGGGGTAGCCGAGGCCGACCACCCCGTACCCCCAGGTGAAGGCGACCAGGTAGAGGCCGACCAGGCCCAGCGGGAGCTTGATCACCAGATAGCCCAGGGCCCGCCAGCCGGTGCCGTCGCTGAGGCCGGACTGCACCCATCCGTACAGCCCGGGCGACGGACGCAACGGCTCGGGTGCCGCGACCCGCTCGTGCAGCAGGGCCCCCGCCAGCCGGCGGTGAGCCGTACCGAACAGGCGGGCGCCCTGGACCGCCAGCGCGAGCAGGGGGATTCCCACAGCCGTGATCGCCAGCGCCGCGCAGAAGATCATGGAGAACACCGCGTACGCGGCGCCGGCCACCGTCAGCGGCAGGCTGACCAGGAGATACAGCGCCTCCGCCCACGCCCGGCGGGAGACCGGCGCTCGCAGCACGGCGGACAGGTCCATCAGGCCGTGCCCAGTATCCGGCCGAGCAGCCCGCCCTGCAGCCCGGTCAGCCCCCTGACCAGGAGCGGGGTGAGGTAGAGGAACAGCAGGCCGCCGAGCGCGTGCACGGCCCAGGCCCCGGCGAGGGTCGGCCCGCCCCAGGCGCCCGACAGCGAGCCGCCCATGCCCAGCAGCGGCCGGATCGGGTAGGCGAGGTTGAGGACGACGATCGCCCAACCGTAGCCGGTGATCACCAACGTCAGGACGTTGAGCGGGAGGGCGATCACGGCGTGCGCGACCGAGCGGAGCCGCCCGCCGGCCAGGTCCAGCCCGAGAAACCGGCGGGCGACCGCCTGCTGGGGACGCCGGCCGGCCACCGACAGCGGCACGGAGAGGAGGCCCGCCGGCAGGGCCAGCAGGGCGTACGCGGTCCGGCGCCCGGTCTCGGGAGTGAAGGGCATGCGCAGCAGGCTGAGATCACGAAGGGGAACGGAGACGTGCATGGCCACCTCATCGAGCCGGTGAAATGTGATGTCTCCATGCTCGTGAACCGGGGCGGCCCGGCCAATCGTGCCAGCACGGCGCTCGAGGGTTCGGTTTTCCCCACCCTTGAGGCGTCGGCACTCGCCCGGCCTGCCTGACGCGGTACGCGGCCGCTCCGCTCAGCGGTTTCCACGTGCTGCCCGATCGCCGGCAGGCCGTGCGACCTCTGATATGCGGGTCCCCCCGCCGGTAACCACGATGCCGGAATTGCAGTAGCCCATGGTCAAATGCCGGTTAACTCGCTGTTTCCATTGGCTGCGGATACGGATAAAAGGCCTGCGTCGTCGGACCGAGCCCGGTCAACGGCTCTTCAGGTGGTACTTCATGCCCATGTGGGAGGGCACGAAGCCGATCTTCTGGTAGAAGCGGATCGCGTCGGGGCGCTGCCGGTCCGTGGTGAGCTGGACGACCCGGCAGCCGCGGGCGCGGGCCTGCTCGACCACCCAGGCGATGAGCTCCTGGCCCACCCCGTGTCCGCGGTGCTCGGCGGCGACCCGGATGCCCTCGATCTGGGCGCGCTCACCGCCGGTGTAGGTGAGACTGGGGATGTAGGTGAGCTGAAGAGTCCCGGCGACCCGGCCGTCGATCTCGGCCACGATCAGCATGTTGTTGGGGTCCCGGTCGATCGCCTCGTACGCGGCCCAGTAGGCCTCGGGAAGCTCGTCGCCGGGCGTCTCCCGCGTGCTGCCCAGCGGATCGTCGGCGAGCAGTCCCACGATGTGGGGGATGTCGCCTCGGTGGGCTTCCCGGAAGGTCACCTGCAGATCGTGTGGCACGCGGTCAGAGTATCCGGGCCGCCGGTGGAGCTATAACGACCTCTAGTAGTACTACACTGAGTAGTACTACGATGGGCCGATACCGAGGGATGGGCGGGATCCGCCCCGGCCCGGGGAAGAGCGCTTCGTCAGGCGCTCGCGAGCGCGAGGAGACGCCGTGTACAACGACGACGACGAGCACTGGACCGTATGGGCCGCCTGCCGCGGCGTCGATCCCGAGCTGTTCTACCCGGTCAGTGCGGCCGGACCGGCGGTGACGCAGGTCGCGGAGGCCAAGGCGATCTGCGCCCGCTGCCTCGCCCGCCCCGACTGCCTGGCCTGGGCACTGCGCGCCGGTGAGCCGGACGGCATCTGGGGCGGCACCACTCCGGACGAGCGGCGCTACCTGCGGCGCGAGGTCAGCGCTCGGCGGTGAGGGCGGCGCCCTGACGGCGGCGACGTAGCGTCCAGGCGGACAACAGCCCCCCGAGCAGGCCGAACAGATGGCCCTGCCACGAGATCGTCGGATTGCTGGGCAGCACACCGAAGATCATCGTGCCGTAGACGGCTGCTACCGCCACGGCGATCCCGACATCGGCCAGATGGCGCTCGAAGACCCCGCGGCCCAGCAGATAGCCGAAATACCCGAAGATCAGCATGCTGGCGCCGAGCGTCACGCCGTTGGAGGGGCCGGTCACCCAGATCCCGGCACCGGCGACCACGATCACCACCAGGTTCGCCAGCAGGAACTTGCCGATGCCGCGGAGCGCGGCCAGGAAGCCCAGCACCAGGAACGGCACGGAGTTGGCCATCAGGTGGCCGAAGCCCGCGTGCAGGAAAGGCGCGGAGAAGATGTGCGGTAGATCGCTCACCTGGTGGGCGCGGACGCCGTACTGGTCGAGGCTGCCCGCCCCGTTGTCGTCGGTCACCACGTAGTCGGCCACTTCGAGCGCCCACATCCCGGCGAGCGTCAACGTCACCAGAATGAGCGCGGACACCGCTCGGGAGGCGTGGTCGGCCAGCCCCGCGGTCGGCGAACTCCGCGGGACGTGAGGATCGCTCATAGCGCCACCGTATGCGCAGGGCTGCTGGTCGGTAAGCGAAAATCCAGCGATTATGACGACATCGTCGCAAACGGCGGATGCGGCTAGCGAATCTGATTCGGTTTCGGTCATGCTGATCGTCATGCGCGCAGTGGTGTGTGAGGAACTGGGGTCGGTCGCCGTCACCGAGGCCGAGCCGCCGGAGCCCGGTCCGGGCCAGATCCTGATCACGGTGCAGGCGGCCGGGGTCAACTACGTCGACGGCCTCTTCGTGCAGGGCCGTTACCAGATCAAGCCGCCGTTGCCCTTCGTACCCGGTGGTGAGGTGGCCGGGGTCGTCACGGCCGTGGGCCCGGACGTCACGGAGCCCGCGGTGGGCACCAGGGTGATCGCCATGTGCGGGCTGGGCGGCTTCGCCGAGCAGGTGGTGGTGCAGGCCGTCACGGCCGTACCGATCCCGGACCGGCTGGACGCACCGCGGGCGGCGACGTTCATCCAGAGCTTCTGCACCGCCCTCTTCGCGCTGCGGAACCGCGGTGGTCTGCGGGCCGGCGAGAAGGTCATGGTCCTCGGTGCCGGAGGCGGGGTCGGGCTGGCCGCGGTGCAGGTGGCGAAGGCGCTCGGCGCCGACGTACTGGCCGGTGCCTCGTCGGCCGGGAAACGGCGGGCCGCGCTGGCCGCCGGTGCGGCAGCCGTCGTCGACACGTCGGCCGAGGACGTCAAGACCGCCGCCCGCGCGTGGTCGGCGGGCGGCGTCGACCTGGTCTATGACCCGGTCGGCGGCGATCTCGCCGACCCGGCACTGCGGGCACTCCGCGAAGGCGGCCGCTACCTGGTGATCGGCTTCGCCTCGGGTACGATCCCGGCGCTCCCGCTCAACCAGGTGCTGTTGCGCAACCGTACGGTGGCCGGCGTCGACTGGGGCGCCTGGTCGCTGTCGAACGGGCCGGGTCAGCGCGCCCTGGTCGTCGAGCTCCTCGACCTGGTCGCCGACGGCCGGCTCGACCCGGTGGCACCGAGGACCGCCCCGCTCGACACGGCGGGCGAGGTGCTGGACGACCTGCTCGACCGCCGCGTCGTCGGCAAGGTCGCCCTGATCCCCTGACGGAGCCCTACGCGCCGGGATCGCGGAGGCCGACGACATCGTGCCGCCAGAACGGCTCCGCGTAGACCAGCGTCCCCGTCATCCACGGCTCGTAGGGCCGCGCCGATGCCCTGCTTCTGCCGTTCGGGTGCCAGGGCCAACGGGCTGAGCACCTGCACGTCGACCAGCCGCCGCGGGGCGTCCAGGATGCTGCGCACAGTAGAACGCCGCTCAGCCGCGAGCACCTGATTTTCGGACCGCCGGGCGCGGCACGCCATGACCGTCCGTGTCATCGCCGACCATGAAGGTCATCTCAGTGGATGCTGAACGGCGGCAGATCAGGACCTGGGTTCGCGGGAGCGCACGCTGATGTCGGTGACGACGGCGTCGCGGGGCGTCTCCAGCGCGTTGACGATGATCCTGGCCACCGTGAGCGGCTGGATGAACTCCTCCGGGTCGTACTCCACGCCCTCCTGGGCGCGCACCTTCCGTTGCATCTCCGAGGCCGTACGGCCGGGGTGGACGGAGGTCACGGCCAGCGAAGGCTCCTCGTCGCGCAGGGCGTCGGCCAGTGCGCGCAGCCCGTGCTTGCTCGCCGCGTAGGCGGCCCAGCCGGGCCGGGCGCGCAGCCCGGAGCCGGAGTTGACGAAGACGACGTGACCCTGGGCCGCCCGGAGGGCGGGCAGCAGCAGCCGGGTCAGCTCCGCGGCTCCGACGAGGTTGACCATGAGCTGGTCGATCCAGTCGTCGGCCTCCATGTCGGCGATCCGGCCCAGCTCCACGGCCCCCGCGCTGTGCACGATGCCGTCCAGCCGGTCCGGTAGGTCGGCCACCGCCAGCGCGGCCTCCATGCGCCGGGGATGGTTCAGGTCGAGCGCCACCGTGCGGATGTTGGACGCCCCCGAGCCGGTGGCCACCCTGGAGCCGTCGGCCGACCCGGAGCCGGCCGTGCCGGAGGCGGCCAGCCGCTCGCGGGAGATCGCCTGGGTCTTGCCGAGGACGGGCGAGCCGAGGTGCTTGACGAGTCCGGCCAGCCGATCCGGCGAACGCGCGGTGAGGATCAGGTCATGCCGATCCTCCTGCAGCAGCTCCGCGACCGCCGTGCCGATGCCACCCGTCGCCCCAGTGATCAGATAAGTCCCCACATCGCCCATTCTTGCCCCACAGCACTGACATTTTCTACGAAGTGGGTCAGTTGGGCCGGGTCAGTTGGGCCGCAGGACACGGGTCACCCCGGCGATCAGGGCGGTGGCCAGCATCCAGCCCGTCACGATCAGGGCGTAGGCCAGCCACTGGGTCCAGCCGGCCGGGTCCCAGGCGTCCCGCTGCCCGAACATCGAGACCGGCACCAGCAGATCCAGGGTGTAGGCGAACGCGTTGAAGTGCGGCTTCTCGCCGGGCTGCTTGATGGAGTGCGGATGCACCAGGCTGAACACGATGGTCCCCACCGTCAGCAGCAGACCGAACCACAGCGCGGCCCGCCACGGCCGGTAGCCGTACCCGACCGTCCAGTCCAGGATGAGCCCCGGGATACGGCCGGCCGGTCTGAGCACCCGGCGGCGTGCCCGCATCTTGGCCAGCTGCGCCTTACGGGCCAGATCGTCGTGGCCGTTGCGGCGGTACCAGTCGGCGAGTTGCTCGTACGGCTGGAGATGGAACTCCTCGTCCCGGTTGACCCAGTCGAGCCGCTCCTTGGGCGACCCACCGCGCAGCGAGTCGTAGGTCAGCCCGTTGAGCCACAGTTTGTCCGGCCAGCTGTCCGCGCCGTCCTGGATGAGACCGATCCGGGAGTACGACAGCGAGACCGGCCCCTCGATCCGACCGGCCGTCCAGAGGATGAGCTCGTCGACCTGCATGTGGCTGGCGTGCAGGGCCGTGCCCCCCGCGCCGTTCAGCACCGCGCGGGAGAAGGACAGGGTGCCGTTGATCCGGGCGCCGCGCAGCCGGACCTTTCCTTCGGCGCTGAAACCCGCGCTGCACTCCATCGCGTCCGCGACGATGATGTTCTGTGCGTCCAGGGCGACCCCGCCCGGGTTGCTGAGGGTCGTGCCCTCCATGAAGATCCCGGCGTTCATCCGGGCCCCGGTCAGCCGCAGGCCACCGGTGATCTCGGCGTTGCGGATGAAGGCGCCGGCCTCCACGACGAGCCCACCGGTGAAGACCGCCCAGCTGCCGGGGTCGGGATTGGAGATCTTTGTGTTGTTCAGCCGGAAGCCGCCCAGCAGTTGCGCCCGGGTCAGGCTCAGCGTGCCGGTGATGGTCGAGCCGGACAGGCTCAGGTAGCCGTCGCACTGTAGTCCGCCACCGTCGAAACCGGGCAGCTCACAGTCGGCGAACCGCAGCTGCCGGGTGTGGGCGTTGGCGAACTTGGGCGCCTCCGCCAGCAGACATCGCTCCAGGCGCAGCTCGCACTCGACCCGCCCACCGGAGACGTCCAGCCGCCCGATGATGTGCGCGCCGCGCAGCCGTACGGCCGGCACGAACCCCGCCTGCACCTCGCAGCCGCCGAGCAGCAACTGGGCCAGCACACTCGCTCGTACGATCCGGTCGCCGCGGCCGGTCAGGTCCACGAGGTCGCCGGTCGGGAACGCCGCCCAGAGCTCGTGTTCCGCCGGGGACAGCCCGGCCGGCCGCCGGTTGCGCGCGGCGGGCCGGCCGGCACCGGCGGCGGTCAGCCAGGACATGAGACGACCAGGGGGGTCAGAGCTTTCCGCCACGACGACCGATCTCTAGGGAACTGCGGTGAGGTCAGGAACTGCGGGGGTCGGGAACTGCGGGGGCGAAGGTCAGAAGAAGCCGCGCCGCCGGGAGGCCTGCTGCAGGAAGCCGTCCAGCCGGCTCTCCCAGTCGGTGTGCTCGAGCCCGGCGTAATCGACCGTGAACCGTCCGAACGAGTCGTGTCCCTCGGTGAACATCCCGCCGCGCTTGTCCAGCTCCAGGACGACCTCCATCGAGTGCGGGCCGGCCACGAACGTGACCTCCAGCTGGTTGATCCCGCGAGCGTACTGCGGGGCGGGGGCGAATTCGATCTCCTGGTAGAACGGCAGCTCCTGGTGCACGCCCCAGATCCGGCCCTTCTCGCAGTCGGCGTGCTTGAAGCGGAACCCCAGGCGATCGAAGGCGAGCAGCAGCCGCTCCTGGGCCGGCAGCGGGTGCACCGCGACCGGGTCGAGGTCGGTGGCGTCGATGGCCCGGGCCACCTCGAGCTCGGTGGCGAGGCCGACGTCGGTGCCGTACAGCGGCCGCCCGTACATGTGGGTGAGCGGGGTCTCCCACGGCAGCGGCAGCTGGAACGGCAGGGTGTGCCGGGCCTGCGGGGCCAGCCGGAAGGGCCCGCTGATCTGCGCGCGGGCGTACTTCTGGGTGCGGCTGTACTCGTCGTCGCCGGACTCGACCTCGACGCGGCTGGCCAGTGCCACGTTGATGCCGATGATCTCGCACGTGTCGTCGCCGCCCATGATGTGGACATCACCGTGGATCGGCATGCCCGGGCGGACGTTCTGGTCCCGCAGGATGGTCTCCACGGAGGGTCCCCCGACTCCCATGGCGGCCAGCAGTTTCTTGAAGACCAAGGTCGTTCCTTCCTCGCGTCCGGGCTCAGCCCCCCGGTCCGGTGAGTCGCCGCACGAAAAAGTTATGTACCCCAGTTGAGCCTTTTATGTCAGTTGAGTCACGGTTTCCAGGCGCAGCGGATGGCTTGGTGTGAGGAAGACCACTCTCTTGTGCGGGGATGGCCCGGTTCGGGGTAGTGGAAGACGTTACCGGCGGGTAGCATGATGTCGAGTTACTGACCAGTATTAGACAGGGCGCGAATCGCCCGCCGGACTGACGGGGCGTCACCATGGGGCACTACAAGAGCAACCTCCGGGACCTGGAGTTCAACCTCTTCGAGGTGTTCAACCGCCAGGACCTCCTCGGCAGCGGGCCGTACGCGGATCTCGACGAGGACACCGTTCGCAGCATCCTCGACGAGGTGGACCGGCTCGCCAGGGGCGTCGTCGCGGAGTCCTTCGAGGATTCCGATCGCCACCCGCCCGTGTTCGACCCGGCCACCGGCACCGTCACGATGCCGGAGGGGTTCAAGAAGTCCTTCAAGGCCTACATGGACGCGGAGTGGTACCGCGTGGACCTCGACCCCGATTTCGGCGGTACGGGCGCGCCGCGCAGCCTCACCTGGGCCATCGCCGAGCAGATCCTGGGCGCCAACCCGGCCGTCTACATGTTCTCCTCGGGCCCCGGCTTCGCCCAGATCCTCAACACCATCGGCACGCCCGAGCAGAAGAAGTTCGCCCGGCTGGCGCTCGAGCGGCAGTGGGGCGCCACCATGGTGCTCACCGAGCCGGACGCGGGCTCCGACGTCGGCGCGGGCCGGGCCAAGGCGATCCGGCAGCCCGACGGCACCTGGCACATCGAGGGCGTCAAGCGCTTCATCACCAGCGCCGAGCACGACATGGCCGAGAACATCTTCCACCTGGTGCTCGCCCGCCCCGAGGGCGCCGGGCCGGGCACCAAGGGCCTGTCGCTCTTCCTCGTGCCGAAGTACCTCGTCGATCTCGAGACCGGCGAGCTGGGCGAGCGTAACGGTGCCTACGTCACCAACGTGGAGAAGAAGATGGGCATCAAGGTCTCCACGACCTGTGAGCTCACCTTCGGCGAGAAGCACCCGGCCGTCGGCTACCTGGTCGGCGACGTCCACGAGGGCATCAAGCAGATGTTCCTCGTCATCGAGTACGCCCGGATGATGGTCGGCACCAAGGCCATCGCCACCCTGTCCACCGGCTATCTCAACGCCCTCGAGTACGCCAAGCAGCGGGTACAGAGCGCCGACCTCACCCAGATGTCCGACAAGACGGCGCCCCGGGTGACCATCACCCACCACCCGGACGTACGCCGCAGCCTGATGACCCAGAAGGCCTACGCCGAGGGCATGCGGGCGCTGGTGCTCCTCACCGCCTCCTATCAGGACGCGGTGCAGATCGCGGAGCACGAGGGCCGCAAGGACCACCTGGCCGAGAAGATCAACGACCTGCTGCTGCCGATCGTCAAGGGGTTCGGCTCGGAGCGGGCGTACGCGCTGCTCGGCTCGGAGTCGCTGCAGACCCTGGGCGGTTCGGGCTTCCTGCAGGAGTACCCGATCGAGCAGTACATCCGGGACTCCAAGATCGACACCCTGTACGAGGGCACCACGGCGATCCAGGGACTGGACCTGTTCTTCCGCAAGATCCTCCGGGACCAGGGTGAGGCGCTCAAGGTCCTCGTCGGCGAGATCCGGGACTTCGCGCAGAGCGACGCGGGCAACGGCCGGCTCAAGACCGAGCGTGCCCTGCTGGGTGCCGCCGTGGACGACCTCGAGGGCATCCTCAACCCGATGGTCGGATGGGCGCTGGGTTCCATGGAGAACCCGAAGGAGATCTACAAGGTCGGCCTCAACAGCACCCGCTTCCTGCTCGCCCTCGGTGACGTCATCGTCGGCTGGCTGCTCTGCCGCCAGGCCGAGGTGGCGCTGGGCAGGCTGGGCGGCGAGGTGTCCCGCGGCGATCAGGCCTTCTACACCGGCAAGGTGGCCTCGGCGCAGTTCTTCTGCACCACGGTGCTGCCGCGCCTGGCCTCCGACCGCATGATCACCGAGAGCACGACGCTCGACCTGATGGAGCTGCCCGAAGAGGCCTTCTGATCTCCTGCCACTGATCTCCTGGCACTGATCTCCTGCCATGGTCCCCGTCACCCGCCGAGGGTGACGGGGACCTTTCACGTCGCAGCCGGGTGAATCGCCCCAGCCGGGTGAATTGCCACCGTTGTGTGATCAACAGACTGGTGTGGCGGAGCCTTTCGACGGGATACTGAGAACGGCGGCATGTGAAATCTTCCCCGGAGGTCACGGCAATGGGTGTCGGCGTCAGTATCTTCACGATCACCCTTGGGGCGATTCTCAAGTTCGCGATCAGCCCCACGGCCATGACCAGCCCGGTCGACGTGCACGTGATCGGGGTGATTCTCATGATCGTCGGTGGCGCCACGTTCCTGCTGCAGCTTCTGATGATCAGCCGCAGCACCTCCCGGCGATCCCCAGGCGCCGAGCGCGAGCATCTCTACAACGGGGACAACCCGCCTCCGGCACTCTGATCCCACCGCACGTACGGGAGGGATCGCCGGGACGCGATCCCTCCCGTACGGCTGCCTCTCGATCAACGGCAGCCGATCAGCGGCAACCGATCAGCGGCAGCCGCAGGTCAGCAGCAACCGACTCGCGGCGCGCTGTCGCGGGCGTCGATGTGGCGGCGCCAGAACTCCCGCTCGGTCAGCACCGGCTCGCCGGGGTGCTCGCGCCGCTGGTGTTCGAGGTAGATCTCGTACGCCCGCTCGCCGGAGAACTCCCGGAACAGCCGCCAGGCGGTGCGCAGCCGGTCGCGGGCGCTCATCCGCCGGCCTCCACCTTCTCGCGCTCCCGGGACCGCAGGATCTCGCGCTCCTCGGCGGTGGCGAAGAGCCCGGACGGTGCCCACAGCTCCGACTTCACCGCCGGGTCCTCGGTGGTGGGCGGCGGTGTGGGGGCCTTGAGCGTCCTGACCCACACCCGCATGGCGTCGATCAGGACGATCACCACCAGTACCGCGAAGAAGGCCGCCAGCACCCCGTCGACCGTGGCGTTGACCACCACCTGGTGCATCTGGTCGGGGGTCTTGGCGGTGCCGAGCGAGGTCTTCCCGGCGTCGAGGGCCTTCTGGTAGAGGTCCCGCTGGGCGAAGAACCCGACCTTGACGTCGTCGGAGAACACCTTCTCCCAGGACGCGGTGAGGGTCACCACGATGTCCCAGGTCAGCGGGACCAGCGTCACCCAGGCGTACTTCGCCCGGCCGGATTTGAGCAGCAGGGTGGTCGCCACGGTGAGCGCTATGGCGGCGAGCAGCTGGTTGGCGATTCCGAACAGCGGGAACAGCTGGTTGATGCCGCCGAGGGGGTCGTTGACGCCGGTCCACAGGAAGTAGCCCCAGGCGGCGACGACCACGGCGCTGGAGGCGTAGAGGCCGGGCTTCCAGCTCACGTCTCCGGCCTTCTTCCAGATGTTCCCCACGGTGTCCTGCAGCATGAACCGGCCCACCCGGGTGCCCGCGTCGACGGTGGTGAGGATGAACAGCGCCTCGAACATGATCGCGAAGTGGTACCAGAAGGCCTTGAGGGAGTCTCCGCCGAAGATGTCGGAGAGGATCTGGCTGATGCCGACGGCCAGTGTGGGGGCGCCGCCGCTGCGGGCCACCAGGGTGGTCTCCTCGACGGACTTGGCCGCCGCGGCGAGCTGGTCCGGGGTGATGGCGAAGCCGAGGTTCGTCACCACCTGGGAGGCCGACGTCAGCGTCGAGCCCAGGGCCGGACCGGGCATGTTCATGGCGAAGTACAGCCCGGGGTCGATGACGCAGGCCGCGGCCAGCGCCATGATCGCCACGAACGACTCGGTCAGCATGGCCCCGTAACCGATGACCCGGATCTGCGACTCCTTCTCGATCAGCTTCGGAGTGGTGCCGGAGGAGATCAGGGAGTGGAACCCGGACAGGGCCCCGCAGGCGATCGTGATGAAGACGAACGGGAACAGCGAGCCGGCGAAGACCGGTCCCTGCCCGTTGAAGGCGAAGTCGGTGAAGGCCTTGGTCTCCAGCATCGGCCGGGCGACCAGGATCGCGACGGCCAGCATCACCACGACGCCGACCTTCATGAACGCGCTGAGGTAGTCGCGGGGGGCCAGCAGCATCCAGACAGGCAGCACCGACGCGACGAATCCGTACCCGATCAGGACCAGGGTCAGCGTCTGCGGCGACCAGGTGAACGCGTCGGCCAGCCCGGACTCCGACACCCAGCCGCCGCCCACGATGGCCAGCAGCAGCAGCCCGATCCCGATCAGTGAGGTCTCCACGACCCGCCCGGGCCGCAGGTAGCGCAGGTAGAAGCCCATGAACAGGGCGATGGGGATGGTCATCGCGATCGAGAAGGTGCCCCAGGGGGAGCCCTTGAGCGCGTTCACCACGACCAGCGCCAGCACCGCCAGCAGGATGGTCATGATGGAGAGCACGGCGATCAGTGCGGCCGTGCCGCCGACCGGGCCGATCTCCTCGCGTGCCATCTGGCCGAGACTCCGGCCGCCTCTCCGCATGGAGAAGAACAGCACGACCATGTCCTGGACCGCCCCGGCGAAGATGACGCCGACGATGATCCACAGGGTGCCGGGCAGATATCCCATCTGCGCGGCCAGCACCGGGCCCACCAGCGGGCCGGCGCCGGCGATCGCGGCGAAGTGGTGGCCGAACAGCACCCTGCGGTCGGTCGGGTGGAAGTCGGTGCCGTTGTTGACGCGCTCCGCGGGGGTGGCGCGGGTGTCGTCGACACCGAGCACTCGGTAGGCGAGAAAGCGGGAGTAGAAGCGGTAGCCGATCGCGTACGAGGCGAGTGCGGCGAACACCAGCCAGACGGCGGAGATCCGCTCGCCGCGGGAGAGGGCGATGACGCCCCACGCGATGGCCCCGACCACTGCCACCCCCACCCAGACGGCGATCTGCCGGGGGGTCATCCGTTGCCGGACGGCTGGAATGGACACGGTGGTCCTCCTCGGGGAGACGTGTGACACGGGTCACAAGTTAGTGATGGTTGTTCCCAAGGAGGCGTCAAGCATTCGCCCGTTGTATGGAGTTTCGGACGGGAGATTTCGGACAGCGGAGTGCCCTGGCCGCCCGGGTCGTGGCCGGGCGGCCAGGGCGGATCGCTCAGCTCCAGGCGAGGAGCCGGAGCGGGTCCTCCAGTGCGGCGCCGACGTCGCGCAGGACGGCCGAGCCGAGCTCCCCGTCGACGATGCGATGGTCGAAGGACAGCGACAGCGTCGTCACCTGGCGGACGGCGAGCTGCCCCTCGTGCACCCAGGGCAGCTCCCGGATCTGGCCGAAGGCGAGGATGGCGGCCTCACCCGGGCTGAGGATCGGGGTCCCCGCGTCGACACCGAAGATCCCCACGTTGGAGATCGTGATCGTGCCGTTGGACATCGCCTCGAGCGAGGTCTTCCCGGCCCGCGCGGTCTCGCCCAGGGCGGTGAGCGCCCGTGCGAGTCCCGGCAGCGAGAGGTCCTGCGCCTCCTTGATGTTGGGCACGATCAGCCCGCGTTCGGTGGCCGCCGCGATCCCCAGGTTCACGTAGCGCTTGACCACGATCTCCTGGGCGTCCTCGTCCCACGAGGAGTTGATCGCCGGGTGCCGGGCGGCCGCGACCAGCAGCGCCTTGGCCACCAGCAGCAACGGCGACACCTTGACGTCGGCGAAGTCCGGGAGGGCGCGCAGCCGCCGTACCGCCGCCATCGTCTCGGTCACGTCCACCTGGAGGAACTCGGTGACGTGCGGAGCCGTGAACGCCGACCGTGTCATGGCCGCCGCGGTGTGCTTGCGCACCCCCCGGATCGGGATCCGCTCCTCGCGGGCGGCCTGCTCCGGAGCGCTCCGGAGCACCTGGCCGCCGCCCGCCTGCGCGGGAGCCGGTACGGCTCGTACGGCCGCCTGGACGTCGTCGCGGGTGATGGAGCCCTGCGGCCCCGACCCGGAGATCGCGCTCAGGTCCACGCCCAGATCCTTGGCGAGCTTGCGCACCGGCGGCTTGGCCAGCGCGGCGGCCCGGCCCGGCCCGGCGTCGGGCCCGGTGGCGGGGCCGGCGGGAGCCGCCCGGCTCTGCTTGCGGGGCCGGCGTTTGGTGGCTCCCGGTTTCACGCCGTAGCCGACGAGCACCGGCTGGCGCTTGGGCTCGTCCGGGCCGACCGTCGGCCCGATGAGCGTGCCCGGGTCGGCGGCCGGGGAGGGCGGTAGCTCCTCGGTGATGGTGGGGACCAGGTCCTCCTTGAGCCCCAGCTCCTCCTCCGGGGTCATGGCGGCCCCGGGACCGCCTGGAGAGACGTCCACGGAGATGATCGGGACGCCCACGTCGATGGTCTCGCCCTCGGTGGCGTGCAGCTCGGCGACCACGCCTTCGAAGGGACAGGGCAGCTCCACGATCGCCTTGGCGGTCTCGATCTCCACGATCGTCTGGTTGACCTCGACGGCGTCACCCGGCTGCACATGCCATTTGACGATCTCCGCCTCGGTGAGGCCCTCGCCCACGTCGGGCAGCTTGAACTGCTTCAGCTCGGCCATGATCACCATCCGAAGGTCTGGTCGACTGAGTGCAGGATCCGGTCGAGATCCGGGAGGTAGTGGTCCTCCAGCCGGGACGGCGGGTACGGGGTGGAGAATCCGCCGACGCGCAGCACCGGCGCCTCCAGGTGGTAGAAGCAGGATTCGGTGATCCGGGCCGCCAGCTCGGCGCCGAACCCGGAGAAGACGGGCGCCTCGTGCACGACGACGCACCGCCCGGTCTTGCGCACCGACTCGACCACCGTGGGCAGGTCCAGCGGGCTCAGCGACCGCAGATCGATGACCTCCAGCGACCGGTCCGCCGAGGCGGAGGCGGCCTCCAGGCAGGTCTTCACGCTCGGCCCGTACGCCAGGACGGTCACGTCGGTGCCCGGCAGCGCCACCACGGCCTTGCCCATCGGCGTCGAGGCGGCCAGCTCCGCGTCGATGTCCACCGCGGCCTTGTCCCAGTAGCGGCGCTTGGGCTCGAAGAAGATCACCGGGTCGTCGCAGGCGACCGCCTGACGGATCATCGTGTACGCGTCCGCCGGGTTGGAGCAGACGACCACGCGAAGGCCCGCGGTGTGGGTGAAGTAGGCCTCCGGGGACTCGCTGTGGTGCTCCACCGCGCCGATGCCGCCGCCGCACGGGATGCGGATCACCACCGGCAGGTTGACCTGGCCCAGCGAGCGCAGGTGCATCTTGGCGAGCTGGGTGATGATCTGGTCCGCGGCCGGGAACACGAAGCCGTCGAACTGGATCTCGCAGACCGGGCGGTAGCCGCGCAGGGCCAGCCCGATCGCCGTGCCGACGATGCCGGACTCGGCCAGCGGGGTGTCGATGACCCGCTCCTCACCGAAGTCCTTCTGCAGCCCGTCGGTCACCCGGAAGACCCCGCCGAGCCGGCCGACGTCCTCTCCCATGATGAGGACCTTGCCGTCGTCCTCCATGGCCCGGCGCATTCCTGCATTGAGCGCCTTCGCCAGCGTGAGCGTCTCCGCGGCCATCACGCACCTTCCCCGGAGTCGGTGTCCTCGAAGTCGGCGAGGTAGGCGGCGTACCGCTCCTGCTCTTCGGTGATCAGGGTGTGCGGCTCGGCGTAGGCGTGCTCGAACAGCGCCGACGGCGGTGGATCCGGCAGCTCCAGGCACTGCTTGCGCAGCTCGGACCCGATCCGCTTGGCCTCCGCCTCGACCTCCTCGAAGAAGTCGGTGGTGGCGAGCTGGCTCTTGACCAGGTAGGCCTTGACCCGCTCGATCGGGTCCTTCAGCTTCCACGACTCCAGCTCCGCCTGGAGCCGGTACCGGGACGGATCGTCGGTGGTGGTGTGCGCGCCCATCCGGTAGGTGAAGGCCTCGATCAGCGTCGGGCCCTGGCCCGTACGGGCCGCTTCCAGGGCACGCCGGGTCACGGCCAGGCAGGCGAACACGTCGTTGCCGTCCACCCGCAGGCCCGGGAAGCCGAAGCCCTGGGCACGGCGGTAGAGGGGGATGCGGGACTGCTTCTCCAGCGGCTCGGAGATCGCCCACTGGTTGTTCTGGCAGAAGAACACCACCGGGGTGTTGAACACCGAGGCCCAGACGAACGCCTCGTTGACGTCGCCCTGTGAGGTGGCGCCGTCGCCGAAGTAGGCGATCGTCGCGGCGGCGTTCTCGGTGCCGAGCACCCCGTCGCGCTGGATGCCCATGGCGTAGCCGGTGGCGTGCAGGGTCTGGCTGCCGATCACGATCGTGTAGAGGTGGAAGCCGTGCTCGGCGGGGTCCCAGCCACCGTGGTTGACCCCGCGGAACAGCCCCAGCAGGTTGATCGGATCGACCCCCCGGCACCAGGCCACGCCGTGCTCCCGGTAGGTGGGGAACACCATGTCGGCGGCGGTCAGGGCCCGTCCGGAGCCCACCTGGGCGGCCTCCTGGCCGAGGAGCGAGGCCCAGATGCCCAGCTCGCCCTGCCGGGTCAGCGCCACGGCCTCCACGTCGATGCGGCGGATGATGACGAGATCCCGGTAGAGGTCCCTGATCTCTTCGGGGGTCAGATCGAGCGGGTAGTCCGGATGCTCGATCCGCTCACCCTCGGGGGTGAGCAGCTGGATGAGCTCGGTGGTAGGTCGCACACCGGGTACATCGTGCGCGGCGTCGATGGTCACGTGCCACTCCTTCATTACGCCCGGGGCCGAGACGCGGGATCACCGCGGTCGGCCGACGTCAGGAGCGATCACCCGGGATGGGGGCGATCGTTCCCTTTCCGCCATCGTGGCAGACATCACACCTCTCCCGCGAGATCTGTGGTGTCCCTACCCGGATCCCCGCACCTGGCACCTTGCCGTTCAACGACATAGCTTCGACTCAGGAGTGTCGTCGACGGAGTGCGAAGGAGACGCCTGATGGACGACCCGCATTTCACCCTGCAGGGCATGCTGATCGATGGCGAGTGGGTGCCCGCCGGCGAGCACGGAATGGCCGAGGTCCGCGCCCCCTACGACGGTGGGCTGGTCGCCCGGGTGCCCGCCGGAGGCAGGCGCGAGGTCGAACGCGCCGTCCACGCGGCACGGGAGGCGCTGAGGCGGGACGACTTCTCCCGGGCCGACCGGATCAGGGTGCTGGAACAGACCGCGGCGGCCCTCAACGACCGGCAGGACCACTTCGCCCGGGCCATCGCCCTCGAGTCCGCGAAACCGCTCAAAACCGCCCGGGTGGAGGCCTCCCGTGCGGTGGAGACGTTCGCGTTCGCGGCCGCCGAGGCCCGCCGGTTCGCGGGTGACATGGTGCCGATGGACGCGAGCGCCGCCGGGGCGGGCAAGACCGCGTTCACGCTGAAGGTCCCGGTCGGGGTGGTGGCGGCGATCTCGCCGTTCAACTTCCCGCTCAACCTGGTCGCGCACAAGCTGGCTCCGGCCCTGGCCGCAGGCTGCCCGGTGGTCCTCAAGCCCGCCTCGCAGACCCCGGTCTCGGCGCTCCTGCTCGCCGAGCTGCTGCAGGGCCTCGGGGTGCCGAGGGGCTGGCTCAACGTGGTGACCGGCGGTGGATCGGTCGTCGGCGACGCCCTCGCCACCCATGACGATGTGGCATATATCACCTTCACCGGCTCCTCCGAAGTGGGCTGGGCGATGGCCGCCAAGGCCGCGCGCAAGAAGGTACGGCTCGAACTCGGCTCCAACTCGCCGCTGATCGTGGACGCGCCCGGCGACTGGCGGACGGCGGCGGCCAAGGCCGGTGTCGCCGGGTTCTCGCACGCGGGGCAGTCCTGCATCTCCACGCAGCGGATCTACGTGCACGAGGACGTGGCCGACGAGTTCATCGAGTCACTGGTGACCAAGGTCGAGAGGCTGGTCGTCGGCGACCCCATGGACGCGCGGACCGACGTGTCCTCGCTGATCTCGGCGCAGGACACCGACCGGGTGAAGGAGTGGATCGACGAGGCCGTCGCCGCCGGGGCCAAACTGCTCTGTGGCGGCGAGGTCGACGACCACGGCGTGCTCAGGCCCACCGTGGTGGAGGGCACGACCCCGGCCGTACGGCTGCAGAGCGAGGAGGTCTTCGGCCCGGTCGTCACGGTCAACCGCTACCGCGACTTCGACGAGGCCCTCGCCCTGGCCAACGACTCCCGGTACGGGCTGCAGGCGGGGGTGTTCACCGACGAGGTCGGCAAGGCGCTCAAGGCCGCCAGAACGCTGGAGTTCGGCGGGGTGCTGATCAACGACGTGCCCACCTCGCGGGCCGACCAGCAGCCCTACGGCGGCGTCAAGGACTCCGGCAACACCCGGGAGGGCCCGGCGTACGCCATCGAGGAGATGACCGAGCTGCGCCTGATCTCCCTCCAGCCCTGACCACCCACCACCCGCCCACCGGCCCACCGCCCACCCCTCCGTGATCATGCAATCAATCGACGAACGATTGCATGATCACGGAGGGGTGGGTTTGGGCTTGGGGTCAGTCGCGGGAGAGTACGCGGGTGGCGCCGGCGGCGACGGTCAGGCCGAGGACGAAGCCGGCGGCCACCAGCAGGTCCGAGATCCACTGGGAGACGCCCTTGGGGGCGAACAGCCCCTCCTGGCCGAGTGAGCCGACCGGCAGCAGCAGGTCCAGCGTGTAGAGGATCGCGTTGAAGTGCGGGTTCTGGCCGGTGTCCAGCCGCGCGGGTGGCGAGAGGTAGAAGTAGAGGCTGCCGGCCGCCGCCAGCGCGATCAGCCACATGGCGGCGCGGAACGGCCGGTAGCCGTAACCGACCGTCACGTCCTGCATCAGCCCCCAGAACTTCCGCGGCGTGGTCTGGATGGCCCGGCGGTCGCGCTGCTTGGCCAGCAGCACCGACCGGCCTTCGACGTCGAGCCCGATCGAGCGGTAGCACTGGGCGAGCCGCTCGTACGGCTGCGGCTGGTAGCCGTCGGTGTCGCGGTGCAGCCAGTCGAGGCGCTGCCGGGCGGTCAGCGGGGGGTCGAGGGTCTCGTAGGACAGCCCGTCCAGCTGCATCCGGGACGGCCAGGTGGCGGGGTCGTCGCGGAGCAGGCCGATCTTCGCGTACGCCAGCTCGACGACCCCGTTGATCTGCTCGGACGGGCGCAGCAGGAGCTCCTCGGCCTGCAGCCGCTGCAGGCTCAGTGCCACCCCGTCGTGCTCCGGCGCCGCGGAGTTCGAGGAGTTCGAGGAGTTCGACAGCCGGGCGCCCTGGAAGCTGAGCTGCCCGCCGATCCGCGCTCCGGAGAAGCTCACCGCCCCGGTGGAGTCGAACCCGTCGGAGCAGTAGACATCGGTCTCCACGGCCAGATCATCGGCGTTCAGCGCGGTGTTCTTCGGGTGGCTGAGGACGGCGCCGACCAGGGACAGGTACCCGCCGACCCGGGCTCCGCGCAGCCTGATCTCGCCCTGGGCGGTGAATCCGCCGTCGCAGAACACGTTGGCGGCCACCTGGAGCCGGCTGGCGTACAGCGCGGCGCCGGACGGATTGCGCAGCTTGGCGCCCCGGAAGATCAGCTGGCCGCCGACGGTGGCGCCCGGCAGGCGTACCTCCCCGTCGGCGGTGAAGCCGGTGTCGCAGTAGACGTTGGCGTCCACGTTCAGCCGGTCGCCCAGCAGCGCGTCCCCGCCGGGATTGGACAGCTGGGCGGCGCTCAGGTTGAGGATGCCGGTGATGTGCGCGCCGTCCAGCCACAGGCCGCCCTGGATGCGGCTGCCCTCCAGCCAGAGGTGCCCGTCGATGCGCGCCCCGGAGGCGACCAGGCCGGGCAGCCGGCAGCGCATGATGTGCACGCTGTGCAGGCGCGCCCAGTACAGATGCGGTGCCTCGTCGAACGAGCACCCGGTCAGCGCCAGCGGCACGGTCACGTCCGCGTGCCCCAGGTTGAGCGACCCCACGATGCGCGCCCCGGTCAGCCGTACGGCCGCGACCTGCCCGGGCTCGGCGCTCTGGGCGCCGAGCAGCAGGGCCACCAGCACCTCGGCCCGGATCACCCGGTCCGAGCCCCAGCGGTCGGACTGGGCGGGGTCGTCGAAGGCCGCGTTTCCGCTGGACAGGTCGACCGACTCGCCATGGCTGAACGCTTCCCACAGGGTGCGCTCGGCCTGGGACAGATCCTCGCTGCGCATGTGGGGGGTCTCTCTCTCGGGTGTACGGGCGGCCATGGGGCGTGGGGCGGCCATCGGCAGGACACGAGTCTGTGCACATGTATATCGGCCCCGGGCGGTTTTAGGGTTGTGGGGCCCGGTGCCGTACGCTTCGATGCCGTACGAGAATCCGCTGATCAGCAAGGGGGCGGGCCGTGGCACGCGTTGTCGTCGATGTCATGCTCAAGCCGGAGATCTCCGATGCGCAGGGGCAGGCCATCGCCAGGAAGCTGCCACAGATGGGCTTCGAGGGGATCACGGGAGTACGGCAGGGCAAGCGATTCGAGATCGAACTGGAAGGTCACGCGGACGAGGCCGCACTGGAGCGGGTCCGGAAGATCGCAGGGACGCTGCTCGCCAATCCGGTGATCGAGACCTTCGAGTTGCGCGTCGAATAATTCCCCCGGCAGGCGCTTCGCGAGGCCGGTTGGTCCGTTCCATCCGGCCGGGACCTCGGGTGACGAATAAACCGATCAGCTCTGTGGCCACTTGAGCGCCGAGAGTTCACTACGGGGCCGGTCACTCTAACGATTACGGAAGATTCACCGGGGGAAGTGATAGCTCCGTCGGTGTTTTCCAAGGGCCGCGGTCGGACAGCTCTCCGATTCGGGGGTCGGTCAACAGAGAGGGTGGCCGGTGGACATGAAGTTCTCGCTCACACTGCCTCGCGAAGCGTTGAGCATTCCGGTGATTCGCCGGGTGCTCGGGGACGCGCTGCGCGGTCTGGGAGTGTCGGAGGACTGCGTCGCGGACATTCTTGTCGCCACTTCCGAAGCCTGCACCAATGTCGTCCAGCATGCGGAGACGACCAAGGAATATGAAGTCATCGCCGTTATCGACGGTGATGGGTGTGTGTTGAAGGTCGTGGATATGGGACAGGGTTTCCACGAGGTGGCCGACGCGCGGGCCCATTGGGACGCGGAGTCCGGCCGGGGGATCTCGATCATGCGGGCCCTGGTGGACGAGGTGAGCTTCGACACCCGGATGGACGAAGGCACGGCTGTATACCTCCACAAGCAGCTGACCTGGGAGGACGAAGCGCTGATCCGGCGTCTCGAGCGCGAACTGGTGCATAGCGCCAGCTAAAATCGGGGTAACACGGGGCCCTCATCGATGCGCGGCCCCGTCGTCTCGCGCTCCGCGGACGCATAGTGAGGCCTCATCGCCGAGTTCCGGATCAACCGAGTTCAGACGAACACCGTCGGAGGAACACCACATGAACGCTGCCCGGGTGGGCGTCATCACCTTTCCAGGGTCGCTGGATGACCGTGACGCGGTGCGGGCCGTCCGGCTGGCCGGTGCCGAGCCCGTGTCGATCTGGCACGCGGACCACGACCTGCGGGGGGTCGACGCCGTCATCCTGCCCGGTGGCTTCTCCTACGGCGACTACCTCCGCTGCGGTGCCATCGCGCGGTTCGCGCCGATCATGGAGCAGCTGGTGCCCGCGGCGAAGGACGGGCTCCCGGTGCTCGGCATCTGCAACGGGTTCCAGATCCTCTGCGAGTCCCATCTGCTGCCGGGCGCGCTCAGCCGCAACAGCAGCCTGCACTTCGTCTGCCGCGACCAGCGGCTGCGGATCGACAACGCCGAGACGGTCTGGACCTCGCAGTACCACCAGGGCCAGGAGATCGTCGTGCCGCTGAAGAGCGGCGAGGGCGGCTATGTCGCCGCGCCGGAGACCCTGGCGCTGCTGGAGGAGGAGGGCCGGATCGTCGCCCGTTATCTCGACGTCAACCCCAACGGCTCGCTCAACGACATCGCCGGCATCACCAACGAGGCCGGCAACGTGGTCGGGCTGATGCCCCATCCCGAGCACGCTGTGGAATCCCTGACCGGGCCCACCACGGACGGGCTCGGTTTCTTCACTTCGATCGTCAAAAGGCTGGTCAACGCGTGAACGTAGAAGTTCCGGGGGGTGTGCGGGGGAGCGAGTCCCGCGCAGGGGACGACACCAAACTGGACGAAACCGAGCTCGAAGAGACCAGGCTGGAATCCGAGCCGGACGAATCCGAGCCCGACGAGAACAAGGCAGAAACCAAGCCGGAAACCAAGCCGGAAAGCAAGCTCGACGAAACCGAGCCGGCCGAAACCGAGCCGGACGCCGTCCGGCACGAGGCCGGGACCGAGGACGCCGGGCCGGACGCCCGGGAGGTCTCCGGGGACGTGCCACCGGAGACCGTGCCGCGGGCCGAGCCGGTCCCCGTCCATGCGACACCCGAGCAGCCCGTACGACCGGTACCGCCGGTCGACTCGGTGGCCGTCGCCGGGCGGACGCCCGGCCAGGCGCTGCCGTACGCCGAGCTCGGCATGAACGATGAGGAGTACCAGCGGGTCCGGGACATCCTGGGCCGCAGGCCCACCACGTCCGAGCTGGCCATCTACTCGGTCATGTGGAGCGAGCACTGCTCCTACAAGAGCTCCAAGGTCCATCTGCGGCAGTTCGCCGACAAGGCCCCCCAGTCCGACGCGCTGCTGGTCGGCATGGGGGAGAACGCCGGGGTCGTCGACGTCGGCGAGGGCTGGGCGGTGACCTTCAAGGTCGAGTCGCACAACCACCCGTCGTACGTCGAGCCCTACCAGGGCGCGGCCACCGGGGTCGGCGGCATCGTCCGGGACATCATCTCGATGGGCGCCCGGCCGGTGGCCGTCATGGACTCGCTGCGGTTCGGCCCCGCGGACGCCCCGGACACCGGCCGGGTGCTGCCGGGCGTCGTGGCGGGGATCGCCGGCTACGGCAACTGCCTGGGCCTGCCCAACATCGGCGGCGAGCTCGTCTTCGACCGCACCTACCTGGCCAACCCGCTGGTCAACGCGCTCTGCATCGGTGTCCTCAAGCACGAGGACATCCAGCTCGCCAAGGCCCCCGGCCCCGGCAACAAAGTGATCCTTTTCGGCTCGCTCACCGGCCCGGACGGCATCGGCGGGGCGTCGGTGCTGGCCAGCGCCACGTTCGACGCCGAGTCGCAGCAGAAGCGGCCGTCGGTGCAGGTCGGCGACCCGTTCATGGAGAAGCTGCTCATCGAGTGCTGCCTGGAGCTGTTCCACGAGGACCTCGTGGTCGGCATCCAGGACCTCGGCGCGGCCGGCGTCTCGTGTGCGACCACCGAGCTGGCCGCGGCCGGCACCGGCGGCATGCACGTCGACCTCAACGCGGTCCCGCTGCGCGACGCCACCCTGCGTCCCGAAGAGATCCTCATGAGCGAGTCGCAGGAACGCATGATGGCGGTGGTCACACCCGGCGACCAGGCCCGGTTCCTGGAGGTCTGCGCCAAGTGGGACATCCCGGCGACCGTCATCGGCGAGGTCACCGACACCGGCCGGCTGGTCATGACCTGGGGCGGCGAGGTCATCGTCGACCTGCCGCCGAAGACCGCCGCGGACGAGGGCCCCGTCTATGAGCGGCCGATCGCCCCGCCGCCCGAGCTCGGTGCGATCCAGGCCGAGACCCCGGGCCGGCTGCACCGGCCGTCCAACGGCGAGGAGCTCCGCAGGACCGTGCTGTGGCTGGCCGCCTCCCCCAACCTCGCCTCCAAAGAGTGGGTGACCTCGCAGTACGACCGGTACGTGCTGGGCAACACCGTGCTGGCCATGCCCGAGGACTCCGGCGTGATCCGGCTCGACGAGGCCCTGCTGGCCCGGGGGGACGAGCCCACCGAGGCCCCGGAGGGCGGCGGCCACCTGGGGGTCGCGCTGTCCCTAGACGGCAACGGGCGCTACACGCGGCTCGATCCGTACGCCGGGGCCCAGCTCGCGCTGTCGGAGGCGTACCGAAACGTCGCCACCACCGGTGCCCGGCCGCTCGCGGTGACCAACTGCCTCAACTTCGGCTCGCCCGAGGACCCGGGTGTCATGTGGGAGTTCTCCCGTGCGGTGGAGGGGCTCGCGGACGCCTGCCAGGCGCTCGGTGTGCCGGTGACCGGCGGAAACGTGAGCTTCTACAACCAGACCGGCACCACGCCGATCAACCCCACGCCGGTCGTCGGCGTGCTGGGCGTGCACGACGACGTACGCCGCCGGGTCTCCATGGCCTTCGCGTCCGAGGGGTCCACGCTGCTGCTGCTCGGCGACACCCGCGAGGAGTTCGGCGGCTCGGAATGGGCGCACGTCGTCTACGCCCACCTGGGCGGGCTCCCGCCGCTGGTGGACCTGCCCGCCGAGGCGGCGCTGGCATCGGTGCTGATCAGCGGTGCCCGGGACGGCCTGCTGGCCGCGGCGCACGACCTGTCCGACGGCGGCCTGTCACAGGCGCTGGTCGAGTCCTGCCTGCGCGGCGGGCTGGGCTGCCGGGTGACGCTGCCGGGGGATCCGTTCGTGACGTTGTTCAGCGAGTCGGTGGCCCGGGCCGTCGTGGCCGTACGGCCCGGCAACGAGAATCGCGTCATCGCCCTCTGCGAGCAGGCCGGGGTGCCGGTGACCCCGCTCGGTGTGGTCGGCGGGGACACGCTGACCGTGCAGGGGGCGGCCGACGGGCAGCCGCTGTTCTCTATCTCGCTGGCCGAGCTCCGTGAGTCCCACGAGGCGACCCTGCCCCGCTACGTCAACTGAGCGAGCCACTGCAGGCTCGCAACGCCCGAAGGCCCGGCCGATCTCCGGCCGGGCCTTCGGGCGTCGTCGGGCTCCCCGGTCAGAAGACCGAGATGTGAACGTGGTCGAAGTGGTTGGCGGTGATGCCGCCGCGGTCCGACATGGCCCGCCAGCCGGGGCTGCGCATGTCGTAGATGCGCTGGCGCCAGATGACGTACTTGACGCCGAGCCGGGAGGCATTGGCGATCACCCAGTTGGCCACCTGGGTGCCGTGCGCGATCCGGTCGGCGCTCGGCATGCTCCCGCCGGTGCTCTCCATGAAGTCGCAGGCACGGCCGGTGCCGTGGTCCTGCGGGTCGCCCGGACGCAGGCAGCCGATCACCGGGAACGGGCCGAACCGGGTGTCGACCTCGCTGCGGACCTTGATCAGCCGGGCGGTGAGCCCGCTCGCCCCGATCAGCGGTGACGACGGCTTGAACTTGTTGATCAGTTGTTGCATCCGGGTCTTCTGGCCCTGCAGGTCCTTGATGTTCTTCTGCAACCCGGCGATCTTGGCCACGGCTTCCTTGCGGGCCTTGTCCTGCTGGTTGATCAGAGACTGGATCTGGTTGACCTTGGCGGCCCGGTTGCGGCTCAGATGGCTGGCCAGGGTGGCGCCGTCCAGGACCCCCGACGGGTCGTCGGTGGACAGCATGGAGACGGTGGGGTCGACGCCGCTGCTGATGTACTGCGAGGCGGCCATCTGCGCGACCAGGACACGGGCGCCGGCCAGATCCTCCTGCAGTGTCCTCGACTTCTTGAGCGCCTGTTCGGCGGCCCACTTGGCATCGCGCAACTGCGCGAAGTCGTCGCCGTACTTCTTCTCCAGCGCCTTGATCTGCTTGGACAGCTTGTCCAATTTGTCAGAATTACCGGGGCTCGCCGCAGCCTGGGGCGTCAGGGCGGAGGGGGTGGTGGCGGCACCGGACGTTGAAGGGACCAGCAGGAACGCGCCGATCAGGGTCAGCAGAACCGCGCCGGCACGGCGTCGTACGGGGGAGCCATGGGGGCACACCTCTGGCTCTTGGGAGGTGGGGGGCTGCACACGCTCTCCTCTCCTCGATGCCTACCGGGTTAGCTGACGGGTTCGGGCCGGAGGCGCCCTACCGCAGCGAGCTGCGGATTCACCCCAGATAACGTTGGGTCCCCGGTTCCCGTGGGGGCGGGATTCGGCTACGCCGATCAGCCTGCCGCCCGGGTGGCGACGAGTCACCGATCGAATAACAGTGAACTGTAAGGAATCATGCTCGACTCGGCCAAGAGTAGCGTCATCGTTATCCCGCCGAGTCCCGATCCACAAGAGTCGGTAGGGTCCAGCCCGATGTCACGTTCCCAGAGCCGGGTTCTCACCCGGGCGGCACTCGACGCTCAGCTGGCCGAGCTCGGCCGTCCGCCGTACGCCGGTCCCGAAACCCCTGCCGCGCTGCGGCGCGGTTCCCTCGACGCGGTGCTGGCCGCGTACGACTCCGGCGCCGAGCCTCACCGCGTCATCGTCAAGGCCGCCGTGCGCTTCCTGCTCGACGTGCTCGTGGCGGCCGCACCGGGCAAATCCGTGGAGGTCCGGGTCCCGCCCTACGCCGCCGTGCAGTGCGTCGAGGGACTGCGGCACACCCGCGGCACCCCGCCGAACGTCGTGGAGATGGACGCGCCGACCTGGCTGGCACTGGCCACCGGCCGGGCGAAATGGGCCGAGGCCCTCTACGACGGGCGGATCCGGGCCAGCGGCTCCCGCGCCGATCTCTCCGCCCACCTGCCGCTCACGCTGCCCTGACCCCGGAGGGTCACCGGGGGCCACCGGCAGGCCAGTGATCAAGCCAATGATCGAGCCATGGGATCGAGCAATGGGATCAAGCCGGGATCGAGCCATGGCGGTCGGGTCCGAAATCGATCGGACACCGTGACCGAATCGGACACCCGTCTTGCCGGGGGAGGTGTGCGGTGTCAGCGTGTGGGAACGAGTGGGGCTTCTCGAGGAGGTGAAGCCATGCTCACGGCGCACTGGACGTTCGACGCCGACACGATCGAGGGCCGGTCGGCGGCCGACTCCACCGGGAGCGGGCTGACGGCGACCCTGGACGGGCCTGTCGCCGTGGTGCCGGGCCGCGGCGGCGGCGGCGCGCTGAGCTTCGACGGCTCGGGCCGGGTGGTCATCCCGGCGGCACCGCAACTGGTGCTGAGCCAGCTGTTCGGCTTCAGCATCGCGTTCTACGTCAACGTCGCGGAACCGCCCACCGGTGAGTGGCGCGGGGTGCTCTACAAGTCGGTCGCCGAGCACGACGCCCGTGGCCTGGGCCTGTGGTTCTATCCCGACGATCTACGGCTGCGGGTCCAGTTGTTCACCGCGAAGGGCCCGGAGTTCGCCGACAGCAGGCGGCTGGAGGTCGGGGTGTGGACGCACGTCGCGCTGGTCGTGGACCCGGACGAGCTGTACGTCTACGTCGACGGTGAGCTGGACACGGCCGTACGGCTCGACCAGCCCGTCGTGACCCCGGCCGGCCCGATGTACCTCGGCAGGGACCCCACGGGGCTGGGCTTCGCGGGGCTCTTCGACGATCTCCGGATGTACGCCACGGCGCTCACCGGCGAGGCCGTACGCGCGCTGCTGGACTGACCGCCGGCCTGACCGCCGGCCTGACCGCCGGCCTGACCGCCGGACCGGCCGCCGGCCTGAACGTCGTGATCGGTCCCGGCGAAGGGGAACTCGCGTTCGATGCACAGCCGCCGGGCGGCGCGGTCCGGATAGCGGGAGACGTCACCGCACTCGGCGGCCCTGCTGAGGAACCAGGAGAGCACGCCCAGCGCGAGCAGCAGGGCCAGCGCGCACACGACGATGCCCACGACCGCCCGGCCGCGGTCCCGGTGGCGGGCCACCCCGAAGATCCCCAGCCCCAGCCCGATCATGGCCGGCAGGGCGCCCAGCCCGACCAGGAGGGCCAGCGGCACCGCCACCGCGCCCAGGACGACCGATGCGGTCCCCATCCCCTGCCGCTGGGGGGGCGTGGTCACGTGGGGCCGGTAGCCGGGCATCGTCGTCATCAAGCACCTCCAAGTGTCGGCTCCCAGGGTTCCGGGTGAAGGCGGGGGCCGGGGGCGGGCGAGGTTCCCGCGTCGGCAAAGGTCTTTTATGGATTGCGCCGATCCGAGCAGGTGAGTGCCCCGCTTAGACTGGTCATGTGCCCCACGGTGACGGACGTCTCAGCCACGACCTCGACCCCTCGGACCTCGGCCCGCAGGATGCCTGCGGGGTGTTCGGCGTATGGGTTCCTCCCGACGAGGCACAGCGCGCGGAGGTCAGCAAGCTCACCTACTTCGGGCTGTACGCCCTGCAGCACCGCGGTCAGGAGTCCGCCGGCATCGCGGTCAGCGACGGCGCCCGGATCGTGGTCTTCAAGGACATGGGCCTGGTCGCCCAGGTGTTCGACGAGTCGGTGCTGAACACCCTGCGCGGGCATGTCGCAGTCGGCCACTGCCGCTACTCCACGACCGGCTCCCCGACCTGGGAGAACGCCCAGCCGACGTTCCGGTCCAACGACGCGGGCAGCCTGGCCCTCACGCACAACGGCAATCTGATCAACACCCCGGAGCTGGCCGCCAAGCTGGCGCCCGGCGAGCTCACCGCCACCAGCGACACCGAGGTCCTCACGGCGCTGCTGGCCACCCGCCCCGGCGGGCCGGCGGCCGCGGCCGCGGAGATCCTGCCGGTCACCCGCGGCGCGTTCTCGCTGGTCTTCATGGACGAGCGGACCCTGTACGCGGCACGCGACCCGGAGGGCATCCGGCCGCTGGTGCTGGGCAGGCTGGAGCGCGGCTGGGTGGTCGCCTCCGAGACCGCCGCCCTGGACATCGTCGGGGCCGTGTTCGTCCGGGAGGTCGAGCCCGGCGAGCTGCTGGCCATCGACGAGGGCGGGGTGCGCTCACAGCGCTTCGCGGACCCCCGTCCCAAGGGCTGCCTGTTCGAGTACGTCTACGTGGCCCGGCCCGACACCTCCATCGCCGGGCGCAGCGTGCAGGCCACCCGGGTTGAGGTGGGCCGGCGGCTGGCGCGCGAGCACCCCGTCGAGGCCGACATGGTCATCCCGACCCCCGAGTCGGGCACCCCGGCCGCGATCGGCTACGCCGAGGCCTCGGGCATCCCCTACGGCCAGGGCTTCGTCAAGAACTCCTACGTGGGCCGGACCTTCATCCAGCCCTCCCAGACCATCCGCCAGCTGGGCATCCGGCTCAAGCTCAACCCGTTGCGCGAGGCCGTCGAGGGCAAGCGCCTGGTCGTCGTGGACGACTCGATCGTGCGCGGCAACACCCAGCGCGCCATCGTCCGCATGCTGCGCGAGGCCGGTGCCGCCGAGGTGCACGTACGGATCTCCAGCCCGCCCGTGGCCTGGCCCTGCTTCTACGGCATCGACTTCGCCACCCGCGCCGAGCTGATCGCCGGCAACCTGTCCGTGGAGGAGATCCGCGTCTCGCTGGGCGCCGACTCCCTCGGCTACATCTCGCTGGACGAGCTGGTCGGGGCCACCCACGTGCCCAAGGACAAGCTCTGCCGGGCCTGCTTCGACGGCGTCTACCCCATCCCCGTCGAGCACGACGCCCGGGGCAAGCACGTCCTCGAAGGGGCCTCGAAGCGGTGAGCCCCGCGAGCAGCCGCGCCGGCACCTACGAGGCCGCGGGGGTCGACATCGCGGCGGGTGAGCGTGCGGTCGAGCTGATGAAGTCCCGGGTCGCGGCGTCCCGGCGGCCCGAGGTCGTCGACGACGCCAGTGGCTTCGCCGGGCTCTTCGACGCCTCGGCCCTGCTGAAATACCGGCGGCCGTTGCTGGCCACCTCGACCGATGGGGTCGGCACCAAGGTCGATCTGGCCCGGCGGCTGGGGATCTACGACACCATCGGCCACGATCTGGTCGGCATGGTGATCGACGACCTGGTGGTCTGCGGTGCCGAGCCGCTGTTCATGACCGACTACATCGCCTGCGGCAAGGTGGTGCCGGAGCGCATCGCCGACCTCGTCGGCGGGATCGCGGCGGCCTGCGTGCTGGCCGGCTGCGCCCTGGTCGGCGGCGAGACGGCCGAGCACCCTGGCCTGCTGGAGCCGGACGAGTTCGACCTCGCGGGCGCCGGCACCGGTGTGGTCGAGGCCGACCGGCTGCTCGGCCCAGACCGGGTGGCCGTGGGCGACGCGGTGCTGGCCCTGGGCTCGTCGGGCATCCACGCCAACGGCTACTCCCTCGTCCGGCACATCCTGCGAAACTCCGGGCTGGCGCTGGAGTCCGAGATCGCCGAGTTCGGCCGGACGGCGGGCGAGGAGCTGCTCACCCCCACCCGGATCTACGCGCTCGACTGCCTGGCCCTGCTCGGGGACGGGCAGGACGTGCACGCCTTCGCCCACATCACCGGAGGGGGGCTCGCGGCCAACCTGGCGCGCTCGCTGCCCGCGACGGCCGACGCGGTGCTGCGGCGCTCGTCCTGGACCCCGCCGCCGGTCTTCTCCGTGCTTCAGGCGCACGGAGAGGTCGCACAGGCCGATATGGACAGGACATTCAACATGGGTGTGGGTATGGCCGCCATTGTGGCTCCTGGGGCCGTTGAGGACGCACTGAAGCTTCTCGCCGCCCGGGGCGTGCCCGCCTGGGTCCTCGGAGAGGTCACCGAGGGCACCGGCACGGCGCGCCTCGTCTGACGCGTCCTGCCTGAAACAGACGGACCTCCGGCACCGATGAACCCCCGATACCGATGAACCTCGCGTTCGGTACATCCGTCTCATCTGATGTGATCAGGGCGCGCGTGCTACGGGTGAGGCTGGGAAGGCTCGCGCGGGGCGTGCGCCGTGGTGCGGGGCCGCTGGCGGTGCTGGCCGGGCTGGGGAGCTACGCGGTGGCCGCCCCGACGGCCTGGATGTACGCCGACACCGCCCCGTACCGGCTGACGGCGGCCACCGTGCCGGCGGCTCCGGTGGCGATCGTGCTGGGGGCCGGGCTGGAGGGGGCCCGGCCGTCGCCGTTCCTGGCCGGGCGGCTGCGCACGACGGCCGACCTCTACCGGCGCGGCAAGGTGCGGGTGATCCTCGTCACAGGGGACAACAGCCGCAAGAGCTATGACGAGCCCTCGGCCATGCGGGACTTCCTCGTGGCCGAGGGGGTACCGGCCGACCGGATAGTTCTGGACTATGCCGGTTTCGACACCTGGGACTCCTGCGCACGGGCCAAAGAGATCTTCGGCGTGCGGCGGGCGATCGTCGTCACCCAGAAGTTCCATCTGCCCCGGGCGGTGGCGCTCTGCCGGTCGGTGGGCATCGAGGCGTACGGGGTCGGCCACGACACGTATCCGATCGATGGCCGGACGACGACGTACGGCTATGCGCGCGAGGTGGTCGCCTCGATCAAGGCGGTCGGTGACCTGGTCGCCCATCCCCGGCCGCGTTTCCTCGGGCCGCGGGAGCCCGGCGTGGAGCGCGCGCTGACGCGCTGACCACCTGTAGAGCCACCTGAAGAGCCAGGTGGCACAGCCGGATGGAACAGACGGGCGAACGAAGAGCGGCGATCGAGAATCAATCAGCGAGAAGCGCCACTGCCCGGCCGATCACAGGCGGGCAGTGGCGCAATCGGGCCGGTGGCTCAGCGACCGGACGTGCCGTCCCGGGGCTCGTCCGCGCCGTAGTCGTCGGCGTAATCAGCGTATTTGTCAGTCAGGGCGTCGTAAGAGTCATCCTCGGCTGACTCGGCGACTCCCAGCTCGTTCTTCAGGCGGTCGAGGTCAGTGCCGCCGCTGTTGTACTTCAGCTGGCGGGCAACCTTCACCTGCTTGGCCTTGGCTCGGCCGCGACCCATTGGCTCGACCCCCTCGATGGTCAGGGCTTCGTCGGCCCCATCTACGCTCGCGTACGCACACGCACTGACGGGTTGAGCCGTGCGCAGGCTACGAGTACAACCGTACCCGTTTTGCGCCCGTCTCGGTACGTCGTCTGCGCGGAGGCGCATCGCTTGCTGTGGAGGACGTCAGTCTAGTAGGTGTCGGGACCGGCGTTGACCTGCACCCGGAAGGAATCTTCCCGGCGAGTGGCAGATATTCAGCCGTCCAGCCAGATGCCGCGCAGCCGTCCGATGCCTGACATGCGCTGTTCGGCCAGCCGATCGGCCGCCACCGCGGGGGGAACCCCCTCGTCGGCGGCGAGTGCGAAGATCCGCCGGGTGGTGTCGAAGATCCCGGCGGCCTTCGCCCGGGCCCGCTCCATGGAGAAGCCCTCGATCTCGTCGGCCACCTGGATCACTCCTCCGGCGTTGACCACGTAGTCGGGGGCGTAGAGCACGCCGCGGTCGGCGAGCTGCTTCTCGATGCCGGTGTGGGCGAGCTGGTTGTTGGCGCCGCCGCAGACCACCCGGGCCGACAGCACCCCCACCGTCTCGTTGTCCAGCGAGCCGCCGAGGGCGCACGGCGCGTAGACGTCGAGCTCGGAGCGGATCAGCGCGGAATTGTCGGCCACGACGGCGATCTGGGGGTGCCGGGACCGCACGCGGTCCAGCGCGGCGGCGTTCACGTCGCACACGACGACCTCCGCTCCGTCTTCGAGCAGGTGTTCGATGAGCCGGTGGCCGACCTTGCCCACCCCCTCGACACCGACCCGCCGGCCGCGCAGGGTGGGTTCGCCCCAGACGTGCTGGGCGGCCGCGCGCATGCCCTGGAAGACGCCGTAGGCGGTCAGGATCGAAGAGTCGCCGGCGCCGCCGTGCGCCTCGGTGCGACCGGTGACATAGCCGGATTCGCGGGCGATGAGGTCCATGTCCTCGCTGTAGGTGCCGACGTCGCACGCGGTGTAGTAGCGGCCGCCCAGGGACTGGATGAACCTGCCGTACGCCCGCAGCAGCGCCTCGGACTTGTCGGTGGCCGGATCGCCGATGATGACGGCCTTGCCGCCGCCGAGGTCGAGCCCGGCCAGGGCGTTCTTGTACGCCATGGCACGGGACAGGTTGAGGACGTCGGCCAGTGCCTCGTCCTCGGACCGGTAGGGGTAGAAGCGGGTGCCCCCGAGCCCCGGGCCCAGCGCGGTCGAGTAGATCGCGATGATCGCGCGCAGGCCGCTCGCCTCGTCCTGGCAGAAGACGACCTGCTCGTGTGCATTGCCCTTGTGGGGCGCCGCGAAGACATTTGTCACGGTCGTGACTCCCTTCGTCTCAGGGTCAGCCTAGGTGGGCCGGGCGTGCCACGATGCGCATGTGCTGCCCTACGCCGCGTACTTCCGGGTATACGAGCCGCTGACCGCGTTCGCGGAGCCCGAACGGTCGGGCTGGGCGCGGTACGCCGCCTCCGTCGACCGGCCACGCCGGGTGACCGCGCTGAGCGAGGAGCACCGGCAGGCCGTGCGGCGGCTGGCCGGGCGGCCGCCGGTGGTGGCGCCGGCGGCCGAGAGCCCGCACGCCTACTTACGGCGCTGGGAGGGCGAGACGTTCGTCTGCCCCTGGCAGACCCGGCTGCGATCCTGGGTGGCGTTCGACCGGTTCCGCGAGACCGCACCGGGCGGGGGCACCCGGCCGTTCGTGCCGGACGAGGTCGCGGACCGCGCGATGGACGACTTCGAGCGGTGGAAACGCCGTGCCGTCACGATCCGGCCGTACATCCTGTCGAGCACCTGGCAGGTGCCGGTGGCCTGGTTCATGCCGTTCACCGTGGCCGAGCGCCGGCTCATGCTGGGCCCGCGCACGCTCATGTACGTCACCTCGATGGCGGACGCCCGCCGGCGGGTCGTCAAGGCGACGATGACCGTCCGCGCGACGCTCGGCACGGGTCCGGTATATGCCCAGGTGGAGACGTTGAGCAGGTGGCTGACCGAGTTCGACCCGGGGGCCCTGGTCGAGCTCGACTACGGCGGGCTGGTGCATCTGCTCGACGACCAGGCGCTGCGTGCCGACGAGTCGGTGACGGAGGTGGCGGCGGTGCTGGCCGGCATGGAGCGGGGCGAACGGGAACTCGCCGTCGCGATGTACGCCAGATTCTTCACTCGATGGCGGCTGATACGGGCTCTCGAATCGGCGAACTAAAACAAACTTCCCGAATCTCCGCGCGATGCGACCATACGTGTCGCTAGACTCACGCAGCGTGACGCAGTCACCACGAACATAGAAGTTACAGCCAGGGACTTGCATGTTGCGCTCAGTGGTGGCATGGTTACACGTTGTGATGTCATAGTGGCTCTTTCGGGCCATAGAGGACATCGTGACCGCGCGAAGAGAATCGCAGGATCGCTGTCATCGGTCCACGGAGGAGAGGCCGCAAACATGTCAGCACGTACGCCAGAGGCCGAGCCCCTGCTGACGCCGGCGGAGGTGGCGACGATGTTCCGCGTCGACCCCAAGACCGTTACGCGGTGGGCGAAGGCGGGCAAGTTGACATCCATCCGCACGCTAGGGGGGCACCGTCGCTACCGCGAGGCTGAGGTGCGGGCGCTGCTGGCGGGAATCCCGCAGCAGCGCTCGGAGTAGGAGCGGGCAATACATGGTTGGCTGCTTCAGCCCGCTGGGCTGAGGCATATCGCTTGCCGACACGCATACCGAGATGGGGGGGCGGCAAGCGTGACCCGGGCCAGCACGGCCGGGAGGTTTTCGCGGATGCCCCGTCCGTGTCCGGACATTGTTCGTCTCCGGGCGCAGACGGGGCTTTCGTGTGACCGTCGGGGGATCTTCAGCGGTCGCCCGAGCCGAACTCCTCGTTGCCGAGCCGCTGGAACAGCGCGGCGACCACGGGGTCGTGCCGGGCGGCGACCTGCAGCAGGACGACATGCTGATCGACGAGCAGCCGCTCGAGTTCGTCGCGGGTGAGGTCGCGGTGCTCCAGCCAGTCCAGGGCCGCCGTCTCCACCGCGGACATCCATGATCGCAGTGTGATTCTCAGCACAGGGCCCGGCTCGTCGATCCCGAACGCCACCAGGATCCGGGAGAGCAGAAGCTGCCGGATGCGGTCGACGATCTCTCCCACCTCGCCGGTACGGCTGGTGAGGCCGCCGCGCAACAGCGCGGTGAAGCCGGGAGCGTGGTCCTCGACGAAGTCGAAGTAGCGCCGCAGTGAGATCCGCAGCCGGTCGATGGGCCTGCCCTCGGTGGGAGGTTCGAGCAGGACGCCGAGCTGCTCGGCGGCACTGAGCAGAGCGGCGAGGTAAAGCTCCTGCTTACCGCCGAAATAGTGGTAGACGAGTGCTCGGGAGGCACCGGCCGCCGCGGCCACGTCATCGATGGAGACTTCTTCGGGATTGCGGTGACTGAAGAGCTCCAGCGCAGCCTCGATCAGCTCATCCCGCCGCTCCGCGACGCTGAGTCGACGCCTTCCGCGCTGCCCACGTTGGGCGGCCGAAGTCCGATGTTCGCCGGAATTGTTACCGGCGACTACGCGATCACCCACCTGGGAAGCGTATCCGAGGTCAGGGCGCTTCAACCGGCACGCCGGGTGCCTAGTTTGATCATTCAATCAGTCGGGCCCCTGTCCGAACCCCTATTGACGGCTGTCCGTTACTCAGGGTTGCGAGCGGTTTGGACTACGAAGGGGGCATCATGGCATCTTCTCCGATGCGAGGTCTCGTGGGCGCGAGCCAACGGCCGCGCGATTGACGTAAGGCGGCAGGCCCTGCAGTTCCCCCCGACAGGAGAGCCATGTCAGCTGATGAAGCCGACCACCCACGGTCCGCCGGTGAGAAGGCACCGGCCGCCGTGCGGGCGGATCCGGTCGTGCCCAAACCGAGTGCTCCCAAGCCGACCATCCGCAACGTGGCGGAGCGGGCAGGCGTGTCCAAATCCCTGGTTTCTCTGGTCATGAGAGGGTCCCCGCACGTCAGCGAGCGGCGCCGCCAGGCGGTGCTCAAGGCGGCCCGGGAGCTCGGCTACCGTCCCAACGCCGTGGCGCGCAGCCTGGTCGAGGGGCGCACCCGGCTCATCGGGGCCCTCGTGGCCGACCTGCACAACCCCTTCTTCGCCGAGTTCCTCGACGGCCTTCAGGAGAGCCTGCACGGCGAGGGCCTGCGGATGCTCGTCGGCAGTGGCCGCTGGGACCCGCTGTTCGAGGCCGAGGCCGTCGAGGCCTTCCTCGAGATGCGCGTCGACGGGCTCGTACTGCTCAGCGTGGTCCCGGACTCGCTGAAGGAGGCGGCCGCCAGCGTGCCGGTCGTGGTGGTCGGTGAGCGGGACGTCGAAGGCGTCGACATCGTGGTCGACGACGACGAACTGGGCGCCCGGCTGGCCGTGGAGCACCTGGTCGAGCTCGGCCACCGGCGGATCGCCCACATCGAGGGCACCCGTTCGACCACGGCGCGTTACCGGAGGGCGGGCTACGAGGCGGCGATGGCCCAGCACGGTCTCACGGCCGAGGTGATCGTGCAGGCCGGTGACTTCACCGAGGAAGGCGGGTACCGGGCCGCGCTCGAACTGCTGTCCGCCGATCCCAGGCCCACCGCGATCTTCGCCCCGAACGACCTGGTCGCCACCGGCGCGCTGTCGGCCGCCGACGAGCTGAACCTGGGGGTTCCGGAGGACGTCTCGATCGTCGGCTACGACAACACCCATCTCGCGGCGATCCGGCATATCTCGCTCACGAGCGTGGACCAGCCCAGACGGGACATGGGCCGGGTCGCCGCCGAGCTGCTCTGCGCGCGGATCGAGGATCACAGCCGGGAGCCCCGGCAGACCCTCGTGGTGCCGCACCTGGTGGTCCGGGCGACCACCGGCCCGGTGGCCGCGGGAGCCGATGAGGGCTGAGACCGCGGCGGCGGCCCCGAGGCCCGGACGGGCGCTGGGCCGGCCGGGTCGGCCGGGTCGAGGGAAGGTCGATCTTCTGTCCCCCAGGTAAGGGGTGGCCCAAAACTCGTGCGATCGACCTGACGAAGGCCCTCCCTGGCGCGTTAATGGTCTGACTGCACCAGCCGTTCGGCGGGTGGGGGCTGATCGCGTCACCGGCCGTATGGGGGGAAACGTCGCGGCTGGGCGACTAGGGGGCTCCGCCGGGTGGTCACGGATTGGATCATGTTCACTCAGGGGGGTTATTTCGTGCGTGATCCCGAATTGGTGTCGTGCGCGCAGCGCGCGGCCAGTGAGTTGGAGCACGCGTGGTCGCGCTGGCGGCACACGCGTGGGTTGGCCGAGCAGGTCTCGGAGTCCGTCGCCAGCTACGTGGCCCATTCGATCGACCATCCGTGGGGACGTCCCCGCGTGGTGCTGGGCCTGGACGCGGACGAGGCCCGTGCTCTCGCCGCTCTGCTGGGCAAGGAGGAGACCGTCCGGAGCTGAGACCTCGAGGCGGTCGAGGCCGGGTGTTCGAAGTCGTGCGGGCGGGATGCGAGTCCCGTCCGCACCGTCTTGCCGCCGGTAGGGCGCCCCCGGCCGCCTGTCCACGGCGGCGACCTCCGGACTGTTTTAGCCCGTTTTGGTTTGACACGCGGCTGACCGAGTGCAAACTGGCTGGGTTGGTAACGGACAAGTCACGGGGGTTCGGTCGTGCGGAGTGACCGGTTGACGGCCGGATTCAGGTCTTCGTTGGTGGGCGTGGCCCTGGTGGCGACCTCGCTGGGTGCGCTGAGCGCCTGTGGTGACGGGCCGGCGAAACGCGTCGGCGGCCAGGTGGCCGTCCCGCCGGCCGTCCGGGCCACTCCGGTGGCCGCCCCGGCCGCGACGCCCATCGCGACGGCCACCGCGAGGACCACCGCCACGCCCCGCGACACCGGCCAGAGCCGGGACAAGCCGCTCTCCGGCAAGGTCATCGCCATCGACCCCGGGCACAACGGCGGCAACGCGGCCCACCCGGAGATCATCGCCAAGCCGGTGTACATCATCACCGGTGAGAAGGAATGCGATACCACGGGGACCGAGACCCATGCCGGTTACACCGAGCACGCGTTCACCTGGGACGTCTCGCAGCGGCTGAAGGCCATCCTGGAGAGCCGTGGCGCGAAGGTCGTGCTCACCCGGCCCAACGACACCGGAGTCGGGCCGTGCATCAACCAACGGGCCGCGATCGCCAACCGCGCCAAGGCCGATGCCGCGCTGTCGGTGCACGCCGACGGGGCGGCCGAGAGCGGCCACGGCTTCCACATCATCGAGCCCGCCCCCATCAAGGGCCACACGGATAAGATCGCGAAGCCGTCGGCCCGGCTGGCACTGGCACTGCGAGCCGCCTACCACAAGGGCACCCAGATGCCCTACTCCAACTACATCGGCGAGAACGCCCTCGACGTGCGCGGCGATCTGGGCGGGCTCAACCTGTCCACCGTGCCGAAGGTCTTCCTGGAGACCGGCAACATGCAGAACCCCGGTGACGCGGCCAAGCTGAGCGACGGGAAGTTCCGCCAGCGCATCGCCCAGTCCCTCGCCGACGGCTTCTGCGCCTACTTCTCCTGAGCCGCTTCCCTGGGCGGCTTTGTCCACAGCCTGTGGACGAAGCCGGGCCGCACGGTGGTCCGTCACCGTGGCGCGACACGGCAGGATGGTCGGGTGGACGACGCGGTGAGGCGAACAGCGGTGAAGCGAATACGGGAGGCCTTCGACCGGGCGGGATACACGGTCGCGGGAGTGCGCGAGCTGCTCGGGCCGATGGCGGGGGCGGCGCTGGCCCGTGACGAGATCGTGCCGGCCCTGCGCGCGACCGGCGGCCGCTCGGCGCTGGAGCTCCTGACCAGGCTGTTCTGGCTGCAGGTCCCGGTGCCGGAGAACGCCCTGGCCGCCGCGGAAACCGCCGGTGACCCGACCCGTGACCCGACCGGCGACCTGGTCGGTGACCTGGTCGCGGCCGGGCTGGCCGAGCGCTCGGCCGGGGAGTTGCGGGCGGCCCTGCGCGTGGAGCCGCTGGAGGCCCCGCAGGTCGCCGGCCGCCCTAGGCGGCACGTCGGGTACGTCGTCTCCGATCTGCGGGTGCGCCCCGGCTCGGGAGCCTCGCTCACCGCCGACCACGTGGTGGGCACCGGGGGAGCCTCCGCCAATCTGGCCCAGCTCGTTGTCCACAGGCCTGTGGACAACGTTCTCGATCTGGGGACGGGCTCCGGCGTGCAGGCCCTGCAGCTGGCGGGCCGCCCGCTCGGTCACCGGGCCGGCCGGCCGAGCCGCATCTGTGCCACCGACGTGAACCCCCGGGCGCTGGAACTGACCCGGCTGAGTTTCGCGCTGTCCGGGGCGGGCGAGGTCGAGACGCTCCAGGGATCGCTGTTCGAACCGGTACGGGACCGGACGTTCGATCTGATCGTCTCCAACCCGCCGTTCGTGGTGTCACCGCAGGCGGCTCCCGGCACACCCCCGCTCCTGACCTACCGGGAGTCGGGACTGCCGGGAGACGAGGTCTGCCGCCGGCTGGTGACCGGGGCGCCGGACCACCTCGTCATGGGCGGCTGGGGCCAGTTCCTGGCCAACTGGCTGCACATCGGCGGCGAGTCCTGGGAGGAGCGGATCGGCGGCTGGCTGAGCGAGACCGGCTGCGACGCCTGGGTGGTCCAGCGAGAGGTCCAGGACCCCGCCGAGTACGCCGAACTCTGGCTGCGCGACTCCTGCGAGACGGGGAGCCCGGAGTACGCGGCGCGTTACGACGCCTGGCTGGCGCACTTCGAACGGCACCGCGTGACCGGCATCGGGTTCGGATGGATCACGCTGCGCAAGGGCGGGCAGAGTCACCGGATCGAAGAACTGCGGCACGCGGTCGAGCAGCCGGTGGGCGGTTACGTCGAGCGGGTCCTGCGGGGGCTGGTGGAGGCCCGGCTGGACCCGTCGCTGGCGCCGCTGCGCACCGCTGCCGGAGTCGTACAGGAGCAGGTCGGGCCGCCCGGCGCGGAGGATCCGGAGCGGATCGTGCTGCGCCAGACCCGGGGGCTGCGCCGCGCGGCCGGGGTCGGCACGGTCGAGGCCGCGCTGGCCGGGGTCTGCGACGGGACACTCCCGCTCGAGCCGTTGCTGAGCGCGATCGCCCAGTTGATCGGGCTCTCGGAGGATCAGGTCTGGGCGCACGCTCATGGGGTGCTGCCGGAGTTGATCGCCGACGGGTTCTTCGAGTTCGGTGATGCCAGGTAGCGCGGGGCCAGGTAGCACGTGCCGGCAAGGCACCGATAACCAGGTTGGTACGGTCCTTTATGGCCGCATCCGGTCGTTTATATGGCATAAAGGGATTTAACCGGCATACCTTCACGTCCCGATCTCTGTCTGAAACCCGGATGGTGCGTTCATGGGACGTCACGGGATCGTCGTCGCGCCCTGGAATGTGCGCCGCCGGTGGACCGCGCCCTTTCGCTGGCTGGCGCTCCCCTTCGTCGCGGTGGCCCGTCCGGTCTTCCAGCGGATGGCGTGCACCCGGCTCTTCGCGCTGGTCGGCCCGGCGTTCGTCCCCCGGCTGGACCGGGCCGTGCACCGGCTCTCCGGTGGCCGGCTGCTCATGAGCCGGTCGCTGGTGCCGACCCTGCTGCTCGTCACCGTCGGGCACCGTACCGGCCGGGAACGGCGGGCTCCGATGACCTGCCTGCCCGAGCCCGACGGCAGCTTCCTGGTGGTCGGCAGCAACTGGGGACGGGAGTCGCATCCGCACTGGTCGATCAGCCTGCTGCGCCGGCCGCAGGCCACGGTCAGCTACCGCGGTTACCAGATCCCGGTGGTGGCCCGACTGCTGGAGGGGGCCGAGCGGGCCGAGGCGTGGCCGCGGCTGCTCCGCGTCTGGCCGGTCTACGACCGCTACACGCTGCGGTCCGGCCGCCGGCTCCGGGTCTTCCGGCTGGAGCCCTGCCGCGCGCCGGTGGAGCCCGGCCGGCTGCGGGTTCCCGGCCAGGTCCACGGCAGACCGGCCTGGTGACCGGTCATCGTCCGATCGCGTCCTGGAGCGTACGGAAGGAGCTGCTGCTCAGCCGGCGGCTCACGTCACGGTGCACCCGGTGGGCCCAGAGCGGGCCACCGTAGATCATGCCCGTGTAGCCCTGGACCAGGGTGGCGCCCGCCCGGATCCGCTCCCAGACGTCGAAGCCGTTCTCGACGCCGCCGACCGAGATGAGCACCAGCCGTCCCTCGGTGCGCTTCCGCAGCCGCCGCAGCACCTCCAGGGACCGCTCCTTCAGCGGGGCCCCGGACAACCCGCCCGCCTGGGACACCAGTGCCGGGTCGCTGGCCAGTCCCTCCCGGCCGATGGTGGTGTTGGTCGCGATGATGCCGTCGAGCCCCAGCTCGAGCGCGAGCTCGGCCACCGCGTCGATGTCGCCGTCGGCGAGATCAGGGGCGATCTTCACCAGCAGCGGCACGTGCCGCCCGGCGACCCGGTCGGCCGCCTCCCGGACCGCGCCGAGCAGTGGCCGCAGCCGTTCCACGGACTGCAGGTCCCGCAGGCCGGGCGTGTTCGGCGAGCTGACGTTGACGACCAGGTAGTCGGCGTACCGGGCGAGCCGCTCGGTGCTCTCCACGTAGTCGCCGACGGCCTCGTCCTCGGGCACCGACTTGGTCTTGCCGATGTTGACCCCGAGCACGGTGCCGGGCCTGCGGCGGCGCAGCCGCAGGGCCGCGGCCGCCGCGCCGTGGTTGTTGAAGCCCATCCGGTTGACCAGCGCCCGGTCCGGGATCAGGCGGAACAGCCGCGGCCGCGGATTGCCCGGCTGGGCCCGCGCGGTGACCGTGCCGATCTCGACGAAGCCGAAACCGAAGCCGGCGAGGGCGTCGAAGGCCTCGGCGTCCTTGTCGAAGCCGGCCGCGAGCCCCAGCGGACCGGGGAACTCCAACCCGAGCGCCCTGACGCACAGCGCCGGGTCGTGCGGGCCGAGCCACCGGCGGAGCAGCGCGATGAGACCGGGGACCACGGAGATCAGCCGCAGCCCCGCCATGCCGGCGCGGTGGGCGGCCTCGGCGGGCACGTGCCGGAGGACCAGCGAATACAGGAGTCGATACATCGTGATCGATTGTCTCAGGCCCGCGTACCGGCTCGGCGAACCGGTTCCCCTGATCGTGGTTGTGCGCGATGCTGACGGGATGACCGGTAGCGGTGAGACGGACAAGGCGCCCCCCGCCTGCGGGCACTGCGGGGGGTCCGGCAGCGTCAGCTACGAACGGCCGCACCAGCAGGACGACGGCTCCGTCACCTGGCAGACCAGCGTGGAGAGCTGTCACGTGTGCCACGGAAGCGGGATCTGCCGATGAGCGTGGCGGACCCGCCGGCGGTGCGGCCCCGGTGCGGCAACGTGCCCTGCGACTGGTGTGATCGCGACGACTGGCCGTGCCGCTTCTGCGCGGGCTCCGGCCGGTGGCGCCCGGAACGGCCGAACCGCGAGCCCAGCGGGGTGATCGGCTGGATCCGGGTCGACGAGCCGTGCCGCATGTGCGGGCAGACGGGCAAGGAACACGATCCGCTGCCCGGAGCGGACGGCCCGGCGGCCCGCTGAGCTCCATCCCTCCGCGGTCGTTGTGCGTGAGCGACAGCCGGCCCGCCGGACGTTGGCGGCGGACGCCTTGGCTGTGCGAGGTCGGTTACCCAGACTTAACACGTCCGTTTCTGGCTGATCGGGGGGCATGGAAAGGAGTAGGGATGCCGATTCCGCGCAAGAGAACGCGGGCACTGCTGATCGCTGCGGGCATGGCGGTGTCGCTGGGAGCGGTGGTGAACGCTCCCGCCCAGGCGGCCGCACAGCGCGACGTGCTGTTGGTCGGCAACAGCGCCTCGGGCACCGTCAGCTTCCTGGACGGCCGCACGTTCCAGAACCTCGGCTCGATCAACATCGTTCCCGATCTTCAGGAACGGCTCGACGGCATGAACCCGGTGGAGAAGGCGGCGTACGAGGTCGTCAAGAGCGAGGAGGGCGGCGACCGCTTCGCCGACGACGTGTACGTCTCGCCCGACGGCACCAAGCTCTACGTCTCCCGCGGCAACCTCAACGACTCGGTGGCCTTCGACATCAAGACCAAGCAGATGCTGTGGCGCTTCAAGGGCGCCGGTTTCAAGTCGGACCACGCGGTCCTGTCGCCCGACGGCACCCGCTTCACCGTGTCCGCGACCACCGCGGGCAAGGCCCAGGTCATCGACACCGCGACCGGCAAGCTCGCCGCCGAGTTCGCCACCGGCACGTACCCGCACGCCAACGACTACTCCCCGGACGGGAAGTACCTCTACAACTCCAGCATCGGCGTCACCGCGCTGCCCCAGGCACTGGAAGGTCTCAAGGGCGCCCGGCAGATCACCGTCGTGGACCCCAAGACGTTCAAGGTCACCAAGACCTACACCTTCGACCACGGCGTACGCCCGGCCGCGTTCACCCGCGACAACCGGCTGGCCTACCTCCAGCTGTCGTACCTCAACGGCTTCGCGGAGTTCAGCCTGGTCACCGGGAAGATCACCCGCACCGTGCAGATGCCGTTCAGCGCGGCGGGCCGGGCGCTGAAGCCGGACGACTACCCCAACAACTCCGCCCACCACGGCATGGCCATCAACGGCGACGAGAGCAGGCTGTGCGACGTCGGCACCATCGACGACTACACCGCGATCATCGCCCGCCCCCTGCTCAACACCACCGGGACCGTCACCTACGACACCGGCAGCATCCCCTACTGGTCGACGACCAGCGTGGACGGTCAGCACTGCTTCGTCTCGCTGAGCGGCAGGAACGCCATCTCGGTGATCGACTACCGCACCGCCAGGGAGGTCGCGCGCATCCCCGTCGGCACGTTCCCGCAGCGCGAGCGGCTGGGCAAGGTGCCCCAGGACGTGCTGGACTCGCTCTCGCCGGCCGCCGGATGACCCGCCCGTGATGACCCGCCCGTGACGGGAGGCTCGTGAGGCGGGCCCGTGACGGCGGGTTCCCACAGCCGTGATCTTGCAGTCCGCGCCGGACGGACTGCAAGATCACGCGTGTGTTCGTGACGAGGAGGGCGCGCCATGGCCGATCCGACGGGCCGTACGGTGCTGCGCCGCGTCGTCGAGCAGATGCGGGCCGACCCGAGGACGCTCGAAGGGGTCGTCGCGGCGGCCCGGGCCAAGTCCCCGCCCGTCGCGGCGCTGCCGCTGCACGAGGTACAGCGGCACATCGCGGCACTGCTGGGGGTGATCTCCTCGGCGTTCATCGACTCCTCCGGCTCCGGTGCGGGACTCGGCGCCGATGTCGAGGTCGCCGACCGGCTGGCCGTCGACCGGGCCCTGCAGGGCATCCCGCTCGCCGCGCTGCTGGAGGGGTTCCAGGCCGGGCGGCGGTATGTGATGCTCCAGCTCGTCGAACGGGCCAAGGGCGCGGAGCTGTCCACCGACGACCTGGTCGACGCCCTCTACGAGCTGGACTCCTACGCCAACGAGATGCAGAACCGGCTGATCTACGCCTACCGGGAGACGGAGCTCAGCCTGGCCCGCACCACCCACTCGGTACGGATCGAGGCCCTGCGCGAGCTGCTCAACGACGGGCCCGCGTCCCACATCGCCGAGGCCGGGCTGGACGGCGGCCGGCGCTACCACTGCCTGATCGCCGACCTCAGCGATCCGCGCCGGGCCCAGCGGATCGAGGCGGTGCTGACCGCCACCGACGGCCTGGCCGGGATGGTGGACGGTTACCTGTGCGCCGTGACCGGCCGGCTGCCCGACCCCGCGGCGGTGGCGGGCATCCTGGTGATCGCGGCACCGGCGGCGGCACCCGACCAGCTCGCCGGCTGCTACCGGCTGTGCCGCGCGGGGCTCGTCGCCGCCCGCCGGCGTGGCCTCCAGGGACTGCGGCCGCTCACCGAACTGGCGCTGGAGATCGCGTCCGACGCCTATCCGGGGCTGGGCGAGATGCTCGCCGATGTCTTCCTGGCCCGGCTCGACCCGGCCGAGGAGTTCCACCGGCTGCTGGCCGAGACCGCGCTGGTCTATCTGTCCAAGGGCGGCCGGGCCGATCTGACCGCAGCCGCGCTGCACGTCCACCCCAACACGGTCAAGCACCGGCTGCGCAGGTTCGGCGAACTCACCGGCTTCGACGCGCCGGGGCCGGAGGAGGACGCCCTCGGTCACGCCACCCGCTGGCGGTGGTCGCTGCACACCTGGCTGGGCCGCCGGCCGGGCCGGTAGGTCACGTGCGCCCCTCGGACATGTCGCCCAGACGGCCTCGCAAGCCTCCTACCAGGGGGAATTTGGAACAATCCATTACCGTTACCAGTAAGTAGCGCTGCGAGAGGTGCTTGGGGGAGGACGTATGAGCCTGACGAATCGGCTGGCAACTCAGGCGAAGCGCCTACCGTACGGCCGTTACCGGATCACCGCGCAGCGCGATCTGCCCGTACCGATGGCCGACGGGACCACGCTTCTGGCCGACCGGTACACGCCGCTCGGGCCGGGCCCGCAGCCGACGATCCTGGTCCGTACGCCGTACGGCCGCCGCGGCATCCCCGCGATGATGAACGGGCTGGCCTTCGCCTACCTGGGCTTCCAGGTCGTGGTGCAGAGCGTCCGGGGCACCTTCGGGTCCGGCGGTGAGTTCAACCCGCTGGGCGACGAGCGCGAGGACGGCCTGGACACGATCCGCTGGCTCAAGCAGCAGCCGTGGTTCGGCGGCTCCTTCGGCACCTACGGCCCGAGCTATCTCGGCTACACCGCCTGGGCGGTCGCGGCGGAGGCCGGGCCCGAGCTGAAGGCGATGGCCGCTCAGATCACCGCCTCGACGTTCCGCGACGCCGCCTACGTGGGCGGTGCCTTCGCCCTGGAGGCGACGCTGAGCTGGGCCGACCTGACCAGCCGGCAGGAGCGGCCGCTGGGGCTCATGCAGGGCGGGCTGCTGTCCAAGCGCCGGGCCGTACGGGCGGCGCTGTCCGGCAAGCCGCTGGGGGAGCTGGACGTGCTGGCCAACGGGGCGGCCATGCCCTTCTTCCAGGACCTGCTCGCCAACCACGGCTCCGCGCTCGAGAACGACGGCAGCTACTGGAAGAAACGCGACTTCAGCGCCATGGTGCGTGACGTCGGCGCCCCGGTCAGCCTGCTCGGCGGCTGGTATGACGTGTTCCTGCCCTGGGAGCTGAAGGACTACCTGGCCCTCCGGGCGGCCGGTAAGCGGCCGTACCTGACCATCGGGCCGTGGTGGCACACCGATCCACGGCACTTCATGGTCACCACCAGGGAGTCGCTGGCCTGGTTCCGCGCTCACCTGATGGACGACTTCCGCGGCCTGCGCGCCAATCCCGTCCGCCTGTACGTCACCGGCGCGGGGGAGTGGCGCGAGTTCCGCGACTGGCCCGTACCGGGGACGCGGACCCAGCGCTGGCATCTGCAGCCCGGCGGCGGGCTGGCCGAGCACGGCCCGCTGTCCTCCGACCCGGGGACCTACCGGTACGACCCCACCGATCCCACGCCGGCCCTCGGCGGCCCCACCCTGCTCGGCAGCTCCAAGCCGGTGGACAACCGGCCGCTGGAGGCGCGCGACGACGTGCTGGTCTTCACCAGCCAGGTGCTCCGCGCGGATCTGGACGCGATCGGGCCGGTCGGCGCGGACCTGTACGTACGGTCCAACCGGGAGCACACCGACTTCGTGGTCCGGTTGTGCGACGTGGCGCCGGACGGCACGTCGCTGAACGTCTGCGAGGGCGGTCTCCGCCTGTCGCCGGGGGTCGCTCCGGCCGACGGCGACGGGGTCCGCCGGGCGCAGGTCGACATGTGGCCGACCGGGCACCGCTTCCGGCGAGGTCACCGGATCCGCGTGCACGTCACCAGCGGGGCCTATCCGAAGGTGGCCAGGAACCCCGGGACCGGCGAGCCGCTCGGCACCGCCACCACCATGCTCCTGGCCGACCAGGAGATCTTCCACGACCCCGACCGCCCCTCGGCGATCCTGCTCCCCGTCGTCCCCTAACCCGTACTCTCCTGGCCCGTCATCCCCTGGCCCGTCATTCCCTGGTCCAGGGTGCTCCGCCAGGCCGCGCTGCTCTCCACGAAGCCGCCGAGACTCGCCCGGGAGAAGACCTCCGCCGTCCAGTCCAGCTCGGAGACCCGGTAGCCGGACGGGCAGGTGTAGCACCAGGCCGTGCCGCCGTCGGTGAGGATGAGCTCCCGCAGGTCGTACCACTCGTCCTCGAAGGCGTCCAGGACGCGCCATTCCGCGTCGCTCAGACCCCTGAGGAGCAGCCCGGCGGCCCTGGCCGGGCCGGGTACCAGCCCGGGGTAGTCGCGGCCGGGCAGGCCCGCGACCCGCCAGCCGTCGACCGCGGCCGGCCGGTGCTCGGGCATCCGGCCGATCAGGGCGTGCAGGACCTCCGGGAACTGCAGCGTGCCGTAGGCGAAGAGGGCCTGGGGAGCGGCCGTCAGCCGGTCCGGCCAGTGAACGACCCGTGTCATTCGCCCATGTCCGCGGTGAAAGGTGCGATTCGGGTGTTCAGTGCCAAGAGTCCTCCATAGGATGAGCGACTCAATCCTCCCTTATGAAGGTCATCATGTCGCAACCTCCCCCGCCAGGTGGCCCGTGGGCCCACCCTCAGGCCGCGCCCGGCCACCCCGGGCAGAACGCCGGGTCCTACCCGCACGGCGGTCAGCAGTACGGTGCGCCCCAATACGGTGCACCCCAGTACGGCGCCCCTCAGCATGGCGCCCCCCAGTACGGCGCACCCCAGTACGGCGGGCAGCAAGGCGCGCCCCCGTACGGTGCGCCTCAGTACGGTGCCCCGCAGGCTCCGGCGCAGCCCTACGGGGGGCAGCCGTACGGCGCTCCCGCACAGCCCTACCCTCCGCAGCAGCACCAGGACCGGCAGTACGCGCCGCAGCCCCACCCGGGTGCCCATCCGGGGGCCGGCGGGCCGCAGTGCCGGTTCTGCGGCTGCGTGCCGGCCGCCGACGTCACCTTCCGCGGCCACCGAGGCATGATCGTGCTCATGCAGTTCCTGCATCTCAAGGGGCCGTTCTGCCGCGACTGCGGCCTGTCCACCTTCCGGGACATGACGGCGAAGACCCTGATCCAGGGCTGGTACGGCTACCTGTCCTTCGTGATCACCCCGGTCACCGTGCTGATCAACCTGGCCCGGCGCGGCCGGGTGGCCGGCCTTCCCGCACCACAGCCGCCGCCCTCGGGCGACCACCGCCATCCGATGGACCCCGGGGTGCCCCTGCTGAGCAGGCCCTCGGCGCTGATCGGCCTGGTGATCCCCTTCCTGCTGGTGGTCCTGCTCATCGTCCTGGCGGCGGCGGGCTAGCCGGGCGACCGTCACGCCTTCCAGACCTCCTGGACGCGATCGACGACGCCGCCCGCCTGGATGATCCCGGCGTGGTAGGCGGGGCGCCAGAGCGCCGGGTCGAGAACGTCGTGGCCGAAGGCCTCGACGGCATGCTGGTCGGGGCCGATCGCCACCACGTTCGCGGTGTCGAGGGCCGCCAGTTCGCGCTCCAGGAGGGCCCGGGGGGACAGATGGGCCATCGGCTCGATGATCACGACCGCGGAGAAGCCCGCGGCCAGGTCCGCGTTGGTGGCCGAGCGCACCCCGCCGTCCATGTAGAACCGCCCGTCGATCTCCACCGGCGGGAACACACAGGGCACCGCGCAGCTCGACATCACCGCGAGCGGGAGCGGCGTGCCCGAGTCGCGGTCCCAGACCCTGAAATCGCCGTCCGCGGTGTCCACCGCCGTGATCAGCAACGGCCGCTCCGGCCACTCGTGGCCGGGCAGCCGGTCACCGATCTCCCGCAGCCGGCCGGCGGCGTCGGCCACCGGGGCCTCCAGGGCCATCGCGCCGACCCGTGCCCGGGCCTCCTGCGGATCCAGGCTCGTGTCGAAGAGCACTCCGAAGGCGCTCAGCACCGTGGAGAAGTCGACCGGAGGGGGCGGAGCGGCCGCGGTCTCCGCACGGCCCGCGAGATCGTCGATCGCCAGCGGGAGATCGACGCCCATCGCGATCATGGATCCCACCACGGAGCCGGCCGAAGTCCCGACGATCAGATCGGCGTCCGTCAGATCGACCCCGGCACCCTGCAGTCCGACGACGAGGCCGGCCTCCCACGCGATGCCAGCGATCCCGCCGCCGCCCAATACCAGCGCACGGCCGGTCTGCCGGGTGTCCGTCGTCATGGTGTGACTCCTCGCTCCGGAATTCAGTTCTGTTTCCAACCGTAGCCAGTCGTGGATCGATCATGTACCAACGGTCTGTCGAAAAGGGGACGTATGGCGCGCGGAGCAGGACTTCCGGGCCGTTCACCTGCCGCACGTTTGGGCGTGGTGAGCGGGGTACGGCGTGTGCGGAAAGCCGAATCCTGACAGGCAAGGACAGGCAAGAGGGAGTGCATCGATGACCGCCAATGATCCAGTGCAGTTGGGCGACACGGATGCGGCGTCATCCCGGAAGGCCAACGGCAAGACCGAGCAGATCGGACACGCCGCGAACGCGGTGAAGGAGAAGGCCGGGGAAGCGGGCCAGGCGGCCAAGAACAAGGCCGGCGAACTCGCGGGCAAGGCCCATGACGCCGTGACCTCGGAGGAGGCCAAGCCGGTGGCACGCCGGTCCGGCACCGGGGCCGCCGGGCTCGCCGCGCTGGCCTTCGCGGTCTGGGCGTGGCGTCGCCGCAGCCGCAGGAACGCCGGGCCGTGGGAGAAAGCGGTCCGGCAGACCAGGACCCAGGTGAAGGCCACCCGAGGCCAGGCCAAGTCCCAGGCGAAGGTGGCGAAGGCCAAGGCGAAGGTGGCCAAGGCCGTCGCCAAGCAGAAGGTCGCCGACGCCAAGAGCAGGGCGAAGTCCCTGCGCTGAGCGGGCTCGGCCGATACGGAGGCGCCCCGGAGCGAGATCATCGCCCGGGGCGTCACCGTGTCCGGGCACCGGGTGCGGGCGCGGGGCTCGGGCACCCGGATGCAGGCGCGGGGTTCAGGCGGGGGGTTCAGGCGAGGGGGTTCAGCTACCGTCCGGCCGGTCCGGCTCGGCTTCCGGGGGGCCGTCCGGCCGTGCGACCAGACCGGGTGGCGGCATCGGGCGGGGCGGTGGCAGGTCGGCCGAACCGCTCAGATGGGGCCAGGCGCGGAAGAAGACCGCGGTCACCGGGACCGCGAGGGCCGCGCCCGGGATGCCGCCGAGGATGCCGCCCACGGCCAGGATGACGATGATGGCCAGCGGGTGGAAGTGCAGCCGGCGTCCGATGACCAGCGGCTGCAGCACATGGCTCTCCAGCTGGTGCTCGATGATGAGGATGCCCAGGAAGATCAGCCCGGCCAGGACCCCCTTGGCGCTCAGCACCACCGCGAGGGCCACCGCTCCGGCGAACAGGATCCCGACGAGCGGGATGAAGCTGGCGAAGAAGATCAGCACGGCCAGGGGCGCGACCAGCGGTACGCCCATGACGGTCAGCACGACGGCGATGATCACACCGTGGACGGCGGCGACGATCACGCTGCCGTGCACGTAGTGCGACAGGGTCACCCAGCCCGCGTGCCCGGCGCGATCCAGCCGTTCGCGGTACCGGCCGCTGCCGCTGATCAGCCACGACCAGATCTGGGGACCGTCCTTGAGCAGGAAGAACGCCACGAACAGCATGAGGATCAGGCCCGCGGCGATCTCTCCGACGGTCGCGGTCGCGCTGAGCGCGGTGGTGATCAGCTTGCCGCGCTGCTGCTGGATGTTCGACAGCAGTTTGTTGATCGCGGTGTCGAGCTGTGCCTGCTTGAGATGGAACGGCCCGTTGACCAGCCAGGTCTGGATCTGCTCGCCGGTGTGCCTCAGCTCGGTCAGCAGCTTGGGGAACTCGGAGTTGGCGCGTACCCCCACCAGCGTCCCGACGCCGGCGACCACGCTCAGCGCGAGCAGCATCGTCAGCCAGGTGGCGGTCAGCGACGGCAGTCCCCACCGGCGCAGCCGGTCCGTCAACGGCATGAGCAGCGCGCACAGCAGCAGGGCCAGCGCGACCGGCAGGGCGACGAAGAACAGCCGGCTGACGATGTGCATCAGCCCGTACACCACGATGCTCACCACGATGAGCCGCCAGCTCCACGCCGCCAGCGTGGTCAGCAGCCTGGGTACCCGGGATGCGTCGTCGTCCGGCACTGTCACCCACCGTGTCAGGAACCGTCAATGCGGCTGTCGTGCCCGCTTTCCAGTACCCCAACCAATACCCCGGCGGAAAAGACCGAGGCCCGGGCGTCATCGCCCGGGCCTCGGCCTCGTCGTGCTCTTGGTGCCTACGCGCTGGCGGCGCGGCGCGGTCCGTTGTCGGAGAAGCGGCCCCCGTTGTCGGAGTAGCGGCCCCGCGAGGTGCCACCGCGGCGCGGCTGCGGCGAGCGGCCCCGGGCCCGGCCGTTCGACCCGCCGTTGCGGGACTGCGGGCGCTCGGCCACCGGAGCCACCGTGACCGGGATGCCGGAGGGCAGGCGGGCCCCGGTGATCCGGGTGAGCTCGGCGTCGCTGGAGTGCACCCGGGCGCTGCTCGCGGTGATCCCGGCGGTGATCATCATGCGTTCCATCTCACGGCGCTGACTCGGCGTCACCAGGGTGACGACCGTGCCGGACTCGCCGGCGCGAGCCGTACGGCCACCGCGGTGCAGGTAGTCCTTGTGGTCCGTGGGCGGGTCCACGTTGACGACGAGGTCCAGGCCGTCCACGTGGATGCCGCGGGCGGCGACGTTGGTGGCGACCAGGACGGTGACGTCCCCGGTGCGGAACTGCTCCAGGGTCCGGGTGCGCTGCGGCTGGGACTTGCCACCGTGCAGTGCCGCCGCCCGTACGCCGCTGGCCAGCAGGCTGCGGGTCAGGCGGTCGGCGGCGTGCTTCATGCCGACGAACATCAGCACGCGGCCCTCGCGGGCGGCGATGTTGGTGGCCGCGGCCTGCTTGTCGCCGTCGGAGATGTGGAGCAGGTGGTGCTCCATGGTGGTGACCGCGCCCTGCGACGGGTCCACCGAGTGGGTGACCGGGTCGTTGAGGAAGCGGCGGACCAGCCGGTCGACGTTGCGGTCGAGGGTCGCCGAGAACAGCATCCGCTGGCCGCCGGCGATGACCTGGTCGAGGAGCACGGTGACCTGGGGCAGGAAGCCCATGTCGGCCATCTGGTCGGCCTCGTCCAGGACGGCGATGCCGACCTGGTCGAGCCGGCAGTCGCCGCGGTTGATCAGGTCGGCGAGCCGACCCGGCGTGGCGACGACCACTTCCGCGCCACGGCGGAGCTGAGCGGCCTGCCGGCCGATGGACATGCCGCCGACCACGGTCGCCAGCCGCAGGTTGACGGAGTCCGCGTAGGGCGTGAGGGCCTCGGTGACCTGCTGCGCCAGCTCACGGGTGGGCACCAGCACCAGGGAGAGAGGCTGGCGGGGCTCGGCGCGGCGGCCCGCGGTGCGGGCGAGCAGCGCCAGGCCGAAGGCGAGGGTCTTGCCGGATCCGGTACGGCCCCGGCCGAGGACGTCACGGCCGTGCAGCGCGTTGGGCAGGGTGGCCGCCTGGATCGGGAACGGCTCGGTCACTCCCTGCCGGGTCAGCGTCTGCAGCAGGGCGGCCGGCATGTCGAGCGCGGCGAAGGACTCCACCGGGGGAAGCGCGGGGGTGGTGCTGACCGGCATCGCGAACTCGCCCGACGGCGGCGCGGACGAGCGACGCGGGGCGCTGGAACGCGAGCGGGAGAACGAGCGGTGATGGGTCGGACGGGACGAGCGGATCATGCAGAACCTTCCTCAGGGAGGCGCGTATCGAGGAAGACTCCGGTGTGCACTGCCGCACGAAGAAATCGCAAGATCGAGCCAAAAAGTGAACGAAGCACAGCGGCTCTATCGCGCGAAGCTTCGAAACGGTCGGCGCCTGCCGAAAAGCGGCGGCGGAAGGCCGGACCGTGCTGGAAACCGCAGCGGCGTCTGTTCCGGATCCGGAGTGCGGATCGGCGCCGGCCGTACGGTGGTGGTGCGGGTGCCGGTCGCAGCCGGCAGTGGATCACCGCCGTCGCCGACGATGCTCCACAGGGCAGGCAACGGGGGCCCGCACCCTCAGGTGCGGGCCCCTGTCACATGCTGTCGTCTAGATCAGACGATGACGATGTTCTCGGCCTGCGGGCCCTTCTGGCCCTGCGTGACGTCGAACTGGACCTTCTGGCCTTCCTGAAGCTCACGGAAGCCCTGGGCCTGGATGTTGGAGTAGTGGGCGAAGACGTCAGCGCCGCCGCCGTCCTGCTCGATGAAGCCGAAGCCCTTTTCGCCGTTGAACCACTTCACGGTGCCAGTAGCCATGTCTATCTCCTTCAGGGGCAGTTCGGGAGCTCGCACTTCGCGAGCCCCGCGTCGCCTTTATGACCCCATCCGGAAACTCCGGAAAACAAAAATGCGCCCGAGGTTGGTAACCAGCAGGCGCACACAAAGTCTATGGGAACCACAACTGCAACTGAGATAACTCTAGCACAGGTCCGCCGGAACGTCGCATCGGCGGCCCCGCAGGGCCGGCCGATGGCCCGGATCACCCCAGGTCAGGGCGTTATCTCATGATCGCAACCGGGGGCGGCGGAACCTCGCTTGCTCGCGGGCGGACGGCCGTCGCCTAGCCTGGCCGCGATGGTGCGTGAGTCCCTCCACAGCGACGACCAGCCGGCGGAAGACCCCCCGCCGCTTCGAGTGACCGGAGCCACCTCGTATGACAACGACCCCCCTGGCGGCCGATGCGCCCACCAGGACCGCGGACACCGTCACCACGCACACACTGCTCAACTGCCTGCTCCGGGAGGTCTCCCTCCCCGAACGGCAGGCCACCGTCGCCGGCGGCCATCTCCTCCTCCGGCTGCCCCGCCGGGCCGTCCTGCTGCGGGCCGTCCTGCGCCGGACCTCGCTGATCGGGGCGCACCGGTTCAGCGGCCCGGCCGAGCGGCACGACGGCACCGGCTGGGTGCCGGTCGGCTGGCGGGAGCTGGCCGGGTACATCGGGGACGAACTGGCGCTGCGCACCGGGGTGGGCAACGAGGAGTTCCTCCCGCAGGTCGCCGACAGCCACGAGACGATCCGTACCGTGCTGGAACAGCGCACCGGCCGGACGCCGCCGCCCGGCACCTACCTGGAGTCCGAGCAGTCGCTGGTCTTCGGCCATCGCTTCCACCCCACGCCCAAGTCCCGCAGCGGCGACGCGCGGCGCTGGCTGGAGTACGCGCCCGAGGTCGGCTCCCGGTTCCCGTTGCGCTACCTGGCCGTACGCGGCGAGCTCGTACGCGAGGAGGGGGAGCTCGCGGACCTGGACGCGCTGCGCCCGCCACCGCCGCCGGGCTACCGGCTGCTGCCGGTGCACCCGTGGCAGTACCAGATGCTGTCCGATCGGCAGGTGCTGCGCGACGCCGTCTCCCGCGGCGACGTGGTCGACACCGGGGTCGCCGGCCCCGGCTTCCTGCCGACCGCCTCGGTCCGGACGCTCTACGAACCGGGCGGCGACCTGTTCCTCAAGTTCAGCCTGAACATCCGGCTCACCAACTGCGTCCGCAAGAACGCCGGCTACGAGCTGTCCGGCGCCGTCGCGCTGAACCGCCTCGTCCAGCCGGTCTTCGCCGGGCTCGCGGACCGGTTCCCCGGCTGCGGGATGCTGGCCGAGCCGGGCTACCGCAGCGTGGACCTCGGCGGCGACGTGCCGCTGCTGGAGGGACTCAGCGTCATCGTCCGCTCCGGCGTCCGCGCGCACCTGCGACCGGGCGTGACGCCGCTGCTCGCGGCGGCGGTCGCCGACGAGTACCCCACGAGCACCGCCCAGGTCTCCCACCTGCTCGCCCGTGGTGACGGCGACCCGCTGCGCTGGTGGAACGCCTACCTGGGCCTGCTGCTACCGCCGGTGCTGGCCGCCTACTTCGAGCACGGCATCGTGCTGGAGCCTCATCTGCAGAACGTCATCGTCGGCGTACGCGCGGACGGCATGCCCGCCCAGGTGCTCTTCCGTGACCTGGAGGGCACCAAGCTGGTCCCCGGCCGCCACCGCCGGGCCCTGGCGGAGCTGGCCGAGGACGTCCGGCGCCGCCTCGTCTACGACGACGAACGCGGCTGGAACCGGGTCGCCTACTGCCTGCTGGTCAACCACGTCGGCGAGATGCTCGGCGCGCTCGCCGACCTGGATCCCGCGCTGGAGCCGGCCCTGTGGGGACTCGTCCGCGACCATCTGGACGCCTACGCCCGCTCGGCCGGTGAGCCGTCGCGGCTGCGGGCGCTGCTGTCCGGTGCGCCGCTGCCGGCCAAGGCCAACCTGCTGCTGCGCTGGGCCCGGCAGGCCGACCGGTACGCCGGTTACGTACCGCTGCCCAGCCCGCTGGGCGCGGGCCTCCTGCGCGAGGTGGCCCGGTGACGGCCCGGCTGCTCCGCCATCTCTCCGGCCTGGCCGGCGACACCCTGCCCGCCTACGTGTACGACCTGACGGCGCTGGACGAGCACGCCGCCGCGATCCGGGCGGCCCTGCCGGACGGAGTCGAGGTGTTCTACGCCGCCAAGGCCAACTCCGACCCCCGGCTGCTCGAGGTGCTGCACGAGCACGTCGACGGATTCGAGGTCGCCTCGGGAGGGGAGCTGCGGCACGTACGCGCGCTGTTCCCGGACGCTCCGATCGCCTTCGGCGGGCCGGGCAAGACCGCCGGCGAGCTGACGCGGGCGCTGGAGGCCGGCGTCGAGCGGCTGCACGTGGAGAGCGAACACGAACTGCGCATGCTCGCCGCGCTGCTGGGCGACCGGACCGTGGACGTCCTGCTGCGCGTCAACCTGCCCGTCGCGCTCGGCCCGGTCGCGCTCGCCATGGGCGGGCGGCCCGGCCCCTTCGGGCTGGACCCCGCCCGGCTGGACGGCTGCCTCCGCCTCCTCGCGGAGCACCCGCGGATCCGGCTGCGCGGGGTCCACGCCCACCTGGCCAGCGGACTGGACGCACCCGCCCAGCTCGCGGTGGCCGAGCGGATCGCCGGCTGGGCGGACGAGTGGGCGCGCATCCACGGGCTCCACCTGACCGAGCTCAACCTCGGTGGCGGGATGGGCGTCGACTACGCCGATCCCGGCCGGAGGTTCGACTGGCCGTCCTTCGGCGCGGGCCTGCGCCGGCTCCTCGCCGGCCACGCCGGCCGCACGCTGCGCATCGAGCCGGGCCGCGCGGTCAGTGTGTACTGCGGGTGGTACGTCACGGAGGTGCTGGACATCAAGCACAGCCACGGTGCGGCGTTCGCCGTGCTGCGCGGGGGGACGCACCATCTGCGCACCCCGGCGACCAAGCAGCACGACCAGCCGTTCCAGGTGATCCCGGCGGAGGACTGGCCCTGGCCGTGGGACCGCCCCGCCGTCCACGACGAGCCGATCACGCTGGTCGGGCAGCTGTGCACCCCCAAGGACGTGCTGGCCGCCAGGGTGCCCGTGCACCGGCTGCGCGCCGGAGACCGGATCGCCTTCGCCATGACCGGCGCGTACGCCTGGAACATCTCGCACGACCGCTTCCTCATGCACCCACCCCCCACCTTCCACTACCTGACCCCCCTACCTCCGCCCCCCACCCCTCCGTGATCATGCAATCGTTCGACGATTGATTGCATGATCACGGAGGGGCGCGTGGCGTGAGGGCCGCGTGGCGTGGGATGGGGGCGTGGAGCCGTCGTCTGTGGGGTGGGCGGGTGTGTGGCAGGTCAGGGCATCTGGGACGGTGCCGAGCCGCGGGCGCAGGCGGCGGCGCGTTCCAGCAGGAGCGTCCGCTCGCGTGAGTTGCGGGTGAGCGAGGCCGCGTGCTCGAACTCCCGGCCGGCCTCCTCGAGGCGGCCGAGCTTGGCGAGGAAGTCTCCCCGCACGCTGGGCAGCAGATGGTAGGCCTGGAGCGACGGCTCGCCGGTCAGCGTGTCCACGAGCGCGAGTCCGGCGGCGGGCCCGAACGCCATCGCGAGCGCGACCGCCCGGTTGAGCTCCACGACGGGGCTGGGGACGAGCTCGGCCAGCTGCGCGTACAGCGCCGCGATACGCGCCCAGTCGGTCTCCTCGGGGGCATGCGCTCGCGCATGGCAGGCGGCGATCGCGGCCTGCAACGCGTACGGGCCCAGCCCGGCGTCGAGGGCCTCGGCGCGTTCGAGCGCCGCCAGGCCACGGCGGATCAGGAGCTGATCCCAGTGGGTCCGGTCCTGGTCGAGCAGCAGCACGGGCTCTCCCGAGGGGCCGGTTCGGGCCGCCGACCGCGACGCCTGGATCTCCATCAGGGCGACCAGGCCGTGCACCTCCGGCTCGCCGGCGGCGAGTTCGGCCAGGATCCGGCCGAGCCGCAGCGCCTCCTCGCAGAGCGACGGCCGCATCCAGTCGTCCCCGGCGGTCGCCGAGTAGCCCTCGTTGAACACCAGGTAGACGACCTCGAGCACGGACGACAGGCGGGCCGCCCGGTCCTCGCCCTGTGGCACCTCGAAGGGGACGCGGGCCTGCGTGAGCGTCCGCTTGGCCCGCACGATCCGCTGGGCGACGGTCGGCTCCGGGACCAGGAACGCCCGGGCGATCTCGTCGGTGGTCAGCCCGCCGAGCAACCGCAGGGTGAGCGCGACCCGCGCCTCGGTGGACAGCACCGGGTGGCAGGCGGTGAAGATCAGGCGCAGCAGGTCGTCCTCGATGGTGTCGTCGAGGACCGCGTCGAACTCCGCTGTCCCCTCCGGCCCGGTCTCGAGGTCGTGCCCGATCTCCTCGATCTTGCGTTCCAGCCGCTGCCGCCGCCGGATCAGATCGATCGCCCGGCGTTTGGAGATCGCCATGAGCCACGCGCCCGGATTGCGCGGGACGCCCTCCTGCGGCCACTGCTCGAGCGCGGCCACCAGGGCGTCCTGCGCGAGTTCCTCGGCGACCCCGACATCGCGTACGATCCGCGCCAGACCGGCGATCAGCCTCGGCGACTCGATCCGCCAGACCGCGTCGATCGCACGATGCGTGTCCGAGGATCGCCCGGAGGGTGTGTCAGGAGGCGCGCCGGAAGCCGTCATGGCCACCCATCACAGCATTCCGGCCCAGATGATCACAACACCGTCAGTACGCTGCGGAAATCACCGGCCCTCCGAGGACCGGCGGGGCCCGGCCACCTGGCGGACCTCCATCTCGACATCGCCGATCACGTCGGCGAAGCGGGCCGCCCACTCGATCGCCTCCTCCCTCGACCTCACCTGCACCAGCGCGAACCCGGCCAGCACCTTCTCCGTCTCGGTGAACGGGCCGCCGGTCACGATCCGCCGGCCCGCCGAGACCCGGACGCGAGCGCCCGTGGAGCTCGGCAGCAGTCCTTCGGTGGCCAGCAGCACCCCGGCCCGCATCATCTCCTCGACCAGCCCTTCCGCCCTGGCCAGAAGCTCCGCACCGGGAGGATGGGCACCCGGAGTGCCCTCCTCGAGCTTGTGCATCAGCAAGAAACGCATGTGCCGTCCCCTTTGCGTGCCACGGCGCGGAACGATCTCGGCCGCTTCTACTGGGGGCGTCGACCCAGGACCGGTCAGATCGACATGCGGCCGGTGCCTTTTCAGCGGCGGCCCCGGTCGTCAGCGGCGCGCCGAGCGCCGCAACGCCGGGATGAGCACCGCGCCGACCGCAAGGTGCATACCGGCGAGTGCGACGGTCGCCGTGGTGTGGGCGCCGTTGCCGAGCGGGCCGCTCAGCGACAGCACCAGCACCACGACGGCGATGATGGTCCAGGTCCGGCGTGCTCGGCTCGTGAGGCGTTCCAGCGCGGCCAGCAGCGCCCAGCCGGCCAGGCCGGCGAGCAGAGCGGAGGTCGCTATCGCGCCCGGGCCGACCGGCTGGGTCCCCCCGCCGGTCCGGACGGCCGGTTCGATGCCCGCGAGCGGGACCGCCACGGCCCAGACCGTGAGGGCGGCCGCGACGGCGCCGGTCACGGCGAGGGCCCGCAGGCCGCGAATGTGGCGAGCGGGCGGACAGTCGGTCCGGGCCGGGATGCCGGAGGTCGGGATGCCGGGGGTCGGGATGCCGGGGGTCGAGCCGTGGTCGTGCTCACTGGTCGTCATGGGTGGCAGCCTCGCCGCCGTGGCACGCGTGCCGCATCGGCCGGGTGGTCGGCGCACTCGCGACCGAGGTCGAGGCACGGGCATACCTTGGTCGGTATCGGCGTGGCCGCCGCCGGTCCTACGTTGACGGCGTGAACACCGAGCTGAACTGTCCCGAGGGAGAGACCGCGGCGCCGCGCCGCCCGGGACGAGCGATCACCATGGCCATGGTCGCGGTGGTCGCCGCCCTGATGGCATTGACGATCTTCGGGGAGATGCAGACGGGGCGGACGATGGGCCTGCTCGGCCTCGACCTCGCGGTCGGCGTGCTGAGCTGCGCGCTGCTGCCCGTACTCCTGCGCAGGCCGGTGGCCGCCGGGCTGGCACTGGCCGTGCTGGCCGCCGTGTCCCCGGCGGTGACCCCGGCGGCCACGGCCGGGGCGCTCATCGTCGCCCAGCGGCGGCCGTTCGCGGTGGCGGCCATGGTCGCCGGGGCCGGGGTCGCGGCGCACGCCGTCCAGGGGCTGTGGCGGCCGGCCGGCGGCCTGTCCTATCTCTGGTGGCTGGCGTTGATGGTCGCCGGCTATGCCGCCCTGCTGGGCTGGGGAGCGCTGACGCAGGCCCGCCGGGCGCTGGTGGCCTCGCTGCGCGAGCGGGCCCGCCGCGCCGAGGCCGAACAGGGCCGGCGGGTGGCCGAGGCGCGGGTGCTGGAACGCACCCGGATCGCCCGCGAGATGCATGACGTGCTGGCCCACCGGTTGTCCCTGGTGGCGACGTACGCGGGCGCGCTGGAGTACCGGCCGGACGCCTCGCCCGAGCAGGTCTCCCTCGCGGCGGGGGTGGTGCGCGACGGCGTGCACCAGGCGCTCAGCGAGCTGCGCGAGGTGATCAGTGTGCTGCGCGAGGACGAGACCGAGCGCGCTGACGAGACCGGGCGTGCTGACGGCACCGGGCGTGCTGAGGGGATCGGGCGGCCGCAGCCGGTGCTCGCCGACATCCCGCGCCTGGTCGAGGAGGCCCGCGACGCGGGTGAGCGGGTCGTGCTGGAGGACCGGACGGTGGACGCGGCGGTGGTGCCCGCCGCCGCCGGACGGGCGGCGTACCGGATCGTCCAGGAAGGCCTGACCAACGCGCGGAAGCACGCGGCCGGTCAGGCGGTGAACGTCGTGCTCGACGGCCGGCCCGGCGCGAAGCTCGTCATCGACGTCCGCAACCCGCTGGCGCGCGACGCGCCGGCCGCGCCCGGCGTCCCGGGCGGCGGCGCCGGCCTGATCGGGCTGACCGAGCGGGCGCACCTGGCCGGTGGCCGGCTCGACCACGAGGTGACCGCGAGCGGCGAGTTCCACCTGCACGCCTGGCTACCATGGCCGGAATGAGCGATGGGGTACGCGTGCTCATCGTCGACGACGACGCGCTGGTACGCGCCGGGTTGGTGATGATGCTCGACGGCGCGCACGGCATCGTGGTCGTGGGGCAGGCCGCGGACGGCGACGAGGTGCCCGACGCCGTCGCCGCGCACGCCCCCGACGTGGTGCTGATGGACCTGCGGATGCCCCGCGTCGACGGTCTCGCCGCGCTCGGCCGGCTACGGCGCCGCCCGCGTCCGCCCGAGGTCATCGTGCTCACCACGTTCGACACTGATGAGAACGTGCTCCGCGCGCTGCGCCTCGGCGCCGGCGGCTTCCTGCTCAAGGACAGCCCGCCCGCCCAAATCGTGGACGCGATCCGGCGGGTCGCCGCCGGTGACCCGATGCTGTCCCCGGGCATCACCCGCCGGCTGATGGACCGGGTCGCCGTCCAGGCCGGCGCCTACGAACGGGCCCGTACCGCGCTGGCCACCCTCAGCCCGCGGGAACGCGAGGTCGTGGTCGGCGTGGCCCAGGGGCACACCAACGCCGAGATCGGCACCGCGCTGCACCTGAGCGTGCCCACCGTGAAAGCGCACATCTCGCACATCCTGACCAAGCTGGACCTCGCCAACCGTACCCAGATCGCCCTCCTCGCCCACGACGCCGACCTCGTCTGAACTCGCCCTCGGGACCCACCTCGAAATATCGGGTATGCCGCACATACCGGTCTCGGTCCGGTCAGAATGGGGCAATGGCCGAGCTGCCGCCTTCCGATGACCAGTCGCCGGCGCCGCCGAGCGGTGAACCCTCGCCACGGTACGGCCCGCCGCCCCAGCCGTGGGGCGCCCACCAGCCCCCTGGTCACCAGCCTCCCCAGCAGCCCCCTGGCGGGCCGACGCCGCCCGGTGTCCCCGGGTGGGCCGGGCAGCCTCCCGGCTACGGCGGGCAGGGTGGCTACGGCGGCCCGGGGGGACCGGGCTTCCCCCCGCCACCCGGGACCGCCGCACCAGGTCCGGGCGGTGGGCGCCCGCCGCGCCGGATCGGGATGCGCATCCTGGGCGTCGTCGTGACCTTCGCCGTGGTCATCGCGGGCCTGCTCGTCTTCGGCGTGATCCGGTGGGCGGGTCATCAGGTCGCCGATTCGTCGTCGCCGCCGAAGCCGGCCGCGTTCGCCGTCGGCGGCTGCGTGCGGGTGTCGGTCCAGCCGTCGGTCATCCGGAGCGTGCCCAACGGCCCGGTGCTGAAGAGCCGTGCCGAGTACGCGGCCGTCGGCTGTTCCGACAAGTCCGCCTACGCAAAGATCACCTTGCTGAAGACGGCGAGCCTGGGCGGGGCCATCTCCCCGAACGGCGGGAGCGCCGAGGACATCGGCTGCCCGCCGGACACCGATGAGATCGCCGTGGTGAAGAGCAACTTCGATGTCTCGGGCCGCAACGCGTGCATGCGCAACCTGGCGGCCCCGCACCCGGGTGATCCGGGTCAGGGCGGCGGGCTCGTCCGGCAGGGCGACTGCCTGCAGATACTCAACACCTACTCCGACAACGTGCGGGAGGTGGCCTGCACCAACACCGAATGGAAGGTCGGCGGGGTCTCGTTCGGCAAGGAGTGGTTCGGCCAGATCGTGGGCCGCGCCGACACGGTGGCCGGATGCCCGGCCTCGGCGATGTACTCGGTGACCGTCCGGAGCGGGACCGGCAGGGTGCTGTGCCTGGCCAAGAACGGTGGCTGGCTGCCCGCGGCGGGAGACTGCGTCGACGCCAACCTGTTCAACCGGACCCCCGCCCGCCGCCCGTGCACGGACAAGTACCTGGCGATGAAGATCACCGCACTGGTCCGGCCCGGCCGGGCGTGCCCCGGCGGTACCCGGCCGACGACCGTCCCGGGCTACCTCCGCCGGGTCTGCGTCAAGCACGTGGTCTGATGGACGACCGGATGAAGCGGTGCGGCAGATGGGTTTGATCGCCAAGGTCCTGCGCCGGCAGTCCGAGCAGGATCGCCGGACGATCCTCGCGGTGGTGGCCGGTATGGCGGCCCAGCAGCAGCCGGGTACGCGTGAGTTCCTGGAGGACTTCCCCAGGCTCGCGGGCCTGATCGGTTCCGATGACGGCTGACGAGCCCACCGCGGCCGAACTGCTCGTCGCGGCCCGGGCGGGCGACGCCGCCGCCTTCGGGCTTCTGGTCGGACCACTGCGGGACGAGTTGCACGCGCACTGCTACCGGATGCTGGGGTCCGACCATGACGCCGAGGACGCCGTACAGGAGACCCTGGTCCGAGCCTGGCGCGGTCTGGAGCGGTTCGAGGACCGCGGTTCGGTCCGGCCGTGGATGTACAAGATCGCGACCAACAGGTGCCTGACGCTGATCGAGCGCAGGGGCCGTCGCGAGCTGCCCACCGACCTGAGCCCGGGAGCGGCGCCGCTGGCCGAGACGGTCTGGCTGGAGCCGTACCCCGACCACCGGCTGCGCTGGACGGCGGAGCTGAGCCCGGAGGCTCGCGTCGTGGCACTGGAGAGCGTGGAGCTCGCGTTCGTCGCCTCGCTGCAGCATCTGTCGGCCCTGCAGCGCGCCGTCCTGCTGCTGCGCGATGTCCACGGGTTCGCGGCCCGCGAGGTCGCCGACCTGCTGGAGACCACGGTCGCGGCGGTCAACAGCGCGTTGCAGCGGGCCCGGAAGGTCCTCGGCGGCCTGCTCCCAGAAGCCACCCAGCAGGCGACCCTCGACGCGATGGGCGAGGCGGCGCGGCGGGAGGTGACGCGGCGGTACATGGCCGCGTGGGAGGCCGGGGACATCGAGGCCATCGTGGCGATGCTGACGGGCGACGCGAAGTACTCGATGCCACCGCTGACGGCGTGGTACGAGGGTCACGACGGCATCCGGGTGTTTCTGGCCGAGGCGGTGGTGGGCAGGCGCTGGCGTTTCGTGCCGGTATGGGCGAACGGGCAGCTCGCGTTCGGTACCTACCTGTGGCACGAGGACAAGGCCGTCTACGTCGCGGCGGGTCTGGACCTGCTGGCCCTGCGCGGTACGGAGGTCGCCGAGGTGGTCTCGTTCCTGGACGCCGACTTTTCGATGTTCGGCCTCGCGGCGGAGCTGCCGGCCGAGACCGATCAGGCCGCACGCGATGAGTTCTCGTCCTCGCGCGGGTTGTAGTCCTGACGGAAGCATCCACCGCGAAAGGACTGTCTGAACGATGCCTGCTGACGAGGGACAGATCCGGAATTTGATCGAGCGCTGGGCCGAGGCGGTCCACCGTGGCGATATGGGCGACGTCCTCGCGGACCACTCCGAGGACATCGTGATGTTCGACGTGCCGCCGCCGTACGAGGGCGTACACGGCATCGATGCCTACCGCGAGACGTGGCCGCCCTTCTTCGAGTGGCAGCGGCAAGGCGGAATGTTCGAGATCGAGTCTCTGGACGTCACCGCCGGTGACGACGTCGCCTACGCCCACGCCCTGCTGCGCTGCGGGACACGGCGACACCTGGCCGACAAGCCGGAGCACCGGTTGCGACTCACGCTCGGCCTGCGCAGGGAGAACGGCCGATGGGTCGTCGCACACGAGCACCACTCGTTCCCGCAGGCCGGCGAAGACAACGGCCCAGACAACGGCACGGCCACTGGCACGGTGGCCGGGGACATCGCGGCCGAGCGTGAATTGCGCCTGCTGCACCAGCAGTGGTTCGACCGCACCGCCGCGAAGGACCTGGACGGCCTGATGGCGGCCATCTCCGAGGACGTCGTCTCCTACGAGCATGACGAGCCCCTTCAATACCTGGGCCTGGAGGCCGTACGGGAGGTCTGCAAGCGCGGTCTCGACGCGGCCCCCGGGGCCGTGGGGTGGGATGTTCCAGAGCTGAAGATCGTGGTGCGGGACGACCTCGCCGTCGCGTGGGGACTGAACCACGTGCACGCCGATCAGGCCGATGGCGAGACGATCGAGAGCTGGTCACGAGGAACCCGGGTGTTCCGCCGGCAGGAGGGCGCGTGGGTGATGGTCCATCAGCACCTCTCGTACCCGTACGACCCGGACACCGGCGAAGCGCGGATCGACCTGCTTCCGTAACGGTTCGCCGGTAGCGCCCGCGTCGCTCCAGCGTCGCCGGCCGGACGTCGTCGGCAGGACGTCGCGGCAGGAGCCGGCGCCGCTGGAACCGTCGGATTCGCGAACTTTCCGAGCGGGGCAGGCAACTTCATCGAGCGTTTGATCCCTTGGAAGGGGGTCTGGCTATTTAATGAGCTATGGGAATTCTGCTTCGTCTACTCGTGGCCGCGGGGCTCGCTGCCGATGCCATCGTGCATTGGCGGTTCGCGCCTGACATGGCCCCCTCCAAGCCCGTCAGCGGCACCATCGCCGGGGACGATCTGTTCAGGGCCCAGGCGATCCTGGCCGCGGTGGTGGCCGTGCTGGTGCTGATCTGGGCACGCAGAACGACGTATGCGCTGGCCTTCCTGGTCGCCGCGAGCGCCGTCGGCGCCTTGCTGCTCTACTACTACGTCGATGTCGGCAAGCTCGGCCCGATCCCGGCCATGCACGACCCGGCGTGGTACCAGGAGAAGACGATCAGCCTCGTCGGTGAGGGCATCGCCGCACTGGCCGCCTTGGTCGGATTCTTCACCGTACGGACTCCGGGGCGGCGGTCGGCGCATCCCAGCGCCGCGTCACCGGTCTGACGAGGTCCCCCGAAGGGGGATGCCCGGGCGGGTGATCCCGCTTTTTACGAAGCCCTCGTGGTTTCGGTTTCGTGTGCTCAGTCGTCGCCGGCGCAGCTGATCATGTCGCCGGTCGCCGCCTGCTGGAGCAGGCCGTAGAGCATCTCGCGCTGGGTGCGATCGAGTGCGCCGAGCACCTCGTCCTCGGCCGCCGCGAGCGCGAACTCGGCCTTCGCGAGCCGCCGCGCGCCGGCCTCGGTGAGTTCGACGATGTGCCGGCGGCGGTCCTCCGGCGAACGGCGGCGCTCGATCAGATCGTCGGCCTCCAGCTCGTTGAGCAGCCCCACGATGTTCGTGCCGTCCATGTCCAGTGTGGTGGAGAGCCCCTGCTGGGAGCACCCGTTGCGGTCTCGCAGCACCGTGAGGGTGACGAGGTGACGCGGCCGCAGGCCCAGTGGTGCGAGCACCGACTCGGCTCGCATGCGCACGCGCCGCGCGAGGTGGTCGAGCAGCGGGCCCGAGAGGGGCACCGGCTGGTCGACCACGGGCAGGTAATCCACCTACCAAGCCTAACCGAAAACCTCCTCTGTTGATGTGGTATGAATAGTTTGCGTATCACCAACGATCGATGAGAGGTCATAAAAGTGGCTCACCTGCTGCATATCGACACGAGCATCCAGGGCGATGGCTCGGTCAGCCGTAAGCTCAGCGCCCGAGCGGCGGACGTCTGGCGCGCCGCGCACCCCGGCGGCACCGTCACCTACCGCGACCTGGGCCGCGACCCGCTGCCGCACCTCGATGCGGCCGGCGGGCTGGCACGGCTGCTGCCGCCCGAGCAGCACACGCCCGCCCAGGCGGCGTCATGGGCGCTGACCCAGCGGCTGATCGCGGAGATCAAGCAGGCCGACACGGTCCTGCTGGGGCTTCCGCTGTACAACTACGGTGCCCCCAGCAGCGTCAAGGCCTGGGTCGACCACCTCATCGCACCCGGCCTGTCCTTCGACCCCGTGACCCAGGCCGGCCTTCTCGGCGGTCGCGAGTTCCTCGTGCTCGCCACCCGCGGTGGCGGCTACGGCGCGGGTACGCCCCGCGAGGGATGGGACCACGCGGAACCATGGCTTCCGCACGGCGTGTCGATCACAGGTCTGGAGCCGCGCTTCATCGCGGCCGAGCTCACCCTCGCCAACGTGAACCCGGCGATGGCCGACCTGATCCCGCTGGCCGCCGCCAGCCTCGCGGAAGCCGAGCACACGATCGACCGTCTCTGGTCCCCGGTGGCCGCATCGGCTTAGTCCCGGGTCGCCACCGGATGGTCGCCGGGGTGGTCGTGGCCGGTGGGGCGCCGGGCCAGTGTGCGGGCGCGCGCGGTGACCTCGTCGGCGAGTACGGTGCCGCCACCGGCCGGCACGTCCTCCAGTACGTCCTCCAGTGCGCCGAGCCAGTGCTGGTAGTAGTTCCAGCACTGGCCCTCGGCGGGTGCGGCCTCCCAGGCCGCGATCCGGGCGATCATCGCCGACTGGAACCGCGGCCAGGTGAACACGCCGGCCTCGTGCAGGGCGACGGCCATGCCGAACGCGCGGCTCTCCCACGGCTCGGCGAACACCAGCTCGCCGTTGGCGCGCGGCGGTGCGGCCGGGCCCTCGATGTCCAGCGGGGCGGTCACGGCGCCTTCACCTTGGCCACGCCGACCATCGCGTCCCGGGTCACCAGCGGCACGAGCTGTTCCTCGGACAGGCCCTCGGTGCCGGCGGGGCGTTCGGGCAGCACCAGCCAGCGCACCTCGCTGCTGGAGTCGTGGACGGTGATCCGCACGTCGTCGGCGAGCTCGAGGCCCATCTCGGACAGCACCGTGCGCGGCTCCCTGACCATCCGCGCGCGGTAGGCCGGGTCCTTGTACCAGCTCGGCGGCAGGCCGAGCACCGGCCAGGGATAGCACGAGCACAGCGTGCAGACCACCACGTTATGGCTGGTCGCGGTGTTCTCCACGACGACGATGTGCTCACCCTGCCGCCCCTCGAAGCCCAGCTCCTTGATCGCGGCGGTGCCGTCGTCGAGCAGCCTCTGCCGGTACTCCGGGTCGGTCCATGCCCTGGCGACCACCTTGGCACCGTTGAGCGGGCCCACGTTGGTCTCGTAGGTGGTGATGAGCTCGTCCATCACGTCAGGGTCGATGAGGCCCCGCTCGGTGAGCAGTTGCTCGAGAGCCTCGGTGCGCAGCGCCGCGGGGACGCGCTCGGCGTCGGCGGATCCGGTGGCGGTCATGCGGTCTTCTCCAGATAGCTCTCGTACATCTCGACGGTGAGTGCGAAGGGTTCGGCGCCGGCGCCCCACAGCTCGCGCGAGTCGAACCGTACCGAGTAGACGTGCTGCGGGTTCTCGCCGAGGAAGTGCGCGTTCGTGTCCGGTAGCACCGCGGCGGGCTGGATGATCTCGATGACCCCGGTGTGCCCGCGTATGTACCCCGGCAGCCTGGTGTGCCCGGCCGGCGACATGTCCTTGGCGCGCACCCGCTCGCCCGTGGTGAAGGCCGGCGCGGCGTCCACGGTCCGCAGCGAGCCCGGGCCGGCCGGTGCGTAGTCGGGTTTGGCGGGCTCGGGGATCGGCGGCTCCCCGACGTGTTCGCCGCGCAGGTTGCGGGCGCGGGCGTCGACCGCGCCCGGCGCCAGGATGGCGCTGTCGGTGAGCATCAGCTCCGCGGCGTTGAGCCAGCGGCCGTTGTACCCCTCGTCGAGGTAGGCGGCTCGGTCCAGGCGCTCCTGCGCATGCCGGAACGCGTCCACATTCCGCCCCGACACCCAGATGGACAGCAGCGTCAACGCGAACGCCCGGCCCTGCCAGGGTTCTTCGAAGACCGGCTCGTCGTCGCGCGGCGGATGAGCGGGGCCCCAACCCTGGGTGCCCCCCATGTCCGCGATCCCGTCCATGGCGTCACCTTTCGTCTCTCTACGATGACAGGAAGACGTTCAAGGAACGTGCATGTGGGGGTGTTGTTCGCACAGGTCGAGAGGGGTCAGGTGCCTCCGGGCCGCCGCTCGGCCGGGAAGTCCTCACAGGTCCGCCTACCCGGTCTCCAGGTCTGTACGGACCGGGCGTTCACCCCGGTCACATCAGCAGGCTTCGGCGGGTCTACTGCTGTGACACCCCGCGAGCGAGGAACGTGACCGATGGACGAGCAGGCATGGCTGACAGAGCGTTTCGAGGAACACCGCACCCGCCTGCGAGCGGTCGCCTACCGGATGCTCGGCTCGGCCAGTGAGGCCGACGACGCCGTCCAGGAGGCCTGGCTGCGGCTCAGCCGCGCCGGCACCGGCGGCGTCGAGAACCTGGCCGGGTGGCTGACCACGGTGGTGGCGCGGGTGTGCCTGAACATGCTGCGTACGCGTGGATCGCGGCGTGAGGAGCCCCTCGACGTGCATGCGCCCGACCCGGTCATCGGCCGCCAGGACGGGGGCGACCCCGAGCAGGAGGCACTGCTGGCCGACTCGGTCGGGCTGGCCCTGCTGGTGGTGCTCGACACCCTCACGCCGGCCGAGCGGCTCGCCTTCGTCCTGCACGACATGTTCGCCGTGCCCTTCGACGAGATCGGCCCGATGATCGAGCGATCTCCGGCCGCGGCCAGGCAGCTGGCGAGCCGCGCCCGCCGCCGGGTCAAAGGAGGCGCCCCGGTGCCCGAGGCCGATCTGGCCCGTCAGCGCCGGGTCGTCGACGCCTTCCTGGCGGCCTCCCGCGGCGGGGACTTCGACGCGCTGGTCGCACTGCTCGATCCGGACGTCGTGCTCCGAGCCGACCGGGCGGCGGGCCCCACCCCCGCACCCCTGGTCGTCCGCGGTGCCCACACCGTGGGCAAGGGCGCGCTCGCCGCCACGGAGCGAGCCAGGTTCAGCCAACCGGCGCTGGTGAACGGAGCGGTCGGACTCGTCGTGGCCCCCCGCGGACGGCTCTTCCTGGCGCTCGGCTTCACGGTCACAGGCGACAAGATCACCGAAATCGACGTGATCGCGGACCCGGATCGTCTCCGCCGGCTCGATCTCGCCGTTCTCGACGGCTGACGACCTTGGGCGCCGGCAACCCCTACCGGCCGCCCGCGGCGGACTGGATGATGGCGGCATGAGCGGGCACCGTGTTGTCGTGTCGGAGCAGCTGCACCGGGCCAGGCAGATTTCTCCCGGCGTGCTGGTCGGGCGTGATGCGGAGCTGGCGGAGCTGGCGGAGTTCTGCACCGCGGCCGAGGGACCGGCGTACGCGTGGTGGCAGGGTGAGGCGTGGGCGGGCAAGTCGGCGCTGATGGCCTCGTTCGTGCTGGACCCGCCGCCGGGAGTGCGGGTGGTGTCGTTCTTCGTCACCGCGTGCTGGGCGGGTCGAAACGACCGGGCGGCGTTCCTGGAAGCGGTGCTGCCGCAACTGTCGGAGATCACGGGCAGGTCCTTGCCCGAGGGGCTGACCGAGGCGCATCGGCGGGAACGCTTTCCTCAGCTGATGGCTCAGGCCGCCCACGTGTGCGCCGTCGAGGGCGGCCGGCTGGTGTTGCTGGTCGATGGGCTGGACGAGGACCAGGGAGCGCCGGCCGGTCCCGGCGCGCACAGCATCGCGGCCTTGCTGCCCGTCACGCCCGGAGGCGGGGCGCGGGTGGTGGTCGCCGGACGTCCGCCCGTCCCCTCCGACGTCCCGCCCTGGCACCCCTTGAAGGACGCACGCATCGTCCGGCTGCTGGGCCCCTCTCCTGCGGCAGAGACCGCGCGCCGGGAGGCAGAGCGGGAACTGGCGCGGCTGGTGGACGGCGGTGGGCTGGGCAGGGATCTGCTCGGCCTCCTGGCCGCCGCCGGAGGGGGCCTGTCCGGCAGTGATCTGGCGGAATTGGCCGGGGCGCCGGAGCCGGAGATCGAGCGGGTCTTGCAGGCGGTCACCCGCCGCACGTTCACCGGCCGGGACGGCACATGGCGATCCGAGCCGGCCCCGCTGTTCACGCTGGCCCACGAGGAGCTGCACCGGACCGTGCTGCGCTCGCTGGGTGACGGACTGGTCGGATGGCGTGAGCGCCTGTACGCATGGGCCGACGGCTACCGGGATCGGGGCTGGCCGGCAGGGACGCCGGCGTATCTGCTCCGTGGTCATCTGCGGATGCTGCTGGAGACCGGTGATGTACAGCGGGCGACCGCGGTCGCGACCGACGGCGCGCGGCGGGACAGGATGCTCGATCTCAGCGGCGGCGACGTCGCCGCGATCGCGGACATCATCACCGTGCAGGAGTACATCCGCGACCGACCGGACCCCGATCTGACCGCCGGCCTTCGCCTGGCCTTCGCCCGGGAACACTTCGCCCGACGCAACGGCGACATTCCCACCAACCTCCCGGCCGCCTGGGCCACCCTCGGCAACCACGCCCGAGCCGAAGCGCTCGCCCGCTCCCTCACCCAGTCCTCCGACAAGGCGCCGGCCCTGGCGGCGCTGGTGGGAGCGATGGCTCAGGCGGGGGAGCTCGACCGGGCCGAGGCCATCGCCCGCTCCCTCACCCTTCCCTTTGATCAGGCGCAGGCCCTCGCGGCGCTGGTGGGGCCGATGGCTCAGGCGGGGGAGCTCGACCGGGCCGAGGCCATCGCCTGCTCCCTCGCCCACCCCTACCACCACGCACAGGTGCTGGCGGCGGCGGCCGGGTCGGTGGCGCGGACCGGAGATCCCGACCGGGCCGTCGCGCTGGCCGAGCGGGCCGAGGCGATCGCCCGTTCCGTCGCCGACCCCTTCACCCAGGCGCAGGCTCTGGCGGCGGTGGTGGGGCCGATGGCTCAGACGGGAGAGCTCGTCCGGGCCGAAGGGATCGCCCGCTCCCTCACCAGTTCCCACCCCCACGAGCAGGCTCTGGCCGCAGTGGTGGGGCCGGTGGCTCAGGCGGGAGATCCCGTCCGGGCCGAGCGGATCGCCCGCTCCCTCACCGACCCCGAGGCCCAGGCGCAGGCCTTGGCCGCGCTGGTGGGGCCGGTGGCCGAGGCGGGGGAGCTCGACCGGGCCGGGGTCATCGCCCGCTCCCTCAGGAGATCCTCCAAAGGGGCTTTCGCGGCGGCGGTGACGTCGTTGGCCCGGGCAGGAGACATGGACCGGGCCGAGCAGATCGCCCGTTCCGTCACCGACCCCGAGGCCCAGGCACAGGCCTTGGCCGCGCTGGTGGGGCCGGTGGCCGAGGCGGGGGAGCTCGACCGGGCCGTCGTGCTGGCCGAGCGGGCGGAGGCGATCGCCCGCCCCGTCACCGACCCCTACGACGAGGCGAGGGCCTTGGCGGTGCTGGCGGGAGCCGTGGTTCAGGCGGGAGATCCCGACCGGGCCGTCGCGCTGGCCGAGCGGGCCGAGGCGATCGCCCGTTCCGTCGCCGATCCCTCCGCCCGGAAAGGGGCCCTGGCCGCGCTGGTAGGGCCATTGGCCCAGGCGGGAGATCTCGGCCGGGCGGAGGCCATCGCCCGCTCCCTCACGCACCCGTACCACCAGGCGCGGGTCATGGCGGCGCTGGTGGGACCGCTGGTCCAGGCGGGAGATCCCGACCGGGCGGAGGCCATCGCCCGCTCCCTCACCGACCCCCACGTCAAGGCGCGGGTGCTGGAGGCGCTGGTTGAGGCCGTGGTCCAGGCTGGTGATCTCGGCCGGGCGGAGGCGATCGCCCGTTCCCTCCCCCGCAACCGTTATCGCCAGGCGCAGGTGCTGGCCGCGCTGGTGGGAGCGGTGGCTCAGGCGGGTGAGGTCGACCGGGCTCTCGCATTGGCCGAGCGAGCGGAGGCCATGGCCGGCTCCCTCGGCGACCCCCTCCGGCAGGCGCGGGTGCTGGCGGCGCTGGTGGAGGCGGTGGTCCAGGCGGGTGAGGTCGACCGGGCTCTCGCATTGGCCGATCGGGCGGAGGCCGTCGCCCGCTCCCTCTCCCACCCTCCGGCCCAAGAACAGGCCCTGGCCGCGCTGGTGCGGCCGGTGGTCCGGACAGGAGACCTCGACCGGGCCGCCGCATTGGCCGATCGGGCGGAGGCCATCGCCCTCTCGCTCGCCGATCCCTACGAAGAAGACCCGACTCCGGCGGCCCTGCGGTGGCCGGTCGGTATGGCACGAGACCTCGCCCCGGCCGCCGCACTGGCCGAGACCATAGCCCGCACCATCACCGATCCCGCCGACCGGGCGGAGGCGCTGGCCGCGCTGGTGGGAGCGGTGGCTCAGGCGGGAGAGCTCGCCCGGGCCGAGACCATCGCCCGCGCCATCATCGAACCCACCGCCCGAGCGCAGGCGCTGATGGCGTTCGTGGCGCTGGCCGAGCCCGCCCGGTCCTGCGCACTGCTCGGAGCCGTCTTGATCGACACGCCTCCCACACCTCTCCTGCCGGTGCTCGCGAGGATCGCTCCCTCGGCAGTGATCACTGCGGCACGAGACCGCCTCAACGAGGCGTGACCATCAACCAATGGACCAGTCGTCGTCGCCATCGTCGTCCCAGAAGCCGTTGTCGTCGTCGCCATTGTCAGAGGCGTATTCGTCGTCGGAGTCACGGGACCTGGCGTATCCACCGGCCTTCTTGCCCGCCGCGTAGCCTTCGTCGTAACAGGCCCTTTGATTCGCGGACCAGCCCGTGCCGTATTGTTTGCTCTCGCCGTTCTCCCCATGGTAGTAACCCAACGCCCGGGCACCGTGAGCCGCCTTGTCGGTATCACAGTCGATGAGCAGACTGTGCCGGCTGCTCTGCGACGTCGTGTCGATCGTCACCGCGGTTGGGGTCTGGGTGGCCGTCCAGGCGTATGACGGGGCGCTCGAGGCGACCATAGCGGCGGCGAACAGCGCTGAACCATGCAGGATGAAGTGTCGCCTACTCATTGTCGTCCTCCCATACCTGATCTGTCGGCCCCAGCCCTCCGTCGGGGTAATGCCGATACCACTCAAGCCTGGAACTACCACTCAAGCCTGGAACGCCCATCTTCTCGACGTCAAGGACAAAGCAGGCAAAAATGCATCAGTCGCCTCAAATATTACCTTGATAGGCGTAGCGTGGTGTTTTCCTCTATTTAGCCAGATTTGGGAATGGTGATCTGGATGCGTTCTGCGCACAGTCCGCTGGACCGTTGCTCCGTCGCGCCCCGATGCGCGTGCGACGTTCCCCGACCGGCGCGGGCACCGTCCACTCCACGGACAAATGCATCAAACGTGTTTGATGTATCCTGCTGGCATGGTGTCCACGGGTCCGATCGCCCCGGCGTTCGTGCGCTTGGCCGCCCACCCACTGCGGTGGCGGCTGCTGACCGAGCTGGCCGTGAGCGACTACCGGGTCCGTGAGCTCGTCGAACTGCTCGGCCACCCGCAGAACCTGATCTCCTACCATCTGCGGCTGCTGCGCCGAAGTGAGCTGGTCACCGCCCATCGGAGCAGCTTCGATGCCCGCGACAGCTACTACCACCTGGATCTGGAGCGCTGCGCGCACGCGCTGGCCGCCGCGGGTGTGGCCCTGCACCCGGCGCTGCGCCTCGACCCCGCCCCGCCACCTGCCACGACCGCCGAGCAACCGGCTCGGCCGTGCGTGCTGTTCGCGTGTACGGGTAACAGCGCCCGCTCTCCGATAGCCGAGGCCCTGCTGCGCCACCGCACCGGTGGTCATGCGGAGGTGGCCAGCGCCGGCAGCCATCCCAAACCGCGCATCCATCCCAACGCCGTGCGGGTGATGCGCGAGCACTACGGCGTCGACATCGCCGGCCAGCGGCCACGGCGTCTGGACACGGTGGCCGGCCGCCGCTTCGATCACGTGATCAGCCTGTGCGACAAGGTCCGCGAGGTCTGCCCCGAGTTCGGCGACCAGACGCGGCTGATCCACTGGAGCATCCCCGACCCGGCCGCCGCCGGCGACGCCGACCAGGCAAGCTATCCCGCCTTCGAGCACATGGCGGCGGAGATCGACACCCGTATCCGCTACCTGCTGCCCGTGCTCATCCGCCCCTCGAACCCGGAGACCCAGCCGTGACAACACCCGACGAGTTCGCCGGCGTCCGCTACATCGTCGACGACGTGGCCGCCGCCATCGACTTCTACACCACCCATCTCGGCTTCACCCTGCTCACCAACCCCGCACCCGCCTTCGCCGACGTGGTCCGTGGCCCGTTGCGGCTGCTGCTGTCCGGGCCGGCGAGCTCCGGCGCCCGGGCCACACCCGATGACGCCACCACAGCGGGCCGTAACCGCATCCATCTCATCGTCGACGACCTCGACGCCGAGATCGACCGGCTGCGCACCGCCGGGCTGTCCTTCCGCAGCGACGTCATCGCCGGCCCCGGCGGACGCCAGATCCTGCTCACCGACCCGGCCGGCAACCTCATCGAACTGTTCGAACCCGCCTCACGCTGAGCCGCTTCCGAAGACTCGAGCCGGCCGTATTCACGGACGCCCGGAACGACTTCCGGGAGCGGTAGGCCGGCTCATGCCTCTCCGGCTGAACATCCCTCACTTCACCTTGTGGATACGTAAGGTCGCCGGTTCAAGCCGCCGGCACTGGGACAACTGCTCCTCATGGAAGGCGGTCTGGTGTGATTCGCAGCCGACCGGATCTGGTCACGTGCAGGACGAGGGCGTACATGATCGGTACGGCTAGCGTGTGGGACACCTGACTCCGAGGAGTAGGCATGAGCAGACGACCGTTGGGCCCATGTCCCGGGATGGGGTACGGACATCTGGTGTCCACGACCCCCGGCGCCTTCGTCACCAAGGAGGAGTGGATCGTTCATCCCATTACTGGTGAACGGCCGGAGCGGGGGCGGCAGGACCGGCAGGTGGAGTGTGCGACCTGCGGCAAGAAGCTGACCGTCCGGGTGTCCTCGCTGGAGAGGACGAGGTGGCGGCAGCAGAACTGGCCGGTGATGGCGGGGTTGTGGATGGTGGTACCGGTGCTCTGCGGGCTGCTGATCGGAGTCGTCGCGGGTGATGGCGAGGCGCTGGGACTGTTCTTGCTCTTCGGCCTGGCGATCGGAGCCGTGGCCGCTTTCGCCGCCTTCATGCGCTCGCGCCTGGAAGACGGAGTGACCATGCGCTGGCCCACCATCACCCGCATCCGAGGGCACAAGCTCCGGTGGCCATCCGATACCGACAAGAGCCCCGGCTGACCGGCCGTCGGATCAGTGCGCGAGTTCTCACCTTCCGCAGGTGTCGTGTGAGCCGGTGCGCGGAGGGCGACAGGGAACGGCCCCGGGGGTCTCCCGGGGCCGTCAGGTGTGGGCGGTCAGCCCACGGTGAGGGGCCGTCCGCCCATGGTGTCGATGGGGTCGACGACGCCGGGAAGGCGCGTCGACCTGGTGGGCGGGTGGTCCTCGATCGTGACCAGTCCGGTGAGGCCGTTGTAGATGGCGACGCCGGCGTCCTTCTCGGTGACGAAGAAGATTCCTTGCTGTGCCTTGAGCGGCATGATGACCTTCGGGATTCCCACCTCGTGCGAGTCGTCGAACGAGCAGATCCAGTTGACGTTCCGCTCGTCTATCCTGACGAAGGGGCGCAGCTCGTTCACCTTACGCGTGAGGTCGTCGGAGCCCCAGCCGTCCAGCGTGGCCCGGGCCTGGTCGGAGAACCGGCAGGTCCGGGTCTGGCCGTACTGCGGCACCGGGTGGTTCTGCGCGACGATCGCCGCGTAGCCGCCGGAGCCGCCGAACAGCCCGTGGTGCTCCCGCTCCCGAATCAGCGAGGTGAACGGGTAGTCCTGGGAACCGTCCAGGAAGACGCTCCACCCCTGGTACTGAGTGCGGTCGTAGTCCGCCACGAACCCGTCACCCTGGCTGACGCCGGGTACGGGCAGGGCGCTGTCGACGTTGTGCTGCCCGGCGGCCAGGTTGTGGTGCCCAGCGAGCCACAACAGCAGCAGGCTGAGTGCCACGACCGCTTCCGTCTTGCCGTCCCGCCCTGTGAGGCGACGTGCGATGCCCCACAGCAGGCCCACGCCCGCGACCGGGATGATCCAGAACAACTGGGCTCGCACGGACCAGACGATGGCCGTCACCACTTCGGGCGTGAATGAGGCCACCACGGAAATGCTCGCGGCAAGCAGGATGAGTGAGAGCAGCACCATCCGGTGTCTGCTCATTTCTCGGGTAGACATGAAAGCAACCCCCTGATCTTGTTTGTGTTGGAGGAGGGCTCGTCCCTTCCTCCGCTTCCGACCGTCCCCGCCGCTGGTGATCCGGCAACCGCCGGTGATCGGGTACATGTGGACCGTCGGCGCGCGACCGCGGCCGCCCGGTGGGGGTCACCTGAGCAAAGGCCGCAGGTGACCGCGCGATCGTGGTCTCGATGCACGTGACAGCGCGTCACCGCCTACGAGGCACGCCGGAGGCTGGGAGCCTCGCCATCCACGCGCGGCCAGAGCCGAAGTCCGGCACTGGGTCAAACGCGGCCGCTGGCGTCGCCGGGGAGGGCGCGCAGTGCCAGCTCGACGACGCGGGCCAGATCTTCGCGGGTGGCGCCGGCGGCGCGACGGGCTACGGGTGCGGGTCGTCGGTCTTGAGCCGTTCTCCGGTGGTGGAGACGAAGACGACGAGGAGCTTGGCCGGTGCTGTGTTGCTGACGTTTTCGGTGGCCACGTGGTGGGCTCCTGGCTGCTCGATCCAGTTCTCGCCCTGGTGGTACGTGCGCATCGGTTGGCCTTCGAGCCGGCTCCGTACAGCGCCTTCGAGCACGTACGCGTAGACGAACGCGTTGCCGTGCCGGTGGGGCACCGCCCGGGCGCCCGGCGGGAAGGTCACGGTCGCCGAGGTGAAGGTCTTACCTCGGACGTTCGGGAGCGACTGCTGGATCAGAGTCTTCAGGGTCTCGGAAGGGTGTTCCGTAGCCACGGACGCGGCGGCCGGGGCGGCCGGACGCTCCGTCGCAGGGGCGCATCCGACGACCGCGGCAGCCGTGCCGGCGATCAGCACGCCGCCGGCGATTCGCACACTGATCATGAGTGCTGCACTCCCTGTTCGTATTCGTCCAGGACCTGAATGATCGTCTTGCCGGGCGTGCGGCGGTGGCGGGCGAACGCGGAGGCCGTTTCGGAAAGCGGTCGCACGGCGCCGACGATGGGGTTGAGCCGTCCGGCCCGGAGACGCTGGGCGAGGTCGGTCAGCCGGGCGCGGTCGGGTTCGACGACGAAGAAGATGGCTCGCCCGTCCTTGGGCTGCACGGTAGGTGGCACGGCGATGGTGACGAGGACGCCGCCCGGGCGTACCAGTTCGGTCGATCGATCGAGGATGTCACCGCCGATGACGTCGAACACCACGTCCACCTCGCCGACGTGCTGCAAATCGTCGGCGTCCAGGTCGAGGAAGGTCTGGGCGCCGAGGCCCAGCGCGACATCACGGTCGTCGGCTCGGCCGGTGCCGATCACGTGGGCGCCCACCTCTCGCGCGAGTTGGACGGCGATCGAGCCGACGCCGCCCGCGGCGCCGTGAATGAGGACGGTCTGGCCGGTCGTGAGGTGGGCGTGGTCGAACAGGCCCTGCCATGCGGTCAGTCCGGAAATGGGCAGCGCGGCGGCCACGGTGTGGTCGATGTCGGCCGCGAGGGGGGCGAGGTTGCGAGCCTCCACCGCGGTGTATTCGGCCAGGGATCCGTTGCGGGCCCAGTCGGTCAGTCCGAACACCCGCTGGCCCACGGTGAGGCCGGTGGTTCCGTAGCCGAGCTCGACCACGGCTCCGGACAGCTCGTGCCCGGGGATGCTGGGTGTCCGGTCGCGGCCGGCGCGATCAGACCACGTGCCCGGCCAGTCGAGCTCTCCGGGGGTGAAGCCCGCGGCGTGCACGCGCACGATGACGTCGTTCTCCGCAGCGTGCGGGTAGGGCATGTCGGTCAGGGTGAGGCCGCCGACCCCCGCGTCACGGTCCCGCACGGTGATCGCTCGCATGCTCGCATCCCTTCCAGGACGATGGAGTTGGGCACCAGGGTGGTGCCAGGGTCAGCTCGGCCAGGGCGAGCCGAGAATGCGCTCGACCGTCGTCGTGCGCTTGAAGCCGGGGATGAAGTGCTCGAGCACGTCGGAGTTCACGGTGCCGTTCGTGGTCTCGGGGCGGTCCTTGAGCCCGTCGACGTAGGCTCGGAGAAACTCGTTCTTGAAGTCCCCTCGTGGGTGGACGGCGAGGATCTCGCTCAGCTGATCGTGTTCCAGTCCGTCCAGGCCGAAGCCGAGCACGTCGGTCAGGACGCCGAGGTGCGTGGTCGCGATTTCCGGGGCCATCCGGCCGGGGATGCCCGGCGTGGTGTGCAGCGCGATCGCCGTCCAGACGGTCTCGGCGGCGGCCGCCGGGAAACCCCGCTCCAGGAGGAACTTGCGCGCGTGGTCGGCACCATCGACTTCGAAGCGCTGCTCGACGTCGGAAAAGGGAGTCAGGAGGCCGGTGTCGTGGAACATGGCCGCCAAGTAGAGCAACTCCGGATCCGGTTTCACGCTGAGCTTGTGAGCGTGCATCAGGCTGAAGAAGAAGACCCGCCGGGAGTGGTGGTAGATGAGGGGGCTGGTCGTCTCCTGGATGAGCCTGGTCGCTTCGGCGACCGCCGCTGTCTCAGGAATCTCCAACCCCGCGATGACCTCTGGCATGACCTCTGACTTTCCGGAGTGTGTCGGCTGTGGACCGGTGTGCCCGACTTCCATGCTGCCCACCGATCGGCGTGCGGCGCCGCCTTCGTTCGGCCAGTAATCACCTAAATCTGGACAGGTCCAACTCGCAGCCGTGCGCTCCACCACGCGCGGCACCACGTCGCGCAGCCGGTTGTGGCACGAGGATTTCGTAAACCGGCCTTTGCCACGGCTCCGGCGTTTCTTGAACGAACCCGCTCTGCCGAGGAGCGGTCGGAGGGGCGGCTTCGGCTTCCGCTGCCGGTTGGGTCACCCCGCCCACGAGGGCCCCGTCATCTCCGGTAACGGTGTGCTACCAATGAACGGTGTCCATGCCTCCTGCGTCGCCGACCCGACGGTGGTCAGTGTCGCCGGGGTCCGGCCGGTCACCGCGCGGATCCGGCTCCGGAGGGACCGGAGTGGTGAACGCCGCCCCCCATCGCGTCGCGATCCTCGTCTACGACGGAGTGACGTTGCTGGACGTCGCCGGCCCCGCGGAGGTGTTCAAGGAGGCGAACCGATTCGGCGCCGACTATCGGATCGTGCTGCTGTCGCCGACCGGTGCGGAGGTCACGTCGAACCTCGGGGTCCGGATAGCGGTCGACGGCGCCGTCTCCTTGGAGCCGGCCTTCGACACGTTCCTGGTGGCCGGGTCCGACCTCTATCCGCGCGCCCGTGTCCCCGCCGACCTGGCGGACGCCGCGCGGATACCGGCGGCTGTGGCCGGCCGGGTCGTGTCGATCTGCACCGGGGCGTTCGTCCTCGCCGCCGCCGGTCTCCTCGACGGCAAGCGCGCGACGACGCACTGGCAGGTCGCGCACGAACTCGCCGCCCGGTGTCCGACGTGCCGCGTCGAGCCCGACGCGATCTACGTGCGCGATGGCACCACGTACACGTCGGCAGGGGTGACGGCCGGCATCGATCTGGCGCTCGCTCTCGTCGAAGAGGACCACGGGCCCGACCTGGCGCGCGACGTCGCCCGCGCCCTGGTGGTGTACATGCAGCGCGCGGGCGGTCAGTCCCAGTTCTCGGCGCCGCTGCAAGGCCCGCCGCCCCGCTCGCCGGCTCTCCGCAAAATCACCGACTTGGTGACGGCGAACCCCCGCGGGGACCACTCGCACGGTGAACTTGCGAAGCACCTCAACGTGAGCACCCGGCACCTCACCCGGCTTTTCCACGACGAGCTGTCCACGACACCGGCCCGCTACGTGGAGAACATCCGATTCGACCTGGCCAGGGCACTGCTCGACCAAGGACACACCGCGACGCAGGCCGCGACCCTCGCCGGGTTCCCCAGTTACGAAAGCATGCGACGGGTTTTCGCCAGGAAGCTGTCGATCAGCCCCGCCGCCTACCAACGCCGGTTCAGCACGACCCGCCGAGCCGACGCGGGTCAGCTCAGACGCCGCGCCGAACATCGTGAGGGAGATCGTCGGCCATAGCGGCCAGTGGCGATAGCGACCCCGTCCCAGAACACGTGATCAAAACGAAGTGGAGATCCGGCCCTTGTCGCTACTGGCCGTTCCGATTCTCCTGGCCGACGCCTTCTCCTGGTCGACGCTGAGGCCGGTCAGCTCCGAGCCGCGGGCGCGCACAGGCCCGCGCGATGCGACGGCGACTGGGACGAGGCGAGGGTCGCCCGGCCGAGTTGACCAGGCGACCCCCGGCCCGCCGGCGGACGGTCAGGGACGTTGGCCGGGGCGGTCCACGACGCCTGCGGCCAAGCGGACGGAATAGCTCTCGACCGCGCCCTTCAGGAAGCGCCCGCCGTCCGGCATGGTGTGGTTCTGAGCGACGGTGGTGCGGTGGCCCTGGTAGGCGTAGGTGGACGGGTCCAGGAGGATCTCCTCCTTCGCCCAGCCCTCGATGAGGAACGAGACCGAGACCGCCTTGTGCCCCGCCCCGTCCTTGGCGGTCCGGTCCACGGTGACGCCGGGAATCCTCGCCATCGCGCGGTAGGCGGCGGCGGTCTGTCCCGGCGGCAGCGCGCCGTTGTTCAGCAGTAGCGACCCGAGCAACTGGAACGCGCCCCCGTTCCGGTCGCCCGGCGTCCTATCCGCGCGGGCCCAGGCCAGCATTGCGTCCGGGTCGGTGGGCAGCTTGGCGACGGTGGCGTAGTCGATCGGCGGCATTCCCCCGCCCGTGGCGGAGATGACGAGCTTGCCGTGGTCGTACATCGCCATGCGCTTCCCGTCCGCCCGAACCCATTCCCGGTCGACCTGCGTATTCAGCGGCGACCCCGGCGCGATGACCTGGCCGCGGCCGGGGACGCCGCTGCGCCGGTAGAGGGTCTGGGTGTAGACCCACTGGCCGGGACGCGGCGCGGTGAACGGCTGCTTCAGCGCGAACGTCGCGGCGGCGTTCAGCACCTGCTGCGTCTCCGTCACCGGGGTGGCCGCCGGGTGGTGCGGCCTGCCGTCGCTCGTGGCGACGACGGCGCCGACGCCGGCGATGACCGCCCCGGCGACGCCGCCTGCGGCGACGAGGCGGAACGTCGTCCGGCGGGACGGGCCGGTACGGCGGGCCGGGGACGCCGTGATCCGCTCGTAGGCGGCGCGTCCGGCCGGGTCGTGGGCGGCGCCGTCGAAGGCGCCGGGCGGGCAGGGGTCGGCCGGAGCCATCATGCGGCGGACTTCGTGGATGTCGTTCATACCTGGGAGCTCCCTTGCAGCGGGGTGGCGGGTGCGGGGCGGTCGGCGGCGTCGATCTCGGCGAAGGCGGCGGTCAGGCGGCGCCGGGCGCGGTGCAGGCGCACGGAGAACGTCTTGACCGAGCAGCCCACCGCGGTCGCCGCGGCCCGCGCGTCGAGGCCGTCCCAGCCGACGAGCTGGAGGACCTCGCGGTCGCGGGCGGACAGGCGGCTGAGCGCGGCGGCTATGCGGCCGCCTTCGGCCAGATCAGACGCCACGTCGGCGTCGGGGGCGGGCGGGCCATCGCCGCGCAGCCGGCCCCACAGCCGGGTGCGCCGACGGCGGCTCCGCATCTCGTTGGCGAGGACGTTGCGGGCGACGTTCAGCAGCCATAGGAACGGGCGGTCGCCGGGATGTCGCCGCGCCGCCGCCAAGCGACCAGGAACGTATCCGCGGCGACGTCCCGGGCCGACTCGTGGTCGATCCGACGCGCCGCGTACCTGAGCACATCCTCGTAGTGCGCGTCCCACAACCGGGTGAATCTCCCGTCTGGATCGGGCACGCCGGCTCCCTTCTCTCGGGTCGGTGTCGCTCAGAGATGTCCGGCAGGGCCGCTTTGTCTACACCTTGATCGATCTCCGCTGGTCGGCGCGCTCCTGGGGATGGTTCCGGGACACCATGACCTGGGCGGCCTTCGTATGACAGACCGCGTCCCGGAACCGACCGATTCCGGGACGACCGATGTCGAGGTGTCCGGTTGGCCGAGGTGGGCTGGCGGAGCGTGGCGGTAGGTGAGGGACAGGAGGCGACGGCGGTTTCGCGGGGCGGCCGTTGCCGGCGGTGGTCGATTAGCCGCTGGTGATCTACAGTGACCTCGGCCTACCGGGGGGCCGATCGCGGCGGGAGAGCGCAGAATGATCCACCAACCATCCACCGGGGCGGCATCGGGCTCCGCGGGGCGGCTTCTGCTGGGGCTGATCTTTCTCGCCGGGGAGGCCCTCCTGGCCAGCATTATGGTGCCGGACATCCTGCCGACGATCCGGGCCGTGAGGGGGAACGGCCAGGCCGGCACGTTCGCCGCCGAGCGGCTCGACTGCGCGAAGCGGTGCCTGTGGTACGGGCAGTTCCGCCCGGACTCCGGTGGTGCCCCCCGCCGGGGGGTCTACATCGAGGGGGTAGGCCGGGGCGAGCTAGTGGAGGGTCGGGCGGTGCGGGCGATGGACACCGGTGCCCCGGACAACGTCTACACCCCCGACGGGGCCCCGCACTGGCCGGGCGTGATCGGTGGATCCCTGCTCACGCTGATGGTCACTGTCGCCGCATGCCATCTCGTATGGCGGGGGAGCCGCGGGCTCATCCGCAGGCGACCGGACGGCACCAGTCGCACACCGGGCCCGAACCGAAGCGGCAGTGACGGTCGATCGTGACCATGGCCCGGTGCCGTCCATCACCTCGACCGGCCGACCCGGCGGAGATGGCCGGCCCGTGGTGGTGGACACCGGTACGGGGGCGGGTCGGGTGGGTCACAGCGACATCGAGTCACCATGACGATCTACGCTCACGCCTCCCGACCAAAGGGCGGCCCTGTGGAAGCGGGGGATGCTCTCGGTTGAGGACGGTGTCGTCAAAAAGATCCCGGGTGATCATGATTCGGGGTCTTTTGGCTGGTCAGTGAGGTGGACAGGGGCGGGGTCGAACCGCCGACCTTCCGCTTTTCAGGTGTCGCGGCCCGAGCGCTGTTCTGACAGCGCTTCCGCAGCCCACCTCTGAGCGAAAACCGCATAAGCATGCCCAGTACTTGGGTGCTGAGGGCGTCATGGGCGTGGGGCTCCGGTGCGGCGACGGCTCGCCGATGACCTCGAGTAGGGCCCTGATGGCGACGGCCATGGCCAGGATGTTGATCGTGGTCTGATTCGGACGGGGAAGTGCCAGACCGGGTTCTTCGGGGTGGTCGCCAGGGCTGCCAGCGGGGCGGTCATGAGTGCGGAGAGGGTGCGGAGGTCGAGGCGGCCGTCCGGGTGGATGGCGGGTTCCAGTGCCTCGGGTGGGTGGTAGCCGGTGACGATGTGCGGGTGCACACCACCGCCGCCCTCGATGCCCGACAGCGCCGGCTGGGTGATGCCCGCGTATTCGGCCACTTCCGCCTGGGTGAGTCCCAGCGTCCTGCGACGCTCGCGGACCATGTCACCGAGTCGAAGATCGAGCCCCGCCAGTTCCTACTCAGGGTGCTCAGGTACGCCCTCGCGCAGGCGCCGCTCATGGTCAAGCTTCCACCTGCTGTGCCCGGCCATCACTCGCTCCTCGCATAGACATGACCCGCTGGGGTCCGTATGGGATGACTCGCAGGCCCACCGCACCTTGACCGCTCGGTCCACATCCCGAGGTTGTGAGTCATCACGGACCTTCTGGAACACGGTTAGTAGCACGATCAGACGGTCACGCCCCGTCGGCAGCCAATAGGTGATCCGCCACGCTGTCTCCCCGAGGTACAGCCGTAACTCGCGGACGCCATCGCGTAGCGCCTTGGTGTGATCTCTATCGAGCATGTCGCCCCGGTCGACCCGTCAACGTTGCTGTCAGTGGTCGGGCGTGATGCCGTGTCAGAACCGCAGGTCGGACCATTCGATCGTGACGGGAATCGGGTTGTTCACTTGAGGCGTGTGGTCGGCGTCATCCTTCATGAAGGTACCGGTGTGCTTATAGAGCATGGTGGCGCGATCAAGTTGGTAACGCTCGATAACGGCCACGCCGGTGTTGTCCAGGCGAACGATCCAGTAGTGCGGGATCCCTGCCTTGGCGTATTCGCCGGGTTTGTCGGTTGTGTCCTGAGTTTCGGAGCCTGGCGAGACGATCTCGACGACGAGCAGTGCGTGCTCGGCCTGCAGGCGTTCCCCCCGGCCGAGGTCCAGGCATCTGTAGAGGATCACATCGGGACGCCGGTTCAACAGCGGTACGTCCCGTAGTCGTAGATCGACATCGTTGTTGACGGTGATGCACTCGTAGCCGCGATCCATGGCCTTTCGGGCGTGGGCCTCCAGAAGGTTGGCCAATCTCCGGCCCGCCGTCTGATGATTGGGGGCCGGGGCCTCGCAGTAGACGACGTAGCCGTCCACGATCTCGATCGCCCTGGCGATCTCTTCGGGGAGCGCTTCGTACTCCTCGGCGGTCACGCGGGCGGGCTGCGGTCGAATACCCAGCAGCCAGCTGTCCTCCGGCAGGGCCGTCATCGGGCGTCCCCTCGTGGTCTGGGCCTGACTGGCTCGTTCAGCTTACGGCTCGGCCTGGAATTTCCGTCGCCAAGGCCGGTGGCGGCGCTAGCATCGGCGCCACCGAATGCGCGCGATGGCTACGCGCGGCTACGTTCATTCGGTTGCGCTTTCGCGTCGTTGATAGCGGTGACGGCCGCGTGGGGGTGGGACGTGGTGACGGTGACGGTGCGGCCGTTGCTCAGCAGTAGCCGCAGGGTGGGGCCGGAGCGGACGGTGCAGCAAGTGCGTCGTGGGGTCCACCAGAAACCGAAGGCCACGGACAAGGGGTGGAGGTCGATCACTTCGGCGTGCTGGATCTGGTCGAGGTGGTAGGTGCAGCGTGGCCATCCGAGTGCTCCGAAATGAATGGAGACTCCGTTGGGACCGGCCGTAGTCCTGACGCTGGACCCGGTGAGAGCGAAGAGGACCACGCCGGCGACGGAGATCAGTATCGATGCCAGGTCCCGCCAGCTCCCGTTCGGTCCCCCTCCCAGGACCAGTAGTAGCAGTAGTACGGCGCTGCCGGTGACTATGGGCCAGTTGGTCGCGCGGCCGGTGTAGATCGAGTAACGGTCGGTGCCGGAGAACCCGGATGCGGTCATGTCAGCTCCTCGATGAGGCGGATCAGTTCGGTACGGCCGAGCCCCTGGGCACGGGCGACGGCGATCAGGGCGTGGGCCGCCTCGGTGACCGAGGCCAGCGGTGCACCTGCCGAGGTCACCCGGGCTCCGCGCCCCCGGCGGAACTCCAGCAGGCCCTCGTCTCTCAGCTGCCGGTAGGCGGCGAGCACGGTGTTGCGGTCGACCGACAGTGCCACCGCCAGCTCGGCGGCCGGAGGAAGCTGCTCACCGCTGGTCAGCTCGCCCGATGCCACCCCGTGGCGGACGCAGCCGGCGACCTGACGCTGCAGCGATTCCTGGGATGAGTGATCAACAGTCCATCTCATGGTGCTAGTATTATTAGCACCATTTAGCCATGAGTCAAGCAACCGGTTCTCCCGAACGCGGCACCAGACGATCCTGGACTCCTAGCGATGGCCCGAGCCGCAAGGTAGACGGCAGTGGCAGCGGGACGGCGTCTTGTGCCGAGTGAATCGCGGGCTCACCGTCGACCAGGCGTGGGCCGTGCTCAAGGTCGCCGAGAGCGAGTGGCTCTACGCCTGTACGTCCTGGCGCTCTGCCTCGGACTGCGGCACGGGGGACTGCTCGGACTGCGCTGGGAAGATCTCGACCTGGACGCCGGCACCCTCGAAGTCGTCCAAAGCCGCCAGCGCATCGGCGGGGAGCTACGGTTCGTACGCCCCAAGACCAACGACTCCGAACGGACCATCCCGCTACTGGACCTGTGCGTTGAGGCTCTGCGGGCGCACCGTGTTGCGGTTGGCGACCTGATGGGTCGACAGGAAGTCGTCCGTGGCGCCGGCGAGGGTGATCGCGGCGCCGCAGATCGCGGTGACCTTCGCGGACGCTGTCACTGGTCGTCTCCGAGCGCGGGAGCGATGTACCGGATAACGTGCCCGAGTCGCGCATCAGCAGCGGGGCCGGATTGCCTGCTCAGCTGTGACCGTTCAGCGCTCATGTACGTGATGAATAGGCTGTTGTCACGTACATGAGATCGGATTGATGGCGAGGGTTCGGGGCGTCCGGGTGACCTACCAGCTCAGCTTCTTCTGCAGGTCGGGAGAGGTAACCGGTCATGCGGCGCTGGAGCGTCTGCTCGATGAGTTGCTCAGCACTGGTGGTCCGCTGCTGGGCGAGTGGCTTGGGCCATTCGACCGGGAGGTGGCGGCTTACGAGCTCGCGACCAAGGCGGACAGCAGGCAAGAGGTCCCCGGGTGGTTGAACCTCGAGATCCACGTCGGGGTTGCATTCATCGCCGAGTCGGTCTTCCAGGCTGATCCGGACGGAGAGCATGGGATCTGGGGTTGTGATCTCCTGGCGACGATCACGCTGAGCGGCGGTGATCCGGACTGGGTTCTGGTCCGCAGGATCTGGGCGGCGCTGGCCAAGCTTTGGTCAGCGGTCGCGTGGGACGGGATGTCGGGTTTCGCGATCGCTGAGGAAGCGTGAGCACGCTGGAGTTCGTGATCGATGTTGTCGTGCGCGGTGCGGTTCTGAGCGCCGATCAAACCAGCAGCCTTGAAGACGTCGACCGGATCCTCGGAGCTGCCCCGGCGGTGAACCGGGGCAAGGGGCGGATGTGGCGCGACTACGGCTTGGTCGACTTCTTCTGGGAACGCAGCCCCGGCCGGGCGCCGTGGCGGGGCACCCATTTCACCGTGCAGCTGCACCGGTTGACCTCTACCGGGCCCGAGGTCGCGGCCGCGCCGATCCGTGAACGCTACGGCCCGCTCCAGGCTTCCCTCCCTCTCGTCGACCTGCAGGCGGCTTTGATGGACCTCGGCGTCGATCTGGTCGAACTGCCGAGCACGAACGAGGGATATCGGGAGTACTGGCAGCCGGACTCCGCCGTCCACATCCTCGTCGCCGACGGCGAGGTCGATCGCATCATCGCTCCCTTGCGCGCCGAGACTGCGGCAAGCATGGTCAAGGGCTTCCCCATCGACCAGCAGCGCATCAGACACTTGCTGCAGGCATCCGAGCAGCAGCGCCTGGCGTGGATCAGCCGCCACCAGCCAGGTGCCCAGGACGCGGCCAACTGGTGGCTTCGCTTGTTCCTCCAGATCGAGCACGCGATCCACAGCCGCGCTGGTACACGCGTCGACGCCACTCGTCTCTACCTGTGGGCCGTCCGCCGCGCCCAGGAGGAGGGGGCCTTCGCAGCCGACGAGACGGCCATCCGCGTCGCCGCCGTCACTTCGTCCCTCCGCGCCCGCAATTACGCCTCCGAAGTCATCGAGGTGCTGCCGACGTCGGACCAGGTCGTGCGCGACTGCCTCGATGCCCTCCCGATCACTCTCGCCCAAGCACAGATCCCCTGCGTCCTCAGCCCCGAGAACCTCCCGGCCATGCGCGCCTCACGCCATGCCAAGAACCTGATCAACGCTGCTGCCCACCACCTGCCCGAACTCCACGACCGGGCCATCGCCGAGCAGCTCCGTGACTGGATCGCAGCGAAACCCAACCTCGTTTAACGACCGGAGCAAGCGGGCGAATTAGACGCCGGTGCCGCGATGTGGGTCTACGCGGTCGGATCGGCCGACCTTGAGCGCACGAGCCCGTTCGCCCGTGTTCTCGGGACGGATCCGTTCCGCCAAGCACTCCCGATGGGAGATGACGGTGTGGCTGCCCGGTCCGTCGTTGCTGCGCACATCCAGGACCAGGCCGTCTCCACCCGAGCTCAGGGTTGTCCAGCTCCCGCAGAAGTCACAGGGCCACGCGAACGCCTCCAGGTCAGGCGGTCGCTTCGTCAGACCTTGCCTCAGCTGCGAGGGCGCCACTCGTCCGTGTGCGGGCTCAAGCTAGTTGCTGGTTCCGCTCGCGGACGTGCTGCAACAGGCCCCAGACAAAGCATGCCTCGTAGCGGCGGGTTCGTCCTGTCGAATCAGGTGCGCTGAACTCCATCAGCAGCCAGCTTGTGTGGAAGCCGTCCACGTTCAGCGTCGGCCCGAAGCGGAGTTCGACCTCCTTGTGGGTGCACGACCACGGCGCCAGGTCTGCGGCGGTCTCCAGGCGTGGAGCAGGTGCACCGTCCCGCCTGGTCAGCCACACGTTGAAGAGAGAACATTTAGGAAGTTCGAGCATTTCGAACCACAAGTACGGCCAGGTGGACAGGGCCCACCGCGTCCACATGCCGCCACGGTCATTCTCGGAGTACGGCTCTCGGGAGACGGGCTGCCCGAGCCAGCGTGTGTAGTCGGCGACACTGCAGGGAGCTATCTGAAGCCGGCGCTCCTCAGCTGCGGACGCCTCCGCTCGGTTTGCATCCAGAGCATGCAAGGCCGCTTCGGTCTGGATAGGCGCCTCGTCGTACATGCTGTCCAAGAGCGCCAGCTCAAACTCACGAAGCCCAAAATCCCGCTCGTAGCTAGTACTCACCCGACAATGATCGGACAGAGCCAAGTCCAACAACACCCCGAGAATCGGACGTTACTTCGGTGCCGTCAGCTTGGGAATTCGCTCCCAGTGATCACCTCTGACCTGCGGTACCGCCGACCTGCGGGGTAGCGCCGATCTCCCCGTTGATGACCGTGGACGACCGTGGTCGTCCTCTCTGACGGGCATGCAACGGGCACGAGCTTCATGCTAGGGCTTTTTCGTGGTCGGACGGAGTGTCCCCGGCGGAATTCGAAATTGCGGCGCATTCTGGATCAGTTGTTCTAGGTTCGAGCTCTGCTACCCCAGCAGATGTCTGAGCTGCTGCCCCGGCCGTTCGGGCATGGCGCGGATGGACCGGCGCCCGCGCCGCACGCCCGTAGCGGCGGGACGTCGCTCGGAAGACCCAGCCGCTCGCGGTAGTCCGCAGTGGTCGGGCCTGCCTTCCGTTAGATTCACGGTCACATCCACCTCACAGCCCGGCTGCTGAGCAGGTGCGAGACCTGCGATGAATAGATCAGGGGCACTACTTACCACCGAAACTAGAGCCTCACCTTGAATGGCGCAGATAATCTCCACCCTCGCGCCCAAAACTGCTGAAAATGAACTCATAGATGTCCTGCGCAAGCGCGCAGACATCTTTTAACGAATATGGTCTCGCGGCCATGTAAGAGAAACCACAGCTCTTGCGATTTCATGGCCAGGTTCCGGGTCCGCAGCGTAACCCACCCGCCGGTCGGGTGCGCGTCTCGGTCGGCATCGGTCAGTGTGGGTCCATGTACGGGTGACCAGACCGCGGCGCAGGCACAGATGATTACTGAGAGTCACTTTAAGTCACTAAGGGTTACATCGGAGAGGGGGCGCCGGACCAAATGACAACACCTTTCCGGCATGTCCGTCGGGCGTCATTAACACAATGAATTCTTTACCTTCGACTGAGACATAAGCGCTCGATAAAGGGCTACAAATTCAGTCACAGAAGCGTGAAGTCTTCTCGCGCGACGAAGCGTAACTGATCGGAGAAACCAGATGGATGGTAGGAAAGCCCGGTGGCTGGCCGGAGGAGGCCTCACACTGACCCTGGTAGCCGCCGCAGCCGCCTTAAGCCAGGGAACCGCACAGGCGCAGGACCGCGCCGGCGTGTCGGCCAAGACGATATGCGGCAGCCAATTCGGGACATTTGTCAATGGGTCCGGCTGGCAGTTTGGCGACCAATACATTCGGGGAGACAATGGCGTCACATATCACCGCCAAAGCGGACCGATCGGGCTCGGTTCATTCGCGGGCCTCTCGAACGGCGATAGGGTGCGGTTCGACTACGCGGGGAACACCTATAGAGGCGCTGAAGCCATCAACGTCTGCAGGGCCTGGCAGCCTGGGTTCCCAGTGCGACCGATCCTGCAGCCGCACTTCCCACCGCGGCCGCCGATCTTCGGCCACCCGGGGTTCCCACCGCGACCGCCGATCTTCGGCCACCCGGGGTTCCCACAGCGACCGCCGATCCTGAATCACCCGCAGTACCCGGGTCTGCCCCACATCCCCGGGCGGCCCTACGTCCCGGGTGCGGGCATCCCGATGCACCACTTCGGGCGCTGATGCCTGCCCCTCCGATCCGCAGCCTGGCACGAGGGCGCCGCTCCACCTGGGAGGTGGTATTGCCGGGAGGACCGGATGACGACCGTTGCCGACCCGGTGCGCCGGTAGGCAGACAGGGTTGAGGCGGAGGGTCGAGTGAACCTGGGCGGTGCCGGTGTCCGCGGCGCCGGCGCCGCCCAGGTGAGTCTGCGCGTGGACAGATATCAGTGTTTGCGGGCGAAGGCGTGCATTTCGAGGAACTGGAAACCTGCGCCGCCCTCGTAGCCGTTGTAGGGCCAGACGGAGATCTGTTTATCGGTTCCGGTGTAGTGGTTGTAGGCCGCGAAGACCGTCGAGGCCGGGCAGATGGAGTCCATCCAGGGCGACTGAGAACAGGGCCGGGCTGGTGGCGCGGGTGGCGAAGTTGAGGCCGTCGAAGTAGCTCAGGGTGTGGAAGACCTTGCCGCGTACCACTGTTGCAGTCAGTCGAGAACGTGCACCGGTTCGCCCATGGTGGCTGATCTTAGGCGTCATCGGCTAGCTGTACTGCCCAGGCAGGTTGGTTGAGTTTGTGTGACGACACGGTGTGAATCTGCGTGATGACGAAGGCCTCCGGTTGTGGAGTGGAGCTGTCTAGGAACCGCTCCGCCAACAGGA